>RAYR01000024.1 GCA_003612405.1 bacterium 0.1xD8-71
TACTGCTGGTTGGTTAAACCTTCGCAGACAGGCTTCTCACCTGCCAGACTACCCGCCCTTCGTCTGGGCGCACAATCTCTTTTTGTCTTTCTTTTGCTTCAAACTTTTGATACTCTCTTTTAATATTCCTAGGCAAACAATCCGGTAATTTTTCACCGTCATCTTCCATCTCTTGAATTAGATTTTCTATAGCTTTTAAATAATCTATTACTTCTTGTGGCATATTTTCAACTTCTTGCGATCTATCAGATAATGAAGAACCTCTTTCTTTTATTTTTTCCATCGTATAAATGGTACCAGCAAAAAGAGAGTCATTATTATTAATTTGCTTTTCATCCATAACATTATCCATAGTTGGTGACACACTACTAACATAATATCTTAAGGCTCTAAGATTATTCAAAAATATACTACATATATAATTATACATAACATAAACTCCTAACAAATTGATAATGAAAAATAATGAAAGTATCGGTTCTTACTTTTTTGTACAAAAAAGTAAGAAAATTATACCAACTTCAAAAAATAAAAATCTCATAATCGAAGATCGATATAATTTTCTTACACTTTTATATGTCTTATATACTTTATTTAAACTTCCATATCAACAGTCTACGAAAAAAAATATCGCTTTCCCTTTCCTAGTTTTTATTTATTATACATGAATAGTACAATAAATGCAAACATTATTTGAATTCCCACTCAAAGCAATAATTATTTAATAATGTTGGGTTATTAATTGAAAATGAATACTGCATTAAATTGCCAACTTTCTGAGTAGCTATATGTATATCATTAGGAGCATTTATTGTTCTTGCAGAATCCTTATATACATTTAGTTTTATATTCTTAATTAAATTTTCCGGAACGGTTAAATACATAGTAAACTTATGCGTTTGTTGCCTAATAGTGTGTGAAAATATTGGTATCATAGATAAATTATCATCTTTTACACTAGTCTCTAGCTTGAAATAAACACTGTCACCAAAACTTAGCTCTCTGTTAAAATCAATCGTATAAGTAAATGGCGAAGAAGTTCTTCGAGAATCATATAATGTATATTCTCCATTTGATTCAATTATTTTCGTATAATTATATTTCCCTCCAGTCCAAATAATCCTTCCTTCAAATCCTGGATATTTTTCTGTATTTACAATACAATCATATTACAAAAAAGAAAGTATATTTTCTCTGTCCTTAAAATACAATTCAACTTCTAAATTTTCAAAAATTAAGTTTGTCTCAATTATATTATTAACTCTTGATCTTTCATTCTTCCTACATATTTTAATATTTAAAATCGTTGCAATTACTAATATTATAGTCATTATCCCAATCGATATAAATGCCAGTATATATGCATAAATAGGTATTCTATAATTGTTGTTACTTATCATTTGATAAATACCTTTAATTAAGGGTATCCACAATAAAATATTAGCAATAAATAAAGTTAATATATACCAAAACATATTGCTAATTAAGTTTGTAATTATTTCATCTTTATGATCTTTTATTCTATACATCGTATTTAAACCCACCAATCACTAGTATTATGACTGTCATTATATACTAAGAATTAAAATAAATCTACAATTTTCGTCACAAAAATACACTTATTGTTTTAAACTACATAAAATTTTCTAATATTTTGCCCTTTGCAAAAACTACCAAATACTAACAATAGACTACTTATTTAAATGTCCTAATATCCTATTTACCTCTCACTATATACGAACTTCTTCTTTCTCAAACAATTTAAAGTCTAATATATGTTAAAATATTTGATCACCTTATTTTTTAGACAACAAAAAATCCCTGGTTCCCCAAGGATTCTCAAAGCTGCTGACGGGAATCGGACCCGTGACCTCCGCACTACCAATGCGACGCTCTACCGACTGAGCCACAGCAGCCTGACAATAAAGGTTTCCCTCTTGCCATCGTGTTGTAGTATATCATAGCCATTTTAGCTTTGTCAATACCCGCGTCATTGTTTTCTGATTGCTTTCTTCAATTTGGTTTTAATCCGCTGCAGGGCGTTGTCCGTGGACTTATCATCTCTTCCTAAGACCTTGGCAATCTGCTGATATCCCATTCCTGTCAGGTACAGATCCAGTACCTGTTTTTCAAAGCTGCTCAGCTCTTTGTCTATAATGGTTTCCAACCTGTCCACGTTCTCCTGATCGATAATCATCTCCTCCGGACTCTGCTCAAATCCGGCCGCCAGGACATTGACCAGTTCCTCTTCCTCCCCCTCATGATTGGTTGACACACTGCCATAGAGGGACACATAATTATTGAGCGGTATATGTTTCTTGCGTCTGGAAGCCTGCACTGCCGTATACATCTGTCTGGATACGCACAAATCCGCGAAGGTGGAGAAACTGGCGTCCCGCCCGGTATCATAGTCCCGCACGGCCTTAAAGAGCCCGATCATACCCTCCTGGATCAGATCTTCGCTGTCCGCCCCCAGAATATACATGGACTTGGCCTTACTCCTGACCAGATTCTTGTATTTATTCATGATATAATCCATAATGCCCGGCTCGCCGTCCCGCAGATTCACCAAAAGCTCCTCGTCCGTATAGCGGCTGTAATCTTCTTTCAAAACAATCTCCCTCTTAACACCTTCATGGTTTCATAATCATACAGTTAGCTTTCTGCGCCTTATCCTTCCTCATCGGCTTTACTACACCCGGGACATCCTGCGCATCCTCTGGCCTGTACGTCCTCACTGTAAATCTCACTGGGGTTTGCCAACATACAGATAGCCTGGGCGGAAATGCCTTCCCCACTGCCGGTAAAGCCAAGCCCTTCCTCCGTGGTCGCCTTCACATTGACCTGGGAGATATCGATTCCCAGCGCTTTTGCCATATTCGCCCGCATGGTATCAATATGAGGCCGCATCTTCGGCGCCTGGGCAATGATTGTAGCGTCAATATTTTCAATCAGAAACAGATTCTCTTCCAGAAGTGCACCCACATGCTCCAACAATTTAATAGAAGAAATCCCCTCGTAAGCCGGATCTGTATCCGGGAAATGCCTGCCGATATCCCCCAAAGCCGCGGCACCCAGAAGCGCATCCATCACCGCATGTATCAGAACATCCGCATCCGAATGGCCCAGAAGCCCCTTTTCATAAGGGATTTCCACGCCCCCGATAATACACTTTCTGCCTTCCACCAGCCGGTGTACGTCATACCCCATTCCAATCCTCATTACTCCCTCACCTTCCTGCCATACAGCTTCCAATTCACATTTATACATTTGAGTAAGGCATGTTATTATTCTATGCCTTATTCCCTGCCTTTATCCTTTTTCCCCAGCGCTCTCCGACAGAAAGTCCAGGACATCACTGTGGCAATCCCCCAGCCCACGGGCCAGGAAAGCCAGATGCCCACGGAACCCATGCCGGCAGAAAACACAAACGCCAGAATGACCCGCAGGATCAGATCCGTAAACGTAGACGCCATAAACTCTTTCATCCGTTCCGCACCCCGCAGCATCCCGTCGGCAACCAGTTTCACGGCTATCACAAAGTAGAACGGCGACACGATTTTCAGGAAAGTAACACCGGTACGCAGGGCGTCGCTCCCGGTATCATCCATAAACAAAAGTACCATGGTCCGTCCGAAGAAGAAATATGCCACAAAGAAAGGCACCGCCACACAGGCCGCCATCTTCAATCCCGCCATAAATCCATCTCTGATGCGTTCCTGTTTCCCGGCGCCGCGGTTCTGGGCCGTAAAACCGGACACACCGTTTCCCAGGGTGGTAAATCCCGTGATGATAAAAGTATTCAGCTTTATGGCCGCAGAATATCCCGCGATCACACCCGAGCCATAAGAGTTTACCAGACTTTGTATAAAAATATTACCCACAGACACAAAGCTCTGCTGTAAAATACTGGGAACCGCAATCATACTGATCTTTTTTAACAGGGAAAAAGAAAATACCTTCACCCGTCCCTGTGTTCTGATTTCCCGCATCCGCACGCCAAAAGAAATCAATGCCAGAATACAGGCCGCTCCCTGGGCGATAAAGGTAGCCCAGGCCACACCGGCCACACCCCATTTGAATACTGCCACAAAGAGAATATCCAGCGCAATATTTCCCACGGACGACCCAATCAGGAAATACAGGGGCGTCCTGGAATCCCCCAGGGAATTGAACATGCCGGTGGTCACATTATATAAAAACAGAAAGATAAATCCGCCGATATAGATTTTGAGATAAAGCGCGCCGTCCGCAAAGATATTCTCCGGCGTCTGTATCATGCGCATCATCGCCGGTGTGGTCACAAGCCCCACGATCGTCAGCAGAGCCGCCAGCACAAATCCCGTGATTAACGTGGTGGAAACGGCTGTTTTTAGCTTTTCATGGGCTTTGGCGCCAAAAAGCTGGGAGATGACCACCGAACAGCCGATATTACTCCCCACCGCCACCGCCATAAAGATCATGGTGATCGGATAGGAGGCTCCCACCGCCGCCAGCGCGTCCTCTCCCGCAAATTTACCCGCAATCATACTGTCCGCAATATTATACAACTGTTGAAACACCACACTGATGAACATGGGCACCGTATACCTTACCAGTGTTTTCTGCGAATCTCCTACCGTCAGATCCTGAATCATTTTACGCTCCATTCCAACCCGTGCGATTTCTCGCACTAAGCCTTCTTTCCCTGTTTCTCCAGAATAAAAGTAAGCAGTCTGTCCGCCACTTCTTCCTTGCTGAGTATAGGCAGTTCCAGGGTTTCCTCCTTTGTGAGCAGGGTTACCACATTGGTGTCCGTCCCAAAGCCGGCCCCCTCCTGTCGCAGATTATTGGCCACGATCATATCAATGTGCTTCTTCTCCATCTTCGCCCTGGAATTTTCCAGCATATGCTCCGTTTCCATGGAAAAACCGCAGATGAACTGGCCTTCTCTTCTATGGGCGCCCAGATACGCCAGAATATCCTCGGTGCGCTCCAAAGCAATGGTCAGCTCGCCGTCCTTTTTCTTCATCTTCTCATCGGCAGTCCGGGCAGGGCGGTAATCCGCCACAGCAGCCGCCTTAATAATAATATCCTGTTTTTCTGCAGCCGCCTTAACCGCCTGGGCCATATCGGCGGCCGACACCACAGGCACCGTTTTCACTCCCATCGGAGGCTGTAATGCGGTTTTTCCTGACACAAGTGTCACCTCTGCGCCGCGAAGCATGGCAGCCCTGGCAATCGCATATCCCATCTTCCCGCTGGAATGATTGCTGATATAACGTACGGGATCAAATTTCTCCTGGGTAGGCCCCGCGGTGACCAGTACTTTCCTGCCCGCCATATCCTTAGGGGTCAGTGCCTTTACAATCGCCTCATACAAAGCCTCAGGTTCCGGCATCTTGCCTTCCCCGGTATCCCCGCAGGCCAGATAACCGCTGGCCGGGGTTACCACTTCCATCCCGTACTTTTCAAGAATTTTCAGATTATCCTGCACCACCGGATTTAGATACATTCTGGTATTCATGGCCGGGGCAAAGATTTTGGGACACTGACAGGCCAGTAAGGTGGTCGTCAGCATATCATCTGCCAGTCCATGGGCTGCTTTGGCAATCACATTGGCAGAAGCCGGCGCCACAAGCATAACATCTGCTTGTTTTGCCAGGGCCACATGTTCCACGCTGTGCTGAAAATTCCGGTCAAAGGTATCCACCAGACACTTATTGCCCGTCAATGACTCAAAGGTAATGGGATTAATGAAATTTGTGGCGTTCTGTGTCATGATTACCGTCACATCCGCCTGTTTCTTCTTCAACATACTCGCCAGAGAAGCAATCTTATAGGCGGCGATACTGCCGCTCACGCCCAGAACAATATGTTTTTCTTTTAATAACATATGTTACCTCTTTCTGATCCAACCAAAACTTATATTGCCATATATGCCTTGCTCAGCGCCGTATAACCTGCTTTCTCATATTTCCACATTCTTATGATAAATCAGTCCCAGGCCTTTCAAGGTAAGCTCATTATCACAGATTATCTCTTTCTTACAGTATGGAACAATGCTTGCCGCCAGGCCGCCGGTAGCTACCACGGGCGCCGAATACCCAAGCTCCTCGTAAATCCTCTCTATCATACCGTCCAGACAGGCCGCCTGCCCCATCACGATACCGCTCTTCATGCAGTCGATGGTATTTGTGCCAATGACCTTCTTCGGCGGCTCCAGGCTGATACGCGGCAGCTGGGATGTCCGGTTCACAAGAGAATCCAGGGAAACCTTGGCTCCCGGCAGAATCATGCCGCCTATATAGTTTCGTTTCTCATCCACCACACTGATGGTCGTGGCCGTTCCCATGTCGATCATGATAATCGGCGCCCCGTAATAATGCAGCCCTGCCACCGCATTGACCACCAGATCGGAACCCAACTGCCCCGGATTATCCATCAGGATATTCAATCCGGTCTTGACACCGGGCCCTACCACAAGCGGCGCCCGATGCAGCATTTTCTCCAGTGACGACTTCATAATATTATTGAGGGGAGGTACGACAGAAGAAATGATACTGCCATTGATATCCTCCAGACCAATCTGATACAGATCAAAAAGGGTCTTAAACTCCACCACATATTCCAGTTCAGTCTTGGAGAGATCGGTAGACACCCGTTCTACAAAATTAACCTTCTCTCCCTCGATACACCCGATGACAATATTGGTATTTCCAATGTCAATCGCCAAGATCATATCCTCTGTCCTGCCTTTCCTCATAATATCTGTTCCTTTCAATATGCCAGACAGACGCCTTTGCGTCCATCCGGCATATTTTCATGCTGTATTGTTCTCTTTATTCCGATAAACCTTACGCCTTCTTGGCCGTAAATCCCACAGATTGCTGTGCCTTTGACATCTTCCCATACACCGGTTTCACCTTTGTCAATGCAAGGCCCACACCGGTCACAATAATAGCAGCCACTACGGATTCTACCACACCATTAAAGGCGACCACTCCCATAATGACATCCAGCACTGCCTCTCCGGCAACACCCACTGCCTCGGCATAGGCCTCTTTATATAAGATAAAGATACCGCTCATGACAAACAGGGTATTGGTAAATGCCCCGGCAAGTCCCGCATAGGAAAGGGCAATAGCCGCAGATCCCTTTTTGTTTCCGCTGACGGTAAGAATCACCATAAGTACAGCGCCGACGACAAGACCGATCACTGTACATACCATGGCACTCAGCCTCTCCGGAAGCAGCCGGATCAAAAATGCCCGCACGGAAACAAATAAAACAACAGACGCTATAGCATTAACAATCATTCTGCCTGTCTTCTGTTCACTCCCTGCCGCTTTGCGAATCAGCAGATAGACAAAATACGGTACCACGCCAACTAAAATCCTCGGTACAAAGCAAATGTAGAGGCTCTTAAAGATGCCGGATACACCGACCACGTTTGCAGCCAGGACCGGCGAAAACACAAACGCCGAGGCTGTAACCGCCTTAAATGTGTTGTTGATAAAGCTTGTGAAACCAAATACGAATCCCAAAAATGCACCTTTCTTCGGTCCAAGAAATAGTGCTCCCAGGATGACCGGGATATGAATAATCGTCGCGTTGATAACTACAAGCGGGATGTATCCCAGTGGTGTGAAGGCCATAATCACGATTATGGCGGTGAACAGTGCCGTAAGCACAAGTTCATAGGTTTTTTCATTTTTCATGGTACATTTCCTCCTGTTATTATTCTCATACGAGATACAATACGGTGTCATCATACCATAACAACTTTTCCTTGACAAGTTTTGTCCTTAAAAAGATACAAAAAGAGACCGATACCATTGTTTTGTACCAGCCTCCTCTGTTTTACCCTTAATAATTTTCCGGTTTAATCTGGAAATAGGCCTGTTCATGCTTGCAGACAGGACATACCATGGGCGCCTTCTTACCGATTACCAGATGACCGCAGTTTAAGCACTGCCAGATGCAGTCACCGTCCCTGGAAAATACCAGACCATCCTCCAGATTTTCAATCAGCTTCCGATAGCGCTCCTCATGTTCCCTCTCAATCCGTGCCACACCCTCAAAGAGCACTGCCAGCTCCTCAAATCCTTCCGCCCTCGCATCTTTGGCAAATCCGGCATACATATCCGTCCATTCATAATTCTCACCTGCGGCGGCATCTTCCAGATTCCTGCCGGTAGGGGGAACTGCACCGTCGTTCAGATACTTAAACCAGATTTTGGCGTGTTCTCTCTCATTTGCCGCTGTCTCCGCAAAAATATTGCCGATCTGCTGATACCCATCTTCCCTGGCTTTGGACGCATAATAGGTATACTTGGTATATGCCTGTGATTCTCCGGCAAAAGCCGCCAGCAGGTTTTTCTCTGTCTTTGATCCTTTTAACTCCATATGATTTCCTCCTTTTACCGGCCTTTTCTCTGAGACCCTTTCATCCCCGTCCGGCTTTTCTTTTCAGTATTTCCACTTTTGACCAAATGATTCTGCCACTCTTGCAGAAAATTGATTCACTATTGTAAATCTGCCGGCTCTGGTATAAGATATAGAAGATATCAACAACAAGATTGCTCTGACATGGAGGAGACCAATGACAGAATTAAAACCTATCAAAGAAGGAAAAGTACGCGAAATCTACGACAATGGCGACAGCCTGATTATGGTCGCAACCGACCGCATCAGCTGTTTTGACGTAATCTTGAAAAACGAGGTGACCAAAAAGGGTACTGTGCTCACACAAATGTCAAAATTCTGGTTCGATATGACAAAGGACATCCTGCCCAACCATATGATTTCAGTAGATGTCAAAGATATGCCAGAATTTTTCAGACAGGAGAAATTTGACGGCAACAGTATGCTCTGCCGCAAATTAAATATGCTTCCCATTGAATGTATTGTCCGCGGCTACATCACCGGCAGCGGCTGGGCAAGTTATCAAAAGGAGGGAACAGTCTGCGGCATCAGACTGCCGGAAGGTTTACAGGAATCGGACAAGCTGCCGGAACCCATCTACACTCCTTCCACTAAGGCGGAAATCGGTGACCATGATGAAAATATATCGTATGAACAGAGCGTGGCGTATTTAGAAGAAAGATTCCCCGGCAAGGGTGAAACCTATGCATCCAAACTTCGGGACTACACCATCGCCCTCTATAAGAAGTGTGCCGAATATGCACTGACCCGCGGCATTATCATTGCTGATACCAAGTTTGAGTTTGGATTGGATGAAGAAGGCAATATCGTTCTGGGAGATGAAATGCTCACCCCGGACAGTTCCCGTTTCTGGCCTGCCGAAGGATATGAACCCGGCCACAGTCAGCCCTCCTTTGACAAACAGTTTGCCAGAGACTGGCTGAAAGCCAATGAAGGACATGACTGGACACTTCCGGAAGACATTGTGCAGAAGACAATTGATAAATATCTCCAGGGTTATGAACTGCTGACCGGTAAGACACTTGCATAATATCCCTTGGAATCTGCTTTGCGTACTTATACATTCATTTGAAAATTCCATAAATAACACTGAAACCGGACGTACAGAAAAATGTACGCCCGGTTTTTTATGAAGTATAAGGAGTTCTAAAATAAAACTGTTATCATCTATTTTCCTCTTGACATTGTGATATCATAATGATATCATTCAAATATCAACTCACACAAATCATAACGGAGGAAAATACTTATGGAAGAAAAAATACTCAACAAAAACAAAAACGGTATGCCCATGCTTCTGCTGACGCTGGCAATCTATCTGGCCGCCATTGCCGCAGTGATTGTAGGCGGTATCAATGGTCTCAATGAAACAGGGCCCAAGGCTCCCTGGGGTATCGCCCTCTTTGTCATCGGTCTTGTGGTAATGGCTCTGGGATGGATCCTGTTCTGCGGTCTCAAGGTGTTACGTCCTCAGGAAGCTTTGGTTCTGACACTCTTTGGCAAATATATCGGGACTTTAAAGGAAGACGGTTTCTATTGGGTCAATCCCTTCTGTTCCGCCCTCAACCCGGCCGCAGGAACCAAACTAAAGCAAAGCGGTGATGTAGGAAACGGCAGCGGCGGTCTTTTACAGATTTCCTCCGGAACAGAAAGTGCTTCTGCATCTATGAATATAAGCGGAAGTAAAAAAATTTCCCTGAAAGTCATGACATTAAATAACAGCCGTCAGAAAATAAACGACTGTCTGGGAAACCCGATTGAAATTGGTATTGCCGTTATGTGGCGGGTAACTGATACTGCCAAAGCAGTATTTAACGTAGACAATTATAAAGAATATCTGTCTCTTCAATGCGACAGCGCTCTTCGCAACATCGTCCGCATGTATCCTTATGATGTGGCGGAGAATGTGGACACCACCGGAGACGGCCAGGCTGATGAAGGGTCTCTGCGCGGCTCCAGCGAAGTGGTGGCAGAACGTATCCGCAAGGAAATTCAGAGCAAGGTAGAAAAGGCCGGACTGGAGATTATCGAGGCAAGAATCACTTATCTCGCTTACGCCCCAGAAATAGCAGCTGTTATGTTACAGCGACAGCAAGCCTCCGCCATCATTGATGCCAGAAAGATGATTGTAGACGGTGCCGTCGGCATGGTGGAAATGGCTCTGGACCGTCTTTCCGCCAAAGAAGTGGTACAGCTTGATGAAGAACGCAAGGCAGCCATGGTCTCCAATCTTCTGGTGGTACTGTGCGGCAATCGGGATGCCCAGCCCATCGTCAACTCAGGAAGCCTGTACTAAATGGCTGATAACAGCAAGAAACAAATACCGCTGCGTCTGTCAGCCAAACTCTATGACGCCATCGCAGCCTGGGCAGAAGACGATTTTCGATCTGTGAATGGCCAGATAGAGTATCTGCTGACAGAATGTGTACGCCAGAGAAAGAAAAACGGAGCGCCCGTTCCTCATGAACTGGACGTCCCGCCTGAACTTGATATTTCGTAACAATCCCCCTTGACACGGGGCCAGATCTAAAACAGACTGCATCACCTTCCGGATCAGAGAGCACACCCTTTCTGATCCGGAAGTGCTTTCACAATCTTATACAACTCCTCCACTGCAAGCCTGGTCTTGGCCACAATATCTTCCTTCCCCTTAGGGAAACAGTAATACTGTGCCTTTTCATCCCCGATACAGATCATATCCCCAATCTCGTACCAGTAGAAATCCGAATACAGACTGTAAGAATAAGAAGGCTCCTGCACATAATCAAGCTTTCCCTCACAGCCCCTGAGATGGAAACCCTCCCTTGTATGGGATAAGACGCCTTCTCCGACCTGATAAATACAGTTCATATTGACCATCATATAGATTGCCACCGGCACCTCCATATGATAGGTATTCGCCAGCAGCTCCTTACGCACACACTCCCGCTCCCAACGATACCAGTCCGGAATATGCGTAAATCTGGTCTCTTTTTCTTTTGCCTGTAAGAAACCATACTCCGTAAGTTCATAAGATTTGCCGCAATGGGTACAGGTAAGACTGATTCCCTGCCCTTTCATCTTCCCTTCCGTAAGACATTCCGGGCATTTATACAGCATCCTGTTAAGCCCGTCCGCGCGGAAAGGCTCACTGATCCGAACCCGGTTCTCCTGCTGCCAACGGAAATAATCAAAGGAAAAACTTTTCTGCAAAACAGCATTTAGCTCCTGCGGCGTCTTCTCCTCAATCTCTTTTGGTGATAACAGATATTCAATATCTGCCGATACTTTCACCTTACGAAGCTGTAGATTATTATAGAGTGGATCTCTCGCAAAGGCTCCCTGTGTCCGAATCATAATGACCGGCACTTTCAGAAGTTTGATGCACTTGCCGATTGTCTCCGGCAAAGGCGTCTGCGTACCGTCAAAGCTGTAGCTGGCCTCCGGATACATCAGCACAGAACTCTTAAGTTCCCGCAGCACATAAACCATATCCCGCACCAGCACCACATCGTTCATGAATTTCCTTGTGGGAATACAGCCGATTCTGCGCATAAGGCCCTTCTTACCCACAAACCCATCGGAGGTACATACAATATGAAAAGGCCGTGGAAACAAGAGCATAAAAGCTATTTTCAGATCAATAAAGCTGGAATGATTCATGAGAACCAGACAAGGTTCCCCTTTGTTAAGACGTTCCATACCGATTTTACGGTAAGTAAAGTTTGTTGCCCACAAATCCCATGTGGACAGCACTCTCAACAGAATACGAAATAAGATATGCTGCCTGACAGGCTTTTGATGTACCGGCGCCGGCAGGGCGAGTACCTGTTCATAACTCTTTTTTACGGTCTTAATCTTCACCTTTTCTCCTCAGTACTCTTTCCTGCCGCCCGGCAGTATCTCAGGTTTATACAAAGAATGACCGGACTCCGGTCATTCTTCTGTTCTTATCATCTTATTGTACAACACCATCGCCACCTCTGGTCCAGACGATATTATCACGGATCATCTCATCAATATCCATACCGATGATTTCCGAAGCTCTCGCTTTGGCCGCCGACTCATTGGCTGTTCCCAGATTCTTATAAATATCATAAGCAGGCTTCTTATTGCCATTCATATCCTCAATACCAAGACTCAGTTTGCTTTCCATCTCATGCGCATCATCCGTCAGTCTAAAGAGCATGAACGCATCTACATCCGGCAGGGAAGCCGCCTTCAGATAACCGTAAGCTACCGATGCCTCCTGCTTGGAATCCCCAAAATAAGAGGTATAACCAATCTCCGCCAGAGAAATACTTCTCACCTCTCCGGAAGGATTTAAGAACTTATCCTGGTGCATGTAATCTATCAGGATATCCACATTCTGCATCGTAATATAGGGTGTGGAAAGATTCTGTTTCACCCATACTGCCGGACCATTCCACGCATAAGGATCATAGAGGGGTGAATTGTAGGGATGATAGGACAGTCCCCAGTCAATATTACCTTCACGGTTCATATAGTAATTAAACTTGTCAAGATACTCTTTGGCCAGAAAACTGCCCGGATTGGACTTCCGGTTCCACTCCTGGTCAATGGAGTTATATATCTGTACATTAGCGTTCATGGCTTTCATCTCATTGTACATAATACGGAAAGCCTTCACATATACGTTGACATTGACATCCAGTGAAGTAGAATTCATATACCACCATTCTGTCCTGGCATTAACCTCATTTCCCACAATCCAGTTGTCAATCTGTCCGCATCCCACTGCACCGGAATAGCGCTGTCCAAGGAAAGCACAAACAGCTTTCAGATGGTTGACCCCCTCAGCCTCTGCCACATTCAATGCATAACCGGGACAATCCACATCCCCTTCTTTGGCCATCGGATGAATCATATCCTGGGAATACGCACCTTCACCTCTGTTCAGAAGAACCACTGTGATCTGGATACCCATTCCATTCAGAAGTTTGAACAGCTCATCATAATGCGTAACCATGGCATGATCAAAATAATAGGTCTTTCCATTATAATCAAAAGGAATTGCATTAGGAACATCCGCACCAGAGCAGAGTTCATCCACACTCAGATTATAAATAACCTGCTGAACCCCCAGATCCTGTAAGTCTCCTCCAAGAACCCTTGTGGTATCCAACAAGATTCCCTTAATCCCGGTATTCATACGGGCAGAAGTAAACGCTGCCACTTCCTCCGGGTTTGTGATATAATGCTCATCGCTAACCTGCATCATCTGACCGTTGCGTTTCACTGCTATCAGGAATTTGCGGCTCAGATTAGAATTTTCTGTATTATAATCCAGAGGAAAACTTGCAGTAACCGAGGACTTTGCATCGACTGTCGCCACAATATCGCCTTCCGGCCCATCCTCAAATACCTCATTGGCATAAACATAATATTTACCGTCATCACTGCTCGGCACACTGCCGGCCTTGATCATACAAAGCACATTATCTCCCGAAATCAGACAGCTGCTGATCTCTACCGGCCTTCCTGCTGCCTGCACATTCATCTGCTCCCATCCTGCCACTATCACAGCAGATAATACAATCACCGCAGCAATCGCCATTTTCATTAAGTTTTTGATTTCTCTTTTGCCTCTGCTCATGTTTCCTCCACTTATATTCCTTATATACTCTCTGATATGCTCCTGAGTATATATTATATGATAAAAGATACTACTTAACAAGCGATAACTTACACAAAAAACAGAAAAAAGCATTGAAAATTTTGGTTTCAATGCTTTTTCATCTATCTTACAATATCAACTTTCTGAAAGTATCACACCAGCTATTCCTTAACCCTGTTTCAGCTGGAATTTATTGGTCTGATCCTGTAGACGGTTCACCTGCTCAAACAGCTCTGTGCTGACAGCCGCCGATTCCTCACTGTTCGCGGAGTTAGTCTGTACCACGCTGGCAATCTGGCCGATTCCCTCAGCCACCTGTTCAATGGAAGTTGCCTCCTCCTGCACAACATCAGTAATCTCATCAATGGAACTATTGGACTTAACCACCAGCTCCAGAGTTTTCTGTAATGTTCCGGAAACTTCCTCCACAATCTTATTGCCCCGTTCTGCCGCCCGTACGGAATTTTCGATCAGTTCCTTGGTAGCCTTAGCTGCCTGATCGGACTGTGCCGCAAGATTCCGGACTTCTTCAGCAACCACAGCAAAGCCCTTTCCTGCCGTGCCGGCTCTGCTTGCTTCTACAGCTGCATTTAATGCCAGAATATTGGTCTGGAAAGCAATGTTTTCAATGGTGGAAATAATTTCCTCAATCTGCTGGGATGTATTGCTGATATCCATCATGGCATTGATCAGCTGATCCATCTGCTGACTGCTTAAGTTCACCTGTTTACCGGTGAGATGAGCCATATCCCGCATCTCGGAAGCCATCTGAATATTCTGCTTCGCACTCTTTGAAAGTTCATCCAGAGTAGCTGAAAGTTCTTCCACCGCACTGGCCTGTTCTGTCGCACCCTGTGCCAGCATCTGGGAACCGTCAGAGAGCGTCCGCGCATGCCCGAACACCTTCTGCTCCACATTGTGAATATTAGCCATCGCTGACGAAAGCGAATTGGTAAAACTTTCAATAGCTTCTGCAATGGAACTGAAATCTCCAATAAAAGGTACGGAGGGGGCTACATTAAAGTTGCCCACGGATAATTCGCCCATCATACGGTTAATATCTTCTATGTACTGACTCGTCTGTTCAATAGAAATCTTCAGAGTCCTGGCCAGATCACCGATCTCGTCTTTTGCATTATAATTGATTTCCAGCTTCATACAGCCATCCTGTAGAGGCTTGGTCTTGTTTGTAATAGTAAGAATCGGTTTCACTACACGTGCCATGATATAGATAACAAGACTCAGCAGGCAGATCATCGTAAGACTTAAGCCGCCAATCGTAACATAATGCATGGTCATCACCGTCTGATGCATATGTTCCGTACTGATCTCATTCAGCTCTCCGCCACGTTCTACCACCTGATCCAACATGCCCACCAGCGTACTCAGATTACTCAGAATCGTTTCCTGATAGTATGCCTGTGCCTGCTCCGGATCCGTAGCCATCATTTCCAGAACATAGGTAGCCGATGCATGAAGCTCTTTATGAAGCGGTTCCATCTGGCTCCGCAAATCCAGAATTGTCTGATCATCTGTCCCTGACTCGCCGTAAAGCCACTGCCCCAGTACACAGCCGGTAGGATCGGTACTGCCGGTAAATTCTGTGCCGGCATACAAAGCGTTACTGAGATTGGCGGACCATTTATAATGTGCCACTTCTGCTTTCTGCGCCCTCTGTAACAGAGCATTTACCTCAATATTATATTCCTCGGAATGTTCCATATTGATAATGTTCCTGGTGGTAAGCGTACTGAATAACAGCACTGCTATAAATGCAGCCGCTATTCGGAGTCCTACCATTATCTTGATACTTTTGCGCATTTTGCTTCTCCTTTATTATGTATTATAAAACTGCATAATTCCTTACGATACTCTTGAATGAATTGTAGCATAGCTGTTATTTTATTTCAATATTTTCTGAAATTTTCATCCATGAAAATTTTGAGAATTTCTGCTTTCAGTTTCAATACGTACCATCAATTCTGTTCGGGTAATTTTGCTATTGCAAACCCCATAAATACTACAGTAATAACAATTCTGAGCAAGAAGGGCACTGAGAGGTATACAATAGGAATCAGGCTCAAAAACGTTGCCACCACAAACATCAGCACCTTAGCGTATACTGCCACTCTGTACAGGGCGCCCGCCGGTATCTGCTTCTTCATAATAGAAGCAATAAGCATTGCAATCAGCAGATAAACCGCCGCACACAGGAAATACCAGAGGATTCTTCCCACAAAGAAGAAGACATATCCCACTACGATCATAATCATCAGAAGCGGTACAAATGTGTCAACAATCATATCTCTGCTGAGTTCCAGATCACTCCCTAAATCAGCATAATCAAACTGCTGATACTCTCCGTTCTGCATAATCGAAATTCTGTGTTTTCCTACCAGCATCACATTCTGATATCCTTCGCCTATCAATTCAGCTGCATCGTCATAGGTAAAAGAACCGAAATCTTCTGTCACATAAACCAGTACGTCGCCGTCATCATACATAAATTCCTCATCTATATACAATCGTCCGTCCTTTATCATAAAATCCGGCAGTTTATCCGCCCATCCGCTCACTTCAGAAGGCGAAAAGCTGAGCATAAGACCTACAAATGAAATAATGGTGGCCACCAAAGCCAAAAGCGTCACAAACCCGATCATGCTTCCGGTCTTAACCCTGACCAGACTGCCATACCGGGGCGGAATAAAGGAATAAGCAAACTGCTGAAAAATATTAGGCGCTTTCTGTTGCTCAGGATGATTGCCATAATGATAGGAACCGCCATAATTTCCGTAAGAATTACCCATATAAGGATTGGTCTGCTGATAAGGATTGCCCTGCTGGTAAGGGTTTCCCTGTTGATAGGGATTACCCTGCTGATAGCCATTGCCCTGCTGATAGCCATTTCCCTGTTGATAGGGATTGCCCTGCTGATAAGGGTTTCCCTGCTGATAAGGGTTTCCCTGCTGATAAGGGTTTCCCTGCTGATAGCCATTGCCCTGCTGGTAGCCATTTCCCTGTTGATAGGGATTGCCCTGCTGGTAGCTATTTCCCTGTTGACTAAAATTACCATTGTTCTGTTGATTGTACTGATTATCCATTTTTTCTCCTTCCTCACAATTTATGAACAAATCCGCTTTATCACATCTTCCAACACCTCAAAATATTCCTCAAAGGTCTTACGGCAGCATCCAGGGTTATCAATGACAATACCGGGACTTCGCAGCCCTGTCAGCGCAAATCCCATTGCCATGCGGTGGTCATCATAGGTTGCCACTATAGCGGCCTTCGGCTTACCTGGCTGGATTGTGATACTGTCCTTACGTTCTTCACACCGGATGCCCATTCTGGATAGTTCCGCAGCGATAGCTGTGATACGGTCACTTTCCTGAAAACGGATATGTCCGATACCGGTGATGGTGGTCGGACCGTCCGCAAAAGGGGCGATGGCCGCCAGTGTGATGGCCTGATCGGAGCAGGCGGACATATCGGCCGTAACCCCATGGAATATGCCGTCCGCCGGGGGCTCTAACAGGATGCCCTGAGGCGTATCCACCGCCCGGCAGCCCATTTGTTCCAAAAGCCTGATAAATGCCACATCTCCCTGAAGGGAGTCAAAATGCACACGATTGACCCTTACCGGAAGATTCAGCAGAGGGCTCATAGCATAAAAATAGCATGCTGCCGATGCATCCGGCTCTATCTGGTAATCTCTCGCCTGATAATGCTGCCCTGCCTGGGTCAGAAAAGCACTGCCCGAAAGCTTTTGTGCGTATACGCCAAACTGTTCCATCATTTTGAGAGTCATTTCAATATAGGCCATGCCATGAGTTCCCTCTATATAAGTGGTAAAGTCTTTTTCACACAGACAGGACACGATAAGCAGGGCACTCAAAAACTGGCTGCTGCTGTCAATATTAATGGCTATCTGCTCTTTACAGAAACCATGTCCATGAAGGACAAAGGGAAAATGCCCCTCCCTGGCCTTTGCATCATAAAGGATATCACACCCAAGTTCTTTCAGGGAATCAAGTAAAGGAGCCATAGGACGCCTGCGCATCTGTTCGGAGGCATCCATATGGTACACCCCCCTGGAAAGTCCCAGAAAACCAGTCAGAAAGCGGGCCGCTGTTCCGGCGCTGCCCACATACAGTCTGGCTTCCGACTGGGGAACCGCACCACCCCGGCCTCGAACAGTAACCAGACGTTTTGGTTCATCCACACCCGTCTCGAAACCCAGATCCTGTACACATTTCAGGAAATGCCTGGAATCGTCGGAAAAAAGCACCCCGCGCAAGGTGGAAACCCCATCTGCCAATGTGGCAAGCAGAAGTGCCCGATTGGTAATGCTCTTAGAACCGGGGACATTTATCTCCAGAGGCCCGTCAGGAACATTTCTCATCTGTATGGAGTCGTATACGCATGGAACGGAATAGGTCAATGCATCTGCAAATCGGTTCACTGTGTACCTCCTGAATACTTCCAATTCATTAAGTTTAATCGTACCATACTTTTACACACCTTATCAACAATAATATCCTGTTCCTTCTCTGGCTCCACTGCGAAATCATGCAATTAAAAACGGAAACGCCGCATCCATCAGCATTTCCGCACTCTTAAAGGTAATAGCGAGAGGGGGACTTGAACCCTCGACACTACGGGTATGAACCGTATGCTCTAGCCAGCTGAGCTATCTCGCCATATATGATATTGAATGGGGCCTATAGGGCTCGAACCTATGACCCTCTGCTTGTAAGGCAGATGCTCTCCCAGCTGAGCTAAGACCCCATATCAACGGGCTGTTCGCACAACCCGCTTTGCTAGTATACAATTTATCTCCACTGCTTGTCAAGTAGTTATTGGAAAATTTTTTGCCTGCTTAAAAGTTAAAATAGAGAAAAGAGGATACCTCTCCAAGCGACAACACAGACCATACCATGAGTACGATAACAGCCAGTGATCTTGCAAAAGTAGGCTTAAACTCTATTTCTTTGCTATTGCGGAAACGCAGGACAACCCAAAAAGCACCCAGAATAAATATCCACATATAAAATCCCGTAATATGGGAATATAACATGTTGATAACCGGAAGATTCCCTAAAACTGCCAGTTCCATCAGTTCAAAGCATTGATACAACTCCTCTCTGACGGCAGAACCCGATAAGGAAAACATCTTCTGCACAAACAGTCCGGCGGAAGCAATATCCTCCGCCCGAAACAGCACCCATAGGATATTAACGGCTATAAATGTCATACACCATCTCATAACAACCCCTAACTTATCCCACGACTTTGCAAAAAACCGATTCAGACAGCAAAGCGCTCCATGTAAAAGTCCCCATAAAACAAATGTCCAATTGGCACCATGCCAGATACCACTGACCAGATAGACAATCATGACATTCAGACAGGTTCTGGCCATTCCCTTGCGGTTTCCGCCCAGCGGAATATAAATATAGGTGCGCAGGAACCTGGTCAGGGACATATGCCATCTTCCCCAGAATTCGGTGATGGAAGAAGATTTATAGGGCGAATTGAAATTCGCCGGCAGTTCCACATTAAATAAATGACCGATTCCTATTGCCATATCGCAGTAGCCGCTGAAATCAAAATAGATTTGAAACGTGTAGGACAGAGAGACAATCCACGCCTCCATGGAACTTAAGGCGCCGATATCACCGAATCCTAGCGCAACCGCTTTTCCGAAGGTATCGGCAATGAGCACCTTTTTAAATAATCCCAACGCGAAAAGATACATTCCTTTTGAAAAATTCGGGGGTATCAGACGGCGGTTATTCAGATTTTTAAATTGTGGAATCATCTCGCCATGCAGTACAATCGGTCCTGCAATTAACTGTGGGAAGAAGGATACAAACAGGGCATATTCGTCAAAACGATATTCTTTCGTCTCTCCCCGGTAGGAATCCACCAGATAGGAAATCTGCTGAAAGGTAAAAAAACTGATCCCCAGAGGTAATAATATATTCTTCAGGGCAAAAGATTTTCCGAACACCGCATTGATATTTTCCAGGAAAAAATCATAGTATTTGAAATAGAAAATAACCGCAGCATCAATACATATCCCAAAGACCATCAACACTTTCCCGGCACACTGTCTGTTTCTCAAAGAAAGGATGCCTCTGGAGAGCAGGTAATTGATAAGGATACTTCCACAGATAATAAACAGGTACTTGTAATTAAAATATCCGTAAAAGCCAAGGGACATCCCGATCAAAAACAGATTGGCAATCCTGTACCGTTTTAGATAATTAAGGCCATAGTACCCCAGAAGGGTGAACGGCAGAAAGAATAAAATAAATATGTAAGAATTAAATAACATCTCTACCTCCATACCAGAACCGCAGTAACTTCTGTCTATTGACGGAGTGAATCATAATCATAGGTGTTATAAAATTCTCTTATCCTGCTGATGTACGCTTCATAATTATCTTCCGTCAAAAGTCCCACATCATCGCCCATCCATTCCAGTATCCAGGCGTTTACCCATGGCCCGTAATGTCCCTGATCCTTATAATTGTCCAGATTACAGACAAGTTCAAAATTATCACTGAAAGAATACAGCTTAATATTGGGATGTTTCAGTATTTCCGCAATCGCAGCCTCTTCTGCGTCTATCATCCGGTCAATTTCCCCTTTACTGTTCAATTCGTCCCAATAACAGATGCTATAGGGCGGAAAGAACAGATAAAATGTGGTTTCGGGATGTTCGTCTGGTAAATCGATCACATTCTGTCTGAGGTTATCAAGCATCGCTTCACATTCATCTTCAGACAATGCTACAGAAAATTCTACCCCACCCCCACTGGTATAAGCGGCAAGAACAGCTTCCGCTCCATAAGTGCCGCCTGCGCCCCAGCTTCGATAAGCATCGAAGTCTGTGGTCTGATTCCCGGCTCTGGTATATTGCAGAACCCCAAACACTCTATACAGGACATACTTATTTAACACATACTGCTGATCGTTGAAGGGGTTGTTATCATACATATAGAGCTGATCATTGTGGCCGTCATAATAATCAAACAGCATACTATAGTCAATGCTTCTGATAACATAACGCACGTTTTTCCCGGCACCGTAAGCCCACTGAAGAATGTCATGGCTTTCCCGGTAGGAAGCTCCGCTCAAAGGAACCTTCACAAAATCAGCGTCAAATATTGCATCCGCCTGGGAAGCTTTGAAATTTTCTGTCATGGAAGTTCCGCAGATAATACTGTCATAATCAAAATGCCGCACGATCCCATCATTTTGCTCCCGCAAACCAAATGTTCTGTCTCCGGAACCCGGCACCTGTACATTATTCAGCGGATATGCGTAACCTTCCAGTGGTTTATGATAATGAAAGAAGGGATCGATATAAACAGTGATGGCCACAATACAGGCAAGCACCATCACCGTAAGCAGTATGGTAACGACCATCCAGACCGTGTATTTTTTATCTTTGTCGGCTTCGGGCCTCTCCCCAGAAATCATATTTTCTCCATTCCTGCGCATCGTAATATTAGCAGTTACATCCTCTCCGGCGCCGTAAATCCAAGTAAGTCAATGCAGGCTTCCAGGACTTCCCTGGTCAATTTTAACAGGGCAATCCAACCCGCTTTCCTGTCCGCATCCTCTTCTGTCAGAATCTTCGTCTCGTGATAAAATCTGTTAAAGGCATTGGCCAAATCATAGATATAGGCGCATATCCTGTGTGGCGCCGTCTCTTCAAAGGCAAGTTCCATCATCCCATGGAACTTGGTCAGTTCCAGCATCAGGGCTTTCTCGGCAGGATTCCGGGCTTCATTAATGACTGTGCTAGTCAATTTTCCGTCCTGCTCCTCATACTTATTTAAAATTGACTTGATCCGTACGATTGTATAAAGAATATAGGGACCGGTATCTCCCTCAAAGGAAGTAAACCTGTCTATATCGAAAATATAGTCCTTGGAGGCCTGATTCGAGAGATCACCGTACTTAATCGCCGCCAGACCCACAACCCTGGCTGTCTCCTGTGCTTCCACATCATCTACCTGATACCCCTTGGTCTGGGCGTTATCATGAATCTTGCGGATCATCTCTTCGTTAATCTCACGAATCAGATTTTCCAGACGCATCACACCGCCCTCTCTGGTCTTAAAGGGCTTACCGTCCTTGCCGTTCATGGTGCCGAAGCCGATATGCACAAGCTGGGTCTGCGGTTTTACCAGGCCCGTCTTTCTCGCACAGCGGAACACCTGCTCAAAATACAGATCCTGCCGTTTATCCGTCAGATAAATCAGCATATCCGGATGATAGCTTGCCATCCGGTCCTGTATGGTCGCAAGATCCGTCGTATTATATAGAGATGCCCCATCGGATTTTAAAATCATGCAGGGCGGCATCTCCTTGGTGTCCGTCTCTTCTTTCACATCCACCACCCAGGCACCCTCGCTCTCATAAGCAAAGCCATCCCGTTTCATCTGCTCCACCATGGCGGGAATCATATCATGCACATCAGACTCTCCTTTCCAGAGGTCAAATGTGACATCCAGATTCTCATAATTTTTCTTTAAATCCGCCACAGACACGTTAATAATATGCTGCCATAAAGCACGATAACCGCGCACACCACTCTGTAATTTGAAGGTAGCCTCCATTGCCTCTGCCTTATATGCCTCATCCTCCTTGGACTTCGCGCTGGCCGTGGGATAAATCTCCTCCAGTTCCGATATGGTAAAAGGCGCCTCCTTTGGATAATCTCCTGTATAGTCGTCATCAAAATAGATAAGCTCCGGCTGCCTTACCCGTAATTCTGTGATAATCAGCCCCATCTGTAGTCCCCAGTCGCCCAGATGAATGTCCCCGATCACCTCATGTCCCGCATAACGGCAGATTCTCTTGATGCTCTCACCGATAATGGCCGACCGCAAATGCCCTACATGCAAGGGTTTGGCCACGTTGGGTCCGCCATAATCCAGAATGATTTTCCGGGGATGTTCGGGCATGGTGAGTCCGAATTTTTCTGACTGCTCCATCTCGTTCAGATAGGCTTTCAGAAAGTCTTCTCTTATCTTAAGATTTAAAAATCCCGGCGCCACAGCGTTCACTTCACCAAATACTTCACTGTCCGTAAGCTTTTGAGCCACATCCTGGGCAATCATAAGCGGTGCCTTATGGTACTGCTTCGCTCCCGCCATAGCTCCGTTACACTGAAATTCACAAAGATCGGGACGGTTGGACAGCGTGACCTTACCCAATTTTGCATCATAGCCTGCCGACTCAAAGGCAGCCATCATTTTCTCCGATATCTGATCTAATATTTTCTGCATACTCTATTACCTTTCTCTGTTACTTTGTTCTGTTTTCTTTATAAGTTCTCTGTTGTTCCCGTTCCATGCGAGAATATACGCATCCGCAATAATCCTGTCGATACAGGTGATATTCTTCAGACAGTTCAATAGAACGCTTATAACCGTTTCTCTTCTTAAAATCGGAAGGCAGATATGCCACACCGTATTCTGCGCCCAGCCGTTCACCGATCTCATTGAGTTTGGCCGCATTTTTCAAGGGACTGATGGTAAGGGTGGTGGTAAAATAATCAAAATGCAGTTCTTTCGCCACCCGTGCACTTTCCCGAAGCCGCAGTTCATAACAGCGAAAGCACCGCTCCCCGCCTTCCGGACACTGCTCCAAGCCTTTGGAAATCTCATAAAATCGGTCCGGTTCGTAGTCTCCTTCGATAATTTTTATCTTGAAACGCTTATGCATCTTTCCACTCTGCGAACCTTGTCCATTGCCAACGTCATCTGTCTGTTCATTCAGCATTGCAATCAGCCGCTTTTCCTCAGCCACCCGTTTACGGTATTCCACATTCTCCGTGATGTTCGGATTATAATAAAACACGGTCAGGTCAAAATAATCCCGCAGATATTCCAGACAATAACTGCTGCAAGGAGCACAACAGGCATGTAGAAGAAGTCTTGGGATTTGCCCGTCTGACTCGTCCTGTATCCCCGCCAGCCGCTGCGCCGACAAGTCCTCTATAATCTTATCCAGTTCTTTCTGATAATTTCTGACTGTATTCACACAGCTATCCTCTTGACACTTAATTCCTATAGGCAGTATTTTCTTTTGCTTCCTTACGCCGCTTCGCCTGGGCACGCCACTTCTTATCGGGCCTTCGCCTGATGATACCGACAATTGCTATCAACCACATAACATCAAATATAACTCCAAACAGCGGGGCGCTGATTGTTACAAGCACACAAACAGCTGTCATGATAATTCCAATCACAATCAAAAACGGAACCACCACCCGATAATCATCTGTCTCATAATGCATACCCACCTGCGTCCCTTTAATCATCTGGGGCCTTGTTCTCATCTCCCCGGGAGACATCATAGATCCATGATAGCCCCGATTAACCTGCCAGCCATCTTCTTTCGTTATCTTATAAGTTTGCTTTACGGAGTGTATTGCCCCGCTGTCATCCTCCCAGTCTACTCCCTCCGGATAGGGTTGACTGCTCTGTATCTCCCGGGGTGGATATATCTGCTCATCTGTCTTATAAGCCCATTGTTCTTCCATAGATTCTCCTTATCTTTCCGGCTCACCCTTCCGGAAATCATTCCATCTCCAACTCCAGTATTCTTCTACTTCCCGCGTCTCGCAATCGTAGCCACATCAATCAGGGTCATTTCCTCCTGGGATTCCGCATTTTCCAGACTGGTGACTAATGCTGCCGCGGTATCCATGGCCGTAATACAATTCACCCCCGTCTCAATGGCGGTGCGTCTGATCAGGAAGCCGTCCCTGTTCTTATCCCGTCCCTGGGTAGGGGTATCAATGACCAGATCGATTCTGTGCCCTAAAATCAGATCCATGACCGTAGGGGATTCCTGCGAAATCTTATTGACTTTACGGGCCTTCACTCCGGCATCATTGAGGGCTTTGGCTGTACTTCTGGTGGCGTATATGATATATCCCAGCTTCTCAAAGCGTCTTGCCACTTCAATGGCTTCCCCTTTATCGGCGTCTTTGACGGTAATAATCATCTGCTTGTGTTTCGGCAGATTAACCCCCGCACCAAGGAACGCTTTATAAAGCGCTTCATTAAAAGTTCGGGCAATCCCCAGGCACTCTCCGGTGGACTTCATCTCCGGCCCTAAACTGATCTCCGCGCCGCGGATTTTCTCAAAGGAAAATACGGGCATTTTGATGGCAAAATAGTCCGCCGCAGGCTGTAATCCGGGCTCGTATCCCAAATCCCTGATTTTCTTTCCAATAATAACATCCGTTGCCAAATCCACGATCGGGATTCCTGTCACCTTGCTGATATAGGGCACAGTACGGGAAGACCGGGGATTTACCTCGATCACATACACCTCATCCTCCACCGCAATAAACTGGATATTGATCAAGCCAATGACATGCAGAGCCTTAGCCAGCCTTCTGGAATACTCCGCGATGGTCTCCTTGACCTTTTCGCTGACCGTAGGCGCCGGATACACGGATATGCTGTCGCCGGAGTGTACGCCGGTACGCTCGATATGCTCCATAATGCCCGGTATCAGAATGTCCGTGCCGTCACAGACTGCATCCACTTCCAGTTCCTTCCCCTGCAAATATTTATCTACCAGAATCGGATGATCCTGCTCGTAGCGGTTGATGACCGCCATAAACTCCTCAATCTCTTCATCGGAAATGGCAATCTGCATCCCCTGGCCGCCCAGCACATAAGAAGGCCGTACCAGCACCGGATATCCCAGCCTGTTCGCCACTTCCTTGGCTTGTTCGGCAGTGTAGACCGTTCCGCCCGCTGCTCTTGGAATCTCGGTTTCTTCCAATATTTTATCAAAAAGCTCCCGATCCTCTGCGGCGTCCACATCCTCCGCCTTCGTGCCCAGAATCGGCACGCCCATCTTCATCAGGCTTTCCGTCAGCTTAATGGCTGTCTGGCCGCCGAACTGCACCACAGCGCCGTCCGGTTTCTCTACATTTACAATATTCTCCACATCTTCCGGCGTCAACGGCTCAAAGTACAGTTTATCCGCGATATCAAAATCGGTACTGACCGTCTCCGGGTTATTGTTGATGATGATTGTTTCATAGCCCGCTTTGGCAAAGGCCCAGGTGGCATGGACGGAACAATAATCAAATTCAATACCCTGCCCGATCCGGATGGGTCCGGAGCCTAAGACCAGCACCTTTTTCTTCGGATGCGTCTCCTCCACTTCTGTCTCGGAACCAAACACCGAGTAGTAATAGGGTGTGGTAGCCGCAAACTCCGCGGCACAGGTATCCACCATCTTAAAGGCCGCCACGATACCGTTGTCATAGCGCATTTTTTTGATTTCTTCTTCACTCTTTCCCGTAATCCTTGCAATCACAGTATCGGGGAATTCAATCCGCTTGGCCTCCTTTAAGAGTTCCGCCGTAAGCGGCCCCTTCTCCAATGCCTCCTCCATCTCTGTGAGAATGGCAATCTTATCAATAAACCAAACATCCACCATGGTGATGTCATGGATGGTCTCATAGTCGATTCCCTTGCGGATGGCCTCCGCAATAATGTAGATACGCTGGTCATCCACCACTTCCAGGCGCTCCAGCAGTTCCTCTTTGGACAATTCTGTAAAATCATAACTGCGCAGACAGTCCACATGCTGTTCCAGAGAGCGGATGGCCTTCATCAGCGCACCCTCAAAGTTATTGGCAATACTCATAACCTCTCCGGTAGCCTTCATCTGGGTCGTAAGAGTACGTTTTGCCGTTATAAATTTATCAAAAGGCAGTCTTGGTATTTTTACCACGCAGTAATCCAGTGTGGGTTCAAAACTGGCATACGTCTTGCCGGTAATGGCGTTCTTGATTTCATCCAGAGTATATCCTAAAGCAATCTTTGCCGCCACTTTGGCAATAGGATAACCGGTCGCCTTACTGGCCAAAGCCGAAGAACGGCTCACACGGGGATTTACCTCGATGACACAGTACTCAAAGCTGGTGGGATGCAGGGCAAACTGTACGTTACAGCCGCCGGTAATCCCCAGCTCGTTGATGATGTTAAGGGCGGAACTTCTGAGCATCTGGTACTCTTTATCTCCCAGGGTCTGGGAAGGTGCCACCACGATGCTGTCTCCGGTATGCACACCCACCGGGTCAATATTTTCCATGTTACAGACAGTGATACAATTGCCTGCCCCGTCCCGCATAACCTCATACTCAATCTCTTTCCAGCCTGCAATACAGCGCTCCACCAGTACCTGTCCCACCCGGGAAAGCCGCAGGCCGTTAGCAAGGATTTCCTCCAACTGTACCTGATTGTGGGCAATGCCGCCGCCGGAACCACCCAGGGTATAAGCAGGACGCAGCACCACCGGATAGCCGATCTTGCCGGCAAAAGCTACGCCATCTTCTATATTCTCCACCACCAGGGAAGGTGCGCAGGGCTCCCCGATCTTCTCCATGGTCTCTTTAAATTCCAGACGATCCTCGGCTTTGCGGATGGTCTGGGCCGTAGTTCCAAGAAGTGTTACCCCATGTTCCTTTAAAAACCCGGACTCATCCAGTTCCATCCCCAGGTTAAGTCCGGCCTGTCCGCCCATATTCGGAAGCAGGGCGTCCGGTTTCTCTTTCAGGATAATCTGCTCCAACACCTTTGCCGTCAAGGGCTCAATATATACTTTATCCGCAATATCGCCGTCTGTCATGATAGTTGCCGGATTAGAGTTCACCAGAATGACCTCCATGCCCTCTTCTTTCAAAGATCTGCATGCCTGGGTGCCTGCATAATCAAACTCCGCCGCCTGCCCGATCACGATCGGCCCGGAACCTATCACTAATACTCTCTTTACATTTGGATTCTTAGGCATTTTACCCCTCCATCTCTATCCTTCTATCTCTCACGCATGTTCTCAATGAATCTGTCAAACAAATAGGACGAATCCTGCGGCCCGGGACATGCCTCCGGATGGAACTGCACTGTAAAAACATTCTTTCCCGTATAGGAAAGCCCCTCGTTAGTGCCGTCATTGACATTAATAAACGCCGGTACAGCCACCTTGGGATCCAGCTTATCCATATCCACCACATAACCGTGATTCTGGGAAGAAATATAGACTCTTCCCGTCTGAAGATCCTTCACCGGATGATTGCCGCCCCGGTGCCCATATTTCATCTTAAAGGTATCCGCTCCGGTAGCCAGCGCCATCAGCTGATGCCCAAGACAGATGGCAAAAATCGGCACATCAGCCTCGTACAGCTTTCGTATTTCTTCTATAATACCAGTACACTCCTTGGGATCTCCGGGACCATTACTGAGCATAATACCATCGGGCTTGTCCGCCAGGATTTCTGCAGCTGTCGTCCATGCCGGATAGACCGTCACATCACACCCCCTGGCCGCCAGGGATCTGGCTATATTGTCTTTGGCCCCCAGATCTAAAAGCGCCACCCGAAGCCCTGCACCGTTTAATTCCCGGACAAGGCTGGGTTTCTTCTCCCGGATGCCTGCCGCATAATCCGCTTTCCGGAATACACTGCTGCCTGAAAGAGGTCCGTTCTCCGACAGTTCCCTGGTGCCTTGCAGCATATATTTCTCATCACAGCTTACACGTTCCACTACCTTGCCGGTGGTATATGATTTTAACTTGGAAAGGATTTCGTCCAGATTATAATGCTCATTGGTAGTAATCATACCATTCATGGTACCTTTTTCACGGAGAATTCTGGTAAGTGCTCTGGTGTCGATTCCGGCGATACCCGGTACACCGTTTTGCTCAAGAAACTGCTGAATTGTAATATCACATCTGAAATTGCTGGGAACCCTGCTTAGTTCCCGCACGATAAAACCATCGGGCCAGGGACGCTTCGACTCCATATCATCCTGACATATGCCATAATTACCGATCAGCGGATACGTCATACATACGGCCTGTCCCGCATAGGATGGATCCGTAAGCACTTCCAGGTAACCCGCCATGGACGTATTAAAAACGATCTCACTGATAATCTCTTTCCTGGCCCCGATATGCGTCCCCTCAAACACGGTGCCGTCTTCCAAAATCAAGAATGTTTTCATCTTATGACCTGTCCCTTCTGTTGATGTGATTTATCCCCAGGATTGTATACTCCATAATCGCTTAATTATAGCACAAGCAGGATAGGGCTTCAACTAAATATTGCAGGACAAAGACTTTATCCTGCAATATTCCATGACCTTATGAAACTTTCCTTATTGCTTCCTTCATCTCCCGCACATACGCACCCACATAGGCAGGCGCCTCTTTTCCGTACTTCTCAATCAGCTTTACAATCGCAGATCCCACAATGGCACCGTCAGATATGCCGGCCATCTTTGCCCCCTGCTGCGGCGTGGAAATGCCAAAGCCGATGGCACAGGGAATCTCCGTATTCTGTCTGACCACGCTCACAATGGATTCCAGGTCTGTCTTAATCTCGCTCCTGGTTCCGGTCACGCCCAGACTCGAGACAATATAGAGAAACCCTTCTGCCTCCCTGGCAATCATGGCAATCCGGTTTTCCGAAGTGGGTGCAATCAGGGAAATCAGATTCACACCATATGCATGACAAAGTGGCAGGAACTCTTCCTTTTCCTCAAACGGAAGATCCGGAAGAATAATGCCGTCCATCCCGATTTCATGACAAGTAGAGAAGAATCGTTCCGCCCCATAGGAAAACACCACATTGGCATAGGTCATAAACACCATCGGCACCTCTACATCCTGCCGCAGTCCTCTCACCAGATCAAATATCTTATCGGTAGTCACACCTCCCGTCAACGCCCGCAGATTAGCTCCCTGGATTACCGGCCCTTCCGCAGTGGGATCTGAGAATGGAATCCCCAGTTCAATGAGATCTGCGCCATTATCCACAGCGGCACGCACACAGGCGGCGGTAGTCTCTAAATCGGGATCTCCACAAGTGATAAAGGCGATAAACGCCTTGTTCTTTGCAAAAGCCTTTCCTATTCTAGTCATGAATATCCTCCCCTCTGTAACGCGCAATTGCCGCACAATCCTTATCTCCCCTGCCGGAAATCGTAATCACAATAATCTGCTCCTTTTCCATAACAGTCGCAATTTTTCTGGCATAGGCGATGGCATGGGCCGACTCTATGGCCGGGATAATGCCCTCTGTCCTTGACAGATATTCAAAGGCTTCCACCGCTTCCTCATCCGTGACCGGCACATACTGTGCTCTGCCAATATCATGCAGATATGCATGTTCCGGCCCGATTCCCGGATAATCAAGCCCTGCCGAGATCGAATAGACCGGTGCGATCTGTCCGTATCCGTCCTGACAGAAATAAGACTTCATGCCATGAAAAATCCCCAGCCGTCCCGTACTGATGGTTGCCGCCGTCTCGAAGGTATCTATGCCTCTGCCCGCCGCCTCACAGCCAATCAGCTTAACATCCGCATCATCTATAAAGTGATAAAAACTGCCCATGGCATTGGAACCGCCGCCCACACAGGCAATCACTGCATCCGGAAGCTTCCCTTCCTTCTCCATCAGCTGCGCCTTGATTTCCCTGGAAATAACTGCCTGGAAATCGCGGACGATAGTGGGAAAAGGATGGGGGCCCATCACAGAACCCAGACAGTAATGGGTATCTGCAATCCGGGAAGTCCACTCTCTCATGGCCTCGGATACTGCATCTTTCAGAGTGCCTGTGCCTGTCTTAACCGGAATAACCTCCGCTCCCAGAAGCCGCATACGATAGACATTAAGAGCCTGTCTGACGGTATCCTCCTCTCCCATGAACACCACGCACTCCATACCCAGCAGAGCTGCCGCCGTGGCCGTGGCCACCCCATGCTGACCCGCCCCGGTCTCCGCAATCAGTCTGGTCTTGCCCATCTTCTTAGCCAAAAGAGCCTGCCCCAGCACATTGTTGATCTTATGGGAACCGGTATGATTCAAATCCTCTCTTTTTAAATAAATCTTGGCCCCGCCCAGATCCTCAGTCATCTTCCGGGCAAAATACAGCCTGGACGGCCGTCCTGCATATTCATTAAAAAGCTCAGTTAATTCCTGATTGAACTGCTTATCCTCCTTATAATGATTATATGCCTCTTCCAGTTCGATGACCGCGTTCATCAATGTTTCCGGAATATATTGTCCTCCATGGACACCAAAACGCCCGTTATGATTTGTCATGATTTTCTATCTCCATTCCTTATTATTCTATTTACGGTTTCCGGATTTCTTATCTTCTCCACAAAAGCCCGCATTTTCTCCGCATCCTTATATCCGTCCGTCTCAATACCGGAACTGACATCCACCACATAAGGCCGCCATCGTCTGACCGCCTCACCCACCGTATCCGCATCAAGGCCGCCTGCCAGAAAATAAGGTCTGTCAATGTGTGTGAGCAGCTGCCAGTCAAAAGCAGTGCCTGTTCCGCCCTTGCCGGAATCCAGAAGTACATAATCTGCCGGGCTCTCCTGTGCTCTTTTGATATCGTTCCTGTCTTCTACCCGAAATGCCTTGATAATCAGTTTATCTGTCAATGACCGCAGATGTCTGATATAGCCCTCATCTTCCCGGCCGTGAAGCTGTACCGCATCTATGATGCCCTCATCCAGCAAGTCTTTGATGACTTCCCTGTCCGCATCCACAAATACACCCACTGCCGTGATATCCGGATGAAGCATTTTTTTGAGAGCCGCCGCCTGTTCACAAGATATATAACGCTTGCTATTATTCACAAAAACAAACCCGATGTATTCCGGCATAAGTATATTGGCTGTCTCTATATCGCAGGGCCTCATAAGGCCGCAGAGCTTTATTTTTGTCATCGTTGTTTTGCCGCCTCCCGCAGTGCCGCCAACATTTCCTTCTTATCGTCTGCCCGCATCAATGCCTCTCCGACCAACACCGCATCCGCACCCATCTCTGCAAGCCGCCTCACATCCTCCGGCCCCTGCACACCGCTCTCGGAGACAAACAGGACATCGGTAGAAATCAACGACCGCAGTCTGCGGCTGTTATCCGTATCTACCGTAAAATCTTTCAGATTCCGGTTATTGACCCCGATGATATGCGCCCCGGCAGACAAAGCCTTTTCGACTTCTGCTTCGTCATGGGCTTCCACCAGGGCAGAGAGTCCCAGTGTCTCACAGACTGCCAGATATTCTCTCATCTGCGCCTCACTTAGGATGGCACAGATCAGAAGCACTGCCGATGCGCCAAGCACCCTGGCCTCATAGATCATATACTCATCCACCGTAAAGTCCTTGCGCAGGCAGGGTATCTTCACCGCCTCAGCAATTTCCTGTAGATATCTGTCACTGCCCAGAAACCATTTCGGTTCCGTCAATACCGAAATACAGTCTGCACCGGCCGCTTCATATTCCCCGGCAATCTGTACATAGGGAAAATCCGGTGCAATCAGGCCCTTGGAAGGGGATGCCTTCTTGCACTCGCAGATAAAGGAAATCCCGGGGGTTCGCAAGGCTTTCTCAAAAGAATAATCTCCCTGTTTCATGGATAGCGCCTGTTTTTTTATTTCTGCAAGCGATATTGTTTTTTTAGCCTGCTCTGTACGATATTGGGCATGTTCCGCCAGTTGTTCTAAAATGTTCATCACTATAACTAATCTCCATTCCTTCATTAATGGTCATTCCAAAGCATCCTGCTTCTCAAATAATTACACCTGTTCTTCGGGCCGGTTACTCACCGCAATCAATTTCTCAAGGGTCCCAAGCGCCTTCCCTGAATCAATCAGATGCGCTGCCAGCGTCACGCCATCTTTCATACTATCGGCTTTACCGCCGATATAGAGGGCTGCCCCGGCGTTCATCAACACGGCATCTCTCTTGTGTCCCTTTTCTCCCCGTAGGATTGCACGCGTTATTTCTGCATTTTCCTCTGGGGTGCCTCCTTCCAGATCGGCCTTCGTACAACGAGCAAACCCAAAATCTTCAGGAGATATGGTATAAGACTTAAACCAACCATCCTTGAACTCACAGACCGTAGTGGGCGCACTCATGGAAATCTCATCCAGTTTATCCTGTCCGTATACCACCATACCGCGCTCCACGCCGAGACTGATAAGCACCTGCGCCAGGGGTTCCACCAGGTATTCATCATACACCCCCAGAAGCTGCCTTTTCGGACTGCCGGGATTGGTCAGAGGACCCAGGATATTAAATACCGTACGAAATCCTAATTCTTTACGGATTGCCCCCACATATTTCATGGAAGAATGATACTTCTGTGCAAAAAAGAAACACATACCCACTTCCTGTAAAAGTTCCACACAGCGCTCAGAACTCTGCTCGATATTGACACCAAGAGCTTCCAGACAGTCCGCTGTTCCGCACTGGGAAGAAGCCGCCCGGTTGCCGTGTTTGGCCACCTTCATACCCCCTGCCGCCGCCACCAGCGCCGAAGTGGTGGAGATATTAAAGCTGTGGGCATTGTCGCCTCCGGTCCCAACAATCTCAAATAAATCCATATCTGTATGCACCTTCGTGGCATGATCGCGCATGGCCGCCGCACACCCTGCAATCTCATCGGTGGTCTCCGCCCTGGCGCTTTTGGTAGAGAGTGCCGCCAGGAACGCGGCGTTCTGGGTAGGAGAAGTCTCCCCGCTCATAATCTCATTCATCACGGTGTATGCTTCGTCATAAGTGAGATCCCCTTTGTTTACGATTTTGACAATTGCTTCTTTGATCATAACTTGTGCCCTTCCTTTCTGCATCCTTAATTCAAATATTTCTGATAAAATTCTCTATCATCTGCCTTCCGTCCGGTGTCATAATCGATTCCGGATGAAATTGTACCCCATAAATCGGATACTCTTTATGCTGCACCGCCATCACCTCCCCATCTGCCGTACGTGTCACAATCCGCAGAGATGCCGGCATCGTCTCCTCGTCCGCCGCCAGCGAATGATATCTCGCCACATAAGCTTTATCCGGGCAGCCGCGAAACAGTGGACAATCCTTATCAAAAACAACTTCCGACTGTTTGCCGTGCATCAGCGCTTTCGCATAAGTAACGGTTGCTCCGTAAGCAGCACAGATTGCCTGATGGCCCAGACAAACCCCAAGAGTCGGTATTTCTTTACCCAGTGTCTTTGCCGCCTCCATGTTGACTCCCGCCTTCTCCGGCCGCCCCGGTCCCGGGGAAAGAATGATATGATCCGGCGCCAGTGCTTTGATTTCCTCCACTGACAGTTCATCATTCCGGATCACACGGATATCAGGTTCTATCTCTCCCACCATCTGGTAGAGGTTGTAGGAAAAACTGTCATAATTGTCAATCAGTATTATCATGCTTATGGTCCTGCTCCTTTCTCAGCATATATCTTCACTTTCAACCCTTTCTTGAGGGTTCCTGATTCAGTCTGCCTCATCCTGTGCCAGTTCCAACGCCCTGAGAACTGCTTTTGCCTTATTGATGCACTCCTGATACTCTTTCTCCGGTTCTGAATCTGCCACAATCCCTGCACCGCTTCTGACAAATACCCGGCCGTTTTTCTTATAGGCAATGCGGATAGCGATGCAGGTGTCCATATTGCCGGTAAAATCAATATAGCCAATGGCTCCGCCGTAAATCCCCCGTTTATTATTTTCCAGTTCCCCAATGAGCTGACAGGCTCGGATTTTCGGTGCCCCAGACAGGGTTCCCGCCGGCAGTACCGCCTCAATGGCAGAAAGTGCATCGAACGCTTCCCTGATCTCACCCCGCACCGTGGAACCAATGTGCATCACATGTGAGTATCTCTCTATGGAATGAAATTTTTCTACCTGTACCGTACCGAATTTACTGATTTTACCCAGATCATTACGGCCTAAATCCACTAACATATTATGCTCCGCCAGTTCCTTGGCATCTGCAAGCAGCTCCTCCTCCAGTTTCTTATCTTCTTCCTCTGTCCTGCCCCTGGGCCTCGTTCCCGCCAATGGAAACGTATGAAGCACACCGTTCTCCAGCTTCACAAGCGTCTCAGGCGAGGCGCCCGCCACTTCTACATCCGTCCCCGAAAAGTAGAACATATACGGGGAGGGATTCATGGTACGAAGAATCCTGTAGGTATCTAACAGACTTCCCGCAAAAGGTGCTTCCAGCCTGTTGGAAAGGACGATCTGGAAAATATCGCCTTCACGGATATAACCTTTGGCCCGCTCCACAATTTCACAATATGCCGCTTTGTCAAACAGCGGCGTCACCTCTCCAAGAATCCTCCCCTTCTCTTCTTTTTTCTTCTCACCCGTGCGCAGTAAACCGGCAAGTTGATGCAGTTCCCGTACCGCCTTGTTATACCCGGCTTCTGCCTCAGAAATCTGCATATTCACGATCAGGACAATTTTCTGGCGGAAATTATCAAAAGCGATAACTTTGTCAAAAAGCATCAGATCCACATCCTTGAAAGCCTCCGTATCCTGTACTCCCACTCTGATTGAAGGCTCACTGTATCCTAAATAATCATAAGCAAAGTATCCCACCAGACCGCCGGTAAAAGACGGAAGACAGTCAAACCGCGGGCTTTTGTATTCCTGAAGAATCTGCCGCAGATAAGCGGACGGATTCTCTGTCTTAAAAGTAAGGTCACCGGCTTTCATCTCTCCATCCAGACAGGTAATCTCCATTTTGGGGTCAAAGCCCAGAAATGTATAGCGCCCCCACTTTTCTTTCTCCGTCACCGATTCCAGCATATAGCAGTGGGTGGATATATTTTTGAGGATTTTAAGTGCCTCTATCGGGGTGCAGATATCGGAAAGCATTTCGCAGCTGACCGGACATATTTTGTATGTTCCGTCCGCTGTAATCCGTTGTATTTCCTCGTAAGATGGTAAGATTTTCATGATAATTGCTCCTCCTTCTGACTCTGCCCATTTCATTCCCAACCAGCATCAGCAGACTTGAAATGTTTCACATTTCAAGTTCGCGTTGCTCGTCATAAGTCGTCTCAGACAGTCTTGCATGCAGGCATGCATCCTGTCTGCTCCTCCTTCTGACTCTGCTGATGCGCGCAAAAAAACGCCCCTGACAAAAACATTGTTTTTGTCAAGGACGAATCATAAACTCTATCCGCGGTGCCACCTTGATTCACGAAAATACTCCGTGCGCTTAGCAGGATACCATCATATCCCCGGCAACTGACGTATGCCCACACGTTGCAGAATACTTTGCGCCATGCGCATTTGACTGCACCCTCAGCGGTCCATTTGATGACTTGTTTCTTACCTGACTCTCAGCAACACAGGTTCTCTGTAAAGGCATTATCACCGTTATCTCCGCTTCAACGGTTTAACTCATTAAATTTTCTATAGAATACCACTTGAAAAAAGCACTGTCAAGACTTTATTTCACTAAATCGGATAAAACGATTCCATCAAAATAGGTATTGGTAAGTCGATAAAACTCCTCCCACATGGGCAATGTCTTACAGGTACCCGCACGCTCACAAGTGTTTTCCTCACAGCCAAGGCAGGCCACCGGTGCAAGATCTCCCTCTGTAAGACGCAGAATATCCCCAACACGGTATCTGTCCGGTGTATAGGTCAGACGATACCCTCCGCCTTTTCCCTGGAGCCCTTCAATCAGTTTGTTTTTGGTCAGAACAGGAAGAATACGCTCCAGATATTTCAAGGAAATATTCTGTCTTTTGGCGACCTCCTTCATGGGGACATAGCCGTTCCCATAGTTTTGCGCCAGATCAATCATCACACGGAGCGCATATCTTCCTTTCGTCGAAATCATCATGATCTTCTCCATTTCTGTATCTGACAATCTGCCGCATCCTGTTTCCCATAATAATCCTGTAATGCTTTTTCAATCGCTTCTTTGGCCAGTACAGAACAATGTACTTTATGGGCCGGCAAACCGTCCAATGCCTCAACCACCGCCTGATTGGTCAGGGCAAGTGCTTCTGAGACCGGTCTTTTCTTAATCAGTTCTGTGGCCATGGAACTGGAAGCTATGGCAGAAGCGCACCCAAAAGTCTCGAACCTGGCATCCTCAATGATATCATCTTCAATTTTCAGATAGATTTTCATAATATCGCCGCATTTAGCGTTTCCAACCTCGCCAACGCCGTCGGCATTTTCAATAACACCTGTATTTCTTGGGTTGCGGAAATGATCCATAACTTTTTCACTATACAAAGCCATCGTATCAACCTCACTTAATCACAAATTCCTTTCTTCCGCTGACAAGATCATGCCAGACAGGAGAAAAGCTGCGCAGATAGGCAACTGCTTCTTTTACTGCCTCGACGGTATACGCTATCTGCTCTTCCGTATTTTCCTCCGAAAGTGTCAGGCGAAGGGATCCATGCGCAATATCGTGTACTCTTCCGATGGCGAGCAGTACATGACTGGGATCAAGGGACCCCGAGGTACAGGCGGAACCGGAAGAAGCGCAGATGCCCTTATCATCGAGAAGCAACAAAAGGGATTCCCCTTCTATTCCCTCAAAACAGAAACTCACATTGCCGGGAAGCCGTTTCGCTGCGTCACCATTTAAAATTGCATGCGGAATCTGCCAAAGACCGGCGATAAGCTTATCCCGTAAGCTGCATAGACGCTTCGCGTTATCCTCCCTATGCGTACACGCTTCCTCAAGTGCCGCCGCCATTCCCACAATTGCCGGAATATTCTCGGTACCTGCCCGCCTTCCCCATTCCTGTGCACCGCCCTCAATCAAAGGTGCCAATGGAACCCCTGCTCTTGCATAAAGAATTCCGATTCCTTTCGGGCCGTGAAATTTATGCGCAGAAAGAGACAGCATATCAATGTTCTGCTCCTCCACATTAATAGACAGATGTCCCGCCGCCTGTACCGCATCCGTATGGAACAAAACACCTTTTTCCCGGCATATCTTTCCAATTGCCTCTATCGGCTGGATCGTCCCGATCTCATTATTGGCATACATCACGCTGACAAGGCAGGTATCGTCACGAACAGCATCCGCCACCTGCTGCGGCAATACAATTCCGTTTTCATGAACATCCAGCAGGGTAATCTCAAATCCTTCTTTTTCCAGTTTCTGTAAGGTATGCAGTACTGCATGGTGCTCAAATGCGGTGGAAATAATGTGCTTTCTGCCTTTCTTCTCCCCTGCCCGTGCAGCAGACAGAATTGCCTGATTATCCGCCTCGCTGCCGCCGGAAGTAAAAGTAATTTCCTTCGGGGAAGCACCGATGCAGTCCGCAATCCGCCGCCTGGCCGTTATCAGCGCCTCGGCCGCTGCCTGGCCGGCCGAGTGAAGGCTGGACGGATTCCCATAGACGGTGTCCATATAGGGGAGCATGGCTTCCATCGCGGTGCTGCTCATTTTAGTTGTCGCCGCATTATCCAGATAAACTCTCATCACGTGACCTGCTTATTCTGCAAACAATGGTGTGGACAGATATCTGTCACCGGTATCCGGCAAAAGTGCCACAATGGTCTTCCCTTCATTTTCGGGACGTTTGGCAAGTTCGATGGCCGCAAAAGCTGCCGCGCCCGAAGAGATCCCCACAAGAACGCCTTCACGCTTACCAAGCAGCCTGCCTGTCGCAAACGCATCCTCATCGGAAACCGGAATGATTTCGTCATAAATGTCCGTATTCAAAATATCCGGAACAAAGCCTGCGCCGATTCCCTGAATCTTATGGGAACCTGACACACCTGTGGAGAGTACCGCGGAAGACTCTGGTTCCACTGCGACCACCTTGACGAAAGGATTCCTGGATTTCAGATATTCACCGACCCCCGTAATCGTGCCGCCCGTACCCACTCCTGCCACAAAGATATCTACTTTACCGTCAGTATCCTCATAAATCTCAGGGCCGGTACTTTCTTTGTGCGCCTTCGGATTCGCCGGGTTGACAAACTGTCCGGGAATAAAACTGTCCGGGATTTCCCTGGCCAGTTCATCCGCCTTTTCGATAGCACCCTTCATGCCCTTGGCGCCTTCGCTGAGTACCAGTTCGGCACCATAAGCCTTCATAAGCTGCCGGCGTTCCACCGACATGGTCTCCGGCATGACAATGATGATCCGATAACCCCTGGCCGCAGCTACAGCCGCAAGACCGATACCGGTATTCCCGGAAGTGGGCTCAATGATAACGGAGTCGGGTTTCAATCTGCCGCTTCTTTCCGCCTCGTCAAGCATTTCCCTGGCAACGCGGTCTTTTACAGATCCCGCCGGGTTAAAGTATTCCAGTTTTGCGAGCACTTTCGCTTTCAGATCATATGCTTTCTCAATATGCGTCAGCTCCAAAAGGGGCGTTTTGCCAATCAGCTGATCGGCCGATGTATAAATATTTGACATGATACTACCTCCCAATTAATTTTACCGCATCAAAACCGTTTTGCAAATCTGCAATAATGTCGTCGATATGCTCTGTACCTATGGAAAGCCGGATGGTATTTTGCTTAATTCCCTGGTCTTCCAGTTCTTCCTCCGTCAGCTGGCTGTGGGTCGTGGTCGCCGGATGAATCACCAGGCTCTTCACATCGGCCACATTGGCAAGCAGTGAGAAAATCTTAAGACTGTCGATAAACTTATGCGCTTCTTTCACACCGCCCTTAATCTCAAACGTAAAGATAGACGCCCCGCCATTCGGGAAATATTTCTGATACAAGGCATGATCGGGATGGTCGGGCAAGGAAGGATGATTGACCTTCTCCACCTGCGGATGGCTTTCCAGAAACGCTACCACCTTCTTCGTGTTTTCGGCATGCCGTTCCAGACGAAGCGACAGCGTTTCTATCCCCTGCAAAAGCAGGAAAGCCGCAAAGGGAGAGATGGTCGCCCCTGTATCACGAAGCAAAATCGCCCGAATATACGTTACAAATGCCGCCGGACCCACTGCTTTGACAAAAGATACGCCGTGATAACTGGGGTTGGATTCGGCAATGGCCGGGTATCTGCCGGATGCCGCCCAGTCAAATTGACCGGAATCCACAATGATACCGCCAAGGGTTGTGCCATGACCGCCCAGAAACTTGGTGGCCGAATGTACCACAATATCCGCACCGTGTTCAATCGGGCGCAGCAGATAAGGCGTACCGAAAGTATTGTCCACCACTAGCGGCAGACCATGCTTATGTGCCAGAACCGCCAATGCGTCAATGTCCGGGATATCGCTGTTGGGATTGCCGAGGGTTTCAATATAGATTGCTCTGGTATTCTCCTGAATGGCCGCTTCAACCTCGGCCAGATCATGGATATTGACAAAGCTTGCCGTGATGCCAAAGGCAGGAAGCGTATGTGCCAGCAGATTATAGCTGCCTCCGTAAATTGTCTTCTGGGCAACGAAATGACCGCCGTTTTGTCCCAATGCCTCCAGAGTATATGTAATGGCTGCCGCACCGGAAGCAAGCGCCAGGGCAGCTACACCGCCTTCCAGAGCCGCCACACGCTGTTCCAGTACATCCTGTGTGGAATTGGTCAGCCTGCCATAGATGTTTCCGGCATCGGCCAGACCAAACCGGGCCGCCGCATGGGCGGAATCCTTAAACACATAAGAAGTGGTCGCATAAATGGGAACCGCCCGGGCGTCGCTTGCCGGATCCGGATTCTCCTGCCCCACATGAATCTGTAATGTTTCAAATTTATAATCAGACATAATGTTTTCTCCTCTCATTCTGAACGTGAAATGTTAATGATCACCGGTTGCAAATGCAGATCCAACATCGCCACATTCGTCCAAAACGAAAGTTTTCTCTGAGAAGCTTTTCAAGATAATACTGCATACGTCAATTTCCTTCCTGTAAAGTAATGACCCTTTTTTGTAGGATTTGTTAAAACCTACCATTTAGGTTGGTTTTAGTATAAGACGTATTCTGCGTTTTGTCAACAGACAATTTTTATTTCTCAAAGTTTCCGGACTAATCCAATTATCAATCTATTAAAATTCAGTTCACTTAAAGATACTCTCATAATCATAACTACTATAGAAATCCCTGATATCCTTGAGATAATTCCTGTAATTCTCCTCCGTCAGCTCATGCTCCCCTTCTTTCATCCAAATCAAAATCTGGCTGCTTATATTTCCTGTATAATGCGCTTCGTCCACATAATTGTTCAGATTGCATATTAATTCGTGGTTATTAAAAAAGGAAAAAAGCCGCACGTTATCATACCGAAGCATCTGTTCAATCACATACTGCTCCATATCGATTCTGCGCATCAATACATCTTCCCCGCTCTGGTTCAGACTGTCCCACCAACAAATACTATACGGCGGAAAGAAGATATAAAAAGTCACATTCGGATTATCTTCAATCACAGACAAAACATTTTCATCAAGACTTTCTTTCATTGTATTAAAAAGATCCGCCGTTTCTGTCTGCCCGGCTTCTTTTTCCCCTTTGGCCGGTCGTTCATACTGTTTGAGGACATTCTCCCTGCCCATGGAATTATTCGTTGCCGTATAGTCGTCAAACCGATCTGCCGGCTCCTTTTTCATAGTACGGATTATTTCGGGAATCACATCATTCCACCATATTTCTTTATTATATAAATAATTTGTATCATTCCACCATATATCGTCAAAGAGATACTCCGGGTATTCTTCATACCCCTCCCAATTCTCGTCTGCAATAAGCCACATGGTATCCACACCCCAGATTACAAGATCCAGATTCTCATTGGCATCTATTGCCGTTGCAAGACTGTTTCCTATTCTTTTGAAGCCTTCTCCATGATAAGTGAGCCTGACAAACTCTTTGTCAAACAGCTTATCCGCCTCCCGGGTCTTAAAATCTCTTGTCATGGAAGTTCCCGTTATCACAGCATTGTATTTAAAATGCTTTGACACACCATCATTGACATAAAAAACATCTTCCAAGGAATAAGAAAGTCCCTTTATAGGCGCATGGTAATGAAAATACGGATCCACGATCACTACCACTGCTCCTATAAACAGCATGACAGCCACATATAATACTATAAATGAAACGGCCCATTTCTTCCTGTTCATTTCATCCACCTGCCTTAAAATAATGAATATACGAAAGTGGTGACCCCTGATAAAGAAAGTATGCTCACCACAGCAACCACCCACACCCACACGCATGACAGGAACGAATATTTCATGTTTTTGGCCCGCTCCTGCACATTGTCGCATTTCAGTACGGCAAAAAGGATAACTGCCGAAAATATGACTGCATACAGCCAGTCCGGACACGACAGATTCTCTGCTACAACCGGTCTGAAACAGACACTTATCTCATCCCTTAACTTTCCCCAGTCGTTTTTCATCAATACGCCCATCATCTGTTTAAAAACCGTAAAGGATTGGGCACGAAACAATATCCATGTAAAATTAACGAAAAGCAATGTTATGCTTTTATTCAAAAAGGAGGGGATTCTGTCAAACACTTTCCGGAAATGCTTGGTAAATACCATAAAACAGCCATGCATCCCTCCCCAGAGCACAAATGTCCAGCTTGCCCCATGCCACAATCCGCTGCAAATAAAAACAAGCAATGTATTTACATAGGCACGCGCCCTTCCTTTCCGGTTTCCTCCAAGCGGAATATACAGATACTTTGTCAAAAAACCGGTCAGGGTCATATGCCACCGTTTCCAAAATTCCACAATAGTATCCGCTTGATATGGGGAATTAAAATTGAATGGCAGATCCAGCTGTAACATCCTGCTGATTCCGATTGCCATATCACTATATCCGCTGAAATCAAAATAAATCTGCATGGTATAAGCCAGGCTGACAAAGACTGCACTGGTAGAATTAAGGGCGTCTATATTAGCATACCCCCAGTCAACTGCACTGCCAAACACATCTGCTATCAGCACCTTTTTGCCAAGTCCCATGACAAACATATAGATACCTGCCGAAAACTTATCCCAATCCATTTTCCGGTCTGCCTGTAACAAGGGCAGGAAATCACTGTGTCGGATAATCGGGCCTGACGATACATGGGGAAAATAAGAAATAAACAGTATATAATCTGGAAAACTGCATGAAGATATTTCCTGGCGGCTGGCATCCACCAAAAATGCAATCTGCTGAAATGTAATAAAACTGATTCCTAACGGAGCAAGTATTTCCCGAACTGCCAGTTTCGAGTCAAATAACAGATTAGAACTGTCAACTAAAAAATTGTAGTACTTAAAGTATATCAACAACACAAGGTTACAGATAATTCCTATCCCTAATAAATATTTACCCCCCCCCCTCTCTCAGGAGCCTATGTCTGCTGCACACTTTCAACCCGTAAAACACCCCATAATTCAATAAAATACTAATCAATAAGACAATGGATGTCTCCCATCCGGCGCTCACATAAAAAACAACAGAAGCCGTCAGCAGAAAAATAGAAACTGATCTGCTCCCCTTTCGGAAAAAACACAAATAATAGCCTGCAAGCACTGCCGGCAGAAAGAAAAGAATAAAGACATAAGAATTAAAAGCCATGATATTGTCCTTTTGTACCTGTCCAGTTAAATCCCATCAAGTTTCACTGATTATTATATTGTGTGTCTGTAAAATATGCAAGCGGCACTCTTAACAAAACGGCCTCAAAATGGTCACTCCCACTTCAAGGCCGTCCCTGTTTCCTATCCCTTTTATCCCAATCTTTACTTACGGGATCACTCAGATCACTGGAAATACTTCACACCACTCTCAAATATCTTCATATCCTGCTCGCCGTAGATATTCACCGCCACGGCCTCTCCTCTTCTCTCTGCGTGCGCCATCTTGCCTAAGATACGCCCATCCGGAGAAGTGATTCCTTCGATGGATGCATAGGAACCATTGATGTTCCACTCTTCATCCATGGACACGTTTCCTTCCGGATCCGCATACTGGGTGGCTACCTGACCACTTGCAAACAGATTGTCAATCCATTCCTTCGGCGCCACAAAACGTCCCTCACCATGGGAAGCCGGATTCACATAAACCTGTCCGTTCTCTGCCCCTGCAAGCCATGGGGATTTATTGGACACCACTTTCAGATATACCATCTTGGAAATGTGACGGTTTACGGTATTGAAAGTCAATGTGGGAGAGTCCTCCTTCTGTCCCACAATCTCACCATAAGGCACAAGCCCCAGCTTGATCAGTGCCTGGAAACCGTTACAGATGCCCAGTGCCAGACCGTCCCTTTCATTTATCAGTTTCATGACGGCTTCTTTGATCTTCTCATTCTGGAAAGCTGTGGCAAAGAACTTCGCGGAACCGTCCGGCTCGTCACCTGCGGAAAAACCGCCCGGAAACATAATGATCTGGGCCTGGCTGATGGCCTTGTCAAAGGCATCCACGCTCTGTCTGATATCCTCCGCTGTCATATTCTTAAAGACTTTGACGTTCACATCCGCACCTGCTGCCGCAAAGGCCTTGGCACTGTCATACTCACAGTTGGTACCCGGGAATACCGGAATAAAAACAGTCGGTCTTGCCACTTTATGCCTGCACACATAAATATTGTCTGTGTGGTATACATCAGATTGCACCGCACTCTTATCTTTCTCTGCGGTGTAAGGAAATACCTTATCCAGCCTGGAAGTCCATGCCTCCAGTGCTTCCTCCTGAGTCAGTTTCATGGAGCCATAGCTGAATACGCCGTCAGCGGTCACCGTACCGATTTCCTCAAAGTCGATATCCAGGGCCTGTAACTTATGCACTTCCTCCGCCGGTACTTCCGCCACGATGTCACCGATACCGTTATCAAACAGTGCTTCTTTCTTATAAGAGGAATCAATGGCTACACCAAGACCATTCCCAAAAGCCATCTTGCTGATTGCCGCCGTTACGCCTTTAGCATCCAGCGCATAAGCCGCCACAATCTTTCTCTGCATGGTCTGTGCCGTGACATGCCCGTATGTCTTTGTCACCGTTTCTTCTGACATCAATGTCATAATCTGGTCATAGATTTCCATTACCTTATCATAAACCGGCAGATCATATTCATCTTTCGGGATACGGAACCGTATTAACCTGTCTCCCGGATATTTTAACTCCGGCGTCACGATATGACCACTCTTACTAACATCCACCGCAAAAGATACCAGCGTGGGCGGTACATCAATATCATTGAACGTGCCGGACATGGAATCTTTGCCGCCGATGGAAGGCAGTCCGTACTTCATCTGCGCCTCATAAGCCCCCAGAAGCGCCGCAAAAGGCTGGCTCCAACGGGAAGCCTCCTCGCTCATGCGTCTGAAATACTCCTGGAACGTGAAACGGATTGTCCTGTAGTCTCCGCCGTTCGCCACAATCTTTGCCATGGACTCGGTCACTGCATAGACCGCTCCATGATAAGGGCTCCAGCTTGACAGGTAGGGATCGAAGCCATAACTCATTATGGTCACCGTATCTGTTTTGCCCTGCAATACAGGAAGTTTCGCCACCATGGCCTGGGTCTCCGTCAGCTGATACTTACCGCCATAAGGCATATACACACTGCCGGCGCCGATAGAAGCATCAAACATCTCCACCAGCCCCTTCTGGGAGCATACGTTCAAGTCATTTAACAGGGCAGTCCATGCCCCCTTTACATCATTATCTTTTAATGCTTCCGCCACTGCCGGCGTTGCAATCTTCTTAAAATAGTTCTCCTTGTCATCCGGCATATCCACCGCCACATTGGTTTCCTGATGGGCGCCGTTGGTATCCAGAAACGCTCTGGACAGGTTCACGATTTCCTTACCGCGCCACTTAAGAACCAGGCGGGGTTCTTTCGTCACTACCGCCACAGGCACTGCCTCTAAGTTCTCCTCCGACGCATAAGCTAAGAAGGTATCCACGTCGCCGGGTGACACTACCACTGCCATACGCTCCTGGGATTCGGAAATGGCAAGCTCCGTACCATCCAGACCCGCATATTTCTTCGGCACCTTATCCAGATCCACCACCAGGCCGTCCGCCAGTTCTCCGATAGCCACGGACACGCCGCCCGCACCGAAGTCATTACATTTCTTGATCAGCCGGCTCACTTCTTCCCGCCGGAATAAGCGCTGAATTTTTCTCTCCGTAGGCGCGTTCCCTTTCTGCACTTCCGCACCGCAGGTATCAATGGAGCTCTCCGTATGCACCTTGGAAGATCCTGTAGCCCCGCCGCAGCCGTCACGGCCCGTCCTGCCGCCCAGGAGGATAATGATATCGTCCGGATCAGAAGTCTCCCGGATTACGTTCTTTCTGGGCGCCGCTCCCATGACAGCGCCAATCTCCATACGTTTTGCCACATAATTAGGGTGATAAATTTCCTTCACCAGGCCGGTAGCAAGACCGATCTGGTTGCCGTAGGACGAATAACCGTCCGCAGCGCCCCGCACCAGTTTCTTCTGCGGCAGTTTGCCCTTTAAAGTATCCGCCACAGGCACCGTGGGATCCGCCGCACCTGTTACACGCATTGCCTGATAGACATAGCCTCTGCCGGAAAGGGGATCGCGGATGGCACCGCCAAGACAGGTCGCCGCACCGCCAAAGGGCTCAATCTCCGTAGGGTGGTTGTGCGTCTCATTTTTGAAAAAGACAAGCCACTCCTCCTTGACCGGGCCATCGCCATAATCCATCTCCACCGGCACCACCACGGAGCAGGCATTGATCTCGTCAGACTCCTCCATATCATTAAGCTTACCGTCTTGTTTCAGTTTGCGCATGGCCATCAGCGCCAGATCCATCAGGCAGACAAATTTGTCCTCCCTGCCCGCAAAAATCTCTTCCCGGACTTTTAAATAATCCTCATAAGTATCCTTGATCGGTTTCTGATAATATCCCTCCGCAAAGGCAACATCTTTTAATTCCGTAGAGAAAGTCGTATGACGGCAGTGATCCGACCAGTAAGTGTCAAGCACCCGGATTTCCGTCATCGTAGGATTCCTGTGTTCTTCGTTCTTGTAATACTTCTGTATATGTTCAAAATCCTTGAAGGTCATAGCCAGTCCCAAAGAATCGTACAGCTTACGAAGCTCGTCTCCCGGCATATCCGCAAACCCGTCAAAGACCGCCACATCCGCCGGCTCATCATAGGCCATCTTAAGTGTATCCGGCTTCACCATATCCGTCTGCCTGGAATCTACCGGGTTAATACAGTAAGCCTTGATCTTCTCAAACTCTTCGTCGCTGACAGGGCCTGTCACCAGATAAGTCACAGCCGTCCTGATGGCAGGGTCCTCATCCTCTTTCAGGAACTGTACACACTGCACTGCGGAATCAGCCCGCTGATCGAACTGTCCCGGCAGATACTCCACAGAAAATACTCTGCCGTCTTCCGGAATCTCAATCTGTTCTTCATATAATATATCTACCGGCGGCTCCGAAAACACTGTCCGGCAGGCTCTATCAAAGACTTCGTCGGAAATATTCTCCACATCGTAACGGATAAAAACCCGTACCTTCTGCACGCTCTTTATTCCCAGAAAACTCTCGATTTCTTCCTTCAGTTCCTTCGCCTTAACTGCAAAAGGTTCTTTCTTTTCCACATAAATACGTCTCACATCGCCCATGATGAATTTTCTCCTTATCCTTGTGAAAGCTAAAATCCGCTACTTTTTTATCCTACCAGATAATCCGGCAGATTTCAATGCACGGATTAGGAATTGTCCCTTACGCATGCAGTCTGTGAATCAGCCGGTACGCCATCTCATTTTGCATGATCAAAGGCTCCGTATACCGGAAAAACACAATGCCGTCTGTGGGCGCATAAATTGTTTCCTTCACACATCCCTCATAGGGATCGACCACCTCCGCCAGTTTATTCCCGTAACGCACATCTTCCCCCGCTTTGACAAGACTGCGGAAAATACCGCCGCAGTTCACATGAATGTTGGAAAGGTCTTTCTCCAGAATCACATGACTGATATAGCCGCTGTGACTCTCATAGCGGATGATTCCCATTCTGGTCAGGAACCTAAGTACCGCTGCCACAGCCTGCCTGGCGCTGTCCTCATCCACTTCCGTATTTTTATTGGTATATAGGGAAAAAGCAGCCGTCATCTCATCCTGCCAGTTATAGTTAAGCGTCCTGGTATCAATGGGCACCGGCTTTCTGACTGCCACATAAGGAAGTCCGAAAAGATTGGCCAGGGAAGTGTTCTGGTATCCGGTCTCCATCATACGCACATGAGGAATGAATTCCCCCGTCATATAAAAACTGGCAAGTTGAATCCCGTAACTGTAATCCTTAATGGCCTCAAAAACACCACCGGCAATTCTGGCCGCCGCCTCTCCGCAGCCACTCCCCGGAAATTTACGGTTAATATCCACATCTTCCACACCCCAGTAACGTTTCCCTACATTCATGGCATAACTGTTGACCACCGGAATCACCAGAACTTCCTTGCCGGCACTGATACAGCCATTACCTTCCAGCTCCTTAAGTACCCGCACCAGCTGGGAACAAATATAGAGCTGTTGTATCTCATTCCCCCGCATGGGTCCCAAAATACAGGCTGCTTTATCTCCTTTGCCAAAGCGGTATCCCTTCACCACCATAGCTTCCCTGTAGGGCGCCTCCACCCGGTATATTTCATCTATATACATTCCTATCCTCTTTTCCGGAGCATCTGCACACCGATACACTGCCCCTCACCCTGTCTTTACATATCTTTTCCATTGCAGCCGCTTACACATCCGTCTCCTGTTCCAGGATCCGTGCAATCAAAGATCCCTCATAAACAAAAGGATATTCCCGCAGGGTAAAGACCATACCGCCTTTTTTAGCAACAATCTCCTGCACTACCTTACCGGTCAGCACATCCACAATATCACCAATCTTCTCATCCTTGCGCAGATAATGTCTGTGGGCAATATCCGGAAGGAATATACCTGCATGTTCTGCCCGGATAAATTCCACTTCCCCATCGCTGGATATCACCGGCTCCCGCACCGGACTGACCGGACCGGACCACAATCCCATCTCCCGCATCAGGTGGAAAATACCCTCCACCACCTGATCTCCATAGACCCTGGTAATCCGAAGCCCCAGTCCCATCTCCATCACCAGGGTCGGTACGCCCAGCATGTTCATGGAATGGGCCAGTGTGGATTCGTGCACCGTAGCCGTAGCATTAAGCCAGATCATATCCACATTCAAAAGTTTGGCAAACGGTAAAAGCCGCTGCGCAAACTCCGAGCTCACCCGCACCTGTGGAATTTCCCTGACATACATGTCAGATGCGTGCAGATCAATACAGATATCTGCTCCTGTAATATCTTCCACCACGGCGGCTGCCGCCCGCTCCATCACCGTTCCCTGGGCGTTGCCCGGAAAGATTCTGTTTAAGTCCATCTCCATCTGAGGAATATTCCGTCTGGCCATGTCAATTCCCAATGGGTTCACCTGCGGATAGATATCCACGGTTCCCCGCAGATATTCCGGATGCTCTTCCAGTCTTCTGATCATCTCATAACAGACATACTGGCCCTCCAGTTCATCACCATGTATACCTGATACAATAGCTATCCTGCCTACAGGCTTGTCACAGGCTATCCTGTTTTTGTAGATGATCAGATTCTCTCCCACTGGCAGTTGCGCCGCATATACCGTTTCTAACATACACTGTTTCCTTTCCCCTCTGGTAAATCCGCTGTAGCATCACCATATAACGTTTGACAGAGCCAGACTACAGACAAAATGCTCCGAAAGTTTTCCGAAGCATTTATCTATTGTCAAGTCCATATTATTTTGTTGTTTCTGTCACAGCCCCTGCTCAATCCTCTATAATCAGTCCCTGCATAATATAAAGCAGCTGGGCATCCACCATCTTCTCCGTAATACCAAAAGTCTGGGCGTCAATCTTCATACCCTCCAGCACATACATGATATTGGCTGCGGCCCCTTTTGGATCCTCACAGTAAAACTCACCACTGGCAATGCCCGCCTCAATCAGTTTCTCAATCACCCTGACACCTGCGTCAAACTGCCTGCGCAGCATGTTGTTCTTATCGGTCGATTTGTGTGCAAAGAAATATTCATAGACTGCAACAGTCAAATTATCCTTTTTCTGCAAAAGCTCCTTCTTCTGTTCTTTCAGAAAAAGTGTAAGAATATCTGCTGCGGTATCCTCCTGCGTGATGGTCTGGGTAAAGACATCATCTGTCTCATCTGCTTCCATCTGGAGCACTTCCATCAATATCTGTTCTGTGCTTTCAAAATAAAGATACAGACCGCCCCGGCTGATTTCACAAGCCTCCACGATATCTTTCATTGTCACATTCTTGAATCCCTTCTCCGCAAACACTTTTCTGGCCGTGTCTAAAATATACTTCTTTTTCTGTACTGACTTTTCTCCCATGAACCTGCCTTCTCCTAAATAATATTTTCCCCCGTACGATTGACTGTCTGCCCCGTACTACACTTTCACTATATCTGTTGACTTATCGGGTCGGTTCCGGCCTGTCCCAGAAATCCAGATTTGCTTTCATCTTCTTAACCACATATAAAAATATGCCGCTCTCCACTGCTTCTGACCACATTCTGCCTTTCGTCATACCACCCATTACATATTTGGACAAAATTGCCTTCAACACATCCATTTCCTTAATGCTTGCCCGCTCAATTGCCCTAATCTCATCCTGCACCGTGCGGATTCTGTAACGCGAGTAAACATACATATAATTTCTGTCCATCAAATGTGTTCTCTGGGCCTCTTTCACAAAACTCATTACCGTACTGTCATACACCGGAAATGCCACGGAATGTTCTGCAATTCCGGATGCCGAATAGGTCTGTTGTACGCTGGTGCCTGTCTTACTCTCCAGCCAGGGCAGGTAACGCACTAATCTTTCCACATCAGGTTTATATTCATTGACGATCTGCTGTCTGTAAGCGATGTCCTCCTGTTCCATTGCTCTTCTTTCCATTTTACTACTGCCTTTCTTTCAACCTCGGAATTTACTTTTTCGACAAGATTGTCATTTTCATTCTAGCACAAATTTTTTAAAAGTACAGCACAAAATACTTTTCATCTTCTTGTGCACATTGCTAAAAACTGTTTCCTGCACTTCTATATCCTTGTAATTATTTTGCTATAGACATATAATAAGAGTAAATTCCTTCAAGGAATTTGTATTTTGTATAGATAATTAAGGGGGTACTTTCATGGCTGTAAAAGAATTTCCGGCGGGGACGCAACTGATTCAGAGCGGACAGAATCTCTCCGCTTTACATGTGATTGCCAAGGGCAGCGTCCGCGCGACTTATCCGGGTGGTGAATTCTACTTATCGAAAGGAGACGTCATCGGTGTCTGCGAGATTTTTTTTGGTTCGTATTTCATCTCCTATCAGGCGGAAGAGGCGACTTCCCTTGCTTCCTACCCTTGTTCTCCGGCGCAGCTGTCTACTTTCATGCGTTCCAATGCAGATATGGCCAATTTCGTTGTTACTTCTCTTTTTAAACAGTTCCATGAAATCCTTGACCAGTATGAGCTGAGTCATTTTGACTGCAACAACTTCTATCATTATCTGATGGACAGTTATGAGGATTACAAAACTTTTTGTACCAAACATGGTTTTGCCGCCAGAGATCTGCCGGCTATGGAGACCTTGACCCAGCTTGTCTTAGAAGAAGACGTAGACAACTGGCTGGACGGTTATTATGCCCAGCTGCGCAAAATGGTTACCGGCAAACCCGCCAAGGACCAGGATCCGGATTTCCTGACCGGTCTGATCCTGAAGGCAAGCCAGGATGTTTATCAGGTGATTTCTGTCTGCCGTGTACTCTATGACTACAAATCAGAGATTACCAATCTGTTGATGAATGATAATCACCTGGATTTCTTTGATCTGTATGCCGGTGTCCTCTATAAACTGGGTCCCAACGAAACAGATTCCACCACCTTGATTGCGGCTCTGAGCACTATGATGATCCAGCTCGAGAGCCAGCCCTCCATAGACAAGGAAATGTACCAGCAGCGTGTGGCGGAGTACCGTGAGAAACTGAACAATCTAAGCGAGCGTACAGGCAGCGAGGATGCAAAGACTGACGATGTGCCCGAAATTACGGATTCCATGAACACCATTCTTACCTACTCCGGCGTAAACGGTGAGACTGCCTCCGCTTTCAGGGCGGCAGTGGATAAATATGCCAAGATGGCTGACAAGAACAGTTCCGATGATGCCGCAAGAAAACTGCGGCTCACCATTACCAAACTGTTCTATCAGATTTATGAAGGCGCTTTCTTAAAAAGTCTGCATGACAATGCCATCCCGAAAGTAGTAAAAATGTTCTTTAACTTTGGTTATGTGGATGAAAAACTGGCAGGTATGGAAAATGCTTCCTATCTATATTCCATTGTAGACAGGATTCCTACCGATCCCAAGCGGAAGGTCTACACCATCTACGAATGGCTCAAAGCCATCTATAACGGCGACAAAGTGCCAAGCCGTAACGAGTTTGACGCGGATTTTATCGCTTATCTACATGAACAAAAAATGACCGGTAAGATTACTGCCGCAGAAGAAATTTCCATGCAGAACGACCGGGAAAAACAGGTCCTCTTCGAGTTGAACAACATGTTTCCTACCGTCAACAAGATTACCTTTGGCCGTATCATCAATTTCTGCCCTATCTTCTCGGAGCACAATATCTTAAAAGACCTGGATGTCTCCCTGGTCTCTGCCGAGAAGGTTGAGGAAGCCTTTAAGATGATACGTTCCCTGGATTTCAGTGCCTACTACCGTGACATCATATATACAAATCCGGAACTGGGCATTGGCAAGGAATCGATCAGCGTGGAAGTGCTTCCGGATATCATCCTGATGCCCAATGTGGGTATCCGCGGCGTTGCCTGGCAGGAAATCGAGGGACGTAAACGTACCACGCCGGCCCGCATGATGGTCTCCATCTTCCAGATGGAGGATCTGACCAATATTTTAGTCCGCCTGACCGGAGATTTCCGTTGGGAAATGTGCAAACGTGTGCAGGGCGCCCGCTGGAACGATGTTTCCGAGGCTTCCCTCACCAGCGAATATTTCGATTATATTCAGTTCTACAAGAAAAACAGGGATTTGTCAGCGGATGCCAAAGATAAAATCAAACTTAGCATGCAGAAAGCCAAAAACAGTTTCAAGGAAATGTTTATTAGGGACTACGAGGCCTGGGTCCTCTATGAAGGTTCCGGTTCTCCCCGCTTAAACAAGGTATCCCGTACAATCCTCTTTACCTACTGCCCGTTTGCCAAAGAAATCCGTAACAGACTGAAAGCAAACCCGTTGTATAAAGAAATGATGGATCGTTACGATATCAAGCTCAGCCAGAAGATACACCATTATAACAACCTGTTCCAGAAGCTGAAAAATACCAATACCCCGGTACCGGAAGAATTACAGAATCAGAGAGCTTTCTTAGATATGTAACAAAAGAATCCTGTAGAAATTATCTGAAGATAATTTCTACAGGATTCTCTTTTTACATTTCACTTCGCTAATCCGGCAAAATGCTTTTATAATAGGAAGTCTTTATCTATCTATACTGACAAAATTCTACACATTTCGCTAATATAGTATTATTGTTCTGCAATATAATTATAGACTGTCGTTAGAAAAAATATTATAGTATTTATAGACTTGATCACGGAAATCAAGTCGGCAATAGCAATTCCGAAGAATTCCCCTTTTACACAGCGAAAACCCCGAAGGTTTTATCCTTCGGGGTTTTTGCTGTCACTGTTTATTTCTCCTCTTTGTATTGCTTCACCATAAACAAACTGATCAGTAAGGCTATGATATAAAGTATAATCGTGAAATACAACACATTCTGATATCCTACCGGATTGATCATATTTCCATGACTATCCTCGATAAAGCTTCCCGTGTTGCTCACAATCAGCGTTGCAATCTGGTTACCCGTAAGACCGGCAAAGGCCCAGGCTGAGAGTGTGATACCATGAATGGCACTGATACTGCCCATGCCATAATGATCCGAAAGCAGGGTCGGCACATTGGAGAAGCCGCCGCCGTATCCGGCATTTACCATAAAGATCAATGCCAGTACCAGAACGATCAACAGGATATTGCCTTCTCCGTTCTTGATACCGCCGGTAAGCATTACCGCACCGGTGAATACAATGGAAAGAATAAAAATCAGTTTATAGATCGTATTTCTGTCCTTCAGATGATCTGCCCATGCGGAGAATCCCAGACGGCCGCCCGCATTAAAGACAGCGGAGATGGTAGAAATCACACCCACCACGCCTGCAAGGCCAATACATTTTACAATCATCTTCTCCTGGGAAATCAAAGCCAGACCACAGGTGATATTGATGTAGAACATCAGCCAGATACCGATATAGTTGACAATCGGACGGGTCTTTATGGTAGCCATGATTCCCTGTCCCTTTTCTTTCTTCTGGGGCTCATGCCATCCCGCAGGTTTCGCCAGAAGCAGATGGCCTACAAACATCATTACAAAATAAACTGCTGCCAGGATAAAGAACATCTTGTAAATACCGCCCTCACCAAGATTGGAAAGCAAAGCCTGCATGATAGGGCTTGCAATTGCCTTGGCACCGCCGAATCCTGCTACGGCAAGACCGGTTGCCAAGCCCTTCTTATCCTCGAACCAGAGCATCAAGGTCTTAACCGGCGACAGATATCCGGTTCCCAGACCAATACCCATAATAAAACCATAACAGATATAAATACCCACAAGTGCCAGAACACTGCCCTTATGGCTTCCACCGTAATAAATAAAGAATCCGGTGCCCGCCATACCCAGCGCAAAAGTGATGGTTGCAATCAGGGATGACTTATGAATATCTTTCTCCACCACGTTTCCCAGGAAAGCTGCCGACATACCCAGGAAAAAGATGGCAAAACTGAAAGCCCACTCCGTAGCCGCCTTGGAAAATCCTATGTAGTCAGCAATCTCCTGACTGAAAATAGACCAGCAGTACACAGTACCGATACTGAAATGCAGGAGCAATGCCGGAATTGCGGCACGCACCCATTTGTTTTGACAGTTCTTCATGTTAATTACCTGTTATCCTTTCGTTATAATAAAGTAGAAAATCGAATGTAACCTTAATAATTTTATTACAAAACCAAGGGAATTTCAAGATACATTCCTTTGCAAGTATTTTACCCGATATCCGGCCGATAATCACGAATAATTTCCAACGCCGGAAGTACATTGCCTTCATAATCAAACAATGCCTGGTTAGCCCATTCGTTACCGCCGGGTCCTTCTTCCTCAATATACTGCAATGCTTCTTTCGTTGCCCATCCTGAGCCCGCCACCGGAAGCCAGGCCGGCTCCCAGTAGAAAAACCCCCTGCCCTTATGTGCCGGCACCTGCTCTATCACCTGTAAAAATGCCTTCATGAACTCACACTGTCCCTCCCTGCTCATGGGGAAAGGCACTTTCTCTACAAGCTCAGGTCTGGTGGCATACCCTTTCCGCTCGTGCGGGCCAAGTTTCTCATAAACCGCATAATCTTCCATCGTAAAGCCCATGGACACCTCAACCACCATAAGCTCCTTTCCGTAACGGACTGCCAGATCATTCATATTGTGTTGCAGATCTTCCAGAGAACCGTGCCAGAAAGGATAATAGGACAGCCCAATGATCTGAAAATCCTCTCCCCGTTCCAGATAATGGTCAAACCAATCCCTGTACATGGCATTGTTCCCTCCGTTATCCAGATGCAGAATAATCGGCATATCCCTATCCACCTCGCGTACACCATGAATACCGGCATTGATAAAACGAGTCAGATTGTCATATGCCGGCAGCTTTCCCAAAGGCCACAACATGCCGTTAGTCAGTTCATTTCCCACCTGAATCAGTGTGGGAAAGGCACCCGCTTGCCTCATCGCAAGTAAAGTATCCCTGGTATAGGTATAAACCGCTTCCTCCAACCGGCTGGCATCCATCCCCCGCCAGGCTTTGGGAACACGCTGTTTACCCGGATCCGCCCAGAAATCACTGTACTGGATATCCAGCAGCACCTCCATGCCGTGGGAAAGCGCCCTGCGCGAAAGTTCAATTGTGGTTGGCAGGTCATTACATCCTGCACCGTATGGTTTTCCGTCTTCTGTGTAAGGATCATTCCACAACCTGAGCCTTATCACATTAAATCCATAGCTTTTGAGAATAACAAAAACATCCTTCTCTATACCATGATCGTAAAACCTGCCGCCAAGGCTCTCCACTTCTTTGATGGTGGAAATATCCGCCCCTTTCATATACTTCATGATATGCGTTTCCTTTCAAAGCTTCCTACACAAAATACGCTGCACAAATACGCTGACTTCTCTTTCCCTGTCCTCAGTCGAAATCAAACCTGGTAAACCGCTTCATGGCGTCTTTATAACGGAACCGCACCAGTTCATTCTTTTCAAGCACATCCTCCTCCGTCCCCACATACTGACAGCGGATACAATGGAATTCTTTCTTATCTTTATCATAAAACATATCAATATCCAGGTCTCTCATAAAGCAGGAGGGACATCTGTAATTTAATTTGCCTTTGCCAGATTGAGCCATGTCGCAAATACCTCCTTATCCTTTAAACTGGTGGTGTACCCTAAAGTAAACATGGGTGAGAACGCATACCCCTCTCTTATGTACCCCACCGCATCCTTTTTCCCGCAGCTGATAGATACTCTCGTCTCGATTTCCGGAATCACTGCCACAGTCTCTGTGGCACCCTCCATCTGCTCCTCACGGCACTTATATGCATAATCTATCTTCTTCGTCTCCCTGCCGTCGGTAATGGACAGTTTCACATTGGTCATGTCTTCCGAATACTCTGTAGTGCCATAACATGCCACCATATATTCGTTGATCTCCACTTCCGCAGCCGGATCACTCATTTCCAGTATAGTCCGTTCAATTTTAATGTTGGAGCTTCCCTCCTCAAAATACATCTTCGTCTGTAACTTCACCGTCAGATCCTGAAACACAATATCCACAGGATCCAGTGTCAGAATCCTCGTATCTCCCTCCTGGGAAAAATGTGCTTTCGTCCTGCACAGACACAAATCCACCTCTTCTCCTTTATAGGTAAGTTTTGCGCTTCTGACCGTACCTTCTCCCGCATAATGTGTAAAATATCCCGCCCGGTACTTTTCCTGAATCAGGAAAGGGTAGGAAGCGTCTGTCACATGCTTGGTACCGATGCCCACCGGCCATTCCAGTTTCGCCGCATAAGGACGAAGATCCACAATAGCTCCGCCCTGATCCATATTCGCACAGACTCTCATGTAAGGATCGCAGTACCAGAACAGCTGCTTATCCGATCCGTAAAGAATATCCCTCCAAAGAGCACATTCCGGCTCTGTCAGCCTCCTGTGGGCCCGGAAATAATCCGCGAACTCCGCCATGGTCATATCATCCAGCTTACCTTCTTTTTTCAGCTGGCCATAATACGCCATGCCATCCTCATAAGATTTTAAGAGCAATTCATAAGGCGCTTCCCAGCGTCCCATCTTATTCATCCAGCCAGGACCTACAAACATCATGTTGTAAGCATAACCATTGTTATACTTTGCCAGTGACCGAAACTGATCAATCAGATTGTACAAATAAGGATACTCCCAGGTCTTAGAATCATAACACATGCTACGTAATACATTCTGCGGGTGGGTGCCGAAATTCGACCCATTGCCGTCATAGCAGGCAATTAGATCCCTGGACAGATGCGGGATTGCCACAATCCCACTGTCCTCTGCCTCGTTGGCCGCCGGTGCATGAACATTCTGCTTACTGGGAATCCAGGGAGCCCAGGGACCGCCATCCATAAACGTATACCAGGAGTTATTGCAGGTATGATACGCTTTGGGTCCTTCCTCCCAACAGGTAGCCACAGCACATTTGACCATAGGATACTTCTCTTTGATATAATTTACCAGATCTGCATCCATATAATAAGAACCTGTGGACTCCGGATAGAAACCAAACCGGTCACGGAACTTGCCGAAAACATCATCCACAATCGACTTTTTATCCTCCATGGAAAACATCCAGATGCAGAAATCTTTCGTCTTATACTTCTCCCGGAATTCCTCACAGGGCAGTCCCAACAGGGATAAAGCAATCTCATCCCCATATTTTTCATGATCCTCCTTGGCAAGTGCCACCGCCTCATCATTAAATAAGGAAGCGTAAGTCATCTGAATGGTCGTCTTAAGGCCGTTCTTATGCGCAATCGCCTGCTGTGTCTTAAAGATATCCAAAGATTCCGTCAAAAGTTCCTTTCTTCCGATATCTTCCTCCTTGCCATGTCCGGTCACCTTCTCCGCATACTCAGGTACCATTTCCGGACGATGGATGATGTTGACAATAAACTTATCCATACTGCCGCCCTCCTATTTCTTCTTAATTAATATTGTTCTGTTTTCTCTCTGACTTTATAACTCGATAATCCTTGTCATTCTACGATTTGTTTAGTAACTTTTACCTTGCGCAATCGGTTGTTCACTCTCAAATAATAACAAAATGCACAGATTATGTCAATTTATTTTTGAGAAAAAATAGAGCCCCTGCTGTGTAGCAAGAACTCTGATACCTCTATAAAAACTCTTCTCATCTAATGATTGTAGAACGAACAGAAAGAGCGTATAGTAATATATAAAGATTACAAAAAAGGAGACAGTATGAAAATTACAATCATAGACGGCCAGGGTGGCCGAATTGGAAAATCAGTTATTGAACAGATTAAGAAAAAGCACCCGGAACTGGAACTATATGCCGTTGGCACGAACAGCATCGCCACTTCCGCTATGTTGAAAGCCGGGGCTGATTACGGTGCTACCGGGAACAATGCGTTGATCGTCAATGCAGCAGACTCCGATCTGATTGTGGGGCCTATAGGTATTGTGTTCGCCAATGCGCTTCTTGGTGAGATCACACCCGCTGTCTCCACTGCTATTGGAGCAAGTAAGGCTTTTAAAATCCTGATTCCGGTGAATCGCTGCAACCATTTTGTGGCAGGATGCAAAGAAGCTTCCATGGGAGACTACATCCGTATCGCCATAGAAAAAATAGAGTCCATGCTGTAAGGCACGGACTCTTATTCTGTTTGATTCCCGATAATCATTTACTGCCATTCTCCATGATACTTTCCTGTATCATAAACTGCTCAACAGATTCTGCGCTGGCCGCTGACAAGAGCCAGTGCCTTAAGATTTCCTCGTCTTTCTGCTCTTCGATCTTCTGTATCAGACTCGCTGGTAATTTTTCTCCTCTACCTGTATGTTCCAGCAAGTGAATGATAGATTCTGCTTTTCCAATCGCTATCCCTTCATCCCTGACATACTCATCCTCTGCCCAGCGATCCCTCTTCGCTCTCCAGTAGCCATCATAAAACCATCGTATCGTCCGTATCAGTCCCATATGCCTTACCACCTCTGCCACATCTCTCATCCTCCCATCCTGTTGCGCAATCCGGTCCACTTCCTCCTGGCTGGTCGCGTTAAACAGCCTTATCCAGTTATCTATTCTGTCTCCGTGCAGTTTCTTTCCCAGTTCGATGATATGTACTTCCCACAGGTCCGTAAGCTCTTCTCCCTCTTTATTCCGCAGACGATAAATATTGTGGTATTCCTCTGTGTCCGGAAGTAACTTAAAATCCAGGAGACTGATGCTGATACACCGGTGAAGTCTTCCGTAGTTCTCCCCGATTATCAGTTCATCCGTATACATCCTCCCCAAATAGTACAGGTTCCTTTTCGTCCAATGTTTCTGGGTGTGTACCTGCATCTCAATGCCAATCCGGGTATCATCATTTAATACCAGCAGCACATCCAGTATCCCCTGCCTTTGTCTGTGGAACAGCTTCCGCAGAAAGGGGTTCGCCATCCGCACCGACCTGATCTGTTCCAGCGGAATCCCCAGCACATCACTCAAAAACTGTTTCCTGACCTTCTCATGGGCAAACAGTTCTTTGAAAGCGTAGTCTGCCTTTAATGAGATCTTCTCCATGTCTCCTCCTGTTCCGCAGGAGAAAACATCATGGACAGGTTTCTGTCAGCCTGAAACCTCCTTCATCAGAATCTCCTGCTTTTAAATGTAGTTGGTTTGATTTAAAAGCATAGATTTTCTGAAAGGTTAGAATGTTTGATTTGACACATTATTTTTATCTAGAAATTGTTATGCTTTGAGAACCATTATAAAGATAGTAAGAATGAATGTCAAGTATATTTTCTGTCATTTCGTCGATTCCCGCATACGTACATCATATCCCAATAATGTCCTCCCTGGCACTTCCTCCCCGTCCAACATCTGCAAAAGCAGTTCACAGGCTTTCTGGCCCAGCTCTTCCACATCAAATCGTATGGATGTAACCGCCGGAATCCGGTTGGCCAGCATGGAACTGTCATAGAAAGATACTACCTGCACCTGATCCGGCACTGCAATCCGCCTCTGCTGTAAAGTATTCAACACACAGCCGCACAGATAATCGTCCATGCACACAATACACTCCACTTTCTCTGCCAGGAGTTTCTCCACAATCTCATCCACCTTACGGCTGTCATCAACATTTAAAAACACCTGTCTTGTACTATGCCAGGCAGTCTTCCCGGCAAAAGCATCCTCAAATCCGCGCAGTCTGTTCCTGGTAACAATATAATCCTCGTTGCCGCCTATTAATGCAAACTTCCCGATTCCTCTGCCAAGCAGACTGTCTGTCAATTCCCTACAGGCACTGCGATGGTCATTATCAATCTGTATCACCTGCGTGTCATCAGTACTGCCAATGGTCACAAAAGGTACGCCGCTTGCTTTCAGATACTGCATGGGCGCGTCTTCCGCCAGTGTTCTTGTAAGAACTGCACCGTCTATCTTACGGTTTGTCACCACCCGCTCCAACTGGGTAATCTGTCCGGCTGTCACCATGGAGATCAGTACATCATATCCTCTTGCGGAGGCCACTCTGCTGATTCCCAGCATACATTTCTGAAAAAATGGCAGTTCCACAATATTATAATCCCCCGGCAGCACCATGCCCAGATTAAAGGTCTTATTCTGTGCCAGTCCTTTGGCAACCACATTCGGGCTGTAATGACGTTCTTCTATATACTCCAGTACTCTTTTGCGTGTCTGTTCCCCGATTCTTCCTTTGCCGGAAATAGCTCTTGATACGGTGGTCTTGGACACTCCCAGCTCCTGTGCGATATCTCCTATTGTCAGATTTCTCTCTTCCATAATTTCCCTGCCTGTTTCACATTTTATCTACGTTTTATTCTCTACATTCACTTCACGCTTTTTATCCATTTTCTCCTTTATATCCGATTAACCCTTTACGAAATCCTGGGAATATGATACAATGACCGCAAAGATTGCGCAATCGGTTGCACACTAATAGATTACCAGATATTACGCAGTTGCGCAAGCCACAGATCCAAGAAAGGATACACTCTCATGAAAATGAAACAGCTTTTGTTTGGCGCCGCCTACTATGATGAATACCTTCCTTATGACAGGATGGAAAAAGATATGGAAATGATGAAAAAGGCAGGGATGAATGTGATCCGCATTGCGGAATCCACCTGGAGCACCTGGGAACCTCAGGAAGGGGTATTTGATTTTACACACCTGCACAGAATGTTATCATGCTCTCTGAAACATGATATTCAGGTCATCGTGGGCACTCCCACCTATGCCATTCCCACATGGCTTGCGCGCAAATGTCCGGATATCATCACCCAAACCCACGCAGGGCCCGGACGTTATGGCCACAGGCAGAACATGGACATTGCCCATCCCGTCTACCTGAAGCATGCTGAAATCATCATCCGTAAACTGATGGAAGAAGTGTCATCCTATGACCATGTGATCGGTTTTCAGCTGGACAATGAGACCAAATCCTACGATACCTGCTCTTCCTATGCCCAGGAAAAGTTTATCGCCTATGTGCGGGAGCTTTTTCAGGATAATCTGGAAGCGCTCAATCGCGCCTGGGGACTTGATTACTGGAGCAACCGCATCAATGCCTGGGAGGATTTCCCGGATGTGCGGGGCACCATCAACGGCAGTCTGGGCGCTGAATACCAGAAATTCCAGAGAAAACTGGTGACGGATTTTCTGGCCTGGCAGAGTGCCATCGTAGCAGAATATAAGAAACCCGGACAGTTCATCACCCACAACTTCGACTATGACTGGCGCAGCTATTCCTTCGGTGTGCAGCCGGAAGTAAATCAGTGGGACGCCGCAAAGGCTCTCACGGTGGCAGGCTGTGACATCTATCATCCATCAGCCCAGGATTTGACTGGCAAAGAAATCTCCTTCGGCGGCGCCATCGCCCGTTCTTTGAAAAAGAATAACTATTTCATCCTGGAAACGGAAGCCCAGGGCAACCACGGCTGGCTCCACTATCCGGGACAACTCCGCCTACAGGCTTTCAGCCACCTTGCCTGCGGCGCGAACGCCGTCATGTACTGGCACTGGCACTCCATCCACAATGCCATAGAATCCTACTGGAAAGGCGTCTTAAGCCACAATCTGCGGGAAAATGCCACTTATCGGGAGGCATGTACCATCGGTGCGGATTTTAAAAAGTATGGAAGTCATCTTGTCAACCTTAAGAAAAACTGTTCCGCCGCTATCCTTCTGGACAATGTGTCCCTGACGGCCCTTCAGTGGTTTGTGATCCATGAAAAGGTAACTTACAATGATGTTTTTCGTTTATTCTATGACGCCTTATACGAGCTGAACATCGAATGTGATATTCTCTCTGTGGATGATGTCAACTTATTTGGTCAATATAAAATCCTGGTGACTCCTGCGCTCTACAGTGTTTCTGACAGCCTTGTCGAACATTTAAAGCGCTATGTGGCAGAAGGCGGTGTCCTGTTATCTTCCTTTAAAACGGCAGTTGCCGACAGGATGTTGAAAATTTACCACGATGACCAGCCTCACGGGCTGACAGAAGTATTCGGGATGACTTACGATCAGTTTACTGACGCAGTCAATGTTGACTTGAAAGATTTGGATTTTCCGCTGACAGATGAGACTGAGAAAACCACCGTCCAGCATTGGATGGAACTACTCCTTCCCGATACGGCACAGACTCTCGCCAGGTACAATCACCCCCACTGGAGCACCTATGCCGCCATCACCGGCAATCATTACGGGCAGGGATACGCCGTGTATCTTGGCTGTCATATCGACTCCGGCCTTCTGAAAGACCTACTGCGCTTTGTCTGCACCAGGGCAGGCGTGACACTGCCCCGGGAACAATACCCTGTTATCCTCAAACGGGGGATGAATGACCTGGACCGAGAGATTATTTACTATTTCAATTATGGGGAAGAAGCACAGACCATCACCTATCATGGCGCGGATGCCAGAATCTTATTAAGAGGATGCTCCAGCTCAGATGACAATGCCGTCCCTGCTTTCAATTCCTCAGAAATCATACAGGAAGGAGACAGTTTACCATTATCATGCTGGGATTTCGTAATACTAGAAACTATGTAAATCCGGTCTTCTTCCTGTCAGTTCATACAGCTTTTCAAGACGTTCCGGGCTCAATAACCTGGGCCCGCCCAGCTGTGTTGTCCGATAAAGAAGCTCTGCATAGAACTCCACAGACTCCATTTTCATATAAGCGGAAACCAGGTCGCCTGCCCAGGTGAGAGCTCCATGACTCTCCAGAAGAACCGCCTCATATTCCGCCAGATACGGCTCAATGGAGTCCGGAATTTCTACCGTGGAAGGCGTCCCATAAGGGGCCAGCGGCACCTTGCCGAAGTTCACGATTACCTCCGGCATAATGGGCTCTTCCAGCCCCCTGCCCATAACAGCAAAGCTGGTGGCAAAGATAGGATGTGCATGGACTACAGCACCCACATCCGGCCGTCTCTGGTATACCCGCAGGTGCATCCTGATCTCAGAAGAAGGTTTCAGTCCTTCACTTTCCCCAATCACGTTACCCGACAGGTCTACTTTACACATTTGCTCCGGTTTCATAAATCCCTTGGATACGCCTGTGGGAGTACACAAAATCTCGTTCTCCCCCAGGCGTACCGATATATTACCGTCATTGGCCGCTACCATACGGCGCTCATACATTCTTCTTCCAATCTCACAGATCAGTTGTCTGCTCTCAACTTCGCTTGGCATGTGATACTCCTTTTCCTACACATAATATTATTCCGATATCTGTTCATGCATCTGTCTTTTGTACGTTGTTTTCAGATATCCAGAGTATAACACATGCGTTTGGAGCCGGCAATGTGTATCTGCTTAATCGAATCTTGTAAGTCGGTACTGTTCAATATAATCATGTATCAATGATTCCGCATAACCATGCGCTGTTGCATATCCACACTCCTGTAAATGCCTCGCCGCAAGAATATAATCGGAACAGCCAATTACAGGGGCATAACGTAATGTCCTACCGCCATCGGTGCTTCTCCTGGCTATGTAATCATTGTGATCCAATATGGATTGCTCCCAGCTGTCATACGTGCGCCACTTCGTTTGTTCCACTGTATAATAACTGCCATCCGGCCTTTGTTCCGTGGCTGCCTTTAAATAAATCCTTCCATTCCATCCATTCTCTTTGATTCCAAATAAAGCTTTGGCATTTCTCGCAAGCTCAGAAGTTCCCCATGCAGATTCCTTGATTGCCTGTGCAACCACCACCGATGGAAGAATTATTTTTCGCTCCCGCCAATCTCTGGATGCAATCCCTCCCACATAATCCATAAACCCCTCTTTTGTGTCTGCTATCTCTTCCTTTCCTTCAACCACCGTTTCACTTAGCGCCTCAAAAACGGCATGTGAGATTGCTTTTTCTGCTCCCACCTGATGGTATATTGCCACATCAAGGTCATTATCACAGAAACACACTTCAATTAATATAGCTCTTGCCTTTGTCTTACGAATCACATACAAGCCGCTGCCATCTTTTACGCCGCGATTTAAGAATCCCAGTTTTTCGATATGAGAACAGATTGCAAGCGCATCAGCATGTTTTCTTCCCTGGTATGTATAAACCTCAACTCCCTGTGCTCTGTGTCCGCCCGACGCATTAAAGTGTATACTGATAAACAATTCCACACCTGATTGATTGGCAATCTGAATGGTCTTTTGAAGATATGCCTCCTGTGACACTGCCCTGTCCACCGTACAATTTATCACTTTCACCCCGGCGTCCATAAGTTTTTTCATCAACAGTTCACCCACAAGCCTTGTATGTTCAGACTCTTTAAACAGACCTACTGCTCCACTGCCCGCTCCTTCTATGGTATGTCCACAGTTTATCCCAATTATCATGTGATTTTCTCCTTATTTTCCCTGTAATTCCGGCAATCCTGCCAAGGATGTCAGAATTGAAAGCAGTCCTGCCAAAATCACTGTTGAAATTAATCTAACCCATTCCACATCATCCAATAATACAGATGACCCAATCGCTGCTATCGCCGTCTGTGCCATAGTTTTGACAGCTCTGATACCAGCTGCTGCCACCCAGTGTTTCACCATCTTTGCCTGTTTACTCATACATAACACACCTCATTTCTTCTGATCATTAAAATACTTTTATCAAGTTTCTATGCCCTTTATATTTTTTAGCTTATTTAGGGATCTTTTCTTCAATTGATTCACTGTCTGTCTGGACTTATGACATATTCTCGCAATCTCCGCCGTTGTGTAGCCTTTTACACAAACCAAATACACAATCTTCTTTTCTTTGGCATTTAACATCCTGTCAATTCCAAGTTCTGTGAAAACATCTCCCTCGTCCTGCTTTGCCATCTTAACCTCGATATAATATCTTTGTTCCTGTGTTAAATCCGAAAACGTCACTTCCTGTTTTTTTACAAGAATCTTCCGGATTTTTTTATTGTAAAAATTTGAAACAGAGACCTTGATATACGCAGCAATGCCCTGATCATTCTGCATATTTATCTTTTGAAGATTCATTTTCCTGATCAATTCAAGAAAGAATAAAACACAATCTTCATAGGCATCATCATACTTTAGTTTTCTTGCATACATTTTGAGCAGTGGTTGAAATCTGTTGATCAGCTCCATCATCGCTTCCTGGTTACCTTGCTGTGCTTTTACCAGTAAATTATAAATCATAACGAATTCCTCCTTTAATACTAAAAGAGGAGTTCTTAGTTAAAAAGTAAACGCATATTATTAATTATTTAGTATATTTGGAGATTTTTATTGATTGCATAGAAGAAAGTTACTAATTTCCACATAAAAACCCCGATACAGAGTATGTTCGTTACATTAATCCATACTCCATATCGGGATTGCCTTTCACAAAACAATATTCAGTTTGACTGCTCCCCATATCCCAAAATGAACTTTTGGAAAGTTATCATCTGTGTTATTTTTAAAACAATTCCGAGTGTGTGCCAACCCGATAAATCATCAATACTAAAACGTTATCCATCATCTCATATACCAGTAACCAATCCGGCTCCACATGACATTCCCTACATCCGTTATAATCCCCGCTCAAATTATGATCACGATATTTCGGATCCAGTTTTTTACCCTCTGCAATGGTACTGATAACCTCGAAAAGCTTATTAATATCTTTCCCCTGCTTTTTCGCCAATTTTAAATCCCGCTTAAACTGGTTAGTGAATTTAACTTCATATTTCATCCAGAGCCTCCTTTAAATCACTGAGGCTCTTATATCCTTTTACATTCGGATCAGTAGCAATTCGCCTTCCTTCCGCTATCGCCGCCATTGTTATTTCATTTGGCGTATTCAATTTTAAAGAAAATGGAATACCATTTTCCCGAATTGTCTGCCTTAAGAACATATTTACCGCCGTAGTCATATTCAGGCCAAGTTCTGTAAAGATATTCTCTGCTGCTTCTTTCACCGCTTTGTCCGTTCGTATATTCAAATTCGTTATCGTTGCCATATTATATATACCTCCTTTTACATGTAATACCAAAACACATTATCATTCTCAATCTTACTAACATAAAAGCAGTTTGCATAGTATATTGTCTTTTGTTTATTATATGCAAACTGCTTTATACTGTCAATATATTATGTTCATACCAAACGAGTTTTTGTTGAATGGGCACTACATCTGGCATGTCAAACAATCCAGCTTCATTTGCTATATCATCCTCATCACTAAGTCCTGCTTATCATTATCATACTGAATTACTTTTTCATTTTATAGATTGCATCCATAATAAATTCATTAATATTCACTTCTTTATCAAGAACATCATCGAAAAAATATATCGTCTCTTCACTCTCAATATCAAGGATTTGAATATATAATCTATTTGATTTAAATAATGTAATTCTTGCAAATGCAGTTTCATTAATCAAATCTACCTGTTCCGCCTCCTCTGTGAACTCAAGTTCTGATGATTTTATTTCATCTATAAAAATATTCTGTTCAAGTAACCTGTCTCTATTTGCATAAATAAAATCCGTCAACTTAGTAATCATACTATTTTTCTCTTATCCACAAAGAATATTATTCTTTCAATTTACTTCATATCTAGTTGGCATAATTCCACCAGAATTTCTCTATTAATTGCAGGTATTCACCTGTTGAAACCCATAATGGACTTTTTCTTATTTCATACATCTTTAAATATGCCTGTCTATAATCTTCCTGCCTTATAAGCATTTCAATTTCTTCCACATCTTGCAATAAAGCTGATGGTAATTCTGTTCTTAATAATCTAATGATCTTTTGTTTTAAATCATCCATCCCTACCTCAATTTAAAAACATAAATTTTATTCATCATCATGCAAACCATATTTTAATAACGCATCATAAAAATCCATTTCTAATTCATGCAATATATTTTCACCATGAGAATACAAAGAAATTATACTTTGACATATTCCTTCTTTTATTTCTACCCCAAGGTAATCCCCAGTCTCAAAATCAACAATGGGCAAAAAAAATCTTTTTATAACCCATTCTCTTGCAACATAGTCTTTAATATAGAACATCCCATTACAATCACAAGAATATATTATAATACTCTTCAACATCTTTAATCATTTTATAATCTGCCCTGGCATCTGACTCTAAGGCAAATATTTTAGGATTTTTCTGGAATATCTCATTAACTTTATTTTGAAAAATACGTTTATCCATTCTCATCCTCATCTCAGACGGTACCCCTTGATTATACAGTAATCCTTAGAATATTAAACTAATAAGCAAAATAATATGTAACCAAATATAATTATATATAATCTTTCATAATCTCACATATTTTTTTAATTTCCCTATATAAACTTTCATTTAAGTATTTTCTCACCTCCTTGTTTTCATCATATATAATGAAATCACTTAAGCCTCTTCCAGACACAAACAGGCGTCTATAACTTTCAATAAGATACTGCTTTTTTTCATCCTTATCTTCCTTTGAATCAATGCATTTCACCTGACCCATAATTATGTTCAATATTCCATTATATTGCCCATAACCATATCTTTGTACCAGCTTTCCTATCTCAATATATGATATACGTAATTGCTTTAGCTCCTCATCCTCAAACATTTATACTTCTCCTATTTTAAAATGGGCATCACTTTCCTTATTAAAGATTTTGTAGTTATTCTTATTCCCTATTTCATCAAGTTTTCTTATTTAAAGGCGATATATTCATATCCGCTCCCAATGGTCGCCAGCTTTCCCCCTCTACCAGCTTTTCAATCTCTTCCTCTCCTTTGAGACATAGTTCAATATTTTCTAATATCATATCCTTCTGAAGTAAAAATATATCTTCTCGATCAATAGGTTCTTCAATTAATACATAGTTCTCATAATCAACTATTTCTAATGAGGCAACATTCCTCTTTCCAGCAAAAAAATATATATGGGAAATGTCGTCCTTTTCATCAATATTATAATTATTGCCTTTAATATAATCCCAAAATGCAATATTAGTCACATCTATCTCATATGCGCAGACATCTAATGTTTTATCAGGTTTTTCCAACTCATTAACCGTGCAATATGAAGAAAATTTTTTACATATAATATCATAGGACATGTGCGAATATACAATAACTTTATTACATTGTATTTTACACCAATCTATATAGTATTCCCATTGGACTGTGGAAAATTCGCCCCTGTCATTATACTGTCCAATACACAAAATTATCAGTTTCTTTTTAAGTTCCACTGTCTCTACTTCCTGCTTTGAAATTATAATATCTAAAACATAATCCATCTTCTTTCCTCTTTCAAATATGATCGAATCCGGACGCAGAAACAGGGATAATATCTACGTCGCCACACTCTCGTTCCTCAAAAAGCATAGCGCTCACTAAGTTCGTGTGGAACCTCACTAATGTGCCCGGATTTAGTCCTTTGGACTAAATCTCGTTTTCAAGGGGCTCCTTAAAATTTTATCCCTATTTCTGCTAAATATTGATAAATATAAACATCCATATCCTCTTATAAAAACAGGTATTATTCGACTCTTTTAGTCTATGAAACACCTCCCATTCTTTACTTTACATTACAGAAATTGTATATTTACTATACTTCTAAATATCGCTAGAATTAAACGGATATTCCAAAAACTCAACACATTTATCATGTAACTCTATACCATCATTAATAATTTCAGAAGTTACAGTATTAACAATATCACATTTCTGCAATTCTCCCCCATAACCATCAAGTAACTCCATAATTCGATAAATAACCTCATATGTTACGCTCTTTAGAAGTTCTTCAGTATTACAGAATTCCTTTTCTTTACCTAAATTAACATTTATACTATACTCTTGTATGTATGCTAATTCTTTAAAAAAACTAATTTGTTGATTTGTCATAGTCGCTCTCCTATTGATGATATTTCTCATTATTTAAATATTCATACATCTGTTTAACATCCCTTGTGCTCGGTGATAAGGTATCAACACCAACCTTTTTACCTGTTTTACCATAAACAATTCCATTTGGAGCAACAGACCTTACTGGTTGATGCACATGTGGTGCCAAACCATAATGTTCTTTTGCACCTAGTCGCTTAAATTGTCCTCCTATATTACCCTTACTATTATTAAATCCCACTGATTTCGTATACAAGGATATTTCTGGATCGGCGTTATTCCTCACATAACCTTCAAACGTTCTCTCTCCATCCTGAGGATTATATCCCCTCCTCGAAAAACCTTGCCCATGATTTGGCTTCGGAACAATATCTCTAGTACTTACATGTCTACGCCCAACAACACTCCCTCGCAGCGCCTCCACAGCCTTCCCGGCTCCATAGAACCCGGCACTGCCAAGACCGCCTGCTACTGCTCCTGTCAGCGTATCTTTCACAAAGCTGCCAAGACTGAATCCGCCACCATTACCTGTCCTGCTGTGGCCTGCTCCTCCATGGTAACCTCTGCTTCCGCCAAGGCCGCTTACCAAGCTCTCTCCGATATCGACCCTGTCTTTCGTAACCCACCGTTCCAGTGCATTGCCGGATGCCCCTGCCAGAAGATAGTCAGTATTTCTCCTGTGGGATCGTTGTAATTGACCGGGTCGTTATCACAGTATGGGTAAGGATTTAAACTTCACTTTACCGGATCCGGGGACAGCATTCTGTTTCTCTAAACTCAGTCCATAAAACATCAATGCATATGCGTATACTTGGATGAATACAGTTTATCACATTTCCATGTAATCTGATTTAGGCACAAAAACAAGGATAATATCTACATCGCCACACTCTCGTTCCTCAAAAAACATAACGGTCACTAAGCTCGTTAAAAACCTCGCTAATGTGCCCGGATTTAGTCCAACGAACTAAACTCGTTTTCAAGGGGCTCCTTAAGATTTTATCCCTGTTTTTGTTGGATACATGCCAATCAATTTTCTTCTTTATATTTGCTACTTCTGTCAAATACCATTACCTCTAAGGAAATAACTCATAAAATAAACGTAATATTTCATAGTCCGGTAATTTATAACTCGACATCTTTTCTATTCATAAATCTTCCCGACATAAAAAAGAATAGCAATAAACTTCCAGTTAATATCCTTGGGTATCTCTATATTCATATTCTGAAAATATCCTTCCATATCATCAACCCATGAATATACTCCTTCTAAATATGCATTTATATCCTTGTTTTCCCACTCTTCACTCCTTTTCTCTTTATCACATCGTAACTCAACCAAAAATTTCATAAATTCTTCTTTGGAATTTACGCTATCGATAATACGATCAATATCCATCTGCTTCCTCCTGCTTATTGTATTATAATGTTTTTTCCATTTCCAATCTTCAATTTAATAGTTCTTCCTTCTGTTTTTGTTGTCATTTTCCACATCTGATTAGCAATCTCTTCATCCGTTGCCCACTTAAACGGCACACTATCTAATTCTGCTATTCTATATGCTGCTAATCTTCTATGATCTAATGTCCACATCTTACCATTGGAATCTCTCCAAATTCTTATTTCTGGTAAATCCTCAGCTTTTAATGTCCCATTTTTTAATGCCTCTGCATTTCCAAGTACAGTATACTCTCCAGTTTGGTTTTTAATGGAATTTTGCATAAAATAAGCATCTCTAGGATTGATAGTATTTCTAACACTCCCACGCAGCGCCTCCACAGCCTTCCCGGCTCCATAGAACCCGGCACTGCCAAGACCGCCTACTACTGCTCCTGTCAGCGTATCTTTCACAAAGCTGCCAAGACTGAATCCACCTCTGTTGCCCCTCTGGCTGTGATAACCTCTGCTTCCGCCTAGGCCGCTTCCCAGGTCAAACGGATCCGGCGAACCACACTTCTCTTTCGGGTCACGTCCTGTAAGCCCAAGCGCTCCTGCGATATTCTCCAGTCCCGATACTGCCGCGCCGCTCCGGGCTCCTCTGATAAAGGC
>RAYR01000025.1 GCA_003612405.1 bacterium 0.1xD8-71
AGACAGGAGATGTAAAGAAGCAGGTCTGAGGGTTTATAGGTATCCCTTGAACAACCTAAATACATTATACAAGGAGGAGGCATTGGATTGGAAAAGGATTCTGCACTATACCAACTCATGGACATACGCATGAACAGTGTCATGAATGGCATCACAAACGGTGACGGGGAATACCAGGCAATTCTCCGAAAGTCTGACGAATATTCTGGCAGGCTTGAAAGAATAGGGCTACCGGTGGATGTCCGGCAGTTGATTGACCAATACGTCAGCGAACAGAACGCACTCGGCTCCCGGTATGGAATGCTCGCCTACCTGTTAGGCTTTTCCGACTGCAAGGTCATGTTTTTGGAAAATGCCTGCCAACAGAAGCAAAAAAATAATTACAGAGTAAGATCACGGAATGCCAAATCACGAAAAAAGGGCTTGAAATAAAGGCTCTTTTTTCGTTTCCTCACTCGTAGTAAAACCGTAGTAACCCACTTTCCCAACTGCCGCAATTTGCCCCGTTTTGCCCCACAAGTGCCGCTAATTCCCGGCTACCCGGCGTGCTGCCGTGGCAGACAAAAAGTATCGAAATTATGGCAATCTCTCCTTCCTAAATGAAGACCAAATTGTGACCTCTTTTAATATATTTTTTATAGGTGATTGCGAAATAAGTTCGCAATCACCTAATTTGCATTATACAAAATAACAATACTATTTGCCACCAACATTAAAGTGCTTTTTTGCAACTCCTAGTTGCAAATAGAGATTTTTATCCATTTCTATGATATTGGGGTAGGAATCCGAATCGGTAAAATGGAGCAATCGAAGCTATGATATACTTACACGCAGAAAGCATTTCATCAATTCCGATTGCCCATTATCGAAAGGAGAAGGGATTATGACAAAAGGTTTTATAAGAAAAAGAAATGGTATTACCGCTTCTATGTGGAGGATGCAGGCAAAGACAAGTACCTTAAACAATGGCACTGTCGGTACTTAAATCTATCTACTTAAATAAATACCTAATGCATCCCCCATGAAAACAACAGCAGATAAAAACATAGTAGCGACATAACAACAGATATATAAATGACTCTCCTGAAACCACAGACAATTCAATAAACGATGTACTCATCCAATAACAGATAATCAGAAATGCAATCTCAAATGCTCTCTGACCCACTCGTTAGGGATGCCTGCTCTGTCCGTCTGTAACTTATTGGGGCTATGTGAACCATAGAATTATAAAACTTTTCTGAACTGATACTTATATATATATATCGGAATACATATTGCCGGAGGACTGGGGTGTCAGCTGCCCATGAAGCGTTTTGTCAAGTGCTTTTTTGAGTTATTGACGCAAGCCCTTGTTAGTGCGGCGGGAAACGGGGCAGGAAAAGGGACGTAAAACGCGCCTGTGGACGTTTAGAAGCTGTTTTCGCGTGTGGGGAGTATAAACCCTTGCCCGGTGGTTTTTCGTGTCTGAAACGCCTTAAAAATCAAGCCTTTTCAAGCCCTATTGCGTAACATTCCATTCTGTTCTTTGGGAGAGGCAGGGGGCGCGGGGGCAGAGCCACCGCATAACCTACCGCCCGCCGCCGAAGTAGTGCAGACGGTTTTGCCGTTAGAATGGAGCAGCCGAAAACGGGGGCAGGATTTTTTTATCCTGTTCCCCGTTTTCGGCGGCGAAATGGCAACGGCAAAAATCCAGACGGTCAAGGGTTTAAGAGTGGAGATTTTTTCGCGCCCTTTGCGAAAAAATACTACTCGTCCCTTGACGGTCTGGATAGCCGGAACGGACGTAGAACGGGGATTGTTTTTCGTAATTGGGTATGGTATAATTTTTCCCAGTATAAACCGATAAATCGGGATTTATTGGGGAGTTATGGAGGTAGATATTGAAAAATGAGAATAATAATGACAAGCTCTATAGGTGGCTCGATAAAGGAAAATGGTAAAAGAATACCAGCACCATTATTGGGGTATAACAATTTTATAGAAAAAATTCAAAATGAGTGGATTCACAATTCTAAAGTGATGATTATCGCTGCTTCGCCTAATGACTATGAAAGAAATGATACGATTTGTGAATGTTTTACACAATCATTCCCTATGAGTGGACTAAGTATTTCTTGTATGGAGATATGCGATAATAGAAATGAAAAATTAGCAGACAAAATTAAAGAAATGGATGTTGTGCTGTTAGCAGGAGGACATGTGCCAACGCAAAATAACTTCTTTCATAGAATTGGTTTGAAAAACAGACTGGAAGATTTTAATGGACTTCTAATTTCTTGGAGTGCAGGTTCTATGAATTGTGCTGACATTGTGTATGCTGGACCTGAAATGGAAGGAGAAGCAATCGACCCTAATTATACGAGATGGATTCAGGGACTTGGTATCACTAATATAAATATACTTCCTCATTTTCAAAGCCTGAGAGAAGAATGGCTTGACGGGTTTCGCTTGATTGAAGATATCACATTTGAAGATAGTATGGGACATGAGATAATTGCTTTGAACGATGGAAGCTATATAACTATTGAAGATGGTGTTACTAGACTTTTTGGAGAAGCATATAAAATTATAGATGGAAAGATTGAAATAATTTGCCAAAATGGAATGTCAATTGTTTTGAAAGAATAAGAACAAATTACAGTTTATCGGTCTAATAAATGTCCAAAACAATGCGGCGGTGATAAGCATTAACTATCCCGCCGCATTGTCTGTTATCTCTCCATATCCTGCTTTCTTTGTGGCTGTTGTTCCCGCTGTTCCTGCCGCAAGATACCGCTGATTAAGCGTTTTCCTCTCGGCGGTCAGCTTGGCGTATTCTTCTTTCCATGTCTTTGTCGGGATTGTGGTCTTGCCGTTCATCACGCCTTTAAGATAATCTTTCGCCGTTGTGAATAAGATTTGCTCGGCTTCGGTCAGCGGCTTCTTTCCCTTACACTTGAAATAAATGTCGGCTTGCTCTAAGTGCTTTTTCAGAGTGGCAAGCCGCCGTTCAACGGGTTTCAGTTTCCCTTGAATATCCAGTTGTTCCCCTATCATGGATTTGAATTTTTCATCAAGCCCCGCCATATCCATGATGCTGTTGGCTTGCAGGAAGTTCAGCATTTTTGCCGCGTCTTTGAGGTTATACAGCGATTGCGAATATCCCGTTTTCTCCGTCTGTGCCTTGCGTGACAGTATGCCTTGAATGTAGTCGGCAAGGGTGGGCGGCTCGGTGTTCTCCTGTTCCTCTTTCAACCAGTCTTGCAGTTTGGAGATACGCGCCTTTAACTGCCGTAACTTCTGGTTAGTCACTTCGATTTCGCGGTTAAGGTCGCCGCGCCCGGTGCGGATGCCGCGCTTCTCCATAGCGGACGCGGCAACGCCTAAATGGACGGTGGGTATCTGGTCTATTCCCTGTCGTTCATAACTGCGGTGGTCGATACGCTCCGCGTGTCCGTTCTGTTCCAACGCTCGATTACAAAGCCCCGCCCATGCCGCCCGCCATTCCTCGGCTTTGGTCTGCTCGTTCCAGTCGGTAGCGGGAATGGATTTGCACTTGTACTGCCGCTTTTTCGGGTCATAGATTTTATTCCCGTCCCTGTCAAGAATGTACTCCTTTTTCTGCTTCGCTCCCCACTCGCCGCCCTCGGCAAAAGGGCGCATTGTCAGCATGATATGGGAGTGGGGGTTGCCGCCGCCTGTGTCGTGTAGGCATACATCGGCGCACATTCCCGCCGCCACAAAATGCCGTTTCACATACTCGCGGACAAGGGAAATGCTTTGCTCCCTCGTCAGTTCGCGGGGCAGGGCAATTTCAATCTCCCGCGCAAGCTGGGCGTTCTTCGCTTTCTCGATTTTCTCAACCTCGTTCCACAAAACCGCCCTGTCCGCATATTCGGCGGGGCGTGGTCGGGTAGTAAAATCTCGGTATGGACTACACCGCCCTTGTGGGTGTAGTCATGGGTCATTCCGTCAAACTCGTTTCCTGAAAGCCGCTCCCCATGTGGAACCTTGTTCATTTACATTACTGATCTCCATCTCTGTCATCCTCCATTGTATCCAGTTATTTATCACACAATCACCAGACACCCTACAACCTTTTCAACTTCTCCAGGAATACCGTATAAAACTCCCGTTCTTTCATACGGGCCTGCTGCTCCTCCATCCCCCTTACCTTGTTAGGTTCTAATGGATGGTCAAAATCACATAATGCCTTCTGGGTTGCCCGTATTGCCGACTGCACCGAGTTACCCAGAATATTCGTATACTCCTGTCCCCAATAATTGGCTATCGCTTTCTGTATATACATCTGCGTTATATTTTTCCAAACAGGCTTCGGAAATGCTGTCACATTCTACCCCAACAATATTCTTACTCCTATTCTCTCAAAAGGCTTTTGACTTCATGATATTGCATGGTTCTTTCACTCTTTGGCAAATCGGATACGATGGACTGTATCTTTTTCGATACCTGTTCAATATTTTTTTGATTCATTCTTTCACCTCATTTTTTGATATATAAGTTTTCCCAAGCAATATGTTGCGCAACGCTCCAGTCTGCATCAAGCCCCACGATATCCCCATCATTCCCGTATTTAATCTGACACTTTTGTGCTTGATACCAATTGCTCTGATGTTATATCAGTAAATATCGGAGAATTATAATACTCTGCCACATCTTCTACACCACGGAAGCGGATGTCTGCAAGCTCTATTGCCTTATCAGGAAGTTTACACATATCTTTCAAATATTCCCAACAATCCCTTACCATCTAAGGACTGCTTAAATAATCCTGCATCCATATAATCTTTCATCATGAGCCGAACCATTTTCATCCAGTCCTGTTTCACACTTTTAAACGAGTCGATTCCGTTTGTCAGTTCAAAATATCCATTATGTGAAGCATTGTCACGATAATAGTTTAATGTCTGCCAGCTTCCAAACGTACCGCCTGTTCCGATTCCCTTCGCATCCGCATAATTGCATAACGCGAACATCTCGATCTCTGACGCATTTCTCGGATTCACCTCATTGATGTTGATACGGTATTCTTCCGTTTTACCTTGCCTTGTCACATTCACTTTAATAACCGGATTCTCCTCGGAATAATCTTCCGCATACATGGCGCACATCCCGTAATGTACCGTATTATTTTCGTTATGTAAGAATCCTATCCCCAAAATCTCACTTTCCTTGCTTTCAGTTTCGGGCATCTTCATTTTCATTGTGCTTTCATAGTCCTGCTTTGGCATATTTTTATTTCTGTATTCATTGACATAAGCACTTGACGCCGTATTATTTGTTATTTCCATTTCGCATTTTCCTTCCCAAAATTATTACTGCCTGTTTTCTTCTGGATGCTTATCCAATTCCTTTATAAATTCATAATAGCCGTACAGTTTACTTTCTCCTGCAAACTTGAATTTCATGGTCCGCCCTTTCCGCGTCATTGCCCTACCGAAAGAAGGCTGTTCAGAATAAGCCGCTTTTATCTCATTCCCATGGCCGCCCGCCAATGACTTACCGCCGACCCGCTTTCGGAGCCATGTCTCCCGCTCATAAAATCCCAATATGCCCGCATACTGTACTGATAATATGCCGCCAATTTTTGCTGCCCCAACAGCCTCATATCGCTGATCTGCTTTTGAAACATATCCATAAAGTCTGCCCTATCATGCAATCCCATCTCTCCTGTCTCCGGCGGAAGGGAAGAAAGACCTCCGTTTTTATCCACACCAAGATGCGCTTCCAAAGCCCGCATCTCCACAACTGTCGCACATTTCGGATTGATCTTGTTGATATGTATGGTCTGTTCAAATTCATCACCATTCTCATCAACACCCTTTGCAATGACTGTCGGGTCATCTTCTGTGGAGCCCTCTGCATACTTGATGTAATAAGACAATCCTGTGCCATTGGCACCGGAATACAGCATATCCTCTGTTTTCATATAAATCTTAATTCTGTTAGGTCTTGCCTTTACCCCTTTAGATACCTGCCCGGCAAAATTTTTCCCTGCCACATCCGTCTTTGGCTTTTTTGCTTCATATTCTGCCGTCGGGTAGCCTGGCAACCCAATTCCGTTAATGCCCATCTTCAAGTCCTCCATTCTTGTCAATTATTCAAATGCCTCTGCTTTTCTTCATCCAACCCTATCCGTTTATAGGTATCCCCGCTAATCCCCAGCAAAATACGGCTCTCCCGCAGCGTATGGGCGGAATCATAATCATATTCCACGGTATGAATATTCACATGCGGATACCGCTCATGAAGTTTCTTCATAATCCCCCGTTCACACACATGACTGACAAGACAGCCAAAAGGGTGTACGATCAAAATATTCTCATATCCCTTTTCCACCAGATCTGCTACTTCCGCCGCAATCAACCAGCCATCTCCTGTATGGCATCCCTTGTTGATGATTGGTGCCGCCATTTCTTTCATTGTTGCAAAATCAGCATCCGGCAGAAACCGACTCTCCGCTGCAATGGTCTGGTTGATATCCTGCTGAATACGAATGAGATAACGAATAACTTTATCATAAGCCTTCTGCGCTATCCGTCCTGCACCGCTAAGTTTCTGATCTTCCTGCTCACTGTCCACCACATAAATGGCATAATTTACAAATCCGCCCATGCGGTAGGCACAATCCTGCTCCTGCAAAAATTGTTCTAAATGTCTGTTCCCAATAGGGGAAAACTTAATATAGATCTCTCCTGTGATCCCTACACGCCGAATATCTCTATCCTCCACAGGAATCTGGGCAAACTCCCGGACAATCTGTCGATACTGCTCTTTTCGCTTCTTTCTGGAAATATTTTTTCCAGTCATGATATCCTCACACAGTTTTCTGTTCCAACGCTCCCAACAGGCTTTCGCATCTCCCTTCCTGCGTTCATAAGGTCTCACCTGCTGGTAAAGCGTCATCAGTAAATCTCCAAAACAGACGGCGGCAATGGCACAAAACAGTAACTTGGGAGTAATGGTAAACCCTGGATGTCTATCGTTTCCAAAAGCATTGAGAGAAATAACCGGAATCTGACTATATCCGGTCTTTTTCAAAATTTCTATTATCGAATTATAAATATTACCGGCGCGGCATGCACCTCCGGCCTGGGGTTCCATAAAGGCAATCTGATCCGGCGAAAAACGTCCGAACCGGAGTGCTGCTAATACTTGTCCCAGTATCAGCACCGTCGGAAGACAGTAATCTCCGCTGATATAAGGCAGGGAATATCCCGGCAGATTCTTCTCCTCAGAAAGTATTTCCACATGATATCCAGCGGCAGCAAAAGCTGCCTGCAAGAGTGCATTGTGATAATGCAACATATTCGGCAGAAGTATCGTATGTGTAGATTTCATCGCCTTTGTAAATTCAGCCCTATCCACTTCCTTCACAGGACATCTCCTTTCGTCCAGTGTCATTCTTTTCATCCAATTATACTTGTATATCTGAATGATCTATAATGTACTGTAACGTTTTACTGATAATATACTAACACAAATCAAAGGCTCTTTCCATACACAACCACTATTTATTCCATCAACCCAAAAACTGTTTATTTATCCAGCAGCCCCAAAAACTTCTTCCACTCCATATAGCCCTTTAAGTCCCTATAGCAATACTTCGACTGCATAATATCTTTCACAACATTTACCCAGTCTATCTTTTCCGTAAAACTCCACGCACCGGAATGGCTCTCAGCATCTTTCACAGCTTTTACGACTGCGGCTTTCAACACAGTATCCTCAAAGCTGCCTCTTCCACTTTCTTTCAGTTGTGCAGTGTATGCATACATTTCAGCGGTATCACAGTTTTGGGGGTCTACCTTTGACACATCCACCATCTTTTCGATTACGCGCCCCGACCCGTCCCATATCTTCACTTTATATACAGGGTTTTCCGGATCAAAGTCTTGTGTCTTATAAACGGAAATGGAGGAACCGCTCACAAGCTCCGCCCCTGAAAATATCGCAACATCTCCTGAGCCTTCATCAGCGCCATGCAGAACGGCTGTCGCTTTCCCTTGCGTCTGTGCCGCCTCTGCCGCCTGTTTTGCAAAGTTTTCTCCTGCCATACCTCTTTGTGTCTTTCTCTCTTCACTCCCTGTTGCCGGATATGCTGATGCTCCGATTCCGTTAATATTCATTTTTAACTGTCTGCCTCCTCTATATTCCCTATAGTAGCTCTTCTACTAAATAATACGAGTCACACAGCAAAAAAGTTTCATTATAAGAAAAGGTATTATATAAATAATCCTCATAGAAAAACTGTTAAACACCTTCTTACATCGTCGGTATGTTTAACAGTTCCTGTTTTATTTCCGTATTTTTTATTTTCTCTTAGAAACAATATTCACTGACTATATTTACAATAGAAAGTAAAATAATAACTAAAAAAATTACAACACAGAGCACATTGTTTGTCCGCAATCTAGCCGGAGATTTCTTCATTTTCTCAACCCGATATTTTTCGGGAAGTTCATTTTCAAGCACTCTGTAAGCGTTGTCAATATATGTTATCTTTTTATTTTCTACAATCATAATATACAGACCAAATAAGGCACATAGGATGCCCAATACTGAAAATACCCATACAGGTAATTTAGTAACCAATTCGCTTTCCACACTGAAAGCCGCCAAAAAATTCGGCAGGAAAGAGATAATAAGAGATAAATAAACCATTCTCCAAAAAGTCGAAATAAACCACTGATCGCGGTATTTCCACTCATCTCTATACAAATTCATGAGAGCAAGATAATTTTCAACGTCAAATAATTCTGTTTTAACTTCACTCATATTGTTTTCCTCTCTGTCTTAATATTACATTCCTAAATAATCAAGTCGCATTTTGTCGTATTGTCACAACTTACTACAAACATAGCATACTTAAATTAATTTTTCTAGTTCAAAGACAGAAAAAATCCCCTGTAATCTTTATCATCTTATGACTCTCAATTTATCTATGACTGCTGTCCTCTATGGCAGACCGTACACACATCAGGGAAAAGCCCAGCAGATTCTGCCCCTGCCACTCCTTCAGATCAAACCTTCTTTCATCTTTCATGGAAAGACCAATGCCCCATATCTTATCCTGCACTGCACACTCCGCCAGAATATGGTTCTGTGTGGCAAGCAGTTTCTGCTTTAACTCGTCGTTTTGCCAAAACTTTTCAAACAACCCCTGATAAACAATCACCTGCCGCATACCGCTCCAAATGGCATCCTCATAGTTTTTTACAAGGCGTCCTAATGCCTTGATTTTTCCCACATCCGTTGTTTGCAATATTTCTTCCGCAATCTCTGTATCCTGAAAAAGAACTGCTTTCTGATACATCATATATTGCTCCATGGAAGAAAATTTAATATCTTTCACATAAAAATCTGAAAGGTACCAGTTACTGAAATATCCGTTTGCTTCCTCCGGATTATGAAAACATATTATCTTCCTCATACACAATATCCTCCTCTTCTTGTGCTCTTTATTTTATTTAATCATTAATTTAACCCAAAAGCAACATACAACAAAAGGGACCACACACCCTCGCAGTCCCTTTTTACAAAATTTATGTCAACCAATCTTACGGTCGCTTACTTTCTCACACTTGCTACGATCAGCATAATCTTTTCCTGCTCTGCCACAATACGATAGGCACCTGCTTTTGCCGGAACAATTGCCGTCTCCGCATAATGGATTTCAAAAGGTTGGAAACTTCCGTCCACGCTTTCGATAAATGCATGGCTTCCTTCCACCAGATTCATCATGTGAACCGAATCCTCCATGGTGACAGTCAGGCGGTTGTTTACTGTATAGCGGAAGGTATCCAGAAATTCCCGTTCATGCAGTCCGGTTTTTTCAATCTGATAACCCTCTCCTTCTTCCACTGTCTCTTGCTGCCCTACCACATTGCGGTATATCCAATCCGTATCTCTGTCCCACTGGATATTATTAAGTCCATGCTCAATGTGAATTGGTCTGGGAATCCCGTCCAGGCCCACTCTGCCCCAATCCCAGAGTTTAAAAGTAAAGATATACGGCGTAGCACTGATTTCCAATACCATGGTATCCTGTCCGGAACAGTGTATCGTCCCTGCCGGTATCAGAACATGATCATGCTTCTTTACCGGAACTCTATTCACATATTTTTCGGCAGGAAAAAGAATTTTTCCTGTCTGTGCGGCTCGCAGATCCCGGGCCATGGCATCCTTGTCCACATCTTTTTGCAGTCCCAGATAGACATAGGTTTCCTTCCTGTCATCCGTATCCAGAAGATAATAACTCTCATCCTGAGTGTAATGCATCCCAAAGGTATCCTGGATATACTCTGTAAGAGGGTGTACCTGCAAGGAAAGATTGCCGCCGCCCATGGTATCCAGCAAATCAAAGCGAATGGGAAATTCAGCACCAAAGCGTGCGTGCACACGTTCTCCCAAAAGTTCATGGGGGCGATAAAACACAAGGTCCACAGCCGGCACCTTTACGGTCACTGCACCGAACTCAAAAAGCAGGCAATTTTCTTCAGGAACGCCGTCAAAACTCCAGGCAAAGTTTTCCTCGTCAGGATCCAGGCCAAAATTTTCCTGCATCCAATGTCCTCCCCATACCCCAGGATCAAAGTAGGGTTCCATGCGGAAGGGTTCTCTGCTGGTAATATCCAAGGCACTGCGAAAAGCGTCTCCTGTAATCATTTTTGGACGGCCTTCTTCCTCCGTATCCAGCATAAAGTCAAATCGATCATATCTTTCCCGCTTATGCCGGTCGGCAAGGCGCCATTCCACAAAAAAACCTTTCTTATATTTGGCTAGTATATGAGCCTGTGTATTCGTACAATGCCAGTTAGGCATACCTTTCCGGTAGCGAAGCTGGATTTCCCAACGGGTCAGATTGCAATAGATATAGATATCCGGTTCTGTCAGGATTCCGGCTCCCATTCCCAATACGACAACACATCCCTGCGAAATATCTTCCACTGCTTCCTGTGCCCGTTCCAGCTTTTCTGGTTCAAATAAGTCAGCTATCTTTTTATGACACATCACGCCAAATACTCTGTCCGTAGTGATATAATCCGCAAAGGTCTTATTGATTTCTTCTTCCGTCTTTGCGTAATCCTCCATGTCAAAAATATGTACCGGTTTCAACGCCTCTGCAAGAGTCATGATTTCCTCTTTTTGTACTCCCGGATACATATCAAAACATACCAATGCCTTCTTCTTTTTCCTGCAAACACCAAGCACTCTCTCCTGCAATATTCTTCCGATGGCTTCGGCACCTTCCCATGCCTGGTTCTCAAAACCGTCGATCCGCTTCACCGGATGAAGCTCATAATTATGATATTTACGCAAACCGTTCATTTTCTGTCCTTTCCTGTTTCTGCACATGCCTATGATTCTTTGGTCAGCATCCTGTACCGCATAAAATATTCCACATGTTCTGCAAAAATACGTGCAATGATATCACAGCCCTCTTTCTCTGGATGTACGCCATCGGGCAGAAAACGCCCGCTGTTCTGCTCGCAGAATCCTGTCAGGGCACGCATTTCCACAAGCGGTACGGCATAAGCCTGCGCTGTTTCGCGTAAGGCGCGTTCATAGTCTGCAAGTGTCAGACCCACCTTGTTTGTCGTTATCCATGCATCCCCTGCCTCCTGTCCGCCATCCGGCATTTCCCGGCGATAAAGCGGCGTTGCCATGACTAACAGACTATCCGGTGCATATCTGCGGATATTTTTTATGGCAATTTCCAATGCCCCTATATAGGTTGTACCGTCCTGCTGCCCGCAGCTTCCTATCTGTGCGCCCCAATACCAGTCATTTGTTCCGTGCCACAAAATAACCACATCGGCGCCTTCACAGACATACGCATATAAAGTCAACATTTTTACTACGGAATCGGGAGTTACCGTAGATGCCCCGCTTTGCGCGACCGCAAGATTATGAAATTCCCGAGGCGCAAGCAGTTGCCGCAGCTGTATCTCATATCCTCCGTCCCCAATGAATGGCGTGGAAATACTGTCTCCCAAGATTACCATCTTTCTGATTATGCTCACACCTCCCTGTTATCTATCTCTGTTCTGGCAGCACCGACTCACAGATCTCAAGAAAACGTGGTGAATAAATCATGGCCAGTTCTTGATTTGCTTCCATACTGCACGCATTGGTATTATAACTTACCAGAAGCCGTCCCGGTTCCGACAGACTAGGATGGGCTTTGGCATTATAAGTATAAATACTGTAGCCAAGTTCCGGTTCCGGACAGTGATAAAGCCTTATTATTTCCGAGAATGGCCCCACCGGGGAATCAGCTATGCGACACGAAACAATGGGAGAATTTGTATATTCTGTAAATACCAGAATATATTTTCCCTGGTACAGCTTACCAAAATAAGGAGAAAGGCTCATCTCACAGGACACATTCCGGCACAGGCATGCCGCCTTCTCAATCGCCGGATTCCACGCTGTTCCGTCATAATACTCCATTTTATCCCACTGAGGAAAATCCGCTTCCCGAATACGGGCCGCATACAGGTTTTTCTCAATCCATTCCGATTGATAGCCGTAAATATAGATATAACCATCCGGATCCGGCGCTTTTGCCTCCTCGGTATTCCGGAAAATCGCCGCGCCGAATACCAACTCACCGCCATCCGCATTACGATACACAAGCGGGCTCTTTGTCTGCTCCATCTCATCCCACAGCACCTCTCCATTCTCTACCGGTGCCGAGATAAAAGCCGCCCCCTCCACTGCGAACTGATATCCTTCAACCCCCTGGGGATCCTCTCTGACAATAAGCGGAAAGGCATAATAGCGTCCATGCAGGATCATGGAATCCTGTCCCCAGAAAAAGGAATCACTGTCCTCTATGCCCAGGGCTTTCTTATCCGGGCTGATAAGGCATGCCGGTGTTCCGTCTTCCATCTTCCGATACAGAAACTGCGCCTGACTGGGATCCGCCGTGCCTTCCCTCAGGATACAGCCGCTGTTATTGATCATCACCGTGTCAAGTGAACGTTTATCTGTACCAGATATCCTGCTGCCGATAAAGGTATCTCCAAACATTAAGAGGGTGCGTGTGTGATTGGGTACATTATCCGCCCCGCCAAAAGGCGTACTGTAGATACCGTCCGCACCGGCCCAGCCGTGGCGCTGTGCCAGAAGTCTGTTCCATTCCGGTGCCGGCCGCGTATACAGTCCCGTACCGCTGTAAAGACGCAGTTTGGCCAGTCCAAACAGACCGCCGAATACATTCTCTGCGTCATAATTATGGACACCGGATTGTCCCTGCCACGCAAGACGGATATATCGGGCTGTAATGCCTCCAAAATCGATTACCTTCCCATCCTCTAAATTGGTAGGCAGCATATTTCCTGTTCCTGATGCCTTCTTCAGGCAATAAGGATAACCCTCTTTTTGCAGTTCCATCCACTGCTTCCCATCAATGGAATGATACACCTGTATCTTTCGCAGTCCGCAGACTGTATAATCCGTACCATCCCCTGAAATCCTGTTATAATTCCATATCAAAAGCTGTCCCAGGGGCGCTGTTTTTTCCAGCTGGAAGGAGATGCTTCCGCCTTCCGGTGTTCTCTTCAGCCACATAGTAAATCCGTTGGTGCTCAGCATACATCCATGAGCAGAATCCATGCCAAAGTCATTGATCAGATTTGTGGTACAACACTCGAGCCCTTCATAGTTATCACCGAGGGGCCACAACCGTAACTGTTCTCCTCTTATATTCATTTGGTCACCTCCACCAATCGAATGAATTTAGGCCGGCAGATATCACCATGGGCCATATGCATCTGCCACGCAATGGTATTGACATTGTAACTGACAAGGTACTCTCCGGCAGGCGACAGATGAGGGTGGGCTTTCGCATTATAAGTATATATGCCCCGTCCCTGACAGACCTCCTCGGTAAAGTAAACTTCATGGGCTTCCGAGAACGGCCCCCAGGGTGCGGGCGCCGTGCGGTATGCGATCACCGGGGAATTCACCTCTTTCTGGTATACCAGCAGATATTCCTCCTGGTGCAGCTTTCCCGTAATCCGGGAAAGGCTTAGTTCGCAGGACACATCTTTGGCCAAGGCTGCCGACCTGGCAATATCCTCACTCCATCCTTCTCCGTCATAAAACTGCCATGCCTCTGTCTGGGCAATCATCGTCTCCGGAATCCGGGCCACGCATAAATCCGCGCCCATTCCCACATGAATGGTTCCCAGCAGGTAGATATAACCATCCGCATTTTCTATGCCTGCGGCTTCCGTATTCGGGAAGACACAGCCGCCATAATAAATACTCTTTCCCTCTGTCTCATAATATAGATTCGTTTTACAGTGTTCTGCTTTATCCCAACGGATGTGCCCTTCTTCCACCGGTGATATGACCATGGACACACCGTCTACACGAAACTGAAATCCTTCCGGACCTTCCGGCCAGTCATGTATGGTCAGCGGAAAGGTATAACATCTGCCGTCCGCCATCAGACTGTCCTGAGGCCAGTAATATCCGGGAGAAGACGGGTCGTTTAACACACTGACAGGGGGATTTAACAGGCTGTCATCCGAACCATCCTCATGTATACCCCAGGTAAAATCCATCCGGGTCAGGTCTGGTATGGATTCCGGTACAAAGGCACAGGAATTGTGCAGCATATGCATCCTGTCACTGCGGTGGAAATCCAGAGGATCCACTTGATCGATCAGGGTATCCCCAAAAGTAATCGTGGTATCACAGCCGCTTCCATAGACTTCCCTTCCGTCCATGGGAATCGTAAAGACGCCGTCGCTTCCCGTCCATCCGTCATTGTTCTGCATGATCGCGGACCAGGGCTCATCTCTGACTACGGCAAACCCTTCTCCCATGGTAAACCGCACCTTGGAGAGTCCGTAAGAATCCGCCAGAACATTTTCTTCATCATAATTTCCCACCCCCGGCTGTGCGGGAACAGATAATTTCACATAACGGGCTGTCTGACCTCCAAAGCTGAAAGGCTCCCCGCCCACGGTATTCGTAGGCGGCATATGCTCCTCTCCACAGGCCTTTTCAAAAGTCACATATCCCGTATGCGCGTCATGCCATTCCACGCTGTCCAGAGAGTAGGATATTTTCACATTTCTGATACCGCAAAGGGTATAATCTTTTTCATCCGGCCTGCGGTTATAATTCCATATATAAAGTTTCCCCAATGGGTAAAAGCCGCCGAAATCAAATAGTATGTCAAAATCTTTTGTGCGTCCGGACAACATCCACATATCACTTCCCAGGGGATGATTATCATGGGTTGCATCACCTGCTGTCTTGTGCTCTTCCAGACCATAATCATTGACCAGATTCACAGCCAGGTAAGGTGCTTCCTTAAGAAGCGGTGCACTGACAGTCACCCGCAGTTCATCACCATATCGAAATTTCATAGATTTCCTCCATCCTCATAACCTTTTACTGATAATCAGCTAATGCCGCTGCACCCACAATCCCCGCATCATTTTGAAGCTGTGCCGCACGAATCTCAGGCATCGCCAGGCTTCCACAGTAAAGCTGTGTTTCCACCTTGTTACGTATCGGTGCAAGGAGTCTTTCTCCTTCACCGCTCAATCCCCCGCCGATCACAAAGATCTGGGGATTAAAAATATTGATCAGACTGCCAATCCCGCTCGCCAGATCACTGGTATAAGTATCAAACACCTCTAATGCACAGACATCCTCCTGGGCAATTGCCTGAAAGACGGCCATACCGTCCAACTTACCCTTCTCCTCTTTCAGGCGGGCCAATACCGAATCCTGACATCGTTGTGCTGCCGCCTCTGCTTCCCGGATCAGTGCCGTTACCGATGCATATACCTCGAAACAGCCCTTTCTTCCGCAATTACATGGCAAACCGTCTTTCTTGATCACCATATGTCCCAGGATGCCTGCTGCGCCGTTACTGCCATGATACAGTCTGTTATGCAGTATCAGTCCACCGCCTATCCCTGTACCGATGGTAACCATCACCATGGAGTCTGCCTCTTTGCCCGCACCTGCAACAAACTCTCCCAGGGCTGCACATACTGCATCATTATCCACATAGACCTTACAGGCAAAACGCTCGCCCAATATCTCACCCAATGGGACATGATGCCAGTCTATGTTGTTGGAATATATCACTTCGCCGTTTGTCCGATCAATCATCCCGGCGCACCCAACCCCTATGTGAGTGAGCGTCCCTGCTTCCACCTCTTTCTCTTTCAGCAGGGACTGCACCATATCGCCAATGCGCCGGATAATTATTTCAGGAGTCTGCCAGGATCTGGTCTCTATCTTTCTTTTCCATATGATCCGTTCCTTTTCATCCACCAGTCCGGCAGACACAGTGGTACCTCCAATATCAATTCCAATCTTCATCTCATCAAGCTCCTCAGCCTTTCACCGCCCCTTCTGTGACACCCTCTATAATACGGTTCGAGAAAATAATGAACAGTATCAGAATCGGGATTGTCGAAAGGACAGATACCGCCATTGACATATCGACATTCCGCAGCAGATTGCCTGTGTATTTGGTCACCAGAAGCGGCACCGTTTTATTGCTGTCACTCTTTAAGAAAATGAGCGGCAGGAAGAACTGGTTCCAGATTCCCACCGAAGTAGTGATACATACCGACATGACCACCGGCGACGCAATGGGAAACATAATCCGGAAAAAGGTAGTCCATTCTCCTGCGCCGTCCATAATGGCCGACTCGTATATTTCCTTCGGCAGCTTTTCAAAGAAATTGGTGAGCATAAATACCGGCAGTGAAATACCCGCAGAGGAAATCAATATCACCGAAAGCAGATTGTCCACAAGTTTCACATTGTTCATCATCAAAAACAACGGCACCACACTAAGCTGCACAGGAAACATCATTCCGATCAGGAAAAATACCCGTACCAGTCTTTTTAGCGGGAATGTAAACCGCGCTATCCCATATGCCGTAATGGACGATATCAGAATCAAAAGTACAAGACTGACGGTCAGGATTATCACACTGTTGAAAAAATACCGAAAAAAGTGATCCTGTGTGATAAGTCTCGCATAACTCTGCACCCCCAGTGACTCTGGCTTCCCAAATGTATTGCTCAGAAAATCATTCCGCGGCCGGAGCGAATTGTACACAAGATACAGTAAAATAGCAAAGGTGGCCAAAGAATATATCCACATGAATATCTTAAAAAAGCCTGCCATAATTCCCTGTTTTTTCTGCATCGCTCAGTCCTCCTTCTTCGTGCGGAACATCAGTACAATCTGACAGATTGCAACCACAAAAACCATCAGGAAAAGTACACATGCTATGGTGGTTCCCATACCCATGGCATTAACACTCACCTTTCCTCCAAGAGGGCTGTTCTCCCCAAAGGCCGTCCGGTAGAACATAAGTGCAAGTGTGTCCACGCTGCCGGAAATCCCGCCGCCGGAACCGCCAAGTATATAATTAAAATCAAAGATGGTCATGGAAATGATGTACGATGTCAATATCAGATTAAAAATCGTCCCTTTAATCTGCGGAATCACAATATACCACAAACGCTTCCAGAATCCCGCGCCATCCACATAGGCACTCTCTATCATCTCTCCTGAAATCATCTTCATGGCACCGATAAAGTACACCATTCCCACACCCATACCAGCCCATGTCATCATAAACCAGATCACATAGATTCCGTATTCCGGAATCCCCATCCAGGGTCTGGCCAGATTCCCAAACCCTGTCTCCCGCAAAACCTTGTTGACAATTCCAAAGGATCCGTCAAATAATAATGTGAAAATAAACACGATGACGGGTGTGGAGATAAACTGGGGCGAAAACACCGCCACCTGGAAGAAGCTGCTTCCCCTGGCTTTTGAATGAATGGTATAGGCCATGATAATCTGTATCGGCATCATAATGATAACCGACAGGAAAAATATGGTCAGGCAGTTCTTCAAGGCATTGCCCAACTGACTCATCAGGTTCGAGTTGGTAAACAGATCTTTATAATTTTGCAGTCCCACATATTCCTTTGGCCCGTAACCGTTCCATTGGAAGAAACTGATATATCCTGCCGAGAGAATGGGATATACAACAAACACAGAATACACAATGATACCCGGCAGTAAAAACATCAGATAGGGATTTTTGTTGAAAAATTTTCTCATAGTCAAACAGCCTCCTGAAAGCCTCGCTTCCTATCTGTCTATTTCTCAAGTTCCTGCCTGAAAAGATCCAGCGCTTCATCCACAGTGTACTCTCCTGTCATCAGCTTCGGAAGCACATCGTTGGTAAACAGATCTGCCGGCTGACTGTTTTCGTTGCCTGCAAAGGAGAGCACGCCAAACAAATTCTGCCCTATCACATCATATTCCGCAGCGGCCGCAATCACCGGATCGGTAATTGTAATCCCGTCCACGATCGGAATACTGGGTACATGATCAAACATGATCTGCTCCGCTTCCTCGCTGCTTAAGAAAGCAAGATACTTGCCCACCGCTTCCGGTTCTGTCGTCTTGGCGGACGCCGAATAGGTCAGACTCTGACTGGGCCCCGTCTGGGAATAACCTTTTCCGTCCTTACCCGGAATCGGGAAACATCCCACGTTCATATTTTCATATAAACCTTTATTCCATGTTCCGTCTACAATCATGGCCCCCTGTCCGTTTGCAAAAGAAAGCTGTGCGCTGGCCATATCAGAAGCCGCATAATCTGTGCCAGCATATCCCGCATCCAGAAATGCACGGTAATCTTCAAAGCACTCTCTCACGTTGGAATAATCGCTGATTTCAGCGCCTTCATTCCAGGTAACCATCTCACTTTCCATATAGGCAGGCGCCATAGCCCCGATCAGCCAGTAACGATCCAGCCATCCGTTGCCACCGTATGCCATGGGCAGTTCCCCGTTATCCTGCAATACCTTACATACATCAAGAAATTCATCCCATGTCTTCGGCACTGCAAGCTCATATTTGTCAAAGGTGTCCACATTATAAAAGACAACCGCATAGTCAAAAAATGCCGGCAGAGAACAATAGATCACATCATCCACCGTCGCATAGTCATATGCATCCTCCGGGAAACGGGAGGTATCGGTGATATACTCATTCAGCGGAAGCAGATAGCCGTTGGCTGCCATCTCTGACATGGATGTATTTTTATTGCCCTGTGAGAAAAATACATCCGGAAGAGAATCGGTCTGAACCGCAACAGTCAGGGAGTCAAAACTGCCAGACCACTGATAGTTAATCTTGATACCGGGGTTCTGCTTCTCAAATGCCTCATTGATTTCGGCAAAAGCATCTGCATACAGAGCCTGCTGTCCTTCCTCGCCCCAGACAGTCAGTGTAACCTCTTTATCCTCTTTATCTTCTTTAACACTATTTTGGGTATTATCCTGGGTCTGTGCGGCAGAATCCGTCCCGGAAGCCGCCCCGCTGTCCGCTGCCGGCTTAGATCCACAAGCCATAAGAAGCGCTGTCAAGGTAACCGTAAGTGTCATCATTTTTATTTTTTTCATTTTCATGTAAAATTCTCCTTCCCAAAAGGTATTTACCTTTGTTTCTGTTGCTTACTATATAACTATTAAAAAGTTTTTTGGTTGACAGTTTACTCCTCCTTTCTTATTATTTCCACTCCTCCCTGTTTTATCATTTCACATATGTAATTCAGCATATTTATCATATTTCTTTCTTTTATAACCGGATATTTATGCGACATTCCATATGTTTGTGTAGTCAGTATACTATAGCATTGTCTATAAAGTCAATCTCTTTTTAAATATTTCTTACAAAGTGGTTGACATTACCATGTTTTGTACATATCAAAGGACGCCTGGACTGATTATGCTTAACAAAACAGGGCTGGCACAGTGTATTTCTGTGTCAGCCCCATTCTGAAATGCATTATAAAGTATTCTGTTATCTTCCCAACTGATTTTCCATGGTAAGTGCAGATGTGCCGATAAAAGATGCATCACTCACAAAGGAAGACCCTTCCACCTCGATTTTGCGGCGATAGCTCCATTTCAGACTTTCACTTTGCAGCCTCTCCCGCACATTGGATACAATATAATCCTTGGCCCCGTACAATTCTCCGCCGATAATCACACCCTCCATATCAAAAGCCGCCTGAAAATTTGAAATCGCCACATAAAGATACTCTGCCATCCGGTCTACCGCTCGCTGGGATATGGAGTCTGCCTCCAATATTCCGCCGGCCAGTTTCATCCATGTTATCGAGTCATCCCCGCTCTGTTCACGGGCCCATTTCACGATCGCCGTTATGCTGCTGTATTGTTCCAGGCAGCCGCGCTGACCACAGGTACAGGGCAGTCCGTCCATCTGTACTATCGAATGGCCAATAATACCCGCGAGACCTGATGTGCCGGTAAAAAGCTTCCGGTTCAGGATAATACCGCCGCCGATTCCGGAAGAGATACCGATATACAGAAAGTTTCTCATGGAACTGTGGCGCCCATAATAAGCTTCCGCCAGGGCTGCCAGACACATGTCATTTTGCAGATAACAGGGAAGATGGTATCTTTCCTCCAGCAGACTGACAATGGACAGATTATGAATATTCCCAAAATCAGGGGGATTTAAGATTTCCCCTTCCTCAATAGAAAGAGGCCCCACACATGAGACCCCGATTCCCCAGAAATTCCTGCTCAGGGGATCCTGCATCATCATATCACATAAATAAAAGATGTTGTCCGTCAGAATCTGGTTGGTATCCACCTGCCGGAACGGAATATGCTCTGCGCGCAAAATCGTCCCTCTCGCATTTACGATACCCACCAGAAGCATTTCCCGATCAATGGATACCGCCAGCGTAAGCAGCGCATTGGGATTTAATTCCAGGAGCTTGGGCTTGCGCCCGCCGCTTGAGCTCAGCTCCCCGCACTCCCGCAGCACGCCCTGTTCCATGTACTCATTGGCTATGGCCGTCACAGCCATCTTGCTCAAACCGGACAGCACGCTGAGTTCGTTGCGCGGCAAAGCGCCCTTTGTCGCAAGGGCCTTGAGAATGACATATTTATTTTTGGTATTCATGTCATGGTGGTTTACACCCGTCATCCGCTGACTTCCTCCCTTTTAAGCGCCTCATCCAGCCATTCCACAAGTCTTAAATCCACTTTTCCCCTCTGTGCCATATCCTTTAATATCTCAATCGCCTTTGGCCTTGAGATAGGTTCTTTATAGGGCCTGTCCGTAGCTACAAGCGCATCATAAATGTCCACCACCGTAAGAAGCCTTGTTTCCAGATCCAGTTCATCACCCTTTAAGCTGTTGGGATAACCGCTTCCATCCAGATATTCATGATGGGCGCCCACCCACTTTGGCACCATGGAAAATCCTTTATAAAACTGCACTTTCTCCAGAATCCTGGCGGTCATGACCACATGATTCTCCATCTCCTTACGCTCCTGCACTGTCAATGTCCCGCTTCGGATACTCAGACATTCCGTCTCTCTTTGTGTGAGATAAGAAAGGACTGTGCCATCCTCGCTCACATGCCGTTTCTTAGAAAGTCTCGCTATATGTTCACATGCCTCATCACTCACATGATCAATCACATTTATCTCATGAATAAATGCCAGCTCCGACTCCAGGTCTCTGTTGACAGCCTCAAACTCTTCTCTGGTTATTCTGCCCCGCAGCATATCAATCTCATACAACGCTTTCAGCAGTTTAAACCGGTTATCTACTTTCTCAATCTCCTTGTCCAGTCTGGTAGCCTTATTCATAATGCTTAAAGGCACTACCATCTTTCCGATATCATGGATGAGTGCTGCCAACATCAATTGTTCCTTCCTTGCAGGATCAAAGGTCTCTTTGCATTTACCTTCTTTATGTAATTCCACAATATAATCCGCCAGAAGACTGGCATATTTTTCCACATTTCTTGTGTGCAGGGCGTTGTATGGCGTCCTCTCCTCCAAGGCCGTTGTAAGAGCCTCCACAAAGGAATATATCTGCGTTTTAAGAGCCTCCACATAAGAAAGATTCGTCAGTTCAATGGCCGCAATGGATCCCAGCGCCCGGATAATAATCTCATACTCTTCATTAAAGGCGGTTACCTTCCCCTCTTCATCCATGGCATTAATCAACTGTAATACGCCGATCAGTTCATTCTCATTATTTGCAAGAGGCACCACCAGCTGCGACTGTGTACGATATCCGGTAAGATTATCATACTGTCTGGGCCCGGAGAAATCAAAACGGCTGCTGGCATACACATCCGGTATGTTCACCACTTCCTGATGAATCGCCGCATAGGAGCACACATTTTCCTCCTTCATGGGAACCGGCGGCAGATCAATCGGTTCTCCATCCATTCCCCGGCTTATGCCCTTGGAAAGTGTCTTCATAAACTTAAAGCGCAATTCGTCATTCTCATATAAATACAAGGTACTCGCATCACAGTTTGTGATTTCCATCCCCTTATCCAGAATGGTCATCAGCAGACGGTTTCTGTCCCTTTCCGTAGAAAGACGGATTCCAATATCCATTATCTTCTCAAAATCTTCATGTTGCAAATGCATCCTACTCTTCCCTCTCTTTTTCCATTGGGTATATCCCATGGCGCTTCATATACAGAAGCGATTCCTTCTGTGCCTCGTAACCGCTTACCTCCACTAACACCGGTGCCTTTACCTGATACTTTCTGACCAACTGATCAAACTCTGTCCAGTCTGTCTGCCCTGCTCCCACTGCCAGGTGCAGATCATTTTTCAGATCATTGTCATTGATGTGTATGTGCCGAATATAGGGAGCCAATGTCTCAATCCACTCCTGTCCGGAACACCCTGAAATCATGGCATGGGCATAGTCCAGACAGATCCCGAAATTTCCCACATCCTTCATCTTCTCCGCCAGTCCTGCCAGAATATCCGGAGCTTCATCAAACATATTCTCCATATAGATCTGCTGTTCGGGATATTGGTTCGCCACTTCCGTAAAAAAGGAGGCATTTCTGTCACGCCAGTTTCTCAAATAACCCGGCGCACGAAATCCGGCAAGACGCCCCGTGTGAAACACAACACCCTTTAAACCCATCTTCTTTGCTATCTCCATGGACTGTCTCACACGCAATACGGAAACATCCCTGATCCTGGGATCATCGCTGTGTATTGTCACATCCAGAAAAGCACCGTGCATTGTATCCGTGGAGAAAGAATTTCTCCGAAATTCTATCTCCGAGAAAGGATTTCTCCGAGCAATCCCACCCCTGTACTTTGCATAGTCTGCGATGGCTTCGTCCTGTCTTTGGGAATCGTCCATCATATCCGCCATATAAAAATCATTATATTCAAAGGAGCATCCGTACTCTGCTGCCAGAGCGCACATCCGCTCCATATCCTTCCTGTCAGGAACCAAATACAGTTTACTCATTTTTACCTGCTTTCTTAACCGTATCAACCTGATAGACAAAGACCCCCTGGGTTTTTCCCTTCAAGGGTATCTCCCCGATGGGTGTCACTGTCACCCTGTCTTTTACCGCTTCATAGACTTCTCTGCTGATCAGAATCTGACCGGGCCGCGCATTGCTCTCCAATCTGGCCGCCGTATTGACCGTATCTCCAATAGCTGTATAATCCATTCGGAAATCACAGCCAATGTTTCCCACAACCGCATTGCCGCAATTAACGCCAATCCCAAATGACACACTCTTTCCATATCTTTTACGGAATTTCTCAGCAATTTCTTCCGCCCCTGCCTGCATATCCCAGGCAGTACAAACGGCACGGAATATATAATCATCCAGATCAAAAGGCGCATTAAAGACCGCCATGGTGGCATCCCCGACAAACTTGTCAAGGGTCCCGCCGTTATCAAAAATCGCCTGTGTAGTCAGTCCTAAATACTCATTCAGAATCTCCACCACTTCCTCCGGCCGCAGACTCTCCGACATGGTGGTAAAGCCCCTGATATCTACAAACAGCACCGCAATATGACGATTCTCCCCACCGATAACCAGTTCAAAATCCTTATCTTTACTGATCTTATCCACGACCTGTGGTGCCACGTACTGTTTAAATACATTAATAACCCGCCGTCTGCGCATAATCTCCGCCAGATATCTGCGTACCATCTGTACCAGATAAATCACCAGAAGACAGACTGGCAACAGAACTGTAGGCACAATCCATCCGCCGGCATACATTACTTTGGCAACAATAACATCCAGAACGAACAACACTGCCAAAATCATGGTGGAATACAGCATCCGGAGTTTTTCACTGCACACATAGAATACACCGCACAGCACTGCTGCTGCAAGTGCATACAAGAGCGGAGATACAGGAAGCTGTGTCCTGCCTTCTAATAAGGCCTCAATAATGTTGGCATGTATTTCCACCCCATACATCTGGCTGTTATGGGCAATGGCCGGCATGTAAGAATCCTGCATCCCCACGGCATAAGCGCCCACCAGCACTATCGCATCCTGAAAGATTGCGGGATCCACGGTGCCATCCAGCACATCCGCCATGGAGACTACGCTATAGCCTCCCGCCTTACCAGAATAGGTGAAATAAAATCGGTTATTTCTTCCATAGACAACCGGAAATACTGCTTCTTCTCCCCTGCTTTCCTGATAGATCTTATATAACTGGGAAGAGAGACTGTATATTCTTGTTCCCTCATGATCCAGATAGGCCATTGCCTGCCGCACATAGCCGTCCGTATCCACAAAGGTATTGGCAAAACCGCACACCACTTCGCTCTTTAAACTGTCATAGGGTTCTATCACGTAATCCACATAATAAGGATTATAAATGATTCTGCCGTCTTCTCCTGTTTCGGGCTGCTCTTTAAAGGAAAAACTGATGGCAGCTACAACATTGCCCGCCTCCCCACAGACTTTAGCGAAAGAATCATCCGCCTCCCGGTCCGCCTCTTCACTGTAAATCACATCGAAGCCGATGACCGCCGGACGCACATTATCTGCACCGTTTAACAAGGATACCAGTTTCGCCGGAATCTCTCTGCTCCAGGTATTGACAGGGCCGTATTGCTCCAGCGTTTTATCATCAATCCCTATGATATATATTTTTTTGTTGGTGACAGTCTCCCGCTGGTTCAGCCTGTCGGATATTCCCATGTCCCAATTGCCGGCCGTCCCGAAATACAAAAATGCAAGAGATGTCAGAATAACGGCGGCGGTAACCGCCGCCGCTTTTATTCCGCTCAGATATTTCATGACTTTCTATCTAATGTCCTTCTTCCTTCAATACTATCAGTTCCATGTTATTGTCGTATCAGCCTGAATTATAGTGGCAAAATCAAAATCCCATGCTCCGGTTGTTTCCGGAATCAGCACAGGCTCCTCGACTGTTCCCCCGCTTACAACTGTCTGCGTTGCAAATACCTTACCATCATACACAAATGTCACTGTATAAACCACCGGCCGCTGGGGTTTATCCTTATCCGGCTTATGGGGTTTATCTTTGTCAGGCTTATCCTTATACTCCTGATTATCTCCTGTAGCATCACCGCCAGAATTTTCTTCCTGGGAGCTGTCATCCCCTGTATTATCATTCACGGCTGCGCTGTTCACCTGCTCTGCCGCCTGCGGCTGTACCGCAACCAGCGCCGGCAGCTTTGCCTGTGGATTCTGTGCCGACTGATCCGCTGTACCCTGCGGTGATGCAACGCCCTGCGCCTCTCCGGCAGTTGCTGTCGATGCTTTCCGGTCTTTGCGTACATCTGCACTCGCATCAGCCTGTTTGTCCTCGTCCGCTTTCATGTCCGTATCATTCTGCAAAGCTTCATCCTGATCACTCGCTGCTGTCTGCTCTGCTTCCCTCTTTTCAGTCTTATCGCCGGCCTCCTTAGCTTTCTCCGCCAGCTTTGTCAAATCATCCGGCGATATACAGGTTAAGGTCTGCCCGCTCTCTGTCAGACTGATCAGATTCTGCACTGCCTGCCGGGGAAGTTCCTCATAGTCAATATCCCTGGGGCCATCCATGGTTCCGTCACTGTATACAATCAGTTCACTCCCCGCAGGAACCAGTACCTCTTCCCCATAAGTTCCGTCCGGAAGAACCGGTTTTGTTCCGACCTTTCCCTGAAAACAGCACAGTTTCGTATTCTGCTCGCCATTCTCATCCGTGTATAATTCGACCCGGTAAATCGTTCCCCGGACAGCCATCACAGAATTCGGGGTAGATGTTTCGTACTGGGAACCCCCGCTCAGAGGATGTTGAATCTCATTGGTAATCGCTCCCTGTTCCAGACAGATTTTCGTCCTGGAATTCTCATCCGTTCCTTCCGCCTCAATGGAAAAGACTGTCTCTGCTTCCGCCATCACATACTTATCATCGTCCAGTTTCATGCGCATACTGCTATCCTGCGCCACACTGACACGATCACCGGATTCCAGATACAGATTTTCCGCCGCGTTCAAAGATCCTACATCTTCCCGTTCAATCACAGCGTTTCCTTCCACATCATAAACCATGATGGAACGGAATGTCTCTTCCCGGTTAAACAAAAGTACCACCACTGCCACAGCAATCACAGCCACCGCGGCACAAACACAAATTATGATCTTCTTATCAAATATCTGCTTTTGCATCATTCACCACGCCCCTCTTTCGGCTTACTGCTTTTCTTATAAAACGTTTTTCCAAAATGCATAATCACCATCTGCTTTTACATAAAAGGAGCTTCCACCCTGATAAACCGTTCTGCTCCCGCCTACACTCCAGATTCCTCCTGCCAGTTGATAAGCCGTACCCGCTTTCAACGAATAAATTCCGCTCTGGGAAATCGTATTTCCTGCCGGATTTTTCCCCGATACACTAATACTGCAAGAGGTCTCATTCCCTGCCTTGTCTTTAGCCTTGATAACACAGGATGTACTGTTACCTTTTGCCGTCACCTGATATTTTCCATCTTCCGACAATGCAACCGACTGGTCATTTATTATGACGCTCTCCAAATTGGCATCCTTTATCTGGAATATGGTTCCTTCCGGATAAGTATTTCCATCCACCAAATCAATCACTTGCGGTGCCTGTATATCCACCACAATACCGCCGGACCGTTTATAGACCACATTCCCATCTTCTTCTGCTTTCACATATAAGACATAACTTCCATTATCGGAAAGAAGAACACTTGCAGGAGAAGACACCGCCTCCACCCATGTAAGGGAATCGTCCATCTGTTCTTCTTCCAAAGCCTCTTTTCCACTATCCTTCTTCAGATAATACGAAAAGGAAACCTGCTGACCATCCCGACTGACTGCCACATCAAACGACCGGCCGGTATGATTGACATACTCATATGTAATCTCGCCGCCCAGTTCAAAAGTCTGAGACTGTCCTCCACTGGTAATCACAATCTCGGGTGCCCCAACACTCGCCCTGGTTTCTGCCGCTTTGGCCGATACGTTCTGCTTTATCTGCGGTGTAATTTCGGTGACGTCACTCTCTTCCTCATTCTGATCACAGTTCACTTCGTCCCCGTCATTCTCTTCCTCGTCCGCGTCCGCCTCTTCTGCGGCTTCCCCATCATCCGCATCTTCCTCATTCTGATCCGGATTGTCCTGATCCGGGAGATTCTCATTGTCGTCCTTTCCTTCTTCGGTGTCCTTCTCATCTTCCAGGATAGTCTCACCATCACGAATCTCGTCGCCGTCAAAATCAGAATTTATCCCAGTCTCCTGAACTGTTCCCGCATCTTCCTCTGCCGCCAGCATCGTACCCATAGGTAACATACACCCGAGCAGTACAGCCAATCCCAGGGCCGACATCTTCTTCCAGTTCCTGCACATAGTTACCGCCTCCAGTTCTCACACTTAAAACACTAATTACGCCTGCGATTCATCAAACTTTTCAATATATTGTATATCGACTCATTTATTATAATATTTTACACGTAATCCATAATCTGGTCAATATTTTACCGTTCTGCATATAAGATATATTATTCCTCCTCTATTTCATCATCTTCTATATCAATTCTATACTTGCCTATATATTTATCTATATCTTCCGCTCCATTTTCTCTCAAAAAAATGAGACAAGATCTGTCAATACTTCCCCAGTTGCCATAAAAGGCCTCTTCAAAGTATTTCCGGCAATCCTTTATCATCATTAGATTCCTGAGTAACCCAATATATGTATCTTTATACTCGCAAATATTCTCACAGCTATTGATATCATCATCCAATTCCTGAATCGTTTTGTATCCAAACCTGACCAGTTCTTCCACCACCTTATCTGTAACAATTGTTTTATCATAACACGGCCTTACATTCTCCACTCCATCAAACTTTCTCAACACATACTGTTCTACCGATTTGGAGTCTATACCCAGATTATAGTCGCCTTTTGACACAGCTTTCTGCATACTCTTTTCATATGTATCGATATCCCGTGAAAGCTTGTCAAATTCATTATCCATTAACTCCAAAACACCCGCTACCAGATAAAACCTTCTTTTAATCTCCTTGGGCAGTACTCCCGAAAACTTATAATTTCTATCATGCTCAATTTCCGCCCATGCATGTTGTAATAATGTCCTCACCTGTACTTCACATTTTAAATTTTCAAACAACTTATATTCTGACAATCCCAGACGTTTTTCATTTAACTGTATAATATAATGCACTGACAGATATCCAACCTTATCTGTTTCCAACATATCAGCCTTATTTCCGGAATTGCCTTCATCTACTATAAATTCATCCTGCAAAATTTCGCATATTCTTGCAACATCCTGATTGGTATAGGCAATAATCCGTATTCCCGATACATCCGTTATTTGCTCGATTGGATCCGCATATTTTTCTTTGTTACATTTATTTAAATAGCTTTCTTTTTCCTTTACCCGATGGCTGACACTCTGATAAGGTATACTTTGGGCTTTTAATATCTTGGTAATAATTTCTTCTACTTCTTTTGAAAACTGTTCATATAATGTCTTATTTTGATCATACCACTGCGCCGGATCCATAGTCTTTTGTTCCATCCTGTTACCCGCCTTTTCTTCGGTTTGTCTGTTCAATTATACATTATACTACATTAGATGCGCTAAATGAATATTCGTAACACAAACATTTTATTTTTTCAAGTTTGTGTTACGAATGTGCAAAAACTTTTCAATTTATTCCTTTCTTTCCACCACAAACAACCTGGCCATAACCGGCTTCTCAAACGTAACCGTCAGCACATCTTTCTCAACGGTAAAAATAACCGGCTCTTTTTGCGGATACAGACAGGAAATCTTAACCCCGTCTTTCCCAAAAGGCAGACTGTTAAGGGGTATCGACAAAGAGATGTCTGAACATAGCGTACCGACTTTCTTTCGTCTGTCATTGCTCTTTCCTTCCATCTGCCGCTTCCACACAGCCAGATATGCCTTATTCTCCAGCTGAAGACCGCCGCAGACCCACAGGTCTTCATTGTCTGTCACATCCAGAGGCCAGAACGGCACAGCCGTCTTTATCTCTGCGCGCATGTTTTTATAACAGGCAATACCCTCTTTTACCAGTTCCATACGCTCCGGAGAAAGCTCCGCCAGATGACCGCTCTGATGAATCCGGCCCAACATGGCGTTTATCATATTATAGATAACTTCCTCCTTGTCACCCTGGCGCATGGGGTAAGACCATACTGCCGCCTGCTCCGGTGTCACACCGGCTCCTGCATTGGCCGCAATGGTGGCATAATTGCGGTAATCTTCCTGGTCGGAAGTGGACTGGAGACTGTAACGAGAAAGCAGTGCATAGTCAATACGCAGTCCGCCGCTGGAACAGTTCTCAATCACCAAATCCGGATACCTTGCAAACACATCATCCAGCCAGGCCAGATAAGCTCTCTCATGCTCCAGCATACCCTGGCCCACACTGTCCGCCCCGATCTCTGTGCCGATACCGGGCTCAATGTTATAATCCATTTTAATATAACCGACACCGTACTCATTCACCACCCGGTCAATGACCTCGTTGACATGGGCAATCACCGCCGGATTACGGAAATCAAGCTGATATCTGCTTCTGTCAAACACTCTCCTGCCATGACGGACAAAGAACCAGTCATCCGGCGCTTTCTTTGCCTTCTCACAATTGATTCCCATCACTTCCAGTTCCAGCCAGACACCGGGAATCATGCCTTTACTGCGAATATAGTCGGTCACTTCCTTAATACCGCCGGGAAAACGTTCCTTACATTCCTGCCACTCTCCCACGCTGTCCCACCACTCACCGGGGGCATACCAGCCTGCGTCAATGACATAATATTCACAGCCACACTGCGCCGCGGCATCAATTAATGGAAGTTCTTTTGCCGTCGTAGGGTCGCCGAAAAGACAGTTCATATAATCGTTAAAGATAACCGGCAGGTTTTCATTATCTTTATTGGGTCTCCGGATCAGGCGGCGGTATCTGGTCAGTTCATCCACCGCTTTCTCGAAGCAGTCTTCCGCCACACCCACAGCCACCGGCACCGACACAAAGCTTTCTCCCGGCGCCAAATTCTTAAACCAATGAGACTGCACTTCCGTAGGACCGCTGACACAGACATAAAAATGAGTATTCTGATCACCAATCTCATAATGCCAGGATCCGTTGTGCTCTATCTGCCAGAAGAGACTGGTATGCGCCTGGGTATTCTCGATGTAGCCCAGGGGCAGGTATTTCTTGGAAGACCAGTTGCCCGTATTGGTCACTTCCAATACCTGTGAGGTACGCTGATAGACCCCCGGCTGTGTCTGGGCAAGTCCCACATCACCGAAAGTATACTCCTTAATGCTCATCTCCTTCTGCCAGCCATTATAGGGAATCCGGATTCTCATTTTGGCATCGGAATCTGCACTGCCTTCCTTTTCGATCCCTGTATAACAGAAGGAAGACAGATATTCCAGACACTGTGTCTCCTCCCCCTCATTCGTCACTTTATTGAACATGCGGACGATGGAGGTTCCGTTATAAAACTGCATCACCGTCTCCACCCGGACATGGGTAACTTCTTTATCTTCCTGGATGATTGTCAGCCTGCGTCCGGTTTCGTTCACCTCATCCTCCATGCCCACATAAGTAAGCAGGTATCCCGGCGCTGTCACGATATGTTTATTGCCGTGTTTCTCATAAGGACGGTCGTAGCCGGACAGACTGATCTGCACAAGCTGAAAGGCTTCCTCCAGAAACTGTTCTTTTCTCATCCGATCTTCTGTCTTACATTCCGGCCCTGTTTTACACAAATCTTCTTCCTTAAATTCATTCCGGGAAAAATGAAGCAGTTTTAACTGCCTCTTTTCGGTAATGCCAAATACGATATGGATACCATTTTCACACACATTGATATATTCCATTGTCTTCCTCCGTTTGTATCTGTCAGTCCATTTGCTATCATAATAGCCTAAAAAATCGGGTGGTACAAGACCACCCGATATATTTTTCAATGATAATTTTACACAGGAAGCGCCTGTGTGCATTTCTTCACATTTTTCTCTTCAAATATATTACGCCATCCTGACCGGACAACAAGAATAGCCACCACCCCGGAAAGCATATCTGAAACCGGCCCGGACCATAACAGACCGTCGATTCCCCATACTGCACTTAAAATAAACATAGCCGGAATCAGGAACACAATCTGTCTGGAAAGAGAAATCGCCATGGCCGGCACCGGTTTGCCAATGGCCTGGTAAAAGATGCCGATGACCATACCGGAAGGAATCATAAAACAGGCCAGCAGATAGATACGGAAGCATTTCACCGCAAATTCCATATACAGTTCGGATTCCTGCCCGAAAATATGAATAATCGCCTCCGGAAACACCTGAAAAACAAACAATGCCGCAAACATAATTACCGTACAGGTCCCAATGGAAATCTTAAAAGTCTGTTTCACCCTGTCATACTGCCTGCTCCCGTAATTATACCCCAGAATCGGCTGAACCCCGGAAGCAATTCCCATGGCGATACTGGTAATCAGCTGGCTGGTTTTCATGGTAATACCCAAAGCTGCCATCGGAATATCCGCCCCGTAGACGGATCTTGCCCCATATTTCACTAAAAGATTATTCTGAACGGCAATGACCACAGTACTCGCAATCTGCGTAAAAAAGGACGACATGCCCAGTGAAACAATTCTTCCCGCCGTATGCAGATGCGGTATAAAATCTGTCCTTTTAAGCCGTATTGTCTGAAAACGATACAGACATACAATATAGAAAACGGCATTGAGAAGCTGTCCGATGATTGTTGCCCAGGCGGCGCCCTGCACGCCCCACTTACATACAAAAATAAAAATCGGATCAAGAATCATATTGGTAACACAGCCAATCAACATGCCTGCCATACTGGCCTTGGGCCGTCCGTCCGCCCGGATGACATTGCCAAAGCCTACCCCGATCACAAAGACCGGAAAACCAAGTACTATGATCTTACCGTAATCCATTGCATATCCCATCACCTCGCCCCTGGCTCCAAACAGATAACAAACAGGCTGCAACATAATTTCAAAAAGAATCAGAAATAAGATACCGCTTCCAATGAGCAGAGTGACCATATTTCCCACACCCTTTGCCGCCTTTTGTGCATCTCCTTTGCCCAGCTGCAAGCTCATATAAGCCGACGCCCCGTTTGCAAACATCATGGCCACTGCCATTAATATCAGCGTCATGGGCATAATCACATTGGTGGCCGCATTGCCCAGATATCCGACGCCCTGCCCGATAAACACCTGATCCACCATGTTATATAAAGAATTGACCACCAGTGATATCACACTGGGTATGGCATAGCGGGCTGCCAATCTGCCCGTATTCTCTGTTCCCAGAGGATTTATTTGTGTCTTATCTGAATTCATATCTTACCTCCTATATCCGGTTGATCGGATCGCTTATTATTTTATCCATTTTGTGGTTGTCTGTGAATTAAGAAAATGTTATTATTAATAAGATAATTTTATTAATAGAAAAGGAATTTTAAAGATAATACAGGAGAAACCATATGACTACCATGCAAATAGACTGCTTTCTGGTTGTGGCCGAAACACTGAACTTTGCCGCAGCCGCAGACCGTCTCCATGTAACACAGCCTGCCGTCACACAACAGATTCATTCTTTGGAAAAAGAACTGAATGTCAAATTGTTCAAACGCACCACAAGAACAGTAAAACTCACCCCGGAAGGACATATTTTCCTCAATGATGCCAAGTCCATTCAGCATATCGTCGGTCATGCCAAAAAACGATTTGAAGAACCAGCCAGCCGGGAATTTGTTCTGTTTTCCATTGGATGCCGCAGCCAGAATGAATTAACTTTACTGCCCGGTATTTTGCAGAAAATGCTGGCACACTACCCTGCCCTGCACCCGGTATTTCAGATTGTGCCATTTCAACACCTGCATCAGCTGCTTAAGGAAGATTCTGTGGATGTGATTCTTGATTTTCAAAAAGATTTACAAAGAAAAAGCTATGGAACCTATAAAGAACTTATGAAAATAAAACCTGTGTGCATTTTGCCGGTTAATTCCCCTCTGTCACAGAGGGCCGGTCTTTCGATAGACGATCTTAGAAAAGAAAAAGTCATCCTATTCAATCCACAGATTGCGCCGGATTCTTTCAATCCCATCCAACGCATCATTCTGGATCAGAAATCAATGACTGATATTTATATGCAGGACTCGCCGGCAGCCTGCATCACACTGGCCAAAGCTGGATTTGGTATCACAGTGCTTCCGGACCTGAACCTGCCAAGAGACCCTGATTTGGTATATCTTCCTTTTACCGGAGTTGAACCCTTATCTTTCGGCGCCTATTATAACACTACCACCGGAAACCCGGTTTTAAAGCTGTTTTTACAGTTGTGCAGGAAGCAGTTTACTCCTTAAAGTTCATATCAAACGCAGGCATCATTCTCTCTATCTCCCCTCTGTGCAGGCCATATTTTTGTGCCAGTTTTTTCCAGTTACTTTCCACAGTACCTTTTATCTCATCCAGCACTTTCTCTGCCTGTTCCCTGGACATCTCATACATTTTTGATACCGATAATGCCAGAGAATAATCAATCAGATTGTTGTCTTTATCCACATTTAAGGACAGTACATCCCCATCCGCATCGGGATTCACATCGTATACCGGCGACAGCTTCCAACCTTCACCCGACAATACAAAACCATGATTTCTCAAATGGTCATCCGTATTGGATACCGCCATATTAAAGACAATACGGCGCCACAACGGATGCCTTAGGCCTTGCGCCTCCCAATGAAGAACCTGGTGCCAATAATTGTCTGAGCCATTTTTCATCTAGTCCATCATCATGTTCAAATGCCAGTGATGCGGCCTCCAGTTCACACAGGGTTGTCCATGGAGGTGCAGCCAGTTCCTTATCATCTGCCACAAACAGACCATCCTCAGAAACAGCAAATCGAAGTGCTCCCATTCTTGTTTCATCAGAAGGCGTCCCCACCTGTCCGGACAGGAATCCGCAAAAACACCAAACATCGGCCATACCCTACTTACTCCTTTTCGCCCTTCTTCTGGAGGAAAGATTTAAATCCTGTAATTTTTTGCCAAATTCATCATCTTTTGCAATCTGCTCAAACTCTTTATCCATTCCGCCTAAAGCATGTAAAACTGCCGCATAGGTTCCAATCGCCACCGTTGGTGTCCCCTTTTCCACAGCCCATAAAGTTGCCCTGCTGATTCCGGCTCTTTCTGCAACAAGTTCTGTCGCCAGATTACGTCTTAATCTTGCCATTTTAATCTGATTTCCCATTGTCTCCAGAATTTTTTGTGTATCCGGCATAATCGCCACTGTTTTTTTACTCATAATCGTTCCCATTTCAGAATATTTCCACAACATATGACAATATCCAAAATTTGTAAAATCCTTATCTATATCTTTTTATTATAATCCTATCTATGTTTAATATAATATACAGTATTGCTTTATTTGTCAATTATATTAAACATTATTATTCTTTCCTTCACATATATGTCAAAAACGGCATAGCCCCAAAGCTATGCCGTCCTTGTCAGAAACGTAAATCCCATCACCACAATGCCAAGCACCACAAGCACAATGCCCGTTGCCCGGTTCAATGTCTTAGGTTCAGCCTTATTGGCAAAAACCGCCGCTATCCTTGCCCAGATAAAGGTAAACACCACGCACAGGATCCACACCGGCCAATTGGGCGCCCCGCCGATGGCAAAGTGCGATACTGCTCCCGTAAAGGCAGTAAATGCCATGATAAACACACTGGTGCCCACGGCGGTCTTTAATTCATAATGGAGGATGGAGGTTAAGATCAGAAGCATCATCATTCCGCCGCCTGCGCCGATAAAACCACAGATAAATCCGATCATTACCCCCGCAATCAGGGACTGTACCGCCCGCTTCTTCGGAGAGACCGCTCCCATCGCCTCCTTGGTGGTCATCACTGGCTTTACGATAAACTTAATCCCCAGCAAAAAGGTCATGAACACAGAAAACCCGCCCATGGTAGCCGGCGGAACCAGACTCGCCACATAACTGCCCACCACTGTAAAGGCAAGCACACTTCCCATCATAATCAGGCCGTTCCTGATATCCAGATTCTTATTCTTACCATACGTATAAGCCGACACCGCACTGGCCAGCACATCGGAAGACAAGGCGATTCCCACCGCCATATAGGCATCCATACCCAGAAAGGTAATCAGCATGGGGCTGATCACAGCCGCCGCACTCATGCCTGCAAATCCTGTCCCCAGACCCGCACCCATTCCGGCAAAAAATGTCACAATAATAATCCACAACCATTCCATGATCAGTCCCTTCCTTCCTGCATATCTTTCAGATTTGCTTCCAATATTTCCATCACATGAAAAAAATTAGCCCTCGATGATTCATCTACATTTCGGAATAATTCTTCTCTAAACCCTTCCTGCAACAACCGTCCCTTTTCCACAATCGGCTGCGCCTTGTCTGTACAGGCCAGCAACGTCTTTCTTCTGTCACCCAGACTCTGGTTCCTGCTCAGATACCCTTCCTTAACAAGTTTCTCCACATTAATAGAGACCAGATTCGCCTTGATGTTTCTGATCTCCACAATATCCCTGGCCGTATTGCACTCAGGATTATTCGCCAGAAACATCAGAATATCAAAGGCGGTCTGCGGCATCCCTATCTCCTGACACAAGGGTTTACACTTTGCACTGTATACCTGCAAAAGATTACGGGCAATCTTCATACTTTTCTTCATGTGGTGTCTCCTTATTATATTTATTTCAATATTTCAAAATTGAATAGTTCGTTTTTGAAATAATTTTATACCTGGAAAAACCACTTGTCAAGAGACAAGTGGCTCCGGAAAATCCTACCTTCAGGAATTATATAAACCATCCTTATTCAGCTTCTCAGCCGCTTCCATGCCGTTTTTCTTTCTTTTGGCCGCATACAGCGCCTTGTCTGCTGTTTTTAACAGATCTTCATAATCCGTTTTCCCATCATCAGGAACAAAAGTATATCCCACACTTTTTCCCACCGAGTAGGAGGAAATTGTATTTTCCATAAAACGGTTTATCATTTCAATTAACGATTCCTTCTGTGAAAAAGGACAAAGCACCATAAACTCGTCTCCACCAAAACGCCCTATCAATGACTGCTTCGGAAAAGACTTCTTTATCTGACTTACTGCTTCCAGAAGAATCTCATCCCCTACATCATGCCCAAAAGTGTCATTGACTGTCTTAAAATCATCTAAATCCATCATGATAAAGGCGTAGGATGGTCTTGGCCTTTTATTCAGGAGCTTCTGGGACAATTCTTTAAATGCATTTTTGTTATAACATCCAGTAAAAGCATCCCTCATGCTCTTTTCTTTTTCCTCAAAAATAAGCTCATAAAGACTGCTTACATCAGACACAACACCTATCATGTGCACTTCTTCTCCCTTCGCATAGGGAGCAGCGCATACACGACACCAACGGTACTCGCCTGATCCGCTTTTCATCCGTGCATCATAAACAGTCCGCCGGCCACTTAGAACCTTCCCAAAAGCGTCTGATACGGTCTCGTGATCATCCGGATGAACAAAATAATCTGATACAGCTTTCATATATGCATCCGGTGCTAAGGATGAAAACTCCTTCAGCTCAGATAAAATCTTATCTCCTGGCACCTTATAGATAGCTTCTGCATTTTCAAAATTGAGGTATTCCTGCCTTTCAACATTTACCTCAAAGGCACACAGCTCTGCACTCTTCAAAACTAAATCCAGATAATCTTTATAATTTACCGAATACAAATCCCTCAGCCTCCGTTTTCTGTCAAAACCTTGTCAGATATTGTCCATCCATTTCTCTGATTTTCAATTTTTCACTTTTCGTTTTTCATTCTACCATAATTCCAGAAGCGTGGGAATAGGGATTTTGCAGCTATGACAATGGCAGCTGTTTGGCGCAGGATTGCAAAGGTCATTGTTACACCCCAATCGTTTCCACCACCGACATCCGGCTGATTCTTCGCACCGGCCCGGTCATGGCCGCCACCGCTGATATGATCATCACTGCCCCGATTACCAGACATTCCATAATCGGCAGACTCCATGCATCGCCCCATCTCAGCGTAATGGCCTGCCGATACAGATAATAATGAAGCGGAAGCCCTAAAAGAAGCCCCTCCAGCAGTCCACCTGCCAGATAAGTAAATGTCTCCGCCGCAATCATAAGCTGCATCTGCCGGATACTGATGCCAATTGCTCTCATGGCACCGTATTGCCGCATCCGTGCCGATACACTCATGCCGATACTATTGATAATATTAAAGGAAGCAATCAGGGCAATGACAGCCAGGAAACCATAGACAAAAAGACCAAAGGAAAAATAAACTGCCCGCATTTCTCTGTTATGGGCACGGCTGTCAGAGAAGCTGTATCCCTCTCCTGCCATACTGCGGATTCCCTGCACCGCCTCGTCTGAGCGATTTTTCAGCTGTATATCCAGAATGGTATATCCGGTCTCACCCGTCAATTCCTGAAACAGGCTCTCCGAGCAGATCAATGTGCCCACATTCTCACCGCCGTCAAAGGGCGCATAACCAAGTACGCCTGACACTTTTACTTTCTGTACTCCCATCGGGGTTTCCAGCTCTATCTCATTTCCTGCTTCTGTCGCAAATCCCGGTTTCGCTGCCAGAAGAACCCCTTCTCCGTTCCTGGCATTGTCCATGTTTCCCGACAACAGTTCCTTCTGCGCCCAGCCAAACTGGTATGTCTCATAGGAAACCAGCATCACTGTTTTGTGTTCATCCTGTATCACTGCCGGCAGATCATAGGCAAAACGCCTGCCAAAGATCCGCCTGATATCCGGATTATCTCTCAACTGCACATATAGTGAATCCGGTATGCTACAGGTATTATCCGGACTGACAATCGCTGCATCCGGCGTATAAGGGCGCAGTGCCACAACAGCATGTTTCATGAAATCAATCCCTATCCCAAATCCCAGGAATAAAATAATACTGAAAGCAAAAGACGAAGTAAGCAGCATCAGGTTTTTCCTGCTGCCTGCCGCATGATGCAGGCCAAGGGCCGTCTCCACGTGCATCCGCCTGGTATTGGCCGCCTTCTTTGCAGCAAATACTGTATCGGCATTGCCGGAAACCGCCGTCAGCGGAGATACTTCCGATGCTTTGCGGGCCGGTGTCCTGCTTGCCGTCAACACCGTCATCAGACCAATTAAAATCCCAAAAAACAAACCCGGCAGACTGATTCCCAATCCCGGCATCTCTCCAAACCAGGTAGGAGTGATTACTTTCAACATTCTGCACAGTCCCCATACCGTCACCACACTGATCAAAAGCCCCATGGGAATTGCCTTAAGACACCAGAAAAGCGCCTCTATCCGCACATAACGCCGTACCTGCTTTCCGGTGGCACCAAGACAGCGCATCATCCCGAAAAATTCCGTTCTCTGTGCCACACTGCTGTTCATACTGCCCAGAATCATCATCATCCCGGAAACCGCCACCAGCACTGCCAACACAAAGGCAATCAGATACAGCATCATGATATAGTGGTCACTGCTCTGCATGAGAGTCCCCATCAATTTGGCATTTTCACTGACCGATTCCTGCGAAATATGCAGCTGATCACAGATGTCCCGGATTGCCTTCTGTATCCTGCAATGAGGTACAAACTCCACATAATAAGCGAAGTCCTCCTGAAGCGTCACATCAAGGAAACAGGACAGATAGGTTTCCGTATTCATAAAAACACCGTAGGCATCTGTCTTTAACATCATGGAAGTATCTTCCACAAAACCGCTGATTGTAAAAGACAAAGAACCGTCCGGCGTTGTAACTTCCACCTCGTCTCCTATCGCAAGCCCCTGTCTGTTGTGCAGGCTTTCTGTAATCAATACTTCCCCGGCACCTTTGGGAAACGTACCATCAAGCAGACGGGCACCCGGATAGATTGCAAAGAATGTCTCATCAAATCCGCACAGAACTGTCTGGACACCGTTAACCTCATAACCCATATCCAGTTTATAATTCGTAGCCGCATAGCGGGTCATTGTCTTTACCTCCGGCCTGGCGGCAAGCAATGCCGTCTGTTCCTCCTCCAGATCCCGGAATATCACATGCCATGCGCCGTCTGTCATGACCGCCAGATTTTTCTGGCTTTGCAGAAACATGTCCGCCATGCCGAAAATCGCAGAAATCAAAAAGACAGAAATCATAATGCACCATCTTGTCATACGGGTCTGCCTGCGGTGTATCTTAGCCGAAACGGGTATCAGATTAAGATAATTTTTCATTGACATTCCCTCCCAGATCGGTCAAAATTCCATCCGACACCTGCATAACCCGGTCCACAGAAGTAATCAAATTGGGATTATGGGTAATCATCAGAATGGTCTGCTGATAATGTCTGGATGCCCTGGTCAACAGCTCCATCACATCCTGACTGTTTTTTCTGTCAAGGTTCCCTGTAGGCTCATCCGCCAGAATCAGTTTGGGTCTTGTGATCAGCGCCCTGCCAATTGCCACTCTCTGCTGTTGTCCGCCGGAAAGCTGTCCCGGCAGGTGTCCACGCCTCTCCTTTAACCCCAGGACTTCCAGAATTTCTTCCACCTGTCCGGCATCCGGCTTCTTATGATCCAGCAGCAGCGGAAATATAATATTCTGCTCCACATTCAGTTCCGGAATCAGATGAAAGGATTGAAAAATAAAACCAATGTTTCTGCGTCTGTAAATCGTACGCTTCTCTTCGTCCATGGCAAACAGATCCTGTCCGTCCAACAAAATCTTACCGCTGGTGGGAACATCCAATGCGCCGATACAGTTTAAAAGGGTGCTCTTGCCGGAACCGGATTCTCCGATTACCGCCGCAAACTCCCCCTTTTGCAGTGTAAAAAAGACATGTCTCAAAGCTTCCACTTTCGCTTCGCCCTGACCGTAAGTTTTACACAGATCTTCTACTTTCATAATTTCCATGGTATCACTACCTCCTTTTCCATAAGGATACCAGGAACTGCTTACAATCCCGTGAATGGAAACTTACATATCTGTAAGAAAGATAATTGTAAAGGCAGCGCCTTCTCCAGGCGTGCTGTTTACGGAGAGTATGCCGCCTTGTCCTTCCACTATGGATTTGGCAAGAGATAATCCAAGACCGATTCCCTGTCTGTCACTATCCCTTTTACTTCGATAAAAGCGCTTAAATATATGGTGCATATCTTCCTCATCGATACCGCACCCGTCATCTGTCACCGACAGCCGGAACATGGCCGGGGAACGCTCCCAGAAGACCGTAATCACACCGCCCGCATCGGTGTGATCCAATGCATTTTTGACCAGGTTAGCAATCGCTTCCCTGGTCCATTCCCTGTCACACACAACTTCCTCCTGCAAGTCTCCTTTTAACAGCAGCTGTTTGCCTTCCATCCGGGCCCTCACAGACAAATCCTCTATGGCATCCGCCACAAGCCCGGACACAGACTGCTTTTCTTTCCGAAAAACAATGCTGCCCGCATCAATCCTGCTCACTTTAAGCAATGTCTGCACCAATTGTTCCATCCGTTCCAGTGATTGCATGGTTTTACCGGAAAACCGCTCTACTGTCTCCCTGTGATCCGGTTCTTCTGCTATGATTTCCGTGTACATATGCAGAGCCGCAAGAGGTGTTTTCAACTGGTGGGAAATGTCCGAGATCGTATCCTTCAAAAAGGTTTTCATCTGCTGTTCCTTCTCGTTCTGCGCCCGTAAAGCTACAGCCAGCTCCTCCACCGCAGCAAATAACTGATAAATGCTCCCATTCTCATTCTGCGGCAGATGTTTCTTAAAATCCCCCTCTGAAAACCGGGCGATAATATCCTCAGCCTCACAATATAACTTCTCCCGCTTCCACAGGAAACGCATCGTCACTCCTGCCAGAAACACCATCAGTATCATGACCATCCCCACCGCAATCCTGGCAAACAGATGCACCGATTGGTCTATCGCCGGGAAGAACCTGACAGGAGCCGCATCCGTGTGTCCTATCTTCTGCATCAACGCCATGCCTTCCCCTGTAGACTGCGAATTTTTGATGGCATTGGCAAGTGCCGCCGGAGATACACCCTGTTCCATCAGGGAAGAAACCATGGTCTGTTCTCTTGCAAACAGGATATCCTGCGTCTCTTTTCCATGAAACCAGGAAAGAAAGCATGTCCATAACACAAATGCCCCCATCAGACCAAACAGAAATATATAATAATGACGAGTATTTCTTTCCAGCAAAATGCTCATACGACTCCTCCATACTCCTACGATTTCCAGATATACCCAAATCCCCGCACAGTCAGCAAATGCCTGGGATTGGACGGATCCTCCTCTATCTTCTCCCGCAGTCTGCGAATATAAACAGACAGTGTATTATCATCCACAAAATTACCGTTGTTATCCCACAACACATCCAGAATGGTATTGCGCAATACTATCTGTCCCTCATTGCGCACAAGCAGACACAACAGGCGGTATTCTGCAACGGTCAAATCCAGAGGCTGATTATGGTAAGAAACCCTGCCGCCCAAAAGATCAATGGTCAGCGGCCCGGAGGAAATCTGATTTGCCTCATTTTCACCACGCATGCCGCTTCGCCTGAGCAGAGCCCGGATTCTGGAACACAGTTCTCCCAGTTTAAAGGGTTTCGTGATATAGTCGTCCGCACCGCTGTCCAACCCATGAATAATGTTGACCTCTTCATCCAGTGCCGTCAGGAAAATAATCGGCACCTGACTGCCCTGTTCTCTCACAAAGGTACACACATCCATGCCGCTTCCGTCCGGCAGGGTCACATCTAAAAGAAGAAGACAATAGGTCTCCTGCTGCAAATATTCATATGCTTTTCTGACTGACTGCGCCACATCTATGGTATAGCCGTTTTTTTGCAGAGAATAGGTCAGACCGTCAATCAGGCTGACATCATCTTCTAGTAAAAGTATTTTATATTCCATGGGTATTTCTCCTAAGCTTTTCACAGGGCCGATACCGGATAAAGCCATACCTCCCGATTATAGGGCATCATTTCCTCTGTCATGCATAAGATGATGCCCGGCTGTATCTCCATACCAAACTTTTTCAAAGCAGTAAAGTTTTTCTCTGCATGACTGGGGATTTTCGCCTTTTTAATCTCGATCGGATACATTCTGTCTCCTTCTGTCATCAACAAATCTATCTCTTTTCTGTCTACATCCCGATAATAATACAAGTCCGGCCGTACCCCCGCATTATAAAAGCTTTTCACGATTTCACTGACAACATAAGTCTCAAAAAAAGCACCATCCATAGCGCCATTCTCAATGGTTCCGGCACTGGGCCACCGACACAGATAAGCAGCCAGTCCGGTATCCAGGAAATACACTTTGGGTGTTTTTACCAGACGCTTGGTTATATTCGTATAATAGGGACGCAGTATAAAGATAACGCCGGACTTTTCCAATATGGAAACCCACTCTTTCGCCGTGGGTGCCGATATTCCAATGGCACCTGCAATTTCACTGTACTTTAATTCCTGTGAAGTCCTGGCTGCCATATAAACCAGAAAATCATAAAACTCACTCAGCTTTCCCACCTGCGAAAGTTCATGGATATCCCGTTCCAGATAGGTATTGATATAATCTGTATAAAACCTTTCCCGATCCAGATTTGCCGCCACCATTTTGGGCATACTGCCCTGGAAAATACGTTCATATATCTGATGAATGTCTCTCGGTTGATTTCCTTTCATACGCGCGCGCAGCTCTTCCAAGTCCGGATGAAAAGCCCTGCTTTCCCGCCCATCAAGTTCCGCCGCAGACAAGCCTGCCATATCAAAAACTGCCACACGGCCCGCAAGCGATTCCGATACATGTTCCATCATTCTGAATTTCTGCGAACCTGTCAGCCAGTACATGCCATTGTTATCCTCACCTTCCAGCGCTTTCTGGTCAACAATCCGCTTCATCTCCAGTAAAATGGAGGGCACTCTCTGAAACTCGTCAATCAGCAAAGGATAGCCATACGTCTCAAAAAAAAGAGCCGGATCCTGCTTTGCCAACCGTCTGGCATTGCCATCATCCAAAGTTACATACCGCCGTTCCTCCTCTTTTATATGATACAACATAGTTGACTTTCCTACCTGTCTTTGTCCACATACCATAACGACCGGATAATATTGAGAGGCTTTTTTTACCTGTTTTTCCAAATGTCTTTGTATATACATAGGATTTACACTCCTTTTTAAATTACGAGTAAAATAAAATTATACTTTATTTTACTCGTAATCTTGGTTGAAAGTCAAGATTTTTCATTTTGAATGACACGCCCCATCCCTACCGTTCCACCGTCGGAATCTCAAGTTCTCCCTTTTCTATGCAATTGGATATATACCGGAAGCTTCCGTCATCGTGCGGCTCTACGGTGATCTGGCTGGTAAATGCACAGTCAGAATCATAATCCGGCCATACACCGTCTACATATAGAGTGATTGTCCCATCCGGATTGTCCACATAGTCCACCACTTCGCCAAATGGCGGATACTGTCTGGAAAAGATCATCTCATAAGGATAACTGTCCGTGGCCGCATGATAGCCGCACTTCTCCCTGACCTGCTCTGTAGTCACCGGGAAATAGGTGGTCATAATCCTTTCATAGACCTTTGCCGGTATCTCTCCATTCTCGGGCTGTATTACCTTTCCCGTGTCAATCCGGTAGATATCTTCAAACATACAGGGCATCAGAATATCCTCCGCATTACTGCTGTCCCAGTTCGTGACAAAGGCATTATAGTTTACATAACTTATTCCATGCACATATTGTTCCGTCAGTTCCCTGCACTTGTCGGAAAGGGGTGCCGCCCGCCAGTACTGGCGCAGACTGGAATGATAGGGCATATCCTCATAGCCATAAATAAAATACCCCTTTTCTGTCAGCTTTATCTGTTTGATATCACCGATCTCTATAGATGTGATTTCCGGCACGCCGCCTTCTTTCCATGCAATCTGCATATAGCAGCTTTGCAATTGCCCATCCCGATACAGGAAGGTACAGGCTCCAATGATTCCATTGGTTCTGACATCAAACACCGTGACCATGGCTTCCTGCTTTTCCTGATATGCGGTATAAAACTCCCGGAGTGCCTCAGGATTCTGCATATTGACACCGTCTGCCACACTGACATATCCAGCCTGCCCAAGCAGGGATACCACCTCGTCTCTCTGCGCTCTGGAGAAATCCCTGACGATATGACCATAAATCAAATCCTCTTCTATCGCCGCATCCCTGTATATCTCCCCGACTTGTCCGGCCGCCGTTATTATGTCTTTTTCTAACTTCTCTTTTTCATCTGCCAGGAGAAGGCTCCCGTCCTCACTGATATGCTCCCATCCACCATAAGTCTGATCCCTGTAAGTTTCACCGCTGTAAGTTTCCTCCCACTGCTCTTTGGTCAGTCTCCCGGCATACCACCAGGCATCATATCCGTCTGCCGGATAAACCAGTTGGTTTGACACATATTGAAACCTTCCGTCTGCAAGAGGCCGGATTACCGTCTTGTGCGTAAATGCCCTGGATGTGTTTTCTTCCGGGTACACAGCATTTACCGTCAAAGTTACAGTCCCGTCACTGTTTTCCTGATAATCTGCCACTTCCGGATAGGGAATCTCCACATAGCCGCTCTCATAAAATCCTCTCGGCCTGTATTCATATGTCTCCCCTTCCGAAATGTAGACTGTCTTTTGCCGCAAAATGCTCTCCTCTATCCTGATATAACTGCCGACCGCCATCTCAAAAGTATCTGCCGGTATCTGATATACTGCCCCCGCGTTTAAATCATCATCTGCGGTATAAGGAACCGACCGTCTGTAAACAAGGGGATAAAAACGATCAAACAGATCGTAAAAATCTAATGCTCCATAATCTGTCTCATCCCAATCAACAAGAAACATGTTGTTTTTCTCATAGCCCACCGGTAACAGATACTGCCTGTTCAGCTTTCTGCAAGTTTCCGGTAACGGCGCCACCCTGATGGCCATATGTTCCGTCACATCACTGGACAAAAGTGCATGGTAGCTTTCGGAATAATACTTCCCTTCAAACAAAAGCCAACCTTCCTCCGTATACTGCCATTCGTCGGCCCTGAAACTGACGGCACCTGCATTTTCCAGATTCCCGTCCACATACTGATATTCTTCCCTGATAACCGCTACCGTTCCATCCTCTGTATGAAAATCATACTGAAGAAATCCGCCGGCACGGGTAACTACAATCAGTGTCAGATCTGCCGGCACCTTTTCCCTGACCGCCTTACAAAAATCCTCAACCTGCTGTGGATTTATCATATTAATCTGGTTCTTGTCATCCACTGCCGCATACCCTTTTTCACCCAGGCCTTCAACACAGCTTCTTATCATTTCCAGGCTGCCTGTTGTGCCATCCTGCAATGCGTTCTCATAAATGTCCTTATAAAGAGCAGCAATATGTCTTGCCGCCCCGTCATCATATTCTTTCTTTTGTACCGCCGACTCACTGTAACCGGAAACCGGCTCTTTATTCCCGGCAGAATCCGGATTCGCGCATCCGCTCAATAAAAGTATCATGCCAATACCAAAGACTGCTGTTATGACTGCATGTTTCACTATAGTTCTTTCTCCGTTTCTTTGATGCAACCTATTTTACATGCATATCATTATACTCCCATTTTCTATCTTGACTCCAGTATTATTTTTCTCTATAATAGTTATTGACCATTAGTCAATAACTAAATTATGCACCCGAAAGGAGTACATCATGGCCAGGCCTGTCAAAAAAGCACCGGAACAATGGAAACAGGAAATTCTCAATGCAGCAAAACAACTGTTTCTCTCTAAAGGTTACGAAGAAACTTCCGTCTCCGATATCATGAACCTGGCAGGCGGCGCCAAGGGCATGTTCTACCGCTTCTTTCAGAGTAAAGAAGAGCTTATGCACGCCTTGGGCAATCAAATGTTTTTTGAGAACAATCCCTTTGAAGCAGTGAGAAAACGAGAGGACTTAAACGGCCTTGAAAAGATCAGAACCCTGCTTACCTTAAACCAAACCGATGAGAAGCGCAATACCATCAACCAACAGGCAGTGGCCATTTTACGAGATCCCCATATTCTGTCCTCCGCTATTGCGGAAAACCGCCGTGTCCTGACGCCGCTGTGGCTGGAACTTATGGAGGAAGGTATCCGGGACGGTTCTGTCCAGACAGAATATGCAAGAGAGCTAGCCGAACTGCTGCCGTTAGTCAACTTCTGGATGCTTCCATCCATCTTTCCGGCTACAGAAGAAGAACTGCTTCATAAATACCATTTCGTTATGGAAGTGCTCTCCCACATGGGTCTGCCGCTCTACAATGAGGACAGCATCTCTTTCACGGAAAAACTGATCACCGACATGACCGGCAAAGGAGGGAACGCGCCGTGACACAGAAATTATTTACCCCCAATTTCATACTGCTGATTTTAGGACAGCTGACTTCTTTGTTCGGCAACTTTATCCTCAAACTGGCCCTGTCCATGTATGTGCTGGATATCACCGGTTCTGCCGCAGTATTTGCCAGCATACTCTCCCTGGCAGTGATTCCCACCATCCTTCTGTCTCCTTTTGGCGGCATCCTGGCCGACCGGGCTGACCGCCGTAATATCATGGTTGTATTAGATACCTTAACAGGCATCAGCGTGTTGGGCACGGCACTTCTTTTATCCGGCAAAAACGACCTGGCACTTATCAGCATACTGCTGATTATCCTCTCCATCCTGGGCGCCTTCGAGACACCTACTGTACAGGCCTGTATTCCCACCATGCTTCAGGGCGATAACATCATCCGCGGCAACGCCGTAGTCAACCAGATTGCTTCCCTGTCCTACCTGACAGCCCCCATGCTGGGCGGCGTCTTCTATACCATGTTTGGCTTACAGCCCGTAATGTATGCCAGCGTAGGATGCTTTATTGTCACCGCAGCGTTTGAATGTTTTATCCGCCTGGACTATCAGCGCCCTGCCCGCAAAGAAAAAATCCTGACCATTGTCCGCCAGGATTTCACTGAAAGTATGCGCTACATTATAAAAGAGCAGACATCTATTGTTAAAATGCTGCTCCTGACTGCCATTTCCCGATTTTTTGTCATGGGGATTCTCCTGGTGGGGCTGCCTTTCCTGATACGCACGGTTCTTATGCTGAACGCCGGTTATTATGGGGCGGCAGAGAGTACCCTGGCGATTGCAACCATCGTGGGCAGTATTCTGGCAGGGCTTCTCGGCACCAGATTACAGTCACACAGCCCCTCCGTCCTGCTTACCCTGCTGGGCATTTTTATGCTGCCTGCCGGAATCGCCTTCCTTCTTCCGGTCAGCCCCCTGATCCGTTATGGGATTATTCTGGTTTCTTTCTGCGGGATGCAGATTGTTATCAGTATCTTTTCCATTGCCGCCGTTTCCCTCATCCAGCAGAGGACTCCCAACCATCTGATCGGCAAAGTGATGGCCTACACATCCACGATTACTTTATGTGTACAGCCTATGGGGCAGATGGTATATGGGTTCCTTTTTGACAGATTCCATAATACCGTTTATCTTGTCCTGCTTCCTACTGCTGTCATCATAGGTGCCATCGGGCTGTCTGCCACAAAATTCCTGCCTGCCCCGGAATCAGACTTCTATGCACAGTGACATTTTCTCTCCACCACAATCTCACCTTTGGAAGCCACATCATCCTGTATGATTTCTCCTACAGCCGGTACATAGATATGTCCGGCCAGCGGATTCTTAATGCTCATCACAGGGGTTGTGATCACAGCTTCCACCTCGGACTTCTCAAAGCTTAAATCCGTATCGATCATTTCACAGTCGATCAGCTTAAGACCCTTACAGTAACAAAGCGGCTGCGTCCCGATAATCTTACAGTTTTCAAAGGTCACATTCTCACAGTACCAGGCCAGATATTCCCCTTTTACGGTACTGTTTCTTACGGTCACATTCTTTGCATGCCAGAAAGCGTCCTTCGTATCAAAATCACAGTTTTCAAACACAGCATCCTCAATGTACTGGAAGGAATGTAACCGCCATATCTCCGCAAGCACCCCCTTTATTTCTTCTATGTCCTCTTTGTATGCGTTCCCCGTCGCGTTCACGCGGCGGGCTATCTGGTTGACGTTGACACCGATTTTCTGTATCTCTGCGGTCATTGCCTTTATATCGGCGTGGTCTATCTGAATGATGTACCCGTCAATGGCAATCTTCCGCAGATATGCCGCCATGTTCCGGGTGGGAACGAGCTTCATTTTTTCCAGTATTAAATCCCGTTCCGCTTCCGTCACTCTGAATTTGATTTGCACCGTCCTTTTGCGTCCGTCCATGTGTTCGCTCCTTTCCTTTCCGTTCCGAGGGTTTGGGACACTTCCCAACAAGCCATTTTCAACCGACGCGCCGCAGCGCGGGAGGAGGAAAATACGGAAGTGGGTACCCGCTTCCTATGCTTGCTACGAATGTTTTTATCCCTTATGCCCTTATCCCTTACTACGGAGCTATGCCCGGTTTTGCCAAACTTCCGCAAAAGAAAAACGCTGCAATCCTCAAAAAAGATTACAACGCTCTCTATACCCTGTTCACTTGTGACGGACACCTCTTATCTGCCCTCTGTTTCGACTTCCGCTATCTCCTTTGCCGTTGCGCTCACAATCCTTATGCCCTTATCGCTCATACCGTCAAGGAGCGCGTCAAGCTGCCGCCGCTGCGTGTTCTTCTCTGGCGGCGTTTCCAAAAGGAACTGGTCTACGGATATATTGTAGCGGAGCATTAGCTCAAAGAATATCTGCAAACTTGGGTGCTGCCCCTTGTTCTCAATGTTCGCAAGGTAGCGCGGCGAGATAAACATTTCGTCGCTTACTTTCTTGCGGCTCTCCTTGCGCCCTGTCCGCGCCGCCTTTATCGCTGCCCCAAAAGCCTTGAAGTCGTATTTCGGTACTGGTCTTTTTGCCATAGTTATTCACCCTATTACATTTTACTGTTCACCTTTCTTCTTGGATATGTCTACACTATTCTATCAGTTAGCTAAAATAATTCATAATTCTTTTCGGTAGAAGCCTTGTATTTATTCGGCTAACCGTATATAATTATAGCGATAGAACTTACGGAAAGGGTGAATGAAAATGTTAGAGTATATTTCTGCCCCGGAAGCGGCGAAGAAATGGGGCATTTCAGAAAGACGGGTGCAAAAGCTATGTGAGGAAAAGCGCATACCCGGCGTGGCAAAATTTAGTCGCATGTGGCTGATACCAAAGGACGCGGAGAAACCGACCGATAAAAGACGAAAAAATTTCAAATCTACACAATAGATTCAAATTACCCTGTTACAATTACGGTTAGGAGGTGCGCTATGAGTAAAATCTTAATTGTTGAGGACGATTTATCTATACAGGCTTTGCTGCATGACTTTATACAGGAAGCCGGATATAGTGTTGTACTGGCGGCTGATGGTGTGGAAGCTCTTGCGAAGTATTCCGAACAGAGCTTTGATTTAATACTGCTTGATATTATGCTTCCCAAAATTGACGGTTTTGGTGTTTGCGAAGTTATCCGGCAAAAATCAGATGTACCTATCATCATGCTTACGGCATTAGACGACGAGGGGAACCAGCTTAAAGGCTTGGATTTGCAAGCTGACGATTATATCACGAAGCCGTTTTCTATGCCTGTACTGTTGCGGAAAATCGCCGCTGTCCTACGCCGTTCGTCAAAGCAGAATGATATGCCGCAGACCATGAGCTATAAGGATTTAACACTGGATTTAGAGGGGTACAAGGTTTATACAAAGGAAGAAAGCATTGATTTAACGCCCCGCGAGTTTGAAATACTGCGGGAACTGTTGATACACAAAGGCAGAATTTTAACGCGGCAAAACCTGTTACAGACACTTTGGAAATATGAGTTTTTCGGAGAAGAACGGATTGTTGACACACACATAAAGAACTTACGGAAAAAACTTGGCGCTGCTGACTATATAGAAACGATTAGAGGGGTGGGATATAGAATTGATAAGGAAGATTAAAAGCCGATTGTCTGTTAAAGTTTTTTTGCTGACATTGTTATTGATAGCGGTGTGCTGTTTTACAACATATAGTTTCATTTTACAGGCTGCTCCAAAAAACTATCAGTATGACATAGAAGATGTCGATTTGGAGCTTAGCTTTTTGCCGAATGAACTTTCGAGAACCGAAAGTGAATACGCTTATATGTTTCTTGAAGCTGAGTCTGAATGGATAGGGGAGCAATACGAAAATGAATTTGAGCTGCATTTCTTTCAGTCTGACGGACAGGAAGTGAGCTTACATGATATTAACCAGCTTGTTGGCGGGCAGATTACAGATTTTGATAAAGTTGAAAAAACAAAACCCTACACCACTTCATTTGCTGATAGCGATTCGATTTATACGTTATTGGTAACAAGGAATACTGAAAAACATACCCAGACAGAAGAAGCGATACAAGGGACGCTTCCAGTGCTTTGTCTTGTCGTATTGTTGGGTTCTATCATTTCAGCCTTTTTCTATTCATGGTATATGACTGCGCCTATTAAAAAAGTAAGTAAACTTTCAAAGAAAATGGCAGATATGGATTTTAGCGGATTTTGTTCTGCCGGGCGCACTGATGAAATAGGCGTGTTATCTGACAGCCTAAATACACTCTCCCGGAAATTGGAGGTGGCTCTTTCAGAGTTACAAGAAGCCAATCAAAAGTTACAAGCTGATATTGACATGGAAAGGCGGCTTGAAAAACAACGGGTAGAATTTTTTGCGGCAGCTTCCCATGAATTAAAAACACCTATTACCATTATCAAAGGACAGCTTCAAGGTATGCTCTATCAAGTGGGACGCTATAAAGACCGGGAAACATATCTTGCACAGTCTTTGGAAATTACGGACACTTTAGGAAAAATGGTACAGGAGCTTTTAACAATATCCCGATTAGATACTCCGGGTTATACTTGCAAAAAAAGTAATCTTAATCTTAGCAATTTCATAATTGACCGCGTTACAGCGTTTGAAGATTTATTCATGCAAAAGGATTTGACGGTTGAACAATCCATATCCCCAGAGATTTATATTTTAGGCGATATGCAGCTACTTCAAAAAGCATTGGATAATCTTTTAGGAAATGCGGCGGCGTATTCGGGAGCCGGAAATCAAGTATTGATAAAGTTATGGAAAGATACTGAAACAACCACCCTTACGATTGAGAATACAGGCGCACATATCCCCGACGAAGCTATTTCCAAACTGTTTGAACCATTTTACAGGGTAGACCAGTCAAGAAACAGGCAGACAGGCGGTACAGGTTTAGGATTGTATATTGTAAAAACAATTCTTGATTTGCATGGTGCGAAAATTGAAATTGCTAATACTATTCAAGGCGTTATCGTTTCCATACAGTTTTAGCACATATATTTCAAAGGCGGCGAGCAGTTAGCTTGCCGCTTTTTCTAACGCAGATTTGCGTTTCTCCACATAAAAAACATATTCAATTCAAAGTAGATTCAAGTTAGGACGATATTCTTTAACTGTACCCGGAAAAGGTAACAAAAAAGCCGTTGTTCACAGAAAGGAGATTCTACTATGAAAAAATGTTTACCCATCATCTTTGCCGCCCTCTTCATGGTAAGTGCGCTAACAGGGTGCGCAGGACGAAATTCTTCGCCCGAACAAAACAATGCTACTGCACCGAGTGGCGAAACCTCTATTAGCCAACCTGTAACGTCAACAACCGGGGCTTCAAGCCCGACCGTTTCCCCTACTGCATCTGCTGCATATGAAAAGCTGATTGCATACAAGACCGAGAGTTACGGGGAGCAGAGTATAGCCGATTTTAACGCGACGCTTGCACCGACACCCGATGAACTGACAGAGCTTCTTGCCGCAGTAGCTGATGTGAGCAGTACCATATCCTCTGACGACGAAAACTATGAATTTTTTACAACCACAATAACCTTTTCGTCCCATGAATTATACTGCGAGCATATGGGGGAAGAAGTTACATTTAATATACCAATCTCCAAACAAAGCAGACCATGCGACTATCTGGACGAGGACGGGGAAACAGTATATGATTTTTCCTGTTTCGTTGAAGCGGATGTTGCTTATTCTATCAACGCCCCGAAACTTGTATCGGTAGCAGAACGGGATAAGGCGTTGCTGACATTCAAAGAGGAAATGCAAAATTACTTGAATGGTCTAAGCGAAGAAGAAATTGCGGGCGGCGATATTAAAAAAATGCTCATAGACAAGTCCACTGAACTTGCAAATAGCTTGTCTACCGAAAATATGAAACTATCGCCTTGTGACATTTATATGATTGAAATTCACAATGCCGGAGCAGAAATCACCAAATAAAAATACAATCGCCTTAATCTGCCGCACGACGGCAAAAGAAAAAAAGCCGTCGTACAGCAGAGGTATTTACACACGCCTATTCTTACGCGGCGGCTTTTGAGAAATCAAAGCCGCCGTTTCTTTTTTATCTTCTCAAGAAATGACGTGGTATCAATGTTAAAAGCGGCGGCTAAAGGAGGTAGCCGCCATGAAGCACATACCCTATCGACAAAATCCGACGGTCATTGACTTATCAAAAAAAGCCCGACCACCGCCGGGGAAAATTTTACCCATGAATATGAACTGTCTAATCATCTAAATACTGCTTTCAATACCTATACGCCTGTCCGGGCTTTTCGGACAGGCGTATTTTGCTGCTCAAAAAATTTTTTGAAAAAAATCCGAAAATCTTCGGCGTTTTTTTCAAAAGGCAGTATTGCCCCGCGAAAAGGGGGAAGCACCACCAACTTTCCAACGAGAAAGGGGGTGAGAATGTGGAACCTAATCGCAGAGAGTTTATAAAACAGTGCGCTTTCCAGAAGTTTTGTAATACGGTACTGCACAATGAAGCGTGTGACGCTCACAAAGAGCTGCACAGGCATAAGGCAAAGGAGATTACTTTTTCCGACTTGACCTTAGAAGAAGCGCGGCAGCTTCATACCTTTGATGAATATTTCAAAGGGGAAACCGCCTTTGAAAGAGCCGGGAAGAAAATCACGCCGAAGCTGCTTCTTGAAGCAATCCGTACTTTGCCGGAAGAAAAGCGCAAAGCCGTACTCCTGTACTATTTCGAGGGAATGAACGACACCGAGATTGCGGAGCTGTTCGATACGTCGAGAAGTACGATACAGTACAGGCGGACAAGCTCTTTTGAGCTGCTAAAAAAATATCTGGAGGAAAATGCTGATGAATGGGACGAATGGTAACGAACCCGGCTATCCGGAAAAAGCCCTTGTTCCCTATCCTGTCATTCTGGCAGCGACAAAGGGCGACCCGGACGCTATGAAGATTGTCTTGCAGCATTTCAGCGGCTACATAGCCCGCCTCTCCATGCGGAAGCTGTACGACGAGCGCGGGAACGTCTATTTTGGCGTAGACCACGACATTCGGGAACGGCTGCAAGCAAAACTGATGATGGCTGTCCTCACCTTTAAGGCTCCTTCTCAAAACAAAAAGGCAGGACCAGATTAGCATTGCACAAACGGAATATCCGTTTTGAGAGCCAATTTAGTCCTACCTAAATCTTTGCTATTTTGTTTCACCTCGCATTTCATTAAAGCCATAGAATGACCGTATCAGTAATCGACCATTATCTGACTTTCGTAATGTAGGTTTTCGATTTTGATCAGCGCTGTCCTAATCTTGACCTAAAATGGGCTTAGAATAATAGGACTAAATCAGTGCAAACCCTTATGTTTACTGGGCTTCTCTTAATTTAGTCCTATTATACCACCAGCATAGCCCACATAAATGATGCCATATTGAGCAATATCCTCTATACTTCCCGCAATTGCCGGACGGGCACCGCTTTCCTTCTCCTGTGTGGCAATATCCAGAAGTGCATTATAGTCGGGGGTATAGGCTTCCTCCGGAACAATCTCAAAGACATCCGCTCCCGTCTGAGTCACAATGGCATTTGCGACATTCTCCGTATTCCCCGACCATGAGAAATAGACAACCAACGCATTGCCGCCATCTGCGGCGGTAGGTTCTGTCTCTGATCCAGCTGCCGCACCGCTTCCCGGATCTGTCATATCCTGCTCTGCCATACTACTCCCCGGTTCCTGCTGATTTGATTCATCTGCCTCATTCTCCAACACTGACTCAGAATCTTCTTCTCCGGTTCCTGTTACCTCATGACTTACCGTATTTTCATTTGCCGTAACGCTGTCTCTGTTGCTGTCTGTCTCATCTGTGCCGCATCCTGCCAGTGAAAATACCAGTATACCAACCATAATGACGGATCCTATTTTCTTCATTGTCATTTTAAAAAATTACCCCTTTCTTTACTGTCACAAGCATTGTTTCTTTTCACAGCTTATTGATTACAAAAAATATATACGCTCCCTTCTGGAACATCTATATTGTAAATCCGCCTTTATATAATGTCTAATACCTATACTGAATTAACAACAATGCCTGAAACGTATATCTGTTATCAAATACATTTCATAATAAATACTTATAGCAGATTCCTTGTTCTGCTTTACAAGCATATCTATCTATGTTAAGCTGAAACAAGGAGGACACTTTCTATGGAACTTCGCGTATTACAATATTTTCTGGCTGTCACCAGAGAACAGAGTATCTCCCGGGCCGCAGAATCCCTGCATCTGTCCCAGCCCACCTTATCCCGCCAGCTTAAGGACATGGAAGAAGAACTGGGCAAGCAGCTCTTTATCCGCAGTAACCGCAATATTACCCTCACGGAAGAAGGTATGATCCTGCGCAAACGGGCCGAGGAAATCCTGGAACTGGTGGCAAAAGCCACAGATGAAATCACTTTGTCTGACGAGACGGTTGCCGGCGATATTACCATCGGTGCCGGAGAGTCGGAGGCCATGCGTTTTCTGGTCAAAGCCGGCGCAGCATTGCAGAAAGAATATCCCCTGGTGCATCTCCATGTAATCAGCGGCGATAAAATTACTGCCCTGGAATATCTTGACCGCGGACTGATTGACTTTGGACTTCTTCTGGGACATATCGATACCGCCAAATACGAATCTATAAAGATTCCCTTTGTAGAAAAATTCGGAGTTCTTATGCGGCAGGATTCTCCCCTTGCCGGGAAAGAAGCGCTTTGCCCCGAAGATCTGTGGGACAAACCGCTCATTTTATCCAGGCAGACTGCCCAGGACTCCAATATTCACAATGTTTATAGTATTTTAGGGAAAGAAAGAGAAGAACTGAATGTGGTAGCCACCTGTAACCTGTTGTTCAACGGTTCTCTCATGGTAGAAGAAGGCATGGGATACGCCCTGACCCTTGATAAGATTATTAACACGACCGGCAGCTCAAATCTCTGCTTCCGTCCTCTCCAGTCAAGCCCTGATCTGGAATGGCATATGGTCTGGAAAAAATATCAGGTCTTTACCAAGGCAGCCGAAAAATTCCTGGGCAAAATACAGGAGATGCTATAGCCGTATCTGTTTGGGGAACGCTTCTTTGCGCATGATGCCCCACATCTTGTCTATATAGGCCAGTGTATAGAAGTTCTCATAATAATGATAATAAAAAGCACCTTTCAAGGTCATCCTGTAAACGCCGTCTTCATAAGTTACGAAACCAAGCGCCCGGGCAATCCAAAGCGCAGATCCATACATCCGTTTCAGAGGGACACCGAAAAACTTTTCAAAGTCCGCCTCATTCACCCTGGTGCTGTAGGCCGTCCAGAACAGATAATACACCATCCGCTGACGCCTGGTAAAACGAAGGGTAAGGGATGTGGGAAGCTCACCCTTTCTGATTCTCTCACAATACCCCTCCACACTGAAAGTATTGATCTTAAACTGCCCCTGCAAAAGGGTGGTTGCCGAACAGCCAAAACCAAGAAAGTTATCCCTGGTCATGGAAGAATACCGTGCCTGCCGTTCCCGGGCAAATGTCCAGATGGAACTGCGTACATACCCTTTATCCAGACAATAGTTGGTGATATCGTCAAGCAGTCTCTGCTTCTCTCTTTTAGGGAGGGCTTTGACTGGACTCTGTGTAAACGTAAAGTCAATAAACGGATAGATGGCGATGTGGTTCGCCCCATTTGCAAAGGCAGTGTCAATGTCTGTCTTTAAATCCGCAAAAGTCTGTCCCGGAAGCGCAAAGATAAAATCCATGGACACCGTCTCAAATTCCACTTCTTCCAAAGCTGCCGCCATGGCCGCCAGATCTACCGGCTTTCTTCCCAATATCTGCTGAAATTTTTCCTGAAAAGACTGCACCCCGATACTGATTTTCGTGACACCGGCCTCTTTTAACATCTGCAAGACCGAAACCCTTACATTATCCGGATGAAGCTCTACCCCAATGCCTTCTGTGATAATAAAATGCTCCTTGACCGCCTCTATGATTTCCCCGATTCTTTCCACGATCATTGCCGGCGTTCCGCCGCCAAAATACAGACTGGTAACCGTCTTTTTATCCGTCGTCTGCCGCCCCGCCATATGGATTTCCTGAATCAAAGCATCAAGATAACGGTCACACAGCTTTTTAGAATACAGTACCTTACAATAGGGACAGAAAGCACAGATCCTTTCACAAAAAGGAATATGGATATACAGACCCAGATTCTCACATGCCTCGTAAGGCAGTTTCTGATCATATGCATTTGTAAAGAGAAATGGCCGAAAAGAACGAGTCAGCCATGTCCTGGTCAAATATGTAATCGCGCTCATACTATGTCCTATATGTATTTTAAATATGTCTTAAGCATCTCCAGAATAATCCTGCAATTTCCCTGAAACAACAGGGTGTATTCCGCCACAAAAAAGTATCCGCACTGCTCGCATAATCCCGGCACCTCAATGCACCGCCCGCAGGTACTCAGCTTACCGTTTTCCATGACCACACACTGATAACAGGGAGTGGGGAACCGGTTGTCTATCAGATAGGGAAAAGCACTCTTTAAATTAAAGACCGGCGCGCCCTCCTCCATCATCTGCGTGATCGTCTCACAGCATACCGCCTTTTGTTCCCTGCTAAGAGCCAGATCTTTCGTATCCGGATAAGGCGTATGAAAATTAAAAGAGACCGCACGTACATTAGTCATATCCCTTGCTGCAAGACACACATCACGAATGGCGCCCTGGTTGATCTGATTGACCGCCATGTAGAAACAGATATTATCGGATGTGGCACTTACAATGTTTGTCATAATCGTATCATAGGTATCCCCTCGGATTGCATTATGACGCTCCCTGTCGCCGTCCAGACTCAGTAAGATTAGGTCTGCTTCCGGCAGATCTATGGGAAAAGTGCCGTTTGTGACCACATTGACAATCAGAAATCCCTTTTTCTTTGCCTCTGTCACAAGCTCCCGCAGCCCCATTTCCCCATCTCTCCACAGAAATGTTTCCCCGCCGCAGAAAAATAAAATACGCACTCCCATATCGTACAACTGCCGCATCTCCTGCTGTATCTGTGCAAAGGGATGCATAATGGCTGTAATGTTATTCACGGAACAGTGCTTACATTGTAAATTACACTTGTCCGTGACAATGACCGTGCCAAGAATGGGCTTTTTCTTCCGTAAGAGAATGGTCTCTATCCCAAACCCGGCAAAATACAAAAACGATGATAATTTCATACCTTCTCCCGACCAATCCACTGTATAAACGCCGTCTTATCCGTACTGTTATATCCTGCGCGCCGATAAAACGCCAAGGTACCCGGTTCTTTACTGCCTGTCAGCAGCATCATTTTATAACAGTTGCTCCCCTGCGCAATCCGCCTCGCATACTCCAGACATGCCGCGGCAAATCCACGCTTTCTGTACTTCTCATGGGTGACCACATTTTCAACGAAGGCATAAGGCCGCACATTTCTCGTCAGATTGGGAATGATCACACACACGCAGGAAGATACAATCTTACCCTCCTCCTCATACACAATCAGATGGTGGTTCTCATCCCGCAAAATCTGTTCCCAGGTATCTGCCAGATGTTCTGACATCTCCGGCACAGAATCTTCATGCAGACACAGATATAATTCCAATATCTGCTGTAAATCCTCTCTTCCTGCTTCCCGAATCATCTTATCCTCTCCAGTCACACACTTTTCTTTTCCCCTAACCTTCCGCAATCGTAATCCTATTCTATCGGTTCACCGACTGCGCCATGCGGTGATAAGCATGTCTGATACCGCGGATGGCAATCGAATAAGCCATGATATTCTCCGGCAATGCCATTCCCACATAACCGGAATCTCCGATGTGATGGATATCTGTCCCCGTCATCTTACACCAGAGTGCAATCTGTCTGATAGTCTCTTTGTCACTTCCCTCCTGCGAGGTCCCGATGGCCGTGATGGTCAGGGCCCCCAGCTTATGGGCATAACCTACCAGATCCCTGACATATTCCATGGTGATGCCGGGAACCGTTCCCGGCGCCGGCAGAAGAATCACATCCGCCCCTGCTTCCCTGAACTCTCTGATATCTTCTTTGGAAATAATCTCCTGCGCCGCTTCTGTGAGAATCCCCGCCGCATGCATCTTCCCGGCCGCCAGAATCACCTTATCTCCCACAGCATTTTTGATTTCCCGCAGAGAATCCACAATCGCAGAATTGCTGATACCGTTACCCGGATTGCCGGTTAACAGGATCATGTCCACACCCATTTCGACCGCCAGCGCCGCATTTTGTACCGTAGCCCGCCGGCCCTCTGTCATCCGCCAGAGTTCCCCGTTATCCTGCATCCTGTCCGCCACCGGCTCCAGATTGATTCCTACAATCCTTCCGGTCAGCCTTTTGATTTCCCTTACAGTCTCCGATTTCTCCACCGCAGGCAATGCCTGTATTACCGGATTCTGTACATCAAACATATTAAGCAGTAAAATATCGGCTCCCATGGAGGCCACCACTTCCGCATTGGTAATATCCGTCAGCAGCGGCTGCGTGATACCGATGCACTCTCCCATCATGACGCGGCCTTCGCTGGCCGCTATCGCTTCTATCATCTCTCTTGCATTATATCCCGCCAGATCAGATGCCTTACAGTCTAAAATCCGTTTCACCATACCCGTCATCCTTTCTCCTTACACACCCAAAAGACAGACTCTTCCTGTCCTGATGCAAAATAAGGTTTCAGCATTACATTGACATCTTATTCTATATCAGTATACGCATTTTCATATCATTTAAACATACCGCTTTCTGTAGGCATTATGCTGTTCAATCCGCCTGATTCCCAGCCGTCAGATTTTTCTTTAAAGCTGCAAAAAACAAACCCAGTGATACAGTGAGCAGGATATGGGAAATACCGGCAAAACCGGAGATCATAGCGTCAACAGATTTTGTAAGATCCACATTCCGCACCTGCATGATTCCTCTGACTAACATGACACAGGCCATAAAAGGAAGGGCAATATTGTAAAGTATGTAAAAAGACCGGAACCGTTTATCCTTTGATAAAGCAGGCTCCTGTTTACAAAACAGCGTGATGACAAGAAACAAAATCATGCCTAAAACAAACAAATGCGTATGCACATATCCCAGGACAGTGATACCCGTATATCCATTCCATTTGGTAAATTCTCTGTAAAATACACCTGCCGCAATTGCTAAAGCAAAATAGACCATGGCCGTATTTAATATTTTTTTCATTGTCCTTCTCCTTTCTCATTGCCATATAGTTATAGCATATCACAAAATACAGTCATGGTGAAAGAGATATCATATCATCCGTCAATTTTCGTTCCATATCATGCCTGATTTTCCGGTTTTCTACCGTGTCAAATAAAATGGAAAAATCATAATCCTCAGGATACAATTCCGCAGCCGCCACATGCAGTTTGACCCTCTTGTGGTTGATCCATATTTTTTTACCCGGCATCTGCACTCGTAAAACACCCTTTTCATTGATTGGTTCACACACAATTCCAATCTTTTTATCCGGGTATATCATCACACTGTCTCCAATATGATATTTATCTGCAAGTTTACTTCCCTGTTTACCCTTTCCGGCTTTTACAATCCTGCTGCCTCCCTGTCTCGCCTTCTCCGGCTCTTTATCCCGGAACCTGAAATCTGCCACAGCACTGTTCCCATATGCCGCACGGATCGCAGTCTGTAACATTTCATTGGACATACCGAGCCTGTCGGCTATATAAAATGCACAACTTTCCCCGGCTTCCCCAAGCACCATCTGGTATGTGGGTATCAAAGTTTCTTTATCAAAAGTCATCCGGGCATTGATGATGTTGTCCGTTGTTCTTGCATACTCTTTGATTTCCGGATAATGCGTCGTGACCAGAAACAGGCAGCCACTCTTTCGCAGTTCTTCCAATATGGCGATGGCGATTCCCATACCTTCCGCCGGATCCGTTCCGGAGCCCAGTTCATCCATGATCACAAGACTCTCCCGGTTTACCTGGTCTAAAATGTCCAGTACATTCTTGATATGGGCAGAGAAAGTAGATAGATTCTCGGTAATATTCTGTCCGTCTCCGATGTCGCACAGATACGCGCCATTCATACAGATGTCCGCCTCCCTGCATGTGACATGAAGCCCGCACTGCGCCATCATGCAATTGAGCATGACAGTTTTGATGGCCACTGTCTTTCCCCCTGTGTTGGGCCCGGTTATAATGATGCCTCTGATATCTCCACCCATCTCAAATTGCAGCGGAACATTGATTTTCCTGTCCATAATCGGATTCCTGGCATCCTTTAACCTGATCTTGCGATTGGTATTAATGGACGGTTCCACCCCATCCATCTCTAAGCTGAGTTTTCCTTTTGACAATATAAAATCCAGTTTTTCAATGGTTTTGATATTATCATACATCCCATCTACAGCATCTGAAACCATGGATGTCAGCGTATACAGGATGCGGTAAATCTCGTTCTCCTCACTGATTTTGCACAACTGCAATTCCTCATAATACTTTGCAGCACCGGCCGGTTCCATAAAGAGGGTGCTTCCTGTGGAAGACTTATCTACCACCACTCCCGTAATCTTAAGTCTGTATTCCTTCTTCACCGGCACACAGATCCTGCCGTTTCTGAAAGTACAATAACTGTCCGCCATATACTGCTTATGAGAGCGGATAACCTGTTCCGCCTTTTGTTTCATCTGTTCATCACATTTTACAATCTGCGCTCTGATGGACTGAAGTTCCCTGGACGCATAATCGTCCACTTCACCGCCCCTTATCTGCCTACAGATTTCTTCCCGTAATTCCTCCATGGAATCCAGATTTTCCTCATAATAACTGAGGGGATTCTCATAGACTTTGCCTCTTGCCAGATACTCTTTCAGCCTTCTGACCGCAACCAGGATTTTCTCCACACGTTCCAGCTGATAGGGGGAAAGACAGTCTCCCTTTTGCGCCGCTGTCAATATCTCCTTTATTTCCTCCACATTCTGCAACGGCGGTGTCCCCAGCTTTTCAATCAGTTCCCTGCTCTTTGTCGTATCACGCAGATGCTTTCGCAGTTCCGGCTCCGCTAAATATACCGATATATCCCTGATTCTCTCCTTTGCCTCCTCTGTGACAGTCTGTTCCATCCACATCTCTTTTATTTTATGAAATTCTATCATTGTTTTCATATAATCCATTTTAATCCCCATTCCGGAGCGTTTACGCGACGGGGCGACGCAAATCTCAAATATTGCGTAACACGAACAAGTTCGTGCGCCATCAAACAAATTTGCGGCGCTCCGGCACAAATTTGCGTGTAAAAAATCAGCACTTCAGTGTGATTTTTCACACTATTCTCTCCTTAAAAGATTTACTTATTTTTATGCAACAAAAAAACCATGCGCACTCCCCCTACGGTATCATGCTTCATGGTCTGATAAACAACTGATTAACTATACTTTCAAATAATAAATTGCAAGCATATATAAGGCGAATGGCAGTGACAACAGGACAGACTCTCCCTCTATACCTTCCCAGAATAAAAGCCATCGTCCCTTGTCAACTATTTAGTTAACTGTCTCCACACTTACAATGCTTAACAAAAAATGTCCTCTCTTTCTTTTACTCACTATAGTGTACCCCATCCTGTAGTGACTTGTCAACCGGTACTGCACCCCAGGCAAATACACTTACTCCCGGACATTTACAAAAAATATACCGGAGCAGACAAAATGTCCATTCCGGTATATTCGACTAATACTTCCAAGCCATCTTTTAAGCAGCCAGCTTATTCAACTCGTTCTGAATCAACGCATAAGCAATAATTCCTCCAAAGATGTAGAGAATCAGATAGAGAACGCCCCCATTGGATGCCGGCATACCTCTGTTCACCTTCGCTTTATCCAACAGCTCACCGCGTTTATATGCCCAATAAAGGCCATAAATTCCGCAGGTGACTATGGTGAGCACAAGCGCCAGCACTCCCGATGTTCCCTCCTCATTTGCCGCTGCATTGGTGTCTTCTGTCAGGCATACAAACCAATATAAACCGTAAATTCCACAGGTCACCAATGACAGAATGATGCAAAGAGCAATGTTCCTCTCCTGTACTGTCCTCATAACACTTCCTCCTTCACTATGTAATCATTTTTCTAAATTAATATAACATTTTTTTCAAGAAACATCAACAATAATATCTTTACATCTGTAGCCGCTGTATATTTTTTTGCTGTCAGATTTATACAACAAAAAATCCCTTGAAATTTCAAGAGATTTCTGAGTGCTGGTGGTGGGACTTGAACCCACACGTGGTTGCCCACAACAGATTTTGAGTCTGCCTCGTCTGCCATTCCGACACACCAGCATTTCCAACAACCGAGTTATATATTACCATAACCGCTGGTAGTTGGCAAGGTTTTTAGACAAATTCTATAAGGAATTCTATAGGAAATGATCTAAAACCCCATCTTTTTATAAACCTCAAATCCATCAAACGTTGCAAAATAATCCTGCGGCGTTTCAGCCCGTCTGATCAGCTGTACGCTCCCATCTTCTTTCAACAGAAGCTCTGCGGACTTCAGTTTGCCGTTATAATTATACCCCATGGCATAACCGTGTGCTCCTGTATCATGAATAAACAGATAATCTCCTTTATCAATCTGCGGCAGCTGCCTGTCAATGGCAAACTTATCATTATTCTCACATAGAGAACCAACCACATCATAAGTGTGATCACAGGGGGCATCCTCTTTGCCAAGCACTGTGATATGATGATATGCTCCATACATGGCCGGCCGCATCAGATTTACTGCGCAGGCATCCACACCGATATATTCTTTATGGGTATGCTTTTCATGAATGGCTTTTGTCACCAAAGCGCCGTAAGGCCCTGTCATAAACCGTCCCATCTCCGTATAGATTGCTGTCTCTCCCATTCCGGCAGGTACAAGCACCTCCTCATAAACCTTATGGACGCCTTCTCCGATTGCCCGGATGTCATTGGCTGTCTGTCCAGGTTCATAAGCAATTCCCACACCGCCGGAAAGATTGATGAACTCTATCTGTACACCCACTTTTTCTTTGACCTGCACCGCTATCTCAAAGAGCTGTCTGGCAAGCTGTGGATAATATTCATTTGTCACTGTGTTACTGGCCAGAAAGGCATGCAGACCAAAGTGTTTTACGCCTTTTTCTTTTAGAATCCTGTATCCCTCAAAAAGCTGCTGTGTAGTAAATCCATACTTGGAATCGCCGGGATTGTCCATGATACCGTTGCTCATCTGGAATACACCGCCGGGATTATAACGGCAGCTCATGGTCTCCGGAAGTTTTCCCAGAATCTCTTCTACAAATGCAATATGCGTGATATCATCCAGGTTAATGATGCCGCCTATCTTGGCACAATATTCATACTCCTCTGCAGGTGTCTCATTGGATGAAAACATCACATCCTCTCCCCTAATCCCCAATGCATCACTGAGCATTAATTCCGTCAGCGAGGAACAGTCACACCCTACTCCATATTCATGCAGAATCTGAATCAGAAAAGGATTGGGACAAGCCTTTACTGCAAAATACTCCTTGAATCCTTTATTCCATGCAAAAGCCTCCTGCACTGCCTTAGCATTTTTCCTAAGTCCCCGCTCGTCATAAATATGAAAAGGGGTAGGATAAGATTTTACAATCTCCTCCACCTGCTCTTTCGTGATAAATGGTAGTTTCCTCATGACACACAATTCTCCTCTCGTACCTCTATATATTTTCAATCTGCCAGTCCACCGGTTCCACACCGTTAGCCTTCAGGAAATCATTACACTGGCTGAAATGCCTGCATCCGAAAAATCCCCTGTAAGCGGAAAGCGGACTCGGGTGAGGTGCCTTTAAGATCAAATGTTTCGGATTGGTCAGCATGGACATCTTATTCTGCGCCGGCCTGCCCCACAGCAGATACACAATCGGCCTGTCCTGTTCATTCACCACCTGTATCACAGCATCCGTAAAATGTTCCCACCCTTTTCCCTGGTGAGAATTAGCCTGATGCGCCCGAACAGTCAGAACCGTATTTAATAAAAGGACTCCCTGATCAGCCCACTTTTGCAGATAGCCATTATTGGGAATATAACATCCCAGATCATCGTGCAGCTCCTGGTAAATATTCTGTAAAGACGGCGGAATATCCTTCTGATCCGGCAATACCGAGAAACTCATACCATGAGCCTGATGTTCATTGTGATAAGGATCCTGCCCCAGCAACAGCACTTTTACTTTATGAAGAGGGGTAAAATGGAACGCATTAAAAATATCCTCAGACGGGGGATACACCACCCGACTGTTATACTCTTCACGCACAAAAGTATACAACTGCTTATAATAGGGTTTACGAAACTCCTCTTTTAAAGCCTCTTCCCAATCATTGCTTAACATTGCCATAATTCTTATCATCCTTTTCCATTGTTCTTATGCGCCGGCCCTCAGCCGCCGTCTTTGCTCTAAAAAGGGCATAGAACAACCCTCTGTTCCAATGCCCCATTGCATACGTTGTGAACATTATTTTATTATAATCTCTCAGATCATCCTGTCAACTACAGCCGCACCGATATTCCCTTATCCCGCAGATATTTTTTTAAATCCCGGATTTCCATCTCTTTAAAATGAAATAAAGATGCCGCCAGGGCTGCGTCTGCTTTCCCCTCCGTAAATGCTTCATAAAAATGTTCCATTGTACCTGCGCCGCCGGATGCAATGACCGGTATGGATACATGCTCGGAAATAGCTCTTGTCAATTCCAGATCATACCCGGCCTTCGTGCCGTCTCCATCCATGCTGGTCAGAAGGATTTCTCCTGCCCCCAGCTTTTCCGCTTTCATAGCCCATTCTACGGCATCAATACCCATATCCACACGGCCGCCGTTCTTATAGATACTAAAGCCCTTCCCGTCAGGCCGACGCTTGGCATCAATCGCCACCACCACACACTGACTGCCGAATTTGTCAGCCGCATCACTGATAAGCCGTGGATTCATAATCGCCGCAGAATTAACTGATACTTTATCGGCACCTTCCCGCAAAATCGCCTTAAAATCCTCCACGGTACGGATACCGCCGCCTACCGTAAAAGGAATGAAGACCTTCTCTGCCACCTTGCGCACCATCTCTACCGCTGTTGCTCTGGCATCGGAAGAAGCTGTGATATCCAAAAACACCAGTTCATCCGCACCAGACTTATCATAGGCTGCGCCAACCTCCGCCGGATCACCTGCATCTTTAAAATTGATAAAATTAACACCCTTGACTACCCTGCCGTTTTTCACATCCAGACAAGGAATGATACGCTTCGTGTGCATGTGCCTTACTCCATTTTTCTATATTTCCATAAAGTTCTGTAAAATCTTCATACCCACATCTGAGCTTTTCTCCGGATGAAACTGACAGGCAAAAAGGTTACCCTTCTCTACCGAGGCATGAATCTCTACCCCATACTCTGTGACCGCTTTCACAATCTCCTTATCCTGCGCATGCAGATAATAGGAATGTACAAAATATACATAGGAACCTTCAGGAATCCCTGCAAAAAGCCGCCCCAGTACAGGATACCGTAAAGAGTTCCAACCGATATGCGGAATCTTTAAGTCTTCTTTGTCAGGAATCCGCAGGATGCTGCCCTTGAATAAACCAAGCCCCTCTATCCCCGGTGCTTCCTCACTGCTCTCAAACATCAGCTGCAATCCCAGACAGATTCCCAGAAAAGGGATCCCTCTGTCGGCCACAGCATGAATCACATCTGTCAATCCATAATCTGACAGCTTACCCATGGCATCACCAAAAGCTCCCACCCCCGGCAATATCACATGATCTGCTCCAAGGATTGTATCTGCATCTCTTGTCACAACCGCTTCATATCCCAGTGAAATAATTGCTTTCTCCACACTTCGGATATTTCCGGCATCATAGTCAATTATCGCTACCATCCGCCTGCTCCACATCTTCCAGTCTTGAGATTATTTCCTCTTCTTCCAACAGTACATCCTGTTTTACCTCGGGCATATCTTCCTCTGAACCGTAGGCTGTTCCATTTATAACAGCCTCCAATCTCTGGGAATACGCCACATCATCCTCTGATGCTATAATATCCAGTGCATCAGTTTCCGATACCCCAAAGTCCGCTGCCAATCTGTCAACAATCTGCTCATAACGTGCCCTGACTTCACCGGTTACATTGTACTGCTCTGCTTTTGGCAGCAATTCCTGATAACGGGCCACACCACTGATCAACGCATCCAATGCCTCCAGACGCATACCCATCTTATTATAGTTCTCATAAGACCCGATTTTTCTGTCCATCTGTAGAATAAGATAACTCTTCTGGAACAGTGTCTCGTCTTCCTCACTTAACTTCTTACCATATAAAAGATCATACACATCTCCATAGTACCCATGGTCATAAGCAATCCTGGCATCATGCTTCTGCATATAATTAGGCAGGAATGAAGAGAGGAGAATAATACATGCTGCAATCGTACCGCAGAACAGGAATACTGACATAACTTTCTTCCTGGAAAGTTTCTTCTCCGGCGGTGCCAGTAAATCTTCCTCAGTCTCCTCTTTTTTCTTCTTTTTCTTTTTCTTGGGCTTCTTTTCCGGCTGTTCGATCTCTTCTCCGTCCTCTCCTTCTACAGCCTCTTCTCCGTCGCCCTTGCCCTTTTTCCCTTTCTTTTTCTTCTTATCCTTTTTGCCCTTCTTCTTGGCGTTCTTCTTATCCTCATCGCTGAGTTCCTGTAACAACTCTTTGTTCTCGTCCGTCAGATTCCCCATCTGAGCACCCAGATCCGAGAACTCATCTTCTTCTGCATCCGCAGGTTTCTCGTCTTCGTCTCCCTCAAACAAAAGAGCCATCAATTTTGCACCAAAACCTTGCTTTTTCGGTTTATCCTGCTCTTCTTCCGGTGCAGTTTCCAACAGACTCTCCAAGCCATCCGTCTCACCGCCTTCTGAAGACGTTACTTCCTCTGCACCTTTCTTCTTCCTGGGTTTTTTCTCCTTTTTCTGCCGCTTTCTCTTCTCTTTCTTGCCTTTCGGATTCTCCCTCTCCTCTAATTCCTCCGGAGAAATTTCACGAATACTTGCCGCCTCTTTTGCCGCATTATCATCTGCAAAGAAATCAAAAGCATTATTATCACCTTCACCCAGCAGGGCTAACATGTCATCATCTGCCGGAACACCCTGATCTGATTTTTCTAACAGATCATTAATCTCCGATAAATCCTCATCGTGATCCATCCCCGCCAGAAGTGCAGAAAGATCCTCATCATCCTCCCCTGTCTCTTCCAAAGCAAAATCATCCGAAACAGCCAATTCATCTTCCGTTTCCGCTGAATCCGCTCCACCAAGATTCTCACCGCTTAACAGACGGTCTATGTCTTCTTCCGACATCGTCTCCTCCATGGACAGATCATCTAATGATAAATCACCCTCCACATCTGCCATAAGACCATCCAGATCATCTGCTCCTGCCATTACACTGTCTTCTCCCTGCGCATCGTCTCCCACACTGAAACTGTCCAGTGAAAAATCCTCCTCTAAGGATTCTTCCGCTCCAAAGTCTTCTAATGCCAAATCATCCAAAGACAAATCATCCAGAGCCAAATCGTCTGATACTGTCTCCTCTGTCCCAAGACTATCCAGTGTCAGATCATCCGCTGACGTCTCTTCTGTCCCAAAACCATCCAGCATTAAATCATCTGTCGGTGCCTCTTCCAGTCCCATATCATCCAATGAAATATCATCTAATGATAAATCATCCGGCATCAGATCATCTGTTGAGGTCTCTTCTGTTCCAAGGCTATCCAATGTCAGATCATTTGTTGGTGCCTCTTCTGTCCCAAAACCATTCAGCATTAAATCATCTGTCGGTGCCTCTTCCAGTCCCATATCATCCAATAAAATATCATCTAATGATAAATCATCCAGCATCAGGTCATCTGCCGACGCCTCTTCTGTTCCAAGGCTATCCAGTGTCAGATTATCCGCTGATGTCTCTTCTGTCCCAAATCCATCCAACATTAAATCATCTGTTGACGCCTCTTCCAGTCCCATATCATCCAATGAAATATCATCTAATGATAAATCATCCGGCATCAGATCATCTGCCGACGCCGCTTCTGTTCCAAGGCTATCCAGTGTCAGGTCATCTGTCGACGCCGCTTCTGTTCCAAAACCATCCAGCAATAAATCATCTGTTGACGCCTCTTCTGTTGCAAGACTATCTGTACTTAGATTTTCTGTAGATGCATCGCCTGATCCCATATTCTCCAAAGACAGATTATCCAGGCTTAAATTATCTGACACTCCGATACTCTCGTCTTCTGCCGGCATTTTTGTTTCTCCGCCAAGAGTTCCCATAGACATGAGCATCTCTTCAATTTCCTCTGTAGACATTGCCTTGTTTGCATTGGCGGTAGTCTTTTGGGCCACACTATCTTCCGGCAGCTCTCCTGCTATATCATCTGCCGTCACATTCTGTTGTACAGGCGTACTATCTACATTTTGGGACTTTCCACCATTCAGTATTGATTCCAATAAACTATCTAAATATTCTTCACTCGAGCTCATAATATCTCCCCAAAATTACTTTTTATGTCTCATTTTATCATATCTTGGATTATTTAACAAATCCCTTTATCAGAAAATCAATCGGATCTTCCTTAATACCGATACCCCGGTTTCCAATCTCTTCTCCCAATTGATAAATCAACGGATGTATCCGATACATAAAAGCCTTCTGATTATAAAATACTATCTTTTCAAAAGGAAAACGTATTATTTTAGGATACTCTAATCCTGCTCCAAGCTCCAATACGCACAATTTTTTGTTCACAGTGCCTTGCAGCCATTTCGTATAGACATCCCATTGCTTCAGATATCCTTCCTCCGCATACTTACTTACTCCCAATTGATTAAATCTCAACTTTGCACCACACATTTTGCAGACAGGCTCCTGCAATGCAGAAAGCGGCACTTCTCTTTTGTAGTATTGTACAACTGCCTCATAGCTCTCCTGCGGAATATCAACCAGTTCCCCGGAACAATTACAGTCACACTGCATCTTACGAAATCCGCCACAAGGTGTCACAACTCTCTGTTCATCAAATCCAGCCTCATAAATCCGGTCGTCCATACACAAGGAAAGAATAAAATAATTCTTCTCCATTATCAATTCCTTCAGGACATCATATGCCTTGCTCCATCTGTCTTCATGTGCCTGTAAAAGCTTCATCTTCTGCAAAAAAGGTACAATCCAGACATACTGCTCATCGTCCCCTATTTCCTGTTCAATCTCCTGATATCTCTGATCTTGTAAAAGCAGACCCCAATCATACTGAAAATCTTCTCCCACTCCCACCAGTACCAGTTCCGCATCCCGCACTCTTTCTTTTATTTCCTGTATTTTGTCATCCATCCAAACTTCCTCGTCTATGTCACTGCACAAAGTAAAAGCCGGGAATCTCCCGGCCTTTACACATTGGCATATACTACTTTTTATTATAAGACCAGACTATCAACCACTCTCACCAGATTACCTATCTCCGGCTTAGAAAGCTGTGCATTTGCTCCGAGAGCTTCACCTTTTCTCATCATATCTTCATTAACCAAAGACGAGAAAATAATTATCGGAATATCTTTTGTCTCATCATCAGACTTCACCAGCTTTGTCAAACGATGACCATCCATCAACGGCATCTCGATATCCGTGATAATGCATTGTACATGTTCTTTCAAAGTGCCCTCTTTCTTACACTCCTGAATAACATCATATGCCTGCTGACCATTCTCTGTATGAATCAGATTCACATAACCAGCCTTATGTAAGGATTCAACAATCAACTTATTCAAAAGCGGAGAATCTTCTGCAATCAAAATCGGCACATCAATCCTATGTCTCTCGCCCAACTCTTCAATATCTGCTATCTTAAGTCCAGTCTCTGGATTAATATCTGTTACAATTTTCTCAAAGTCTAAAATAATGATCAATCTGTCATCAAATTTAATAATACCCGTAGAGACGCCATCTTCAGAGGTAGATACCGTAGATCCCGGCTTAATAATCTCTCTCCATGATACACGGTGAATTCCCACCACAGAATCCACATGGAAAGCGATATCCAACTTATTAAAATTTGTGACAATGAACAATCCGCCAGGTTCTGATACACCTCTCTGCAAACAGTTCTTTAAGTCGATCGCCGTAATCATCGTATCACGCGGCATAAAAATACCCTCGATGCTAGGGTGCGCATTGGGAACCGGAGTCACTTCCTGATAATTGATAATCTCCTTAATCTTCGCAACATTGATACCATACGCATTACCGTCCAGTTTAAATTCAAGTACTTCCAACTCATTTGTTCCGTTTTCAAGCAGAATCTTCGTATCCATGCAATCCACCTCGCGTTATATATTTAGAAAATACTTTTTAATCTATCCGATTGCTTATATATTTCACACAATTCGAGCAAAAACCTACTGCAATCTCAGATTTATCTTATTATATCATAAAAAAAATAAAAAAAAAACACTAATTACATTTTTTTGTAAATAGCGTTGATTTTTTTTAAAATCAGACATACCCTCAAAACCGAACCTGAATCTCTAATCCATATCTCTTCCATCCCTTACTCCTCAGGAGTCTTTCTTCTC
>RAYR01000026.1 GCA_003612405.1 bacterium 0.1xD8-71
TCTTCTTCGGCTTTACGCTCAGCCTCTTCTCTGGCCTTGCGTTCTTCTTCAGCCTTACGAGCCTCTTCGGCCTTGCGTTCTTCTTCGGCCTTACGTTCAGCCTCTTCTTTAGCCTTCTTCTCGGCTTCTTCTTTAGCCTTCTTCTCAGCTTGGTCATTGTCTACTACATCTTCAACAGTATTGTCTTCAAAGTCTTCCGGCCATGCTTTTCTCATCTCTTCTTCCGTGAACGCATTGTCACCCCAATGACAAGCTCCACCATGAGCCTGAATTACATGCTTTTTCCATGCCGTTTTCCAGTCACCTTCCATCACAAAATGCTCTTTGCACTGACATACACGTACCATTGTGGTATCAGAAGATTCCGCCGATGCAACGGATACCGTAGCTACAGCCGATGCGACGGATGCGGTCTGCTTAAGAGCTGATACTGTCTGGGTTTCATTTAAAACCAATGCAGATGTATCTGTACCCGAAACATTTCCACCCAACATACATGCAGACATCATCGCTGTTACTATTCTTAATACCATTTTTGTCATAATCAAACCTCACCTTTCTTATTTATACATTTTTGCTTATTGATTATTTGTTTAAAAAACAGGGGGCACAGCCCCATGCCATGCCCGGACGTTTGCCCGGAATACTTTGATACTGCAATCAGACAGTTGTTAAAAATCTTTTCTTCATCGTAATTATTTCTTTTTCATAACCTCTCTTTCATAAGTAATTGTTTATCAGAACATCCCGAACAGTCCAGCAGAGAGGGCATAGTTTTATGCCCCTCTGCCAATCTGCCGAGATAAACAATAAGAAAGCGGTGCAGGATTTTTCTTTCCTACACCGCTGAAAATACAACACCACAAATCCAAATACACGCTGGTTTTCCACTTGAAATAGTGTGGAAAATTCGCTATACTTGAATTGGCGCATTATATGCTGTGTGGGAGGCCTAATCTCCTGCATAGGGGTGTAGGGAATTGGCGTTCCCTACATCCTGCCTTTTATTATCTATCTCGTTTTTTATTATACCGCCACTGTATAAATTTAGCAAGGGGTTATATTAACGGAAAACAGCAAAAAACACAGTCAAGAGGGAATGAAAGATAATGCGTCTTTTCATTCTCTCTTTTTCCATTCTGCTTTGGCCTGCGTCCGCTGTGTCAAGGGTTGCCCTACGGCGTATCGCTTCGCTTGCCCCTTGACACGCTATGTTTCACTTATATAATCTCGGTTGGCTTATATCTTATCCAAGCTGTTTTCCTTTGAAGACACGTTGAAGACAACGTGCTTTCCTCCTTGATTTTATGGGCTTTTTCAGACGCTTTAGGGTTCGAGTCCCGTCTCGCGCTCTTTTTAATTCTAGTAAAAGCTAGTGGAAACGTTGATTTTTACAACGTTTCCACTTTTTATTTTTCACCAGATTATAATCCCCGTCTCTCTTCCTCACATTTCACCCGGTAGATTCGTCTCAGCGAATCATTAATCCGTTCCTCTGAAATAGTGCCATCCTGCACTGCTGCCAGAAGCGCCTCATAGGCCTTGTTATAGTCATCGGGCATCAGAAGCATATCTGCTCCGGCCTCTATAGCCATCACTGCCGCCTCTTCAGTCGGGTAATAGTCGGTAATGGCTTTCATATTCAGCGCATCTGTTATGATCACACCCTCAAATCCCAGTTCGTTTCTCAAAATATCCGTTATGACCTTTTCCGACAGAGAGCTGGGCAGGCCGTTTGTATCCACTTCCGGTACCGCCACATGGCTGACCATCACAAAATCCGCCCCGGCCTCTATGCCGGCCTGAAAAGGCACAAAATCAGAAGCTCTCATTTCATCCAGTGTCTTCGTGATCTCGGCCCTGGTCTCATGGGTGTCTTCCGTGGCTTCTCCTAAGCCGGGAAAATGTTTCAGACAGGAACTCACGCCTGTACCTTCCAGACCTGTCACGAAATTACTGACCATCTCACCTGCCGCCACGGGATCGGAACCAAAAGAACGGTCATCCAATACACTGCTGCCACCCTCCGGCACCACATCCGCCACTGGCGCAAAGTCAAGATTAAATCCAAGATTGCTTAAGTAGGCGCCAATCGTGGCCCCGCCTTCCTGTGCCTCGGCCGGGTCCCCGCCCTCGCCGATTGCCGCCATGGAGTCTACCTTTGTCACCTCCACACTGCTGTTTGCAACCCGGCTGACCGATCCGCCTTCCTCATCCACCGCCAAAAAGATCCTGTAATTGCTCATGGATTTGGTTGTGGACAGCATATCCTTAATCTGTTCCTCATTCAATATGTTTTGTCCAAAATAAATCAAACCGCCGACCGGGTACTTATTCAAAGCTTCCTGTGTACCGTCACCTGCCTGTGTCGCTGTTGTCACACCGGTGATAGCTTCCGGTGTCACGATAAAAAGCCCGGCAATCTTATCCTCCAACGGCATATCTGCAATGGAATTCTCTACCAGTTCCTCAAAGTAATCTTCCTCATTTTCTTCCACTGCCGGCTCCGGGGTATCGATCACTATCTCTTCTACCTCCTGTTCCTCTGCCTCTTCCTGTTGTTTTACAAGTTCTTCCGCCTGTTTCTTTTCCTTCCACGCAGAAGCTGCCTTACTTCCAAGAATTATGCCGCCTGTAACGAAGGCCAGGAATACAACAAAGACCACTGAGTAAGCTATAATCTGGTTGCGTACCCGCCTCTTATGCCGGTATTCGCGCCGGTCCTCTTCATCATCTTCTTCGTCCTCATCGTCGTCTTCATCATCTTCATCTTCGTCTTCATCATCTTCATCTTCGTCTAACTCATCTTCATCCTCATCTAATTCATCCTCATAATCCTCATCCGAATGTCCTTTTCTTCTGTTAAGCAGTTTTCCCATATTAAATCCGTATCCTTTCCATAGCCTGCATATAGCCGGCCGCTTATTGTAACATTAGCTTTTATCATCTCCAAGCCATTATCTGTATATAAAAATTTTTCACATACAATATATAGTGTACCGCAATTATACTATAACTTATTTTGATAAAAAAAGCCACCATATTTTTTCCTTTTTCCCTAAATTACCAATCCCATACTTAAGAATGACTTATCCCATATAAAACAAAAGCACCTCTGGTTATCTTAAACCGGAAGTGCCTTCCTCTTTTCCATGATATTTCCTGTTTATATCCCATCCCTTATTGCAGCAGACTCAAAATCCCTTCTCTGTTCTGATTGCTTTGAACCATCATAGCCTGCCCCGTCTGCGATAAGACCTGATTGATCACATGCTCTACCATCAATTTGGCTATATCCGCATCTCGTATCCTGGATTCAGATGCCTGTGTATTCTCAACGACATTATCCAGATTATTGATCGTATGCTCCAAGCGGTTCTGATAAGCGCCCATACGGCTCCTTTCACCGCTCACATACTCTATCGCCTTTTTAAAAGCAATGATTCCTGCATCTGCACCCTCTTGTGTTCTTGCATCCACCTGACTGATTCCCATGACAGGTGTGGATATAAAAGGAAGATCAATATTGATATGCTGTCCTGGTTCACATCCCGCCTGAATATGAACCTTCTGGCTCCTGGCAAAATCCTGTATATCATCAATTGAATATGCAACGCCCGGGCCAAATCTTCCGAACACATCATGTGCCTGAATCCAGAACTGGGAATTATTCCACCCATCCCAGCTTCCCATCGTGACACCGTTGCCAACAGGCAGCATCGGCCTCGGTGCATTGCATCGGTCATCATAAATAATCAGTTTACCATTATCCTCCACCATCTTGGTAAAATGATTCCGGGGATTTCCGTTATTTGTTCCCTGTAGGATACGCTGGATCAGCTCTGAGGCATCCTTAGCCCCCTCAATTCCAATATTATATATATAGTGGTTGCCGCTGACTTCCATGCTGCTGGAAGTTCCTTTTGTGAACTTAATACTATAATGATTGGTACAAGTACAACATGTACTATAAAACCCGTTGCCGATCAGCTCTTTGATCTGACTTTCCGAACCATGGAACTGTCTGAAATTTATCGTGGCTGCCTCATGTGTTATATCATAAGTTGCCGTTGCCGGATTACCGTTTGTATCCGTATATTTATAAGTTTCCTGCGTCGTATATACTTCATTCAAATTTCCTTTTGACCCCACCGGCACCCAGTCCGGCAGTCCGCCGACCGCAATAATAGACGGATCATCTTCTACAAACTGGAATCCGGTTCCCTGAAGTATCTGTATCTCATTATACGTAGTTCTTTCTCCGATGCTGTTAATTTCCCGCAACAGCTGTTTGATTTCCATCTGTATAAAATCACGGTCCTGCGCAGTCAGGGTCCCATTGGCTGCCTTGACGCACAGCTCCGTTCCCCGATGGAGCATATCACCAACCTCTTCCATCGCACCATCTGCAATCTGCACCAGGGAAATGCCTTCCTGACAATTGGCAGAAGCCTGAGAAAGGCCTCTGATCTGCCTCCTCATCTTTTCCGATATAAATAATCCCGCCGCATCATCCGCGGCACGATTCACTTTATAACCAGACGCAAGCTTTTCCGTATTCCTGGCTTTCGCCTTCGTAGTCTGCCCAAACATTCTATTTGCATTCAGAGCTGACAAATTATGTTTTATGACCATAAAATCCCTCCATGGAATTCCATGAACTCTGCATCCTTGCCAGTTCATACAGTATAATAAGATATTTATATTATACCAGATTAGTACAGATAAATGGTAGGACTATTATATATTTTTAATCAAACGTTAAAGCGTATACAAAACATGGGATTCCCATGTAAAACACTAGTGGGAAAAAGATTTTGTGCACAGCGAAGCGGGTATTCATTCTCTCAAGAATCAATACCCGCTTCTAAACTACACTATCCAATGGCCTTTACCTCCGGTTTTCTTCCGCTTCCTCTTTCCATCCTCTTGTCTTCGTATACATATACTGTAGCGTCTTATTCTTCTCTTCTTCCCGATTCGCTACTCTCTACCATGTACTCGATTCCGCTTCTTGTTTTGTTTGTTCATTGGTCTCCTATTCACTTGTAATCCTTCGATCTGTTACTTTAAGTTTTTGGTGGACCGTACCTCTCTTTCTTTAGATTTATCTATATGAAGTGTTTCTTTATGGTTTTATTATATCACCTGATTTTATTTTGTCAATACATTTTTTGAAATTTTTTCAAGAAATTATTTTATACTATTATATTTCTCTAATTTTCTAATTTTACATACTATTTTCAATTATTAACTGTTAATTACAGCTCCATACAAACCAAATATTGCCCTTTTTTCAATTTTAGTGGTATACTTTTATCAAAATATTTCTAAGAAATGAGGGATTATTATGTCATACAAACAGACTGCCTTGTCCAGACAGGCAGAGACAATCATTAAAAATCTGGAAAAGCGCAACATGGAGGGCTATTATTTCAAGTCTGCGTCTGCCTGTACCGAAGCTATCCTATCCAGTATTCCCAACGGATCCGTGATCGGCTGGGGCGGCAGCGAGAGTATCAAGGAATGTGGCCTGATGGACGGCATACACAAAGGCGATTATGAACTGTTGGATCGTTCTTTGGCCAGAACCCCTGAAGAAGCCAGACAGATCTATGCCAAAACCGTTCTGGCAGATTATTATCTGATGAGTACCAACGCCATCACCACAGACGGCACACTGATCAACATTGACGGCAACGGCAACCGTGTTGCCTGTCTGATTCAGGGGCCCAGCCACATAATTATCGTAACCGGTATGAATAAGGTAGTTACCGGTGTTCCAGAAGGCGTTGCCCGAGTACGCAATATGGCCTCTCCTGCCAACGCAATCCGTCTGGAACGCCGCCTCCCCTGTGCCGTTTCCGGTACCTGTCATGATTGTCTTTCTCCGGAATGTTTCTGCAATCAGATTGTGGTGACCAGAAGAAGCATGCATCCTGGCCGGATCAAAGTGTACCTTGTTGGTGAGGAACTGGGATACTAAAAGGGTTACATACTATTTAAACACATAGAAACAGGACTCTGCTTCCCCCCGCCGAGTCCTGTTTCTATATGTTCCTTCTCTAAAAAAGTTATGAATTTAACTGGATAAGTCTTTCCTTCAGATCCGCCGAGATAGTACTCACCATATCAGCAGATGCCGCAATTTCCTCTGTCGAAGCCGCCAGATTAGTGACTCTCACATTAACACCGTCAATCACTTCAATCAGTTTACCGGCCTTCCCCAAAAGCTGCGTGATAGCTTCCTGAATCTGCTCTTTATTGGAATCACTGTCGCCTGCGGTGTCCTTGGATAAATCGGCCAGTTTCTTAATATTCTCTGCAATGATCGCAAATCCTCTTCCCGATTCTCCTGCTCTTGCCGCCTCAATACTTGCGTTGAGAGCAAGAAGGTTAGTCTCCTCCGCCACGTTGGTGATCTCTTCATTATTCTCTTCCAGCTTCACAAGCATCCCCTGAATCTGCTCAAGCGCTTCTTTCAGCTGGTCACAGAATGATACCACATCGCTCATGGAAGCAGAAATACCTGTACTCTCCTCTGCGTTACTGTTATTGCCGATGGACATCTCACTGATGGAAGTATCCAGGCTGTCAAAATCATCCTGCACTATCGTAATCAGATTTGCGATCTGATTATTTCTTTCCTTAAGCGCGCGGTTTTTGTCTTCCACCTCGGAAGCCATCTGTCTTGCCGCTTCACTCTCTTGCTCGACTTTGCTCTTTATGTACTGAATACAGTTATTCTGGTTATTACATCCATTATGAATGGCGGCTGCCATATCCTTACAGGTAGCATATCCGCAGGCGGAACAGTCTATCGACTGCTCTGACATGGTACGTTTATCCATAGATGCAAAAATTGCATCCAACTGCGCCGTATCCGGCTGTCTGATCTCCAGTCCCCTGGATTTATCAGTATAATGTCTGATAAAGTCATTGATGTCCAGATCCTTAAACTGCCTGTTGAGCCTGTCCAGTCTCTGTTTCGGCGTAAGTTTCCTGCTGAAAGCATGTTTTTTATCGTTCCACTTACTTACTTCCCTGATCTTATGCAGTTCATAGAGTGTGTCGTCTGAACCATTCTTCTCTTTTTCCACACCAGGGCCATAGATACAGCCTTTTGCACAGTTAAGTGCATCCACCATAAACGGCAGTTCTTTTCCGCCAAGCACTCTCTTCTTATAGTCTTCCAAAAACTCATAGGCATGTTTCTCGCCTTCAATCTGTCTGATAAAGATATCTTCCCCGCAGAACCAGTAGACATTTTCTTTCAATCCACCAGGCATCGGATAGATAGACCCCAGACCGTACTCAATCTCGTCTTTCACCGCCGGACCGGAAATACCATGTTCCCTCACATAACGCATCAGATGATCAAACGTTACATTGTAGGAAACATAACCGCCGCAGTTGGGATCATCTATCTCATTCTTTTTCGCCACACAGGGACTGATAAATGCCAGTTTGTCCGGTACCTTCATATATTTCTTAACATAAACGGCACCACACATCATAGGAGAATGTACCGGTACGAGACGGGGAATCAGCTCTGGTATATACTTTTCAATATACCCGACGATAGCGGGACAGGGCTGCGATATGCCGCCCGTAAACTGATGCTCCGTAATATACTTGATGTATCCCCATGTTGTGATATCTGCACCGAAACTGATGCTGATGATACGATTTACACCGAGCTTCTTAAGGCCGCCCAGAACAGTAGCATACTCTCTCGGATAATTTGCCAGAAAAGCCGGTGCAAGTAAGAGTGAGATTTTTTCCCCTTTTTTCAAATCCTCAAAAAAACGCTCTGTGTCATCATAATAACTTCTTGCCCCATGAGCACAGGCATCAAAGCAGGCGCCGCAGGCAACACACTGCTTTCCATCCACCATGATCTTATTCTGCCCGTTTTCTTCCACCGCATGATTGGCCGTCAGAACCGGACATACTGAAATACACTTATGACACCCTACACACTGGTCATTGGTATACACCAATGCCTCTAACTGTTGATTCGCCATATTTCCCTCCACGATTATTCACCTATGTTTGTTAATATTGCTGCCTATACCCCGAATAATTCCACCTATATTGGTATAATTGTAGCATAATCCTGTAAGGAAATAAATGTAAAATATCAAACAAATATATATTTTAACGTTTTGATACAGCAGCTATATTTGCGCCAGCACAAAAATATCATAAATTGCCTTGATCGCCGTCTCAAAATCTGCATTGGCTACACCAATAATGATATTCAGCTCACTGGAACCCTGATCAATCATCTTGACATTGACATTGGCGTGTGCCAGTGCGGAGAAGATTCTGCCTGCCGTACCGCGTGTAGACTTCATACCCCGTCCAACCACCGCAATCAGCGCCAGATCCGCCTCTATATCGATGGCATCAGGATCAGCCAGTCTGTGGATACCGGACACAACCTGCTGTTCCTTGTGCATGAACTCGTCCTGATGTACAAACACTGTCATCGTATCTATCCCGGAAGGCACATGCTCAAAAGAAATACCGTTCTCTTCAAAAGCCTGCAAGACCTTTCGCCCAAAACCGATTTCCGAGTTCATCATTTCTTTCTCTATATTGACTGCACAAAACCCTCTTTTACCGGCAATACCGGTAATCACATACTTTGATTTCTGGCAGGTACTCTCCACAATCCATGTACCGCTGTCATCAGGCGCATTGGTATTGCGGATATTGATGGGAATCCCTTCACTTCTCACCGGGAAGATGGCATCCTCATGCAGAACCGACGCCCCCATATAGGCCAACTCCCGCAATTCCCTGTATGTAATCGTCTCAATCCCCTCCGGTTTATAGATAATCCTGGGATCTGCAATCAGAAAGCCTGACACATCCGTCCAGTTCTCATAGACATTGGCCTTGATTGCCCTGGCCACGATGGAACCTGTGATATCGGAACCGCCTCTGGAAAACGTCTTTACTGTCCCATCCTCATACGCGCCATAGAATCCGGGAATCACTGCTGATTCCACCGTTGCAAGACGCTTCCGCATCAACTGATTGGTCAGTTCCGGATCATACTCGCCATCCTCTTTAAACCGAATGACCTCGGCTGCATCTACAAACTCAAAACCCAGATACTGCGCCATGATGATACCATTTAAATATTCACCTCTTGAAGCGGCATAATCCAATCCTGCCTTATTTCGGAAATTCTCCTCGATAACCTGAAATTCCTCTTCCAGGGAAAGATCCAGGGCAAGTCCCGTAATAATCTCCTGATATCTGTTTTTAATGGCCTGAAGCTGCCCTGCAAAATCCTGGTCTTTCTCTGCCAGTTCATAGCAGGCGTACAGCATATCCGTCACTTTCGTATCGTCAGAGGAACGTTTCCCGGGCGCGGAAGGCACCACAAAACGGCGCTCCCTGTCCGCACGGATGATACTCTCCACCTTTTTAAACTGCTCTGCGCTGGCAAGTGAACTTCCGCCAAATTTAACCACCTTGTTCATAATAAATAACAATCTCCATTCCGAAACGCCCATACAGCCGGACGGCGTTCCATATTTAAAACTTTATTCCGGCCGGTTATGCCATGATACGGATTCTGTTCAGACAGCCTCCGGCCTTCTCAATCTTTTCGTTAAATTCTTTCTCTGACATCACCTGCGTCATAAAGGCAAATTCTTTTACAATGCCCACATTCACTTCTACAAGTGAACCAAAGGCCGCCATAGCCGCCTCTCTCTGATCATCTCTGACTCTGACAAAGAATTTCCGTTCCGCACTGGATAAATCTGTCACATCCACATTTTCCTCATCCCAGAAACACATAATGGTCTTACCCTGATGTCGTGCACAATCCACCACATCAGAGACTACCGCACTGGCCGTGGGAAGTTTGCCGGCACCTCTGCCATAATACATGGAATCTCCCAGCATGTTGCCATGCACATAGACTGCATTGAACACGCCGTTTACACTGTAGAGCGGGTGCTCCCTGGAAATCATAAAGGGAGCCACCATTGCGAAAAATCCTTTTTCCGTATCCCTGCTCATGGCAAGCAGCTTGATGGACTTGTCCATCTGTTTCGCATACTTAAAATCTGCCGCCGTAATCTTCGTAATACCCTCCGTGTAAATATCCTCATATCGCACGTTTTTTCCGGACATAAGAGAAGAAAGAATCGCAATCTTACGGCAGGCATCGTATCCTTCCACATCCGCCTCCGGATTCCTCTCTGCATATCCCTTCTCCTGGGCTTCCTTCAGCACTTCCTCAAACCCTGCACCCTCTTTATCCATCTTTGTGAGGATATAGTTTGTCGTACCATTTAAAATACCGGTGATACCATCAATCTTCTCCGCTGTCAGCGAATAATTCAGCGGACGAATAATGGGAATACCGCCGCCCACACTGGCCTCAAACAGATAATTGCAATGATTCTCCTTGGCGATTCTGATCAGTTCCGGTCCATGAGCGGCTACCAGTTCCTTGTTGGAAGTACATACACTTTTCCCCTGAAGAAGCGCCTGCTTGGTGAAATCATAAGCCGGTTTTGTCCCGCCCATGGTCTCACAGATAACTGTCACTTCCGGATCATTCAAAATAACATTATAGTCATGCACTACCTTGTGCGCATAGGGGTCTCCCGGAAAATCCCGAAGATCCAGGATATATTTCACCGAAAGATCCTCTGCCGCTTTCTTGTTGATATCCGTCTTATTGGTCTCAATCACTTCCACCACACCGCTGCCCACGGTGCCATATCCTAATACCGCAATTTGAATCATGCCTTTTCTCCCTTAGATATATCGTTAAATTAACGGATACTTATCCGTCAGTGTCTTGATGATCGCCTGGGCCTTGTCAATGCCCGCTTCACCTTCTTTGATCACAATGGCGATAGCCTCCGCCACCTGATCCATATCCTGTGCATTTAATCCTCTGGATGTAGCCGCAGGCGTACCCAGACGGATACCACTTGTGACAAACGGCGATTTGGGATCATTGGGAATCGTATTCTTGTTCGCCGTAATATGTGCCTGATCCAGAAGCTTCTCCACCGCCTTACCGGTCAGATCATAATTGGTCAGATCTACCAGCATCAGATGATTGTCTGTTCCGCCGGACACAATCTTGATATCCCTGGCTTGCAGGCTCTTGCAGAGTGCCTGGGCATTATCTGCCACATTCTTCATGTAAGTCTTGAAATCATCCGACAGGGCTTCTTTAAAGCATACCGCCTTGGCTGCAATCACATGCATCAGCGGGCCGCCCTGGATTCCCGGGAAGATTGCCTTGTTAAAATTATACTGATCCGCCACTTCCTGACTGGACATGATCATACCGCCCCTGGGGCCGCGCAGTGTCTTGTGGGTCGTGGTCGTGGTCACATGTGCATAGGGAATCGGACTCGGATGCAGGCCTGCCGCTACAAGACCTGCGATATGCGCGATATCCACCATCAGTACAGCGCCCACCTCATCTGCTATTTCCCTGAATTTCTTAAAATCTATGGTTCTCGCGTAAGCGGAAGCTCCCGCCACGATCATCTTGGGTTTACACTCCAGTGCAATCTTACGCACATTATCATAATCAAGGAATCCTTCATCATTGACACCGTAAGGAACACAGTTGAAATACTTGCCGGACATATTGACCGGTGAACCGTGGGATAAATGCCCGCCGTGATCCAGGTTCATCCCCATAAAGGTGTCCCCGGGTTCCATCACTGCAAAGAACACTGCCATATTGGCCTGTGCTCCGGAATGAGGCTGCACATTGACATATTCACAACCAAACAGCTCTTTGGCACGCTCCTTTGCCAGCTCCTCCACCACATCAACGCACTCACAGCCGCCATAATATCTCTTGCCCGGATACCCTTCCGCATACTTGTTGGTAAGAGGACTGCCCATAGCCGCCATAACTGCCTTGCTCACCCAGTTTTCAGATGCGATAAGCTCTATATGGGAATTCTGACGGTTCTGCTCATCCACAATTGCCTGTGCAATCTCGGGGTCTACATTTCTCACTTCATCCAATGAATACATTCCTTGTTCCTGCCTTTCTATTGCTATAATTGCCCAACTGTCTGTTAGTATATCATAAAGGGTTAATTTTACGCAATACAAATCCTTTGTCATAATGGATAGATTTTCATGAAAAATTAAGAAATCTTTATGGAAATCTTATTTTGACTTTTGGCCCTAATCTGCTATCATATATCTCATAAAAAAAGAAACCTGTATAAGTAGGTGCAGCAAAGAACATAAAAAAGTACAACAGGACATATACTATGCAGCAGACACTAAACTAAGATAAGGATGTGTATTATGGGAAAAGCAATCACAAAAAGAGCCAGGCTCATCAAATTCTGCCAGACATACAGGCATGCGCTCCCTTTGATCATTTATGGGATCATCTATCTTTCATGGTTTGGACATCTGGAAAAAACTGTTACAAGTCATTATAAGATCATCCATGTAGCGTTGGATGACTACATTCCCTTTTGCGAAGTATTCGTTGTCCCTTATCTGTTGTGGTTTGCTTATGTGACCGTGGTTGTTTTATACTGCTTCTTCAAAGACAAAGATGATTACTTCAGAACCTGTACCTTTTTGTTCACAGGCATGACCATTTTCCTGCTGGTATCCACATTATGGCCCAACGGTCATCACTTAAGACCCTATATCATGCCACGCGACAACATTTTTACCCAGCTGGTTGCCACATTATATAAAGCCGATACACCGACAAACCTCTGGCCCAGCATCCATGTATATAACTCCATCGGCTGTCACATTGCAGTCATGAAGAGCAAACACCTGGCACAGAAAAAGGGAATCCGCACTGCTTCTTTCCTCCTCTGTGTTTCCATAATTATGTCAACCGTTTTCATCAAACAACATTCCCTGTTTGATGTGCTTACGGCATTTATCCTGGCGGCTGTCATGTATGGAATCGTGTATAGTTCTGATGTACTGATTCATCTCTACCATGGATTACATGGCAGACATAAAAGGAAGCCTGAGATTCTCTGATTATGGCGGGCAAAGCAGCAAAAGTGAATTTGCGTAAGAACTTTCCTATAAAATAAAAAGAAAGCCAGATGACCTATAAGCAAAGGTTATCTGGCTTATATAATTAGAATATTATCAGAAAGAAGCTGGAAGACATCAATTAAACTTAAAGAACCGCTGACAAATCTTATACCCTTCCACGGATATCTTTCTGCCTCCTTTGCCCGGCAGATTCATGGAACTGCCAAGCACTCCGTAGCGCAGTCTCATATACAGACCCATGTCCTTCTGTTTGATATATTCCCAGAGTTCCACCTTCTTCTCAAGATTTTCCTCCGTACCGGAACGTATCAGCATAATAGATGAGATCACCGTGATAATCTCAAGATAGTTCAACATATAATTCTTCAGTTTACGCCTGCTGCAAATCTTTGCCTTTTTCTCCACAAAATAATCCACCATGATCTTATTGACCTTAATCTGCTGGTCTATCCTGCTGATCATAACGCTCTCATTGACAGACTGCCCTTCTCTTCCTATATAATAGCGGTAGAAATTCACATCCAGATAGTACATGTTTTTTACAAAAGGAAGCGGCTCAAACACAAAGATATTATCCACATAAAAAGTGTGTTCCGGCAGTTTGAGCCCGCACTCTCTCAAAAGCCTGGTACGAAAGATTACAGAGTGCATAAGGATATACTGGCCTTTATGAAAATGTTTCACTTCACCCCAGCCGAAAATCTTATCCTGTGGAAGTGCATGTCTGTATTTCATAACTTTATGCTTCTTCTCTCCCTCTTTCTCATAGACAAAATTACTGATGAGCATATCCAGGGTAGAACCGTCTGCGATAATCTCCCGCAGGGTGTCCAGAATCTTAAGATAGGCGCTGTCTTTCACCCAGTCATCACTGTCCACCACTTTAAAGTACAGACCTGTGGCATGGGCCAGTCCTTCATTCACCGCCGAACCATGACCGCCGTTAACCTTGTGTATCGCTTTCACAATGGATGGATAGAGTGCTTGATATCCATCTGCTATCTCAGCCGTTCCATCGCTGGAGCCGTCATCTATGATCAGTATTTCCACATCCTCGCCGCCCACAAGAAGCGACTCAATACACTTTCTCATATATCCTTCCGAATTATAACAGGGAATCGCCACAGATAATAATTTCATATTTCCATAACCGTACCTTTCCTGAATCATTCCCGGTATGGTATCACAGCATCCATCCCGCAGAACGCCTTTATTACTTTGTCATTTTAACACAAAAATATACGAAAATGTTTATCTGTTTCTTAGGAATTTCTTATTTTTTATTCCTCTTCATCTCCACATGTTCCGCATAGAGAGCGAACGCCGACGGAATCGGATAATTCGTTCTCGTCTCTTCCGGATCGATAAAAAGAAGACCCTGCTCATCCCGTTTCCCTTCCGCATGGGAAAGTTCATCCACCCGCACCACATATCCTGTCATATGCCATTCCCTATGCGTAAAAATATGTTTGGCTGGAGCCAGCTTCTGAATTCTGATCGGCGACAATCCAAGCTCTCTTAAATATGCAATCACCTGCTTCTCATCCTGATTCCCCTCCAGTGACGGAAACTCATACATGCCGGCAAGAAGCCCCTTATCCGGTCTTTTGCGAAGTGCAACCAGATTTGCATCCTGTATGACCAGTATTGTTTTCTCCTCAATGCGCCTCGGTTTCCTGGGTGCCTTCCTGGGAAACTCCTCCACTCTTTTCTGCGCCCTTGCCAGACATATTCCCTCCCAGGGACACACTTCACATTTTGCTGCACCATTGGGAATACATACCATGGCGCCAAGCTCCATCAATGCCTGGTTAAAATCACCCGGACGATCTGCGGGCATAACTCCCATCAGATCCTCCTCCACAGATTTTTTCACTTTGGCATCCAGAATATCTCTCTCATCCGCCCTCAGTCTTGCAAGAATCCGCAGTACATTACCGTCCACCGCAGGCTGTGCCTGTCCGAAGGCAATGGAGGCAATGGCTCCTGCCGTATAGCTTCCGATTCCGGGAAGTTTCACAAGTTCCTCATATTTTCCGGGTATCTTACCGTCATACTCTGATACTATCTTCATCGCTGCTTTTTTAAGATTTCTTGCCCGGTTATAGTATCCAAGACCTTCCCACAGCTTCAAAAGGTTCTCTTCCTCTACAGCCGAGAGACTCTCCACATCGGGAAGCGCCTGTAAAAATCTGTCGTAATAGGGCTTGACTGCTTCCACCCGGGTCTGTTGTAACATAATCTCCGACAGCCATACATGATAAGGTGTCGGTTCTTCCCTCCAGGGCAGGATCCTTCTTCCCGCATCATACCAGGCAAGCAGAGGAGCTGCAATCCGGTCCAGATTATCCACAACAACAGGCACCGGCTCATCTATTGTAAGACTGTCCTTTTCCACCATACAATCATAGGCCATCATCCGCACGCCGGCACGCCTGGCCTTCTGTAAAGCCTCGCCAAACGCCGGCTGTATATCCCAGCCAGGTTCCACATATCTGATATTCTTCATCTGCACCACAAACAAAAGGTATGCTTCATATCCCTGCCTTCTTGCCTCGATCAGCTCCTCCACATGCTTCACGGCGCGTTCAGAAGGTGCATCCGGAAAGGCTGCCACATCATGATTCTCCAGCGTAACCCCCTTGACCTCCATAAAGGCTTTTCTCCCGGAAGCACTCTCAATATAAAAGTCAAATCGGGAATGACCGAAAGCCGTTTCCGGTCTTACCAGGCTTACATCCTGATACAATCCGCCGCCTGCAAGCCATTCTCCCACCACCTGATTGGGGGCATTGGAATCCATATTGACCAGGCGGCCGCCTTTATCCACCACCACAAGATCATAGGCTGTGGAACGGGCCGCATTATCACTGGTCTCCAAATATACCCGGGCATTGTCCTGTAAAAGTTCCTTACATCTTCCGGTATTCTTTACATGCACCTTCACCCGCTTACCCATAAGTTCCACATAAGCAATAAACCGGTTGGGGCGTTCTATGAATCTGGCTGGTACAATTTTCCTGTATTTCATATTAACTGCTGTCCTTCTTCTCTATTTCCCCGGAGAGATCTCTGTTCTTATAAGGAACTCTCGCCGCAGGAACTACCTCGGAGGCCGGGCCGGTATGCGCAGACTGATCATCGAAAAAGATATGTGCCCCAAAAGCCTGCAATACATCTTTCTTGCGGATTCCTCCCAGAAAGAACACTTCATCAATACGCACATTCCATGCACGCAGAGTACGGATGACCCGTTCGTGTGCAGGCGCACATCGTGTAGTAACAAGCGCCGTCCTGATCGGTGTCTCTTCTCCCGGAAAATCCTTCTGTAATTCCGACAATGTCTTTAAAAACTTGGCAAACGGACCTGCCTGCAAGGGATTGTCTGCATTTCGTTTCTCATTTTCCTCAAAAGCCTGAAGCCCCTGTTCCTGATAAATGCGCTCTGATTCATCAGAAAACAATACCGCATCACCATCAAAGGCAATTCTGATCTGTTTAATCCGATGTTCACAGTCATAAGTCTGGATCCCATCAGTGCAAATAATGCCCGCCGCAATATTGGAATCTATGGCCCGCTGTACGTCATCCTCATAAGCAGACAGAAACAGATCTGTCTTAAAAGCCGTCAGATACGGCGCAAGGGAAGCCCCGCTTGCCAGAACCGCCCTGGTAATATTCAGCCCGTAATATTCAATGGCTTTAAAAACCCGCAGGGAAGTATCCGGGCTGTTTCTGGACATAATGATAACTTCCACACGCCCTTCTCTGCCCGGCAGATTATTGAGATTAAGAAGTGCTTTCACAAGCGGGAAACCCGGACCCGGACGAAGTACATCCTCCTCATGTTCTATCTGATACCGACAGTATGCCTCTACACCGTCCTCCTCGAATATCCTGTTCTCATAAGTCAGATCAAACAATGCCCTGGACGAAACGCCTACCACAAGTTTATTTTCAAGATCATAAGCCATAAGGATACCTCCTGCATACAAAGCCGCACTCTCTGCCATACTGCGAATTTACGATCCTTCCGGAATTGGCAGGTAGTCTCCTTTGACACGAAAGCACCCTGTTAACCAAGACTTATCTCAATCTGTTGCCCTCATATTTCTCAAACGTGAGCAGACAGTTCCTGAGTTCCTCATATCTGTCCTCCACATTGCCTTCCTTGATCTCCAGATCCACGGCTACTGCCATGGTATTAATCATTTCATCTGTAATCCGGTTGCGCAGTGAAGTAAGAATATTCACTCTCTGCTCATAAGAATTCGCATCGAGAAATTCCAATACCAGAGGATCAATATTTATTTGTTCTTCAGACTCTTCCTCGCTCACATGCGGCTGCGGCTCCTGCTGTATCCGTGTTCCCTCTGCATCAGCCTGCTGTCTGCCTGGCTGTGCCTCATACGAATCCAAAGCTCCGTCAATATCCTGCAAAAGCTCAAATCGATATTTCTGCTTCACTTCAGGATATTTGTCATGATCAACCTCCTCCATAAACATGGAAAGCGGCCGCACGTAAATCTCAAAAGTGTCATACATCGCCTGATAGACTACCATCTTCTCCCCTGTCTCGCTGTTTCTGGCAAGACAACGGATCTGGTATAAATTACCTTTAAAATGTCTGTACATTTCCTGTGGTTTGGGATTGTGTCTCATATAGTGCTCCTATCTGATTCATTATAGACAGCATGTACTTTATGGGCAGCATGCTATCTATTAGTATAATCCCAAACCTTTAAAATGTCATTCCTTTCCCCTCGCAAAAATTACTTATTTTATATAGAACGTATGTTCTTATCTCATTATAGAACATACGTTCTTATATGTCAATTGATAATCCGCATAAATCAATCCTCAAGTACAATCAGCATACCACAGTCTTCATCCCCAAACTTTTCCTGCAAAAGCATCTGCACCAGTTGTTCCTGCTCTTCTCTGGCAAGGCTGCTGATCTGTCTGTGATGAACCGTCACCGTATATGTGCGTCTGCCATCCTTCCTGACCCAGTTCATTGTAACACCGCTGTTGGAATATCCCTGTCCGGCAAGTCTCTCCCTGATACTCTCCACGAATGTCTGTTCCCACACCGCATAACGCTCATTTTCTCTGACACGATCCGGATTTTCCTTACTCATCACTGTCCCCCTCGCGCAAAAAGCAATACATAAGATTAATAACGCCGTTGCAATGCCAAATGGATTCTTCATAGATATTATCACCCTGCCTTTCCCTGTCCTGTCCGAAATCAGCCGCCTGCTGCCACCCGACTGACAGCACCCTGTTATACTTGAAACCTTTGATGTGACTACCATACCATTTTATCAGTCCTATAAATGGGACAATAAAATTAAAAATCAGCAGATTTAAATGGATCATCCAAAACAGAGAATGATATTTCTTTGATTTTACAGAAGCTTTATAGTAAACTCATACATAGATAGAATAAAAAGAGGTGGCTTATGTCCGGGAAATGGAAAACTTGTACTGCACGCAGAAAAATCCTGGTAATCGCTGCTATCCTGGCAGCGTTTATCGTATTGGGGGCTTTGCTGTACATCCCCTGCTGGAAGTATCTGGTCTCATGGAGAATAGAAAGTCTGAATCTTCCGGAGGGCTCTGTGGAAGTATATCCGGTCAAAGCCTGGCTCTCCGATGTATACTGGCCCCATATTAAAGCGGAAAAGGTGCTTGACTGTGAAATGGGAACGGAAGCGGCAAAAGAATACATTGAGACCCACAATCCGGCATGGAAACTGAATAATATAGACATTGTAGGATATGATGCCATGAGTGACACTGCCATATACGAATTGGATTACGACGACGAATACGCCCGGAACTGGAATACCGATCATTGTGTACATATCGTTTATTTTAAGAAAGTCTTTGAATGGTGGTAACAGATTGCGGTAAGCCGCTGTGACACGGAGGATCCGTATGAAAAATAAAGAAGAAAAAACCAATGCCATGCGATTGCTGGAACAGAAAAAACTGAAATTTAAAATTCACGATTACTCCCACTCAGATATCATAAGTGGTCTGGAAGTGGCCGATTATCTCAACGAAAATCCCGCCAGGGTTTTCAAAACACTGGTCACTGTCGGAAAATCCGACAATCATTATGTATTTCTGGTACCCGTAGACAAAGAACTGGATTTAAAAAAAGCCGCAAAGGCTGTGAATGAGAAAAATATCAGCATGATAAAATCCAGAGAGCTGCTGCCTCTGACGGGATATATCCATGGAGGATGTTCTCCCATCGGCATGAAGAAATATTTCACCACCATTATAGATGCCAGCGCCAAAGATTTTCCGGAAATCATTTTCAGCGCCGGCAAAATAGGGTTTCAGATTGAAATGCAGTTAACAGATCTGGAAAAAGTCATCCAGTTTCAACTATGTGAGATTGTCTGAAATATGGCTTTCCCCAACAGCTTCCGGACAAGGAATTCCTATTCCTCCACCGGCGTATATCTGGAAAAAATTTTCTCCTTGCAACATACATGCCTGGAGCCGTCTGCTTCGGTGATAATATAATCTCCTTCTCCGATAAATGTTTTGCCTCTTCTGTGCAGAATATAGGGACAGACAATCGCCCCGTTTTCCTTCCTGACCTGAATCAGGGAGTCTGTCACAAACCATCCCCTTGTCACCACATCCGTCCAGAGTTCAAAACCGTCCTCCATGCCTTTTCCCACTTCATACGCTTCTACATTCACTTCAAATGCTGCACGTACACATTTCATGCTATAACCTCCTTCTGTACGACACCGTACCTGTATATGTAATCAAACTGATACTGTATTTCACAACCTTACTCCGCAATCGCTTTCTGAATCGCCGCCATCAGCTCCTCGTATGTCTCATACGCCGGAAGCTTAGGATAATCCTTCTTAATCTGCTCCGTACTCTTAAACAAAAAGCCGGCTTTACTTGCCAGGATCATCGCCAGATCATTATGACTGTCACCACAGGCTATGGTATCATATCCGATAGACTGCAGGGCCTTGACCGTAGTAAGCTTTGAATTCTCAATGCGCATCTTAAATCCTGTAATTTCCCCATCCGGTGCTGTTTCCAGGGAATTACAGAAGATGGTCGGATAGCCCAGCTTTTCCATCAGCGGCCCTGCAAACTGTGTAAAGGTATCACTGATAATAATAACCTGAGTCATGCTTCTGAGTTTATCCAGGAACTCTTTTGCCCCGGGAATCGGATCAATCTTCGCAATGGTCTCCTGAATTTCCTTCAGTCCAAGTCCATGTTCCCGCAGGATATCAAGTCTCCAGTTCATCAGTTTATTATAATCAGGTTCGTCCCTGGTGGTTCTTGTCAATTCCGGAATCCCGCTTTCTTTCGCAAACGCAATCCAGATCTCCGGCACCAATACCCCTTCCAGATCCAGACAAACAATATTCATACTCTTTACTCTCCTCAATCATCCATAATCTACGGAAGAACCAAACAACGCCAACACAATTATTTTCTTCCTACAATTCAGTATACCCTACCTGCCTGCCAGTCCGCAACTATAATTTTCCATCCTCCAGGTCGTACTCCCAAAAAGACGCAGGCCAAACGCCTGCGTCCTTCCACAACCTCATATAATCTCTTTAAAACTCCACATCTGCTTTCACGCATGTATTTCCGGTCAGTACTTCCGTCCTTTTATCCGGCTGTCCTGTACCTGCAAAAAGTATATATCTGCGACTGTCACGGACACGTTTACCTTCTTCATCAACTGCACTAAACGCATCGCCGGAAACCTTAAGTACAACGCTTTGTCTCTCACCGGCCTTCAGGGAAACTTTGGTAAATGCACACAGGCTGTGATTGGGTACGGCGAATTCCGATTCCAGATCTTTCACATAAACCTGCACCACATCCTTTGTCTCCACACTGCCTGCATTGACCACATCCACTTCCAGTGTCACATCCCGGGAAGCATTGTCCTGGGCGGTAATCTTCACGCCCTCCACTTTCACATTGCCATAGGTCAGGCCGTATCCAAAAGGATACAGAGGCTCCTTTGTCATATAGCGGTAGGTTCTGCCCTTCATGGTATAATCTTCAAAGTCCGGCATCCCCTCAAGGGAACGATAGAAAGTCACCGACAATTTGCCGGACGGAGAACAGTCTCCAAACAGAATATCCGCCACCGCACTGCCGCCTCTGGCACCCGGATACCACAACTGCATCACGGCTGCCGCCCTGTCATCCGCCAGGGACAGATCGATGGCACTGCCCGCCATCAGACATACGATCACGGGTTTTCCCACCTTAAGCACTGCTTCCATCAAATCTCTCTGGCACTGGGGCAGATTAAGATCCGCCTTATCTCCGGAAGCATAGCTGTTACCGGTATCGCCTTCTTCCCCTTCCAGCGTCTCATTCAATCCCACACAGAGTATCACCACATCACTGTGTCTGGCTACCACTACTGCTTCGGCAATCCGGTCGTTTTTCCAGGCGAGCTCCTCCACACGATCTTTAAACAAATGGGAGCCTTCCGAGTACAAAACTCTGCCATTATGTCCGACTTTATCCTGTATTCCTTCTAAAATAGTGATATATCTTGAAGAAGTTCCGTGGTAATTTCCTACCAGCGCCTCTCTGCTGTTCGCGTTAGGTCCTATTACCCCTATGGTCTTACCATCCTGTAAATTCAGAGGCAGGATACCGTCATTCTTCAGAAGTACCACTGATTCTCTGGTTATCTGATCCGCTACCGCCAGATGCTCTTCACACTCTACCTTATCATAAGGAATCTGGTCATATTCACTCCCGTCAAAAAGTCCCAGCAGATAACGCGCCGTAAAAGCTCTCACAGCCGCCTCTGTAATCTCTTCTTCTGTCACAAGCCCTTCCTGCAATGCTTTTAATAAATGCAGATAGGTCACTCCACAGTTAATATCGCAGCCGGACTTAAGCGCCAGCGCCGCAGATTCTTCCATGGTATTGGTCACCATATGATTCTCATGAAAATCCAGGATGGCCCAGCAATCAGACACATAATGCCCTTGAAAACCCCATCCGTCTCTCAGAATCTCTTTCATCAGCGTGGGACTGCCGCAGCAGGGTTCTCCATTGGTTCTGTTGTAAGCACCCATTACCGCTTCCACACCAGCCTCCTGCACACAGGCTTTAAATGCCGGCAGGTAAGTCTCTTCCATATCCTTCTTTGTGGCCACAGCATTAAACTCATGCCGCACTGCCTCCGGGCCGGAATGAACTGCAAAATGTTTCGCACAGGCAGCTGATTTCAATAACGCTTCATCATCCCCCTGTAACCCTTCTACATAAGCCACACCCAGCCTGGAAGTCAGATAAGGATCCTCTCCATAGGTTTCCTGTCCTCTGCCCCATCTGGGATCCCTGAAGATATTTACATTAGGCGACCAGAATGTCAATCCTTTATAAATATCTCTGTCTTCTTCTGCCGCATAAGCATTATACTTTGCTCTTCCCTCCGTGGCTGCCACATCACCGGCTCTATGTATCAGTTCCGTATCAAAGGTGGCTGCCATACCAATGGCCTGCGGGAAGCTGGTAGCAACACCTGCTCTTGCCACCCCATGAAGCGCCTCTCCCCACCAGTTATAAGCCGGTATTCCCAGCCGCTCGATGGCCGGTGCATCATAACGCAGCTGAGAAGCCCGTTCCTCCACCGTCATCTGATTTACTAACTCTTCTGCACGCTCTCTGGCCTGTGCCCTGGCTCTGTCACGATTCACCATATTACTGTTTCCTTCCCGTCTATACCGTCATCAATTAACTTATCCTTTTACAGCACCGGCTGTCAAACCTTCTACGATCTGATTACTGAACAAACAATACACAATAATCGTAGGTATGATCGCAATCACAATGGCCGCAAACATCTGCGAATAATTGGTATTATATGGCCCTACAAATTTTGACAGGGAAACCGGCAACGTCTTCTTGGCATCCTCAGAAATGAATACCATCGCCAGAAGCAGTTCGTTCCAGTTAGCCACAAAAGTCATCAGTCCTGTCACAAAAAGTCCCGTCTTGGAAAGCGGCAGGGCGATATGCGTAAAGGATCTGTAAATGGAACAGCCATCGATACAGGCCGACTCAAACAATTCATTTGGCAGACTCTGAAAGAATCCTGTCATGATAAAAATCGTGATTGGCAGTGACAGGGTCAGATAAGGCAATATTAGTCCCGCCTGGCTGTTCGTCAGATGCATCTTGGAAAATCTGGTAAACACCGGAATCAAAATACAGTGCACAGGAATCATCATACCAGTCAGAAAATAAGTCATCATGAGGCCCGATAATTTCCATCTCATCCTGCCGATGGCAAACGCTGCCATAGAGCCTATCAACAAACAGAGGACCAGCGTGATTCCACAGACAAAAATAGAATTTAATGTTGCAACGCCCAGTCTGCCGGCAGTCCATGCAAAGGTATAATTCTCAATCATCGGCCTCTCCGGCAATGCCCAGGGAGACACGAACAGTGTCTTATCGTCTTTCAAAGAAACATATATGACCCATAAAAGAGGCAGTAAATAGATAACAGCCAGAAGGGACAAAAAAATGTATATGATCTTCGTTGAAATTTTTGATTTTCTTTTTCCTGCTTTCTTCATCTTCTGCCGCCTCCTTACATCTCATAATTTTCAACTTTGACAAACTTGTTGATGATAAATGTAACAATCAGACACATCACCAGAAGTACTGTACCGATTGCACTAGCATAACCATATTTAAAATACTTAAAGCCCTGTGCGTAAAGATGTGTTGCCAGCACATCCGTCATATGGTTGGGTCCGCCCTCCGTCATATTAAAGATCAGATCAAAGAACTTCAGGGATCCGATGGCATTTAAAGACATTGCCGTAGCCACCATAGGCCGGATCAAAGGCAGGGTAATATGCCGAAAAGCCTGTGCCTTGGTACAGCCGTCAATATAGGATGCCTCATACAAAGAGCTGCTGATACCTGAAATCTGTGCCATATAAAGCATCATGGATTGTCCCACATACTGCCACAGGGAAACGGAAGCAATCACCCACATGGGAAGAATGATAAATCCCTTGGTATCCATCAGCCACAGAGGCCCTTCTATGCCAAACTGTGCCAGAATCTGGTTGATACCCAGCTTCGGCGTAAAGACAAACATCCACAAAAGTCCTAAAGCCGCCGAAGATAACACGCAGGGCAGATAATAAACATTCTTAAAAAAGTCCCGGCCCCTTTTAATGTTTGTCAGAAGCGCCGCCAGAATCAGACCTGCAATCAACTGTGTCACCACTGAAAAAACAAGAAAGAATAACGAGTTCTTCAACGCAATTTTCATGGTTCTGTCTATGGTAAACAACTGTTTGTAATTTTCTAATCCAATAAATTCTGGTTTTGTCAACGCATTATATTCACAAAACGAATAATAAACCGACTGACAAATCGGAATAAACAAAATGAATGTAAATAACAGGAACGCCGGTGCAACAAATACAACAATCGCTTTTTTATCTCGTAATAATTTGTCCATACACACCTCCGAAATCTTAGAAAAATGCAGGATTGGATTTCTCCAATCCTGCGTAAAAACGTGTCATAATACTCTTACTGATTATTTATTCCAAACATTATTCTTATAGAAATCTTCCACTGTTGCAAGTCCTTCCTCAACAGGTGTACCAAGATAGATGGCAACCATTGCATCGTCGAAGCATGCACCAGCCTCTGTGGTAGCCATGGACTCATTGTAGAAACCGAAAGTAGATTTTGCATTGCCAAATACATCCATTACATACTCAAGCTGAGCAGGTGCCTTGGAAGCATCATATTCTACTGTGGTTACAGGAATCTTACCACCAACCTCAGCAGTATACTTCTGTGCTGTGTCGTCTGTGAAGTACTTCATGAAAGCGATAACTGCCTCGGGATGAGCTGTATTTGCGCTCATTGCCAGACTGTCGGACTTCGCAATAACTCTTCCGTCTGTACCAGGGAAAGCAAACACGCCGCACTTGTCCTCAAATTCAGGGTTAGCACCGTTGATCTGTGCGATTGCCCAGGAACCCTGAATCAACATTGCTGCTTCTTCATTATAGAAATTAGCTGTAGCAACATCGTTTGTATCGCCTGCTGCTGTCGGCTGGAAGTACTTGGAAATCTCAACCAGTTTGTTGGTTGCGTTTACTACATTGCTGTCAAGCCAGGAAGCGTTGCCGCTGTCAATCGCTGCAAGATCTACGCCTTCTGAATCACACAGATAACCTGCCAGCATAGACAAGCACCATGCAGTACCTGCGGAGATGGTGAGAGGTGTATAACCAGCGCCCTGAAGCTTCTCACAGGCATCTAACATACCCTGCCAGTCTGTAGGCATCGTGGTGATACCTGCCTTCTCAAACATTTCTGTGTTATAGAATACACATGCTGCTGCAATATTCAACGGTACTGCATAAATCTTACCATCGTAAGTCTGCTGTGAAAAAGCACCCTCGCCGCCGTTGAAGGTATCCAGCCAGCCGTCAGCTTTCAGATAATCTGTCAGATCTGCTGCCACACCGGGATCTACATATACATCCAGGTTCGGGCCAGGGCTTACGATAAAGCAGTCAGGTGTCTCTCCTGCTGCTACCAGAGCATTTAATTTTGCATAATACTCTTCCAGGTTGGTGGTCACTACGTTGACATGATATTTGCCTGCATAGTCTTTGTTGAATCTTTCCACAGTATCACGATACCCGATGGAAATCAAATCTTCTGTTGCATTTAAGTCATCCCAGAACATCCATGTGATTTCCTGGACTCCATCACCACCTGCCTCATCTCCTGCTGATGCTGTATCCTGACTGCCGGCATTGTCAGCAGCAGGTGCTGCCGGTGTATCGCCGCCACCGCAGCCGACTAACATGGATGCAACCATGGCCGCGCTGAGTAAAACTGATAACACTTTCTTTTTCATGTAAAAACCTCCCTTGGATAATTTGTTTGTTCTACAGCGAAAACCAAATCCCGACTGTAGATTTTCGTTACAAATACAGTATAACAAAGAGGATACTCATATTCTTTTTAATAATTGCTTTTTATGTTCTAAAAATTGCTTTTATTATATTTTTTGCTATCAACATTTTGACCTATTTTTATATTTTTTTAAAATATTTTTAGTTATTTTGCCATAAACATCTTCATTAGATTACATTTTTAGAGAGTTTTTGTATGTTTTTAATTTGAAATCATGCTTTTTTTGTGATAATATAGAAATAACAAAAAGCAATTTTTGTTATCTAAACAGCAACTTATAAACAATCATAGCAATTTTTGACAGTTACATACATGGACAGCACATGCTAATAAAGAAGAAAGGATGTTCCCACCCATGATCGAAATATTAAACGGCATTAAGGAAACCGTTATTTACAGGGATATTGAAGGATTTAAACTGCATGACAATATTGATTATGAGTCTTATCCGGAACACTGGCATACTTCGATCGAAATTATCATGCCTATCGAAAACTCCTATGATGTCTCCAATAAGAATGAGGTTTTCACCTTGCAGGAAGGCGACCTTCTTCTCATCAATTCCGGCGTGGTGCACGGTATGCCTTCCACCATTCATGGAGAGCGCTTAATCCTACAGGTGGACTTTTCGCTTCTGCACAATGTGGCGGATATAGAATCCACCTTATCCACCATTCCACAGGCGCTTTTGCTCACGCCTGCAACCGCGCCTGCCATCCACGAACGGCTCAAGGAACTGATGCTTGACATCTCCCGGGAATATTACAGCGGTTCCATCCTGATCAGCGCATCCATCTACTCCAAGCTGATTGAGATGCTGGTTCTCATCGGGCGTGAATATACCGGCAAAAGAAATGCGTTTGATATGGCCTCCAGCAAGCAGAAAGAGCACAGTGATAAGTTTCTGAACATCTGTAACTATATCCAGGAACATTGTACGGAAGATCTGTGTCTGGACGACATTGCCGCTCTTGCCGGTTTCAGCAAATACCATTTCACAAGACTATTTAAGAATTTTACAGGGATTTCCTTCTATAAATATCTGAATAAGAAGAGAATCGAACACGCGGAGAAACTCCTGCTGGATCCGGAACTTTCCATCACTGAAGTGGCTCTCCAGTCAGGATTCGCCAGCCTCTCCGCGTTCATCAGAATGTTCAAACTGCTCAAAGACTGTACACCTACCGAATTTCGGAATCTCTATGAGGGTTGACAGACTGCCTCGTCAACCCTTCCCTTGTGCATGAAGATTCAGACACATGCCGGCCGGCACGCAGGCTTTGGTATACCCGATCGTCATATAAACCGGAATGGCGGTGGGATTATACAGGATATTTCCATCCGCCGACAATACCAGAGACCGTATGGCTGTCACATACTCATAGATTTCCATATTTGTGGCATACCACACATCTTCCCTGCCCTGAAGTGCTCCGCAGACATGCCGGATATGTTCCCAGTTATTTTCCCTCTCAAACTCAAAACTATGCCCCCAGATATAGAGAAGCGCCAGATTGCGATAAAGGGGCGGGTTTAAGAAGTCTTCAATCAACGCATCCGTCACCTTGTTGTGATGACAGGTAGGATGCCACAACATAAAATCCCCCGGCAGATTGAAGTTCATCCTGTCTTCCACGGTTCTGGCATACACAATTCCCAACTGCCTGGCCGTGTCGATCAGACGGTCACTGTACTCCCCGAAGGGATAGGAAAATCCGCGTACAATCCGATTGGTGCACTTTTCCAGGACCCGTCTGTCCTCCAGGATTTCCCGCACCATCATACCCTGTGACAGTTCATTGAAAAAGGGGTGCGTCACTGCATGACAGGCAACCTCATGATTGGCATACAGTGTCTCCACCTCATCCTTTGTGATATATCCCTCCTCGCCAAGGACTCCACTGTTTAAATGAAAAGTCGCTTTCATTCCGTACTGGTCAAAAATACTCACCAGTCTTCTGTCATAAATCTGGGCGTCATCATAGCTGAACGTCACTGCCTTATCTTTTCCCTCCGGAAACCTGAATTCTATCATGTAAGGATCTCTTGTCTCTGTAATCGCCATCTTCTCCACTCCTTTTCTAATTCAACGCTTCTCTGCAAAAATAACAGCTGTATCTGGTTCTCGGTATCATGGGCACCAGATTCTCCGCCCCACAATAGCCACAGACCACACACCTGCTGCCCTGGGGAAGCGGGTCTCCCTCCAGGTGTCTTCCTGCCACCGCAAGACCTCCCCTGGACTCCCGCAGACGTTTCTCTTCCTCCCACTTTTCCCTTGCATGTTCTCTGGCATCTTCCTCCGCCTTCTTTGCCAGATAAGCCGTGGTGGATTCCTCTTCTGCTTCAGCCTCCGCCATCTGTGTTACAGCCTTGGCCGGCGCCGCCTGCACAGGAGTCTGCGGCTTTGACATCTGCCCCCAGTGTCCGTTGCGGGGATGCTGATTGCCGGTGACTCTGCCATTGTTTGGCTGGTTGTATGTACCGGCAGTATTTACCGTAGTATTGGGAGCCTGGCTGCCGCCCGGCCGGGAACCGCTTTTTTTCTTTTTTATTATATAAAACAGGATTCCCCATATCGCCATTACCTGTATCAATGCAATTATGTTCATGTGCTCTCCTCCTTGGTCTTCACATACTGTATTTTACAATCAGCAGCTCCACGCTCATAATATCATTCATCCTGCCGGTCTTAACGGCTTCCTCCGTCTCCACACAATCCACCAGCGCTCTCTTTAAATCGGCCTCCCTGAATTTGGCGGCCTGGGCCACATACTTTCTGGCGATAAAGCCGGCCAGGCCCACTTTACTGCCGATGGTATTGGCGTCACAGCCTTTATTCTTCAATTCCTTGACCTGCAAAAGGAGATTGAACTGTCTGGTGATCAGATACAGAATCCGCATGGGCGGTTCCTTTAGGGTGAGCAGGTCATAGTATAATTCCATGGCCTGTTTCTGCCGTTTCTCCGCCACCGCGCTGACCATATCAAAAATCTGACTGCTCACCTGCCTGACACAGATTTCCTCGATATCCCGGGCCGTAACCACATCCCTCCCCAGACAGTAACACATGAGTTTTTCCAGTTCCCCGCGGATATTTTCCATGTTTGTTCCGGTCTTTTCCAGAAAAAAGTTCAGGTCACGCTCGGTAATCTTCTTATTCTCCTTCCCCAGAAATTCCAGTATCCAACGCCTTAAAACCGCCTCATCCTGGGTGTTGCACTCGATTACACGGCCCTTTGTCAAAACCGCCTTATAAAGCTTGCTCCGCTTATCCACTGCCGGTTCCACAAACACAAAAAAGGCCGTCTGCGCAGGTGATGCAAGATACTCCGCAAGCTGCTCGCCGCCGTGCTTGAACAGTTCGCTGTTCTCCAGCACAAGCACCCGCCGCATGGCCAGAAAAGGCATTGTCTCCGCCAGGTCTATGACCTCTCCCACCTGGGTGCCTTTGCCCTCAAAGTAATGCAGATTCATGGGGTCGCCGCCCTCCAGAAGGGCGGTTTTTAACCGGTCTCTGTACTGGTTGCGCAGATAGGCCTCCTCCCCGCAGAGAAGATAGACCTGTTTCAATTGTCCTGTTTTAATCTCTTCATTCAGCTTTTTCATAATCTATATTCAGTATAATGGCTAAGCTTCCAAAAAACAACTCCCTTTATCAGTAACTCCCTCCGCCCTGTCCGGGGTTATGGCCTTCCCAAATACTCCGAAATCCAGACATTATCTCCCTTTACCCTGACCGTTACCGCTCCGCTTACCGGTGTCTGATATACCAGACACCCACACGAAGCCAGCCTCTCCAGGGTCTCCTCATGAGGATGTCCGTAAGAATTGTCACGCCCGGCAGATATCAGGGCAACGCGGGGATTTATGATCTGTACAAATTCCTCTGATGTGGAATTTCCAGATCCATGATGAGCCGCCTTTAACATTGTGATATTCCCTATCCCTTTTTCTCGCAGACTCTGTATGACCATTCTCTCTCCCTCCCCCTCCAGGTCTCCGGTCAGAAGTGCTGAAAAAGCACCGACATGCAGATAAAGAACCGTGGAGAAAGCATTGGTATCCTCACTCACAAATCCTTCCTGTGGGTGTATGCAGGTTAACATAACTTTTCCGCATTGCATATACTGTCCTGCATGAATATACCGGACAGGCACACCGGCTTCTTCGGCAAGTAATTCCAACCTATGATATTCCTCATTCCTGCTTTGCCAATCCACATCCGGCAGGAACAGACATCCCATACCTATCCCGCTCTCTTCATAAGCTTCCAGCATCCCCCGGATACCACTTATATGGTCGCTGTCCGGATGGGTGACAAACACCCCGTCCAGATATCTGACGCCTCTGTATTTCAGAAAAGGCAGGATCTGATAGGTCTCCACATCTTTTTTATCAGAACTGCCACCGTCGATCAGATAATGTCCTCCCTGGCCGTCCGACAGATAGATACAGTCCCCCTGTCCCACATCCAGCACCGTAATCTCAAATTCCTGCGGCAGGCGCACCGTGAGTACAAGTACTGCTGCCAGGACCCCGGCCCAGAACTGCCGGCTGCGGATCCGCCCGGAAAACAGGATCAGTCCCGTCAGAATCACAAGAAACAAAGCTGTCTGCCACCATGCAGGACACCCTGTAATCCACTGATGGCCCGGCAGCCAAAGGCATACCTGACACCCTTTCTCATAAAGCCGCAACAGCAAAATGCCCGGCCAGGCCAGATATTTTGCCAGAGGCAGCAGCAAAGCCCCGGCGATCATTGTAACGATCCCCACAGGCAGAAGCAGACTCATACAGGGAATCACCAGCAGGTTCAGCAATACGGAATAAGGCGGAAACTGATAATAAAAGATAAGATATACCGGTAAGGTAGAGAGGGAAATCCCGATTCCCATGAATAACGCCCTGACCAAACGGTTCCCGGAAAGCCGATGGGCCTCCACAGCCGGTAAAAATAATCCGATCCCGCAGATTGCCCCGAAAGAAAAAAGGAACCCGCTGTGCGTCAGATAAAGCGGCTGCTGTACGAGAATGGACAGTGCCGCCACAGTCATGGCAGTCAGCATATCATAGGTACGGCCCAGAAGTCTCGCACCCAGATGAAAGCAAAACATCACAAGCGCCCTAACAGTAGATACGCCCATGCCTGTCATGATCCCGAAGCAGTACATCATGCCGGCAGAAAATATTATGTTAACCACATTCGGCAAACGGAATTTCCTTAATGCCTTATATAATCCCATTCCCAGAACAGAGAGATGAAGACCGCTGATACTAAGAATATGTATGATACCGTTTTGCTGATACAGGCTCTTTATCTCCGGATCAAGTGTCCCCTTCTCCCCCAGGAGCATGGCTCCCATGATATCCGCTTCGTTTTGAGGATAAACCGCTCTCACCAGAAGGAGCAGATACTCTTTCAGGCGATAAAGTCCCTCCCTGAAAGCATTATGTTCCATGCTCTCTGCAAGACATACACTTCCCATCAGTCTGCCCTGCTTCCCCATAATTTCATAATAATTGGCGGCATCGAACTCACCTGGATTGGATGCATGGCGAAAACTCCGAAACTCCCCCTCCATCATCACATAACTTCCTATGGACGGTTCCTCAACCCCCTCTAAATAGCATAAAATCCCTTTAATCTGTTCTGTACCCTCACGCCGCAGTTTTTCTTTTTCTTTTTTGCTTTCTTTGGAATCTGCCAGGATATGATCTGGCCCGATTATGTCAGAATCTGCTATGATCTGTTTCAGACTGGATGTCTGATCCGGTTTTAGAACAATGACCTGTTCTAAAGATACCACAAGGACTTCCTTTCCTCCGGAAATCCTATGTTCTTTCCATTCCACACGCCCTGCGGCCGCCACCTTCTCTTTCTCCAGGCTTTCAAAGGTCTGTGCGCCCCGCACAAGCAGAGCGGTCCCCGCCATCAGTGCCGCCACAAATGCCAGTCCAATCAGGCATATGGGTCTGCGCATGCTGTATCACTCCTTTATTCTGTTATCAATCTCGTTTATAGTTTACATAATATTTTATTGTGACTGCCCTGTAAAAAGCAGATCCAGATTTCTCTCGAATACATTGTTCAGACTCACATTCTCCCGGTAAGAAATATTACTTTCCCCTTTGATGGAGATTTGCACCTTATTCACATTGGGCAGTTCCACCAATGAATTGGTGATGGAATAGATGGTCACATCCGAAGTCACATTATAGGGCTGATTCTGGAAGGCTTCATCTAAGTTTACATAACATATTCCATCCTTCACCGTAACAGAAATAATCTTCGTGGTCGGATTGATGGTCGGATAAGAGCCTTCCGCTTTAGGGCCTTCTATCAGCTTTTCCACCACCAGTTTCTCCATCGCTATATTACTGTTATACACTACGTTTCTCTGGCTTTCCTCCACCAGAAGATTCCCCTCTTCATTGGCAAAATAAAGACGCAGATCCACCTTCTCATAGGCATTGATCTCATTGCCCGCGTTTTCAATAAAGGTATCTGCCGTCATGATCCCCACAGCCGTGCCGCTGCCGTCCACAAGCGGCTCACCCACCACCGTAAAGGTAATACGCTCCACATCCGGAATCTGCACCAGCGTCCTGACAATCGCCGCACGGATAAGAATTTCCCTGATTCCCCATAACTCCTTGTACTTTTCATCAAAATCCACTGTCAGAAGCCCGCTGTCAAGTACATGGCCCAGGATGGAAAAATCCTCCGCCAAAGGCGCCTGATATTCCATTTTCTCTGATTTTGTCTGTAACTGTCCGGTCAGTTCCTCAAACAATATCTCCGTATCTGTGGACTCTGTGAAATACTGCTGGTTGATAATTTTGGTCTCATCATTGTTTACATAATATATTTTGTAGGCTGTTCCTGCCTGCGGCTGCTCTTCTCTCCCACAGGCTGCCAGCAGCAACATCACCACAAGAATCACAGCGCAGGAGAATCGTTTCTTTAATTTACTCATTTCTGTAACCATACTCCTCTCTCAACTGTACAGACCGTTTCAGACTGCGATATAAGTCAAAGGTATCTTGACTGTGAAATCTGTCCCCTCACCCTCCGTGCTGGACACTTTGATGGATCCTCTGTGCTTTAGAATTGCACTCTTGGTAATGGAGAGCCCAAGACCTGTACCGCCGATTTCCCGGGAGCGTGATTTATCCACACGGTAGAAACGCTCATAGATATTATCTAAGGCATCCGCCGGGATTCCGATTCCGGAATCTTCCACCTTCACGGTAAAGAACTGATGATCCGCATCCAAGGTCACTTTTACAAAACCATGTTCCTTGTTATATTTGATGGCGTTCTCCACCAGATTGGATATCGCCTGGATAATCTTGACTTCATCTACCGTCGCCGTCACAGGCCGTATACTCTCATAGACCAGCTGTACATCCCGTTTCATGGCAATAGGACGCAGTCTTCTCATAATAAGTTCCACCAGCTCATTCATATCTACCTGGGAAATATTTAAATCCGCGGCCGTCCTGTCCATCTTGACCAGGGACAACAGATCGCTGATGATTTTGTCCTCTCTCTCGATCTCCGCAGCAATATCGGTCATAAATTCCTGATACACCTCTAACGGCACATCCTTTTGGGTGATCAGGGAATCTGCCAGCACCTTCATGGAAGTGATCGGCGTCTTCAGCTCATGAGATACATTGGAAACAAACTCCTGTCTGGAATCATCCAGCATTTTCATCCGCCCAAGCACCCTGTTAAAGGCATCCCCGATCAGTTCCGTCTCCCGGCAGTCCGGCACGGAGATAGGATCGTTGGTATACCCGGCCTGCACCTGGTCCAACGCAACGATAATCTTTTTGAATGGTTTAAAAAGAATCTTGGATACCAGAACCACTCCCACGATGATAACCAGACTCACCAGAGCCTCCACCACCAGAGCCTGGCGGTTTAAGCTGTCCATGGTGGCTATGATACTGTCATTGGAAGCACTCACCAGCATAACGCCGCGGACAATGTCCATCTTCTCTCCCATATCCTTATCCACCGGCATCTGTAATGTTTCCGTAATGGGAATCGTCATCTCAATATAGCCGTTTTCCCGGTCATATTTACTGGTGCTCTCTCCCTTAAGACAGCGGATCACCTCCTCAGAAATAATCGTCTTACCCTCGCTGATCGCATAGGTATCCTTCACTATCTTGAGGTCACTGTTGATAATCAGCACACGGCCGTCATATAAGTTGGACAGCTGTTCCAGTTCCGCATTGATGACCTCCGAAGAAGTATCCCGCAGATAAGCATAGGTAATCAGGTGATTGGCCAGAATTCTAAGCTGCGTGGAAATGTCAGAGGTTCTGACATTCACCGCACGCTGCTCATAGTTTTGCAAGATTGCATACCGCATGACAAAACAGGGAATCAGTCCCACGATAAGTATGATCAGAAAGATTCGTACTTTCAGACTTCTGAAGATTTTCATTTTACGTAATTTATTGTTAAGCAAAGTAATATCCCACACCCCACTTAGTCCGTACATATGCGGGTTCTCCCGGCACTTCCTCTATCTTTTCCCGCAGTCTTCTGATATGTACATCCACTGTTCTCACATCACCCGGATAATCGCTTCCCCAGACCAGCTTCAACAGATTCTCCCTGCCGTACACCTTTCCCGGGTTCTTAATCAACAGTTCCAGAAGTTCAAATTCCTTGGCCGTCAGGTTAATCTCCTTATCCTTGATGTAGACCCGCCTGCCCTCACAGTCAAGACGCATATCTCCCCGCTCGACCATCTTCGATTCTTCTTTCTTCGCACTCTTCCTGTTGGTTCTGCGCATAATAGCCTTAATCCTGGCCTTCACTTCCAGGATATTGAAGGGTTTGGTGATATAGTCGTCCGCGCCATACTCGAGCCCCAGAATCTTATCCATATCTTCTCCCTTGGCCGTCAGCATGACGATCGGTACATTGGAAAATTCGCGGATCTGCTGACAGACTTCAAATCCGGTCATCTTAGGTAACATGACATCCAGAAGAACCATATCATACTGATTCTGCCTGGCCAGCTCCAGAGCCTCTTCCCCGTCATAGGCGCAGTCCACTTCCATACCGTCCTGCTCCAGACTGAAACGAATCCCCTTCACGATCAATTTCTCATCATCCACTACTAAAACTCTCTGTGCCATTCCGATTTCCCGCCCTTACTTTACACTGATACTTCCCTTTATCTTTTCAAAAGTGCCCTCTTTGATACCGCTTACTTTCATAATATCTTCAAGGCCCTCAAAACCACCGTGTTCCTCCCTGTAAGATACAATTGCCGCCGCCCTGGTGGCTCCGATTCCCGGAATCTCACAAAGTTCCTCCACAGATGCCGCATTGATATTGACTCTGCCGTCCTGTGTGTATGCCTGTCCGTATTCCTGCGCCAGAGAAGCCTGCTGTCCGGCTTCCTCCACCGTAGGAATCACCAGTTTGACCCCGTCCGACAATTCCTGCGCCTGGTTTACATAACTTTCTTCCGCATTTTCCGCAAAACCGCCTGCCGCCTGCACTGCCTCATAAACCCGGCTGCCGGCTTCCATCTCATAAACTCCCGGCGCCGCCACGGCACCGCAGACATGTACATAAATCGTACCTGCCCCTCTCTCTATGTATGCCGTACCGGAATCTGTCTCTGTGCCCTCTTCCGATACCTCCGAAACTTCCGGCTGCCACCGCGGCTCCTGCCCCTGCGTATTCTCTGTCAGCAAAAGCAGGTCCTCTTTCTTCGTACAGCCATATAACACACACAGGCTGCACAGCCCCGTCAAAACCATGACAGGCAGCCTTTTCCTTATCTCAGACCATTTCTCTTTGTTTCGCATCGTTCCCTTTCCGGACATCTGATGTCCTCAAGGAAGTTCCCGCTATGCTCTTTCCATTGTAAGATAAATTATGCCCTATGTCCACTTAAAAATAATGATTCCTGCGATTGCCACACCCATGCCAACCATTTTCCTTATCTCCAAAGGCTGCTTTTCCACACCAAAAAGTCCCAGAAGTTCAATAACATAGGCCACCGCCAGCTGTGCGACCACGATAAGCATAACCGCCCGTGCCGGCCCCAGCAGTTCCATGCCTTTAATCACAGTGTAAGTGATAAAGGCTCCGATTGTACCCCCCAGAAGCATATATTTGGGCTCCACCTTAAAGAGGGAACCGAAGGAAGATCTGTCTGTGGCAAGCCACGCGGCAAGACAGACCAGAAGGGCCGTAAACTGTACGAAAGTATTGGCCACCCAGATTCCGGATGTCTTCGTCACCTGTGTGTTAAAAACGCCCTGTACACTCATCAGTGCACCCGACAATAAAGCGATCAAAAATCCTAACATGGCATCTCCGTTCCTTTTCTTTCCTGATAATTTCCCGATAGAAACTAAAAAGACAAGACAGCAAACACTGTCTTGTCTTATCATACCCATTCTGTCACAATTTATTCTTCCTCACCTGCATCTTGTGAACTTCCGTCTTCCTCCAGGTCCTCTTCTCCCTCTTCCACCGGTTCCGGCACATCAATGTATTCTTCTGTATATGCCTCTCCCAGTACCTGTGCCATAATCTGCTCCGATAAGGCTCTTAAGGAATCATTGGCATCATCCCCCATCCAGATCTTGGCAAAGGCAATCTCCAGTTCCACCCAGAAATTACTGGTCTCAATCATCTTCGGCATCGGTACGGAATTCTGATATTCTTCCAGAAAAGCGGCCGCATTGGGATTATCATAGGTGGTACCGCCTGCGTAGACCGGCAGTTTACCCGTCCTTGTATAAAGATCCTGCGCGGCATACTCCGTCAGATAGACCGCAAAATCATTGGCCTTCTGCTTCTGTGTGGAATAACCGTTAACCGCTACACACTGCGTCACCGACAGGGAAGAAGACTGTAGCTGCTCACTCACATCCGGCAGCATGGACATCCCATATTCATAGGCAAAATCTCCCTCTTCCCTGGCTTTCTCTATTCTGGATAAAGCGTCCGAGGTAACCACTGTATACACAATCTTGCCGTCTATAAAATCCTGTAGTACGCCGTCATAACTGATCTCTTTGGTATCAATGGAAAAGAACTGATTCAGATCCTGATACACCCGCAGACAACGGATTGCTTCCTCATTATAAATGTAAATGGAATCCGAGCGGTCTCCGCTTACACCTCCCACATCAATATAATTTCCCACAAAGAAATAATTATAAAAGATATCCGACACATCCCACTTGAAGACAGCCTCCACCTGTTCCGGCGCATCATAAACATCTGCAAAAGCAAGAATATCGTCAATTGTCTGCGGAAGCGCCTCTTCCATCTTGGCAGCCACTGCCTCGTCAGAAATATCCACCACAGTAGCTTCCCCTGTGACTTCTTCCTCCACATCACCGCTTTCCGCCTGCTCCTGGGATTCTTCCGCCATCTCCTGATCTCTTAACATCTCCAGCTGTGACCTGGCCCAGTCTTCCAGATATGTCCTGTTATACAGAAAGCAGCTTGTCTCAAAATAGAACGGATACCCAATCTGCTTATCCATATAGGTCACCGCCCGGACTGCCGTCTGCGGAAGAACCTCCGCCATGGGAAGAACCCCCTGAGGTATCCGCACTTCCGAGGCAAGTCCAGCCAGATAAGCCTTTTCCAGTGAGTCATTGCTGACAATATATAAATCCGGCACTTCCTTGGTCTGTAAGGACGCCTGATTAATCGTCTCCAGATATTCCAGTCCCGATGTATACACCGGCACCACCCGCACATCATCCTGATATTCACTGTAGGAGACCACTACACTATTCAGATAATCTGTCAGTGCCTCATCCGTATACCACAGATATAAGGTATCTCTATGTCCGAAAAGGAACTCTTCCTCCACTTCCTCGTTCTCATCCCGCTGCACTGTCATACCCAGCCTGCCCGTTCCGTACAGACCGCCGGCAAGCAATGCAATTGCCAGGATCATCAATAGTCTTCTCTTCAGAGTCACTTCTGTTCTCCTTCTGCTTCTCTTATACACATGCGCAAAACCGCAATCATCTCATCCACATGCTGCCCTTCAATGACTAACGGCGGCACAAAACGGATAATATCCGTCCCTGCATTGATCAGCACCAGGCCTTTATCCATGGCCCGTTTAATGATATCTCCCACAGGACGGTCAAAGACAAGTCCCTGCAGCAGTCCCACACCCCGTCTTTCTTTGATACAGGCAAATTCCGCTGACAGTTCATCCAGGCATCTGCCAAGATAAGCGCCCATTCTCTCCACACTGGCAAGAATATCCTGTTTCTCAAACAGCTCAATCACCTTACAGATTGCCGCACAGGCCAGCGGATTGCCGCCGTAAGTAGTGCCGTGATCGCCCGCTGCCAGAGAATGAGCACCCACCTTTTCGGTCATCAGGAAAGCGCCCACAGGTACCCCGCAGCCCAATGCCTTGGCGGTGGTCATCACATCCGGCTTAATGCCGAATCTCTGCCAGGCATACATGGTGCCGGTACGTCCCATGCCGCACTGGATCTCATCCAGAATCAACAGAATATCCCGCTCATCACAAAGGGCCCTGACTTTACGCATAAACTCCTCTGTGGCAGGATAAATACCGCCTTCTCCCTGTACCGTCTCAAAGAGAATGGCACAAGTTTTGTCCGTTACCTGGGACACAACACTCTCATAATCATTTAAATCGGCAAAACGGATATTGCCGATCATGGGTTCAAAGGCTTCTCTGTAATGAGGGTTGCCCGTGACGGACAAAGCTCCCATGGTACGTCCATGAAAAGAATGATTCATGGCGATAATCTCATGGTCTGTGGTGCCGTCTTTTAAATAGGCATACTTTCTGGCCGTTTTGATGGCACCTTCAATGGCCTCCGCCCCGCTGTTGGTAAAAAAGACCCTGTCCATGCCGGAAATCTCTTTTAACTTCTTCGCCGCCTCGATAGCCGGCAGGTTATAGTAATAATTGGATGTATGAATGATCTTGTCAATCTGTTCCTTCAAGGCGTCATTGTACTCTCTGTTCTGATATCCCAAGGCAAAAACCGCAATACCGGATACAAAATCCAGATATTTTCTGCCATCCATATCATAGAGATACACCCCGTCTCCCTTCTCAAAGACCACCTGATAACGGTTGTAAGTGTGTAAGAGAACCTTTTCCGCCTCATCAATATATGCCTGCATTGTTGTACTCATAGTATGCTCCGTTTCCTATATTCCCACATGGGTGCCGATGCCGTCATCGTCCGCAATAATGGCCGTTCCGATACCCTGGTTGGTAAAGATCTCCAGGAGAAGACAGTGGGCAATCCGCCCGTCCAGGATATGAACCCTTCCCACCCCTTCTCTGATGGCTTCCGTACAGTTATGCAGCTTAGGCAGCATACCGCCGCCGATAAACCCATCCTCAATCAGTTTCTCCGCCTGGGAGGACGTCAGTCTGGAGATAAAACTTGCCTTATCGTTGATATCCTTATACAGCCCTTCGATATCCGTCAGGAAAACCAGCTTGTCAGCGCCCACTGCCTTGGCAATGGCACAGGCTGCATCATCCGCATTGATATTATAAGTCTGGAAATGATCATCCAGACCGATGGGTGCTACAATGGGAAGAAAATCCTTTTCCAGAAGATCATAGAGCACCTTCGGGTCTACGTGGGTGATCTCTCCCACATAACCGATATCCTCCCCCTCGAAATACTTCTTATCACATTGAAGCAGGCCGCCGTCCTTACCGCTGACGCCCACAGCCCTGACGCCCAGTTCGCTGACCATACGCACCAGGTTCTTATTGACTTTATTGAGAACCATCTCCGCAATCTCCATGGTCTCATCGTCTGTTACCCGAAGGCCCCCCACGAATCTGGCCTCCTTGCCTACCTTACCGACCCAGCGGCTGATTTCCTTACCACCGCCGTGCACAATGATAGGCTTAAATCCCACCAGCTTTAAAAGTGTCACATCCTTAATGACATTGCGCTGTAATTCTTCGTTGCTCATAGCGCTGCCGCCATACTTGACTACGATAATCTTCCGGTTAAATTTCTGGATATAGGGAAGCGCCTCAATCAGGACTTCCGCCTTCTCCAGAATCTTATTCATCTCCTGCTGTTCCATTGTACTTCCTCTTTTCCTTCCCTAACTGCGGTAGTCCGCATTGATCTTCACATAATCGTAAGTCAGATCACAGCCCCAGGCAGAAGCGCTCTCCTCACCGCGCTTCATATCCACGATCACCCGTACCTCCGGCGCCGACAGAATCTTGGTGGCATCTTCCTCATTGTAGTCCGTCAGCATACCACCCTTACAGATCTGCATACGCTGTTCATCGCTTTCACAGTAAATGTCCACCTGTTCCGGATCAAAATCCACACCCGCATAACCCAGTGCACACATGATCCTTCCCACATTGGCATCATGGCCATAGATCATGGCCTTGGTCAGACTGGAACACACCACGGACTTGCTTAAGATCCGTGCCTCCTGTTTCGTCGCCGCATGAATCACTTTCGTCTCAAACAGTGCAGTTGCACCTTCTCCATCCCCTGCCATCTTCTTAGCCAGCGTGGTATCTATATAATGTAACGCTTCTTTAAATTTATCATAATCATCATTCCTGGCGGTAATCTCCGGATTCCCTGCCAGGCCGTTTGCAAGCACCACCAGGGTATCGTTGGTGGAAGTATCGCCATCCACCGAGATCATGTTAAAGGTATCCACCACATCTTCCCGCAGAGCCTCCTGCAAAAGCTCCTTGGAAATAGCTATATCCGTGGTCACAAATCCCAGCATGGTACCCATATTGGGATGAATCATACCGGATCCCTTGCACATGCCACCCACAGTAACCTTCTTGCCGCCAATCTCAATCTCCACAGCCGCCTGCTTTAACACCGTATCCGTAGTCATGATCGCTTCCGCAGCCGCCTGTCCCGCTTCCGGCGTGTCAGCCTTGACTGCCGCCAGCTTCTCCACACCGGCTGCAATCTTATCCACCGGAAGCTGCCAGCCGATCACACCCGTGGAAGCCACCAGCACTGCCTCTTCCGATATTCCCAGTGCCTGAGCAGCCTTTAATGCCGTCTGCTTACAGCAGTCATACCCCTGACTGCCGGTACAGGCATTGGCTATGCCGGAATTAACAACCACAGCCTGCACGTAAGGAGCGTGTTCCACCACTTCCCTGTCCCACAGTACCGGTGCCGCCTTCACCACATTACTGGTAAAAACTCCTGCTGCCCGGCAGGGCACCCGGCTATAGATCATAGCCATATCTTTTCTGTTCTGGTATTTAATGGACGCTTCCACACCAGCTGCCTCAAACCCCTGCGCTGCGGTAACGCCGCCCTCTATTATCTTCATGCGAATCCTCCATGTTCCTTTGCAAACTTCTACACCAACAACCAATATACATCAAATCAAAGCGTAATGCAACTGATGGATACCCGGTCTACAACGGCTGACCGATCTACAACTCCTGTCCCAGCACTTTCTCCAATTCCAGCAGCATGGTATTGACATAAGAGATTGCGGTAGGATCCTTACACATATTCAGCAGAAGTGCCTTGATGTTCCTCTCAAAATTATCCGGAAGCACCCTGCACTCCTTTTTGCATATATCCATCAGCCGCTTTTCTCCAGGATGCAGTTTCTCATTCACGGCAAAAATCACATCGAAGTAGGATGCAAGAAATTTATCTACCTCCCGGTTGATACTGATCAGATCCCCTCGCTTCATGGCCCTGGTTATCTGCTCCAGATAAGTGTCTATCCCATACTTGATCAACTGCATATTATAAGTGATGATATTATGTTTCAGCGGCTGCGGGTATCTGACCATATACTTCTGCTTAGCCTCCGCCAGTCTGCCGCCCTTGTCATAAGCAATACGCCCCGTCAGAAGACTATGCCACATACAGGTTGTACAGCCGCCTTGGGGCTGATGTCCTTCCACCACTTCCCCGATACCCGCAAGAAAGGCATCCGTATTGCGGTAGATGATATTCAGTGCCATACCATCTTCCATAATACAGTTATCCTCATACTCCCTGTAACAGTTGCCAAGTTCCATCCGGCTGCAATATTTCTCCAGCACCACTCTCCTGTCATCCACAGGAATCTCTTCCTTACAGTAGACATAGACATCATAATCCGAATAGGCATCGTTTTTCTTCAGGGCGCGCGAACCGCCGATCGCCATCGACTCTACCTGTGTAAATCTGGCATATTCATTAAAAATCTCCTGTACCATCATCTTCTGCTCTCCGGCCTCCTGCCGTGATTTTCTATTCCGCCTTTTCTATCCTGCCGTAATCTTCTATCCTGCTATGATTTTCTCCCACTCGCTGTCCTTAAACCCAGGATATACTCCCCTATCGCTCACAAGAAGCGGCCTTTTCACCAACATGCCGTCCGAGGCAAGGAGCGAAAGCTGTTCCTTCTCCCCCATGCCGGGAAGCTTATCTTTAAGACCCATCTCCTTATAAAGCAGTCCACTGGTATTAAAAAACCGTTTCAGCGGCAGACCACTCTTCATGTACCAGACCTGTAATTCCTCTGCGGTCGGATTCTCCTCCTTGATCGGACGCCCCTCATAATCTATGCCCTTTTCCTCCAGCCATTTGAGCGCCTTCTGGCAGGTAGAACATTTTGCATAATAAAGTACAATCGGTTTCATTGCTGCTTCCTCCATTTTTAACATCATTTTATCAGCATTTTCCACTTTTATGCAATCGTTATTCTCAAAATCATTTGCACATCATTTTTCTTATATTTTTCTAAAATTTCCCTCCGGGCTCTTGATTCCCTCCGGACAAAAGACTATGCTTATACCACACACACAACAAAAGGAGGAATCATTCAATGGAAATCAAAAAATATCTTGCATTATTGCTGGCAGGCACCTTAATGTTCTCTATGGCCATTGTGGTATCTGCCTCAGAAAGCTACGGCAATGAGAGTTGGAGCGGCAACAGCACTTCCGACAGTTCCTATGAGGGATATTCAGAAGGAAACAGCACATCAGAAGCAGGCGTTTCCGTGGCAACTGCAAGCGCTGCCCAGGAAGCCGGTAAAAGTGTCGGCGAATACAATAACAATGCAGTCACCGGAACACCCGGCTTAACAAGCGCTATTCCGGTAGCACAGGGCGGCGGTGTAGTCATCGACGGCACAAAGACCAATCAGTCGTTTACTGTTTCCAAAGCAGCACTCAACCAGGTGAATTCCGCCAAAGCACAGGCAACAGCCTTAAACGGCACTGTCCTGAATGTGGTAAATATCAGCGGCTCCGTATCCTTTAACACGGCTAACGTGAATTACTATATGCCCGGAATAACAGGCACAGAGAACATTCAGGTATATCAGCTTGCCGGCGGTCAGTGGACACCTGTTACCGTCACAGAAGTAAGAGCTGACCACGTGATTGTTGATATGACATCCTATGGCGTACTGGCATTTATCCAGGTACCGTAACTTCAAAACATATAAGAATATTGTGAGTGTGCATAAAAGGGGTGTACCGGCCTACAGGCGGTACACCCCTTTTCCATACTTACTTCGTCATTCCAAGGTCCGCCTTTTGTACACCCACACAAAGCACAGTCCCAAAAACACATCTGCCAGAATCCAGGCACAGACTTCTCCCCAGAACACCCCGTTCTCACCGATTTCTATGGTCAGAAATAATGCACAGACTACCCGCATGACCAATTGTAGAAAACTGGAACACATGGGAAGTATCGTATTGCCCATTCCCTGCACACAGGCCCGGATAATATAGAGCAGATACAAAAGCCAGAAAAAAGCGGCCAGAATCCTCAGAAACGTATAGCCGGTCTCTACCGTCCGGACAAGTACCCTCTCTTCTCCCGAAAGAAAACACATAAGAATCGGCCGGCCAAAGACCAGCATAATCAAGGACATAACGCCTGCGGTCATAGTGCCCAATATACAGGCGGCTCCAAATCCCTTTCTCACCCTCCTGTAATCCCCTGCTCCCACATTCTGTCCCGTATAGGATACCACCGCATAACTATAAGAGACAGCGGCTGTTTCCAACAGACCATAAAGCTTATTCGCCGCTGTAAATCCCGCCACAAACAAGGTACCAAACCCATTGATAACCCACTGCACAGCCATACCGCCAATCCCTGTAATCACATTCTGTAATCCCATGGGAATCCCCAGACGCAAAAGTCTTCCAATCCTTTCCGGCTGTATCTGGAAATCTTCCCTGTGCAGCTGCACAAGGCCGCCGGCTCTGATTGCCCACAAGCAATATCCGGCTGAAAATAACTGCGATAACAAAGTAGCCGCCGCCGCACCAAATACGCCCCCATGCAGTACCACCACAAAAATAAAATCCAACATCATATTACATACCGCCGCCATGGATACTGCCACAAGCGGCGTCCTGCTGTCCCCTAATGCCCGCAAAAAAGCAGCCAGAATATTGTAACCAAAAGAAATACCCACACCGCCATAAAGTGTCCGCAGATACACCTGTGCCATCCCCATGATTTCCTTCGGCGTTTGCAGCATCAGCAGCATCGGTTTACATAATATTTGTCCCAATACAGTGAAAAACACACCCAGAAACAAACATAGAATAATACTGGCACCCATATCTTTCTTAAGCCCTTCTCCATCCTGACTGCCAAACCGTTGTGCCATACTAATAGAAAATCCCTGCGACATTCCCTGTACACACCCAAACATAACAAACACCAGCCACTCTGTTGCACCCAGAGCCGCCAGTGCCGTCACACCCAGATATTTCCCGACAATCATTGTATCCACAAAAGTATAAAGCTGTTGAAACACATTGCCAATCATCAGGGAAAAGGCAAATCCAAATAGCAGGGCAAACGGATTGCCCCTGGTCATATCCTTCACGCCCTTCATAATATCATGAACCTGTCCTCTCTGCCTACCCAGAAGACGCCTCCCCGCCGGCCATGGCTTCCATCCCCTCCGGCAGCTCCACATTCGCTTCCGCATTTTCCGAGACCTCTCTTGGATCCTCATACTCCTTCTCTTCCTCTTCTCCCCAGAGAGAGTCCCATTCTTCGTGTTTCCGGTTCATATTGATGGCTGCCATATTCTTGGCCATCTTGTAGATGTCCATGTTAAACTCCATCAGCTTCTTCTCATCCTGTGCCGGCACCTTGTCTCCCCGGCTGATTCTCCTGGCAATCTCCAGACACTTGGCCATCTCCTCCCCATACTCTTTCATGGCATCCGCCTGCTGTTTGGATGCCACACTGTTAAAGATTCCCATTTCCTGATCTGCCAGATCTTCCAGCACCTTCTCGTTCTTCTTAATCTGTCCGGACAGTGCATCAATCTGGCCCTGTAATTCCTTCTCCCTTGCCAGATACTCCTCGGACAATTCAAATTTCACACCCAGCTGTTCACTTTTCTCCTGGGCTTTCTCCATCTTCTTGCGGTTTTCTTCCTGTTGGTTTACATAATCTTTCTTTTGTCCCCTTAAGAGACTCAGCTGCTGTCTGTAAGCTTTCTGCGCTTCCCCGATTTTCACACGATCACTTCCTTATATTTTTCTGATACACCTGTGACACTTATAATAAAAATATCGGCATATCAGCAGGATTTCTATAGCTTTCGGAATTCGATAATCTTCAGAAAATTTCCAAAAATTTACATATAAACTCTCGACAAAAATTTTACAAAATATTATAATTTTGGAACAACAACTGAAAGAAAATGGGAGGAAAAACACATGAACACAAATAAGTATGCCGGAACACAGACTGAAAGGAACCTGGAAGCTGCCTTTGCAGGAGAATCCCAGGCAAGAAACAAGTACACCTACTTTGCTTCCGTAGCCAAAAAGGAAGGCTATGAGCAGATTTCCAACCTGTTCCTGAAAACGGCCGATAATGAAAAAGAACATGCAAAGATGTGGTTCAAAGAGTTAAGCGGTATCGGCGATACCAGGGAAAATCTGTCCGCAGCCGCAGACGGTGAAAACTTCGAGTGGACGGATATGTACGAAAACTTCGCTAAGACAGCAGAGGCAGAAGGCTTCCCGGAACTGGCGGAGAAATTCAGACTCGTGGGCGCCATCGAAAAGCATCACGAGGAGAGATACCGCGCGCTGCTTAAGAACGTGGAGACCGCCGCCGTATTTGAAAAGAGCGAGGTCAAGGTATGGGAGTGCCGTAACTGCGGCCATATCGTAGTAGGCACCAAGGCACCTGAGGTCTGCCCCACCTGCAATCATCCCCAGAGTTATTTTGAGATACATGCAGAGAATTATTGATGCCAGGCGCTACCGGACATCTTTAAGTTTCATTTGATTCATCAGGCTGAAAGCTCCTGTGGCGGGGCTTTCAGCCTATAAAATCATGACCTGCCATATAACAGCTCTGCCACTTCTATCTCAGTCATATAAGTGACGCCTGTAATCTTGTTATCTGCATCACGGATAATCTTAATATTGACAGTGCCCTCCGGATTCATATTCAGTGTGCAAAAGGATTGGTCGGATCGGATATCCAGGAAAATATTGACAAGCTCCCCTGCATAGTAATAATCCCTGCCGTCCATGGTAATGCCAGCCGCCTGATATTCCGCCGCCTGTGCTTTTGTCCAGACTTTCTCCCGTTTCTCTTTCAATTCATCAAATGCTTCATCCCGCCCCAGTCTGTCAGACAATATGGATTGAAATGCCAGGTTCCCATCATCCAATGCCCGATTCAGCCAAAGTTCCAGTTCAGCTTCTTCCATACAGTCCGCCAGGGTGGAAAAAAACGCCATATCTTCATCTGCATACGCTTTCTCGGCAAATTCCGCAAATAAAGGGGAATTTATGGCAAGCCCCCGCACAGCAGCAGAAAAGAAAGCAATATCACCATCCCCATAAATTTTTTCCAGCCATTTCTTCTGTGCGCTTTCCTCCAACCGTGCAAAAACAATTTGAAAGGACGGTATCGCATCAGCCTCATAATACTTCTTTGCCCATCTCTCATAATCCTCGCTTACACCTGTTTTCTCCTGCGTGAGGCCTTGGCCTGCAGTCTCCCCGGACTTGCCTGCCGTGTGATTACCGGCCGCCGAGGCGGGGTAAACACCAATGAAAGCCGTCCCCAGAATCATACATAGTGTCAGCACCCCCGTCAACAGCCACATTGCTCTTGATTTCTTCTTGAAATTCATAATGGCACCCATCCTTTCTTTCAATAATTGTTTATCTTCGCCCAACGTAACAGCACCAGGATTCTCCCTGTATTTTCCAACTGCCGCCATAGCATCAAGCAAAGTTTTGCCATAGTCCTGCCTGTTGCCACACCCCGTCTTAAGAAGGACGGCCTCATCACAGGAAAATTCACAGTCCCGTATAATTTCCCGGCTCATAAAATGTACCAGGGGATTAAACCAATGCAGACAGACGGTAATCTGCACAAGCCATTTATAAAACATATCCCGCCTTTTATAATGTGTCAGTTCATGCATGGTAATATAGTAAAAATCCTTTTCCGGGATCTCTGTACCTGGCAGTACAATACACGGATGGAAAAAGCCAATCAATAACGGAGAAGAAATAAGCGGATTAACACACAACTCTATCGGTTTTCTGATACCCATCTGCCCTGCCGCCATGGAAAGCCGGTCTAATAGTTCCATGTCAGAAACCGGCATCAATCCCGCATTGATATACCGCACAAAGCTCTGATAAATGGTTATTTTTCTTATCAACAAACCCAGTGCAGCTGCCAGCCAGATCAGCCAGACATGATTTATCAGCGACTTCCCGGCATCCTGAAATGAGTGAGTGGACATTGCCGGATCATCCGCCGAAAGATTCACGTTTTCCCTGCCCGGCTCTATCCCAGCCACAGACGCAGGATTGCTTCCCGAAATGTTTAACGCTGACTGTTGCTGCGACAAGGGCACAGCCTGAATGATTGCCTGATCCACAATCTGATAAGTCTTTCCCAACAGGCTTATTTCAGGTCCAAACGGGAACAGCAACCGTATAATCACTGCCAGCCAAATATAATACTGCCATTGCCGGCTGATTTTGTCTTTCACGAATCGTTTTCCCAAAAGCAGAACCAGAATAAGCAGACCGCCGGAAACAGACATGGAAAGAAAGATTTTCAAGACAGCGTTCATATTTTTTCCTTTCCTTTCTCCAGCAGACTTTTCAATTCCTCATACTCCTCGTCTGCCAGCAAGTCACCCATAATCAGATTGGAAACCAGACCTTTGGCACTCCCTTCATAAATCTTATTCAGAAAATTCTTCGTCTGTGCTGTCTGATATTCCGTTTCGGAAACAAGCGTGGTATATTCATTACGGCGCCCTATTTTTCTGGCACTCAAAAACCCCTTGTTCATCAGTCGTGACAGCAGTACAATCAAGGTATTCTTCTGACACGGCTTGCCCCTGGCTGCCAATTCGTCCATAATATAAGGAAACAGAGTCACCTCCTCTGGATTTCCCCACACGATTTTCATAATTTCAAGTTCGGCATCGGATATTTGCTGTACCACAATTTTACCTCCTAAATGTATAACACGTTGTTGTCAATTAAAGAATAACATTATGTTATACTTTTGTCAAGATTATTTTAACATACTCGCCTCATACAGGATAAACCACATAAAATTAGGCAATAATTATTTGCAATTCCGTTTAAAATATGCTATAGTGTGAAAAAGCATATTTTCTACTTAACAAATCGATATTCTCTATTTTTATTCTAATTTTCAGAAAATCCATGCTTTGCATCCAATCAACCATTGTAAAAGCAGGAGAATCTGGAACGGTTCTCCTGTACCGGCAGTCAATCTCTTATGTGGAATGTTTGCTGGGGATCATTAAGGAGGACACAAGTGAACGAGACAAAAGCAAACGAAACTAACAAAACTAACGAATCAAACCAAAACTAAACTAATGTACAGCGCAACTACAAGGCCATATTCCGGGAAAAGGACAATCTGCTGAGTCTGTACAATGCACTGAACGGCACTGCTTACGAAGAGACAGACAATCTGGAAATCACCACACTGGAAAATGCGGTCTATATGAATTACAAGAATGATATTTCCTTTGTGTTTGATTTTGAACTAATGCTCTATGAACACCAGTCTACATGCAATCCTAATATGCCATTGAGGGATCTGTTCTATGTGAGCAGAGTATTACAGAACCGGATTAAGGATGAGAATCTGTATAGTAAATCACTTATTAAGATTCCGGCGCCTCGGTTTGTCGTTTTTTATAATGGACAATGCAGGTACGCTATGAGAAGGTGGGCAGAACCGGGAAGAACCGCTTTACCGGCGAGGAACGGGAGCCGATAGACAAGGCGTATTATATCTGCCAGACGTATAACCGGCTGGGGAAGGACGCCTGCACCAGCCATAAGGTGGAAGCGAGGGATTTGTACAATCTTGTATTGAAGGATATTCAGGAACTTGCGGCTATGGCGTTGAAAGACGTTGAATCGTTTTACCAGCGAATCAGCAGCCGCATGGAGCGGCGGTATCTGGCAGACGCTTCGGAGATGGAGAAGGAACGGGAGCGGCTGGAAGCAAGGAACCGGGAGATTGACGATATGTTCCTGAACCTGTATACCGACAAGGCAAAGGGAATCCTGTCCGAGCAGCGGTTTGTGAAGCTGACGGCGGCAATGGAGCGGGAACAGGAGGAAAACCAGAAGCAGCTAAAAGAATTGGCACTTTCCCTGCGCCGCTCCAATAAGCAGGAAAGCGATGTCCGCACCTTTATCCGGGAAATCCGGCAGTACGCCACCGTCCGGGAACTGGACGAGGGTATCTTAAACCGCCTTATCAGCAGGATTCTGGTGGGCGAGGTGAAAAAGGTTGCGGGGAGAAGTTTCAGGAAATCAAAATCATTTATAACTTTGTCGGGGAGATACCGGCGGTAACAGAATAACGGCAATGCCCTTCTCTCTTTTTGAGGGAAGGGTTTTCTTTTTGCCCGTACACGAAAAAGAAGCCGGGTTCTCTACTCTCCGGCTTCCGGGATAAACTGAAAATTGTCACTCTGACAAATTAGTTTCTCCATTTAACTATATCATCAATCTTCTTGCGGGGTCTTTCTTTAGGAAATTCATTTGGATAACCAAATGCAATAGCTACAATAAGCTGTCCGTCATTCCCCAGCCATTTGCACAGTTCTGAATATGCAAAATAAATATCGCATATCCAAAGGCTGCCGATTCCTTTTTCAGTAGCGGCAAGAAGCATATTTTGTATAGAAGCGCCTATAGACTGAATATTACAGATTTCATAAACACGTTCTTCTGGTGTTAATTCTGACAGAATACTTTTCCCCAGTGAATTCATAACAAAAACTATGGTTGGCGCTTCTTCCATTATGTCAACAGTGTATTTTGCCGCCGCTATGTGCTGTTTACTTTCTGGCAACAATGCGCTATCGTTTTCTTCCCTCTCAATTCCCTGACGGAAAACTTTTAACATTTCTGCTTTTGCATTTCCTTGTATCACAATGTATTTCCAAGGTTGTCTATTTTTAGAAGAAGGGGCTTTTATTCCACTTTGGATAATATCTGTAATATCTTTATGGGATATAGGTTTATTTATAAATTTCCTTGTGCTTCGCCTGTCATAAATTGCAGAAATCATTTTTTATTTTCTCCTCAAGTTCCGATTTTTCAGTATGACAAACCGGAATTCTGATAAGACACTTTTTATAGCATTTATTAACTGTTATATTTTATCTTCAAAAAGTCCGCAAACCCTTGAAAATGCTAAATTTATAGCAAGTGAGTTTGCCCTTAGACTTTCCCTTGTGTTATATCCTTTTCCCTCTTGTTACGAAACCTCATAAGGGCAAAAATAAGGGAAAGAAAAACCTGTAACAAATTATAATACAGAATAAATTGGGCAGGAAGAACTGATAGAAATGCTTTCTTAAATTTCTCCGAAAATTAAATTAGCAAAGGAAGGACTGATAGGATATGAAATTCATATATGCAGAATACAATATGTACCACAACCGTGTTGAGATAACAACCTTTGACGGATATCTTCTGCGGATTGACTGCAACAAGGCTGAAGATGGATTAACGACTACTCCCTGCTCCCAATGTGCCTTAGATGCCTTAGCAATAGATGAGCCGCTTGATATATGCAATCCATCGATATATCGATGGATTTACTCTACCTTGAGGGAAATATGCAGATGTGGGTGGATGCAGAGGATTCATTGGAATTTTACTAGATTCCTATTTTATATGTGCCAAGACCACTAATAATCAGGTGGACTTGGCACATCTCTTTGCCCCTCATTTGCCCTAAGATATCAACTATAATGCTTCCTTCAACATAAAATACACTTCCCTTACACTGTCAAATGCCGAAAAAATATGATTTAAAATTTCTCTCTCATAAAAAACGGGACTAAGATTTTCTTCATGTGTGCAAGAAATTCTCTTGCGTTCCAACCATTCTTGTAAAATAATATCTTCTTTTGAATAATATTCCTTTTTATATTTTTCCCCTTGAATTTCTAATAAACATGCTTCGTTAAAATCTTCAATTACTCTTTTTGCATAGTGCTTATTAGCCAATATATATTCTCGGATTTTATTCATTCCATTTGCATCTGGATTATAGATATTCAACCCATATTTATATCCATCTAAAGATGCATCAAAAAAGAAACCCAATGCATTTTTCTTATTCATTCTATTTAATTTGAATCGTACGTAAAAATATTCCTTTATAGGTGTTCCACAACAGAAACGGGCATCATTATATGCCGAAGAAATACATCTCCTTCTGTTACTTAACAAATCCCTGTCAACCCCATTAAAATAGTTATACAATTCAAAATATAGTTCATCTAAAGGATATTTCACACCTTCAAGATATAGCTGTTCATTATCCTGATATACTTTTTTACTGTTTTCCTTATGAATTGCTTTATAATACATTATGGTAGACTCATTAAATCCTTGAAACATATTGTCCTCATTCTATTCTCCAATTATTTCCACACCATCTGGGAAATCCCGTATTACAAGCGCACATGTATTTGTAAGTTTTATATTATTTTTTAATGGATATGTCAATTTGCCCCTTCTTTCCCCCGCTATACAATGAACATCTAATTTTGTATCAATTAACCCCAAATTATTATCCAAATTATTGGAAAAAATGAGACTTCCGGCACTTACCCCTATTACCAGTCCATTGTCATTGATATACTCCATTAAAGACTTATGAAACCTTGTAGCATTGATTCTTTCAAGCAAATAACGTGTATTTCCGCCACACAAATATACCACATCATATTGTTGCAATTTCTCAAATTCCATTCCGGCATGTAAATCAAATACGTCAATATTTTTACCTAAGACACCGCATTTTAACAGATCATTCATACATTTTGGTAAAACTTCTATTGCATCTACATCTATTGCCGCTGTAGGGATAAATAAGGCTTTTACTAAAGACATCTCTTTACCTGCCATATCCACAAAGCACTTTTTAATTTCCTCAGTTTCTAAACCCGCTGATGTTAATAATATCCTCATGCTTCCTCCTATTCTGACCAGTTCATCTGCTCATTAGCAATACCTAATTTCTTACACTCATTGCATACATATTCTTTTTCAGCCTGATTTCCAATCTGATATTTTAAAATCCTGTCTCTAAACACAATGTATTTTTCATTACCTGCCTTAAAATCAACAAACCAGTTTTCATTTTTATCAGAATCAGACAGCATGACTTTTGAAATTTGTTCTGGAAAATCTTTTCTGTCACTTGTAAAAAATAATGCAGTCCAGTATTTTGGTTTCCCACCGGTATTCCACAATTCAATTTTATGAATATTAAGGCAATCAATGATACTGTCATCCGCCAGGCTTTCTTTAATCAATATTCCTTCATATAATTCCTGTTTCTTTTTATGGATTGCATTGCTGCCACAACTATGAACATCTTTTGCCTCATTTAACGTCAATTCATCTTTTAATAAAATATCCATAGATACCCGAAAAGTATCTCCCAGTATCAATAGTTTTTCTGTCTCTGGTAATGCAATGTCAGCTTCCCATTTAGATATAGATTGCCTGCTGACGTTACATATTGCTGCAAGTTCTTCTTGCGTCATTCCATTTGTTTTTCTTAAGTTTATAATCTTTTCTGATAATTTCACTGTCACGCCTCCTTTTACTAATTGTATTATACAAAATAACACTACTGTTTACCACCAACATTAAAGTTCTTTTTGGCAACCCACAGTTGCGAATACAGATTTTTGCCTAACCTACCGAGGAGCATTACCTTGCTCCTCGGTCTTTTCCTTCATATATTCTCAAACTATCTTTCATAAAACTCCTTTGTGTACAAACATCCACATATTTTAGCTACCGTATTGTCTGACAGAAAAAGCAGAGACTCAAATAGTCCCTGCCCTCTGTTAACTCGCTCACTTATGGGCTGTGCATCACCCACTTATAACTCGCTCATTTATAAGGCTGTGCATCACCTACTAACTTTAATATACACTATTTTTTCATAATTACAACACATTTAATAAAATTTTCACTTCTTGACAATCCGATAATAAGTCTGTGCCGTCATCAGATAACTGCCCACATACAAAAGTGCCACCGCTGCCGCCACACCCACGCAGCAACGGATCAAAAGGCCTGTGTCAAAGAACCGCAGGGCGGCCAGAAGCCCATTGACCATCACAAGACCGGCAGCCGTGTGCAGAAAGGCCCCCGCCAAAGGCAGGAAAAATACCAGCAGGATCTGTCTGCGGATGGTTCCTCTGATTTCCGTATCACTCATACCCACCTTCTGCATAATCTCAAAGCTGTTCTGATCCTCATAGCCTTCTGAGACCTGTTTAAAGTACATAATGAGTAAAAGGCACATAAAGAACAGGATACCGAATACCATACCGATAAAGAGCAGGCCGCCGTTCATGGAGCGGTCCTCGTCCCTTCCCTCCAGGCCGTTTTCCAGACGCAGGAAATCCTGCTGTCCCTGGCACCACACAGACCATTCTTCTATAAAGGCATCCCTCTCGGATTCTTCCCCCGTAAGCCGCAGACACAGATACCGCACACCCCTGTGCAGAAAGTCCTCTAAATCCGTGACACCGTTGGTCTGTGCCCAGGCCGATGCGAACCTGGCCAATGCTTCCTCATCCTTTACCACCATCACATACTGCGAAGTAAAGTTAAACATCCTGTTCTTCGCCTGCGGATAGGGATAGATACTCTCCGGTTCTTCTTTGATGTCTGCTTCCACACCCATAAAATCCACCTTGTCAAAACCAAACGCCGTTCCCGTAGAATACAGAAGCACTTCTCCCTCTTCCAAGCTCTGATTCCATCCTTCCAGACGGTTATAGTCAGCAAGCGTCATCAGATTGACACCGTACTGGTCAGCAAAGGCAAAATCCCCGGCCGCCATAAAGGCATTGCTTCCCTCCGGCCTGCCACAGACAAGTTCCATGACATTGTAATAGTCCAGCCTTTCTATCCCCTGCCCATATTCTTCCGAAAGCTCCTCCGCTTTCTTTCCGGCGTTATCGATTACATCACTATGCTCCGAATAAGCCGCCTGCAAATCGTAAGGATAATCATAATCAGCAATCTGTTCCATCCCTGTCCACAAGGTAACCGTACAGGTAAGTGTAATCAAAAGCATGGTAGAAAAAATACAGATATTGGACAAGCCTGCGGCGTTCTTTTTCATACGGTAGAGCATACCGGAAATTGTCACCTGGTTAGCCGGCCTGTAGTAAATGCCCTTTCTTGCCTTTAGAAACTGTAAGAAGACCACACTTCCTGAAGTAAACAGAAAATACGTCCCTATCACCACCAGAAATACCGCCAGGAAAAAGTCCGTAAAAATCATGCTGTCCAGTTTACTGGTGACAGAGATATAATAGCCGCAGACCAGTGTTATGACGCCAATGGCAGTCCACAGCCAGATGTGTTTTACTTCCTTTTCCCCCTTCTTACTCTCCGCCATCAGCTCGGTGGGTTTCAACCGATAAAAGCCCCAGAGGCTTTTGATATAGACACAAACAAACACAAATGCAAAATACCAAAGCGTCTCCCTAACCGCTTCCATGGAAAAATAAAACGCCACCTCCACATCAAGCCGCGACATGCGCAGCAACAGCAGAAACATCAGCTTATTTAGGACAAATCCCATTACGATTCCCACCGATACACTGACCAGATACATCCCGGCATTTTCCCAGAACAGCATGATACCGATATGTTTGCGCTCCAGTCCAAGAAGGCTGTAAAGCCCCAGTTCCCGTTTGCGTCTTTTCTGCAAAAAGCTGCCCGCATAGAGCAGGAACAGCAAAAGAATAATGGAAAGCAGTCCCTTGCCGATAGATAACATCATCCATGCATAGGCCGCCTTGGGCAGTCTTCCCATCAGATCGTTGTGCAAAAGGGACGCAAACAGGTAGTAGCTGAATACGGAAAAAAAGCACGCCATCAGATACGGTCTGTAGACCAGTTTGTTCTGCCGGACTCCCCGATAAGCCATCACAGGCAGTAATTTCATCTTATTCATGGTCTCCTCCTCCCTCTATACCTGACCTTCCAGGGGCATCTCCCCATCCCCCTGATTCTGCTGTGCCTGCATCACTGTCAGGGCATCGGATATCATACGATACATCTCATCCCGGTCATGGCTTCCCCGATAAATCTGGTGAAATACACAGCCGTCTTTAATAAAGAGCACCCTTCCCGCATGAGCCGCCGCCTGGATACTATGGGTCACCATAAGAATGGTCTGCCCTTCTGTATTAATCTCCCCAAAGAGGCCCAGAAGCTTCCCGGAAGCCCTTGAATCCAACGCGCCCGTAGGCTCGTCTGCCAGCACAATATCCGGCCGCGTGATCAGGGCCCGGCACACCGCCGCCCGCTGTTTCTGCCCGCCGGATACTTCGTAAGGATATTTATCCAGAAGATCCCCAATAGACAGTTTTCGGGCAAGCGGGATAAGCCGCTCCTCCATCTCCCGGTAAGATACCCCGGAAAGCACCAGCGGCAGGAAAATGTTGTCCCGCAGGGACATGGTATCCAGCAGGTTAAAATCCTGAAAAACAAATCCCAGATGATCTCTTCTGAACGCGCACAGATCTTTCTGGCTAACCCTGGATAATTCCTGTCCGTTTAAAAGCACCTGCCCGCTGGTGGCCGTATCCAGAGAGGCCAGAATATTTAATAGTGTGGTCTTACCGGAACCGGACTCTCCCATGATTGCCACATACTCTCCTTCCTCCACGGAAAAATTCACATCATTTAAGGCCTGCACTTTGACAGAACCGAAACGGGTGGTATATATTTTCTTGACATTTTTAACTGTTAATAGCGGCATGTTCTCCTCCTTTTCATACAATTATCCGGGTAATTTTGAAACTCATCTCAATGCTTTCATCATTGTGCAAATAGCATAACCATAAGCTTCCTTTGCTTATCATAAACAAAAAGGAAATGCTCTGCCATGTATATGACTTACATTTCCTTTTCGTAACTTACATTTTTGTAAGGATCTCCTCCTGGGCGATGCCCAGAAACACCTTTGTTCCTTCATTTCGCCTGGACTCCACACGGATGTCCAACCCCAGCCTGTCCATGATCTGTCTGCACAGATACAGGCCGATGCCTGTGGACTTGTTCCCCATACGGCCGTTATATCCTGTAAATCCCCGTTCAAAGATTCTGGGCAAGTCACTCTCCTCAATACCGATTCCTGTATCCTCAATCACAAGGTAACTGCCTCCTTCTTTCACATGGCTTCCTGACTTATCGGCCCCGCAAATGAAAATACCGCCTTCTTTCGTATACTTTAAGGCATTGGACAGGACCTGTTCTATCACAAAAGAAAACCACTTGCCATCCGTGACTACCTGTGCGTGACACTCCTCCAGATGCAGGTTGAGACCGGCCCCGCTAAAAAGAATCCAATACTTCTTGAGCGCCCCTTTTACCAGTTCATCTACCTCCAGTCTGGCAAAAGAAAGGTCTGATGAAATACTCTCCATTCTGGCATAGTGCAGGGCCATATCCACATACTGTCCCGTTTTAAACACTTCTTCCCGGAGCTGTCTTTGTGTCTGCCAGTCCCGGTTTTCATCCATTCCCCTGTCATTGTTTTGCAAAAGCAGATCCATAGCCGCCAGCGGGATCTTAATCTGATGCGTCCACATGGTATAATAATCTGCCATGTTCTGCTGTTTCTCATCCAGCTGTGTGATCAGCGCTTTCTTCTCCGTCTCCTGCGCTGTGATGATCTGCTGATAGGCCTGTTCCATGCCGGATACCGTCTGTGGCAGCTCTTCACTGCGTTCTTCTGCCGAAAGGAGCCTCCACAACATCCTGTACTTTTCCCGGTATCTCCAATAATCCCACAAAAGATAACAGCCGCCGAAAAAGGCTGCCAACCCCAGCGCATACAGCATATTTTCAAGTACACCCTCATAACCGTACAGTGCGGCTATCATCATAAAGATAAGAGCTTCCACAAGATAGAAGGAAACCGGGACAATCCGCTCCCGCAGATATGCTGTCGGTATAAAAATCTTTTGGTTCATATTGCTCTCCATTCTGTGCTCAGATTTCTGCCTGTACCAGAAAATATCCCACACCCTTCTTAGTCTGCACAAGATTGGAAAGCCCAATCTCCGCAAGCCGTTTACGCAGGCGGTTCATATTCACCGTCAGCGTATTGTCATCCACAAAACACTCGTCATCCCATAGCCTTTTCATCAGCATATCCCGGCTGACAATACCTCCTGCTGCCTCAAAAAGTGTCTGTAAGATACGAAACTCATTTTTCGTCAGTTCCATCCGGCTGACGCTTTTCTCTTTTCTTCGGAAAGAAAGTGACATATCTGTCATATTTAGAAGAACTCCCCGGTATTCCAACACTGTCCCGGGCGCCGTAAAAGCATAGGCCCGCCGTAAAAGCGCCTGCACTTTGGCCTGTAAAATCTCCAAATCAAAGGGCTTTGTCACAAAATCATCCCCACCCATATTGACGGCCATCACCACATTCATATTGTCTGACGCAGAAGAGATAAAAATAATCGGCACCTGCGATACCTTGCGGATCTCACCACACCAGTAATAGCCATTATAAAAGGGCAGTCCGATATCCATCAGCACAAGCTGGGGATCATAGGCTGCGAACTGCCCCATCACATCCGCAAAGTCCCTGACAGTCTCCACTTCATAGCCCCATTTTGTCAGATATTTAGCAATCTGTGCCGCGATGATTCCATCGTCCTCCACCACAAGTATCCTGTACATAACAATCCCCATTCGTCTGTTTCGTCATTGTCCTTTTACCCGTTAAAGGCCGTAATATTGGCCTCATTGAGCGTAAAATCATAATAATTCAGATCTTCGCGTTTCGTCCAGCCAATCTGTTTCCAGAAAGCGTTGCCGATATCGTTTCTGGTAAACGCAATCAAGGATACCTTATTGATATGCTCCGCTTTAAGAGCCTCCATACAAAAGACTACCATGGCCTTCCCAATTCCCCTCATACGATAATTTTCCGCCACACACACATGATACAGGCATCCCCGTCTGCCATCATGCCCGCAGAGAATCGCGCCCACAATCCTGTTGTCCTCCACTGCCACCACACTGGTATCCGGATTTCTCGTAAGGAATCGTGCCACCCCTTCCCTGGAATCATCCAGACTCCTGATGGCAAAGCCCTTAATCGACATCCAAAGCGCCTTCACTCCGTCATAATCCTCTATCGTCATCCTTCGTATCATATGCTGTCACCTTTCCGGTTTGTCTTTTCCCTTTTTCATTCTGCCCTGTCATCAGGCCGATTTCCTGTCCACCCGCTTACTCTCCCACAAGTGTCACCGCCGTATAATCATGTTTTACATAAGGAAGAAATTTCTCCAGAATATCTTTCGTGCGAATCTTCAGACTGGAAGTATTCACACAAGGATGACATCCTACAAACTCATCCGCAAGAATATCCCTGTCAATGAGAAGTCGTACCCGGCTATCCTTATCATTCATCAGCCCCATCACACTCACAGAACCGGGCGTAATATCCAAAAACGCCTCCATATATTCTGCTCCCGCAAAAGAAAGTCTCGCACTGCCAATCTGATTGGAAAGCTCTTTGGTCTTAAACTTTTTCGTACCGGGCATCATGAGCATATAAAAATCTGTTTTCTGTGTATTGCACAGAAAGAGATTCTTGCAGATGTGAATCCCCAGCTTACTGTCCACATCATGGCAATCCTCCACGGTAGCCGTCACCCCATGATCCAGACGAAGATAGTGAATATCAAGTTCCTCAAGCAGGTCATATACTGCCATTTCTTTACAAAGTCTCCCTTTAGGGGAGGGTTTTATGTCAACTGGCATGAGCGCCATATCGCGCTCATCTGCCTGTATCATTTTTTCTTGTATGCTGTCTTCTTGTGCGTTCATCTTTTCCTCTATTCCGAAGCGTTTTACGCTGAGGAGGCGAGCGAAATATCAGATTTCGCTCTGCCATCATGGAATTTGTGACGCTTCGGCACAAATTCTTGGTTGAATAAATTGCTCTTCAGAGAATTTATTCAACCTTCCAACCTTCCTGAGACTTTCCTTCTCAATATCCAAAAGTGCCCTCTAAGGACTCATCCTCATCAATCCACTGCTGTACCGGAATCACCCTGTAGTCTGTGTCCGTATCCCTGACATACACGGTCTCAATCCCTGCATTGATAATCTGCCGTTTACACATGGAACAGCTACAGGAATTTTTCACATATTCTCCTGTATCCGCTTCCACCCCTGTTAAATACATGGAGCTCCCGATCATTTTATCCCGTGAAGCGCTGATGATCGCATTGGTCTCCGCGTGCACACTGCGGCACAACTCATAGCGTTCCCCTCTGGGAATCCCCATCTTCGTACGGATACATTCCCCCACATCGGTACAGTTCTTCCTGCCCCTGGGCGCTCCCACATATCCTGTGGCTATGACTTCATCGTTCTTCACAATCACAGCCCCGTAGTGTCTGCGCAGACAGGTGGAGCGCTGTGCCACCATTTTCGCCAGATCCAGATAATAATTTACTTTATCTCTTCTTTCCATATGAATCTACCCCCTGTTTTACTTTTCATAATCTATAGTAGAATATTCTCCGGAAGAATGTATGCCGTGGTTACGGGAACATCGGTACCAGATCGAGCCCCTCACTCTCCGCAAAACCAAACATCAGATTCATGTTCTGCACCGCCTGCCCGGCAGCACCCTTAACCAGATTATCGAGGGCGCCCATCATAATCACCCGGCCTGTCCGCTCATCAATCACAAAATTGATATCCACATAATTGCTGCCTTCCACCCATTTCGTCTCCGGACATACACCCTTTTCCAGGACACGGACAAATTTTTCCTGCTGATAATATTTGTCATACACTGCCTTTACTTCTTCATAAGAAGGCAATGCCATTTGTCCATCCGCCTTCTTTACCGGCAGAAGTTTTGCGTAAGCCGTCACCAGGATGCCCCTGTTCATAGGCACCAGATGGGGGGTAAAATTTAATACGATTTCCTTTCCCGCCGCATATCCGAGCTGTTCTTCTATCTCCGGCGTATGCCTGTGGCTTGCCACACCGTAAGCCTTGATATTCTCATTCACCTCACAGTACAGATTGGGCACCTTCGCCCCGCGGCCCGCCCCGGAAGTACCGCTCTTGGCATCTATGATCAGGGTATCCGTATCAATCAGTCCTTCTTTTACCAGCGGATACGCCGTGAGAATGGAACAGGTCGTATAACATCCCGGATTGGCCACCAGCCGGGCGCCTTTCACATCTTCCCTGTTGATCTCACAAAGCCCGTAGACCGCTTCCTCTATGTACTGCGGCGACTTATGCTCGATACCATACCACTTTTCATAGGTGGGCACATCCTTAATCCGAAAATCGGCGCTTAAATCTATCACCTTTACTTTAGACAGAATATCCTCGTTCATCAAAGAAGCGCTAAACCCCTGGGGCGTGGCTGTGAAAATCACATCCGCCTGCTTTGCCAGTTCTTCCATATTATCATCCATGCATTTTGCGTCCACAATCTGAAACATGTTCTGGTACACCTGCGCATACTTCTGGTCAATATAACTGCGCGATCCGTACCAGACTACCTCCACCTTACTGTGCGCCGTAAGCAGCCTCACCAACTCGCCGCCCGCATATCCTGTAGCTCCTATAATTCCTGCTTTGATCATTTTTCCTCCATTCCGAAACATTTCATAATCCAATAATCATTGACAGATTATCCATTTTCACAAAGTATGATTATACTTTTGACATATTTCACACATCCCCAGCTCATTGACTCTCATGGGTCTGAAATATTTGTGGTTAATTCCTTTGGGAGATCCGGATCGTATCCTATACTGCCGCAGCAGATACAAGTATGAATCCATTTCTTTCACACTACTTTAAATATACCATGCCAGACCCTGCTTGACAATCATACAGCCTTTGCCTTTCCTGTTCCCCTTCACACCTCTCCTTTCATCTCCGCGTTGTATAACTATACAACTAAATCGCATAATATTCAATATATTTTTATTTTTATACATAAAAATCAATAATATTCATTAAAATATGCATAAATTTACACTTGCAATCTCTGTTATCTTGTTGTATATTGTTTTAAGGATAAACGCGGCCTGCTGATTGAGGGGCGATATGCGTATAGAGAGTAACCAACATAACAATTTCATTACATACTTAAATGGAGGAAACTGACATGAAAGAAAAGGTAGTTCTTGCGTATTCCGGCGGACTTGATACCACCGTTATCATTCCCTGGCTGAAAGAAAATTTTGACTATGAAGTTATCTGCGTGTGCGGCAACTGCGGTCAGGCAGAAGAGTTGGACGGCCTGGAGGAGCGTGCCCTTTCCAGCGGCGCTTCCAAGCTCTACATCGAAGATTTAACAGATGAGTTCTGCAACGACTTCATCATGCCCTGTGTACAGGCCCACGCAGTCTATGAAAACAAATATTTGCTTGGTACTTCCATGGCTAGACCCGTTATCGCCAAGAAACTGGTAGAGATTGCCCGCAAGGAAGGCGCAACCGCCATCTGCCATGGCGCTACCGGTAAAGGCAACGACCAGATTCGTTTTGAATTAGGTATCAAGGCCCTGGCTCCTGATTTAAAGATTATTGCCGCATGGCGTAACGAGAAATGGACCTTAAACTCCCGTGAAGAGGAAATTGAATACTGCCGTCAGCACGGCATCAACCTTCCTTTCTCCGCAGATTCCAGTTACAGCCGCGACCGTAACTTATGGCATATCAGCCATGAGGGCTTGGAGCTTGAGGATCCTGCCAACGAGCCCAATTATGAACACCTTCTGGTACTCGGCACCACACCGGAGAAAGCTCCCAATGAAGGGGAATATGTGACCATGACCTTTGAAAAAGGTATCCCCACCTCCGTCAATGGCAAGGAAATGAAAGTGGCCGAGATTATTGCCACCCTCAATGAACTGGGCGGCAAGCACGGCATCGGTATCGTGGATATCGTGGAAAACCGCGTAGTTGGCATGAAATCCCGCGGCGTCTACGAGACACCCGGCGGCACCATCCTCTATGAAGCACACCAGCAGCTTGAGGAGCTGATCCTTGACCGTGACACCTATGCGCTTAAGCAGGATATGGGTAATAAATTTGCACAGATCGTCTATGAGGGCAAATGGTTTACTCCTCTTCGCAAGGCCGTACAGGCTTTCATCGAGTCTACCCAGGAATATGTGACCGGCGAAGTGAAGTTCAAACTCTATAAAGGCAATATCATCAAAGCCGGCACCACATCACCGTATACACTCTACAATGAGAGCATCGCTTCCTTCACCACCGGCGATATGTACGATCATCACGATGCGGAAGGTTTCATCAACCTGTTTGGTTTATCCAGCAAGGTGCGCGCACTGAAAATGCAGGAAAATGGTGTAAAGCTGATATAAGTTTATTTAAAGCAGGAGCAGAGAACACATCCCTTTCATTGGTGGTTGGTTCTCTGCTTTTTTGTTGCACGAACAAATCTCCTTTTATTGCCCGAATGTGTACTTAATCTCGTCACGCCCACTCCCTTCCACCCAGTTCTCCACATATCCGCAGCCGCAACAGACATAGCGTATAACCGGGATTTTATATTCTCCTTACGATAAGACCTGCAATCAGAAACATAATCAGCGGTACAATATATTTTCGCGGGTGGTGCCATAAATCATTTTCAATCTTCCAGTTACGGACAGGACAAAACCACTCCAACAAAACAGACAGGACAGCACTTTGCAGCGCGATTACAATCGCAGTAATGATTTCAGTACTATTTACGCCGCTTTTGCATATTTGCCAGCTGGTCAGATACACGCTGTTTACCGCCATATTGACAGAAAAGATAAAAAAGCAATAGCTCATGCAGAAACGTCTTGCCTGCCCCGGCAGTGTCCGGACTGCCTGCTCTAAATCGGGGTCACAGGAAAGCAATATACAGATCGGGGTATTCAGGCATAGAACGGCAAACCCCAACGGCATGACATTCACTCCCTCAAATTGCCCTAATATAGACGACATAACACAAGCAATCAAACACAATCCGGCAGTATTCAAAAGATAGTTTTTGTTTGTTATCAGATAGCGCAGCAAATATAGAACTATGCTTCCTGTTCCTTTTGTGTGTCTGATCAGAAGTTTTGCCGACACCGGACGATAGAAAACATAAGCGTCTGTTTTCAATAACCATAAAAATGAAAACAGGCAGGAACCTTTTTCATGCAGCGAAGCTTGCTTTGTCATGATATACCATGCGGCAGCCAAAAAACAGCCATTACAGGCACAGAGCAAAGATGCAGCAATTTGCAGCACACTCCATTCATGTACGGCAAAGAACAAAGCCAGCACAAGGAATGTTTTGGTAATCAACGTATAGCCGGTAAATACCAGTACAAGAGAAAATGTCATTTCCCTGTTCCGAAATGGCAGCATAAACAGCCCGGTCATGCGTTCTGCATTTCCCGAAGAATTAAGCGTCTGCCACATGATACCCATGGAACAAGCCGCAGCCGTCAACAAAAGAACAGACGGTGCAATCTCTATTTCAATTCCTGCGGTATGAATGGCAAGAAACAGGATAATGCAGGCAATAAGGCTTTTTATAACACGTTCATACTTTGCACCGAAAAGCTGTTTCCCGAGGGCTTGTAAGAGAATCATTCTTTTAATACCTCCCGTATTTTCTCCGCTTCAATTTCCTGTCCGGCAAAACATCTTTTTATCTGCCCTTGTTCCAATACCGCTACCCGGTCGGACGTAAGGCAGATACTTTCAAGAATATGGGACGAAAAGAGGATTGTTCCGTATTGCCGATAGCTGCCTATCTGCTGGTACAAGTATTCGGTACTCTGAAAATCAAGTCCGTTCACAGGCTCGTCCAGTATGAGCAACTTTGGCTTCAAGGCAAAAGCCGTAATTAAATAAGCCTTTTTCCGATTACCCGTTGACAGTTCTTTCAGCAAAACATCGGTGTATTCCTCAAATTGAAAACCATGTATCAATTCGTCAACATCAGATAATTTGCTACCGTAAGACGCTGCCACATAGGAAGCATACTCACGGAATGTAAAAAACTGAAAAGAATGATCCTCGGCAAAAACAACATACCGTTCTTTCTTAAATTCCCGGTCACGGAATAGAAGCGTTTTTCCCTGCCACCAGGCGGCTTTCACCCAAAAAGTGTCAAGCAGACCGGAAAGCGTCTTGATAAAGGTGGTCTTGCCCGCCCCGTTCAATCCGATCAGCCCTATCACTTCATTCGTCCCCAGCTCCATAGATAATTTTTCAAGAACAGGTTTTCCCGGCGTGTACCATACACTCAAATCATCAAGAAAAAGCATTTTCCCGTTGTTCATTATGTTACCCCCGTTTGTCTTTGCCCTTTTCCTTTTTCCAAATCGAATAAGCTGACCATAAAAATACCATACCCAGCACGGCATACAGGGCAGCAAATGAAATATTTGCTTTCACGGCACTAACAGCCGCCACAGCCAGCCAGACAATACCCAGAATCAATCGAAAATAAAAATGACGCATAAGATAACCTCCTTTGGTTTCGTGTGTAAGTTTCTGTTACAGCTATAGCATACTGCAAAATCTGTACTCCCTCCGCTCTGTCCATAATCGGTAGGTTTTTGTCCACGAAAAAAACGAGCGCTTGCGCGCTCGATTAATCCCACCATTATTACCATAATTTCCAATAAAATGATTATGCTTTTACTGCTTCAAAAGATAGTGTAACAACAGCACGGAATGTATGATCGCTATACTCTGTCTCAATCGTTCCGTCATAACGCTGTGCGGCAGTACAAACACTTTGAAGCCCCCAGCCGTGCAAGGTTTTATCTGCTTTGGAAGTCTCTAACTTCCCGTTCGTTTCGGCAGGTGCTGCACTGCACCCGTTTTCCACTTTGATAACCAGCATATTATTTATGCGGCGTATCGTTAAATTGATAAACCGGAATCTATCCTCCACAGTGCTTATTGCTTCGAGGGCATTATCCAAAAGATTACCTAAAATCGCAACTAAATCAACAGTTTGTATATTGGTATGGCGTGGAAATTCAATGTTTGTAGCTACCTGTATATTTTGAGAAACAGCAAGGGCAATTTTGTCGTTGATCAGATAGTCTACGGCTTCGTCGCCTACCCATGCTGTCTGCGTAATTTCCTGCATTGGAGAACGCAGATCTTCAATGTAATGAAGGGCTTTGTCTGTATGGTCTTTTAACAGATAATGATACACTACATCAATATGATTATGAAAGTCATGGAACAATTTTGCATTAGCAGCATAAACATTTTTAAGGGTCTGATAGTCATGTTCCAACAACGTATTTTTTTCTTTTTCAAGCAGCATAATCTTTTTTTCCATTTCATATTGGCAATTAAGGTTGAAAAACAAGATTGCTACAAGAATTAACATAGAGAAAATGATCCAGGTTGTCAGTTGATCATCACTTATGCTTATGGTATTCTGCCCGGACAAGAGGACTACTCCCAGCAAACCAGCTATTGCAACGCCGGCTATGATCCGTGGTGACAGCTTTTCATTTCTTTTATGCGATTTCATAGCGAGAAAGGCAATTCCCAGCATCAACAGCCGGACAATCCATAACGCCGCCATATAGCCATATGACCGCATATCAAGAAAACGGTCTGATTGAAAGATAACACCCAGCCCGGCCGATAGCATAAATTCCCACAAGGCAACCGTCACTTCATAAAAGAAAGTGAGAAACAGACATATCCGCAGCTGCGCCGCATATAGATAATATGCAATCAGTATTACAAAAATAATTTCTATACCTGTCAGATAAAATTGTTGAACAGAAAAGCATGACAGCGCGGTAATAAAGACTGCTGCACACACAGAAACGATGCCTGCTTTTTTCTTATTTCCAGTTAATTGCTGCAATGTTATAACAAGATACAGCCCCAAAAATATCCGCAATCCATTTGTAAAAAAGAAGGAAAGTATCTGATACCAGGTCATCATATATGCGCCCCCCAAAACCTGTTTATCTGTTTTTTTACTTCCTGTAAATGGGAACGGCTGATAGGAAGCGCTTCACCATTTTTGAGATATACCATGCCGTCACTGATTTTCATAATCTGTATGATATTCACGATAGTCCCCCGGTCAATGAAAATAAATTCCTGTGCTTGCAGCTCATCAAAAATCTGCTGCAAACTTTTTCTGACTTTCGATATTCCCAAACATGAACAAATCATAGAATTTTTCCCACCGTCACGCTGGATATAGAAAATATCTTTGTATGGTATTTTTTCCATGCGACCGGCAGCTTGAATGATATACTCCCTGCCAGCCTCTAATTCAATCAGTTTTGCAGCATCTGCCACAGCAGACACCAGACGATTCGTCAGGTCGCTTTTGGGCACATAACGGAAAATCGAAAGCTCAAAAGCGTCAATCGCATATTCGAGATGCGATGTGATAAAAATAATCTTTACATTTGGTAAATGAGGTTTGATCTTTTCCGATAATTCCATGCCTGTCATTCCGGGCATTTCTATATCAAGCAGAATCAAATCATAGAAAAAATGGTCGTCTGTAATATCAAAAAGAAGATTGCTGCTCTGTATATAGGTTGTAATCTCAAAGCCTATGCCACAAGCGTGCAGGCAGTTTCTCACAATGTCTTCATGATATTTGACGGCTTCTTTATCATCATCACATATTGCTATCTTTACCAATTTGATCACCCCGTTTTCTGCATCTACCGTCAGCGGGCTTTTCAGCGTCCTATAATATCAACCGCTTTTATCTTTTCCATAAGTTCAATCGAAATAATTATATACGGTTAAACAAAGATATACAAGAAATTTAAAACCACGGACAAAAATACAGGGAAGTACGTCCCGTCATCCATATCAGTTTCCTGGACTATACCCTCTTTAAAGATTTTCCGGAATTTTATGCCACATACAAACTGATTAATGTAAAAACCACGAGATTTATAATGACAATTTTACCTTAAGTGTGGTAAACTTATCTCGAACAGACCTGGCAACTGAGGAAGATAAAAAGTACCAGATCGACCATTGGGCGAAACTCTTCAAAGCAACCACCTGGGAGGAAATCCGTATGCTGGCATCCAAAAATGACTCTATCAGGGAAGCTTCCGACACCATCTTCCTGTTAAGTGCCGAGACAAATATCCGCAAACGCTGTCTGGACCGGGAAGAATACTATCGGGATATCCGCACCTATAATAAAATGATAGCAGAAAAAGACAATGTTATTGCTGAAAAAGATACTGTTATTACGGAAAAAACACCTATATTCAGGAGCTCCTTGCTGAGGATTCAATCTCTTAAAGCAGAGATAGAAAAATAACTTTTTGATTTGATTCCATAGGCCAATATGATATGATATAGGAAAAATAATATCTTACAAAAGACACATGTTATGATTCAAGAGGGATACACTGATTTCATGGACGTAATTACATTAATTACCATATATATTGCTGTTATTAACTTCATAAGTTTTGTGGTCATGGGCATAGACAAATATAAAGCCAGAAAACGGGCCTGGCGTATTCCCGAATCCACCCTGTTTGTATTAGCCATTATCGGCGGCAGCATCGGTTCTATCGCCGGTATGCACCTGTTTCACCATAAGACAAGGCACTGGTATTTTCTATATGGGATGCCGGCGATTCTGATTATACAGGTTGTATTGGTTCTGGCGCTGGTTTTTTCGCCGATTGAGGTTTTGATCATGTAAGTGACGTAAATTCCTTCGGAATTAACGTCTCGAGTCTGCAAAGCAGCCTCGGTGATACAAGCGACTTGCATTTCCTTCGGAATTAACGTCTCGAGATCCGCTTCGCGGACTCGGGATATGCGGGAGGTTTGCATTTCCTTCGGAATTTACGTCTCGAGATCC
>RAYR01000027.1 GCA_003612405.1 bacterium 0.1xD8-71
AATCCCTTCGGAATTAACTACTGTAAATCCCTTCGGAATTAACTGCCGAAGAACTCCTTTGCAGTTGTTCTTCGTGTTTTGTTGTGTTTGTTTCTTGTTGAACACGCAACGGGAATATATTAACACAACCATTTTGCATCGTCAAGACCTTTTTTGAAAATTTTTAAAATTTTTATTACCAAAAAAGAGGAAAAAAAAGAAATCTCAATCTCTTAAGATTCTTTCCTATCATTAGTAGAAAGTCTTCGGAAATTTTCAGTAAAGAAAAACGGAGAAAGAGGGATTTGAACCCTCGCGCCGCGCAAGCGACCTACACCCTTAGCAGGGGCGCCTCTTCAGCCTCTTGAGTATTTCTCCACAGTCTGAACTATTCCTCTACCAATATATAGTTCCGCGTCCTTCACAACGCAAAGTAATTATACATAAGCTATTTTTGTTTGTCAATGCCTTTTCACAAATCTTCCATACAGTATTTTTCAATCGCTGTCTCATAAAGATTATGTCCTTCAGAATCAATCACTACTATCACAGGGAAATCTTCTACCTCCAATTTCCGAATCGCTTCCGTGCCCAAATCATCATAGGCAATTACCTCCGATGCCTTAATTGATCTGGACAGCAGCGCACCTGCACCACCCACTGCGGCAAAATACACGGCGCGATTTCTGACAATTGCATCCTTTACCCCATCAGAACGTTTCCCTTTGCCGATCATACCAGTCAATCCTAAATCTAACAACGCAGGGGCATACTTATCCATCCGGCTTGCTGTTGTGGGACCTGCCGATCCTATCGGTCTGCCTTCTCTTGCCGGAGAAGGCCCCATATAGTATATGATATTATTTCCCATTTCCAGCGGAAGATTCTCTCCCCGCTCTAATGCCTCATACATTCTCTTATGTGCTGCATCACGTGCCGTATAGATTACTCCTGTAAGATAAACATAATCACCCGCCTGCAATTTTGTGGCATCTTCTTTACTCATCGGCACTCTGACATGCTGATCCATATTTTCACGTACCTTTCTGTTCCTTCAATCCATTTTCAGGATTTCTCTTAAATTTATTGCCTACAAAGATAAAAATCAATAGATATTGTATCTCTCCTAATTTAAAACACTATATATATAGAAGAAACACATTTCATTTTAACAGATACACCGTTCCATCACACATAATATTCCCTATAATATCCGCACCGCATGTCTGTTTACATGACAGCAAATATTGACTGCTACAGGAAGCCCTGCAATATGTGTGGGGTATGTATCAATATTGACTGCCAGCGCCGTAGTTGTTCCGCCTAAACCGCCAGGCCCGATACCGGTCTTATTGATCCGCTCAAGCATCTCCTCTTCCAGATCCTTGACGTAGGGAATTGCAGAACGTTCCTCCAACGGTCTGGTCAATGCACGTTTCGCCATCAATGCACATTTTTCAAACGTACCGCCGATACCAACGCCCACCACCATAGGCGGACAGGCATTAGGCCCCGCATCTTTAACAGCCGTCAGAATCGCCTGCTTCACACCCTCAATGCCGTCAGCCGGTTTCAGCATAAACACCCGGCTCATATTTTCACTGCCAAATCCTTTCGGTGCTACTGTGATTTTCACCTGGTCTCCCGGCACAATATCATAATGAATAACCGCAGGCGTATTATCCTTCGTATTTTCTCTGATCAAAGGGTCTTTTACCACAGACTTACGCAGATATCCTTCCACATATCCCTGCCGGACTCCTTCGTTAACCGAGTCTGTCAGATTCCCGCCTTCAAAGTGAACTTCCTGTCCAACTTCCAGAAACACCACGGTCATTCCTGTGTCCTGACAGATAGGAATCATATCTTCTCCCGCAATCTTAAGATTATCCTGCAACTGGCCAAGAATCTGTCGGCCAAGGGACGCTTTCTCGTCCTCTGCCGCCCATTTCAGGGCTTTCTCCATATCCTCAGACAGAAAATGATTTGCCTCGATACACATCTCTTTAATATTGTGCGTAATCTCTGTAACCTCTATTGTCCGCATGTTCCTGGCCTCTCTACCCTACAATCTGGTTTTTGATCTCTTCTAATTCCTCTCCGGACACTTCTTGTGGTTTCCAGCCAATTGTCTGTCCGTCTGCCCTATAACGGGGAATCAGATGCAGATGAAAATGGAATACTGTCTGTCCTGCCAGATCACCGTTATTCTGCACCAGGTTAAAACCTTCACACCCCAGCTTCTCTTTGAATTTCAAAACCATTTTCTTTGCCAGTTTCATAACATCACCTGCACTCTCCTCCGGCAGCTCCAGAAGATCTGCATAATGATCCTTTGGCAATATCAGGGCATGCCCCTTTGTCGCCGGTCCCAAATCCAGGATCACGCGAAACTTATCATCTTCATACAATGTCTTTGACGGAATCTCTCCATTTGCGATTTTACAGAAAATACAATTATCTTCTCTCATATCCCTTTTCCTTTCTATTATCTTTCAATCACGCATCCATAGTTCCCGATCCAAATACAAATACCTGATCAAGTGCCCGAAGCACCTTGAAATCACCTTTCATCTTCATGTCACCTGCCATAAAAGATGTCTGAAAAGACGTCCTGCCCTCTACAATATCTGCAAAAGAAGCTCTGTCAAGCTGAATTTCCACATCGGCGCGTCCGTTCTCACCATAAAAGCATTTCAGATCGGCCCCGTCAACCTCAATCATCAACGGTGTTTTTTTCTCCTCAATTACTATCTTAAACCCAGCCGAAAAACCCGGCTGCGGCACAAAATGCTCCTGAATTTCCCGGACAAATTCCGTGGTATCCTCTTTCTCACTTGTCCCCATCATATCACGGAACAGACTGGCCAGTTCCTGAATATCGGCTTTCTGGCGCTGTACATAAGTATCGTCTGATACATACTGGGAAAGTTGTTCTGACTCCTGCGGCGTAAAATTAATACTCTTGGTAATCGCAACTTTCTGTTTCACCGCCTGATTACTTGCCGGCAGGCATGGCATCTTCTGATTGATTGTGCGGTAAAGGTTTTCCGCGTTTTTTTCAATAATACGGATATAATCTGCATTTTCCTCCAGAAGCGCTGTGTCGGCAATATAACCGCACAGTCCGCTGCATGGACGTCCCCCCAGTATCTCCCAGGCTGTAGCCAGATCCAGTTTCGCACCCTGCTCTCCATAAGTCGTAGACATGACAATGGGACACATATAAATCTGACTGATTCTCTCCTTATCTCCATACAGCCAACATGCATCCAAAAACTGCTGCATATAGCCGCCAATACCGTACCACTCCACAGTAGTTCCCAGGATTACGCCATCAGCACTCTTCAAGGTCTGCGGCAGTGTAGGGATACTGTTTTTGAGTTCATAGAGATGAAACACCTCCACTGTCACGCGAAGCTCTTCCAGGACCTCTTTCATCTTATTAAGAACGAAAAGTGTAGGGTCATCCATCAACCCCCTTCCGCCATAGTAAATATTAATCTTCATAGATTTTTATCCTTTCTTATCCTGTCACGCGGGAACACCAGACAGATTAACGCCGTAGCAGCAAATCCCATCAAAACGCCTCCCACATGTGCAGCATTATTGACATTCGTACTTGTAAAACCGCAATAGAGCGAAAATGCAATTGCAAAAGCCACTCTGCCCGCTGTCATGGATTCCAGCCTTCCATGGTGCAGAATTACCAGAAAAAGAAGCGCACCCTCCACACCAAAAACAGCACCGCTGGCACCAGCCGATATGATATTTTCTCCTGAAAACAGTTCATATCCCATGGAAAAAATATTCCCTGCAATTCCGGCAAGAAAATAGACAATGGCATAGGGAATATGTCCAATCCTTCGTTCTACAACCTCTCCCACATAATACAGGACTATCATATTACTGAAAAGATGCTGCAAATCCCAGTGCAGGAACATACTGCTGATTATACGGTAATACGCCTTATCTTCTACGATATACATGACACTCAACGCACCTTTATTATATAACAGGTCGCCTGTAAATGTACATATGAGAAATAAGATTACGTTCACCGCCACCAGAATAATATTGACCAGAGACCAACTGCTTATCCTCTGCCGGTTCCACTTATTTTCTTCTGCTGCCGTATTCCCCTGAATGGTCTCTTCAGGTCTTCTGGACAGTTCATACAGATAATCCTCCAATATCCCCTTCCAACCGTAAAAATCGGACACCTGGGATTCATGGACAATCAGTCTGTTATCTGCCATATCAATTATCCAGCAAAAGCTGTCACAAAGGCACAGTTTCTTAGCTTTCTGCGTGTCCATACACAGAATCAGAGACATCACATGAACTTCGCTCTCGCCTTTTTGCCGAAAAAAATCTATAATCTTTTCTTTCAGATGAAAGTACTGATCCTCGGAAATATAAAGGCCCTGTCTGTAATCAATCACATGGATTACATTGACCGCCTGCATCTCCCGATGACAATAAAAGACAAATTCCGGCAGATTAGACAAAATCTTATAATAACCTCTGTTAACAAACAATTCGTCTAACTGTTCTGTCATCATATGACACTCCCAACTACAATAATCCTGAATTTCGCTATATAGTTGAGAGTATCATTTTCATAATATCATGTCAAATAAAACGCTAACGGTAACAATAATTCAGGTTTCCAAAACGAATTTCATCTCCCGGCTCAATTTCCACGGTCTCCTGCGGCTGCATCCGCAGCCCGTTCTTAAAAGTCCCGTTCGTGGAATTCATATCCGTCATCCGTATACTATCCCCTTCTTTCTCAAACCGGGCATGAATCCGGCTGATAGAATCATCTTCGAGAACACAATCCACACAACCCGCCATTTTACCTACTGTATAGGGAAACCTGTTCAGTTCGATATGCTGTTTGTTTTTTCTGTCCAGGGCATACAACTTATGTTCCGCCATCTGTGCACTGTCAAAAAACACCGTATTACCGCACACTTCCCGATCCTCCGAACCTGGCTCATCATATTCTCTATCCGGAAAAGCCATGGACAAATCCATATCCTTACGCAATACATTCTCTAACGAAACTGTCTCCTCCTCCGGCAGATAAGACTCCGGCAGATTGTCCATCTGTATCTTCGTTCCTCCCTGTTTCTTATGTCCCTTATCTCCTGTCCTGAGGCTGCTGCCCAGGCTGATCACCAGGCAAAATCCCATCAGGCTCACGCAGCCAAAAAGCATTAAAATCTCTTTCTGGGAGAGTTCATAATAATAATATATCCCCATGGCACCGATAATGCCCAGCAGAGAGACTGCCCCAAGAATTGTGTAAAAAGGACTCTTTTTCTTTACCGGCTCCTCTCTTTTCTCGTGATATTCATACAGTCCGGACAAATCCACCTCTGGCTGCGGCGTCACAATTGTCTCTTCTTTCGTTTCCCAGACCTCTGTCCTGATAACAGCAGCTTCTTTCTCTTCCCTGCCGCCCAGCATCTGGAGTGCATCTTCCAGAGAAAAGTACGCCTCCTCCGACATTTCATAAATCCGGTACATACAATCCGCCAGCCGTTCATCCTTCCCGTCAATATGCTCCAGCAGATAATCCATAAGAGGTTCGTAGGGATTGGCCACCTCCGACTCATAATCCGGATAATACAAACCTATGTATTTTTGCTCCGACAGATCATAATAAATATATTCCGGTAAAAGGACCAGATTGGATTCTTCCATCAGGTAGGTGCCAAGTTTACTATAGATTCCATAAAGCTGGCCCAGCAGATCCTTCACCTGTTCAAAACTCATCTTTCTGCCTCGGTATATGCTCTCCAAAGTTGTGCGCGAACTGATATCATAGTAAAAATACGTCCTTCCATTGACATACCGCAGAGAACATTTCAGGATTTCCTTAATCTTGTCAGACGTAAGAATCTTATACTGATAACTCCTGTCCACCTCTTCCTGTCTGCACTGCAATATCATATAACTGTGTCTGTAATCCCTGAAATACTTTGCTTCAACCATCTTGTTTCTGTCCTTTCATGATGCTATTCTTTCCACCCATTCTTTATCCATCTGCATCGGCGGATTATCTTTGTAGGATTGATAATCTGTGCCTTTGCCTGGGTGCTAATCTTCCAACCCGCTTTATCATACATGGTAAATATCTGCCTGACAGGTACTTTCACCTCACACTCACCCGTCACACTTGTGGTATTACCGTTTACATCTACAGTCCCCTGGACCTGTCCCACACCAAAATATTTCCTGCCAAACTGCTCTTTGATATGCGCATTGATGTAGGCTGTCACCTGCTCTTCCTTCTTCTGGATGCTCCCCCGGAAACACACCGCATAGGCGTCCTGGAAAAGGACACATTTATCATAAGAATAGAAAGACAAATAAATCAGAAGAACAAAGAGAAAAATTGTCCAGGTAACAATAAAAGACGCCTCAGTCGTCATATATCCTTTGACCATTCTCCTTATAGACATACCACCACCCCCATTCCCAGTAACAAAAACGGTACAAACGGCACTTCCTTATCTCTATGTACTTTACCAAACGCCAACAGAGCAAGCACCAGAAAGGATTCCACTGCCAGCCCTGTCAGAAGAATCAAAAAGCACCTGCCTGCTCCTGAAAACAGCCCAATCATCATAAGAACCCAGCCGTCACCGTATCCCACCTTTTCTCCTGATATAAAACTGAGCAGCCAAAACAGAATCCCCGGTGTTAAAGACAGCCCGGCAGCCAGCCATGACGGTTCCCCCATAGCTCCTTCAAGACGCAGCAGTATTGCTGTCAGAATCCCAAGCCACACCACCGCCAGCGGAATCTTTTTCCAGATTCCATCAAATACCGCGCATACTGCCAAGAATAAGAACAATATCAGTTCTATCCACATTTAGAACACCTCCCTCTTCCACCAGTCTGTGATAACGGCACAGTATAGATGGTTCGTTTCAACCCGCTGCAATTAAGCTGGCTATGATAACTGTCTCCATAATCCGTAATGTATACCTGTCCCTGTGCCGGCACTTTGCCGCAGCGCTCACAGGCATAATATCTGCCGCCGGAATCGTTTCGTAAATCTGTCACAGACTCTGTGGATACAGATTTTACTGATGGATTCAAATAGGTACAATTCCTGTCCAGATGATATACTGTCCCTGATTCTGTGATAAACACCATGGGATCCTCCCCACTAGTATCACTTACCAGTCTGGTGACATCATAACCTGTCCATGCCTTACCATAATATCGCTGCGACATGGCAAACCCCTCAAAGCCCATTAACTCTATAAAGGGTCTGACACGGTAAGACACCTTAAGATCTATGATATCCCCCGCTCCCATAACCGAAGAACCATCAAAGGATACGCCTGCGGAACCTCCCTTCACACAGGACTGATCCAAATACGCTCTTCCCACACATTCCAGCACCTGACTTCTGGCATACCCCTGTGTCATCGCCACACCTGCCAGTCCGTCTGGCAATATGCTTCCCGCCGTCTTTTCATAAACATAACCGGCGAAAGCCATCTTATTGCCTGCCTGATGCAGCGCCGCGTGGATTCTGCTCTGGGTTCCGATGATACTCACGGCAAACAGAATGTTCAGTACGGCAAACAAAAACAAGGGCAGCGCAAAAGATGCCTCCAGGGTCATGGATCCTCTGGTAAAGAAGGTGATAAGAGATGCCCTCTTTGACGATCGAAGTAAGGAAAGATTTAAATGACTGCCTTGAGTTGTCCCAAAGCATGTCCGGAGAGAATGTGCTGTCGTTTGTGTTGGTTTCTTGTGTCCTGATCGTAAAAAGAGCATCTCTTATCACCTCCTAATAGAATCCATATTTTCTGGTCATTTCATAGTCATATCCAAACCCGCTTGTCACAGACAGACGGGCCTCATAAGTATCAAAACATCCGTCCAGCCGGAACCTTGCATTGCCGGGTGTGCGGCGTATGTCCATTTCCATAATGTCCATAGCCCGGTAAGTCCTGCTTGTTTTATCCTGTAAGAAAAGCATGATTTGCAGGTATTCTTTATAGTTCAGCCCATTTCCGCCTTTCTCTTCTGTCAGACTTCCGCGTACATTTTTGATACTGTTGATACCGGTCTTCCAGTCGGCGGCAGTCTTTCGTAATGGCACTCGGCCCCCGCCAAGAAGAGTCTTTACATCCTGAAGGCTTTCCACATAAGCCCAGGCAAACAAAATGGTGTATTTCACAGGCTCTGTCAGGGCCGGCAGCATGGCTACCGCCGCAAGAGCCATTGCCATAGCCTCTGCCTCCGCCACTTTGGCCCCATCCGAAAGAATATAGATCACATTGGCTGCCTCACGCCATTTTAAGAGCCTTTTGGATACCTGTTCCAGATTCTGCCAGTCCGTATCCTGTCCGGACAGAATATACTCTATCTGATATTTCAGCAGGGATTTATCCAGCTCCTGCCCATAATATCCACACTTTTCAAACAGATAAGCCTCAAACACCAATTCATTGGGCTCCCCGCAGATTCCGGCTGCCTCCGCACACAGACCTGTTCCCTGCAAGCGGGAACGGTAAGAAATATAATCTCCTGTATCTACTTTGACCGTGGATACCTGGGAAGGATTCTCCAGTACCAGATTGAGCACGCCGGATCCTCTCGTGGCATTTGCCGCATCCGCCGGATTATCAAGCGGCACCTTTTCAAACTTTCCCGGCTCCACTTCCTTTTCCGGCAGACCAATCTCTTCAATCTGCGCTTCATGCTGCCGTCTTTCCCCGTCTATATCCCGGGAATCCAGTCCATATTCCTGTAGCAAACCCGTATTCAGGTTTATTTTTTCCAGAACGGCCCCCAGCGGGTAATCCGCCATATAATCCGTCACCTGTCTCTTAAGAACAGCTCCTTCTTCATCGGATGCAATAGAGTATGCAGTAATTTCCGCCGCCTGAATATCCATGTCCAGGAAATCCCTGATCCCCCATCCGCTTCTTCCCTCTTCTCTTACATTCTTCTTCATATAATCCCTAAGATGCGCCTCCGTATTTCCGATATCCGGATGTGTACCGCCATAAGCAGTATCTACGAACAGTAAATCATACTGCTCCAGAAGCTCTCTGTGATACTCTGCCAACACAGAATTCATACCGATATCCGTCACACACTCGAACTTCATGCGTATGGCACTGATCCGTGCCCCTTCTATTACTGTGAATACAAGGGACAGGATCAATGCGAGGGATAACGAAAGGAATACTGTTATGTACCCCCGCCTCATGACATAACCGTGCGGCTGTCTCTGGTAATCTTCTCAAAGATTGTCTCCACCAAAGACCGCAGCTGTGTCTTAAAGATAATGACCAGACCGATTAAAACCACGATGATCAGAATAATCTCCACCGTGCCCATGCCTTCTTCTTCCCTCAAGAATCTTTGAAATCCTTTGAGTCTTCCACTTTCTTTTTTCATCTGTCTTTTCCTCCTTTTGGTATATTCAATGTTAAAGCATAAAAGAAAAATACGCCGGAATCATAATGATAATCATGACAATACATAACATCATCATCATCGGTAAGAGCAGTTTGGTACCTGCCTCTTCGCCCAGTTTCCGGGCCAGACTTTTTCTTTGTGCAAAAGCATTGTCTGCCTCCTGTCGCATCATTTGCAGAAGATCATTGCTTCCTTTCCGAAGGTTTTGCGACAACAGAGCGGAAAGCTTTATATATGCCTGCACCTGGCATCTCCTGCCAAAGTGATCATAAGCTTCCGTCTCCGATCTGCCCCCCTGCAATTCATGGCAGGCAATCAGAATCTCTTCATACACATACCTTCGTTTTTGCTTCTCCTGCTTCCTGTAATCTTCTCCCATTTTGAGAAATGCATTTCTGATGGTCATTCCCGCACCCATATAGAGTGCCAGTTTATTGACAATCTCGGGATAATCCAGTAGCAGTTCCTTTCTGCGAACCTCCAGTTTCTGATCCAGCTCCTTCCCATGAGCCCAGTACAAAACCCCTGCTGTAATCAGAACAAGCGCCAGAAAATATCCACTGCTGTCCTCTATGACCTCTCTCCAGACCAGCGCATAATCATCTATCTGCGTTGGCAGTACCATCTTCTCTTCTGTTTTTGTATCCTCCTCCTGCCTCGCAACCAATTCATCAATCCGATGCCGCAATGCCTCCTGACCCGTATAGATGACAGGATGAATCTGCACATGAAACTGATGTTCAAAACTCCATTCTTCATAGCAAAAGCTTGCTGTCAGCGTGACAATCTCACTTTCTGTAAGTTCCTCATTCTCCACCGTACCGTCTGTATTCACCACAGAATAGGCACTGCTTTCCCATCTGATTTCAAAAGGATACCCTTCCAGGCTTGTTATCAGCTCCATGTCCTGCCGCACTTCTTCCAGACTTTCATTTTCTCCGAGAATAATCTCCGGAAACAATTTTACTGCTTCCTCATACAGCACCTGTATTTCATCCTGTGTGTATTTACGTTCTTCCACCAGATAATCAAAGATTTCTTCCTGTGCACCTTCAATCTGCGCCGCCAGTTCCACCGGTATCCGGCCCTCTCCATGAGGATTTCTCCACAGATAACTTCCCTCCATCAACATAGGATTACTATGGGCGCTGATCCATACTGCCAGACAGAAAAGATCTCCCAGAAATACCACCATCAGTATCCTGCTGTACTGGGTCAGATAATACGCTTTTATCTGGCCAGGCACCGCCAGTCCCGGCTGTAGGGTTTTCAGTTTATCCCCCAGCTGCCGTCTGCACAAATCTCTTTTCCAGTCATTCCTGCCACCTGCATGTTTCTGCCTGATATCCTGCTGTCTGCCCAATACATAAGCTGCCATCTTCCGGAAAATCCGCTTTTCCTCCTCCCGCCAGGACAATACAAACAGTGTTACAAAAATTCCCAGAATACCTACATATACATATATCATCTCAAGTACCATTTCCTTTCAGAACAAATCCTGATAAACCAGACTTGTCACACTTCAATCTCCACAATCCTTTTGGACAGCAGATATGCTGTCCCGTATAGCCCCAGACAGACCGTCATAATCACCGCTCCAATCAGATTGTGGTACAACACATCAAAAAATCCCTTTGAAGTAGTTCCTATGTAGAAGATAATCAGAAACGGCACCATATTCATAATTCTCTGCTCCATCTTCTTTGCGCTGATCATCAGCCGAATCTCCTGATCCGTCTCTATCTTCTGTCCAATGACTGCCGCTGTCTTCTCCAGAATATCTGTCATATTGCCGCCGCTTCTCTTGGCAATCAGAAAGACATCCGCAAACTGCATAATATCCTGCTGGCCGCTCCGTAAACCCAGACTGTAGAGAAGCTTTTCCAGTGCCATATTGTTTTCCAGCCCCAGAAGAATATACCGTACCTCCTGACAGACAGGACTCTGTGCACCATAAAGCATTTCCATATCCTGATATGCCTCTTTAAAAGCGTTCTCTATGGAATACCCGGCCCGCTGGTTTGCCGAAAGGGATAACACCAGATCCTTAAACTGCACGCTCAGTTCCTGACGGCGCCTTTTTGCCAGCTCTTTTTTCTTTTCCCTGAGGAAAAATAGCAGCAACGGAAACAGACACACACAGGCAATCCAGGACTGATAGAAAAAGTACCCGACCATAATCACAAGCAGGCTTCCTTCCGACAGATAAAGGAACCTTTGGCCCCATGTAAAGCGATATTCAGCATAATCCGGCAGATTGTAATTTTTCAATATAAGTCAACTCTCCCTTCTTTACCAGCTGTCCAAGAATCCTGCCCTCCGCATCCTCCCCGGTTTCCAGAAACCGGTACAGGGATTTCAGACGTATCTCCCCCTTTTCATAACCGAGTACTTCCACGATTTCCAGCACCTTTCGGGATTTGTCCCGCAAACGTCCCAGATGTACGATAATATCAATGCCGGAAGCAATCTGCTGTCTGATGGCATCCAGGGGTATTTCCATTCCCATAAGAATCATGTTTTCCAGGCGGCTTAACATATCCCTGGAACTGTTGGCATGTCCGGTGGACATAGAACCGTCATGCCCGGTGTTGAGGCACTGCATCATGTCAAAAGCCTCCCCGCCCCTGACTTCCCCGACAATAATCCGATCCGGCCTCATGCGCAGGGACGTTCTGATCAAATCCCTGATGGTAATTTCCTGGCATCCCTCCACATTGGCATTTCTGGTTTCCATCCGCACCAGATTGGGTATGCTGCGTATCTGCAATTCGGCGCTGTCTTCGATTGTAATGATACGTTCCTCTCCGGGAATATAATTTGACAAGGCATTTAAGAAAGTCGTCTTTCCGGATCCCGTACCGCCGCTGATAAAAATGTTGTACTTCGCCTGCACCAGTCTGCCAAGCCACTCGCACACTTCCCTGCTCACAGAACCGAAAGTAACCAGATTGTCCATGGTGATGGGTTTATCCGGGAAACGGCGTATGGTCAGAATCGGACCATTTAACGCCACCGGATTTAAGACCACATTGACACGCGACCCATTCTGCAATCTGGCATCAACGATGGGCGATGCTTCATTGACCACCCTGTTACAGTCCGATACAATCTGTTGAACCACATTTTGCAGCTTTTCCTCACTCTCAAATGTAAGGTCACTTTTGTACAGACGCCCTTCCCTTTCCACAAAGATATTGTCCGGCCCATTGACCATAATCTCTGTAACCTGCGGATCATCCACAAATTCCTGTAGGATATCCAGCTTCCGGATGGCATGGAAAAGTTCCCTGCGGAGCCTGTCTCGTTCTGACAGGGTAAGCGGCACCTTCTTGCTCTCCCGAATCAGCATATCGTCTATCAGTTCCTGAATTTCCTCGTCACTGCTCTCCCGGGAATAATCAATACTTTCCGTGAGCTTCTCCTTAAGTTCTCTTTTCCTGTCCTTTGCGCTATTCATAGATATCCTCTTTGACAATCGACTTCACATATGCCGCCAGTTCCCCATGTGTCATCATCTCCAGATTCTCCGGCAATTCCCGAAATTTCGGAAACCTGCATTTGACAGTTTTCTGCGCGATATCTTCCAGGTCATTAAATTTAAGCATCTGCTCATACTGCTCAAGCTTGGCCCTTGCAAAGGCATCGTCCCGGGTAATGGTGTATATCTTACAGCAATTCTTCAAAAGCTCATACAATCCCTGAATCCCTTCTCCCAGATCCAGAATGATATATTCATATTGGCCGATTGCCGCAATATCTCCCAGGAAATCCATCCATTGCTTTCCTGTCACCTCTTTTAGTCCCAGGGAATACTGTGTCGGCGGGATGTAATCGAGTGCACCAATCTTCTGTACGGTAGATGATATTCTAAGGGCAAGCTTCTCTCTGGCACTTAGGAAATAATACATAATGTCCATAATATCCTCTGCAAACTCCTTCTTAAGCAGCCGGCCGAATCCCGAGCAAGTTTCCAGGTTCAAATACAAAACTCTGTGCTCTTTGGCAAGAATCTGTCCCAGGGTCAGTGCAAAGGAAGTCTGTAGGCACCTCTTAACGGGAGAATATAAACCTATCATTCTGGCCGTCGTCTCCTTCTTTGTATCTTTCAGATTCCAATCCCCCAGATCCATCACAGACTCCAACATAATCTGCACAACCTTTTCCGGACTCTGATATTTACTGATATAGCACAGATCTTCCTGCTCCTTATGCTCACTCTCCTGTAAAACAAATATCTGGGCCACCTGTTTTCTGATATACTCCTGCTTGAGAAGTTTTAAAGCATTTTCCGCTATCAACAGAACCGCTATCTGTTCCCTCCCTGCAAATTTCTGCAATTCACTGGCAGCCGTAAACAAATGCAGCGTATAGGGCAGCCTTACTTTTTCCAGCATGTATTCGGCCATGCGGAACGCATATCCTTCCTCAATATCACAGATTGCCATAATCTTCTGACTCAATATAAACCTCCCATCTTCATTACCGCACTGAATAAGACCGGTACGGCAAAATGAATCTTATTCCTGCGATATGTGTTATAGTCCTGCACCAGATCTTCTCCGTAAATCTTCCAGTGCCCCGACCGCATAATATCTGACAGATAGGAAAGAAAATAACAAAGTCTCTCCCTGCCGTTATGCTCCGTCAATAACTTTACCAGCGAAAATACCGCCCCGATCACAAAGGCCCCCGCCAGTATAACCAGAAGTTCTTCTGCCGTACAAAAACCTCCGATCATCAGAAACAGCTTTACATCACCCGCGCCCAGTGCGCCAATCTTATAAAGGGGATATAAAAGCAGAAACGCTAAAGATACAGAACCAAGGATTCCCAAAAGTGCCCGGCCGTTGCAAAGGCTTATGCCCAATCCAACCGCCATGCCAAGTAAGATAAATCCATTAGGAATCCGGTCTGTCCTAAGATCCGCATATGCTGACAGCAATAGCAGAAGAAGTAAAACAGATTGACAAATATTCAGTCCAATAGACCACCTCCATAACATATATGATTCAGACTCAGAAATTAAGTGGGAGAAATCCCCGATGCCGGACGGCATGAAATGAAAGCTGCGCTTCCTATAGAATTTCTTGAGTTGTGAATTGAATTATACCACATCAGTAGAACTTGTCCAGAGTTTATTTGCAAAAAAATGCTTTTTGTGAAAAGCTCACAAAATTTTAAAGAAATGGATTCCGTAAAGTACGATAACTCCCGGAAATCCAAGGAATCCGGATGTCAAAACAGTCAGCGGATTAATGCCAACCGCCACCGGAAACTGCTGCGATGCCAACAGGAAATTCAAGCCGTAAATCCCTATGGTACCCATCACCGCCCGTAATATAAAGTTCACCAGCCACTCTACTTTCTTTCCCATGGCACCAATCGCCAGCACCACCAGACATACTAAAAGAATCGCAGCCATGCCTCCCATATTTTCCATATAATACCTCCATAAATTCCAGATTCTACCTTGTCTGCTAATACCATATGTGCGATGACCCTTTAATATTACATGAATATTTATCCAAATTTTACCTATACTTGAATTGAATGAGAAGAACTTCTAAATGACGTTTCGCCATGGGACGAAACGTCAAGAAGTTCTAATCTCATTCGGAAGAACGCATGGGGATGCGTTCTTCCCGGGTAATTTACCTGTTGGACGAGAAGTTATGATTCTAAATTATGGAAAGGTGGTTATTATGAGAGTTATTTTCAGGCAGAGTCCATGTATTCCCGCACAGAATGATATCATCGTCGATGGAGAAAAACTGACGATAAGAGAGGAACTTGCAAAAACCAGATATGCTTTGGAAAACGCTTATTTAGGATTTGATAACGTAACCGATCCTGATCTGATCGACTGTTATATTTACGAACTGAACTCTGTCATGAAGAGATATAAATACTTATTACAACAGGCAGCAGAAATGAATCTGCTGCCTGAGGAAGAACGTGCTGAAGCTTACCGCCCGCTGGCGGCCCCGTAATCTATACGAAGAAACCTCTGTTGCCTGCGGGGTCAGCTATATTCTCTGTAAGCGTGCTCCTGCCATAGGTGAGCCCGGCATATACAGTCTGGATATTTCCCATAACAGGACCTGAATGATCCTGGTCTTCAATCTTCTTATACGCCTTCTGGAGCTCTCCGATTACCAGACGGACATGCTCCAGATGCTCCATGTCATAATGAATGGATGCCTGCGCCAGTTCTCTGTTAATATATAGATACAGCTGCAAAAGTCTCTGCGCCAGATCATATTCCAGATGCAGGGAATCCGTAAGCTCGTTCATGCAGCCCTGAATCTTACGAATCGCCATTTTATAATTCGTTCTGTTATCCGCATCCAGAGCCTCACCGGCCTCATCAATATAAAGCAGAACCATTTCATAGAGGATTGTAATAAGCTGCGTCTTATTCGCCTGCGTGATCCGCAGGGTATACTCCTGTTTCAATTCCTTGGTCATTCCCTCTTCTCCCTTCCCGGGTAGATAATTTACGAAGTAAATTTTCTACACCTATTGTAAGAGCTGCAATACCTGAGACGGTCTCTCATTTGCCTGTGCAAGCATGGAAACCGCTGCCTGGGATATTACCTGCTCCGTTGTATAACTGGTCATTTCCTCCGCCATATCCACATCCATAATACGGGAATAAGAAGCTGTCATATTCTCGCCGGTCACATCCAGATTGTTCACTGTATGCTCCAGACGATTCTGATAGGCACCCAGTCTGCTTCTCGCAGAAGAAACATAGAGGATACCTTCTCTGATCTGATTAATGGCCTCTGAACAGCTGTCCTGCGTGGTCAGTTCTGTCTTTTCAATACCCAGTCTGCTTAAAGAGATCGTGGGAATACGGATGGCAAGCTGCTGGCCCTCATTGGCACCTGTCTGTGTATCCATGGAACCGATGCCTGTGATATCCACAACCAGACCTTGGCTGGCCGTCTCCTGGCCGCCCCCAAGATTAACTGTCGCTGCTGCCGGCTGCGTTGCCGGTGTCGGCACGGATGCCGGCCTGGTACTTTCTATCTCTAACCGGAAACCATTTTCGTCCGTGATAACAATGGTATCTGTTCCCGCCGCGTCATTGCCAATCACAGAAGTAACCTTTGCTCCTTCCGGAATACCGCCTCCCGGAGCAACCTGAAGCGCGGCATCAAAATCCTGAGCCAGAAGGTTCTGGTCTAATACCGGCACATACGCTGTTCCGTCAGCACTCAACACGTAATTATAATTAGCATTAAATGCAGGCGTCGTAACCTGGGATTTCTCTATCACATCCACAGAATTATACCCTGTAATGTTGCCATCTGCATCTTTTACCGGATCTGGCTGGATTTCCAATGTCATCTCAAAATCCTGGTGACCGGTCAGCGTAATCTTATCCTGCCCCACAGAACTTAATTTCACCCCTGCCGGGAAAGCATCATCCCCGTCAGCCTTAAGCTTCACCGTCGTGGCATCCATATCAATGGAACCGTCGTCTTTATAAACCACGTTCAGTTCATCGATGGTATACTTCTTGGCAATTACCTCATCCGAATAAAAATCTACTTTAACCTTCTGGTTATTGGTATATCCCCGCAGATCAAAAGTTCCGTCCAGAAGCGGCTGTCCATTGAATTCCGTATCGCTGGCAATTCTGGTAACCTCCGCTTTGAGCTGTTTAATCTCCTCATTCAAGGTCATCCGGTCAGCAGTGGTCAGCGTACCGGTAGCACCTTTTACTGCCAGTTCATTCATTCTTTGCAGCATCTCATGCACTTCCGTCAACGCACCGTCCGCTGTCTCGATAATGGAAATACCATTATTGGAACACTGCTTTGCCACAGAGATACCCAGAATCTGCGTATCCATTTTCTTTCCGATGGCATAGCCCGACGGGTTATCCTTTGAGGTAGTAACTTTCAGACCGGAGGAAAGGCGCTCCAGAGATTTTGATACCCTATTATCTGATGCATTGAGTGCATTACTGGCGCGCATCGCCGCCGCATTATAACTAATCTTCATTGTGATTCTCCTCCTTTATGCCGTCACACTCGTGATAAATACTCTCGCTATCCGATACAGATCCGCCGTCTGTATATTCTCGTCTGTCTCCAGATCCCTGGGTGTATAGCCCTCGGTATTTGCCTCAGCGCTGTACAGGAATCCTACACTGCCGACTTTTAATGTTCCTCCATCTGCGGTCTCGACAGCCAGGGCTTGTTTTAAGTCATCCTGTATCACCCATAATTTCTCTGTCCCTTCCTTGCTGTCACAGGCAACATATCCGGATACGGTCTGATTTCTGACTGCAAACTGTGCCGTAATCTGTCCATAGGTCTGGGTACTGATGGAAGCGCTGACCTTACCGCCTTCGCCGCCATGCAGAATCTTGAGATTAACAGCCGTCAATTCACCATTTATCTCTACAGGAATCTGGTAGTTTTCTTCCTTCGCCAGACTGCCCGCCAGTGCAAGCTGTTTCTGACAGCTCTGCAAAGTCTTCAGATCCAGATAGGATGTGGATTCTTCCTTCGATTCTTCCAGAATCTCCCCGAATGTATCCTGCATGGCCTCATAGGCCTCCTGCGCACTGTCTTTATCTGTCAGACTCTCTATGAAATGTGCGGCTGCCTCTTTCCCTTTGGAGCTGCTCTTATCTGTCTCCAGGTCATTGAGCTTCTTATACAAATCGCCGGGTTTCTTCCGCAGCGCTGTAGCCGCCGCCAGATTATTACCGGTAACCGGCTGTCTGTATGCCAGAAGTTCCCGCACCACAGCTTCTTCCATCCCTTGCAGATCCTGGAAAGGCTGTAACTCTTCCTGCAAATACGCCATCTCCAGCCTGTCATCCGCCGCCATCTGCTCGAGGCCCTCTGCCATCTCTTCCATGGTCATATCCGCCCGCAGATCCATCTGCGCAAGCATTTCCGGTTCCATGGTATCTGCAATCTGCCCGGCCAGCATATGATAATAGGCTTCCTCGCCGTCTCTTCCCGGTTGTCCATTGCCCTGCGAAAATGCCTGGGAATCCGCACCGGTCTGATCGGACACAGGAAAAGCGCTCAGAATCTGATCTGTAATGGACTTCCCGCGGTTTACAGCATTGACACCGTTAAATTCATCGTCTACCGTGTAATCCATGCCCTGCCGTCTGGTACTGCGCATAGCTGTAAGCAGATTCTGGAAAGACAGCCCTGCACCCTCTTTAATCAGGCTTCCCACCGCAGCATCGTCCGTCTTTTCCAACTGTCTGAACATACGGTAGATGCCGATATAAGCCTCTCTCTCCTGTTCGTCAATGGCATGATTCTGTTCCAGTTTATATAAATACTTACTGAACTTCTCTTCCTTCGCTTCTTTTGCATACCCGCTCTCATCGAGGTACTGGTTTAATTCGGCAATGCTCATGGTAAGCGGATTCCTGCCATCCCGGATTGCCTGCAAAGAGACTGCCGGCGTCATTCTGCGGATGGTCTGTCGAAGTTCCATATCATATTTCTTCACCGCATCCATATTGTCCTGGGTGATATCCATGCTGTTATAACCCAGAATCCGTATCGCCCTGCGGTTCTCCTCGTTCTGCTCAAGGCCCATATCCCGCAGGATATCATCCACATTACGAAAGGCCTTGCAGATGGAATCTCCCATATCCGCCCTCGGCGCTGTCATCAGCGTCTCATAAGATTCCCTGGCAGCTTCATAAGCGTTCTTAAGCGCTGTACCACTGGTATGTATGCCATCCAGTGTAAACAGTTCCTCTTCCCCGATAAAGCGGGCAAGTACAGCTGCCGGCAGATAAGGTATCTCCTGGGTCTTATACTGTACTTCATCGTATAAGGCCGCTTTCTGAGCCGCATCTGTCTCACCGAAAAGCTTCTGGTTCAGCTCTTCTTCCATCTTCTTCAGGGCTTCCACCAGTTTCTCCAGATCCGTGGTATCAATGGAGTATCCGCTCTCCAGCAGCCTCCTGTTGGCTTCTATGGTCATCATCAGCCGGACTTCTTCCAACTGACGCCTTGCACTGACTGCCTCCGGCGTATTTTCCGATACGCCATTCTGCTCTATCATCTGCTGCGCCTTCTCCAGATTGCGCAGGTTTAACTCTTTTTCTTCTGCAACCGTCTGATCTACGGCCTCGTCGCTGATCTTCCCATAGGCTTCCACATAGTCGGCTGCTTTCTCCCGATTGCTCCTGCCATCTGACAGATCAGCCTTTTCAGCACTCTTGCCATCCGAGATCGCCGCCGCCACCGCAGACAGAATCTGCGGCATTTCCTGGGGCAGTTTCACCTGTTCTATCTCATACAGTCTGGTCATGGTCTCTTTCGTAAGAGGTACGCCTGCCTCAACCAGCCATCCGGCACTCTGAAGGTTTTCCTCTGTAATCTCTAACCCGGCCTCCTCCAGTACCTTTTCCATCTGGGGTCTTAGCTGTTCCCAATTATACTCTTCCGCTTTCTTAGCGTAATAGCCGGTGTTGTCCGCAGCATAATAGCCATGTCCCTGCCTGTGACTGTCCGGTGTGGCACTATGTCCGGCCCGGTAAAGATTCTCTATGGTGGGTTCCATATCGTTCTCCACCATATACTTCACGGTGCCTTCCGTGGGTGTCTGCATCTGTGCCGCCCGGTCATATGCCTGTCTGGCAGCCGTCACATTCTCTCTGGTGAGAGGAATATCATGGGCCTTAAACTGTTTATACAATTCTCTGGCGAAAGTCTCACTTCCCGTAATCTCGCGCAGAGTCTCCGCATCCAGATCATCGGTATATCCTTCCACCTGAGTGCCGCCTTTGATAAGTGCTGTCTTAATAGAATCGACAATCGTAACAACTTCTTCGATTTCCATATCTCCAGGATGATAGCCGTCTTCACCAAGACGCTGAAAATCTTCCTGAGACATAGTATTAGACATTACTGTCATATAGTCTCTCTGCGTGGCTAAATCAACAAGCCCCGCATCCTGCATAACCTCTTCTGCGGTCTTTCCGTGACCCCCGTAAGCGTTGTTATCCATAACTGTGCCAGAAATGTCTAATGCGTAATCACCCGTCCGCTCCGTCCTTGGCGTCTGAGTGTTTCGATATGCTGTTGTTGCCCTGTCTACATTCTGATTGGTACTACTGTGATCAAATGTAATTTTCATATATTTCTCCTAAATAGCTATATAAAAAGGGCGAATGTTATCCACATTCACCCTTTATTTCGGCACGATTTCCCACTTTCTTAACCTTTTATACGCATATTGCTAGAAAACAAAGACAGCCGCTGTATAAGGAGGCAGGTCAAAGGAAATACTGTAATCTTTATAATTACAGGTTTCTTTCACTGCGGTAAGTTCTGCCGGAATCTCATGTCCGTTACCGCCAAAACGTTTGTCATCACTGTTCAGCAGGAGTTTATATTTCTTTTTCCTGGGAACGCCCACTTTATAATTCTCCCACATCATCGGCGTCATATTGAGCACGAACATAATATTATTCCTGCCCGTGGTATCTTTCCGGAAGAAACTGTATACGCTGTGGTCGGCATCATCGGCATTGAGCCATTCAAACCCGCCCCAGTCATTATCAATGGTATACATGGCAGGGTATTTCCGGTACAGTTTCAGGAGCTCCTTCACATACTCATGCATACCTTTATTCTGCTCTTCGCCCAGCAGATACCAGTCAAGTTCTCTGGCTTCGCTCCACTCTCTTTCCTGACCGAAGTCCTGTCCCATGAACAGAAGCTTCTTACCGGCATGACCGAACATATAGCTGTATCCCACACGCAGATTCGCATATTTATCTACCGGATAACCTGGCATCTTGTTGACCATGGAACATTTCAGATGCACCACCTCATCATGGGACAACGGCAGAATGTAGTTCTCACTGTTGTTGTAGCTCATGGCAAATGTCATGGCATAATGGTTGTTCTTGCGGAACAGGGGATCTAATTTCATATACTCACAGAAGTCATGCATCCAGCCCATATTCCACTTAAAGCTGAATCCCAGTCCATCATCTTCCACGCTGCCGGTAACCTTAGGCCAGGCTGTGGATTCCTCCGCAATGGTAAGGAATCCCGGATATGTTCCGTGTATCACAGAATTTAAGTGCTTGAAGAACTCAATGGCATCCAGATTCTCTCTGCCGCCGTACTTATTAGGCACCCACTGCCCCTCTTTCTTGCTGTAATCAAGATAAAGCATGGAAGCCACCGCATCAATACGGATTCCGTCTATATGATACTCTTTGATCCAGAAAAGCGCATTTGCAATCAGGAAATTCTTTACTTCATTCTTACTGTAGTTGAAAATCTTGGTCCCCCAGTCGGGATGTTCCCCGATCCTCGGATCCGGATGTTCAAAAATACACTGTCCGTCAAAGCGTCCCAGTCCATGGGCGTCCGTGGCAAAATGTGCCGGTACCCAGTCCAGGATAACACCGATCTTATTACGGTGCAGTGTATTAATCAGATACATAAAGTCCTCGGGGTTACCATGTCTGGAAGTCGGCGCATAATAGCCTGTCACCTGATATCCCCAGGAACCATCATAAGGGTACTCTGCAACTCCCATAAGCTCTATATGGGTATAATGCATTTCCTTCAGGTACTCTACAATCCTGTCCGCAAACTCCCGGTAATTATAAAATCCCTCCTCCGTGCCGTCAGGATGTTTCATCCAGGAACCGATATGACATTCATAGATTGCCATAGGTTCCTTGTTATACTCTTTCAGCGATCTTGCCTCCATCCAGACATTGTCAGACCACTTGAACCTGCTGATGTCAAAAGTTTTGGATGCATTTCCGGGACGCATCTCCGCATAATTCGCAAAGGGATCCGCCTTATAAAGCTTTTCTCCCGCAGGTGTACGGATTAAGAACTTGTACAGCTCATTCTCCCCCACGCCCGGAATAAAAAGCTTATAGATACCCCCAGGCCCAAGTTTCTCCATCGGATACATCTCTTCATTCCAGTCATTAAAAGAGCCTATTACATGTACGCTGGCAGCATTGGGCGCCCACACCGCAAAGAACATGCCTTTTACACCATCCTCTACGGAAGGATGTGCACCAAGTTTCTTATAGATATCATAGTGATTGCCCTGCGCAAACACATACTGGTCAGCTTCGGAGATAAATACCTGATTCTCTTCCGCCTTCTTTGTCACCTTTTTTACCGCTTTATCTGCCGGCTTCTTTGTCGTTTTCTTAGCAGGTCTTCCCGCGGTTTTCTTTTCCTGTTTCACTGCCATATCCTGTCCCCCCGTACCTTGATTTAATAGTGCATGAAGTCCTTCTCCCGCAATATGATCATGTCTTCTTCATCATATCTCTTTGCCAGCAAGACATCCATGAAATGTCCGGGTGTCTTCTTATTCGCATAGGAAATCGCTTCATCCACCAACTCCCTGACCTCAGCAAGACTCACTTCATGATCACTGGTCTGCCTGTCTGCAATTCTCGTATGAAGCGCCAGAATACCAAACTCATCAATGGCATACTCCATTTCTTCCGCATACTGTTTTGCATACGCCACAAGTGCCTCATTATCAAGAGCCTCAATATCCACACGCAGATTGAAGTTATTGGGCAAAGCCGTATGTTCCGCAAGCATCTGGTTGATATTCTGCTTCGTATCTACCATAAGGACTAAAAGTCCCATATTATCTTTCTCTAAAAACTTAATCATTTTAGATACCGTCTCCGGTTTTAATTTAGACGGTCTGTCTATAATCAGTGCCCCATTGTCCAGCTTACCAAAAGTTGCAGCCACATCCTTTTTATTCAGAACTGGACCCTCTATCTTCGCTACTTTGCCGGAGAAGTTACCATCATTATACTGCATCTCCCGAATCAGTGCCTTCGCCAGATCAAGGGCCATGTCCTTTTCCTCGCCGCTGATAAGTACATTTCCCGTACAGGAAGCCAGACTCATATTATCAAGGGTATTCACAAGCTGTCTTCTGGACTTGCGGTGATGCACAAACTGCCCGAAAAGTTCCTGTTCTTCCGTCGTCAGGTCACGGCCCTTTGCCCCCGTCTCTTCCGCGGGCTCTTCTGCCGGTTTCCCTTTTTTATTCGGAGACTTTTTAGACGCCTTCTTTCCAGTATGCTCCCTGTTCTGCTCCTCCTGCGTTTCTTCCGCTGCCTCCTCAACCTCTTCCGGTTCTTCCACCTCAGCAGGTTCCTCATCCTCAGCCGGCCTCTCCTTCACCACTGATTTTTCTTCTGTTGGTTCCGGTGCTGTTGCTTCTTCCTCCTCATCATCCGGAAGAACCACTTTCTTAACCTTCGGTTTCATACCGGACTCTTTCATGATTGCCGCCATGAATGCCTTCTCTAATTCCTCTAAAAGGCCATTCTTGGTGGCCTCATCGAAGTTTGCAAATAAGCGGCCCGTCTGTGCCATAATATGCTGACGGACATCCTCCATGCGCTTCTCTTCGTTGGTCTTTTTCACCTGCTCCCACTCAGCCATAATATCATCAATACTAAGCTGTCCGGTAATCTGTTTCTCAACCTTTTCCGCTTCAGGCACTACCAGGCTGATCTGACCGTCATATTCCTGGGATAATATTTTATCATACTCTGTAGGTTTCGCATTTAAGGGGGTCAGAACTCCTGTCGCCACTCCCGGTATCTGCCCTGCCTGTCTGTTAGCCGCCTGGGCACGCAGAGCCGCCTGCTGAAGCCTTTCCGCCTCTTTCTTCATCTGCTCTATAATCTGCTGGGCATCAAAGAAAAGGGTATCATCCCGCGCAATCTCCTCGCCGGCTTCCTTCATTTCGCCCGTATCCATTACCGGCAGTTTGGCGGTCTCCTGTAAAAGAGGGGCAATGATAGACTCTGTAATAGAAGGCTCTTCCTCTCCGTCAGGCTCTTCTTCCGCCTCATCCTCTACCGGATCGTCTTCCACATACTCATCTCCCTCATAGGATTCCTCAAAATCCTCGTCCACCGAATCATTTAGCTCATCCTCTTCAAGCACTTCTCTCATGCTCTCTGCCAGGGCCATCTGTAAATTGATGGTATTATACTGCCCCACATCCACGGTCTTGACTTCCGGTAACTCCGTGGTGGGTGCCGCAAGGACTTCCTCCCCGTCAGGCTCTTCCTCATCATCCTCGTCCTGTGCGTGCCTGATCTCACCAGCCACCTGTGTATCTTCCGGAACACTGTCTTCCTCCGGCAGATCCTCTTCCTCCTCGCCGGCGCTCCTGCCTGCGATCCAGCGGTCATATTTCTCCTGCTGATCTTCACTTAAGGGCTGATGCAGCGCCTTAAGCTCCAGGGCTTTGATAACATATCTGCCCTCACCAAACCAGAGGAACATCTCATCACATTCCTCCACGCATTTGGTCGTCAGACCAATCCGGTGATATAAGTAGGCAAGTTCATACACCCATTTCTCCCGGGGCTCCCGCTTCTTAAACTCTTCCAGAACCGCGATCCGCTCCTCCATGCTCACATCCTGCGCCTCATAGAGTCTGTATTGCAAAACATATCTGCCCGTATCCTTTGGTGCTATCTGAACAAATTCCTTGTAGTACTCAATCGCCTGCACATACTCTTCCATCTTGATAGCCAGCTCACACAGAGAATACACAATCAATCTGCCCGTAGGGTGTTTTTCATAAGCCAGCAAAAGAATATCCTTACTCTCCTGGTATCTCCTGTTAATCTTATAAAGATCGCTGATGGTACACAGCATCATGACGCTTCTGACTCTGCGCCAGTCCACCGTGTCCGCGATTTTAACCGCCTCCGCGTACTCTCCCTCTGCTATCAGTGCCTTAATCTCATCGGCACGAACCTGGTATTCATACTTATCCAAGGTGCTCACCTCATTACTGTACTTTGCCGTTTTCTCCTATTACACAGTATTTAAAAAACTTCTCCCTGTTATCTTCGTCCGCAATGCAGATCCCACAATCAACCAAGGCTCCATTTTTACTGTTTAAGTTTACCATACACGCCTGGCAATGTAAATAAATTATAGAGAAAAAAGCACCTCCATTTTGGTATCTTACTGTAAGAATATACCAACATATGGCGATGCCGCAATATACAATCCCTTTATATTGTACTTTATGAATCCAGATTCTCCTATTGCCTCTCCCTGGCAAGCCGGTTGCTTAATTCTGCAAACCGTTCTAATGTAAATGTTTCTCCGCGTATTGTTTTGGAGATTCCCATCTGCTCCAGAACCTCTTCCACCTGCTGTCTGGTCACCCCCAGATTCTCCGCATTGACAAGCCCATTCACCAATGTCTTTCTGCGCTGGTTAAAGGAAGCCCTGATTATGGCGAACAGATAAGCTTCATCAGCCACCTCCACAGGCGGGCTCGTATGACGCACCAGGCGAATCACCGTGCTGTCCACATTGGGTCTTGGTATAAAACAGGAAGCCGGCACCCTGGCCACCACTTCCGGTTTGGCAAAATACTGCACTGCCAGGGACAAGGCGCCATAATCCTTGGTACCGGGGCCTACCTGCATACGGTCTGCCACCTCACTCTGCACCATGACCGTAATGCTGGTAAGCGGAATATGACTCTCAAAAAGAGCCATGATAATAGGCGTGGTAATATAATATGGAAGATTCGCCACTACCTTAAAGGGACGGCCTTTGCCCTGTTCTTCTGATAATTTGTGCAGATCCACTTTCAGAATATCCGCATGAATAAGAGTCACATTATCATAATCTCCGAGTGTTTCTTCCAGAATCGGAATCAGATCCTTATCTATCTCCACTGCAATTACACTGCCGGCAGCTTCGGCCAGATACTGTGTCATCGTTCCGATGCCGGGCCCTATTTCCAGAACGCAGTCCTCTTTTGTGATCTGTGCCGCCTCAATTATCTTGCGGAGAATATTGGTATCAATCAGAAAATTCTGCCCGTATTTTTTCTGCATACGAAACTGGTATTTCTGCAAGATTTCCGATGTATTTGTCATATTCCCTAAATTTGCCATGCCAAATGCTCCTTACATCTCTTTACAGCCCAAACAATCTCCTGGCGTTACGTTCCGTAATTTCTACCACTTCCTCATAGGAAATGCCTTTCAGTTCTGCAATGGCCTGTGCCACATAAGGCAAGTGCAAAGAAGAATTTCTCTGCCCACGGTAAGGCTCCGGTGCCAGATAAGGGCTGTCCGTCTCCAGAAGGATTTTCTCCATCGGAATGTACTCCACCGCTTCTTTGAGCTTTTTGGAATTTTTAAACGTGATCACGCCGCCGATACCAAAATAAAAATCCATGTTCAGATATTCCCTGGCCATTTCTCTGGCATAAGAAAAACAATGCACCACGCCGCCGATCTCTCCCGCATGGTGAGCCTGCATAATTTCAAGGGTATCTTTGGCTGCCTCCCTGGAATGAATGATCACAGGAAGCTTCACCTGTCTGGCAAGCATAAGCTGTCTTTCAAACCATTCTTTCTGCAAAGCCGGCCCCGGTTCCGGCCAGTGATAATCCAGTCCAGTCTCCCCGACCGCCACAATCTTGTCCAGCGCACACCATTCCTGTAATAAGGTAACACTCTCCTCATCCAGTTCTGCCACTTCACTGGGATGTATGCCAATGGCTCCATAAATAAAGGCATACTTCCTGGTCAACTCCACTGTAGCTCTGCATCCCGCCAGACTGGCTCCCACATTGATAACCGTATCTATGCCATTTTCCCGAAAAGAGGCAAGCAGTGCCTCTCTGTCCTCATCAAACGCTTCATCATCATAATGTGCATGACTCTCAAAAATCATTCTGCCCTTCCCCCTGACCAAATTCAAATTTGTGAATAATGTATCATTTTGGCCTTCCGATTGCAAGTATTAAAAAAAAATCCCATATTCTTAAATTTTCTTTAAAAAATGCTTGCATTGCACAAAACATTATACTATAATAACTCTTGCCCAAAAGTAAATTCCTTCGGAATTAACTTTGCGAGATTCGCTTCGCGGCCTCGGGTAAGCGTAGGGATTTCCGCACCGCTAGCTCAGTTGGTAGAGCACCTGACTCTTAATCAGGGTGTCCAGGGTTCGAGCCCCTGGCGGTGCACTCAGAAGAACTGTTTTTGGAGACTTATGTGCTCTGGGGACGGTTCTTTATTTTTTATGTTCCATATATGTACTTCATCTCCCTCTGTTTACTCTGTCCGATACAGGCTCAGCCACGGTGCCGTAATGGACAGGGATCCAAAGTCTTCCCGGTTGATTTCCTGTATAATGCCATCCTTGCCAATCCGAATCAGTCTGTCTGCCAAAGACATGGAATCAGCCAGGTTAATGGTCAGTATCACCACCGACATTCCCTTATCCAGAAGCATCTCCATCATCTTCCATACAAAGACACGATGTGCCAGATCCGCTCCCTTGAAGGGCTGCACGCACACCACCACCCGGGGCTTCTGTAGCAAAACCCGGGTATATACCATCTGATATTTCTGTTTCTCGCTTAATCTCTCCACCGGCATCCCGAAGACTTCTTCGCCGAGAACAGGCCCATACTCTTTCCTGACACTTTCTCTCATATTTCTTTTCCATACGCCGGGCACCCGTCTGGACAATCCCATGCACAGGTTGTCCATATAGCTTAATTCGCCAAAAATCATGGTTTTTGTGGGTTCCGCTGCAATAACTGCTATCTCTTTACTGGCAGGGAGCTGTACTCTTTTGCCGGATATAAAGCAGTTCCCCTTCTTTACCTTTCTGTCTCCATAAAGTACTTGCAGGATGTCCTGAAATACCTGGTTATCCAGATTCTGGATTACCAGACATTCTCCTTCATATACTTTCATATTGAAGTCTTGCAGTACTTCCCCGGTAACATGAGAAAATGACAGAATCTCTTTCTTCTGCCACACAGCCTGGTTGCGATTCTCCATATGATAGCGGACCATTCTGTCAAATTCCAGGGTGTAACCTTCCACGATCTCCGCTTTCATTTCCTCTCCCTGTGCCACTTTCTGAATCCTGCCATTGGACAAAAGTGCCACCCGGTCGCACACTTCCATGATCTCCTCCAAATGCGGACTTACATAGAGAAAAGAAAATCCCCGCCTGCCATAATGGTGGATAATCTCATAAAGCTTGGCAAGTTCCTCTCCATTAATCACCGTACTAATCTCGTTTAAGACAATCAGTCTGTATCCTGCCACCACTGCCCGGAGCAGCTCCACCACCACGCGCTCAAACGCGGACAGTCTGTCCACATAGGCATCTGCCACAATATCCACTTCAATATCGCTCATAAAGGGTTCCAGCTGCTTCCTTAACAGTTTATTCTGAATAACTTCCTGTCTGAATCCCTGCCGCAGAACAAAGATATTATCGGTAACCGTCATATGCTCCACCAACCGGGAATTGGCGTCAATAATGCCGATCCTGTTCGCGCATCTTCTGGGATTCTTCCAGGAGTTGATACGCTCACCGCAATAATATATATGTCCGTCATAAAGCGGCATATTTGTCTGCATCAGCAAAAGCAGTTCCTGTAGGCCATGCGCATTGATGGGAATCAGACCCATAATCTCGCCCTGATAAATCTGTAGGTTAAAATCCTCCAGCCGTTTAATCCCTTTCTCAATATAGGTGACCCGTTCCATACGGAATACTTCCTGTCTCATAAGAAGAAACCTCTCTCACATGAATGATGCCTTCATGCGTTTCTCATCTACTGCAAAAGGAATCGTAATCTCTACATCAGTGCCTTTCTGGGGAACAGAATAAACATGAAGTCCATACTCCTCCCCGAAGATCAGATGTATCCTGCTGTTAACATTACCCAGAGCAATACCGCCTTTTCTTTCTTCTCCATGAATCAGCACGCTGCCGTCCCGGCCCAGTTTACGATTCAGGCGGGCCAATGTTTCTTCATCCATCCCCACTCCGTCATCCGAGATACGAATGAGAAGCCTCTCCACTGTCCGTTCAAACTGAATCCGGAGATTTCCTGTTCCTATCTTAAGTTCCGTTCCATGAATAATACTGTTTTCCAGAATCGGCTGCAAAGTCAGTTTGGGAATCTTACAATTCATAATGTCTTCCCAATCCTCGGTGTCATAATGAATATGAAGCCTGAGCCGATTGCCGAATCTGTACTTCTGAATCAGAAAGTAGGTCTCACAATTATCCAGTTCTTCTTGTACCGTCACCAGATTTTCTACATTCGTAATGGTATATCGAAAGAACTTTGCAAGAGCCTCTGTCATATCCGCCACACTGTCCAGACCGGCAATCAGTGCCTCACCCCGGATACTTTCCAATGTATTATAGAGGAAATGGGGATTGATCTGATTCTGTAACGCCAGATACTGGGCCTGCCTTTTATTCATATCAATCATCCTGGGGGAACGCAGTATCTTTTCTATTTCATCCATCTGCTGTTTCATGGACGGGCTCTGAAACACTTCCGCAAAGTCACGGCTTTCCGTCAGATACCCGTCCAGAAAACGATGCACCAAAAGCTCTGACCGCCTGTAGGGCAGTATAATACCAAACCACACTATCATGAAATATCCCAGGGCAAGAAGCACATAGATCCCTGCCTGTAATACGGTCTCTTCTCCGCGTATCCCCAGAAGCACATTATGCACTGCCTCAATCACAAAATAAACCAGTGTCACGACTCCCAGCAGAAGCACTCTGTTAGACAGATATTTTAACCGGTATTCTTCTCTCATAATCTCTGTTCTCCTACCCGTACATCTTGCGGTAAACACTGGGTTTCACACCTGTCACCTTCTCAAAGGTATGGGTAAAATGTTTCAGATCATTATACCCCACCTGCTGACAGATCTTTGCCACCGGAGTATTGGTCTCCCGCAGTAAAACCTTGGCCTGCTCCATTCGGACATTGATCAGATACTTGGCAAACCCCTCTCCTTCCACCTTTTTAAACAAAGCACTGAAATATGCGGCGCTCAAACCTACGGCACTGCTTACTCCCTCCTGGGTAATCGGCTCACTGTAGTGATTCTGGATATATTGTTTGGCCATCCGGATAGGCCGTACCGTATCTGCTTCCCGTTTGGAACGCATTTCTTCCACATACCGGTTTTGCAGGGCTGCAAGCTGATCCAACAGCTGATCCATACTGCCGCACAAAGAACTCTGTTCTTCAAACACCTTCAATTCCTCAGCCCGGTTCTTAACCTCCACCTGACTTAGGAAAAGTCCTGCTGCCGAATAAACCAGCTCCCGCACCTCATACCCCTTAAGATCTTTGACCTCCAGCATCCTCTGTCCCATCTGCGTCACCGCTTCCGCCGCCTCTTCCATACTTCTCACCTCAATCGCCGGTACAATCTCCCGCAGATATTTCTCCAGAATATTCTGTTCATGAACGGCCGACCCTGCCGGCATACGTTCCAGCAGCTTGCCCGTTCCTTTTAACAGCCGCTCTTCTATAATGACCATCGCCTGTCCCACTGTTTCCTGCAACTGACCCACATCCCTGATCACATTCCCAAGCGCTGCCGTAAACATAACCGGCCCAAAAATTCCTTTCTCGCTCTCCAGCTGATTTAAACAGCCGCGGAATATCCGCCGTATTTCCTCTGTCTGCCCATCCCCATAATTGACAAATCCAATACAACAACTGGCTTTCGTACCTATCACAATCTCCGTGCAGCGTGTCTTTAAGCTGTTTTCCAGCAACGTCTGAATCTTCTCCAATATAATGTTAATTCCTGCCTGGCTGATCTCTCCCGCCGCATCAATCTTCACTACAAACCCCTGAAAGAATCCTTCCTGTACATGAAGATAATATTCTTCCTGCAGCATACTGACAGATGGTCTCCATACCTTCTGCTCCAGCAGTCTGTTCACCAGATTCACACGGAAAAGACGGATATCCGCCTCGCTTTTATGCTGTATCCACAACTGCTCTTCCTTGCGCTGATTTCTTTCTTCAATACGCTCCCTGAACTTCTGCAATGTGGCCGCAAGTTCCACTTTATTAATGGGCTTAAGCAGGTAATCCCCCACGCCAAACTTAATGGCTGTCTGGGCGTAGGCAAACTGCGCATATCCGCTGATAATCACAATCTGAAGGTCTTCCACACTCTTTTTCACACTCTCTATCAGATTAAGACCATTACAACCCGGCATCCTGATATCCGTAATCAGAATGTCGGGTCTGATCTGTTTCACCATCTCACAGGCTTCCAGTCCATTATGTGCTATTCCTGCCACTTCCATATGCAGCGATTCCCAATCAATCAGGGCTTCAATCAGTTGACAAATACGCTCTTCATCATCTGCAATCATAACCTTTATCATTCCCATAACCCCCTGCATTTAAGAAAACCGCCGGAAATCCGACGGTTTTCTTTCCTGATTCCTATTATAACATATTTCTGCGGTTCACAATCAAGATTCACCGCTTCTTGTTCTCGCACACCTTATTGGGTCAGCACGGAAACACCTGTATCTTCTACGACACCGCCGAGACTTTCACCTTCTAAAGCCTTCACGCAGGCCTCCACACCCATGGAACCCATCATATCCGGATTCTGTGCCATGGTGCACAAAAGATTGCCGTCTGCGATCAGATTCATGATCGCATCAGATTTATCAAAGCCTACACCGACGATATCCGGATTGCCGCCGGCCTTAATCGCGTTGCCTGCTCCTGTGGTGGAACCCTCGTTACAACCGAATACACCTACCACGCCCTGTGTAATATAATTCTCTGCGATACTCTGGGACTTCGCCGCATCACCTTCACCGTACTGGGTCTCCAAGATATTGAATCCTGTTCCTTCAAAAGCAGAACGGAAACCTTCTTCACGCATCACGCAGGAATCTGTTGCTGCATTTACATTGATGATACCAATATCACCGGATGTCACGCCTGCTGCCTCTAATGCCTTGATCATTTCCTGACCTGCTGTTGCGCCTGCTGCCTTATTATCTGTAGAAAAAGTTGCTTCTGCCTGTACGTTCGCCGGAGAATCCACATATACGATCTTAACGCCTGCCGCAGACGCTTCATTCAGTGCGGAAGAGATTGCATCCGGACCGTTAGCCGCTACCATAATCGCATCATAGCCGCCTGCCACTGCATTGTTCACACATTCAATCTGCTGTGCATCGTCTTTGGTATTGGGTGCCATAAAGGTTACGCTTACACCCAGCTCTTTTGCTTTCGCCTGTGCGCCTTCATTTAAGGTTACCCAGTGCTGGTCGATGGAATCCATGGTAATCAGCGCAATCTTCCATTCTTTGCTGGCCGCCGCACCGTCAGAAGCGGGAGCTGCCCCGCCGAGTGCCTCTGCATTGATCACGGATACGCCTGTATCTGTCACTTTACCGCCAAGGCTTTCACCGTTTACTGCCGCCACTGCCGCTTTCACGCCTTCATATCCCATTACATCGGGATTCTGTGCCATCGTACAAAGCAGGCATCCGTCCTTGATCAGGTTCTGAATCGCATCGGATTTATCAAAACCTACACCCACAATATTCGCATTGCCGGCCGCCTTAATGGCATTACCTGTTCCGGTGGTGGAACCTTCGTTACAGCCAAAGATACCTACCACGCCCTGGGTAATATAGTTCTCTGCAATACTCTGGGATTTGGCTGCATCACCCTCGCCGTACTGGGTCTCTAAGATATTGAAAGAAGTTCCTTCAAATGCTGCCCTAAAACCTTCTTCGCGCATGACACAGGAATCTGTTGCTGCATTTACATTGACGATGCCGATATCTCCGGATGTCACACCTGCTGCCTCCAGCGCTTTGATCATTTCCTGACCTGCGGTAGTACCTGCCGCCTTATTATCGGTGGAGAAGGTTGCCTCCGCGTCTACATTTGCCGGAGAGTCTACATACACAATCTTAACACCTGCCGCAGATGCCTCTTTCAATGCAGAAGAGATGGCATCCGGCCCGTTCGCTGCCACGATAATCGCATTATAACCGCCTGCTACCGCGTTGTTCACACACTCAATCTGCTGTGCGTCATCTTTGGTATTGGGCGCCATAAAGTCCACCGTAACCCCAAGCTCCGCCGCTGCCTTCTGTGCGCCCTCATTTAAGGTTACCCAGTGCTGGTCGATGGAATCCATCGTAATCAGCGCAATCTTGGTACTCCCACCGGAAGTGGTTGGTGCCTCTGTTCCTGTACCAGTCTCTGCCCCCGTCTGTGCCGCGTTATTGCCGCCGCACCCTGTCAGGGCTGCTGCTGCCATTGCCATACAGCAAAGCATAGCTAATACTTTCTTTTTCATACCTTATCCTCCTTTACTGTCTATCGCTATCCGCTTATGCGGTTTTAGCCCTTTTTCTTCTTCGTGAACTGTCCGCTTCTTAATACCACATCGAGCAGAACCGCCACTACCACGATGATACCAATGACAAGCCGCTGAATACCCACCTGAGCGCCTATCATGTTCAAACCATTCTCCAGTGTCTGCCATACCGCAGAACCTGCCAGTGTACCCAGCAGAATACCGGTTCCGCCAAGAGGTGACACACCGCCGATAACACCGGCCGCCACACCATACATCTCATACATGTTACCTGCTTCCATATTGCCCATTCCTGCCTGCGCACACAGAATCAGTCCTACCACCCAGGAACACACGGCACTGACCAGATATGCCTTGGTGGTCGTAGCAACCACATTGACACCGGAAAGCTTTGCCGCGTCGATGTTGGAGCCGATCGCGTAGATATGTCTTCCCGTCCTGGTCTTGGACAGCAGGAAGAAGAAGATGACAAACATAATAATGGCAATCCAGAATGTGTTGTAAACACCTGCGGTAGTTCCGTAATAGAAGAAGTTCTGGAACTTATCTCCTGCTTCCTTGCCGATGCCGGTAGCAATGGCATCCGTATTCCGGTTATTGTTGACCATGTAGGCAATACCACGGCCCACAAACATGGTGCCCAGTGTGGCGATAAACGGCGGCAGCTTAAACTGTCCCACCAGAATACCATTGATGATACCGATTACCAGACAGCACAGAAGTGCGATCATCACCGCAAGAAGCGGGTTTACGCCAAGCGTCATGAGCGTCGCCGATATCATGGCGCTCATGGCCACCATGGAACCGATGGACAGATCAATGTTTCCCGTGATGAGTACATAGCTCTGCGCAATACCAATGAGCAGATATTTGGACATGGACCGCAGCAGATTCAAAATGTTATTGCTGGAAAAAACCGCCTGATTGATCAGTCCAAATGCTATGTATATGATGATCAGACCCACAAAAGCAGTGAGTGCTGCTCCCATACCCTTGACTGCCAAAAGCCTTCTGATAGGACTCTGCTTTTTGTTGTTCATCTTACTTTTCCTCCCTGCCGCTTTGGCTGTTAATTTTCTTATCCTCAAAAGTTGTGGCCAACGTCAGTATCTCATTCTGCGTGGTTTCCCTGGCCATGACCTCTCCCGTGATCCGGCCATCGCACATGACAATGATACGATCGGCAATTCCCATGACCTCCGGCATTTCCGAGGAGACGAACATAACCGCAATCCCCTGTTTCTTAAGCTCGTTCATCAGGTTATATATCTCCACCTTGGCACCTACATCAATACCTCTCGTAGGTTCGTCAAAGATAACAACCCGGGAGTCTCTGGCAAGCCATTTGCCCACTACCACTTTCTGCTGATTACCGCCGGATAAGTTCCCGGAATCAACCTCCACACTGGGCGTTTTAATCTTGAGATTGGAAACCGCCTTATCGCACAGTTCCTTTTCCTTCCTGCTGTCCACCACGCCCGCCTTGTTACAGACGATATCCAGATTCGGCAGTGTCAGATTATGTTTGATGCTGAGCTTGGTACAAAGTCCGTCCTTTTTCCTGTCTTCCGGTGCCAGCACCACGCCATTGCGGATTGCATCCATGGGACAGCTGATCTTCACTTCCTTATCATCCACATAAATCTCACCGCTCTCCTTCGGATCCACGCCGAAGATCGCCCTGGTGGTCTCCGTCCTGCCGGCTCCCATCAATCCGGCAAAACCTACAATCTCGCCTTCATAGACAGAGAAATTGATATCTCTCACCATTCTCCCCGCATTTAAATGCTTTACCTCAAACACTTTCTTACCCTTCCGGCACTCTACCCGGGGGAATTTCTCCTTGATCTCACGGCCCACCATATAACTGATAATCTGTTCCATGGTAACATCTGCAAAATTCATGTCCGTAATATACTGACCGTCCCTCATGATTGTTACCCGGTCCACAATATGCTGTAATTCTTCCAGACGGTGGGATATGTATACGATTCCTTTTCCTTCGGATTTCAGTTTCTTAATAATCCTGAACAAGTCTTCTATCTCTCTGGCCGTCAGGGAAGAGGTGGGCTCATCCATGATCAGAATCCTTGCATCAATGGAAAGCGCTTTGGCAATCTCCACCATCTGCTGCTTGGATACCGGCAGATCCCCGACCGTCTGTTTCGGGTCAATGTCAATCTTTAAATCATCCAGGATGCTCTTAGCCTCCGCCTCCATTCTGGCATTGTTCAAAGATAATCCTCTTGTGATCTCCCGGCCCAGAAACATATTCTCCGCCACTGAGAGATGCCTGCACATGTTCAATTCCTGATGGATGATTGCAACGCCCGCTTCCTGCGCCTGCTTTGGTGTCAGATCCCCGTATTCCTTCCCAAAAATCTTTAAGGATCCACTGTCTCTCGTATATACGCCGCTCAAAACTTTCATCAACGTGGATTTACCCGCACCATTCTCTCCGAGCAGTGCCATAACCTCGCCGGCGCGTAATTCAAAATTAACATGGTCTAACGCTTTTACGCCTGGAAATGATTTACAGATACTTTCCATGGAGACGATAATCTCGTTCATTTGGCCTTCCCTCCCGATCATTTCAATCCTTGCTCTCAGTATAAACAGAAACCCCTTTTTACAAAAGGGTGGGGGATTTTTGTTTTATGGGGGTTTTTTATGCACTTTTTATGTTATTTTTCCAAATTCAATATTATTTTTGTAATTTTGTATATTATTTTTGGAAGCGAACCCAAACAGAAAAGACAAATTATACAAAAAAAGAACCCTTCACACCATGAAGGATTCCTTTCTGTCCGCCTTTTCTATACTGATTTTACGAATAAATCATCTACTGTCTCCTGCTAAAATACGACATGCAATAACTCCACCATCAGACCTGCAATCACACCAATTGTATACAGAAGGACCAAAACCTTCAGATTCTCCCTGCGGTCGTCGTTGACTCTCAATAAGACCAGATAGCCCACACCCGTACCGGACAACAGACCTGCAATCAGAGCACCGGCGCCAAGAACCCCGCCCAGATAAAGCTTCGTGACAATGACGGAGGCGGCGCAGTTCGGAATCATCCCGACCAAAGCGGCAATCATGACTCCTGTCACCGGCCGGTTTAAGATCAGCGCCCCCAGGGCCTCCTCCCCAATCAGGGCAATCACCAGATTCAATACCAGGGAAACCAACAATATATATAGGAATATTTCCAACGTATGATGCAGGGCTGACTTCCAGATTCCCCGCTCACAATGACAGTGATGACGTTCGCACAGATGCTCTATCTGCATATCTTTATCTCTCCTGCGATAGACCAGATCGATCACAAAGCCCGCAGACACCGCAAACAAAACCTTCACAGCAAGTACCCTGCCCATCATGGGCAGACCCACATTTTCGGATATCATAATAGGAAGCATTTCATCAGAGGTAGATAAAAATACTGCCATCAGTGTTCCCAGGCTTATAATCCTGCCCGCATAAAGATTCGATGCCGCCGCCGAAAACCCGCATTGCGGAAAAATACCGAGAAGACCGCCAATGGCAGGCCCTGCTTTGCCGGATCTTCTGATGATATCCTGCATCTTCTCTCCCGCTCGGTGTTCCAGATATTCCATGACAAGATAGGTCAGGAACAAAAACGGCAGGAGTCTGACACTGTCTATGCAACTGTCTGCTATTACGTCTAAAATCATAGGATTTCCTTGCTTCTTTCCATTTCGATAAACACTACTTAGAATACAATGTCTATTTTAAAAAATCAACCGTTAAAAATTCAACTCACCATTATCTGTTTTCCTCGACTTTATGGAACATGCAGATGACACTGATTGGTGAATGTGGTACAATTATTTTATTATAAAGAAAACAGGAGTATATCAATGAGAGTAACCTTGAATGATGTTTCCAAAGTGGCCAGAGTATCTGCTTCCACAGTTTCTCATGTGTTAAACGGAACACGGCATGTCAATGAGGATACGAAACAGCGGGTGATGGATGCCATTGAGCAGACAGGCTATATACCGAATCTGATGGCCAAAAGCCTGAAACAGTCCGCATCCAATACCATTGGTATTGTGGTTTCAGATATCCGCAATGAATTTTTTGTAAATATTATTCATGTGATTGATGAAGAGGCCAGAAAAATGGGCTGTCAGGTCTTTGTGTCCAGTTCTGACGAAAATCCCAAAAAAGAACTGGAAATTATCAAGGCTTTTTGCGAGAGAAGAGTCGACGGTATTATCTATTCCCCCACAAAAGGCTCTGATCAGTACAGTGTGAACTATCTGAAGAAAAGTCAGGTTCCGGTCGTGATGATAGACCGTCTGGTTGGGGAGGATTTTGACTGGGTAGGTGTGGAAAATTATGGCTCCATCAAAAAACTTGTTAAATATCTTGCAGATTTCGGTTATACAAAGATTGGTTTTCTTGCTGGTTTTCGGGGAATCAGCACCACAGAAGAAAGAATCCAGGGATATCTTGATGCCATCGAAGAACTTCATCTGGAAAAAAATAAGGACTGGCTGATCACGGGTGACTATCGTAAAGATATGGTGTCAGAACAGGTCATCCGGGTGATGCAGGCGCCGACCGTTCCCGAAGCATGGATTGCCGCAAATAACCGTATGATTTATAATGCCATGCAGGCAACCAATGCATTGGGGCTTAAAATTCCGGAAGATATTGCCCTGGCTGCCTTTGGTGATTTTGAATGGTCTGATTATTTTGAACCACGCATCACAACATTGGTACAATCATGCAATACAATAGGAATACAGGCTGTTGAACTGTTAAAACAGCGAATCAAAAATCCCACAATGCCTGCGCAGCGGATTGAGGTGGACTCTGAATTGATTATCCGCAAATCCTGCGGGGAAAAAAGGGGTGATTTGTCTAAAATACATAAAAACCAGTAAATGAAATAGTGGAAAATTACAGAAATATATACTGGAAAAGATTTGCTGTTGACTGATTATGCTAAAATGTATATAATGCAGATATAGCCGAAGGAATGAAGACATAGAGGTCTTCTTTCTTTTTACGGCAAGACGCAAACGTTTGCGCAAACGTTTGCTTTATAAAAGAAATAAATAAATGAGAATAGCGAAAACTAACAAATGAAAGAGGTGAAGGCATATGGAAGGCGCTATTTTAAAAATGGAACATATTACAAAAACTTTTCCCGGAGTAGTCGCACTGGATGATTGTCAGCTGGAACTGCACACAGGAGAAGTCCATGGTTTAATCGGCGAAAACGGAGCCGGAAAATCTACTCTGATGAAAGTTCTTTGCGGCATATACAAAAAGGATTCGGGCCGTATCCTGTTAGAAGGCAGGGAAATAGAATTTGCAAATACCCGGGAATCCCTTGCAAACGGCATCTGCATGATCCATCAGGAACTCAATCTGATGCCCCATTTAACGGTAGCTCAAAACATTTATATTAACAGAGAAAATGAGGGGAAACATTCTTTTCTGATAAATGATAAGAGCATCAACGAGAAAACGGAAAAATACATTGCCGATCTTCACATGAACATCCTGCCCACAACAAAAGTCGCCGGCCTGACCGTTGCCAAACAGCAGATGGTGGAGATTGCCAAAGCCATTTCCTATCATTCCAGGATACTGATCATGGACGAGCCGACAGCCGCTTTGACCAACGACGAGATTGATGATCTGTTTCGGGTTGTGGAACGTTTAAAAAAACAGAATATAGCGATCGTCTATATTTCTCACCGAATGGATGAACTTAAAAGAATCTGCGACAAGATCACCATCATGCGGGACGGAAAATATATTGATACCTCTCCAATGCAGGAAATCACCGTAAATGAGATTATCTCCAAAATGGTCGGCCGTAAGATTGAGACCGAAGGACACAAAAAGCAAAAGAACCTGCGCGATGATTATATTCTGGAAGTTCGTAATCTCACCAGTGAAGGAAAATTTAAAGATGTATCCTTCCAACTCAAAAGAGGTGAAATCCTTGGCTTTTCCGGTCTGATGGGAGCCGGAAGAACAGAAGTTGCCCGGGCAATTTTCGGAGCGGACCGATATGATCGAGGTGAAATCTATGTAAACGGAAAAAAAGCTTCCATTCATAAGACAACGGATGCAGTGAAATACGGAATCGGATATCTGTCCGAAGACCGAAAAGCTTTTGGTATTCTGAAATCCCTGTCTGTTGAAGATAATATTGTGATTTCATCCTATCAGAAATTCAGCCGCCGGATTACCGGAATGGTCAGAAAAAAAGAGTGCAGCCAGGCGGCAGAAGAATATGTAGAACAATTACAGATCAAAACCCCGGGCTTAAGACAGAAAATCCAATTCCTTTCCGGCGGGAACCAGCAAAAAGCCATTATTGCAAAATGGTTATTGAAGAATTCAGATATTTTAATTTTTGATGAACCCACAAGAGGAATTGATATAGGCGCCAAAAATGAAATCTATGATCTGCTCGAGAAACTGGCCGGGGAAGGGAAATCCATTATCATGATTTCATCTGAACTGCCGGAAATCCTGAAGCTGAGTGACCGGATCGCAGTTATGTGTGAAGGCCGTCTTACCGGAATCGTTGACGGACAAAGCACAACCCAGGAGGAGATTATGAAGCTGTCTACAGCCAGAGAAGAAGGAGGAAACAAAAGATGAATACAAATAAAAAGACAACGATAGCGCCGGGAGTGTTACAGAAAGCCATTATCCTGGGAAGCCTGATCCTGATCATCATTATTTTCTCTCTTCTGTCACCCAATTTTTTAACCCTCAGCAATATCGGCGGTATTTTGCTGGCAACAACGGTGAACGGGATTCTCTCCATTGGCATTACTTATGTCATGATAGGCGGAGGATGTGACATTTCCGTGGGTACTAATATGACCCTGTGCGGTGTCATGATGGCGGTCTTTGCCATAACTTTTCATCTTCCCGCAGTACTCAGCGTACTGCTTGGGATTCTGGTGGGAACAGTTGTCGGCATTGTCAACGGATTCATGATCGCCAAATGCAAGGTTCCCCCTTTTATCCAGACACTGGGCATGATGATGATATGTAAAGGACTTGCTTTGGTTATTTCCGGGGCAAAACCAATTTATATGGATGATATCGAGAATTACCAGATTATCGCAACAGGCTCCGTGATTCAAAAGATCACAGGCATCAATATTCCAAACGGCATTTTTATCATGATAGGCATTACGATTGTTGCTTCCTTCTTATTAAATAAGACCATTCTGGGAAGATACACTTTTGCCATTGGGAGCAATGAAGAGGCCGCCAGGTTATCCGGTGTAAATGTAGTGAAATGGAAACTGATCGGATATGCTCTTTGCGGTACCATGTCAGGATTTGCCGCATGGTTTATGACTGCCAGGCTCAATTCCGCACAGCCAAGCACAGGGGCCGGCTATGAAATGGACGCTATAGCTGCTTGTATTATCGGCGGTGCATCCATGAGTGGAGGTGAGGGAAGTGTAAGCGGAACCATCATTGGCGCTTTTGTGATGAGTGTCCTGATTAATGGCCTGCGGATTATGTCCGTTCCATCGGAATGGCAGACAGTAGTGACCGGTGCAGTGGTTATTTTCGCTGTTTATCTGGATACCCTGAGAAAAAAGGGTAAATAATGTAACAACTAACAATTTATTTCACAAAAGGAGGAAAAGGTATGAAAAAGAAATTTGTAAGTATGCTGCTTTCGGCAGTATTGGTGACAATGGCGCTTGCAGGATGCGGTGCAGGTGGTAATGCGCCGGAAAGCAGTACTACGCCGGCAGCAGAAAGTACTGAAAACGCAGAAAGTGCAGAAAACGTGGAGCCGTCCGGCGAAACCGATACTGCTCCCGCAGACAACACACAAGGAACTGTAAAGGAATCTGCAGAACCAACAACAGAACTGGCAGAAGCAGAACCTGCCAAGGAGAAATATCAGATTGCCTGCCTCACAAGAGGATTATACCACAATTACCATCAGTCCGTAAAAGCCGGGTTAGATGCTGCTGCCAAAGACTGCGGCATAGAGTATACCTTCCAGGGTACTGAGAATGAAACCCAGGTAGACAAACAGGTGGAAATGTTGTCCACCATCATCGACCAGAAACCCGATGCCATTATTTTAGGACCTCTGGATTCCGAAGCAGTCATGCCGCAGCTGGAGCGTGCCAAAGAAGCAGGGATTCCTGTCATTATTATCGATCAGCCGGTAGACAGTGATATCCCGATCTGCACGATTACCACATATGGACATGCAAACGGCGGCATATTTATGGCCGACAAGATCAATGAGCTGTACCCGAATGAAGAGAAGGTTCAGGTTGCCATGATCGCCTCTGACCAGTACAGTGATTACTCTGTGCAGAGAAGAGACGCTTTTATTGAAAAGATCAAAGATTATCCACAGATTGAGCTTGTCGATATTCAGTATTCTGACGGCGGTGACCAGTTAAAGGCAGCTGACGGAACAAAAGCCATTATTGAAGCCTATCCCGATTTAAAAGTCATCATCGGAAGCGGTGAAGGAAATGCTGTGGGCGTTTTAAATGCACTGAAAGAACTGGGCAAAGAAAGCGAATACACAGTTCTCGGATTTGACTCCGGTAAGGTACAGTTGGAGGCAATCGCGTCAGGCACCGAATTTGGTACAGAAGCGAGCTTCCCATATATGATCGGCTACCAGGGAATTGTCAATGCGGTACGTTATCTGAACGGCGGCGAGATCAACTCCAAAATTGATACCGGCTATTATTGGGTGGACAAGGATAATCTGGACACACCCGAGGCACAGTTAAGAGTTTATGAATAGGAGGACCAGATATGGCAAAAGTAATTGACTCCCATTGTCACATTTTCGTTATGGATAGTTATGAGCATTATAAAGACAAGCCCCTGTTTGAGTACATTGACCATTTTGACATTGCACAAAATGCCGTGATCGCCTGCAATGAAAGGGAAAATGATGAGGTGATCGAAGCAGTCACAAAGTATCCTGATAAGCTGTTTGGTATTGCTTACGTCAATGTTCATGATATGGAAAACTCCCTGAATAAGCTGCGCGAATATGCCGGCAAAGGAATTTTCCGCGGTGTCAAAATGCATCCTTACTGCAATGATTTCCAGGTAGATGATCCGGCTGTATTTCCGGTCTATGAAACCTGTATCGAACTGGATATTCCCGTTTTATACCACACAGGATGGCTGAACTTCAGTGATTTGGATGCCAATAATAAATCGGCAGATGTTTATCAGTACAATTGTATTGGTTTCCCGGCACAGTTTGGAACCGTCATGGAGAAATTCCCTGACCTGAAGCTGATCTGCGCACACTTTGGCGGTAATTTCTATCAGGAATTTCTGGGAATGGCCGAGAGATTCCCCAACTTATATCTGGATACAGCATGGCTGGCACATTATGCAGAACGCATGATGCCGCCCGTATCGGTACAGGACTGGATTGAACATGCAGTGAAGTTTGCCGGCTCCAAAAAAATCATCTTTGGTGGAGAAGGCACTTATCCGGCAGACATCGAGAGATGTCATCTTACACAAGACCAGAAGGCCGATATTTTGTATGAAAACGCCAGAAAACTTTATAAACTGTAAGGATTTCGTAACAAATCAGATCTGGGGCAGAGAAAACTCTGCCTCAGAGACAATAATGTACAGCGGGGACCGCAGAAACGAGGCAGAGGATGAAGACAATATTGTGCTTTGGTGATACCAATACATGGGGAGTAAACCCGGAAGACGAGTCAAGACTTGCATTTGATAAACGATGGACGGGAATCTTGACCAACGAATTGGCAAATGAAGCAAGAGTAATTGAAGAGGGGCAATGCGGAAGAACAACCATATGCGATGACCCTGTTGATTTATATAAAAATGGCCTGGATTATCTGATACCCTGTCTTGACGGACATCGCCCCATTGCAATCGTAACAGTCATGCTTGGTACAGTACAGCTAAAGGGAAGATTTCATCAAAGTGCCGAGGATATTGCACTGGGAGTCCGAAGAATCGTGGAAACAATTCAGAAATCAGGATGTGGCACCGATGGCAATTCTCCCAAAATATTACTGATCTCCCCTATACGGATTGGAGATGTGGAGAATGGCCATCTGGCTCAGACCTTTTTTATGGACAACAACAGGGAACGGCAGCAGCAATTTAAACCGTTATTCCAACAAATAGCACAACAGTACGGTGCAGAGTTTATGGCCGCAGAAGATTATGCAGACACAAGCCCGTTGGATGGTATACATATAGATGTAGACTCCCACTATCCACTGGCAATGGCAATTGCAGAGAAAATAAGGAGTATGCTGTAAAATATAAAATATGAAAAAAATAAAACTTATTATAACAAAAGATTATGAAGAAATGAGCAGTATGGCCGCTGATGTTGTTATGGAACAGGTCCGTCAGAACAATAAATCCGTAATCGGACTGGCTACCGGTTCTTCTCCTCTGGGAATGTATCAATGTCTGGCCAGGGCATGGGATTCCGGCCATATCAGTTTAACAGAAATACACGGATATAATCTGGATGAATACCAGGGGCTGGCCAAGAGTAATCCACAGTCTTTTTATCATTATCTGAAAACAAATCTGGTCGACACCACAGATTTTCAAGAACAGAATCTACATGTTCTGGATGGCATGTGTGAAAATACAGATTCTGTATGCGCAGATTATGAAAAGGATATCCGGGACGCAGGCGGACTGGATCTGCAACTGTTAGGACTTGGAGAAACCGGTCATATCGGATTCAATGAACCTGATACATCATTTCCACGTTACACACATCAGGTTAAGTTAGAGGAAAAAACAATTATGGCAAATGCCCGTTTCTTTACCTCCCCCGATCAGGTACCGCATTTCGCACTGACAATGGGAGTCGGCACCATAATGAGTTCCCGGAAAATACTATTGATGGTAAGCGGTTCACCAAAAGCGGCAATACTATATCAGGTCTTGTTTGGAGAGGTAAAACCGTCCGTACCTGCCAGTATTCTACAATTCCATCCGGATGTCACAATCATTGCCGACGAAGATGCAAGTCGTATTGTGCGGGATAAAACAGGATTTGGAGGAACTGTATATGAATTATAAATATGATGTAATCGCATTAGGGGAACTGTTGGTAGATTTCGCGCCTTCCGGAGAAAGCGGACAGGGGAACCAGCTCTTTGAAGCTTGTCCGGGCGGCGCCCCCTGTAACGTATTATCCATGCTTCAAAAACTTGGAAAACAGACGGCTTTTATCGGCAGGGTTGGCGCAGATCAGTTTGGCGAACTTCTGCGAAACACAATTGAAGAGATCGGCATTGACAGTTCTTATCTGATCACTGACCACCATACAAATACGACCTTGACCTTTGTACATAAAATGCCGGACGGTGACAGAGAATTTTCATTTTATCGAAATCCCGGAGCAGATATGATGCTTCACCCGGACGATATCAGCGAGGAATTTATCAGACAGGGAAGAATTTTTCATTACGGTACCTTATCTATGACGGATTCACCTGCAAAAGAGGCCACGGAAAAAGCCATATATTATGCCCGAAAAAATAATCTGCTGCTATCCTTTGATCCTAACCTGCGTCTTCCTTTATGGAAAACATCCGCAGACGCAAAAGAGCGGATGGAATATGGCTTTGCACACTGCGATGTTCTTAAAATTGCAGACAATGAAATCTGCTTTGTTACCGGACAGGAAGATTATCACGAAGGAATCAGAAGTTTACAGGAAAACTATCACATTCCATTGATTTTACTGACACTGGGAAAAGAAGGAAGCCGGGCCTATTACAAAAATATGATCATTGAAAAAAAAGCTTTTCTCCAGAAGGCACCTGTCGATACTACCGGTGCCGGAGATACCTTCTGCGGATGTATTCTGGAATATCTTCTGGAACATGATATAAATACCTTATCAGAAACCGATCTGGAAGAAATGCTGACTTTTGCAAATGCTGCCGCCTCTCTGATCACAATGAAAAAGGGAGCTGTTCGTTCCATGCCTGGCAGACAGGAAATAACAAATCTATCAAATTTAGATTAATTTTTTTAATAAAAATGTGAAATATAGATTGCTTCCTTAGGAAATTTGTACTAATATAAAATGTGTATATTTCTGTCATCATATGGCAAACGAGGGGGTTTCTTAATGGAAGGCTTAAAGAATATCATGGAAGATGCAGTGGAGTATCAGCTAAACAAGCTGCTGCCCACTATGCCAAATGTCTGTTCCTGTGAAAAATGTAAACTTGACATGGCATCTTATGCGCTTAACAGACTTTCACCCCAATATGTGCGTACAGATACAGGCGCACTCTTTCAGAAATTAAACAATTACCAGCCGCAGGCTGAAGTAGAGATTCTTGCGGTAGTAATCTCCGCAATCAATAAAATCGGTAGTCATCCTCAACACGGCTGACAGATTCCTATGAATCTATATAAAAATATAAAAGATTTTCCCATTTGACATCATACAATATCAAACAGGAAAATCTTTTTTCATATCTGCATATTCTGCTTTAAGGATTAATTCCAGACATTCTCCACTGTAACCTCTCTGCCGTACTCTTCCGTGTACCGCTCCGTCATTACTTTTCGTGTCAATTCTCTCTTATTTCTGTAATCTTTCTCAGTAACGACTGAATAAGACATTACGGTTCCATTCCAACCACACTCCAACAGATGTGCCTCTCCGTTCTCCTTTACAAATAAGACCTCTATCCACATGCTGACACCTTCCTCACTGGTTGTCTGATAACAGCTTATAATCTTATCATAAGACTCCTGTATCCCTATCTTTTCTGCCAGGAAATGAGCCGCCTGTTCTTTAATCTGCATGGTCTTATCCGGCGCTTCCTCTATAGCAGGTCTGGCTGGCTCAAACTCTTCCCTTACATAATCGCCGGCATGGGTCACCTGAAGAAGCCGGCCGTCTTCCATGCCTATGAAGAAATAATAGTACTGATGATTAATAATATCACTCCAGTTGACACTATACGCCGGCTGACCCACAATGATATTGGCTGCTTCCGCATCATAATAGTGATCCAGTTCCATATTACTTCCATCTATACCATAGATTTTCTGAAGATATCCGGCTGCGATCTCTACCGCCTGTTCTTCCGTGACACCGCCGGCCTCCACCGCCTTTGTAATCTCTTCCTGTTCGGCCGTTTCCTGGGCCGCTATCTCCTCGGCATGTTCCTCCTCATACCGCTCCCGCAGCGCATAGTTACGCTTATGCTCAAAATCTATCTTCTGGAGAATCTCCTCATCCGTCAGTTCCCTGTCTGCCGGCAGATAAAATACGCTGGCAGTAGTCAGGAAACAAAACTCATAAGCTTTAGCCTCTTCTTCACTGTCCACCTGCGGAATTTCTCCTGCCGGGAAGGTACCATTCTGATACTGTTCATACAGCTTTTCCATCCGGGCCTTCTCCGCTTCCGTATACGGTCTGGTATAGCTGTCCCCTCCCACGTTCTGGGTGTCAAGCTGCTCAACTGTCCTCTCCACCTCCTCCTTGGGGATTCTTTCCATCCGCTCCCGCACCAGAGAACTGACCAGTGCCCGCACCGGCACACTCACAATTCCCACAGTAATGATACATACCGCCAAAGCCGCCGCGGCACGCAGGCCGTATCCATGTCTGCCATGTCTCTTTTTTTCTTTTTTCAGTTCGCGGATCATCTGTTGTTTCCTGGCATCATTCAATTCTATCTGCTCTACTGCTTCTTGTAACATTACAATTTTCATATGAAAAACCTTCCTTTCCCGTCAGCTATTTTCATCACCCAGCTTAAGCCGCAGCAGTTCTCTTCCCCTTTGCAGTCTCTTCTTGACTGCATTGACAGAAATATTGAGTATCTGTGCTATCTCTGCCAATTTATACCCTTCTATATAGTGAAGATAAACCACCGATTTAACCGCAAGCGGGAGGCCGATTAATTCCGCCAGCACTTCACTGTATTCTGGATCCTCGTAGCTGGCCGTAATCTCCGCAATGTCTATCTTTGGATGCCGCAGATGAAAGCGCAGCATATCCCGGCACCGGTTCTGTGCCACTTTGATCAGCCAGGCTTTCTCATGTTCTTTATCATGAAAATCCCCTGCCCGTTCCAGATATCTGCAAAAGGTATCCTGCACCGCATCCTGTGCATCTGCCTCGTTTCCCAGCATGACTACACAGATTCTGTAAAGCATGCTGCTGTATTCTGTTACCATTTGTTCTATTGTCATAAGTAATCTACCTCTCCCAACCTACAGGCTGTTCTTTGGACGTCTCTACTTATAACACGCCTGATGATACTAAAAGGTGCCCTGTAGTAAATTCCTTCGGAATTAACTACAGGGCCAAATGTAATAGAAAAGACAGAAAACTTTCGCTTTCTGTCTTTCGCTCTCATTCTGTGATTTCCTGTTTCCTGACTGCTTCCATGATATACGCTTCCACCTGATCTTTGGGAATGGAGAGTGCCAGGGACATTTCACTGTAAAGAAGCTCTTCTGCCTTCCTCAGATACTGCTCATCGGAGGAGAGTACTTTCTTGCCCTCGTTTATGCGGACACGTTTGCGTTGATACAGGGTCTTGATGATCTGCACCAGGCTTCTGGAATCATAGGTGCGGATCGCATCCTTATATGTCTGCTCCCTGCGCTTTTCCTCCTGAACCCACATCACATCAATCTCCCTGATGTGTTCAATCAGTCTCTGGGCCTCTTCCTTATTCATGATTCTGCGCATGATAATCTTCTCGTTATCTACCGGTGTATAAATGGTGCTTGTCTTCTCAAAGACCGGCTCAAGAAGATAATATTTTCTCTTCTTGTCCATACGGTCAATCGGGTTGTCCGTAATGTCAATAACACGGCAGACACCATGCCCACCGCATATGATCAGTTCACCTTTCTCAAACATATTTTCCCTCCAAATCTTGTGACCCCAATATTACCAGTATTACCGATAGTTACCCTTACTATATATTATTCTAACACTTAAATTGTCCGGTCGTAAGTATTTTCAGGAAACGCAGCGATTTTCAGCACTTTTATGATATAAAGTGCTTCCCCTTTTGTGAAAATCTGCTAATACTATTCTGTCGAATAAAACCGATCGAAGACTCCTTCCTTATTTCATGCTGAAATTATCACAGATAAATCTGGTCTCTTTCATCGGATAAATCCGAATCATGATCCCTTTAAGCATACCTTCCCCATCAAAACGGGATAACACAATCACCATCTGGTCTCCCTCAAAGGGAAGGTAATCAATAGAATCAATATCTTCCTTGGTATTGACCAGTGTTGCTTTCGGCGGGTTGATATCCACAGTCTTGTGAATCATCCCTGTCAAGGCAATCGCAGAAGATCCCATCATCTGATTCATGACTTCAGACACACAGGACAAATGCATCTCATTGAGCTCGCCGGGTGCTACGGCACCTGTCCCACCCATCATCAGATCCATGATAATCTTAATATCATTTTCCTTAAGCATCAACAAATTGTTACAGTGAAAATCATCTTTATAATCAATCTGAACCGTCACGCTGCCCATACCAAAAGCAGTCAGAATATTCCTGATGTCCGCACTGTTTACCACTTTCACAGAAGGCGGACTGACAGTAATCTTCTTCCTGACCAACATATTTAAGGCAGTCGCCGAGTGTGACATACAAATCTGTGATACTTCCGCCATTTTATCCTGATCCTGAGGTGTCAACTGTTCCATACCGTACTATATCCTTCTCTAATTATTGCCCTATAACCTATGCGTAGCTTCTCTATAATACTATACCTTATTTATGGTCCCTCGTGCAATACGTTTTAGAGAAAATCTATTTAATTTTGCCAGTATTTTCACAATATCACCTCTAATAAAAAAGGTACTTTCCCATAGCAGAAAAATACTGCCCCAGGGGGCGGATTCTTACTCCGCCTCCCTGAGCCTTTCCACCACGGATCTTTTTGCTGCCTGCCGATAAGATGCAAGCGGTATTATCGCACCCAGAAGAAGGAATATGGGCGCCACCACAAAGATTGGCGTTACGGTCAGATGATAACTGAAAAACCAGAACATCCCCTCCAAAACACTGCTGGCAAGGGGGCCCGTAACGACCGTCAGAATCAACGTGATCACAATGGAGCTTCCCGCAAACACCATGCCTTCCGTAATCAGCATCCGGTTAAGCTGTTTTCCTGTCATACCTACCGACTGCAATACCGCAAACTCCCGCTTTCTCGTCATAATACCGGTGAGGATCGCGTTCAGGAAATTCAGGATGCCGACTATCCCGACAATCAGCGCCGCGCCGCTGCCCACCATCAGAAACATATCGCGGAAACCGTAAAACTCTTCCGCCTCGCTCTGTCTGCTCTCATAGGCGTACGAAGAATCGTCCCCGCCCGCAAAGTCCTGCATCCACTGTTCCATCTGTTCAACCTTATCATCCTCGCAGTCAAAAGCATAGTAGAGAATATCCGATGTGCCGGAATCCCGGATAAAGGTGTCCGCGCCCATCACGAACTCATCCCTTCCATAATAGCGGTAAGAAATCTTTCCCGGTACCTTCACCAGCGCCGCTACCTCGTATACCTTATCCTCGTACACTTTTGCTCTCCGATTCCAACGCTTATCGTCAAGATCCTCGTCCTCCTCATAAATCTCACCCGTGTCAGGATTATAATACTCCCACTCCTTCACATAGCGGATTGTAATCTCATCCCCCAGCTTCGCCCAGTGGGAATCTTCATAGAGATTACCGTAATCATCGTCATCATAAACCGCCGCCACATAGTTGCCGTCCCCTTTCAGCTTACTGAGGTCGCCCTCCAGCACAGGAAGCTTATCCAGCACGAAGTCCTCCATCCCGTAAAGCTGGACATCATCAGCACATACATCTCCCGCGCTCTCCAATGTCTCCAAATATATGTCCAGCTCCTCCGGACTATAAAACTGCCCTTTGTTCTTCCGTATCCACTCTTCCGTAACAAACTCCTGCGCCTCAAAGGTTTTCTGGTAAGTCCTGCCGCCCTGCACGCCGTCCATCGCCTCAATCTGCGAGGCTGTTTCTTCCGGGAAAGGCGTATTGCCATGATACTGAAAATAGGACGCATCAGAGATAATAAAATCCGTCACCACACGGTTTAAATATTTGTCCATGTCAAACCCATTGGCTAGAATAAAGGTAAGGTTCAGAATCACCACCGCAAAGGACATGGAAATCACGGTAATCACGGTCTTGCTCTTGTTTCTCCCCAGATTCGCCATCGCCATGCGGAAGATGGACGCGCCCTCCTTTCTTTTTCTGCTCTTCTTTTTCGTCCCGCCGTTTTCCGTATAGCGTACTGCCTCCACCGGGGAAATCTTCGCCGCCATCCTGCGCGGCTTCCTGCAAGAGAGCCAGACTGTCACGAAAGAAAAGGCCGCCGCACCGAAAAAGATTATTGGATTGACCGAATAAGTCAAATCGACGCCGTTAAGTTTGGCCACCACAACACCCGTCATCATCACGCCCACGCCATAGCCAAAAACCAGACCGATGGGAATCCCCAGCGCCGACAGCAGAAAGGCCTGCATGGAAATAATCCGCTTAATCTGGCGCCCCGTGGTGCCGATGGTCTTTAACAGGCCGTAAAAGCGCACATCGTTTGACACCGATATCTGAAAGATATTGTAGATAATTAAGTAACCCGTAAAGATAATCAGCAGCATCACTACAATCAGGGCAAACACCGTGGCAATATCCAGAGAGTCCTCAAACTGCGCCGAGACATAGCCCCAGTTGACGCCTTTGCGGACATAGTTATCACCCTGCTCCCAGCTCTCCGACTGGTAGCCGTGCCGCTCCAGAATGGTATTCAGGTTTCCTTCTATATTGGAAGCGTTTTTAAACATCACATTCATATTCCAGAAACCGGTCATGCCATCCTTACCCTGCGTGCCCAGTTTATCAAAAATCTGCCGCGTCCGGCTCTCGGGAATCAGCACATGGTTGGCCACGATAACCTCGTCATAATCCCAATAACCGCACAGCGTAAAGGTTTCCGTTGTCTCCTTGCCGTCCACCATAAAGGTCATGGTAAACTCATTGCCGATCACGGGCTCTACTCCCAACAGGGAAAGAACTCTCAAATCCGTAGCCGCCTCATTGGTTCCCTCCTTGGGAAACCGCCCTTCCTTCGGCTCTAAAAACATCCATTTCGCCGTGTTTGCGTCGCAGTAGCTGACCTCCACATGACTCTTATGAAAAGGCTCTTTCTCCGGCATACCGCAGTATATCCGTTTTCCATATTCTTTGATCAACGGATCGTCCTTCAGCTCCTCAAACTGCTCCCTTGTCAGATTCTTAAATCCACCGTGACTGTAACCGCCCACTTGCCGGAAATTGGACTGCTCAAACCCGTACTTGATGGACATGCCCACCGTAAAAATAACTGTAAATAAGATAGTCGTCAGCGCGATAGCCGCTATCGTAATAATATTCCTGATTTTCGCCGCCTTAAAACTGGCTATGCTGAGTCGGCGGATACATTTTCTATTAGAAACGTTCATCATACACCTCTCCATTCTTTTTACACAAGTTTCCCATCCTCAATCCGGATAATCCGATCCGCCAACTGTGCAATCTCCTCATTGTGTGTGATCATCACAATGGTCTGGGAGAATTTCTGACTGGTCACTTTCAGCAGCCCAATCACATCCTGGCTCGTCCTGGAATCCAGATTGCCGGTGGGTTCGTCCGCCAGAATAATGGCCGGCTTCGAAGCGAGAGCGCGGGCAATGGCCACTCTCTGCTGCTGCCCGCCGGATAGGTTATTGGGCAGGTTTTCCAACTTAGAAGCAATCCCCAGCGTATGGATAATCTCCTGAATATAGGACTGATCCGGACTGCTGCCGTCCAACTGTACCGGAAGCAGGATATTCTCATAGACATTTAACACCGGCACCAGATTATAATTCTGAAATACAAACCCGATCTTACGGCGGCGGAAAATGGTCAGTTCTTCGTCCTTTAAAGAAAAAATATCCTTGCCGTCCACCGTAACGCTGCCGGAAGTGGGACGGTCCAGTCCGCCCAGCATGTGAAGGAGCGTACTCTTCCCGCTGCCGGAAGTTCCCACCACGGCAACGAACTCTCCTTTTTCCACCTGCAAATTCACGCCGTCCAATGCATGAACTTCATTTTCTCCCGACCCATATATCTTCTTTAAGTCCTGTGTTGATAATATTGTCATCGTGCTCTTCATCCTCTCTTTCTGACAGTGCCAGATTCCGGTATACTTCCCTGATACACAAAAATCTGTACTGCGGCCTGTTCTCCACAATACAGATTATCTCATAAGATTCTTTCCAGAATCTTTCCAAATTACAATCAATTATGACAGTTTTGAAAGATTTTCATAAAAATTTGGTATGCTAAATTTAGTATAAACGTAAAACCACAAAAAAATTTTCTTCTTGTAAAACGGTCGATTATATGCTATACTATAGGCAGAAATAGGGAAAGCCATAGACGCGGCTACCCTCAATAACTAAGCTAAACTTTTTATAGTCTAGCCGTCACTACTGCGAATAGTGGCGGCTATTTCTTTCCCCGCAAGATCTGAACAATCAGACTTATCAGGGCGACAATGAGTGTACAAAACAAGAAAAAATCCTGATATGTAACCATTGGCATCCCTACTTTCTTTCGTCTGGAGGGTAGCCCCTCCGAAGTGGAGAGCAGCCGCCTGTCAACTCATCCTTAGCAAATACAAAGTAAACTTCGTTCCTTTTCCGGCTTCTGATACCACCTTGATATAGCCGCCTTCCATCTGCAGAATCTGCCTGGTAAGATACAGTCCAATCCCTACACCTTCCTCTCCGCTTACTTCCACGGTACGGTAAAACCGTCCGAAAATCTTTGCCTGTTCCTCTTCTGAAATGCCGATACCGGTATCCGCCACCTCAATACCCACAAACATCTCATAGGGCTTTATCGACACGGTAACACCTCCGGTCTTCGTGTATTTGACCGCATTGTCAATCACATTCCCAAGAGCCTCACGGGTCCATTTCTCATCAAAAACTGCCGTAGTCTCCTGTATACCCTGCGTTTTCACACGCAGATATAAGCCCTTTTCCTCAGCTTTATGATGAAACTGGCGATAAGCCTCCTCCAAAAGTCCCGCCACATAGTTCTCCCTGGGATGCAGGGTAATAATCCCGGTCTCGAGTCTTGACAGTTTCACCAACGAGGCAATCAGGAAGTTCAATTTCTGTGTCTGACTTTCCAGTAGAGTCACACTTTGTCTGGCCTCATCGGAAAGCTCCTGCTCTTTTAATAATTCCGTATAAATTAAAATATTCGCTATCGGCGTCTTGGTCTGATGGGAAATATCCGCAATCAACGCCTTGATCCGGTCTTTTTCCTCCGCTGTTTTTCTGGCGGATGCCTGCGAAGCGTTCAGATATTCCGACAGTTTATTCTCCACCACAGAATACAGGGATTCATCAAAAGTATTTTCCGTAAAACTGCCGTCTATCGCCGCATCCAGCATCTGCCTCATCCGCTGGAGTGCTATTTTTCTCCTATATAAGGTTACAATGGTAAGTGTGGCAGCTCCCAGAAGGCTGAGTATCCCCGCCAGAAAGAACAAGACCGATATGGTATGAAATATCTCCATACACGCTCCCTTCTACGACAAAATTACCTGTCGAAATCTTACTGCATCACCCAGGTATAACCGATTCCGTACACGGTCTTTATTACCTCCTGCGCATCCAGCTTATCCCGCAGGCGCTTGACCGTAACCGAAAGCGCATTTTCTTCCACAAACTCTTCCCCCTCCGACCAGATATATGCAAAGAGTCTTTCCCTGGGCACCGTCAGTCCTCGGTTTTCCACCAGAATGTGGAGCAGTCTCTGTTCGGTCTTACTGAGTTCCACCTGCTGCGCGCCATGATAAAACTTCATATGCATAAAATCAAAACGGTACTCCCCTATCACAATCTCCATCATAGGACTCTGGGTTCTGCTCTCCTTCACCCGCCGCAACTGCAACGCAACACGGGCCCGCAGTACCGCCAGGCTGAAAGGTTTGGTGATATAATCATCCGCCCCCAGTTCCAATCCTGCCACAATGTCTGTCTCCATGTCGTTTGCCGTCAATAATATGACATTTATGTTATATTTATTTTTAACTCTTTGCAAGAAATCAAGTCCATTCCCATCCGGCAGATTCACATCCAGTACCATCAGGGAAAAACCTTTTTCTGTCTCCTGCCTCCTGGAAAGTATGGTCTCCGCTTCCCGCAATGTCCCACAGCTTATGGTCTCTATATTTTCATTTTGCAGAGCGCGGCTTAGGCCCCCGGCAAGGGTCGTATCATCTTCCACAATTAATATGTGATGTCTGGTTTCGTTCTCTCTTCCCATATTCCTTCTTCTCTGTCGCTGCTTACCCCAAACAGTCACTGAGACTACCTGCCGATTCCACAGCTTACTTTACGTCCTGTCTCTATCTTTGCCTTATATTACCGCTCAGGATAAATTTTCATCCGTTACTTAAGTTCATTCGCCGTCACATAGAAATGATGATAAATTCCACCCAGCGCAAGCAGGCTCTCGTGGGTTCCCTCCTCTACGATTCCTTCTTCTGTCAGCACCAGGATACGGTCAGAATTGCGGATACTGGAAAGTCTGTGGGCAATCGTAATCGTTGTCCTGCCCTTAGCCAAAGCCTCCAGAGACTTTGCCACCTGAAATTCGCTCTCATTATCCAGCGCAGAAGTGGCTTCATCCATAATCAGAATGGGCGGATTCTTTAAAAATACCCTCGCTATGCTAATCCGTTGTTTCTGTCCGCCGGAAAGTTTCACCCCACGTTCCCCCACATAGGTATCATAACCATCTTTTAATGCCATAATAAACTCATGAGCCCCGGCCCTCTTCGCCGCCTCAATCACTTCCTCTTTCGTGGCATTTTCTCTGCCATAAGCAATGTTCTCATAGACTGTACCGGAAAACAAATATACATCCTGCTGTACCATGCCGATGTTCTGCCGCAGACTCTTTAAGGTATAATGATGAATGTTCACGCCGTCCAGAAGTATCTCGCCCTCATCAATATCATAAAAACGCGGAATCAGATTACACAACGTTGTCTTGCCGCCGCCGGAAGGCCCTACAATGGCTATCTTTTCTCCCTGCCTGATCTCCAGATTTAAACCCTTGAATACTACATTATGATCATCCGGATACTCAAAGCTCACATTACGGAAAGAAATATTACCCTCCGGCTCCACACATGCCACCGCATCCGGTTCATCAAAAATCTCAATATCACTATCCATAATCTGTACGAAACGTTCAATACCCGTCATACCACGCTGGAACTGCTCCGCAAACTCTATGATTCTGCGGATGGTGGCTATCAAAGTGGTCACATACATCACATAAGCTACCAGATCACCAGGTTCAATCTTGCCTTTGATCATAAAAATACCGCCGGCAATCAGAAGCACCAGATACATCAGTCCGTCAAACGCCCTGGTGGTAGTGTGAAATGCGGCCATAAACTTATAAGTATCTTTCTTAATCAGATAGAAGTTCCTGTTATCTTCCTCAAACTTCTCCTTTTCCTTCTCCTCATTCGTGAAAGCCTTCACTACCTTCTGACCCAGCAGACTGTCCTCAATGCGTGCATTTAATTCCCCAATCTGCACACGCTGTCTGCGGAACGCCTCCCGCAGCCGCAGATTAATCAGCGTACAGGTTATCGCCATAATCGGCACAATCACAAATATGATCAACGTAAGTCCCAGATTGACCTGGGCCAGAATAATAAACGAAATCACCGCCTTGATGCCGGCTATAAAAAATTCCTCCGGGCAATGATGAGAGAACTCAGTCACATCAAAGAGATCGTTGGTAATACGCCCCATGATTTGACCCACTTTGGTGTTGTTATAATAAGTGTCCGATAGCTTTTGTAAATGAGCATATGCGTCCCGCCGCATATCCGTCTCAATCTGTGTTCCCATCACATGACCCGTATAAGCCATATAGAAATTCGCCATGGTATCCACAATCCGCAGACACAAGTACAATACCCCCAGCCGCAGAATAATCGATACGGTCAAAGACTCCAGATTGTTCATGCCCTCATTGGTGAGAAAGCGGATGATCATGGGCAATACCAGTTCACAGATAGTAGTCAGACCTGCACAAAACAAATCAATGACTACAATCTTCCAATACTTTTTATAATAAGGGAGAAAACGCTTCATTAACTCCCCGGCTTTATAATTTCTCGTTCTTGTTTCCATGTGAATACTCCTTTGAAACGATTGTCACAACACTTCCTTTATCTTACCCCGTAATTATATACTGATATTGAAAGAGTTGCTATCTCTTTTTTTTCATACTGCTTTTCATACCATTTTCAGGCCATAATAAAAGAACCATCCATTTTCGGACAGTTCCTTTATTCTCTCAATTATGCAACCTCTGCCTCTATTTTCTCTTCCCGTTATATTCCACAATCCGGTAAAAGTCCTCCTCCGAAACAAAGCCCATAATCTCCCGCAACTGCGCGTCCGTGAGGATATTTCCCAGATCAATATAATAGCAGACACAAGTAACAACCTCATCCTGCTTCTGTACAAAAGGCAGTACATGCTCCAATAAGCCGGTAAACGTCAATGCCTCCCTGTCAAGTACCGTCACAATATTGGTCAAAGATTTCGTGGACACAAGATGGCTGATCTGACCCAGGGCCTTATCATTAAAACCGTTTCTTTTTCCACTTTGCAGCGCTTTCACAAGGTATTCGGCCGACAAATCCGCATCGGAATAAATAAAGATATCCTCCCAGTCGGACTGCCCTACCTTTTCCTTCTCCAACAGATACCGGAAACACTCGCTGACATCATCTCCCTCCATATAACAGGCAACCAACCCCAGGATCCGGCTGTCAAAGCCCTCAGCCCTGCCATCCTCCAAAGCCTCCAACAGATAACGGGTCGTCAGTTCACTATCAGAATATAAAAACAGATCCTGCCAGTCTGCATCCGATAACTCGACATCCTTCTCCCAGATTGACTGACAGAGCTTACTGACTTCCTCTTTTTCCAGATAAGGACACACTTCTTCTAATCTGGATATATCCATCTCTTCCTGTCCTGCCATCACCAGATACCCATATTCTTCCGCCTCACTTCTGAAAATACCGTCAATATCCTTTTCTTTGATACCATCATAAGCTGCCGTGAGATCTTCCAGCCGGGCCTCCTGTCCTACTACCTTAAAGCAATTCCTGCCCTTGGACAAAGTTACCTCTTCTTTCGTCTCTTCTCCATTTTCATTAAGTATTCGCACCACCCCGTCAGGCGTCACCTGCACGATCTTAAAGCGGCCCTTCTGTAAGGTGAAAACAGAAGATATCTCCAACGTAGTTTCCTTATTGGCGTACATAATCCACAATATATCAGAACCATTCAATCGAAATTTCCGACTTTCAATGCTCTGACCGCCGCCTTTGTAGGAGTGTGCCTGCCAGACATCATTTTCACAGTTTCCGGCTATCAGCGTATCGTCATCATACATCTGATATGCGTTTCCTTTTTTACTAACCAACATGGGCCCACTCACCATATCATCAAAACCAAATTCTGCTCCATTTGATAAAAGAACTGTCTGCCCTGTATGAGACTGTACCCCGGACACGCCGCAGATCACCGCCGTTGTTATTAATACTGCCAACATCACCAGAGAGCAAATACCAATCACAAACCCTTTCTTATGATACCGGGCAATGCCCCGCAGCCTCTCCTTTAATGTGCGCTTCTCCTCCAAAAGTGTCATGGCCGGTACATTCTTATACACTGTCTGAGAATGATCCAGAAAATACTTCTCCGCCACATCTAACAGGACATCCCCATAAGCCCGGCGGCCTTCCTCCGTCAAAAGTGTCATCACCATCTCATCGCAGGCAAGTTCACAGTCAATATTGAATTTGCGGTTAAACAGGTATAACAGCGGATTAAACCAATGGATACAGAGCACCGCCTGAAACAGCCACTTATACCAGATATCCCGTCTTTTATAATGCACCAGCTCATGATGCAGAATCAGACACATTTCATTCCCTTTGACCCGCATTTCTGCAAGAAGTTCCGACGGCAGTACAATACAGGGCTTTCTTAATCCGATCAGCATGGGGCTGTTGACTCTCCCACTTTCATAAAGCGGCACATGATGCCCGATTCTCAGCCTTCTTTGAATCTCCACACTTTTTGAAAACACTCCCTCATCCGTGACGGGTATCCAGTCTGTGCAGATTTCCCTGACAAATCCCCGATAAGTATACAGTCTCCATATAACTGACAGGATCATGCCCGCCATCCACAAAATGCCTGCAATCAGAAAAAACCTATCTCTTCTGTTCTGCGTTCTGTTCAGGGCCTCCGTATCAGATATCTCCCCGGCATTTTCCATATCTGCTGTCACGGATTCTTGCTCAGGGCTTTCATTTCCGGTTATGCTATTCGACACATTCCCATCCTGTTTCATCGGGATTATCCCATCTGATACATTCTCGTCCTGCTTCATCCGGGTTATCCCATCCGACGTTATGCTGTCTGAGACTTCATTTCCATTTACCTGTAGGCTTTGCACCTGCGCCAGCTTACCGGATAAATATTCCATGATATTAATATCCGCATGCACCGGCACCATCACCCGTACAAGCACCAGAAGCCAGAGATAATAAGTCCATTTCTTTGCAAAAACCCGTCTGGTGACCGGGCGAAGCAGCATAATCAAAAGCCCGATCAGTCCGCCGGATACTGATAATGATAAAATCACTCGAAATATCTGCGCCATATATCTATGCCCCCTTTCTGCTACCGAAAGCTGTCACGAAAATATGCCCTCAGTTCTTCCAACTCTTCTTTGGACATATCTTCATCCGCAATCAGGGCCGCCGCCAGATTCCTGGCGCTGCCCTTGAAAAATTTATTGACAAAGCTTTTCGTCTCCTCTTTCACATAGGCACCTCGCTCCATGCAGGGTGTATAATAATATACCTCTCTTTTCTCTTGGGAAATCACACCCTTATCCAAAAGCCGTCTGATCAATGTCAGCACTGTAGTTCGCTCCCAATCCTTCTTCTGGTTCAGCCGCGTGCGGATGTCATTGGCACTTAGAGCCTCTCCCGCTGCCCAGAGTACTTCCAGGATTTCCAGTTCCGCATCTGATATTTTCTTATCAATCACTGTGATTCCTCCCGTTGTTTACAACTGTAGACTTTCCTATAGTTTACAAGTGTAGACAACATTTGTCAACCTTTATTTGAAAGAATCTATTAAATATAATGGACTTTATGTTATGTGAATAAAATTTTTAACCACGGGTCTTCCAATAGCAAAATCCGCACCCCATTTCCAAGGTGCGGATTTTATTTGTCATATTCATTTACCTGTTTTATTACAGTGCATAGCTGTTCAGATATCTCTCCTGTTCCGGTGTAAGCACATCAATCTCTTTACCAAGGAAAGCTAACTTTCTCTTCGCTACATCCTTATCCACTTCCTCCGGCACATCGATCAGCTTCTTGGTCAGTTCGCTGGCATGTTCTACCAGATATTTTGCAGACAATGCCTGAATGGCAAAGCTCATGTCCATAATCTCTGCGGGATGTCCGTCACCTGCTGCCAGATTCACAAGGCGGCCTTCCGCCAGCACAAAGATCCACTGACCGGTGGGCAGCTTATAGCCCATGATATTTTTACGCTGTTCTCTGGTCTCCACCGCATTGGCCTTAAGCCATGCCATATCAATTTCACAGTCAAAGTGTCCTGCATTACACAGGATAGCTCCTTCTTTCATCTCTGCAAAATCTTCTTTATCAATAACGCCGTCACAACCTGTCACTGTCACGAAGAAATCTCCCAGTTTAGCCGCTTCCTTCATGGGCATCACATCAAATCCATCCATTACCGCTTCAATGGCCTTAATCGGATCAATCTCTGTGACAATCACTCTTGCGCCCAGTCCTTTGGCACGCATAGCCGTACCTTTGCCGCACCATCCGTAACCTGCCACAACCACAATCTTGCCTGCCACGATCAGATTGGTGGTTCTGTTAATGCCGTCCCACACAGACTGTCCGGTTCCATATCTGTTGTCAAAGAAATGCTTACATGCCGCATTATTCACACGAACCATGGGGAATTTCAGTTCGCCTGCCTTATCCATGGCCTCTAAGCGGATGATACCCGTGGTAGTCTCCTCACAGCCGCCGATGATATTCGGGATGAGATGTTTCATCTCTTTGTGCACCATGTTGACCAGATCGCCGCCGTCATCAATGATAATGTTAGGGCCAACCTCCAGTACCGCACGAATATGATTATTGTACTCCTCATCTGTGGCATCATACCAGGCATGTACCTCAAGCCCGGCTTTTACCAATGCTGCTGCCACATCATCCTGCGTAGACAGGGGATTGGAACCCGTCACATACATCTGCGCGCCGCCCGCCGCCAGCACCAGGCACAGATAAGCTGTCTTGGCCTCCAAATGTACGGAAAGTGTTACCTTTTTACCTGCAAATGGCTTCGTCTCACTGAATTCCTTTTCCAGGGTACGGAGTAAATCACAGTTTCTCTTGACCCATTCAATCTTTCTCTCCCCGGACTCGGCAAGATTAATGTCTCTGATTTCGCTGCTCATTAATAGTTTCCTCCTAAAGATTCTTAATTTTCAAAAAACATGGTCTTATACCAACACATGGTTTCTGCGTAAGCCTGATAAATGGTATTTGTATCAACATTTAATACAATAAGCTGTCTGCTGATCTCCTGCCAGTCGGCTGACTCATAACTGATCACAAAAGAATAGATATTTGCCAGCTCACCTTTCTGATATACCAACGCATCCGAAATCTCTTTGGTTACATTGACCTTCTTGAGAGCCTCCTCCATCGGCATGTTCAAAATAATATCCAGTATGGAGAACAGTCCCATCAGGAATACTTCTGATGCTTTCATTCCAAGTCCAAAAACAGGTGCCAGACATTCCATGAATTTAGCACGCAGCATGGAAGTTCTTGCAACTTCGTTTGGTCTGTCTGCACACAGTTCCTTGGTAATAACCGTGTTAATCCATTTTTTCAGTTCTTTCTGACCTAAGATTGCCGCTGCATGACGGATGGAAGTAACCTCAGAATTAACCGCAATGTGATTCACCATCTTAAGCAGTTCCACCACCAGCGCCGTATCACGGCCAATGACATCAGCCGCTTTGGTCAGTTCAAAATCCACATCGTTGACAATGTTCATCAGTTCCAGATAATTAATCTTAAGAGGAGATACTTCCGTCTCGCCCTGGTTAATGGGAATACGGTAGAATGGCCCCTCAAAAAACTGAAAGCTTTCGTCATCTTTTAACTCTTCAAAAACTTCCTGACTCTGAATGTTACCCACGCATATTGTAAGATTCGGGTATAAATGTCCGAAATAAATCTTTGCTTTGTAAACATCCACTTTCTTGTGATCCAATATGATATAATCCATCAATGCCAGAAGTTCTTTGTTCTGTTCCAGTTCATTCACCGGCAGTTTCATAATAGCCAGCTTAAAGCCTTTTTGTTTTAGCTCCGCAAGGCGCTTCCGATATGCCTCCGTATTTTCAATCGTCTTATCAAACAACAGTACCAACCTGCCGCGCAAATCCTCACACTGTGATTCCAAATCGGAAAAAATTGCGATATGATTCACTGGAATGAGTACATCCGTACCCGGCGACAGAGTATCGATACCAATATTACGCACAATATCCAATCCCTCGATCTCCGCCAGCCCGGTAGCACTGCTTGTGCCGAATATCGGCGGATTCAAAAGGCTGTTTTCTTTCTGGGAAAACAAAGAGTATGCACGAACCTTCATATTCTTGTCAAAAAACGGTATCAATGTAGCCAGCATATTACATTCCCCCCTAATGCATGTAGATTTGTATAAAATATCCTGCGTTCATTATAGCAAATTATGGCGCTTAACGCTATCATAAAATCAAACAGAATTATAATACATAAGTCCTACCTGCTTAATAAGACTTTTTATCCAGTCCCATACGCACGATAATATCCTGAATCTTATCATAGACCAGCTCTTCATCCATGGTCAGGATCCTGCGGCCTTCCATGGTAATCTGCCCGTTAATAATGACTGTATCAACCTCCGAACCGTTAGCAGAATAGGACAGGCCGGCAATCAGATTATTTCTGGGAGTAAGAGAAGGTGTCTTCAGATCCAGAATAGCCAGATCCGCTTTCTTACCCACTTCGACAGACCCGATCTCCTTTTCCAGTCCAAGCGCACGCGCTCCGTTGATCGTGGCAATCCGGAAGCCTTCTTTGGCACTGATGCATTGGGGCGTCCTGCCTGTTCCCTTATGAATCAATGTCAGAAGACTCAGTTCATGGAACATATTCAGACAGTTATTGCTGGCCGCACCATCTGTGCCGAGACATACATTAACACCCTTCTCAAGCATTTTGTCCACGGGCGCAAAACCGTTGCCAAGCTTCATATTGCTGGCCGGGTTAGTCACAACACTTACATTCTTTCTCTTTAAAATATCAATATCTTCATCCGTCACCTGCACACAATGAGCGGCAATGGCGGGTACATCAAAAATCCCGCATTTCTCTGCCAGGGCAATCGGCGTACAGCCATATTTCTCCTGAATCTGGCTGATCTCGCTCTCACTCTCGGACAGATGAATATGAATCCCCATATTCTCTTTCTTTGCTTCCTGTGCCACAATTTTTAAGAAAGCATCGTCACAGGTATAAGGCGCATGAGGGCCTAACTTGAAGGTCAGTCTGTCACAGTCTCTGGCAGCATCGCGTTCCTCATATGCCTGACGCAGACGCATCTGGCCCGCCTCATCATTGCCGCTTCCCACAAGTCCGCGGCAGATTACCGCACGCATACCGGATTCCTTTACCGCGCGGGTAGTCTGATGAATATTCATCTGCATGTCATTAAAGCAGGTGGTTCCGCTCTTCATCATTTCAATGATGGCAAGATTAGCGCCCCAGTATGTATCCTCGTCAGACATCTGCTGCTCGATCGGATCAATGGTGCCAAAGAGCCAGTCCATAAAGGACAGATCATCTGCCACATTTCTCATAAAAGACATATAGGAATGGGTATGACAGTTGATCAGACCCGGTATCACCAGTTTATCTTTCCCGTCAATGACCTTGTCTTCACAAAATCCTGCCGGTTTGTCTCCAATCGCTGCAATCCTATCCCCTTCAATATAAAGGCTTGTCTCCCGGATTACGTCTTCCTCTCCCTGGGGAAGTATCGTTAATGCATCTTTAATCACAATTCCCATCTGAAATCTCCTCCTGTTATTATAGTAGCAGTTTCTATTATAAATTTACAACATTTCTGTTTTCTCCATCAAGAAAAGACCTGATGTTCTTCATCACTTCTCCCACCAGGCGTGTTCTGGCCTCCAGACTTGCCCAGGACATATGCGGTGTAATGATGAGCTTCGTGCTGTCCTTAATCTGTCCCAGGGGATTATCTTCCGCAATAGGCTCTTTCTCCAACACATCCAGTCCAGCCCCCGCAATCTGCTCTTCCATCAGCGCATCATAGAGATCCTGCGTATTCACTACAGGACCACGTGCCACATTGATCAGTACAGCCGTCTTCTTCATCCTGGAAAAAGCTTCCCTGTCAAACAGCCCTCTGGTTCTGTCACTGAGCGGACAGTGCAGTGATAAAATATCCGACTCCCGCAAAAGGGTGTCAAATTCCACCCTCTCATACTCTGTACAGGTACTCTTACCCGAAGCAGAACAAAAGATTACTTTACAGCCGAAAGCTTCGGCCAGACACGCCACTTTATGACCAATACTTCCCATACCGACAATACCCCAGGTTTTCCCGGAAAGTTCCGTAAACGGCCTGTCAAAGTTGGAAAATCTGTCCTGGGCACCATAGGCGCCGGATTTTACATACTCATCATAGAAAAAGAGCTTTTCCGTAAGCGCTAATGCCAGAAGAAGCGTGTGCTGTGCCACTGCCGGCGAGCAGTAATTAACCACATTTGCAACCTTAATCCCACGGCTCTTACAATATGCCAGATCCACATTGTCATATCCCGTAGCAAACAGACAAATCAGCTTCACATTCGCGGCATCCTTCAGTGTCTTCTCATTCATCGGCGCTTTATTGGAAATAATAATCTCCGCATCCTTTACCCGTTCTGCGACTGTCTCCGCCACAGTATTTCCATAATAGGTTACTTCACCAAATTCTTCAAAACAGGTCACATCGACATCCGTCCCGACACTGTCTCTCTCCAATACCACCAGTTTCATATCTACCTCCCTGACTTTCATACTTTTTACTATATCACAGTGTCGGGTGGGATTCAATTTGAATCGCAGACATTATCAAAAGCAAAAGAGAGCAGTATTCTGCTCCCTTCACCAGACTTCCTTATTATCTATAATATCAAAAAAGCTTAACCATATTCTTGGCCCAGGTCTTAAAGAACCCCCAATACGGTGACACATGCTCATCAATCAGACGGCAGGCGTTTTCATAATCAAAGGGCTGCCTGTTGGTGACCTCCGTATAATTGCCCAGCGCCTGAGAGTATCCCAGCGCAATATTGCCCCGGGCCACATCTCCCACCGCCACCTGTGCGCCGCGGGCATAAGCTCCAAAGGCAAACTGTCCAAAGGACAGTGCTCCCATGGAGAAAATCCCCACGGAAACAGCGCCGGCCGTAATCACGCCGAAGGCAAAGCTTCCAAAGGCAAGTATGCCAACCGCCAGAACCGCAAATGCAAATAATCCCACGGAAATTAACCCAATGGGTAGTCCTCCCACTGCCAAAAATCCAACCGCCAAAGCCCCCTCAGCAATATTTCCGATCGCAATCACACCTTTCGCCCGGTAAAGTCCGAGGCCAAAATGTATATGTATCAGCGGCAGATTCCCTATCATTTTCTTACTCTTATATTCATAATGAAGTTTCTGGGAAGAATATCCCCCATGGCCTGCAACATAAGATGCAGGTTCCACCTGTTCTCTCACGCCCATCTCCATATTATCCCTCAGCAGGTAATCAGTGGTCACCCCAAACAGATCACAGATTGCCACAATCTTATCCAACTCCGGAACAGACTGATTCGTCTCCCATTTGGATACGGATTGTCTCGACACTCCAAGACTCTCTCCAAAAGCCTCCTGTGATAATCCGTGCTCTGTCCGCAGTATATATATCTTTTCTCCCAATGTCATCAAACACCTCTCCTTTCCTATCCTGTCATAATCATCCATATCACCAGGATCCGTTGAGATTTATTATACGCAGGCTGGAGAAATCTGACCAGTAAGTATACTTGGAAATTTGTCAACTATCAGTTGCAATAGCTGATTTTATCAATCATCCGGCTCCATATCTGTCAAAAAAGAAGGAAGTGAAATCTCGTATAAAAATTCCGCTTCCCTCTTTTATAGAAGAATAATTATGAAAAAGACTTAAAGTAGGTATAACAGTTGACCCCGGCTTTGAAACTAATAATTGAACTTCCCAATCAGGTTATCCAGTTCCTCTGCCAGTTTCTTATTCTGTTCGGACTGCTGCTGAATCTGATCAGCAATCAATGCAGTACTTTCATTCTTTTCAACAATCACGCTGATTGCACTTTGGTTCTCATTTGTGATATTATTCACATCCATAATGCTATCGGCAATCTGTGTAACAGAAACCTCCAACTGTTTCACGGCCTGATCAACTCTGTCGAGCTGTTCTTTGATCTCATTAACAGAAATACTGTAGCCGGTAGACTTCTCTGCAAAATCCTTAAACTGATCAACCACTTCTTTCTCAATAAACGCAATAATTGAGTTAAAGCAGTTATTTACCACCTTGATACTGTCATTTGTCTCGCTGCAAATAGCCTGAATACTGGATGCCGTATTCCGGGAGGTATCTGCCAAAGTGCCAATCTCTCCGGCAACCACTGCAAATCCACGGCCTGCCTCGCCTGCTCTTGCCGCCTCAATGGAAGCGTTCAGAGACAGAAGATTTGTCTGTCCTGCAATGTTAAGAATCTCAGATGCTAGTTCATTGATCTTCGTAAGACTGCTCAGACTGCTGATCGCTTCCTCCACGGAAGTCTTCGTCTGAACCAGGGTATCCTGACCGTTCCTGTATGCATAGTCTGCTTTTACCTGCATATCCTTTGCACTTCCAATCACAGAATCACTTGTATGAATGGAATCGGATATACTATCGAGAATGTTATTGACTATCGAATTAATACTCTTAATCTCTGTATTTACATTAGATACCACTGCGTTGGTACTCTCTAATGCAGAAGAAAGTTCCTCTGTGGTTGCCACATTATCTGTCACATCTTCCACCAGCTCATAAGAAGATTTATGCAAATGATCTGCCTTATCTTCCAGAGTATTACAACAGTCCTTTAACGTACCCGTAATCTCCTGCAAGGAATGTATCAGCACTTCCGTCGCAGTTGCAATATTTCCCAGTTCATCCCGTCTGCTGCAATATTTCTTAATCTCCTGATTATCAGAAATGTCAAAATGCTGCAAGGAAACAAGTCCGCCCTCAATGGATCTCATCGGTTTCAGCATCTGTCCCACAATCAAAAGAGAAATGATAATCAATACGAGCAGTGCCGCAACACAGAAGATAATCAAAGTAACTGTCATCTTATCAGCAGATGCAAATATCTCACTCTGGTTGTCTGAAACCATGAAGAGCCAGCCATGATCCGCCATATAGTAATATGTAGAAATATACTTTTCGCCGTTTTGCGTATATTCTTTATATCCGCTCGCATCTTCCCCGACGCCTGCGAATTGCTCACAAAGCTCAACAATATAGGCTTCCTCTGCGGGTGTAGCAACTTTCTCTGCATCTGCATGGAAAATATACTGTCCGTTATTGACATTTACCATACAATAGGTAGCGTTTTCCATGCCATCCATGGTCAGGTTATCAAGAATCTGTATCAGACCTGTGCTGAAAATACCGCCGCCTACAAGACCTGCGGGATTTCCCTGCTCATCATAAACCGCCATATACATGGACACGATCTGCTGGCCGCTGGCCGGAGAGATGATAATACCTGTATTATATACTCCGTTTGCAGCAATCATGGAATCTTGCAGTGCCTTCAACGGATCGCCTTCTCTTGTGGTAATACCAACTACCTGCGGATTGGTATGTGCCAGTACATGTGTGTTCCATTCGCTGGCATACAAGCCTTCCAGATTGGCAACATCACTTGAAAACTTCTCCGTATAAGCCTGCGCGGCCGCCACAATTTCCGGATCTTCCGGATTCTGCATGATATCCAGAATCTCTCCGGCCCGGCTGTATGCGGTAAGCGTACCCTCTGCCTCCTGCACATAGTTCTGAATAATCTGGCTGCGCTCCTGCACGATCGTCTTCATACTGTTGATTGTACTGTTTCTGGTATCTGTCGTAATAATGTAAACTACCAGAACCGACAGAATCGTCATAACAACAATCTGCATTGCCAACATACTGGCAATAATCTTCTGACCCAGCGAAATCTGCGCCCTTTTTTGATTTGCCTTCATAACATTACCTCCGCCTTTATCATTTCTGTATTACATTACCAGTTTCTTTCCCTTCTATGATAAAAAACCACTACCCACAAACAGTCTCTTCATGAATAGCGGAACCTATTTAGCATCCGTATATACTTTAAAATTTATTTTTTATTTATATATATAAAAAA
>RAYR01000028.1 GCA_003612405.1 bacterium 0.1xD8-71
AGGTTTGCATTTCCTTCGGAATTTACGTCTCGAGATCCGCTTCGCGGACTCGGGATATGCGGGAGGTTTGCATTTCCCAAAAAGAAAAGGCCCTGAGATAACTTTCTTTGGTTATTTCAGGGCTTTAATATTTAAAGTGTCACAATTATGCCGCCGTCATTGGCATACATACTGCTGATACCGGCTGTATCCATGATGACCACTTCTTTAAAGGAAGCTCTTTTCTCCATCAGCCGGCGCATATACTGCGCGCGTTCGGGACAGTTGCAGTGGGTAATCATCAATGTCCTTTTCTGTGAATCCGGCACATCAGCTATAAGGCCATCCGCCATCTTAGCCAATGCCTTATTGATTCCGATAGCCTGGCCTTTTTGTTCGATTACACCCAGATTTCCTATCATGACAGGCTTTATATTCAAGGTGGAAGCCACCAGAGCCTTGACGCTGCTAAGGCGTCCGTTCTTGCGCAGTGTCTCCAGATTATCCAGCACAAAATAAGTACGCATCTGTCTCTTGAAATTCTCTACCTGCTCCACCGTCTCTTCAAAAGACAACCCTGCCTCCTTACATTCAACTATCTTCATTGCAATCTGGGTCTCTCCACAGCTGGCAGACTCTGAATCCACTACATGTATCTTTTTATTGCCGTATTTTTCCTCATAGAGGCTTTTCCCAAGTTCTGCACTATTATAACTGCCGCTTAAATGGGAAGACAGTGTCACCACATAGACTTCTTCGGCCTCATCATGATACGCTTCCCTGTATTTTTCCGGGGAAGGACAGGATGACTTAGGGCAAAGTGGATAAGCTGCCACCCGCTGTAAAAAATCTTTCTGATCAAAGGTCTCGTCATCCGCTATCTCATAGTCTCCAATTTCCAAAGTGAGCGGGATACTCTGGAAACGACTATCTTTTCGATACTGTATCGGCAGTTCACAACAACTGTCTACTACAATCTTATAACTCATAAAGCCTCCGCAACCATTCCACATAGTTTTCATTACCACTTATGATAACATGGATTGCTATTTGTTGTAAATAGGATTTTAGGTTTTTTCTGATTGTGTAAAGCAATTTCCTATGCTTCATAATATATCTGTGATATACTTAATCAAATGATTGAGAAAAGAAAGGTATCTTTTATGATCGCGCTGAAAATTACCAACATTAAACAATTTATGGCCAAACTTCTTGGTGGAGAGGATTTTGACTCTTTTCTCCTGGAAGAAGCCTCTATCAGTACTTATAATACCTTCATGATAGATGGTCACCAAAACAGGGATTTTTATTCCTCGGAAGAATGGGAAGATAAAGAACTGCGTCCTTATGAGTTATCCACTTGGAAAAAGCTTCGGCCCATCTGTTTTGACCTGATCAAAGGCAAACACACGCCTACGGCTTTTCGATTCGTGCTCCATCTGATTCCCGAACAGGTGGCTTCCATTCTGCAACAGGGCGACACGGCAGTGACTCCGCAACAGGTACGGGCCTTTGCCCTCAATATCAAATATGACGGCACCACCCTTATGCTTATCACTGGCACCTCTTTCCACACATTTCTTATGGATAAGACGCCGGACGCACTCTGGGACAATGCCGTCAGACAATTTCTTGCAAAACATGATATTTCATATGATGAGCTGTAGTAAATTCCTTCGGAATTTACTACGATTTTTTAAATCCAGATACCGCCATGCATCATGGCATAATCCACTGCCGCCAGCATCATGGCAAATAACAGCAGAATTACCAGCATGAGTACCGCGGGGAAATCATACACAAATCTGTACCCGTCATGATTGCTCTTATGATTTTCCACCAGAATCTCTACCCCTAGCAGGACAAAGACGATTGGCCACAGACGGAATATGATATAATACCCAAATGCCGGTATCACGATATGTAACAGGAACATAACGCCAAAGCAGATCAAGGTCAGACCAAAGGTCACGGAACCCACCCGTCTGGTTCGTATCTCCTTGCTGTTTTCTTCCTTTCTTATCTCTGTTCTCTCTGTCTCCATGCTCATATATGTTCCTCCGGATTGGCGTCGTCCTTCTGCGTAATCTGTTTCATCTGTTCATTTCTGTTATCGTCTGTCACTTCAGTTACGCCCTTCTTTCCACGAAGCAGTACTGTCCCGAACCAGATGATGGCGATGGCGATCACGACTCTGGGTACATCGTCCCTCATGATATAATACACTGCCTTAAGAACCGGATTCTCCCATCCAAGGAATCCGCGCAATACTTCAAAAGCCACATTCCACAGCATATACAGACCAATGACGATAAACACCACTGCCACTGCTTTCTTGCCCTTCTGGTCTATCTTCACCTGTCGGTTTCCAATCCCATCGAGTCCAAAAAGGTACACATCCTCCATAGCTGCAAAGCTTTCGTCATCCAGCCCGCCAATATTATTGGCATGGAAAAAGCTGTAAATATACAAGGTGAATGGCAAAACGCCAAAGGCCCCGATACCTGTGATGGAAACAATCATGATAAGCAGCATAAATCCAAGCGTCAGACTGAGTCCCATCTTCATAAAGCCCATATACATATGTCCTGCTCCCGGCCACAGAGAAAAAATAAATAGCCAAAATCTGTTTTTCTTTTTCTTCATCGTTTCATTCCTCCCATTTTATGATACATACCAGAAAATATTGTTCCGTAGATCTTTGATCTTATTTCCGATGCCATTCAAATAAGCTTTCCTGGCATCCTGCCTTTCCTGATCTTCCTGATATCTCTGCCAGGTTTGCTCTATCTTATTCTGTCTGTCCAAGGCTCCCTGTTTTATAGCGTCTGTCTCTTCCTGCTCCTGTTGGAAGATTCTCTGAAAACCACTGCTTTGTGATGGCATATGTGTCTCTCCCTCTCCAACCGGCACCAGAAAAAGCACCGCCAGGGCTGCCGCCATACCCACTAGTACCTTGGCCCGATAAGAAAAAAGCTGTAATTTCTGTGCCGCCTGTCTCTGTTTCCTGATCTGGACAAACACATTTTCTTTTAGATGTACGGGAGCATGCAGCATCTCCCGCTCCTCCACCTGCTCGATCAGCTTCGCAAGTTCCTCCTCCGTAAGCATACCGAGGGCAGGGGACTGACGTTCATACAATTTATGTTTTTCTTCTATATTATGTATCATGCGCCTTTCTCCTTTATATACATCTTGCGTAACATGGCTCTTGCCCGATAAACCTGCGTCTGTACTGTTTTTAATTTGGCACCCCGTTTTGCGGCAATCTCAGCCATGTCCATTTCCTCGTAATAATAAGCCCTGGCAATCTCATCATAAGGCGGTTTCAGAGACAGACATCTGGCCAGCAGTGTTTCCCTTACTTCCTTTTCCAGACAGATGCTCTCCGGTGTCTGCCGCACTGCCCGTTCATCCTGGCTGCCTTGTATCACACGCCTGTTTCCACCGGTATCCGGCCCCCGCACATCCTCCATTCCCACATCTGCCATGGGAATACTGCGTCTGCCTGCGCTCTGCATGTAATCCAGACACTTGTTCGTGGCAATCCTGCAAATCCATGCTTTCTCGTACTTACCATCAAATTCTGCCAGATGCTTATAGGCGGAAAGAAAAGTGTCCTGGGTCAGATCCTCGGAGGCAAAATAGTCCGATGTCATCTTATAACAAATAGAAAAAACAAGATGTTGGTAGGAATCAATCAGCGCTGATAATTGTTCTTCCCGTCCGATACTATCTACCTCCTTCCCCATGTCTCTGTCTATTATAACGAATCTGTGCATCAAATACCTTCAACTTTTTTAAATTATTTTTTTGGCTTTGGTTTAAACACCACACTTGCCAGATATCCAAATACAAGTGCTGCCGAACAGCCCACGGCGCCGGTCTTGAATCCTCCCTGGAAAAGACCGATAAAACCGCTCTGATCCACAGCCTCTCTCACGCCCTTCATCAGAATATTCCCGTAACCAAGCAATGGCACACTGGCTCCTGCACCCGCAAATCCCACGAAAGGTTCATACCACCCAAAAAAACTGATTACGGCTCCTGTACAGACTAACAGTACCATAATACGTCCCGGCAGAAGCTTTGTCTTTTCCATCAGAATCTGCACCAAGGCACAGATCACGCCGCCCACCCAGAAAGCATTGAAATAATCCATCATATTCCATTCCTCCACAAGTATTATTTTACTGTTAGTCTTTGTTATATTTAAAAAAATATGCAAAAAAGGAATGTATCCCCAGGACACACTCCTTTGTTTGTATATTTATACAGGATATCCCTACTGTATTACTTTCTCAAAATCCGAGGCCGGATGTTTGCACAGCGGACAGATATAATCAGCGGGCAGTTCCTCTCCCTCGTAAACATAACCGCAGACCGTACAGCGCCACACCGTCTTTCCGGTCTGGGCCGTCTGCGCCGGCTTAGGTTTAATGGATGACTGGTAATACTCATAGGTAGCCGATGCCGTATCGGAAAGCACCTCCATATCCTCCACGGAAGCGATAAACAGCGTATGGCTTCCTAAATCCACTTCCTGTTCCACCGCAGCGCTGATATAGCTGTTGGTTCCGGCAGTGATATAATAAAGTCCATTGGCACTGCGCTTACATTCCGTATAGCCTGAAAATTTATCAACCTCTCGTCCTGACTGGAACCCAAAATGTTTAAACAAATCAAAGGAGGCAGCCTCACTTATGGTAGAAATATTAAAGCGGCCGCTTTCTTTCACCAGGTCATGGGTAAAATTCGCCTTATTTACCGCAATACTGATCCTGTTGGGATCAGAAGTAACCTGTTGCGCCGTATTGATGATACAGCCGCTGTCTTTTCCATCCACACCGGATGTAAGAACAAACAGTCCATAGGATAACTTATACATTGCTTTTTTTTCCATTTTCCAAACATGCTCCTCTCTGCATATATTTTTCATATTGCACCATTTACATCAAAAAGTCCATTTCCCACATCCGACTTAAAGCAGCGTTACAATTCTCTCCACAATCTCCCGGATGGAAAGCCCCTCACACTCCACCGTGATATGGGCATACTTTTCATAGAGCGGCACCCGTTCCTCGTACAGGGCTGCCAGATCCTGCCCTTCCCGCAGTGTCACGCCCCGCTCATTCAAATCTCCCAGACGCAGTCTGATTTCCTCCAAAGGAAGCGACAGATATACGATCTTTCCCATTTCCTGATAATGGGCCATGGCCCTGCGTCCGTAGACGGCACTGCCCCCGGTGGCTATGACCGTCCGGTCAGCCTGGATAGATGCGTTCACTGACTCTTCTACCTGCCAGAATCCTTCCACGCCTCTTTGGGCGATGATTTCATGTAAAAGCCTGGCCTCTTTCGCCTGAATCACCAGATCTGCATCCACAAAGGCATAGCCCAGTTTTTTGGCAAGTACCACACCCACGGTACTCTTTCCTGCGCCAGGCATCCCGATCAAAATTACGTTCTGCATATATTATGTAAACCAGTTATCCTTCCTATTTCAGATATGCTGTCACTTCCACCTCACACAACACATTCTTGGGCAGCTGCTTGACAGCCACACAGCTTCGCGCCGGTTTCTCGGTAAAATACTTCTCATACACAGCGTTAAAGGCTGCAAAATCCGCCATTTCCGCCAGGAAACAGGTTGTCTTTACTACCTTCGTATAATCGGTTCCTGCTTCTGCAAGGATTGCCCCCACATTCTTCATGGCCTGTTCGGCCTGCTCCGTCACATCCTTGCCTGTAATCTCCCCGGTCGCCGGGTCAATCGGAATCTGCCCGGAAGCAAACAGAAAATCTCCCGCAATAATTCCCTGGGAATAGGGCCCGATGGCCGCTGGTGCCTTGTTAGTTGCTACTTTAGTTAACATAATATTTATCCTCTCTTTCTTTTCCTGTCTTTTAGATACTTTATCAGTCCCCAAACCTTACTTTTACATAAAATCCTCTGGCATTTTCGATAATCTCCGTCACTACGCCCTCCCGTTCAAGCAGCCTCTCCCGGAAAGGAAAGTTGCCGGACATCGCCAGAGCAGGATCTATCGTATAATAATAATTGCTGGGAAGAACTCCCTCTGTCACCGTGACCCTGTCCCCCTTCTGCAAAAGGCCGGGCCGCTCCATCTTAAACTCCATTTCCCGCATCTTGTTTACCTCATTGTTTATAAAAAGAAATTGCTTTCCTCACAGATAATATCTTATCCCGAACGCAGCATTTTTTCAAGAATAAGATAATATATTAGTCATTTCGGTCATACTTACTATTACTTTACATGTTTACTGAAAACTTTTTCTATAATTGCAAAAGTTTTCAGTATAATTTGTTTACAAACACAGATAATGTCATCCATTGCTGCAAAAAGAGGTGTTATCATGATTTACAGAGAGCATTATATTAAACCGGTACGGGATTTTTACGAATCTGACCTGATCAAAATCATTACGGGGATACGCCGCTGTGGTAAATCTGTTATTTTAGAACAGATTATGCAGGAAATCAAAGAAAAAACTGACAATATTATTTACCTCAATTTTGAGGACAAACGTATATCTTCCAATATAACAGATGAAAGTTCTCTGATTTCCTATGTGGAAAGCCATCGAAAAGCCGGGAAATGTTATTTGTTCTTTGATGAAATACAAACGTTAGAAGGCTGGCAGAATGTGTGTAAGACTCTGCGGCTTTACGACTATTCACTGTTTATCACAGGTTCCAACTCCAAACTGCTTTCCGGCGAATTCACAAAAGAACTCAGCGGAAGATACGTCGCTTTCCGTGTTCGTCCGTTTGTTTACAAAGAGATTGCAGAGTATGCCAAAGAACTCAAAAAGGATGTTTCTGTCACGGATTATCTGATCTGGGGTGGATTTCCCAAACGCTTTGAGTTCGACAACGCTGCGGCACAACGCAGATATCTGAATGACCTGGATGATACAATCATCATCAATGACTTGTTGCACAGATACAGAATCCGCAAAGAAAATCTGTTCAAAAAGCTGGTAAACTATGTACTGCGCTCCAACAGCAGAATCTTTTCCGCAAAATCCATTCACGACTATATCAAAAGAGAACACGAACCCTGTTCTGTGAACACTATTATGAAGTATCTCGACTACCTTGAAGAGGCATATATTATCGAATCGGTCAGGCAGTATTCTGCCAAAACGAAAAAAGCACTGAGTTTCTATATAAAAATATACAATGCTGATGTTTCTTTTAATTCACTCCGCTGCCCGGACAACCGTTTTGACCTTACACACAATCTGGAAAACATTATTTATCTTGAACTGATCTATATGGGATACGATATTCAGGTATATAATCATAACGGAAAAGAAATTGATTTTCTGGCCACGCATGATAATAAAAAATATTTCATTCAGGCCGCCTACAGCGTAGCGGATGACAAAGCATACACAAGGAAATTTGCTGCCTTTAAAAATATTGACAATCTGTCCCAGAAGATTCTGATAACCAATGATGATATTGACTATTCCACAAGCACGGTGCGTCATATCCAGCTCAAGGATTTTTTACGGATGGAAAATCTGAAGCAAACATGAAGATGCACAAAAGGCGCATGGTATGTTCCCAAAATCCCATGCACCTCTTTCTTTCCTTTTATCCCTCATAATGCTCCAGAATCACAGCATGGGCAATACCGGGTATGGTCTGGCCTTCATTGAAACTTGTTTTGCTGAGAAGCGCCCCCGTAGGCACAAAAAGGACTCTCTTCCAGACGCCTTCCTCCAGTTTCTTTAAGATATAGGCCGACAGCACCACCGCGCTGCACCCACAGCCGGAACCGCCCGCATCCGTATGCTGCCTCTCACTCTCATAAATCTCTATACCGCAGTCCATATGCTGTCTGGTAATATCAATCTGCACCTCCGAAAGCAGGTCAAAGAGAAGCTTCTGTCCCACCATTCCCAGATCACCGGTGATAATCTTATCATAATCCCTGGGCGCCCTGCCGAAATCTTCCAGACTCTGTCTGATGGTATCCGCCGCCGCGGGGGCCATACAGGCTCCCATGTTCATGGAATCCTTGATACCGTAATCCACGATCTTACCGATGGTAACTCCCTCCATCACCGCCCGTACTTTCTCACCGGGCTGCGCCGACAAAATAAAGGCACCGCTTCCCGTCACCGTCCAGGTCGCCGATTTGGGTCTTTGATTGCCATAGGCCAGCGGAAAGCGAAATTCTTTCTCCGCGCTGGCAAAATGACTGGATGTGATACAGGCTGCCTTCTGGGCAAAGGCACCCGCCACCGCCATGCCGCCCATGGCAAGGGACAGCCCGCAGGTAGAACAGGCCCCATAAAGGCCCACATGCGGCACCTGATAACCAGAAAGTCCAAAGCTGCTGGCAATGGACTGCCCTAACAGGTCGCCTGCAAAAACCAGCTGTAAATTATCTTTTGCCAGTTTTGCCTTGCCAAGTGCAATTTCCAGCGCCTCTTTTTGCAGACTGCTCTCCGCATCTTCCCAGTTCTGTGCCCCGAACATATCGTCATACCCTGCTTTATCAAACAGTTTGCCCATGGGACCGTCTGCTTCCTTGCTGCCTACAATGGACGCGCTGCTGATAATATAAGGTTTACAAGTAAACTGAAAACTTTGTTTTCCTAACATGCCGCTATCTCCTTTACTCACACCGGACAGCGTATGCAACCGCCGTCACGCCGATTTTTCCTAGTGATAGTATGCATGTTTTTCGCATCCTTTATTCCGGCGTTTTCCAAGGGATTGTTTCCTGCTAATATCCTTCCACCGGGATCATATCATACGCGATATCCTGATTTTCCTGACAGCAGACCGCCACGCAATAATCCTCAATCTCTTCATACTCTTTCATATAATAGTATTTGGCATCCACCTTATGCCGCACCCGGATTCTCTCACTTTCCTCATCCACATGGATTGTAAAATCTGAAAGCGGCAGTGACATGCCTCTGCCGGTAACTTTCAGAAAACTCTCTTTCATCGTCCAGATGCGAAACATTCTCTGGGTCTGCTCCTGCTCCTTATCCACCGCATACAGCCAGTCCTGCTCCTCCCTGGCAAAAAAACGGTCTGCCACCTTAAGGCGGCCCTGTTTCACATACTCAATATCATTCCCTACAGGCTTATCCCCTATACTGCAAATGGCATAGTTTCCCGAATGAGACAGGGAAAAATGAATTTCCGGATGATACTTTAAGACCGGCTTGCCCCACTTTCCAATCTCATACTCGGTACTGCGCTCCCGCAGTCCGTATACCGACAGCGCATGATCTAACAGAATCCCTGCTCCCAGACTCCTGTTCTTATCTTTCTCATGCTTTAAAAGTGCCACCTTCTGCTGCCGGTACGGCGACAGAAGTTTAAGCTTCTCCTGAAACAAGGTCTCGTTATCCAAACAACGCACATCCATATAGTACGTGTAAACCATGATTATTTCCTTCCTATTCTGCCATAACAGCGCTCACAGACCGGATACGCATAATCCCACATGAGCGGTCTGCCGCAGATACGGCACCTCTTCTCAAACTGTCCTTTATCTTCTTTGAGCATCTCCCCGATCTCATGCTGGGCCCATTCTCTGTTAGCCGCCACTTCCTCCTTATCGACAACCCAGGCCATTCTGGCAGAAAACTGCGTATACAGATCAAGCTGCTTATAATAAGATTCCAATCCTTCCAGGGAAAAATCCTTGGGCAGCATCGGACAGTTCTGCTGTTTTTCCGGTCTCTCACAATAACGCAGCCATAGTTGCAGCACATCTCTGTCCTTCACATCAAAAGGACAGGTGATTAATGTAAGCACCAGCTTCCTGTCATCCATGAAAGGAATTTTCTTTCTGTAATTCTTAAGATACCTGTATTTGTTAATACTCTCCGCCATGGAGATCTTATCATACATGGGCAGATTCCTGGTCTTCTCCCAAGCCGCTATGACCTCATCCAGTTCCAGGTCTATGTCCAACAGCACTTCCGGGAACCCGACCCTGGCCCGCTTCAGCGGATAAAAGGGTTCGGCCAGCTTCTTGCCCACATATTCCATATCCATGGCAGACTGCACATAGCCCACATCATAATACCCATATCTGCCGGCCCGGCCCGCAATCTGTCTGATTTCCTCCGAAAGCAGCCTGCGCATACCCACCCCGTCAAATTTGGTGGTGCTCATAAAGATGACCCGTCTGATGGGCAGGTTGATCCCCATACCGATGGCATCCGTGGCCACCACCACCTTATTGTAGCCCTCCGTAAAGAGCTTCACCTGCTCCTGTCTGGTCTGGGGAGGCAGGTTCCCGTAAATGACACTGGCCTTGATTCCCCGGCTTTCCAGTTCGGCGGCAATGGCCAGTACATTTTTCTTGGAAAAGGCAATCAGGGCGTCCCCCTTCTCCACATCCTTTTCAATATCATAGCGCTGGGGAATAAACTCCAGTCTGGTGTTGCGTTCATGCATGACAATCTCATAAGTGTCGCCGCAGCGTTCTATCATCCTGACCAGCAGTTCCTGGGCCGTCCCGGAGCTGCATACATGAATCTCCTGGGCCCGGATGCCGAGAATCGCTCTCGTCCAATAACTGCCCCGGTTCTCGTCCGCCATCATCTGTGCCTCGTCGATTACGGCAATATCATAGACTTCCCGGATATTCAGGATTTCCACCGTGGATGCCTGCACAAAGCTTCCGGGTGTGAGAATCGTCTCCTCACCGGTTATCATATTGCAGGGAATACCGGAGGTCATCATACGGTCATACACCTCCAGCGCCAGAAGCCGCAACGGCCCCAGATAAATTCCCCGATATGCCTGCCTGAGTCTTTGCAGGGCCTGGTAAGTCTTCCCGCTGTTGGTGGGGCCGATATGCAGGATGAAATGCCGCTTCATACCCCGTGCTTCCGGATACTGCTTCTCCGGCTCCGCCTCCATCAGCTCTTCAATCCTCTGGCCCACAAGATACTGCATATAATCTTCTTTATAGATTTCATAGAGAGACTTCTTCTTTAGAAGTACCGCCGTCTTCTCCATGGCCGCAATATCCTCCGCCACGGCGCCGGGCGCCATTTTCTTTAAGAAAGAAATATCCAATCTGGCCAACATCCTGACGATGCGCCGATACCTTTTGAGCCATGCCACATCACGCTGTACTACCGTATAACCCACCTGCTCCGTCTTCTTATGCAATTCTTTCATATCTGCCAGTACCTGGTGGGTCTCCTGCTTTTTCTTGCGGGCAATGCGGCGCTCCAGCTGCCCCAGCTGTTTCTCCGTACCCCTGGTCAGCCGGCGTTCCGGCTCTTTAACCGGCTGTAAGAAAGCTTTCTCATAGACGGCCCATACCTGCTGTGATATCTCATCCTGAATTCTGGCTGAAGTATCCTGTGTTCTCACACTGCCCTGCACAGCTTGTTCCATTCCCTGTCCGGTCTGAGTATTTTCTTTCTTATTCCTGCGCCTGCGTCTTTTTCGCTTTGCCTGTTGTAGATTCTTTGCATCTGTCTCCACAGTGTTTATCCGGCCGCCGGCTTTCCCGCCCTGTTCATCCCTGCTATTCTTTTCTTCTATCGTCTTTTGCCTATCCTGCATAATCACACTCTTTTACTATCAGAAAAACATCATTACGTTTTCACTAATTCTTTCCAAATCCAAATCCAGAAAATCCGAAAGGCTGTCCGGCACATAATAAACGACTGCCTTCGACATGATGAAGCCGCAAATGATCACAAAAACCAGAATCAGGATACTCACAATCAGCGGGAAAATATCCTGCCTTTTATCCGGAATATATGCCGCCATTGCCGTTGCCATAGTCAGAAATCCCCAGATATTCCCAAACACAAACAGGGAAAATCCAATGCCGGGGCTTACTACAAATAATATAATTGACACTAAAATCGTCGGAATCATCACAGCGCTTCTGATGGCAGCCGCCGACATCATCTTCGGATAAGTAGTCCCGCATTGCATAAGCGCATGTCCGCCCCACAACAGCAATGCCAGAATACAGGATTGTAACACAGATACAATCACTGTCACAATCAGCGCTCTAAAATATGGGAAGTTAATCGTTCCTCCTCCCAGATATGCCAAACCCGAATTGGCCGCTGTAAATAGAGAATGACCCACGACCATGGCAAACAATGCACTCGCAATTCCCTGAAGGGCAAAGAAAATAAACGCCGTCTTTAAATCTGCTACAGCAATTGCCTCACTTCCCATGGTCACCGGTCTTTTCAAAATTCCCAGGAGATTTCCTGTTATCTGATCAGCCTTTCCTCCGGTGCCCTGCCGACCGGATGCAGACTGTCCTGTTGTCTGCTGCAACGGCGGCATCTGGTATCCCATCTGCGGCTGTACCGGCGGAATCTGATACCCCATCTGTGACTGCGATGCTGACGCCTGCACTTGTCCCTGCTGTCCTCCATAAAACGTGTTCTGTGTCATACAATTGCAGACTTCTCCTCCCTGTAAGGGACGCCCGCACCGCGCGCAAAAATTACCCATTTTCTTTCCTCCTTAATACGCTTTGGTATTTTCTATATATCGCTTCACAGAATAAATATGCATTTAAATCTTACATCGGAAGTTTGGGGTTGTCAAATCGACACCTTCTGCATATTCCTTGCCCTGCATCCTATTCCATCCCATACAACAGCGCATTACAGACTGCCGCCGCCACATTACTGCCGCCCTTACGTCCTCTCGCCACGATATAGGGCACCGGCGCCTGCATGATCAGTTCCTTGGCCTCCACCACATGGACAAATCCCACCGGTACACCGATGATCAGTCTGGGTGACAGCCTTCCCTCTGCAATCAGATCATACAACTTAAGCAGAGCTGTAGGCGCATTTCCAATAGCATAAATATAATTCTCTCCCATTATGGCAGACTTTTCCATACTGACAGCTGCTCTGGTAATTCCTCTCTCCTTTGCCTGGGCCGCCACATCCGTATCCGCCATAAAACAGTGTACCTTTCCCCCATAAATTGAAAGCTTCTCTTTATTGATACCTGCCTTTGCCATATTGGTATCGGTGACGATACTGCACCCTTCCCGGATGGCCTGTCTAGCACACTCTATGGCACCATCCGAAAAACACAGGCTGTCCACATAAGAAAAATCTGCCGTCGTGTGAATCACCCGCTTGATAATGGGTGCCTGCAACGCATCCAGCGGATGCGGCAGTTCCTGTTCGATGATTTCAAAGCTCCTGCGCTCAATCTCTGCGGGCGGCAGTATCTTATCACGCTCTGTCAATGATTTCATATATTTTCTCCATATCCAGATGCTTCCGCACCGCATCCGCCAGCATGTCATACTGGGTTTCCTTAAACTCCCGATAGGACTGTGCCGTATCCGCCGGATACAGTATTTCCGGTGTAAGCCCTCTGTCTTCACATACCAGCGTAAGCAGTACCCTGGTAAATTCCATATTTTCAAAAATTCCGTGCAGATAGGTACCCATCACCCGGCCGCATACACAGCCGTCCACCCGGCCATCCTCCAGCCTGCAAAAAGGCGTTCCGGCTCCGGTTGGCACACTTTCCCCCATATGAATCTCATACCCTTCCACGGTCAGACCATCAAATGCCCCTTCTTCCAGGCCAAAGCTTATCCTGCCCCTGATACGGGTTCTTTTCTTCTCCTGCCCAAAGACTGTTTTCACCGGCAAAAGCCCCATACCGCGCATCCTGCCGCCGCCTTCCACCCCGGAGGCATCCGTAATCTCCTCTCCCAGCATCTGGTAACCGCCGCAGATTCCCAGGATCCGGCATCCCTTTGCCGCACACTGTAAGACGGCCGCCTCCATACCGCTCTCCCGCAAATGCTTTAAGTCCTGCATGGTGTTCTTACTGCCCGGCAGAATCAGCAGATCCGGTTTCCCTATCCGCTCCAACTGTTCCGCCCGCTCCACATACAGTAACGACACAGACGCAAACCTGGCCAGCGGATTAAAATCTGTAAAATTGGACAGATGGGTCAGTCTGACCACCGCTATCTGTATGAGTTTATCCTCTCCCGTATAGACAAGCTGTTCCGACAGACTGTCCTCATCCTCAATCCGAAGAGACAGATAGGGCAAGATTCCAAGTGTCTTTATCCCGCATCTTTGGTATAGCATCTCCGGGCCCGGTGCCAGCAGTCCGGCATCTCCTCTGAATTTGTTGATGATAAACCCCTTGATCCGTTCTCGTTCCTGTTCTTCCAATAATAACACAGTTCCCAGAAGCTGTGCAAATACCCCGCCCCTGTCGATGTCTCCCACCAACAGCACCGGTGCATCCACGAGTTCGGCCAGGCCCATATTCACAATATCGTCCGCTTTCAGGTTAATCTCCGCAGGACTCCCTGCTCCCTCAATCACAATGATATCCGCCTCTTCCTCCAGCCTGTGATACGCTTCCATGACCTGTGGAATCAGCGTCTTCTTCAACTGAAAATATTCCAGGGCGCTGTAATTGCCCAATACCCTGCCGTTTACAATGACCTGGGAACCCACATCGCTGGTGGGCTTTAGCAGAATCGGATTCATGCATACTCTGGGGGCAATCCCGGCCGCCTCCGCCTGCACCACCTGGGCCCGGCCCATCTCCAGTCCCTCCGCTGTGATATAGGAATTAAGCGCCATATTCTGGGACTTAAAAGGTGCCGCACGATAGCCGTCCTGCTTCAGCACTCTCAAGATTCCCGCTGCCATAAGGCTCTTACCCGCATTGGACATGGTGCCCTGTATCATCAGATTTTTCGCCATAACCCCCTCCCCGACGCAACCGTCGTGAAATCGATTTGTAATCTTTCGTTCCTCTTCACTTCAAAACCCCAAATACCACACCGGCCAGCACTCCCATACATAAGAGCCACATCAACAAAGACGTCATATACAACAGCCTGTTGGCCCGCCGGATATCCGCCGCCTCCACAGGCCGTAAATCATCCCCAATATAAGGTTTCTCCACCCTGCGCCCAAAATACCAGGCGTCTCCCGCAAGCCGAAGCCCCAGGGCCCCCGCGCAGGCCGCCTCCGTCTGGGCGGAATTGGGACTGGCATGTTTCCGGCAGTCCCGGCGATAGATTCTGAGAGCACGACCGGGATGATATAACAGGGCATCTTTTCGCTCTTCTTTATTGCTTATTAGTTTACATAACACCGTTCCCGCAATCATCAGCCAGGCTGCCAGCCTGCTGGGAATAAAGTTCACTGCATCATCCAACCTGGCCGCACATCTGCCAAAGTCAAGATAGCGGTCACTCTTATAACCGATCATGGAATCCATGGTATTGACTGTCTTATATAATACTCCAAGAACGCCTCCGCCCAGGGTAAGGTACAACAGGGGCGCAATGACGCCGTCCGAAGTATTCTCCGCCACCGTCTCCACTGCCGCCCTGGCAATACCGTCCTTATCCAGGCGGGCCGTATCCCTCCCCACAATCATGGACACGGCCTGCCTGGCCTGTTCCACATCTTCTGCCTCCAGCGCCTGACAGACTTTCATGCTCTCTGTTTTCAGGTCTTTCATGGACAACATCTGATAAAAAACAATGCTCTCTACGGCAATTCCCAGAACGATATGTATATGATACACCGCAGCAAGTCCTATAAATGTCACTCCACCGCATAAAAAAAGCATCACCACGACCAGAAGCTGACCCCTGCGCCGCTTGCGCCTTCCGTCGTCCGCCTCCTGTAAGAATCTTTTTTCCAGACCGGAGCACAGCCTCCCAATCAGGCGGATCAGATGAGGCCATCCATGAGGATCTCCCAGGATAAGGTCAAGCAATGCCCCGATTACCAGACACCATATTCTGCTTTGCAGCATCTCCATCTGCTCCACCACCCTTCCACTATCATAACATATAATTAAGAATACTATATCTTCGCCTGAAAAAAAAGTACATGGCAAACGAAACAGGCCGGCAAACGCCGGCCCAGTCATCAGGTTTTATTCCTTTCCTATCCATCTTAAACAAGTGTCTAAAGCACTCTCTCCTGTACCGCTTACAATATCCGGGGTTGTACCATATTCCTCGCTGCCGGTTCCATCCGCCGTCACACTCACCGCCAGGACAAGCCCTGCCGTCAATATGCTTCTCTTCCTCATGACAGTTCTTCCTCCTCAGCTAAAACAACACTCTCCGCCTTCTGAAAAGATACTGTCACCGTAAACAAATCTGCATCTGTCTCCACCACAAGACTGCCGCCGCAGGCCTGGGTAAAGCTTTTGGCAATGGACAGGCCCAGGCCGCTGCCGCCGTCCGTGCGGCTCTCATCACCGCGCACAAAGCGTTCCGTAAAATCTTTCGTATCCGTCAATTCCACACTGGAGGTATTCTTCATCCGAACAACAATCTGTCCCGCCTCTTCTGTAAGCGTCAGGAAGATTCTGGATCCCTCCAGAGAATACCGCAGAGCGTTCTGTAACAGATTCTGGAACACCCGGTAGAGTCTCTGGCCGTCCGCCATCACCGGCATCGGCGTCTCCGGAATCGTAAACTTCATCGTAAAGCTGCTCTGTGCAATCTGCACATTCATATCCGCCAGGGTCTGCCGCAACAGTTTCCCCATATCCAGAATTTCCATCTTCACAGGCAGCTGTCCCGAGGTTGCCTTACTTATCTCAAATACATCCTGCACAATATTCCTTAATCGTTCGGACTTTTCTCCCAGAATCTGGATAAATTCCTTCACATGCTCCGGCAGATCCTGCTCCTGCCTAAGCAGCTCCACATAACTGACTATAGAAGTCAATGGAGTCTTGATATCATGGGACACATTGGTTACCAGATCCACCTTCATCCGCTCACTCTTCATCTGTTCCCGAAGCGCCGTCTCCATCCCCTTTTGAATCTCATTCAGATTCCTGGCCGCCTCCTGCAAATCCGTATCCCCTTCCATGTGCAGATCCTCGGTCAGGTTGCCTTCCCGCACCGCCTGAATCTGATCCGATAAAGCACCGATATCCTCAGCCAGCTTCCGGTTTCTGCGCAGCATACAGATATCAACCGCCATAAAGGCAGCGGGCACACCAAGCACTATTACCACAAAAATCAGGACTAGCATACCCAAACCATACAGTTCGCCGCCCAAAGTCCAACCATATCCCCATTCAACCCATTCCCAGCTTTCATAACCCAGATAATCTGCTGTCATTCCATAGAGCAGACACAGCACGGACAAAAAGATACCGGCAATCATTAATATAATAACCTCTATGATTACAGCTATCCGCTGTCTGCGTACCAGTCTCTTCTGAAGGGGATATTTGAAGTCCTTGGTTCGGAGCATCCTTATAAGCGGCTTTTTCTGTTTCTGTCGGTTCCCTTTCCAGTCTAAGAACACCAGATAGAAGAACCAGTAAAAAGCTGCCAGATAACCGCCGGCCTTCATCATACGGGCAATTTCATAAGCAATATCACCGCTCCAGCTACAATAATAAGAACCGCCATTGCTGATTTTCCATACCATCGCCGTCAGCACACCCGCACTCTTTCCTACAAGAAATAAAAAGATAAACAGGCAGAGCGGAATCTTGATTTCCAGACAGATCTTTCCTAATATGTCTGCGATTTTCTGATCAGCCACTCTCTTACTCTTATGCAGAAGCACCCCAAATATTATTAGTATAGCAGATGCTATCAAATAACTGCATCTTTTCTCAAACTCTCTGTTCAATACCACGACAGACTGTCTCATACGATAGAGTCTGCCCCCATACTGATCCAGACCATAGCCGGAATAATCCCCTACCAGGTATAACTGCGGTTCCTTGGCGGCAGCAAGAAAGATAACCGCATCTTTGGCTGACTCCCCCAGAGTATAATTTGCGTACCCAGGCACACGCCAGAGACTGTCATCCCCATAAATGCCATCGCCGTACACATCCACCTCCAGACCGTCCTTCACAATCTGCACCTTGCCGTCACCCTGTCTGTTATACCAGAGGGTAAAATTATACGCTTCCCGCGAAAGCACATCGTAAAAGTCCGTTCCGTTCCAGGCTTCCCCGGTCTGTCCCTCATAATCCTCTATATTCGTATAAAGCAGTTTGTCCTGATAAACTATAGCATAACGGATGTTTTTATTATGCGCCATCTCCGCCATATATTCGTCCAGGGTCCATCCAGAGGCATAGGTATAGGCGTATCCATAGCCATTATCATAATCATAACTGTTGAAATACCGGTCCAGTGCCTCTCCGTCCGCGTCCATCCCCATTTCAATGAGCTGATTCACATAGGCCTCATATACTTCATCCTGATGTCTTAGCCAATCTTCCTGCGCTTCCCAATAATCATCCGGTGCAGACTCTGATGCAGACTGCTCTGTCACTGCATCTTCGGTCACAGTCACCTCATTGAATGCCCGGCCAAGCCATCCTCCAAATCCTTCTGCACTGCCTTCATAACACCCGTAATCTGTCGTGGGAGATACCCCTGTTTCATCATTTCCCCAGCTCTTCCCGCCTGTGGCCACACCGAGAAGCTCTTCCAGCCGGCCGCTGATCAGATTTCTGAACTCCCAGCTTTCCTGATAGTCCACCTGCTGCTGAAACACCCTGCCCTCCAGTGCCAGGAATATCCCCAGTGCCGGAACCAGGTTCACTATCAACATGGTCACACCGATGGCAAATACCATAAAACTGCATATCACTTTACCTTTTTTCCATTTTGTATCCAATGCCCCACACCACCTTTATATATTCTGGCTCTTTCGGGTTCAGCTCGATTTTCTCCCTGATGTGACGAATATGCACCATCACCGTGTTTTCCGGTGCAAAGGAAGGTTCTTCCCAGACTCTCTCATAGATTTCTTCCGCCGGAAAGATCCGGCCCTGGTTGCGCATCAGAAGTTCCATGATCTTTGTCTCCGTGGCCGTCAGCTTCACCGGCTCCCCGTCCGCATAGAGTGTCCGCTCCTGCATGCGGTAACACAGTCTGCCGTTTACAATCTCGTCCTCTTCATGCTGGGCATGGATGCCGCCAAGCATCGTATATCTGCGAAGCTGGCTCCTGACTCTGGCCGCCAGTTCCTGGGGATGAAAGGGCTTGGACACATAATCGTCCGCTCCCATGGACAAGCCCAGAATCTTATCGGTGTCCTCCGTCTTGGCGCTTAAGACGATGATGGGCAGGTTCTTCCGTTCCCTGATCTTCAGCATGGCCGACAGGCCGTCTAATTTCGGCATCATCACATCCATGATAATCAGCTGCACGGACTGTTCCCCCAGGATCCTAAGCGCTTCCATGCCATCGTAAGCCCGGAGTACGCGATATCCCTCTTTCTCCAGAAGAAGGGCTATGGCCCGCACAATCTCCCTGTCATCATCCACCACCAGTACACATTCATTCATCTTACGAAAACCTCGCCTTTCCTTAAGCCTGCTGTCATCATAAAGGACGTTCCTTACAAAATCCCATGGGATTTCTTATAAAATTCTTAAAATACACCGCATCTGGTACAAGGCCATATTCCCCGTCAATTCCAGTCTGCACAGATATCCTTCCGCATTTGCACACTGACAGGCATAATACTCTTCTTTTGGTGTGACAAAGCTACTCATAATACTCATGATCGTCCCGCCATGCACAACCAGGGCCGTATGCCTGCTTCGTGCCAGCATGGGCAGTAACTTCTCAAAGGCCGCAGCACAGCGCCTTCTCATCTGCTCCAGGGATTCTCCTTCCGGAAAAGGGGTTTTACCCTCCCCGTCTATCCAGGCCTGGTAAAGCGGCGCCAGTTTCTTATCCTGCATCAGCTCCTCATAGTTTTTCCCCTCAAAGAGACCAAAATCCGTCTCTGTGAACTCTTTTATAATTACAGGCGTTATATCAGGATATAAAATCTTCGCCGTCTCCACACAACGTCTCATGGGACTTGTGACCACCGCCTCCACCGGCAGGACGCCGCTTTCTTTTACACAATAGACACCCTGTCCTTTTCTCTCTTGCAGTTCTTCCCTGCCCTTATCACACAGAAGTTCATCTGTTCTCCCTACATATCTCCCCTCCAGATTTCCTGCCGTGCTTCCATGGCGGATTAAACTTATGTAAACTGTTTGTTTGATTACCTGCCCGATACCGCAGTGTACCCGCTCCACCGTATCAGCCTCTTTTGCCAGTTCACACAGAATCCTGCCCGCGCACTCCCTGTACTCCCGTTCCCCTTTCTCCATAGGTACAATGCCGCATCCCACTTCGTCGGCTATTATAATAATATCTGGTATTTTATTGATCAATCCTCTGACATATGCTAGAATTTCCTGCTGTGATTCTTGATATACATTACTTTGTAATGTTTGTCTAATTATATTATGTAAACCATTTATGCACTGCCACTCTCCATCCGGCACAGGATATCCACCCTGCCAGATTCGGGCTTCCTCAATATGGTATTTGTTCCGGACATACTCCTTCTTGCCCTGGTACGCACCGCCTATAATCAGCTTCATGATTGTCACACTTCCTCTTCTTCTCCGCGCGTACTCTGCTCCAGATACGCAGCCACCTCCCTGGAGATTCCGTCCAGGAGATAATTTCTGTCTCCTGTCAGTGGTTCCTGTCTATCAATATATTCCTGCCGCAGCTCCTCGGATGCCATAAGCACTTCTTCCTGTAGTTCCCTTGCGGAAACCCTGACAGCTCCGGCGCCCATGATAATAAGCTGCTCCAGACCGTCTGAGGTGGCCACCCGCACACGGTATTTCCGATTCATCTGGTGCGCAACTTTCTCGATATACTGATCGGCCGTCTCGGCTTCTTTGGTATAGACTACATCAATATTATGATACCGTACAACACTTCCCGGATTTCCTTTTACCTTATAGGCATCAAACACCAGGATCAGATGCATCCTGCGATAGGCCTGGTAATTGCTCAGAATTTCCATCAGCCTGCCTCTGGCACCGTCCAGACTGGTTTTCACCAGCTCATTCAACTCCTCCCAGGCAAAGATGATATTATAACCATCCACCAGCAGATATTCCTCCTGGGGTTTGCTCTCTCCTTTGTATTTACCGTCGGAGGAGACATCTGCGCGGATTGTCCTGGCCCATCCCTGTTTTTTTCGTTCCCGGGAACCATAGGTACGGTTAAAAATCTCTTCAATCTCCTCCTGCCCGATAAAGTCCTCAGCAGTACTTGCTGTGTTAGTGCCGGCCCTTCTGGCATAACGGGATGCAAAGTTGCCTTGCTCCTCATTCTCTTGACTGTTCAAGTCAACATCCATGCCGTATACTGTACCGTCCTGTAGCTTCCAGCCATCTGCCAGTACCGGCTCCAGGTGCATATACTCCTGTACCCGGTTCCATTCCACCACAAAGCCGGCCCCATGCGCACAGAATACGGAACCACAGGGATTGTCCGTATCATGCTCCGCTTCATAACCGGTCTTCTCTATGATTTCCTCCGTATTATGGCAGGGTTCATAGCCTTTTAATACAGTAGTCAGACGACCCTTCCCGCCGGAATAGGCAAGCAGCTTCGCCTGGTAACCGCCCATCTCGGACACCGGCACCGTTCCCGTAAGCACTGCATATTCTCCCTCTGTCTGCGGCGGCTCAAAACGGCCTGCCCTGGCCTGTATATCCGTCATCGCCCGTCCGATCATATCCGCCGGAACTTCTATCCGGAACGCATAAACCGGCTCCAACAGGATGTTCTTCGCCTGGCAGAGTCCCTGTCTGAGCGCCCGGTAAGTAGCCTGTCTGAAATCACCGCCCTCGGTATGCTTTACATGGGCCCTGCCTGCTGCCAGCGTAATCCGCATATCCGTAATCGGTGCCCCCACAAGCACCCCCGGATGTTCCTTTTCCTCCAAATGCGTGAGAATCAGCCTCTGCCAGTTTCTGTCCAGCTTATCCTCGCTGCAACGGCTGGAAAACTGGAGACCGCTTCCCCTCTCCCCAGGCTCCAGGATCAGATGCACCTCCGCATAATGCCTGAGCGGCTCAAAATGCCCCACACCTTCCACCACATCGGCAATGGTTTCTTTATAGACGATGCTTCCCTCGTCAAAATCCGCCTCCACACCAAACCGTTCCTGAATCAGAGTCCGAAGAATCTCAATCTGCACCTCCCCCATCAGCTGTGCATGGATTTCCCCCACCTGCTCTTTCCAGACAATATGAAGCTGCGGTTCCTCCTCTTCAAGTTGACATAACATATTATACATACGGTGTACATCACTGCCGGACGGAAGCACAATCCGGTACGTCATAACCGGTTCCAGCAAAGGTATGGTATCTGTTGTCTCTGCACCGATTCCCTGGCCGCAGAATGTCTGTGCCGGCCCCGCCAGCGCACAGATACTCCCCGCTCCCACTTCCTGTTCCACTCTGTACTTCTCCCCGGAATACAGTCGTATCTGATCTATCTTCTCTTCCGTGCAGGACGCCCCGTCTGCTGACTGGACGCCATGCCGGGTGATGACGCTTATCATCTGCTTGACTCTCAGCCTGCCGCCGGTGACCTTAACATGTGTCAGTCTGACCCCTTGGGCATCCCTGGTAATCTTAAATACGCGGGCTCCAAATGCTTCCCGGTAAGAGGGCATACGTGTATAATGATAAAGCCCCTCCAACAGTTCTTCCACGCCCTCCCCTTTCAAGGCAGAACCAAAGAAACAGGGAAACAGCTTCCTGCCTGCAATCAGATCTGCAATTTCCTGCTCACTGACAGGCGGTTTGCTCTCCTGTATCCCGGGCTGTTCTTCCAGATACAGGTATCTCTCCAGCAGCTCTTCGTCGCAGACAGCAATGTTCTCATAGAAATCATCCGGCTCATCCCCTCCCGGACGCACAAAAGATACGCACCGCTCATCCAGACTTTTCTGAAGCTCTGCAAGCAGTGCGTCCGCATCCGTGCCGGGTTGATCCATCTTATTGATAAAAAGAAATACCGGGACCTGGTAACGTTCCAACAGCTTCCAAAGGGTCAGCGTGTGTCCCTGCACGCCGTCCGCTCCGCTGATGATGAGCACCGCATAATCAAGCACCTGCAAAGTCCGCTCCATCTCCGCCGCAAAATCCACATGTCCCGGCGTATCCAGAAGCGTAACCTCCATATCCCGCCAGGTAAATCCCGCCTGCTTGGCAAATATCGTAATGCCGCGCTCCCGTTCCTGCCTGTCCGTATCCAGGAAAGCGTCCTTGTGGTCTACCCGCCCTCTTGTGCGTATCATACCGCTGGCATAGAGAATCCCTTCCGCCAACGTCGTCTTTCCTGCATCCACATGGGCCAGCACACCCAGTACTAACTTCTTATTCTCCATATCCAATCACAGCACCCTTCCCATAAAACCGATGATCAACACGCTGGACAGCTCACACAGGCTTAAGAAATATCCTGCCAGATCTCCTGTGATACCGCCGAACAGCTTTCTGGACATATAATAATAATACGTCCAGACCCACATGGCTGCCAACGCCATCACCGCGCCAATAACAGGTGATATTAATATCAGACTGATAAAACATCCCCCCAGAATGAGTACCAGTACCACCCGCACCGTCTGCTTATGTGCCGTCGAGGAAAAGGTATATAAAAGTCCGTCTTTTCTGGCACTACGAAACCACACCAGGGACAGACCGCTTAAACACCTGGAAATCACAAAACCAAAGGCTAACAGCAACAGATGATCCGTCTTCCAGATCTGCGTTAAACCCGCTGCATACAGGATGCAGTATCCCACCAGAGCCATCACCGCAAAAGCACCCACATGCGGGTCTTTCAATATTTCCAGCTTCTTTTCTTTCCCCTCATAAGAATGGAGTGCATCGGCCGTATCCATCAGACCGTCCAGATGAATCTCGCCCGTAATGATCATGGGAATCACCGTTCCCACCAGAGCAAAACACACCTGTCCGAAACCGCAGGCCATACAGACTCTGCCCCAGAGATAGATCAGTGCTCCGATCACCGCACCCACCACCGGGAAAAAGCACAGCGAATATTTCATGTTCTTCTGGCTCCATGTAATCTTAGGCATGGGAATCCTGGAATACATGGCGATGGCAATGATGAAACTATTGATAACCGACTTCATAGATACTTTCCTCCGCTTTCCTTCCTTTGATCCTCACCGGAATCGTATATACAATCTCCACTGCCTCGTCTGACAGCTCCACAAGACTGCGGTTTATCTGCGCAAGCCGCTTCTTATACTGTTCTGTCTCCGGAGCATAGCAGATTCCGTCCGCAAACACTTCATTGGTCACAAGAATCAAATGCTTACATTGTCCTGCAAGGCCGGATATCTCTGACAACAGACGATTTTGCAGCCCGGCTTCCTCTGACTGCTGCCCGTTGCCAAACATCTCATTGGCCAGAAGATTTGACATACATTCCACAAGCACCGTCGCCTTCTTACAGGATGCCGCCCCGATTGTCTCAGGTATCTGTCCGATATTCGTATAACACTCTATGGTTTCAAAGCCTTTGCCGGCCCGCAGTGCACGATGCCGCCTGATTCTTTCCTGTCCTTCTTCCCCGCAGGGCTGCATGGCTGCCACATAATACAATGCCTGACCTTTGGCAAGGCGCACTGCCAGATTTTCTGCGTATTCCGATTTCCCACTGCCGCTTCCGCCCGTGACAATATACAACACGGCCTGCCTCCTTTCCTGCCCCCTGTCAGTCACACACCTGTCCAAATCAATCCAGTTCCCCTGCCAGGCCCAGTTTAACAAAGCATTTGTAATGGGTCTTTTTGAACATCGTCCGGTAAATCCTGTCCACAGCAGACAGGGAGGGCGTCTCTGATGAGGCGCCAAGCCCACAGTATAGAATACTGTAGTCCACACCGAACAATCTGGATTCCAATTCCGTCATCCCACAGCCGCAGGACTGATAGAAGGTTATCCGCCTGCTGCGAACCGTTCTCTCTTTTTCATTCCTGGCCTTATTGATACGCTCTGCCTCAATGTAAATGCCTCTTACTTCTGGCAGGTTTTCCTCAAAATATGCTTTCAGAAGCCGGAAAGCCTCATGGCCCACACCCTTACCGCGTTTTGCTTCCACCACTGCAAAATAATCCAGCAGGGCGCAGTCCTCTGTCACAATGAATACAGCGTATCCCATCAGATCCTGTGCTTCATAGATTCCCAGACTAAATCCATATCCCTGCTCCATGCTTTTCAGAATATGGCTGAGGGGTTTTAATTCCTGTGCCGGAAAATCCTGCGTCATATAGGTTTTATAAATATGACTGACTTCTTCCTGATGCATTCTCCTGACAATATACTCCATGCTATCCTATTCCTCACTCTCTTCATATCTCTCATATGCCCCAATCTGCATCTGGTCGAAGGAATCATTCAGACGATACACGGTAAGCGCCATATCCAGAAGCGGGAACAGCATCGCCGCCCCGGTTCCCTCCCCCAGGGCAAGGTCTGCGCAGATAACGGGATGGAGCCCCAGTTCCTCCATAATCTTAACCGTGATCGGTTCCCTGCTTAAATGAGAGGCAATCATATATTCCCTGACGCCCGGCAAAAGCCTCTCCGCCACAAGTGCCGCCACTGCCGTGATCATACCGTCTAAAACAACGGGAACATGATGCAGCGCCCCGCCGATAAAGATTCCGGCAAGCCCTGCTATATCCAGCCCGCCCACCGTGGATAAAACCGTCAGGACATCCCGGCCGTACAGGTCATATTGAGAAAGAGCCCGGGCAATCACCTCTTTCTTTCGCCGAAACCCTGTATCATCCAGACCGGCACCCCTTCCTGTCACCGCCTCGGGAGAAAGGCCAAGCAGGGCACAGCCTGTGGCTGTAGCCGTGGTGGTATTGCCAATTCCCATCTCCCCGGTGCCCAGGATCTGCCAGCCCTTCTCTTTACATTCCTTTACCCAGAGGATACCCTCCTCCACGGCCTGTAAAGCCTCTCCCGGCATCATAGCCGGTTCCCGGATGAAATCTGCCGTGCCATAGCGCACCTTACGCTGACGCAGTCCCTCACAGGCCATATCTTTGGCAATACCGATATCCGTGACAAACACCTGTGTACCGCCCGCTGCGGCCATCCGGTTGACACTGGAACGGCCCGCAGCCATATTGGCAGACACAATGGCCGTCACCTCACTGGATGTCTGGGTCACGCCCTCCGCCACGATTCCATTATCCGCACACATGGCCAGAATAGCCCTCGGGGATGCCTGTACATCAATCCTTCTCTGAATCCCTGCCATCTGGACAATCAGCCGCTCAAACTGCCCCAGACCGTCCAGCGGTTTGGCAATCGCATCCAGCCGTTCTTTGGCCTGTCTCATAACCTGTTCATCCAGGGGATCTATTTTTAGTTTACATAATATATCTCTTTCCATACCGTATTTCACAAACTCCATTTTATCCAGCAAAGATACCTGGCTCCGTTACTGCTTCCATCCGGCAAACATATCCGGCCATCTGTCCTTCGATACCAGCGCCGCCTTACAAAACATCAGGGAAATCCCCCAGTCCCATTTAAACTTTTCCAGAAAAGACATGCCTGTGGTCTGTCTTTTCTTAAAAGCATAATACTTGCATATCATCATCATCGTCCACAGGAGAATCACCACAATTCCTGCCCCGATACATAAGTCCGGAAAATCAAAGGTACCCTGTCCACGGATATAGAGATAATCCAGGGTATAGGGACTGTAAAGCTTTGAAAAGAGCCGGTAAACCATAACCGCCGCCTCCATATCCACCGCATACAGCCACCAGGCACCATTCCTGATCCGAAAGAAGAGATTGAAACTTTCCATAAAACGAAACAAGTATACTGCCATACATAAAACCACGATCCATTCCAGGCACAACAAGGGCACGTTATAACCAATACCCCATTTACCGTGCAGCCAGCTGCCATCCGTATTATAGACAGGCGCAACGGCCATATAATCATTTAAGATAACAGGTGCTTTTATCAAATGGTCATACTGTGTATAGACCGTCCTCTCCAGGAGAACCGCTATCAGAATCACCAGGCCGCCAATCAACAAGTGCGTACTTATTTTTCCGCTGTTATTGATATCCCGATATTCATGTTCCTTTACTGCCTCCCTGTTCCGTAACATACCGATACCCTTTCTTTTATCCTCTCATACGAAATAAATATCATTTGTTATTGTATGTTTGCGCCGCCTCAAGGAAAGATTCCCCCACGCCGGGACTTCCATAGAAATACAAATGTGGAAACCCTGCATAGAGTGTCCGGCTGCAAAATCCTTCCTCCCAGACTGCCCCATTCCCGGGTTTCACCACCCGGATATCCGCACGTGTCATCGTAGACTGCCAATAGTGAAATTCATGGGCCCTGAAAGACGTCCCCTTCTTGCCTAAGAGACAATCTGTCGGCAGCTGTGCCTGAATGTAACCAAAATGTCCTTTGCGGCTCCCTGACAGGGCATCCGCTTCTATAACACCCGTCATCTTATAAAACCTTCCGCCTGTCTCGAGCTGCTCATGCAGATATAGAAAACCGCCGCACTCAGCGATACAGGGCAGTCCGGCACCAATCCTGCGCCTGATATCCTCCCGCATGGGGACATTCTCTTCCAGCTGCCCGGCATACAGTTCCGGATAACCGCCGCTCAGATACAGACCGTCACATTCCTTTGGCAGTGCCCGGTCATGAAGGGGACTAAAAAAGATAATATGTGCTCCCCGCTCCCGCAGGAAGTTCAGGTTATCTTCATACAGGAAACAAAAAGCCTGATCCTTAGCCACTGCAATACAAGGGCCGCCCTCTGCCTGTGGTGTGGCTGTGTTCCATGACACCGGCCTGGTATGCCTTCCATCATTGTCCCACGGAATCTCCTCCACACACGCCGCCTCTGCCGCCAGCTGCACAATCCCGTCCACATCCACCGTCTCTTCTATGGCCTGCGCTATTTCATCTACCTTGACAGCAAAGTCTGTCACTTCCTCCGCCATCACCAGTCCCAAATGTCTGCTCTTAAGCTGCATCGCCAGCCGGTCCGGCAGATACCCATAAGACCGTATTCCCAGCTCTTCCGCCGCCTGATTTGCTTTCTCATATAGAGCGGGGGCAAGCCGGTTAAAAATCACACCCCGGATTCTACTGGGATTTCGATGGTTCAGAAAGCCTTCTGCCACTGCCATCACAGAACTGCCCATGCCCCGGCAGTCCACCAGCAGGATAACCGGCATCCGAAGGGCACAGGCTGTTTGGTAAGTACTGGCCTCATGACCAAATCCCAGGCCGTCATAGTAGCCCATAACCCCCTCCACCACGCTGATATCCCCGGTCTGGCTGTGCCGTGCATACAGCAGCCGCAACGTCTCCTCTTCCGTAAAAAACGGATCCAGATTATAACCGGGTACCCCCAGTACCCTGGCGTGAAAAGAGGGATCAATATAATCCGGCCCGCACTTAAAGGCGCAGGGCCTGCTTCCCCGCCGCATCAAAGCACGCAGAAAGCCGCAGGTAAAGGTGGTCTTGCCACAGCCGCTGCCGGTGCCGGCTATCAGAATACCGCCGCTCACGTTTCCTCTCCTCTCTGGTCCCGTGCACCATTTCCCCGGGCCGCAAATACCGTCACCGGGTTCTCTGCCCGCATCATATGACTTGTTCCCACCTTATGGGCACGGCCTATCTGCATCTGCACAGCTTCCATATCACAGAATTTCCCCGAATCAAGCAGGGCAAATGCCCGGCTCGTATTCTCCGCCGTAACCGTATTGACCACCAGACGGATGCCCGGATTTTTCTGTAAAAGAGCCGCCACTACCGACTCCATCCGCCCCTTGCTGCCGCCGATAAAGGCTGCATCCGGCCTTGGAAGCTCCTCAAACGCTTCCGGTGCCATTCCCTCAATATATTCAATATTATGTAAATCAAATCGTTTTGCATTAAGTTTACATAACTCCAATGCTTCTTCTGATGTATCAATCGCATATACCGTTCCCTTTCGAGCAGACAACGCCATCTCCACCGAGACTGACCCGGTGCCTGCTCCGATATCATAGACGATATCTCCCGGCCGTATCCGCAGTTTACTCATGACCACCGCCCGCACTTCCGCCTTGGTCATGGGCACATTGCCCCTCAGAAAACTATCATCAGGCAGACCGGCCAGGTTCTCTCCCACCGCCGCCGGATTTTCCAGATACAGTACCGCCAGGCCATCGTAAGTTCCCCGGGCCAGTTGTGCCACACTGCCCTGGGTAATCTTTTCTTCCCCATAGGAGAGCCTTTCACCCACATAGCCGTACACATGACCGCCAAGCCCCTTGTCCGCAAGCTGCCGCAGATGTTCCTCTATCCCACCGCCGGTAACGGCAAAGACCCGTTCATGTGTCAGCACCGCCGGCCACAGGCTTTCCCTGGTGCCATGCAGATTGACAATCGCCGCATCCTCCCAGGCTTTCCCGATTCTGGCACTGAAATAAGAAAGGGAAGAGATTCCCGGCAGCACCGTCACGCGCCCGGCTGTCCGCTCCATACCCCAGCGTGCCCGTAAAGCGGCAAGAAGCCTGCCTGCCCCACTGTAAAACCCGCTGTCACCGGACATCAGTACTGCAATCTTGTGCTTATCCCCGATTTTCTGTTCTATACAGGCCACAATTTCTTCTGTCTTATAGGATACAAAGCACTCTTTCCTTCCCTGATAAGGCGCAAGCATCCGCTCCGCTCCGATCAACAATGACGCCTCTTCTATCTTTTGGGAAGCTTCCGCCGTCCTGTTCTCCGGCGCGCCCATACCAATTCCTATTATATATATATCCACGCCAATCCTCCATTTCAGTCCATCTGTCGAGATTGCATCATTTCTCCTGCAATGATTCCTCCTGCGATTCCCTGCTATGACTCTCCCGGTTTCCTGTCATATGCCTGCACATACACAAACTGCTCATTCTCTCTTTCCATACAATAATCTTTGTTAAGAACCGCTTCCACAAAGTCCTGTCCTCCGGACTCAACCGGCACCACCTGTAATCCCAGCGCTTTCTCCACCTCTGCCACCGTCACATCGTCCAGAAAAATCTGTTCCCCGCTGCGCAGCATATTGGCCGGAATCAAAAGAGCTTCTCCCAAATCCTCTCCCGTCCTCTGTCTTTTTCCAAGCTGCGCAATCAGATCCTGTCCCGTCACCAGCCCGGAGACCGTGATGGTCTCCCCAAAAAAGTCATTGCGGATGGCACAGACATGTATAACAAGCCCGGGATATGCTTCCATCAGTTTCCGGGCAAATTCTTCCAGGGTAGAACAGGCAAGCTGTCCCGTGGCCACTGTCAGCGTCCGTTTCAGCGCCTGTCTTCTCTCATGATACCCGGCATCCTCAACAGCTGCCTGATAAGCCTGGGCAAACTCCTCCATCAGAAGCCGCATCATCCCCACGCCGTTCTCCAGCTGTATATACCCGTCATAACGCTCTTCCTCCGGGAATTCCCGTCCCGCCAGAATATAGAACTCATCACTGGCATGAACGAAATGCAGTCCATACTCATCAAAGCAAGTCTGCTGATACCTCTCAATCATATCAATAATCTGTTCTGCTTCCTCTTTCACAAACAATTCGATCGGATACAGCCCCTCTCTGAATCTGCTGATGCCTGCCGGCACCACCGACACACTGCGCATAAAAGGCAGATACGCCATCAGATCCGTGACACTGCGGCGAAGCTCCTCCCCGTCATTGACTCCCTTGCAGCACACGATCTGTCCGTTCATCTCCACATGCCCTTCATAAAACATTTGCAGGAATTGCAGTTTTTCTCCTGCGAAACGATTGTGCAGCATCATACACCGCAGTTTGGGATTTGTGGTCTGCACAGAGATATTGATGGGCGTAAGCTGCATCTTGATAATCCGCTCCACATCCTTCTTCGACATATTGGTCAGTGTAATATAATTGCCCTGTAAAAAGGAAAGTCTCGAATCATCATCCTTAAAATACAAGGTCTCCCGCATCCCCGGCGGCATCTGATCGATAAAGCAGAAAATACACTTGTTGCTGCAGGAACGATAGTCGCTCATCAGTCCATTCTCAAATTCTATCCCCAGATCGTCATCATAGTCTTTCTCTATCTCCAAAAGCCACTCTTCGCCATCCGGTTTACGCACAAGTACCTCTATATACTCGTCTTTTATCAGATAGCGGTAGTCGAACACATCTTCAATTTCTTTGTCGTTAATCGCAAGAAGTACATCTCCGGGCGCAATCTCCATCTCCTGTGCGATAGAGCCGGGCATCACTTCCATGACTATATGCTCTGTCTTCTTCACTGTCTTCTCCTTATGCTCCTTACCCGGCCGCACCCGCCGTCACAGCCTCTTTCAAAATCTCTTTCATCGCTTCCACACTCACCCCATTGGTCTCCTGCGGCGGCAGAATCACCACCGGCTTAACGCCGCACCGTCCGGCAGCCGTAATCTTCTGTGGATAGCCTCCCGTCCTGCCGGATTGCTTCGTCAATATATAACATATGTTATATTCCTGTAACACCGCTACATTCATCTCTTCTGAAAAGGGCCCCTGCATACAGATCACATGCCCTGCCTGAAACCCATTGTCCAGACATTCCTGTAACACGGCCGGATTGGGAAGAACCCGCAGATAAACTCTGTCGGCATAATCCATTAGTTTACATAACTCTTTCAGTTTCTTACTGCCTGTGGTAACCAGGATATTTCCTGTGGTACGATTCAGATATGCCACCGCCTGCTCCATATCAGGGCAATACATAACATCTGCTTTTCCCTGTGCCGCATCTTCCTCTGCCCTGTCTTCCGCTTCCGACAGACTCCGCAGTACCCTGTAGTATACGCGCGCCTGTATCTGTTCATCCTGCCGGTACCGTTCTGCGGCCTTTCTGATATGGTCTGTCACTTCCACCGCGTAGGGATGGGTGGCGTCTATGATCAAGACCGGCTTTTTCTCCCTGAAAAGGGCAAGCATTTCCACCTCCTCCATCCGTCCTGTCCGAATGACAGGACCGGAAGCTTCTGCCCCGCACAGCACCTGTCTGCCGTATTCGGTAGCCACACAAAAGATTGCCCTGATTCCGCTTTTTGCACAAAATTCATAGAGAAACCGTCCCTCACTGGTTCCCGCAAATACTATGATACCGTTTCCTGCCGGTTTTACCATTGCAGCCTGCCCACACTTTCCCATGTTATCGTCAGTTCTCACATCTGCCAGCGGGCACCTTCCGATAACCCCTGGACGTCACCATCCGTTCTCCAATTCGTCTGGTCATACGGCTGCCGATATACACCGTGGTAAACATATCCGCCTCGTATTCCCGCAGCCCGGCTAAAGTCATCACCTGACGGCTTTGTCCTTCCCTGCCGATATTATGCACTACGCCGCAGATTCTATCTTCCTCCATCCCGGATGCCAGCAGGATATCGCAGGCTCTTCGCAGATGATCCGGCCTTCCCTTGCTGGCCGGATTATAGAGACAGATTACAAAATCCCCGGCAGCTGCTGCCGCTAGCCTTCTCTCAATCTGCTCCCAAGGCGTGAGCCTGTCGCTTAGACTGATCACCGCAAAATCATGGGCAAGCGGCGCTCCCAGCACAGCAGCACCGCTGCAGGCCGCCGTCACGCCCGGCAGAATCTCCAGCGCTGTCCGGTCCCCTGCCAGTTCACAGACAAGTCCCGCCATACCATAAACACCGCTGTCCCCACTGCACACCAAAGCCACTTCCCTGCCTGCATCCGCCTGCTCTATCGCCCATAGACAACGCTCCACTTCCTGGGTCATAGGAGTGGTGTAATACTCCTTATCCGGGAAAATTACGCGCACCAGGTCCGCATACACATGATAACCCACAATACAATCACATCGTTCCAGGCATTGATAAGCTTCCAGGGTCATTCCTCCCGGTTCACCGGGTCCAATACCGACTATGGTTAACATAACTATTCCTCCTGCGTCCTCGGCACATACTGCCTGACACTCTGCACACCTGTGCGGAATCCTTCCTGCACAGTCATTCCCACACAAATTCCACAACCGCAAGCGTGATTCCAGCCCCGGCCTGCTTCTCTACTGCCAGACGATAGTCCGCCTTCTCCCAGGAAATCCGAAACCCCTCTGCCTCTGCCGGCGTTATCTTCTCTGTCTCTGCTTCCCGGCCTTTTCCCAAGCCCAACGTGTGACGTCTTCCTGTCCACTCCTCTGCCAACGCATAGGCACTGCGCTCACAGACATTATCCGTACCCAGGGTCTGTCTTACAAACGCCGAGGATGTCACCTTTTCCTCCACCTGCATAAGCCTGTCTGCGGAAAACACCTCATAGGGCACACATAATCGGCGGGACAGTTCCCAGATACCGCTCTCCTCCCGCTTTCTGTCCACGGAAGCAATCGCGGCAATCTCTCTCTGATCAATGCACTCCCGGACACAGACTTCTTCCAGAAATGCCTCCAGCTCATCCGCCGTCTTACCCCTTTTACATCCAATCCCGACAATATATCGGCCCGTCATAAAAACACACATGTTATCTATGCCGTATAGATCAAAAAGGCTGGTTTGTCCCTGCCTGGGAGGCCCCACACAGACAGCCAGCTGCGCCCTCTCAGAATCTTCCTGCGGACACAGACACATCCCCGCCGGCACCGCTCCCGCTGTGGGCAGACTGCTCCAGAAATCCACCTGCTGTCCCCTCAGCAATGCAGCAGATATCTTTCGCATCTGCTGCCGGTTCTCCACACGAAGATGATTGGCACCGGCAAACACATCCGCCGCAAACAGGCCCTCCACATCCGTACCGGTAGTAATCACCGGGCAGGCTCCCAGTCCTGCCGCCAGTTCCCTGGCCAGAGCCACACCGCCCCCGATATGTCCGGACAGCACCGGAATCACAAACTGCCCCTTCTCATCCGCCACCAGCACCGCAGGGTCCTGTAATTTGTCCATAATATAACATGCGATATGTCTTACGACAATTCCCATTGCCCCAATAAAGACAAAGGCACTGCTGCGCCTCCACTCCTGCCGGAGCACCTCATCGGTTTCCCTGAAGTTTTCTCCGTAATGAAAGGGAACCGCCACATCTCCCTGCATGGTTACATATTCGGACATCCTGGTATTCATCTGCTTTCCCTTTTCCGTGTAGGAAATTAAGATAATCCTGCGCATGTCCAGATTTTCTCTCTGCCGATTTCCCCGATGGAGTAAGCCCCGCACATTTCCATGGTATCCCGCAGTTCCCCGGCTATCTTGTCCACATACACCTGTACACCCTGGGCACCGGCTCCATATACAGCCGTCACAAAGGGTCTGGCAATCAGTACACCGTCCGCCCCCATGGCTAACGCCTTAAACACATCCACGCCGGACCGGATACCGCCGTCCACCAGTATCTTCATGGAACCTCCCACAGCATCCACAATATTTTCCAGCACCTCCGCCGTAGCCGGGCACTGATCTAACACCCTGCCGCCGTGATTGGAGACAACAATTGCCGCCGCTCCCGCCTTCTTCGCTTTCACAGCCCCCTTTACCGTCATGATTCCTTTGATGATAAAGGGCAGCCCTGCTTCCCTGATAATCTGACTCATCTGTTCCACGGATTTGGCACCTGCCGGCGGTTCCATATTCTTCAGGAAAGGAAGACCGGAGGCATCAATATCCATGGCTGCTGCATAGGCCCCCGCCGCCTTCACCAGGGCCAGTTTCTCCTGTATGGTTTCATAATTCCAGGGTTTGATGGTAGGGATGCCCGCACCGCCCTGCTCTCTGATTGCCGCAGCAGCAGCCTTCACCACTTCCGGGCTTGTCCCGTCTCCCGTAAATGCTGCAATACCTGCCTGGGCACAAGCCGCCACCAGCACATCGTTGTAGGTCATATCATTGTATTTGTCGCCATAATGCAGATTAACTGCTCCCACCGGCCCTGCAAAAAAAGGATACTGAAACGTCTTTCCAAACAACTGTATGGAGGTATCCACCGGATGTTTCTTTGTCAGAGTATCCATGTTGACTCTGATTTTCTGCCATGCCTCATAGTTGCGTATGGCCACATCTCCCGTCCCCTTAGCTCCCGGTCCGGGAATCCTGTTCCCGCAGGCTCTGCCGTTACACACCGCACATGCTTTACAAACCTGCCCCATATTGGGCCTCGCCGCCTCCAGTACTTCCTGATAGTTCATATTTCTGCTCCTTTCCTGCCCTTATTCCTTAGGCAATTGCGAAACTCTTCTCAACGCTGTAATTATTGTGCAAATAGCATAAACATAAGCAGACCCTTGGAAAACGCCGGTACTTGGCGCGGTACTTTCAAGCCTAGTACCGTTGCGTTTGGAACGGAGCGAAAGCGCGTCTGCGTTGGTTATGCTATTTGTGCAACTCTAACAAGCCTGAAGGAGTTTCTCAACTACCTACTTTATTCCCATCTTTTATCTGCTCACAGTTCCCCAAAAGGAACCATCGCCGGCATCTTCTCCGGATGGGGGCCAATCTGTTTCTCCATCCAGACCATATGATACCAACGCCCAAATTTATAGGCACACTGATGAAACTGCCCCACCATCCTGTAACCTAGCTTTTCATGAAAACGGACACTGTCCTTTGTCAAATAGGCATCTTCCTCCTCCGGATAGGCAATGCAGGCCGCCACATTGACTATTCCCTGCCGCAGCAATATCCGCTCCAGCTCCCCGTACAGCGCACAGCCGATTCCTCTGCCTCTTTGATCCATCCGCACATAGATGGAAGTCTCCACCGACCAGTCATAAGCAGGTCTTTCATGAAGAGGCCCTGCGTAAACATACCCCAGGATGCCGGTGTCATCCTCCGCCGCCAGATAAGGATACCTCTCCAGCGTATGCGCAACCCGTCCTGCAAAAGCTTCCACGGAAGGCACCTCATATTCAAAGGTAACAGCTGTTTTCAATATGTAAGGTGCATAAATGTCAAGGAGTGCCCGGGCATCCTCCGGAGTCACCGGGCGGATTATAATATCCCGCCTTTCATGATCGCTTACCCCCGCTCTATACCCTGTCTCAAAATGTTTGTCATACAACTTTGACAGCTCATAATCGTCTCCCAGCACATCACCCACCACAATAAGAGCTGTCCTGGTAATCCGATTCTCCTCTGCAAGTTTACATAACTCTCCAAGTCTCCCACGAACCACTTTTTCATCTTCCCAGGTGGCCTTATAGACAATGGCGCAGGGTGTTTCCTGCGTGTAACCTCCACGCAGAAGTTCTTCCTGTACCTGGGCCGTCATGCCGCTGCTTAGGAAAAGCACCATGGTAGCCCCATGTACTGCCAGAAGATGCAGTTGCTCCCGCTCCGGTACCGGCGTCCTGCCTTCCATCCGGGTAATGATCACACTCTGGCTCACACCGGGCAGCGTATATTCGGCACGAAGCGCCGCCGCTGCGCCGCAGAAGCTGCTCACCCCGGGACAGACATTATAAGAAATGCCTCTCTTCTCCAGGGCATCCATCTGTTCCCTGACAGCCCCGTAAAGGGAAGGATCCCCGGTATGCAGCCTGACCGTATGCTTTCCCGCTGCTTCCATCTCTTCCATGACTCTGAGCACCTGTTCCAAATGCATTGTGGCACTGTTATAAATCATACAATCTTTTTTCGTATAGGTTAAAAGTTCAGGATTTACCAGGGAACCTGCATAAATCACACAATCCGCCTCCTGCAACAGCTTCCTTCCACGCACCGTGATCAGATCTGCTGCCCCTGGCCCTGCTCCCACAAAATCTACCATTTTATTTTCCTTCTCTGCCCTGCCTTGATATCTTATTTGCAACCAATCGTTATTTTATAGCCATTTCCGGTGCAGCATAATCAGTTCTTCTGCCCCCGGCGTCTTGCCAAGCACCCCGTACCGGTTGGAAAACACTACCGCCTCAATGTCCATATCCTCGCCGGCACGACTTTTGAGGGCACTGTCAATCCTACGCATAAGCTGTTCCATGGCCGGCTGTAAGAAAGCCGTTACCCACAGAACCTCCACCGCATCGTCCGTGGTATTACAGTTCAGAATCCTGCGGGACAGATCCGCATCTCCTCCCGCCAGAAGAACACAGCTTGCCAATGTCTCCATCCTGCCGTCCGCCTGCCTGGAATGAGTATTCATAATACCGCTTCCCAGCTTTACCAGCTTCCCAAGATGTCCTATCAGAAGCAGGCTGGACATTCCGAACCCGCAGGCCATATCTATGGTCTCACCGATAAAATTGCTGCATTTCACCGTATGTTCCAGATCCAGGTTCAGTTTATCTGTCAGAAATCCTTCCCCGTAATTACCGGGCGTAATGATCAGATCCTTCTGCCCCTGGGCATGGTACATGGATAATTCCGCCCGGATCGTATCCACAAGCGCAGCCTCACTCATCGGCTCCACGATTCCGGATGTCCCCAGAATGGAAATGCCGCCCATGATGCCCAGTTTTTCATTTAATGTACGCTTCGCCATAGCCACGCCCTCCGGCACCGAGACAACAGCCTTAAGGCCGCCCTCATACCCATAGTTATCCGCCTCTTCCATCATCAGTTCCACCATCATCCTGCGGGGTGTGGAATTGATGGCCGCACTGCCTACCGGCTGGTCTAAGCCCGGCCTCGTCACTCTGCCGATCCCCTCGCCGCCGTCCGTCTCAAATCCCTGCGCAATCTTACTCACAGTGACATAAACATAGGCACCGTCCGTCACATCATAATCGTCTCCCGCATCCTTCTTTACCGCACAGGTAACAGATTCCTGCGACATGTTGATATGCTCCACGGGCAGCTTTAAAGGAATCCCTTTGGGCGTCACCAGTTCCACCCATTCCACCGCTTCCCCGCCAAGAAGCATCCCTGCCGCCGCTTTCGCCGCCGCTGCCGCACAAGTACCCGTGGTGTAACCCAGTCTTAATTTTCTATGATCCTTATAGACATATTCTTCCATCTCATCCTCACCCACAATATCTCTACAATATTATAGGGGAAAAAACTGCAAACAGCAACCTGCATTGTGAACTGCTCCTTTATATGCTATAATAGCCGCAGACTGCAAAAGATTACCGTTGAGGAGACATACTATGCCAGCTATCTTCTATGCCGTGGGCGTGGGCCCCGGCGATCCGGAACTGATTACCTTAAAAGCCCTGCGGATTCTTCGGGAATGTGATGTGATCGGCGTGCCCGCAGACAGTCCTTCTGCTTCCCATGCCTATCGGATTCTCCTGGAAGCGGCACCGGAACTTGCCTCTAAACCGCTTCTTTTACTGCCCACCCCCATGACCAGAGATTCTGCTGTTCTGGAACAGTCTTACACAGACAACGCGGCGCGTGTCGTTTCCACACTTACACAAGACTCCTCTGTGGCCGCAATCACCATCGGAGACCCTTCCGTCTATGCGGCAATTCACACCCTGCTTGTGAAAATCAGGGCGCTCGGTTATACCACACAGATGATTCCCGGCATACCCTCTTTCTGCGCAGCCGCCTGTACCCTACAGGAAAGCCTGGGCACACGAAACGAGGCCATCCACATTCTGCCGGGTTCCTATCCGGTGGAAGAATCGCTGGGCCTTTCCGGCACCAAAGTAATCCTGAAATCTGCCGAAAGTTATCCCCGGATCCGCAGACTGCTTGACGAGAACAATCTCCAATCCAGACTCGTGATCCGATGCGGCTGTCCGGAGGAAAAAATATACACCGATATTAAGGATTTTCCCGACAGGACGGAGTATCTGTCGCTGATTATTGCCAGATGATTACCGGGAATGGTAAATATAAAGTAATTAGATGCAAGCTGTCAAACACCACTTTATTACAATGGAGGAATGAACAATGCACAGCCTGCGAACCAAATTTATTATCATCATCTGCATTATCTCTATGATCTGCATCGGCCTGACAGCCGGGATCAGTTATGGTCTTGCTTCTTCCATCATGATGGATTCCAGCGTGACAAACGAAAATCTCACTTCCCAAAAAGCTGCCCAGGAAATCGAAAGCTGGATGGCAGTCAAGGGTGAATTCTTAAATACAGTCAAAGCTGATTTGGAAATCAACAAAACCACGGATTATGAACAGCTGCGGGCGCAGATGAAACAACTCCTGGATAATTACAATGCGGATGACTGCATCTACGATATCTATTTTACCTATCCAGGCAGCCGGCGTACTGACCGAAGACATCTTTGCCGATAAGCTGATCGAAATTACCAACAATGTGGAAGTACCGGCAAACAGCTATGCCATGCTGACGGACAACCAAAACGGCGTGGTAGTCCATCCCCATGAGGGTTACGGCTATGTCAATGACGAACCCGTCAATCTGACTGATCTGTCCGCAGAAATCCCGGTAAACGGCAACGATGAGATTGCCAGACTGGCACATGGCTTTCACAACATGGGGCGTAAACTGTCCGGCGTATTACAGGCAGGAACCGACACCGTACAGAATGTGGAAAACTCGGCACAGACCTTTTCAACACGGACAGGACAGCCTGTCCCAGATGATACTGGTTGATTACGGATATCTCTGAACAGACGAACCTGCTCGCACCGAACGCGACCAGCGCTGTCTCCGGCGATATCATCGAAATTGTTAACAACATCTGCATGGGAATCGAAAAAGCCGTGGAAGAAGAACTGTCCAAATCCGTGGAGAAATTTGTGGAAGGTAAAACAGTCATGAACCAGGCTTTCAGACAGATCATGAAGACCAGTACAGAATGTCTGGATATCAGCTATAAGGCAAAAGACATTTCCATGGAACAGAGTAAGGCAGTGGAAGAACTGACGCAATGGTCTGCCAACCTGAACGCCCTCTCCGAGAAATTACAGCAGCAAACTTACGAGTTTACGCATTAGGTATAAGACTTCCTGAGACACTTTATATAACCTCCCCATACACCTGGGGAGGTTTATTTTATAAATAAATGAATAAAACCAACGCATCGCCGCATACTAGGGATAACAAAATCCTCGGAGTAAACAAGTTATGTCAACTAACAATGCGACCATTTATCTGAAAGCCGAACAAAACGTAGAACTGCAATCCCAGGATGTGTATGTCAAGGACATAGGCAGTCTCACCTGCTCTGATCCTCATGTTCTTGCCAAAGTCAAAGCCATCAGGCTTTACCATTTCAAGAAAGACGAAGCGAAACGTCAGGTCATCAGCATCCTGAAAATCATCGAAGAAATCGGGAAAGTCTGTCCCGGCGCCACCGTTGAAAGCCTGGGGGAACCGGATATCCTGATAGAATATATCAATGTGAACAGACACAAAGGATTCCTGCAATGGATCAAACTTGTGTTTGTAGCATTTGTCAGTTTCTTCGGTACTGCCTTTACCATTATGGCGTTCCACAATGATATCGGCATCAATGACGTCTTTACCAAAGTATATGAAATGGTGACGGGACTTCCGGGAGATGGTTACGGCATTTTGGAGTTATCCTATTCCGCCGGCCTTGCTTTGGGAATCATTGTCTTCTTTAACCACATTGGCGGCAGACGGATTACAAAGGATCCCACGCCGATAGAGGTGGAAATGCGTGTCTATGAGCAGGATGTGAACAAATCCCTGATTGAGACAGCCGAAAGAGAGGGAAAGACAATTGATGTTTCTTAAACAGATACTGCTTGCAGTCATCGGCGTCAGTGCCGGACTGATCGTTTCCGCCGGCGTGTTTACGGTTCTGATCTCGGTGGGTCTGATTCCCCGCTTTGCCGGCAAAATGCATGTGGCACACAAGATATTCGTGTTGGAGGAAATGGTTGTATTCGGCACTCTGGCCGGAGGATTTTTCAGTATTTTCAGCAACTGGGGAATGATTGGCAGCTATATAAGACAAAGGCAGCTTTTCGGCCCTGGTACTACCGATGGCATCTGGAATTTCATCAGTACCCTGTTCCTGATTCTCTTCGGTCTGTTCGCCGGCATCTTTGTGGGATGTCTGGCACTGGCCATTGCAGAGATGCTGAACACCATCCCGGTCTTTGCAAGGAGAATCGGCTTCCGCCATGGTCTGGGTATCGCCATCCTGGCCGTAGCGCTGGGGAAATTTATGGGAAGTCTGATTTATTTTACGCAACGTGTCTTCCTGCGCGGGGTACCGTAACACGTATGCCGTATAGATATCCCGGGAAAAGAATACTTTGACACACAGAAAGGAGCTCAATCATATGGCAGAGACGCAAAACCAGAAACCGCAGACAATGCAGGAGAAAAAAGAACAGGCATACCGGCAGCACGTGGAACAGACCACGCCCAAATACAGCCTGCCCCTTCGTATGGGCAAGGCGTTTCTCATCGGCGGCCTGATCTGCCTGATCGGACAGATAATCTTAAATTATGCCACAAATTCCATGGGACTTGACAAGGATACCGCCGGTTCCTGGTGTTCCATGCTGCTGGTGCTCATCAGTGTACTGCTCACCGGTCTCAATCTCTATCCCAGGCTGGTAGAATGGGGCGGTGCCGGCGCACTTGTGCCCATCACAGGCTTTGCCAACTCCATCGCCTCAGCGGCAATCGAATACCAGAAAGAAGGACAGGTCTTTGGTATCGGCTGTAAGATCTTCACCATCGCCGGTCCTGTGATTCTCTATGGTATCTTTACCAGCTGGTGTCTGGGCTTACTCTACTGGGCCCTGCGTCTTCTGGGCATCCTGTAACCTGTCCCACCCGCAAAAGGCCAGAATCCGACAGGCTTTCTACTGCCTTTTAATCCGACAGAATCCGATATTCCAACATCTCATACAGAAGCTTCGTCCCCTCCATGATCTCCGGGGGCAGAAGCGCTCTGGCCACCAGTTTCAACTCATCACTTTCCACATCAATTCTTTTCAGGTTCGCATAATCTCCATCTATGCTGGCTACCTGATATTGAAATGTATTCATCCTATGCACCTTACCTTTCTGTTTCCGGTTTTATTCCCGATTTATTCCGGTCTTTAGTCTAACACACTTCCTCCCGCAGATGCAACAGGATCCTCTTTTCCATACGACTCACCTGTACCTGGCTGATTCCCAGGCATCTGGCCACTTCCACCTGCGTTTTATCCTGAAAATACCGCATATCAATCAATTGTCTTTCCGTCTCTCCCAGCTTGCCTAACAGTTCCTCCAGCAGCATATGGTTCAGAATCTTTTCTTTCTCCACATCCTCACAGGCGCCACTTGCGTTGAGACCGCTTAGTCCTGCGGCGCAGCCCACGCCTGCCCTGCCGCCTACCACCTGGTCTACCAGATATATCTCGTTTCCATCAGACTGAAAGACTGATTTATAAATGGATTCCACCTCCACATTGGCATCCAGAGCCATCACAATATCTTCCACACTCAGTGCGGTTGCCTCTGCCAGTTCCTGCATGGTTGCCTCCCTGCCAAGATTCTGGGAAAGCCGCTGCGCTGCCTGTTTCACCTTCCACCCATTCTCCTTCAATGTCCGGCTGACCTTGACCATCCCGTCATCTCTGAGAAAGCGCTTAATCTCACCCTGGATCATGGGTACTGCATAGGTGGAGAAACGCACCTCAAATTGCAGGTCAAATTTATCTATGGCTTTCATCAGACCGATACAGCCGATCTGGAACAGATCTTCCGCATCATATCCTCTGCCGATAAATCGCTTAACAATGTGCCTCACCAACCCCAGGTTTTCCTCTATCAGTTTCTCTCTTGCCTCTTTATCTCCTGCCTGTGATCGTTCAATTAATGCGGCAGTCTCTTCCATAGGCTACTCCTCACCAACAATCCAGGGACCCATGCCGATCTTCTTACACATCCGCACCACCGTGCCCTGTCCCGGCTCCGACCGGACTTCCAGATCATCCATAAAAGCTTCCATAAAAGCAAACCCCATGCCGGATCTTTCCATCTCCGGTCTGGTGGTAAACAACGGCTCCATGGCTCTGCGGATATCCTCGATTCCCACACCACGGTCTATGATCTCCACCTCCAGCATGTCCCTTTTCAGTTCACAGTTCATATAAATACGATCTGTGACATGCCCCCTGTTTTCATATCCATGGATAATCGCATTGGTCACTGCCTCAGACACGGCTGTCTTAACGTCCGACACTTCCTCCAGCGTGGGATTTAAGGGTGTGATAAAAGCTGACACCGCCATCCGCGCAAAGGACTCATTGTCCGACACCGCCGCAAATTCCAGGTGGATTTCATTCGTAATCTTCCTGTAATCTTTCTTGTCTATGATCTCTATCATGTTATTACCCTCCCTTTTACTCCATGATCTCCACAATATTCTCCACACCGGCAAGCAGAAGAATCCGCCTGATCCTGCTGTCGGTGTGCACCGCATATACCTTACCGCCAAAGCAGGATATTTTCTTATACCGGCCCACAATAATCCCAATCCCCGAACTGTCCATAAATGTGGTATGTTCAAAATCAAACACCACGTTCTCCACCTTTTTGGAAAGAATATATCTGTCTGCCCTGGCACTGATATTTACCGACTTATGATGGTCTATCTCCGTGGGCATCCTTATCATAAGATAATTGTCAACAATTCTGAATTCTTCATCCATTTTATGTAAACCTCCTTCTTTTACGGCTCTCTGCAACCGGAATATTTTCCCTGCAAGGGAATACAAATAAAAAAAGAACGTAATGTGATATCTCACTACGTTCTCTTTCGTATCGTATCTGTTCCTTTATCTTCCGGCATCCTGCCCGCCGTTCATCGGCATAAGCCCGCCTAATCCTGTATCTCGTTCTCCATTTCCTCTAAGAATGTCTCAGACTTGCTTGCCTTCTCCGTTCCCGGGAATAACTGGATAATCTGTAAATAAGTCTCTCTGGCCTTCTCCATATCTCCTACACGGTAATAGGCATTGGCAAGATTGTACAGTGCCTCGCCGTTAGTCGCATCATACTGGAAGGCTTTCTCGAGATTCGGGATGGCGTCCTCATAATTCTCCTGTCTGTAGGCTTCATAGCCGTCATTATAGTATGATTCGGCGATACCCGGCCCCACCAGGGCAAGTAATGTATTATACAGGCTCTCGAAGGCCTCTGAATTATCGCTCTCACTCTCAGCCGCATCTGCCTCAATCTCCTCCAGGTAATCCGCCACCACTGTGACTTCCTCCGGATTCGTCAGATAAGTGTCAGCAGCTTTCATCAGGCTGTCCACAGACCGCAGGGTACCGTCTGTACCCATATAGGCCGACAAATCCTGCTCCAGATTACTGTTCGCTTCTGTCAGCTCATTTAGCTGCTGCTGCAACTCATCTATGGTCGCCGTCTTGGCATCGGACTGCTCGCTGACTTTGCGGAGTTCTTCATCAATATTGGCTTTGGCCGACTGTATCCTGGCCGGCAGAATCAGGAAAAAGGCAATGGCTATACCGATGGCAAGTCCGATTCCCAGATTCAAGAGCGATGTGACCCCCTTGCCCTCCTTCATATTGACAGGCTGAATGATGGTCTCATTTCCGCTCTGATATTTAACGATTTCCTCCGACTTTTTCTGTTTCTTCGTGGTAGTTTTGACACCCTCCTCGGGCATCAGCATCTCATCCACTTCCTTCAGATAGCGGAGTGTTGCCGTATTGTTGGTGTCAATCTCCAGACACTTGGACAATTCCCTTTTGGCCCGTTCCCACTCCTCACTGTTAATATATAAGAGCGCCAGAAGCTGGTGTGCCCTGATAAATTTAGGATTTAAGGAAAGCACCTTCTTCAGCTGGATCACGGCCAGATCCAGGCTGTCCTGGTTACAGTAAGTGAGTGCCTGGTTATATTTCTTGATTGTCTGATTGATGGTGTCCAGACGGTTCTGGTTGGTCTGGATCATATCAATATAATCGTCGGCAATATTTTTCTTAGGGCGCAGATTCTTACTGATAACCCATTCGCTTAAGGCCGCCACCACCTCACCCGTCTCAAAGTATACAAGCCCCAGAAGATTACGGGCTTCTACATTATTCTTGTCAAATTTCAAACTCTGTCTCAAACTGGTAATAGCGCCTGTCAGATCCCTGACACTCGCCCGCTCTAGTCCATCATTATAAAAACGGTTCGATATATATATAATCCTTTTATAAAGGGCTACATCGGCACCACAGTTCGTACAGAAATTGTGTTCTGACAAAGTACATCCACACTGATAACAGATCATCTATGCCAATCCCCTATTCTTCTTCCACTTTCTTAGCGTCTTTGACTATCTTCACCATCAGATCCGCCATATCGGTAAGATCCTGATTATAGATTGCTTCCTCTGCATCCTCAACTTCCAGGCTGGGATGGAATTTCTTTAACTCTTCTTCAAAATTAATCATGCCCGGATCTCCTTATAAGGGCTTTGACCTCGCCCACCAAATATAATGAACCGACAATATACACTTTATCCTTATCAGACCTGTGCGATACCATTCCGGTAAATGCAGCCTCCAGCGTATCATAGGCCCTGACTGTGACCCCTGTATACTGTCTAAAAGAATCTTCCAATGTCTGAAGGGGCAGTGCACGCTCTCCTGAAATTGCCGCCACGCCGATCTCATCAAATAATCCGGAACCGGCCAGCACCTGCGCTGCTTCCCTGTATTGCTTGTCCTTGACAGCCGAAAAGAGCAATTTACGCTTTCCGCTGCAAGCATGGACTTTCACTGTCTCCAAAAAGGCCTGAATCCCATCTATATTATGGGCACCGTCCAGATATACGCCTGGAAATACTTCCTCCATCCTGCCTTCCCAGAATGTTTCCCTGATGCCGTCTTGAAGGATATCGGCCGTAATGCGGGAATCTGCCAGCAAATCCAGCGCCGTCACCGCCAGTGAAACATTCTCAATCTGATAGACCGCAGAGGTGGACACAGTAAAACCAATATAATCATAATAGTTTAAATGGAGAGAAAAATCAATTGTTTTATCCAGAATCTTTATTTCTTTTATCGCAGCTTTCTCTACGGGAACGGTTTTGGCTCCAATCTTTGCCGCACATTCCTCTATCACCTGTGCCACACCATGCTGCTTATAGGGATAGACTACCGGCACGCCACTGCGCAGGATACCGGCCTTCTCCCTGGCAATATCCGTAAGTTCATCTCCCAGATACTCCATATGATCATAGCCTATGGAAGTGAGGATACACAGTTTTTTATCCTTTACCACATTGGTGGCATCCAGCCTGCCCCCAAGCCCGGTCTCCAGAATCACATACTCCACGCCCCGCTTTTCAAAGAGCAGCATGGCCATAAAGAACAACCATTCAAAAAACGTGGGATGATAGGATATCTTCTGCAATTCCTGCGGAAGATCGTCCAGACAGTCCTTCACCCTGCAAAAGGCTTCCACAAACTCTTCCTCGGTTACTATTTCTCCTTCTATCACAAACCGTTCCCGCATGGTCACAAGATGCGGAGAGACAAACATGCCGCAGGAAATGCCTGCTTTCTTTAAAACGGTAGATAAATAAGCACAAACGGAACCCTTTCCGTTTGTGCCCGCTATGTGAAGTATCTTACAATTCTGCGCCGGCCATCCCAGATGCGCCAGGAATCTCCCGGTGTTCTCCATACTGTTTTTCCTGGTAAATTTCGGGGTGGCACTGATATACTCCTGTGCCGCCCCGTAAGAAACAATTTCTTCTGTCATTCTCCTGCTGCTCCCACCGCTAGTTGTGTATGATCACCGTTCCCTCAATGATCCCCTTTTCTGCGGTATATTTCATATAACAGGTGTTTCTGTCCATAATCATCCGTTCCGCATTGATACTGATGACCACATTCCGATAGAGATTGCCGTCTACTTTGATGTAGGAATCCCTGCCCTCTTCCATGGTCTCCTCCAACTCTTCCCGCTCCTTGCCAATCTTATCGAGTTCTGCAAAGTATTCGTCTTTTAAGCGGTTCCAATCAGAAAGATTGGCCTCCGACGTCGTCTTGACGGCATTGATCGTCCGTCTCCGCTTCTCACGCAGCGCCTCCGTCATGGTATCCACCAGTTTTGCAAGCTTCTCTTTAATCTCTGCCTCTTTATGCCTGATCTCCAGCAGCATATCGAAAGCCTCCGGCTGATAACCGCAGTGCAGCACCGTCTTTACTTCCACATCGTTGCCGGCCGACATAGCCTCTATACTCTTAAGCGCGTGCACCTGTCCGCCGATGATTGCTCCCTTCTTGCCGTTGGTAATCACCTTATCCCTGGCCGACACTTTCGCATTTAAGATAACATTGGACTGGACAATACCGCCCGCATCCACTGTGGTATTCTCAATAAATTCTGCAAACACATTACCCCTGGCCGATATTTTGCCTCCCCCCTGTATACCGCGGGAAAGAAGCACATCTCCGCCCGCAAAAAGGGAAGCCCCGCCTGTAGTGCCATGGATTTCAATATTACGCCCGGCACGGATCGTAACGCCGCCCTCCACGTTGCCGTTGATAATGACATCGCCAAAAAACTCTATCTTACCGATAATCGCATCCACATCCCCGATAATCTCATGGACATTCTGGATGTCAATCTTACCGTCCTTTACTTCTATTTTGCCGTCATTTTGCGCATAATATACACCATTCTCCCTGGTGATACCTTTGCCTCGCATGGGCGGAAGATCCCTGGCCGGCGCCGCTTTCAGTTCATTGTCCAGCACCGTATACCCATCCACACCCTGCTCTGCATAATGGTAAATCGCCACCTTATCGCCCTTATGTACATTTTGCAGCGCACTCATACTGGAATAATCTACTGAACCATCTTCTCGGATAGTAGGCCCTATATGCTCTTCCGGTGAAAAAAGATATTCAAAATAACCGTCTTTCCCAGGTTTGGACGCCTGCCCCTGGGCAACCAGAATCTCTCTTTCATAAACTTTCTTCTTTACCATTGCGGAGAGGTTGGATCTGTGATACCCTCTGACCACCCCGTGCTGCTCCAGATAACTTTCCAGTTCGTGCTTGGTATATACCTGTCCCTCCGCCGGTGGCGTCAGGTAGAGCCACGCCGTCATCTCATCTTCTTCCACACGCAGATAGGTTCCTTCTGTCAGATTTGTTTCGACAGCAGGCTTTTGTTCCTCCCCGGGCTGTTGCGGTTCTGCTGTCTGTAATGCCTCACCCGCCTTCTGTTCCGCTGCGGGTGCTGCCGGGGAAAGCCCCTTTGCTCTGGCCATTGCTGCCTTCAGTTTATCTAACTGCGCTGATGAAAGATTTGTTTCGGCCACGCGACTCACCCCACTTTCCTCATGACACTTACGTCACCTATTGTACATTCCAAAATTTATAACGAAAAAACCCTTATATATAACTTTACACCAAATCGCAGCACTTTTCCATACCCAAAAGAAAATTCCTGACGGAATTTTCTTTACGAGATTTGCTTCGCAAACTCGGACTCTCTCCTCTGTCAGCGAAGCTGGGAGAGGCGTTCTTCTACCTGCGCCATCATCTGGGTATATTTTTCCAGTTTGGCACGTTCTTCGGCCACTTTCTGTTCCGGGGCTTTGGACATGAACTTCTCATTGCCAAGCATCCCCTTTACCCTGGCAAGCTCACCCTCAAGACGTTTCTGCTCTTTCTCAAGCCGCTCAATCTCCTGGGCAATATCCACCAGTTCCTCGAAAGGTATATAAACTGTGGCATTGGGAATCACCACAGATACGGCACTGTCTGCAATGCCGCTCTTATCTGTCTGGATAGTCACTTCGGAAGCTGCCGCCAGCGCTGTGAAGAACTGTCTGCCCTCCGCAAAGATCTGCCGTACCTCCTCCTTATCACTGACCACATACACTGCCGCTTTCCTGCCCGGCGCCACATTCATCTGTGTTCTCACGTTACGGATCCCGCGCACAGCCTCCTTCATCAGCTCAATGGCTGTCTCTTCTCCGGTATACTGTCTGGCATCGCTAAAGATAGGCCATCTGGAAATCATAATGGACTCCTCTGCCCCCTGCAACGTACAGAAGATTTCCTCCGTGATAAACGGCATGTAAGGATGCAGAAGCTTCAGGGCATCAATCAGCACATTCTGTAAGGTCCATAGAGCCGCCTGCTTTCCTGCCTCCTCACCGGCTGCGGTGCTGTAGAGTCTGGGCTTCACCATCTCGATATACCAGTCGCAGAATTCATCCCAGATAAAGTCATAGACTTTCTGCACGGCGATACCCAGTTCAAAACTGTCCATGTTGTCTGTCACTTCCTTAACAAGCGTATTCAGTTTGGAAAGGATCCACTTATCCACCGGATACAGACTGTCTTTGATCTCCTCATAGGATACTTCCCAGCCGCGCCTGCCAGACTTTGCCTCCTCCTGATCCATATTCATCATAATGAAACGGGAAGCGTTCCAGACCTTATTGGCAAAGTTACGGCTTGCCTCCACTCTTTCATAGTAGAAACGCATATCATTACCGGGAGCATTGCCTGTAATCAACGTCAGCCTGAGCGCGTCCGCCCCGTACTGGTCGATGATCTCCAGAGGATCAATACCATTCCCCAGAGATTTACTCATCTTCCGTCCCTGGGAATCTCTCACCAGGCCGTGGAACAGCACCGTCTTAAAAGGCTTCTCGCCCATCTGCTCATACCCTGAGAAAATCATGCGGATAACCCAGAAGAAAATGATATCATAACCGGTCACCAGCACATCTGTGGGATAGAAATAGTCAAGATCCTCCGTATGCTCAGGCCATCCCAGTGTGGAAAAAGGCCACAGTGCAGAAGAGAACCATGTATCCAGGGTATCGGGATCCTGGGTAAAGTGCGTATCGCCGCATTTCGGACATATGCAGGGCTCTTTATCCGCCACTACGATTTCACCGCACTTATCGCAGTAATAAGCGGGGATTCTGTGTCCCCACCAGAGCTGACGGCTGATACACCAGTCGCGGATATTGTCCGTCCAGTTATAGTAAATTTTCTCCATACGCTCCGGAATCAGCCTGATCTCACCATTTTTCACTGCTTCCACCGCCGGCCTTATCAGTTCATCCATCTTCACAAACCACTGTTTCTTAATCAACGGCTCAATCGTTGTCTTACAGCGGTCATGGGTTCCCACATTATGGGTATAGTCTTCGATACGTACCAGAAGCCCTTCCTGCTCCAGCTCTTCCACAATCTTCTTCCTTGCCTCATAGCGGTCTAATCCCTCATATTTACCGCCGTTGGCATTGATGGTAGCATCATCATTCATTATATTCACTTCCGGCAGGTTATGACGCTTGCCCACCTCAAAGTCATTGGGGTCATGGGCCGGCGTGATCTTCACGACACCGGTTCCGAACTCCATGTCCACATAATCGTCTTCCACCACCGGAATGGCCTTGTTGACAATCGGCAGCCAGACCTTCCTTCCTTTTAAATAGGTATATCTCTCATCGTTGGGATTCACTGCCACCGCAGTATCACCCAGCATGGTTTCCGGACGGGTGGTTGCAAACTCCAGAAATTCCGTCTTGCTGGGCTGTCCGTCTGCATCAACCAGCGGATACTTGATATGCCAGAAATGTCCCGCCTGCTCCTCATACTCCACCTCTGCATCAGAAATGGAAGTATTACATACCGGACACCAGTTGATGATACGGCTTCCTTTATAGATCCAGCCCTTCTGGTGCATCTTGCAGAATACTTCCGTAACCGCCTTGTTGCAGCCTTCGTCCATGGTAAAACGCTCTCTGTCCCAGTCGCAGGAAGATCCCAGCTTCTTAAGCTGGGAAACGATTCTGCCGCCATACTCTTTCTTCCATTCCCAGGCTCTCTCCAGAAACCCTTCCCTGCCAAGGTCGTTCTTATCGATGCCTTCCTCTTTCAGCTTCTCGATAATCTTTACCTCCGTGGCAATGGAGGCATGATCGGTACCCGGCTGCCAGAGCGCATTATATCCCTGCATCCTCTTATAACGGATCAGAATATCCTGCATGGTATTATCCAGGGCATGTCCCATATGCAGCTGCCCCGTAATGTTCGGCGGGGGAATGACAATGGTAAAAGGTGTCTTAGTCTTATCCACCTCGGCCTGGAAATATTTCTTGTCCATCCACTTCTGATACAATCTCTCCTCTATGCCCTTGGGGTCATAGGTTTTGGCCAGTTCTCTGCTCATGTTACATCCTCCTTTTTGCTTGCATGATTCATCAGAAATACAAAAACGCCCTCTGCCATACTCTGACAAAGGGCGTAGATACGCGGTACCACCTTTATTTATCGCTCATTGGTTCCGACTGGTCCACAAAAGGCCATCCGGTTCCTATCCGTTAACGGGGATAAATCGTGTGCGCTTACTGCCGTCTGTATCCCTACAGACACTTCTGCCCACCGGCTTAAGAGCCACGTTCCACAATTCCTCTCCGAAAAGACCTTTCAGCTTCCGGTCTTTCTCTCTGGCGGCGGAGATTGTGTACTCTTCTCTGTCATCGCCTTTATGCTCTTACAATTATTAATACTATAGACAATTGCAGCGGTTTTGTCAATTCTATTTTCTCATGACACCTTCTGCTCTCCCAGCACCTCCAGAAACACATCCACCAGATGCGGATCAAACTGCGCCCCGGAACACCGCCGCAATTCCTCCTCCGCCGCCTCATCACTCATGGCTTTATGGTAAGGTCTGTCATGTACCATCACATCATGAGAATCCACCACCGTGATAATCCTGGAAAGAAGGGGAATCTCTTCCCTGGCAAGACCGCCGGGATATCCCCCGCCGTCCCATCTTTCATGATGATGGAGGATAAATTCTCCGATCGGCTGTAATTCCTTGGACGCACTGGCAATCCGATACCCCTTCTCTGTGTGGGTCTTCATAACCTCCCACTCCGCCTCTGTCAGTTTGCCCGGTTTGGACAGAATCGTGTGTGGAATCGCAATCTTGCCAATATCATGCAGCACTGCCAGGAGTGCCAGCTTGCCCAGTTCCACATCTGAAAGATTCAAAGCCCGGCCAAGCCTTGTAGCCATTTCTTTGGTACGCTCCACGTGTTCCTCTGTCTCATAGTCACTTTCTGTCAGAGTCTGGGTCAGTGAATCCAATAAGGAACTCTTCTGGGAAGACTGGTTCATCAGTTTCTTTGTACGCATACTCTCCCCTGCTTCCCTGATGGCTTCTTCAATGCTCTTGGTATTATCCCGGATCACGGCAATCCCATATTCCAAATCCGTATTAATACCGGTATCATTATCTCTGCGGTACTGTTCCCTGATATTCTCGAAAAGCCGGACTGCATACTCCTGCTCTGCCTCCATAAGTCCGGCTGCCATGTCTCCGTCTTCCAGTCTGGCAAGAATCGCTTCCCTGGGCATATTTTCCCGCAGAAGATCGGCCGCCTTCTTCAACATTTTATTGCCCTTGGCCCAACCGTAAACATCATTGACCAGACCGATTCCGTTGGCATTACAGACCACCACTGTAACCGGGTATATGCCACAGGACTGTACCTTCTCCATCCTGCTGTAAAAACTGTTCCGGGAATACAGCTGCGTCAGCATATCCAGCTCCACTTCTTTATTTCTCAGGATCAACAGATTACCGATACTGCGTCCCTTTTCATCCCTCAGACAGCTGAAATCACATTGATACGCCCTGGCGCCTGTCTCTCCCGGATTGTCCCACGCAAATGTCTGATTGGTATTGGTATTTTGCAGTTCCCTGAAGGCACCAATCTGAATAAAATCCATCATACTGATCCTGCGTTCCCGATTATTGAGAACAGGGAACAGATCCCGCATATCCTTATTGGTATCCGCCACATACCCCTCATAATCAAAAAGAATCATGGGACTGCCTATATATTCCAGAATCATCTTACGAGTCGTATTCAACATACCCTTGGAATCATAATCGAAAGTATTCATATAGACAAAAGGACAACTGAAGCCATATACCAGCACCGCCACATCCACACTGATATTCAGCCATCCTGTCATATACGCAAAGAGAAGCGCCACCACTGCTAACATCCACAAAAGACTGTTCCTGTACCTGGCCCGATACATTCTGGGAATACTGAAATTCTTATAAATAAGTACGAAAACCACAACGCCAAGCAGCAGACATACCAGACTGGTATGAAAATAAAATGCCGGCTTCGCTTCATACATATATTGAATGGCATATATACTGTCAGCATGATATTGATAGCGAAGTAAAATCTCATGAAAAACATTGATAATCAGACAGGCTGCGTCGATTGCTGCCAAAGTGCCTGTGAGCAGGTAGAACGTCTTTTTATACCTTATCACCTCCATCTTCGGCTGTGTAAATTCCACCACATAGCAGACCATGAAGAATATCAGAATATCCAGACATACAAAATAGATACTGGTAGCCATTGAAGCAGCAAAATATGTCTCGGCATCAATTCTTGCAAGATAAGACAGATTGACCACCCCTGCCACTGTAAACATAGTGCCTGTAATCAATCCCATGCGGTTCTTACGCCTGTACGTTATCACAGCACAGATAAAGGCGCAGACAGCCGCCAGACTATACCCTATTAAATACCCCAGCATAAGTAACCCTTTCTATTATTTTATGCTCCCAAACACAGAACCTCTCAAAACAATATCCTGCGGCACAGCCCCTTCTTGCATATGCCTGCATGACCCTTCCAAATTAATGAAAATTTTGTCAGATTCTGCCTGTTTCTATAATGATAACATAAAAAATACAGCAGTTCAATAATAAGTAATCCCCCGTCCCATATGGGGAATAATCGCACTGTAAGCAGCATCTGTCATAAAAATAACCAGTATGGTCAATATTACCCATATTCTGATCTTCATAGATATTCTTCTGTAAAGCGAATGGAGCAGCGGTGCCGCCACACATACGAGAAACGCACCACCCAATCCAAACAGAAGACTGCTGGCAAAACAGATTCTCCCATGCAGATTCCAGTTCATCTGACTGTAATCCCACCATTTGACTCCCCAGGTCAATTCAAGATACCAGCCTGCCAGATACTCCAGCACCGTACATAAAAGCATGGATGACAAAAACGTCAGGAAAGTTCTGTCCCGCCATCTGTGGAACAGGATTTCCAGCATAACCGCACCTGCTCCATAGATAGGAAGCCACGGACCGGTAAGAAAACCTCGATTGACATAACCGTCATCTTTAAAGAAATAAAGACATCCTTCCCACAGCCATCCAAAGACCGCTGCTATAAAAAAGAGATACAGATAAAATATAAAATCCCATTTCTCCGGTTCTGCGCCTGTTGGTTTCATGCCATTGACTCCTTCGGTAAATATCATTAGTTTTTACCATTTTATGCCGGCTTATACAATCTTTGGATATCTGGTATGGTCAAAAAATCTTAATTTGGCACTTTTAAGAATTCCATTTCTCCCTATAATAGAAGTAAATTCCTGCGGAATTAACTTCTCGAGTTCCGCTTCGCGGACTCGGTTAAAAGAAACGAGGTTTATCATGAAAAACGAAAAATTACTGAAAGTTGTCTTTACCGGTATCTTTGCCGCTCTGTCTTATGTGGTGTTTACCTTTTTGCAGATTAAGATTCCTCTGCCGGGCGGAGACGCCACTTCCATCCATTTAGGCAATGCTGTGTGTGTCCTGGGTGCGTTGCTCTTAGGCGGCGTCTATGGCGGTCTTGGCGGAGCCATCGGCATGACCATCGGCGATCTTCTGGATCCGGTCTATGTAGTCTATGCACCCAAGACCCTGTTTTTAAAATTCTGTATTGGCTTTATCACCGGTTTGATCGCACACAGACTGGGACATGTCAGCACGCAGACCGATAACAAAAAGGTCTTAAAATGGACCATCGCCGCTGCCGTCAGCGGACTTTTGTTTAACGTGATCTTCGATCCGCTCATCGGTTATTTTTATAAACTGGTCATCCTGGGCAAACCGGCCGCGGAACTGACCCTGGCCTGGAATGTGGCCTCCACCTCCATCAACGCGGTGACCTCTGCGATCGTATCCGTCCTGGTGTATATGGCTCTGCGTCCCGCCTTAAAAAAATCAGGATTATTCTTTACCATCTCCTGATTCTTCGTTGACAGCTGATTATCGGTTCCACAACTGCAAAAACAGCTAAGAGGCTGTGTTTATCACACGGTTACCTCTTAGCTGTTTATTTTGTTCTGCTCCTTATTCTTCCGGCATCACCACAGCCGCCACAATATAGACCACCAGGCCCGTGCCGCAGCTTGCCAGAGAACACACAAGCCACAGAAGCCGCACCACGGTGGGATCTAAGCTTAAATATTCTCCGATACCGCCGCAGACACCACAGATCATTCTGTTTGTCCTGGAACGCATCAGTTTTCTGTAATCATTATTCATACGCTTCTCCTTTTCTGCGCCGTTTTCTTTCTATTCTTTTATTCCACAAAGGTAATGGTTATATTCCCCATTTCACAGTCAATCTCCATCCGATCCTTCCTGTCGCTGTTCCAGCTTCTGCTGCTGCCAAGGCCGGAATAATGATGACTGCCTACTCTTACATCCCCCATGTCGCAATCCACTTCAAATCCATAATCATCTTCCGAACCCGCCAGATGCATCGTTAAATTTCCCATGCTGCAGTCGGCATCAATCAGTCCTGTGGCCTTCCCGGAAATCTCCGCATTTCCCATGCCCAGTTCCACTTCCATCAGCTCTTTCACATCCAGCCCCTGCACGACTATTTCACCAAGACCAACCTCCAGAACCGCCGTATCCGCTTTTAATCCGTCAGTCTCAATCTGTCCGGCACCCACAAGCAGGTTAATCGTCTCAGCCTCAAATCCCTGCGCCTCACAGACACCTGCACCGACATTAATCTCCAAAATGTCCCCTTTCAGGGGAATAGCTTCCATATAACCGGCGCCCATTTCAATACTGACATAATCCAGATCACACCCTCCTGGCAGATACAGACTGATGGTATCATTAGGACCGTTACGCCAGTTTCCTACCCGGTGATAACCGGCATTTTCTATGGACAGAATGTCTTTGCCCACCGTATCTTTCTCTATTTTATAATAGGTCTTACTCGTATCGCCTTTCACAGAAAGCCAGACATTCTCATCCTCTGACTCTTCTATTATAAAATTACAGTCCGTCACCACCACTTCCAGACTGCGGAGCGTATCCGTCGTCACATTCAGTTTCTGCTTCGTTCCGTCCACATTCGTTTTCTTCCAGTTCTCCTTCTCCCAGAAGGCATCCTCTCTCTCCCATTCGGAGTCAAAAAAGCCAAAATGAAATCCGCCGTCCACCTGCCTGTAAAAACCGAAGGGAATACCCATTACACCGTTTAATGATCCGGATTCAATCTGCCTGAATCCTCCTAAAATGCCGCATACAACACAAATTGCACAGCCTAAGATAAACAGGATTAAAGCCGTAAGCAGACAGCCTTTTGTAAATTTTTTCATACCTGTGCACCTCCTTTATGAAATATCCGCCGGCACAGATTGACGATACCACGGATGAGCGCCGGAATCGCCGTACCAACCACCAACACCATCAGCCACATAAATACCAGTCCCACCGCCATAAGAACCATACCTGTACCAATCAGACACAATCCTCCAAGGGGCGCCCCGAACATGGCCACAATGCCGGTAATGATCAGGGCTATGCCCACCACGATCAACACCACGCCCACGATCAGGAAGGCCAGAAAAACACCGAACAGTCCGGCAATCAGTCCTACGGAGCCGCCAAACAGACCGCCTAAAAGACTTACCCAGACAGGGGATGAAAGAACTGCCAGGATCACAATAAGCGCGATCATGCCTCCCGACAACCCCTCCTTCGGCGGCGGTGTATTTCCGGCCGGCTGGCCATAATGTCCATCCTGACTGCCCGCCGGGCCATATGTGCTGCCTGGACCGCCCGGCCCGCCGTAGGTACTGCCCTGCGAACCGCCGTATGCACTGGTCTGACCGCCTGCTGTGCCGCTGTCAGCAGTCGATTCCTCTCTGGCCTGCATCTGCATAATCTCATTTCTTCTTTGTTCTTCATAGCCGCGAAATCCGGACTCCGTAAATTCTCCCATACTGCCGCCATCCTGAAGGCCTGCCTTGATGGACTTGGCGAGTTCCTCCGGAGAACCCAGAGAAGCAATGACGCCCTGCTCGTTTCCCTCTCCTGCGTCTTCAAAATAATCATTGTAATACTGTATGGCCTCTTCCCGCTCTGCCGGCGGCACATCGTTAAGCAGAGCCGTCAGTCTCCTCATAAATTCTGCTCTATCCATTTTTCAATCCTCCCTCAAAGATACCGTTCAATTTGGCAGAATACCGATACCATTCACTGATATACAGATTAAGCTGTGCCCTTCCTTTCTCCGTGATCCTGTAATAGCGCCTGTTGCGTCCCGCGCACTCCATGTCATACACTTCCAGACACTCGTCTTTCTGTAGCCTGCGAAGAACCGGATATAATGTGGACTCGGAAATTTCGATAACCTGCCGCACTTCCTGGGTAATCTTATATCCGTATGTGCCCTCCGGTTCATGGGATATCACAGCCAGCACTATGGCATCCAACAATGCCGCACCCGTGTTAAAAACCATGCAATATACTCCTTTCCTGCTTTTTACATATCTCATAAGACAATCTCCATATATGGATTATATAATATTGTTATATTATACAATATTATATATCGTATAATATTGTTTCTGCTTATACTATATGGCATATAATATTATTTGTCAACCTATATTTCCTGTTTTTTCCCTTAAAGAACCTTAAGGAAAGCTTAACCAATACCTAAACACAATTTACCACACAAATAGCCGGGACACTCTGTCCCGGCTTTCACACCTTATCATCTCATTATTCTGCTGTCTCTTTAAAACAGATTGACCTTACCCACAACCCCGTCGTTGATCACATAATAAGCCGTAAAATCTTCCGGCTTCACATAAACCTGTATATCTTCTATGGATGCTTCCTTATGCCCTTTCGCCACATAATGGGCCTTGACTCTGGCAACCACATCATCCATATTTACTTCATACTCACGATACTGTAACACTACCTCCGGTACTACTTCATTTCTTTCCTTTTCCATAAGAGTTCTCCCTTTCTTTATCTATCCGTACTATATTACAGTTCTCTTTAATAGTACCACACTCCCCGTTATCCCACAAGAGACAAAATCCGACTATCTCCGAATCCATGTACTCTTGGAAAACAGAATCAGAATCGGGAATATCTCCAGACGTCCGGCCAGCATATCGACAATCAGCAGAGACTTGGATATAAGGCTGTAGCCGCCATAATTGCAGGTAGGTCCCACACTTTCCAGCCCTGGGCCGATATTATTAAAACATGCCAGCACAGCTGAGAAATTGGTCATCGTTGAAAACCCGTCTATGGAAATCACAATAAAGCTGAATACTACGATAAAAGCATAGGCCGCCAGATAAGCGTTCATGTTATCCAACACACCTTCCCGAACCATCTGTCCGTTTACGCGCACCACCTGTACCTTCTGCGGATGCAGGATCTGCCTCACATTGCGCCGCAGGCTCTTGATCAGCAGCAGTGTCCGGCCGCACTTAAAACCGCCCCCGGTACTGCCCGCACAGGCGCCCACAATCATCAGTCCCAGAAGAATTGCCTTGGAAAAGCTGGGCCACAGATCAAAATCCGTGGTGGCAAACCCTGTAGTGGTCATAATGCTCGCCACCTGGAAGGCCGCGTGGCGCAGGGATTCCGCAAAGGAACCGTACATTCTGCTGATGTTCCATGTGATAAGCAGAACACTGCACACCACAACCCCTATATAGAACCGCAGTTCCTCATCCTGAAAGACATTCCGCACCTGCCTGATAAACAACATAAAATAACAGCTGAAGTTCACACCGAAAAGCAGCATGAACACCGTACAGACGTTTTGCAGATAAGGGCTGTAACCGGCAATGCTGTTGTTCATGATGCCGAAGCCGCCGGTTCCCGCCGTACCAAACGCCGTACACACCGCATCAAACAACGGCATACGGCCGATCAATAAAAAGAAGATATTTAAGATGGTCAGAAAGATATAAATAAAATACAGGATTTTAGCCGAATCCCTCATCCTCGGCACCAGTTTCTCCACCTTAGGCCCGGGGCTTTCCGCCCGCAGAAGATGCATGGTATAACCGTCGCTCTTCTCTCTGCCTCGTCCGATGGCCAGCACAAATACCAGTACACCCATGCCGCCCAGCCAGTGTGTGAAACTTCTCCAGTAAAGATTGCCCCTGGAAAGAGCCTCCACATCAGAAAGGATGGACGCTCCCGTGGTGGTAAACCCGGATACGGTCTCAAACAAGGCGTCAATAAAATGCGGAATCTCCCTGGAAAAATAAAATGGAAGACATCCCAGAAGACTCATCACGACCCAGCTGATTCCCACACAGACAAGACCTTCCCTTGCATAAAACCCCCGTTTGGCCTTACGGCAGATAAAAGATAAGATAAATGCCGTAAGCAGTGTAATGACTAGACTGGTCAAAAATCCTTTTATTGTCTGCTCTTCTCCACAATATATACTGATCAGCAGGGCCGGAAGCATAAAGACTGCCTCCACATAAAGAATCCTGCCGATAAATTTTCCCATCATTCGATAATTCATAGCGCACCTTTTCTCATGACTCAAAAATATCGTTGAGCTGATAGATTACTTCATCTCTTCCCGTCACAATAATCACTCTGTCTCCTTTGGAATAGAACGAGTCACCGTTCGCAATCTCAAAGCTGTTGAGTTTATTAATGCCCGCTATACGAATATTTTTCTTCAGTTTTACTTTCTTGAGGGGCTCGTCACAGTGCTTCGTGTTCTCATCCACAATAAACTCTATGGCTTCCGCCTGTCCGTCCGCAATCACATTCACTGCCTGTGCAGCGCCGGTCTGGTTTCTGATGGCCCGCACATACCGTACAATATCGTTACAGCAAAGTTCCTTCGGACTGATCGTGCTGCCCACGGAAAGGGTGTCCAGAATACTGTTATTGCTAAGACGTCCGAGTTTCGTAATAATCTGCGGCACCTGCCGACTGTTACCAAAGAGTGATGTGATAATATTCATTTCATCTACTCCGGTCAACGTAACCAGTGCGTCACAATTGTCGATTCCCTCTCTTTCCAGCAGAAATTCATTGCTGGCATCACCATGCACTACTGTCACTTCCGGAAGCTGATTGGCCAGGGACAGACATCTGTCATGGTTTTGTTCTATAATCTCCACCATAATTCCGTCCCGCACAAGCAGCTGGGCCAGATAATAGCTGAGCCGCCCGCCGCCGCACAGAATAACGCGCTTTGCCTTATGAGTAATGATTCCTATATTTTTCAGAAAGACTGTCAGTTCTCTGGTGGAAGCCGTCACAAAGATACGGTCGCCGGCCTGTAAAACAAAATTACCATCGGGAATAATCGCCTTACCATTCCTTAAAACCGCACAGACCAGAATCTTACATTTCACCACACTGCCTAACCCGTACAGACTCACATCCCGCAGCTTGGAATCTTCCTGAATACGCAGTTCCACAATCTCTACCTTGCCCTTGGCAAAGGTATCCCTCTTTAAGAATCCCGGATATTTGATCAGCCGCTCCATCTCGATAGCCGCCTGTCTCTCCGGATTAATTACCATGGACAGGCCAAACAGGTTCCTCATCTGATAAAGCTGATCCTTATATTCCGGATTCCGGATTCTTGCTATCGTATGCAGCCCCGGATTCATGACATGTGCAATCGCACAGCAGAGCAGATTCACCTCATCCGCACCTGTCATGACAAGCAGGGCATCCGCCTCCTCCACACCGGCTCTTGCCAAAGTGGCCATGGCGGCACAGTTTCCCTGCACCGCCATAACGTCGTAGCGTTCCTCACTTATTTCCAGAACTTCCGCCCTGGAATCAATCAAAGTAATATCATGTCCCTCCGCTACCAGCTGTCTTGTCAGCGTAGACCCGACTTTACCGTCTCCCGCTATTATGATCTTCACTGAAAGTCTCCTCCATTATGTAAGATAATCAAGCAGAATTATAACATATTACTCCTTCGTTCTCAACAGCCGGATATGCTTTGAGTATTATTTTATCTCATCGGATCCCCAACTCCGTATCGGACTCGGTGGTATGGCTGTGTGTCTTGATGTAATCCACAATCTCGTCCAGTTTCGTGAAGGCAAGCCCCACATAACTGTCAGCACAACCGTAGTAGAGGGCAATCTTACCGCTCTCGGAATCATGGATGGTGGCACAGGGGAAACACACATTGGGCACAAATCCTCTCTCCTCATACCACTCTTCCGGCGTCAGCAGGAAATTCTCGCATCGGTACAGTACCTTGGACGGATTGTCGATATCCAGAATAGCACCGCCGATAGAATACACAAGGCCGTTACAGGTTCCTGTCACACCATGGTAGAATAAAAGCCAGCCCTCCGTGGTCTCAATGGGTGCTGCACCGCCGCCGATCTTGACGGATTCCCACCACTCGCTGCTTCTGCCCATCACATGTCTGTGTCTGCCCCAGTACACCATATCGGGACTCTCGCTTAAGAAGATATCACCAAAGGGTGTATGGCCGGAATCAGACGGACGGCTTAAGAGCATATATTTGCCGTTGATCTTTCTCGGAAACAACACTGCATTTCTGTTAAACGGGATAAAGGGATTCTCGATTCTGGTAAAGGTCTTAAAGTCTGTGGTCTTTGCCATACCGATGGATGCCCCGTAAAAATCCTGGCACCAGATAATATAGTAGGTATCCTCCACCTTCACCAGGCGGGGATCATAGGCATAGACCGGCATAAAATCATTACCGTCTTCATCCTTAAAAGGAATCTTCTCCGCCTCAAATTCCCAGTAAATCGCATCTTTGCTGTGCCCCAGATAAATATAGGGTATGCCGTTGGTCTGTTCTCCGCGGAACACACCGATAAATGCATCCCCATAGGGCATCACTGCACTGTTAAAGATTCTGGCAACGCCCTCCACCGGATTTCTGCCGATGATCGGGTTCTCACTGTATCTCCAGATCGGGGCGCCTTTCAGTCCCGCCGGCTTCTCCTGCCAGGGCACATTCTTCACCACCGGGCTGATCATTTTCACTTCGCTCATTTTTCCTCCATTCTGAAGCATCCTGCACTTCTCTACTGTTTACTTAGAAAATCAAGGTTTTTCTGAATCAGATCGCATCTTTGCGCCACACACTCCACGGAACGGAGCGGATCTTTGGGTGTATGGAACACGTAATCTATCAGCCTGTCGATGGTGGTCACTGCCACATGCATCCTGGTATCGCTGGCCGCATAATAAATATATACCTCTCCATTATCCTTTGCGATGGCGCCGTTGGTAAATACCACATTGGACACATCGCCGACCCGCTCCCAGTCCCTGGGGCCGATCAGCATACCAGAAGGCTCTGCAATCACCTTGGAAGGGTCATGCAAATCCGTTGCAAAGGCATAGATCACATAGCGGAGTCCTGCCGCCGTATTCCGCACGCCGTGGGCAATATGAATCCAGCCCTTATCTGTCCTGATGGGCGGCGCGCCTGCACCGTTCTTGGCCTCGGTAATCGTGTGATATCTGCGGATGGAAGTCATCTTCTCTTCATCCACCACCGCATGGGTGATATCGTCACATAATCCAAAACCGATACCGCCGCCTGATCCGGTCTCAATAAAGTCATCCATGGGTCTTGTATAGAACGCATACTTGCCATCCACAAACTCAGGATGCAGTACCACATTCCGCTGCTGCGGGGAACGAAGGGTCACCAGGTTCGGCAGCCGCTCCCAGTCTTTTAAATTCTTAGTCCGCACGATACCTGCCGCCGCCACAGCCGCTGACAGATCGTTGACGGTAGTATCCTTACTCTCAGAGCAGAACACCCCATAGATATAACCGTCCTCATGTTTGGTCAGACGCATATCATACACATTGGTCTCCTCCGGGCAGGTATCCGGCAACAGAATCGGATAATCCCAGAACCGAAAACCGTCTATCCCGTTATCACTCTCCGCCACACCGAAGAAAGACTTCCTGTCATTGCCTTCAATCCTTGCCACCAGATAATACTTGCCGTCCAGTTCAATGGCACCGGAATTCATTACCGCATTGACACCCAGACGCTCCATAAAATAAGGATTGGTCTCCGGATTTAAGTCATACCGCCAGTGCAGCGGAATATGCTCCCTTGTCAGCACAGGGTACTGATACCGGTCATAAATTCCATTGTAGTTGTCAGCTTTCACATTCTTGCGTTCAATCAGCTTATTATACTTCTCCAGTTCTATATAATACTGTTGATGTAACATAATCTCCTCCATTCTCTGTTCTTTACCCTTCGTGTTATCTAACCTCACTGTAGGAATTCCTGCCTTTAGAATTTCCTCCTGCACACCTCGATGCACATCCTCCCATTATGATAAGGACATTTCCAAGGCTCCACAATAGGCTTGCCGCTCACTGCCTGCCCATCTTTATTCACATCCCAGAACCATTCAGAACCCGGTCTTTTATCAATCACATATTCTTTGATAAACTCCCATTGCGCTTTCGCCGCCTCCAGATATTCCTTATGCTCCGGCGCCAGCTGATACCCGTTCAGGAAACCTACCAAAGCTTCTGCCTGTACCCACCAGATACGGTTCTCATCCACAACGCCTTTCTCACATTCATTGGCCAGCGAACGTCCGTCAAAGGCTGTCCGATATACTTGACCAGTTAAGTCAAGTATAATCGGCAGCATTTTATCTTCATATGTTTTCTCCCCTAACACATCTGTGCCTCTGCGGATCAGCCACGCCGTCTCAATATCATGCCCATAGGAATGTAAATCCAGAATAGAATTCATTTCTCTGTCAAAAAACACTTCCTGTCTGTGCAGTTCAGGGTTATATATCTTATCTGCAATGGTGTCGAGAATCCATTCGAGTCTCTTCTTCACCTCGACATTGCCGCTCACCCGGTATAATTCCGTATATGCCTCAAACACATGAAGCAGCGTATTCATGGTCTTATCTGCAATCACGCCATTCTCGGAGAGCTTATCATTCTCAATCTCATGAAACTCCCTGTCAAAGGCCTCTTTATACCCGATCTCGTCCATACAGCGTTCTTCGATGATATGAAAAAGCTCCATGGCAGTCTCAAGGGCGCTTTCATCCTTCGACGCATCATAATAAGAAGAAAGTGCATAGATGGAAAATGCCTGATTGTAAGTATGTTTTGTCGTATCCTCCGGCGTACCGTCATACTGAACCGACCAGTAGACCCCGCCCTTCTCCTTATCTACGCAGTATTTCTGCATAAACTCATAACCGTGCCTGGCCTCTGCAAGCAGGGACTCATCCTGTAACAGCAGGTAGGCATTGGCAAAAAACCATGTGATACGGCTGTTTAAGATACACCCTTTCACTGCTTTTTCGTCCACCGAAAGTTCATAATCCATATACCCGTAATAACCGCCGTTTTCATCATCACGCAGTCTTTTCCAAAAAGGAATGATACCCTGCACAAGATGACTTCTGATTTCTTCCACCATCATAATAAGCGCACCTTTCTTTTCCGTATCCATAACCCGCACAGAATAGTATTTTCCTAGTTATTGTAACATAACCAATGTCTTTTGACGACATATTTTGTAATATACTTTGCAAGATTCTTATATAATTCTTATCCTTTCACCGATCCGGCCGTCATACCGCTGTAAATCTGTTTCTGGAAAAGAATAAACACAATGAGCGCCGGCAGCAGGGAAATGATAACACCTGCGCAGATCAGATTATACTTGCTTCCAAGCGGTCCCACAAAGGTATAGAGTGAGGTGGCCACTGTAGGCAGAGTCTTTTTGTTCTGCAAATACAGATTTGCACAGTAATATTCATTATAAGTACCCACACCTTTTAAGATACATGCCGTCACGATCGCCGGACGAAGCAGGGGCAGAAGGATCTTGTAATAAATCTTAAAATAAGATGCCCCGTCAATAATTGCCGATTCGTCCAGGGACACGCTGATGTTCTCAAAGAACTGAATATAAATATAGATGGCAATGACATCCGTACCGCACATCATGATGATATATCCCATCAGGGAATTGATAAATCCCAGTTTGTACATGATCTCATAGACCGCAATCTGCATGGCAATACCAGGAAGCAGGGTTGCAAACAAAAACAGGTTCCTGATCAGCCCGTTGCCCGGGAATTTAAAACGGTTCAGCACATAGGCTAAGGAGGTACCCACCAGCACACTGACTACCAAAACACTGACCAGAATGATGGTAGAGTTGATAAACGCCCTGCCCATATTTGCTCTCGTAAATGCCTGGGTAAAATTCTCAAAGTTAAGCCAGCTCTCCGGCGGTGTCATAACATTGGTATTCTGATATTCCGTATCTGTCTTAAATGCCGTGATCACGCAGGATACCACAGGAAGCACTGCCACGAAAGCGAAAAATACCAATGATAAATATTTCAAAACAATTGTCAGCACATGTCCGATTTTCTGCAAACCTGTCATTTATCTCCCCGCCTTTCTAGCCGCATATCTTGCCAGCTTTTTGTCTCGCCTTGCCGTGGCGTTCATATCCTCGTCCTCCGCACTTCGGAATACATATTTAAAGAAGAGCTTCTGTAGTATCGTTGCCGCGAAGATGATCAGCAAAAGTACCACCGCCATGGCGGACGCAAGTCCCACCTTCTGCTGAGTATGTGCAATTTCATTCATGACCACGAAATAAGTACCCGTTCCATTCGCACCGCTGGTGATAACATAAGGCGGCTCGAAAGCACTCAGAGACCCGGTAATGGATAAGATCACATTCAAGGTCACGATGGTCTTGATACTTGGCAGGATAATATACCGAAACTGCTGGAACCGATTGGCCCCGTCCAACATGGCCGCCTCATACAGTTCGGAATCCACCGACATGATGGCGCCGATAAACAGTACCATATTCTGTCCGAAATACCGCCATACACTGGTTCCCACAAGAGATATATTGTTAATCCTCTGGTCTTTCAGCCAATAGGGAAGATTGTCTAACTGAAAACCGCACCACTGAAGTACCGTGTCGAACACGAAGCCTCTGGTGTAAAAGAACTTGAAAATAAAACCGATGGCAATACCGTTGATCAGATAAGGGAAAAACATGAATCCCTTAAAGATATTGCCGCCTTTAACTTTAAAACTTAAAACCGTAGCCAGATATAAGGCAAGCGCCAGCTGTACAATGGATCCGCCCATATAATACAGACTCAGCTTTAAGGCCCCGAAACAGTCCTTCCTGCTAAAGACGCTGGCATAGTTCTTCCAGCCCACAAATGTCCTCTTGCCAATATATTTCATCTTAAAAAAGCTGTACCCCACCATCTCACCGAAGGGAAGATATGTAAATGTAAATAACAGTGCCAGCGGAACGATCATAAACGCGATGATGATGATAACCTGCTGACCTCTTCTGCTTCTTGCCCACTGTAGGAATCCTTTTTTTGTTCCCACTGTATTTGCCTGTGCCACCATATACTATCCTCCTGATACATGAGGCTGACACATTTGTGCAGTGTGTCAGCCCCTGTTTACCAATTAACCTTTAAGAAACTTATCTGTCCGGAAATATCTTAGTAGAGAACCTCTACTCCACATTCTTCCTGTGCAGCGTTCCAGGCTGCCGTCCAGTCAGCCATGATATCATCATAGGTTTCTGCACCTGTAGCTGCCGCCTCAACGATTCTCTGTACCTTCGCGTCGCCGCCTGCATTGAAGGAAAGCTCGGATTCCGCGTTCATCTCATTTAAGTAGTCTTCTTCACCCTCTAACGCCGGAATATTTCTCACAATTTCCACTCCATCGAATACAAAGGATGTGGGAGCTGTCTTGGAAATCGGGTAGCCGCCCTCGAAATCACACCAGCCGGATTCTTCCACCAGCCACTTAACAAATACCATGGCAGCTGCCTGGTTATCCTCGGATGCATTTGCATTGATACCAAAGCTGTAGTCAGGACCTGCTGTCGCATACTGCTTGCCGCCTACGGTAATCGGGAAAGGCATATAACCGATGTCATCCGGATTGTCGCCTGCCGCTTTCATCTGTGCAATTGCCCAGGAACCAAGTACCATACAGCCAATCTCACCATTGTTAATCATAGGCTTACAGCCTTCCCAGTCAGTGGTGGTATAGTCGTCCTCAATCAGTCCCTGCTCCACTGCATCATAGAGAATCTTATATAATGCATAAGCGCCTGTGCCGTCACCATTATCCTTGAAAGGTTCTGCCGTGTGCACGAATTTCTGATTCATCCATGTCTCGTCGCCTGTCGTAATGCCGCCTAAGAAAGCATCCCACTGACCGCCCATGGTCCAGCCAGCCGCATAGTTGGTGTAAAGCGGAATCGCATCTGTGTTGTCCTTGATTGCCTGCAATGCTGCTATAAACTCATCTGGAGTCTTGGGCAGCTGTGTGACGCCTGCATCTGCAAATACCTTTTTATTATAGAGAAGTCCCTGTGCATTACCCATGTAGCCGACACCATAGCACATATCGTCATACATCCACTCATCTGCAAAGTTTACAAGCCCGCTCATCTCCGATACAGTGCCATAAGGAATAAAATAGGTAGAAAGTTCTGCTTTGTCAATTGCCGGGATAAACATGATGTCGCCCCAGTCGCCTGTGGAAAGACGAAGCAGGGAATCTTCCTGGTAATCTGTAATACCCTCTGTCTCTACTGTAATATTAGGATATACTTCATTAAATTTGGAAACCAGACTTGCCATGGTGCCATCCTCTTCACGGTCTGTCTTGTGATGGATGAATTTAATGGTGGTCGTCAGATCCTTATAATCCTCACCCAGATTGATGGATGCGTAAGTAACGCCTGCCGCTGCCGGAGCCTCTGCTTCGGGCTCTGCCTCTTCTGCTTCGGGTGCCTGCGCCTCTTCGCTGCCGCCTGTCTCCTGGGTTGTTGCCGGTGCTTCTGCTGCACCTTCATCAGAACCGCCGCATGCTGCCAACGAGAAAGTCATTGCTGCTGCCAAAGTAAGTGCTAATACTTTCTTCAGTTTCATAATACTCATATCCTCCTTTTTTATCTGGCTCATCTGCAAACCACTTTTCTATTTATCTTGTTTCGCTTCGAGCCTTTAGTTAGTTGATTAACTTTAATTTAAGTATACACAGCTTTATTTTTTAGTCATTAACCATTTTTGTTAAATATATATTGTTATTGCTGTATTTGTATTTTTCTTCTATTTACACAATTTTTTTATTTATTTTTTGTCTAATTTTCACATAGATATTTGTATATTATATATATTAGAGTTAAATATATAAAATTTTTATCTT
>RAYR01000029.1 GCA_003612405.1 bacterium 0.1xD8-71
CACATGATACAAAAATCATATTCTTCAATTGTTATTCAATTGGTCAAGGATGATGCTTCTTCTAAGAGCGAAAAACAGATTGAGGAAGAATTAACCAAGGAATTGAATACAGAATTTAAGGGAAGATTGGAGATTGAGTATCAGTGGTTGGATACTATTCCGACTGATGAAAATGGTAAAACGAAGTTGATAGAGAAAGTTTTTAAAGTGGAATAAATAATATGGTGCAGGAAAAGTAAATGTATATATTAGAGACCGTTAAGAAAATTTGGAATAAATTTGATGAAATTACAAAAAGGTGGACAAAAACCCATTATTTATTATTAACGAGTTTTGTTTTAATATTGACTTATATTGTTTTTGGTGTTCAGGCAGAAAACAATGACGATCCGGGAATGATGCAATATATATCTGGCTTTCTGACAGGAAAGCCAGATATATTGCCTTATATAATGGGCATGCCATATACATATGTTATTTCCCGATTATATTTATTAAGCACGGCAATTCCCTGGTATGGATTAGCATTTGTTTTGATTAATACAGGGGCAGTGTTGATTATATGTGAAAAATGTATTAAAAATAATTGTACAAAAGAAAATTATTTCTGCTTTTTGTGCATTTATGTGTCAATTTTTCTTTATCAGCTTACAAATGTACAGTTTACAATGGTTGCGGGTCTCGCAGGTACAGCAGCCATAATGATTATATATGATATGAATGAAGAAAAGAAAATAAGGATTTTCGACATAGTTCTGGCGGTTATATTTTCATTTTTTTCATATAATATCAGATATCAGTGCGGATTAGTTGCTTTAGGAGTAATGGTTTATTGTGTATTAGGAAATGGTATTCTTCTAAAAAAATGGAGCAAAAAGCAAATCATTTGTCTGTTTTCATGTATTGGAATAATGGTCATATCTGCACTTTCTAATATGATATATATCAATAATACAGATTGGAAAGAGTATGTTGATTTAAATTCTGAACGATCCCTTTATATGGACTTAGCGGTAATTAAGTATGATGAAAATGAAGATTTTTATGAATCAATTGGTTGGGATGAAGATATTTATTATTTAACAACAAACTGGTGTTTTATGGATGATAGTGCAAATCGTGAAAATTTTGCAATTTTGAACATAGAAAATAAAAAGAGAATGGCAGAGAATATGGTGTCTGTAGGGCAGAGAATATGGAAAATTTTATCTGACATAGTAGAGTTTGAAAGAACTTTGCGATGGCAAATAGCAATATTAGTGGGCTGGTCATTATGGATTTTGGTAGATTTCTTATATTTAATTCATAGTAAGGGACCGGAAACCATAAGAAAATTTATTTATTCAGCCGGATTTTATGCAATAGCATTGGCATTGATTATGTATCTTATAATTTTTGGAAGGTATAATAGCAGGACAGTAATTATGATTTTGTCAAGTTGCTTGCTTCCCGGTTTCAGATTATCTTCAATTAATCTGCAATGTATTCATAAAGAGAAAAAAATAGTTGGAATTACTCTTGCAATGGGATTATTTATATTAGCAGTGAGTGGATTGTGTAAACAGAAACAGAGACCTATATACACATACGATACATGGAATAGTGTTTATGAGTATGTACTGAAACATAAAGACTGTATTTATGTAGGAGATGGATCTATGATTTTGCCGAATGATTTGTTTAAAACATTTACGCCTGGGGAACAGCCGACAAATTATACTTTTTGGGGAGGCTGGTTAGCAGATTCGCCGATGGCAGCAAATTATCTGGAGGCAAATGGATTGCAAGATTTGAAGTTAGCAGATATGCTTGATGATAATAAATTTTTTGTTGGAGATACAGCTTATATGGATTATCTGCTATCATATTATAATAAAAGATTTGATGATGTAACAGCTGAGGTGTATTACCAAACAGACCAGTTTACTGTATATGGATTTCGATGTTATAATAATGAATGATGGTGCTATAATGAAGAATAATAAAATTTATGTTTTCTTTTCTTTACACATACTGTTGGCGGTATATTCTTTAAGTGGAATATGTGGAAAATTGGCGGCTGCATTTGAGGTTCTAAGTCCTGGATTTGTTCTATGCTATGGTGGGTTGCTTTTTATTTTTGGGATATATGCAATATGCTGGCAACAGATAATCAAGAGACTTTCTCTCACAGTGGCTTTTGCAAATAAGGCAATTACAGTTGTCTGGGGGATCATTTGGGGATATCTATTTTTTGATGAAGCGATAACATTGAAGAAACTTATAGGTGCAGCTTTGGTAATGACCGGAATTGTGTTATATGCAAAGACGGGTGATGATTTGGACAGAGACGAGGGGGGTGTGGAGCAGTGACGATGAGATTTCTGGCATATGCCTCTCTTATGATATTTGGGACATTTGTAAGTTCAATTGCACAGGTGATGTTGAAAAAAGCAGCGATGAAAGATTATTCCTCCCATTTTAGAGAATATTTTAATCCGACAGTCATTATAGCATATATTATATTTTTGGGGGCTTCATTTTTGGGTATACTTGCCTATAAAGTTGTTCCGTTATCCATGGGGGCAATTTTAGAAGCAACAAGTTATATTTATGTGACAATTTTTGGAGTAACGATTTTTAAAGAGACAATAACAAAAAAGAGAATCATAGCTTTGCTTATAATACTGTCTGGTATTGTAGTTTATGCATTAGGATAAGAAAATGAAAAATTTTAATATAGGTATTATGAATATTGTAAAAGAATATGAAAGAATAAGCTGTAAGGTAAAAAATAAGATTGGTTGGGAATTGACAGAGATTGTTTTTTTGTCAGGGTGTATTTTTGCGTCGATTATGATGTTTATAAGAGCCTTTTATGGTACGGAGTTTACTGACGAGGCTTACACGGTATCAGATGCATTGGCAATTATGCATGGTAATATTCCCTACACCTATAATAGTATAATTGCGGCAGGAATGTCCTTTATCCCTATTATATTTTATAAAATATATGAGTTTTTTGTGCCGGATTTAGAGGGTATTTTTCTGTATTCAAGGCTTACATTCATAGCATTTAGATTATGTATTATTATTGCGATCTATCACTTACTTGCAAAGGAATTGATCAGAAAATGGAGATTGCTTGTGGTGGGAATTTTAATTCCATTTGCGGGTGCATTTTCAGGGGCAATTCTTCAAAACTGGGGTTACAATGCAACTTCTATATATTTAATACTTTTGGTGGTATTTATGTTATATACCACTTTGCAGGAATTTGAGAGAGGGAAGAAACATTATTGCAAATTGTTAATATGTGGTTTTTTGACGGCGGTAGCAGTATTTGCACATTCAGGTTATGCTATCACAGTTTTTGTATTTGTTCTTTTAATATTTTTAAATACCAAAAAAGGAGAACAGATTATATCTGTTTTATTTTATTGCATAGGTGGAATTTTAGAAATACTTGTTGCATTAATTCCTATTGTAATACAATCAGGACTAAATAAGTTTATATATGGAGTACAGACTATGCTCTCCGGAAGTCCGAAAGGTTTTATTCAGAGTACAGTATATGAGCGTGCACAATATGTGCTATGGTGTATAAAACCGGGCTGGATTCTGTTGATAGGTAGTAGTATATTGATATATTATGTAAGTAGAAAATATATTCGCGTGGATAACAAGAAACTTTCAAATAGAGAATATTGGATATTGGCGGTTGGGAGTGGAATTTTATTAAGTATAATACATGCCAGGGCTGTAGACCGTGATTTTTTTACTTTCGCAGGCAGTATGTGTATGTGCGCGTTTTTCTTATTAATTCCAATTTATAAGAAATGGTCATCACTATCATGGTATTTAGGTATTTATAATTTTGTTTTTATTGTAGGGATGACTCTTAGCACTTTAACTGGGGACAGATTTTATTACTGTATTCCAATGCTGATTCCGATTCTCATTATTTTATTTAAGGAGAAATCCGGCTTAACCAGGTATGTTGCTGTTGCATTGTCGATTATTTTTATAATATTTCAGGGATATGAAGATTTTAATGCTATGTATAGGGATGACGCGATTACGTATCTTACAGCGAAAGTGGAATCGGGTGTATATAAAGGGATATATACAACGCCTGACAGGGCAAGGGATTTAGTAGAGCTGGAACATTATCTGAATGAAAATATTCAAGAATGGGAATCGGTTTCATTTAGAGATAACGTTCCGGTAGCATATCTGATGAGAAATACAAATATTTGTGATGTGCGGACATGGGATGCAATGCAGTGGTCTTATGGATGTGATGATCCCTTTATTATGTATAGGTATTATAAAAATAAAGAACAAATACCAGATGTTATTGCATATATAGATTTTGGGCGGGATGATTCTATGAGTATTGAGAATCCATCAGATGTATTTCAATATAATGATTTTGTTAATAAATACTATTATTTAGACAAAAATGATTTTAAAAACAATACATTTCGGGTTTTGATTTATCGTAACAATGGGACATTTGATGGAGACTTTGACAAATTGATAGAGTCAATAAGCAGTTGATGATATTAGAGAAAGGGGCTGGGGGATGTCATTTACAGGTTTGACATTTTTACTAGTATTTTTACCAATAACATTACTGTTGTATTTTGTCGCAGGGGTTAATGTTAGGCCATGGGTTCTTTTGTGTGCCAATTTGTTCTTTTATGCGTTGGGACAAATGGATTTTATGGTAATTTTATGTTTGTTGACGGTAATTAATACATATATAGCAATAGTTTTGGGACATTTAAATGTAAAAAAGGTAAGAGGATTGTTGCTTATTATAGGTATTGCCGGAAATATGTGTCTTTTGGCCTATTATAAATATAGCGGTGAACATTTATTACCTATAGGTTTATCTTTTTATACTTTTAAGGCAGTCAGTGTAATTGTAGATAGTTATAAAGGTAAGGTATCTATAAAGACGCCGATTGATGTTATGAATTATTTGCTGTTTTTTGGGCAGATTCAGTCAGGACCGATTTCGAGATTTGAGGTTGAGGACTCGTTTAATACGAGGGAGGGGTTAAGCTTAACTAACTTTTCTAAAGGAGTAGAATATTTTTTGGTGGGTTTTTCTAAGAAGATATTGATTGCAGATGTGCTTGTGAAGATTACGGATGAAGTCTTTGCCAGTAAGAATTTATCTGTACCCTATACATGGTTGGGGGCGGTGTGTTTTAGTTTACAGTTATATTACGATTTTTCGGGATATTCTGACATGGCTATGGGTATCAGCAACATGTTTGGGATGCCATGTAAAGAAAACTTTCATTATCCATATGCAACAGCCTCAATTGGTGAATTTTGGAGGCGGTGGCATATTACTTTAGGTGATTGGTTTAGAGATTATGTATATATACCTCTTGGCGGGTCAAGGGGAAAATTATGGTGTACGATTTTAAATTTGGGAATTGTATGGCTGCTTACTGGTATATGGCATGGAAATACGGGCGGATTCCTTTTGTGGGGAATGATGTATTTTGTATTGATTACATTTGAGAAAATGACGGGGTATCCTCAAAAATTTAAAATTAGACTCAGTAAAATTATATATAGGATTTTTGCATTGATAATGATTAACTTCCTTTGGGTAGTGTTTTATTTTGGGCATGTATCGGCAGCGTTTAATTTTATCAGAGGGATGTTGATACCATCTGCGTATAATATCAGTATAGACAGGGCGCGTTTTTTGTTTAATGAATATAGAGTATTTATATTGGCAGCGGTGGTGCTTGCAACACCAATAGTTCCTTCTGCTATGAAGTGGTGTCAGAAATACAGAGAAACCGAGATTTGCGCCAATATTATTTATGGTGTTGCGATGGCGGGATTATTTCTTCTTTCTTTGTCTATGATAGTGAGCGGAGGGACTAATCCCTTCCTGTACATCGGATTTTAGAGGGAGGTGAATAGGATGGGGAAGGATATTGTATTTATTCGCAATATGGTTTTGACAGTGGCATTTGTTGCTTTTATAGGCTATAATGCACATAATACAAAAGCATTGGATAATCTTGAAGATATCGTTGATGTGGTTTTTCCAACGAAAAAAAGCATAGAAATAGAGGAAAACAAATTTAATATAACTAAGGTACAGAAAAATAAGGGTAAAATATTAGCGGATTGCCTGAATGATGTTTCTAAAAATATCAATGATTTATTGCCCTATCAAGAGAAGCTTGTTAATCTGAGTGGGACATTGATGAGAGCTACCGGTATTAGAGATTATTATAATTCAGAATATGCAATTAATGTTACTACAAGTGATTATATTATTAGTCAGGTAGGGCAGACATCTACAGATTATGAAGTATCTCAGATGATACAATTGAAGAAATATCTGGATAAGCAAGGTATCAGACTTCTCTATGTAAACGAGCCTGCCAAGTATATTGATGATGATATATTTAGAAACGAATTTAGCGCAGAAACTTATTTAAATAGAAATGCAGATTTGTTTTTGAAAAGACTTAGTGAGGCGGAGATAGAATATATTGATCTGCGTGACAATATCAGAGAAGAGGGATTGAACTGTAATGATCTTTTTTATAGAACAGATCATCATTGGACAGTTCCTACATCCAAGTGGGCAGCTGAGATTATTGCCAAGAAGCTTAATGATGATTATGGTTATGACATTGATTTAAATTTATATGCAGACGAAAACTTTAATTATATGGAATATGAAAACTGTTGGCTCGGAGAACAGGGGAGAAAGCTTGCGGAAAGTTATATAGGAATGGAAAACTATACACTTATAGTTCCGGCGTATGATACCAGTTTTTCACGCAATATAAATGGGTCACTTACAGAGGGTGACTTTAATATTTTCATAGATTATTCGGTGTATTCAGATTCATATGATATGGATTGGGAATTTCAACCGGCTAAGTTAAAGGGATGGCATTATAGTTATAATGGCGATGGATGTATTCAGAACAATAATGCCGATTTTGGAAATGTGCTTATTTTAGGTGATTCTTATGAAAGAACATTAATACCATTTATGTCGCTGGGTATTCGGAATATCTATAAAATAGAGCCGAGATATATGAGTAGTAAAGATATACAGGCAGTCATAGAATCCGGTGATTATGATACAGTGATTTTAACATATGCTCAGTTTATGATTGGAGCACATGATAATCCAGATAATGCAAATTACAGGATGTTTACTTTTTTTGAGGATACTTCTGATAATTGAAATTTATGGTTCTATAAATATGGGAGGTTGAGAAGTTGATTAGTTTTGTAATACCCTGCTATAAATAAACTATAAAAACCACAAAAAACTAATGACTACATTAATGAATACTTTATAATTTTAGATTTATATATAGTAAAGGCAAACCGGGAAAGAAGTGAATATATGGCGATACCAACAAATATTAAAACCCTATTGTCCGGTGAGGTGGTTGAATGGGCAAGAATTGAATTTAAAGAAACATGGGATGCAGCAGCATCTTTAAAATCCGTCTGTGCATTTGCCAATGATCTTGACAACTGGGGCGGGGGATATATTGTTATCGGAGTAAAAGAAGAAGATGGCAGACCTGCATATCCATTACAGGGGATTCCGATAGAAAAAATTGATGCATACCAGAAGAGTATTTATGAAAAGTGTAAATTAATCAGACCGGGTTATACACCGATAATAGGAGTTGAAACATATCAGGATAAGCAGTTTATTGTTATTTGGTGTCCTGGTGGCGACAGCAGACCATATTCTTCTCCCAAGACTATGAAAAAAGATAATAAAGAGCGTATCCATTATATTCGTAAGGCTTCAAATACGGTCGAACCATCGGATGATGAAGAAAAGGATTTATTTAACTTAGCTAATAGAATACCGTTTGATGACAGGGCAAATCACGAAGCTGAAATATCGGATTTGAATATTACACTTATTCAGAATTATCTGAAAGAAGTTAAAAGTTCTCTGTATGAAAAGGCAAAGTCAGGAGACTTTGTGGAAGTATGCAGTGATATGAGTATTATTAGTAATCTTCCGGAGTATGTGAAACCTAAAAATGTGGGACTGATGTTTTTTAGTATGGAGCCGGACAAGTTCTTTCCATATACGCAGATAGATATTGTGCAGTTTCCTGATGGCCTTGGTGGTGACAATATTATTGAAAATACATTTAAGGGACCGATTCATCAGCAACTTAGAGATGCCTTACAATTTATAAAAAACACGATTATTTCACAAAAAGTGGTAAAGTATCCGGATAGGGCAGAATCGGATCGCCTTTTCAATTATCCATATGCAGCAGTGGAAGAAGCGTTATCAAACGCGGTTTATCACCGTGCTTATGATGTACGTGAGCCAATTGAGGTGCGTATTGAACGCGATAGAATAGAGATTGTCAGTTTCCCGGGACCAGATCGTTCTGTAACACAGGAAGGATTGAGGAAATATCGTGTATCGAATCGAAGATATCGAAACCGCCGGATTGGCGATTTTTTGAAAGAGCTCCATTTGACAGAGGGTAGAAATACAGGATTCAAAAAGATTTTAGATGCATTGGAAGAAAATGGATCACCAAAACCAGAGTTTGAAACAGATGATGACCACAGTTATTTCATTTCAAGATTATTTGTTCACGAAGCCTTTTTAAAAAGGGAGCCAAAAAGGAGCCAAAAAGGAGCCAAAAAGGAGCCAAAAAGGAGTCAAAAAGGAGCCGAAAGGAAAGAGGAAATTATAGCAATTTTGGCTGAAAATCCTAAAGTGACACAGATAAAACTCATGGAAATGTTAGAACTAAGCAGGAAACAGGTACAAAAAGAAATAAAGGAGCTACAGGAGCAAGGTGTACTTGTAAGAGAAGGTTCTAATCGGGGCGGGAAGTGGATTGTAAAAAAGAATTGATATAAAAGTTTCTAAAAGGAAGAAGGTAAAAAGGTTGATTAGTTTTGTAATACCCTGTTATAAATCTGCATTGACGATAAGACAGGTAGTTGATGAGATTAAAGGAACAATGGAAAATGAAGAGTTTGAAATTGTTTTGATAAATGATGCATCGCCGGATAACACTTTTGATGTTATCCGGGAATTATGTGTTGAGAATGTGAATGTTATTGGAATCAACCTGAATGAAAATTTCGGACAACATGCGGCGCTGATGGCGGGTTTTCATCATGTGAACGGGGATATTGTTGTCTGTTTGGATGATGATGGGCAGACACCGGCGAATGAAGCAGGTAAATTGATAACTGCGATTCTTCAGGGGCATGATGCGGTGTATGCCAGATATGAAAAAAAGAGACATTCCAGATTTCGTAATTTTGGAAGTTATATAAATGAACTGATGGCCCGGATTTTATTAGAAAAGCCAAAGGATTTGTATATATCCAGTTATTTTGCAGTAAAAAGATTTATTGTAGATGAGATGATCAAATATGAAAACCCATACCCTTATGTAATCGGACTGCTTCTTAGAAGTACGAAAGATATTGTAAATGTAGACGTATGCCATAGAGAACGTGAGGTTGGGAAATCCGGATATACATTCGGTAAATTGATAATGCTTTGGCTGAATGGGTTTACTGCTTTTAGCGTAAAACCATTACGCATTGCGACAGCGACAGGTTTTGTTGTAGCCATAGCCGGATTTGTGTACGGGATTGTAACAATTATAAGAAAACTTTTGGGTTTGAATTATATATTGGGATTCAGTGGGCTGATGTCTGTATTGCTTTTTTTGGGAGGACTGAACCTGATTATGTTAGGATTGATAGGCGAATATATTGGACGTATCTATATATCTTTAAATAAGTCTCCGCAGTTTATTATAAGAGAGATTTTGAATGATGGTAAAGGTAAATGATAGTGTTTTTGTTTTCAAGTTGATCCAGGAATAACAAAATGTGCGATAAGTTGTCCAGAAGCATACCTGATTACATCAATAAATATTTTGATGAGACATCACAGTTTCAACATTATTATGAATATGAAAACAGCATTAAACCAGGGCGTGATATTGACGACCGGTTTATTTGTTTAAAAGGGTTTTCATCGTCTACGCCAATAATCAATTCAGCAGCCTTCGGCAGGGAATGTCTGGGAGGCGGTTTTTATTTTAGGTTTAAAGGACATGGTATTGCAGTAGATCCGGGAATAGGATTTACTTCTTCACAAGTTCATCTTGACATCCTAATCTAAGTTTTATTTCCAGGGTAAAAAATATGCTAATAAAGTGGTAAAAAACGTGCCTTGTTACACCCCGTCCAGGTTCGATATAATCAAAATACAGAATGAATCGATTCTTTCCTGTAATGAAACGGACAAAAATGTAAACACTGCCTGTAGAAGGCAGAAGGGGGTCAGGCTATGAAAAAGAAATGGATCAGTGTGCTATTGGCAGCAGTTATGGCAGTGACAGCCGCGGGCTGCGGCGGTACAGACGGCCAGGGCACGGATACAGCGGCGAAACAGGAAGAAGTTACGGGACAGGAAACAGCAGGTACAGACAAAGCCAGTGCGGCAGACGCTGGCGAAGAGGCGGCAGATGAGAGTGTAAAAGCCACGCTCACATACTGGGACTATTCTGCCAACGCGGATCTGGAGAGTAATATTATCCTAAAGACAGCCATCGAAAAATTTAATGAGAAATACCCTAATGTGACCATAGAGGTCAGCGGCAAGGGCAGACCGGAGCAGTTATATGATGCTCTGTCTGTTGCCTTCAGTGCGGATAATGGGCCGGACATGTTCTGGGCGAATGTGGGAGCGGTGGTCTCTACTTACGTGGAAAACGGCAAAGTGCTGGAGTTGTCGGATTTTGCCGAGGAAAATGGCTGGAGTGATATTTTCTATGCGCCTTCTTTGAATAATCAGGAGATGCTGTTTGGAGGTATTTATGCTTTGCCTAAGCTACAGAAAACCCAAGGTATTTTTTACCGGAAAGATTTATATGAGAAATATGGATTTAGTGTTCCGAAAAACATGGAGGAATTTTTAGAGCAATGTAAAACCTTGCAGAGTGACGGCATTATTCCTATCGGAAATGCGGGGAAATGGGCGGCGTGCACCAACCGCTGGTTTGACGGATTTCTGGAAATCAATGGTGGCAGTCAGGTACATGATCAGCTGTTGCGTGGGGAGACTTCCATTAACTGTGATGCGGTAATTCAATCTTTTTATGATTTGCAGGAACTGTCTGTTTACTTCCAGGAAGGGCATCTTTCCAATGAGGAGACAGAAGTGAATCTACAGTTGTTCCAGGGGCAGATGTGTTTTACCTATGACGGTACCTGGCAGGTGGATTGTATTACGGATGCGGGTCTTTCCGCGGATGATTTTGGCTTTTTCTCCTTCCCGGCTTCCGAGGCACCGAGAGCCAACTCCTATGGCGACGGTATTTTTGTAAATGCTTCCTCGGCAAACCAGGAATTGATTAAAGAATTTTTGAAATGCTATCAGGATCAGGAATGTTATAGGCAGGCGTTTGAACAGACCGGTCAGGTGACGGTAGCAAGAGTGGATGCGATTGATGAAAGCAAATTAAATTCGCTGAATAAGGAGATCTTGGCTTGCATGAATACGGGAAGTGGTTCTTACATGCCTTCCTGCGAGATGGCATGGCCGGCAGAGCTGACGGATTGTCTGTTTGAGACGATCGATCAGATTGTGCTGAAAGAGATCACCCCGGAGGACGCGGCGGCGAAGCTGGATGCCAAGGCAACTGAGATTGGTTTTTACCGGTAAAAGGCCGAAATGTAAATAGTGTCCGAAGTGTGGGAAATGACTGGCTGCTTTTGAAATAACAATCAAGAGCAGCCAGATTTCATAAAGAGGCTATCATTAAAATAAGGAGTGGTATGTAGTGAAAATGAAAAGGAAAAAGGGCAGCCTGACGCCGTATCTTTTCTTGGCGCTGCCGTTACTTTTATACGGGTTTTTTATTATTTATCCGATGTTGTACTCCCTGTACTTAAGTTTCTTTGACTGGGAGGGGATGTCCAACAAGCATCAGTTTATTGGGCTTGGAAACTATGTGGATATTATAAAGAACGATGAGATATTCCGTATTTCTCTGCTTAATAATCTGCGTTGGTGTCTGGGAACGGTCTTATTGCCGGTGACGCTTGGACTGTTGTTTGCCCTGGCGCTTAACAGAAAGCGTTCCGGGGCGGGATTCTTACGTACGGCGGTCTTTACGCCGGTGGTGTTATCGGTGACGGCGGTGGGTATGATGTGGCGCTGGATGTATGATCCCACGACCGGATTGATTAACAATGCGCTGAAAATGTTTTCCGGCGGAAAGGTTACTTTTAACTGGTATGCGGATACGGGAAATATCATTTATTATCTGATTGTTGCCGGTTCCTGGGCTTATACGGGGATGTGTATGATCATGTTTGCGGCAGGAATCAAGTCCATTTCCGGCAGTGTACTGGAATCGGCCATGCTGGATGGGGTAAATGGGCGGCAGATGTTATTTTATATCGTGCTGCCGCAGCTTCGCAATACCTTAAATACGGTATTGGTTTATTCCATGGCCCAGGCGTTTAAGGTGTTTGATCTGGTGTATGTGATGACGGGAGGAGGCCCCGGCAGGAAGACCAACGTGCTGGCCAGTCTGTCTTACGAAACGGTATTCAGTTATTATCAGTATGGAAGAGGCAGTGCCATTGCATGGATCCTGACCATTGTGCTGTTGTTTATTTCCCTGGTGGTCAACAGGCTGATTTCCATGCAGAAAGAATAGGAGGGAGGGGAAAACAATGACAAAATGGAAAAAGGCAGCGTGGTGTCTGCTTTTTGTTGTAATCGGCCTGATCTGGCTGATGCCGGTGTTTTATCTGATTAATGTATCTGTCAAGCCGGCGGCGGAGTTTTATACAGAGGGTGTGTTTTCTGTCACCCTGCACCCGACACTTACAAATTTTGCGGAAGCCTGGCGGAAAATAGGGACTTTCTTTTTTAACAGTGTGATCAATGTGGTGGTCTCTGTGCCGCTTGGCATTTTGATTGCCTCCTTGGGGGCATATGCACTGGCCAGGCTGGAAGTGCGGGGGAAAGGGTTTTTCAGGGTATTGTTTATGATGGGAATGTTGCTGCCGGTACATGTGACGCTTTTGCCTAACTATATCACATTGCAAAAGCTGAATCTGTTGAATTCCAGGGCGGGGATTCTGTTATTGTATACAGTGTTTAATATCCCCTTTGCCATGTATATGCTTCAGGGCTTTTTCATGGGGCTTAGCCGGGAGATTGAAGAATCTGCCATTATCGACGGGGCGGGCAGTTTTCAGATATATCTTCATATCGCACTGCCGATGGCGAGACCGGCGATTATCATTTCGGGGCTGTTGTGTTTTATTGCGGTCTGGAACGATCTGGTATTTGCCATGACCTTCGTGCAGAATAATAAGAAGATGCCCATTACAGCAGGACTGTTACAGTTTGTGGGAGAGTTTACCTCTCATTATGAGAAGATTACGGCGGGAATTCTGCTGTCAGCACTGCCGGTATTTATTTTGTATTTATTCTTCCAGAAGCAGATTATGGAAGGGATGGCGGAAGGCGCGGTTAAGGGTTAGGGATGGAAGGAGGAAAGAAAATGCATGTGGAGACTAGAAAGCTCCCGGAATGGTATGTCATGCAGGATGTGCATGATCTGGGGGAACGGTTGCAGCTTTATGAAGATCAGATGAATCTGTTGGAATATCCCCATATGATGTCGGCATGGGAGAAGGTGGACCGTCTGACTTATCTACAGAAAATCTATGAGGATACGCCGTATTTTGGCAGAAAACTGCGTTATTTTAATACAGCGCCCTGGTGGTACAGGTCGGTGTTTAATCTGGAGGAAATACCGGACAACAGCAGGATTTGGATTGTGTTTCCGGGGGTGGATTATCATTGCAAGGTATGGCTGAACGGCCGGTATCTGGGAGAACATACAGGGTATTTTGATGATTTTTCCTTTGAGATATCAGACGGGGTCAGGACAGGGGAAAATGTCCTGTATGTGAAAGTGTGGTCTTACTGGGATACGGAGGTGGATCCCGGTGCGGAGAGTATGCGGTGCTTTGCGGTCAAGAGAAACATGGTCAAAGGAACCTGTGAACATGGAGACGGTTTCATCCAACGGGATGTAAACCCGGTGGGTATCGTCGGAACGCCTTTCCTGCATATAAAAAGAGCCTGTTTCCTGGAATCGGTGGCAGTGGAAAATCTGCTGTTGGAGGACGGCCGGGGCTTGGTGCGGATCCGCGGAGAAATCACTGTTGTGGAGGACAAGAAAGAAGACAAGTCGTCAGAGGCGGCAAAAGGGCAGGACCTTCAGGTGCGTATCTGTCTTCTGGGGCCTGACAGGATGCTGGCAGCGGAAAAAGAGGTATCCGGACAGGGCGCCTGGATGGAAGAGATTACAGTGGAAAACCCCATGCTTTGGAACACCTGGGACAGGGGAGGCAGCAGGCTCTACGAATTGCAGGTGGTCCTGTGTGACAGGACAGGGGAGGCTGTGGACAGTGTCTGCAAACATCTGGGCTTTAAAACGGTGCGTTTGCTCAGAAATACAGAAACGACCCGCTTTTATCTTAATGGCCGGCCCTTGTTTTTGCGGGGGACTTCTTACTTTCCGGATGTATATGTGGGGGACATCCCCGGGGAAAAGTACAGGCATGATCTGTTGTTGATGCGGGAGGCCGGGTTCAATGCCATACGGGTTCATGTGCATGTGGAACAGCCTGTATTTTATGAGCTGTGCGACGAGATGGGATTTCTGGTATTTCAGGATTCGGATTTCAGTTGGAACCATCCGACCATGGCACAATGGCTTGCCAAAAATCTGGGAATCTTTGACCGGATGGTAGAAAGATTACGGGGATATGCCTGTCTGGGGTGCTGGATTCTCTTGAATGAACCGGATAAATGGAAAACGCTGCTTGACTATTTTGGCTCCTGTCTGGAAGAAATCATTGCCAGAACAGACTCTATTACGGAGGCTATCGGCAGACAGCTTACGGAGCGGGTAAAACGCCTGGATCCGATGCATCCCTATATTCGGGCCTCCTATGATGAGGCGGACTTGGAAAGCGGGGACAGTCATACTTATCTGGGGTCGCTTAGAAGCCAGGCGTCGAACTATACGGATATAGAGGGCACCACGGAAAAGTTTAATACGGAGTATGGCATGGATGCTCCGGGCACCTTGGATAACCTGTTCCGGATCAGGCCGCTTTATGAGGCGCTTTTGCCGGTGAGGGAAAGGATGGAGGAAATACAGCAGTATCAGTGCAGGCTGCTCAAATACTATACGGAACATTACAGGAGACAGCGGTTTGCACCTTGCAGTGCGTATTTCCAGTTTATGTTTATTGATCTGTGTCCCCAGAGCTTCTACGGTATCGTGGACTGGTGGGGAATCCCCAAGCAATCGTATCCGGTACTGAAAGAGATCAACCAGCCGGTGGCAGTATTGGCCTATCCGCAGGAAGGGCAGATCGCATTAATGCTTGTGAATGATACGGAGCAGAAAAAAAGGGGAATCATACGCTTTACGATTTCCCGGAATGGGTTATTATATAGACAGGGGGAATTGGAGGCACAAATACCGGCGGACAGCAGTGTGCAGGCAGGCAGTATTTCTGATTTTGGCTCTTTTTCCCAGGACAAAGATCTGGAACTGTTATTTCTTGCAGAGGATGGGACTGTAATTGCCACAAATCATTATCAGGGCGCTTTTTGTGAATGGAAGCATATTGCAGGTCATCCGGTGCCTGTGAATAATGAACTGGGGATGCGTATTTTCCGGTAGTAGGTGACAGGGTAAGGCAGGTGAGTGGGGATGGAAAGGAAAAAGTTCAGGCCGAAAAGCACACTTTGGCTGTTGGCTCTTTTTGTGGTGATGATTGTCATTCCCACGATGACTTTCCTGCATTATATTATTCAGCAGGATATTCAGGAACTGAAGGCCGGCGTGGAGAGACAGACGGGAGTTATCTGTACACAGGTCAATGATACGCTGGAGGAATATCTTGCCCAGCTGGACCGCAGCATACAGACTGTTTATGGGAAAAATATGCTGAACATCATGAAAGACAGCAAATATTCCTATACGAATTTTGAGGAAATTCAGAAACGGAATCGGATTGAAGAATATCTGAGTATTATGATGAATCAGTCGGAACATGTGGCGGGTATTTATGTAATGACGGAGCGGGATAATCTGTTCTATTACTCTAACTATGCCCTGAATCCCGACTGTAAGGGACGCAGGCAGGAGCTGCTGGAGATGGCAGGACATGAAAACCGGGAGTTTTTTGTGACAGGACTTCATCCTTCCTGGTTTGCGGCCGGGAAGGCAGTACCCCAGGTGATTTCCGTGTTTAAACCTGTTTACAATATGGGCGGGGAACGGTTGGCCGTGATTGTGATTGATATAGAACAGGAAATGCTTCAGGAACTTTTAGATCGTTACAGACAGGAAGAATTCAGTAATATCCTGATTCTGGGCGGGGATGGCCAGATTATGGGACAGTTATATCAGGAGGACTATCCGGAAGTGTATCAGGAAATGGAAGAGGTCCTGGCCTTTCCTGCACCGGGGCAGGGTTATGGGACAGTGAACGGGCAAAGGGCGCTGCTATCGGTGGACCAGACACATAACGCCGGCTGGAAAGTAGTCACAATCGTGTATGAAAGCCGAATCCAGGAACGGATCGGGACGACGCTGTGGCTGCGCAGGGCGGTGCTTTTCTGTATCCTGCTGTGGTTTGTCTCTTTTGTAATCATAGGCGTGAAGTTGATTTACGTGCCGCTGCGGAAGTTATATGAGGCCATGGAACTGGTGAAACAGGGAAATATGGAGGCCTACATTGCTGACGGCAGAAGAGATGAATTCGGGTATCTGATTCAGGAATATAACCGGATGCTGAAGCAGATCAATGAACTGATTTATGGACAGTATGTGCTGGAACTGAAAAACAAGGAAATCAAATATAAGGAACTGAAAGGAAGGATCAATCCTCATTTTATCATTAATACCATGCAGTTGATCAGCAGCGTGGCGATTCTGAACAATGATACGGAGACGGAGGAACTGATCCGGGATTTCAGTGGTATGCTCCGCTATACATTATATGAAAAAGACCGGCAGGTGCCGCTTTCCAGGGAAATACAGCATACCATGCAGTTTGTAAGACTGCGGGAGAAAAACAGGGATTATGGGGTGACAGTGCAGGTGGAGATTCCGGAAGAATGTCTGGACGTATCGGTCATGAAACTGATGTTGCAGCCGATCGTGGAAAACTGTTATTTTCATGGGTTTACGGATAAAACAAGGGCATACCATATTCTGATCAAGGGAGAGCGCCTGGAGCGGACACTGCTTCTTTCCGTGGAGGATGACGGCTGCGGCATTTCACAGGAGAAGCTGGTGCAGATCAAGGACAGGCTGTCGGCTGTTTGCCAGAATGTGGAATATACAGAAAAAGAAACGGACAGTATTGCCTTGGATAATATTATGGGACGTCTGTGGACAATCTATGGCGAAGAGGCGGCTATGGACGTAGAAAGCGGCCCTGGCGGCGGCACAAGAGTAACACTGCGGCTGCCGGTACAGGAAGCATGACAGAGAAGGAGAAGGGTATGGAAGGGTATGAAGACGGGCTGGGAGCACGATATCGGATTGCAATCGTAGATGATGAATATCTGGTGCGGAAAAGCCTGCGTAAAATGCTGGAAGAGATGGATCTGCCGCTGTCATGTGTGGGGGATTATTCCGATGGAGGGGAATTTACGCAGGCATTGGAAGCGGGAGTAAAAGTGGAACTTGTACTGACGGACGCAGTCATGCCGCATATGGATGGCGTAGCTTTGACAAGGTGGTTACAGGAGAAGCGGCCGGGTGTGAAGGTGATTTTTTTCAGCGGACATTCGGAATATGATTTGCTGCGGGAGGCTTTGAAACATAATGCATTTGACTATATTTTAAAACCGGTGGACAGAAAAAACCTGTATGCCGTATTAAAAAAGGCCATTGCGGTATTGGAGGAGGAAAAGAGACAGGAAAAGAAAGATATCCGGCAGTTTCTTACGGCCAATGAACTGTTGATTGCCGGCTATATGAAGGGCGGGATTCCCTGGCATGAGTCGCTGGATATGGGCAATCTGCCGTATTGTCTGGTGCATGTGCGCTGGGATACGGACACATTGTCTGTGCAGGCAAAGAACCAACTGCAAGAGGAAGGTAAGAATCTGTTGGCACAGGTGGGGTTTGTCAGCGTATTGGAAGATAAGAGCGGCGGGAAAGATGGTTTCGTCTTTTTGGTATTTGGTGCAGAATCTGAAGCCTGGCGGGAAGGACTGGAGTCAGCGGTGCGGCAGGTGGAGGCGAGCGTGGCCGGCCTGTTTCCGGAAGCAGATAAAAGTGCTATGATAGGAGTCAGCGGGATATTTACGGAGACGGAGAAACTGCCCTTAGCCTATGAACAGACACTTCGGGCAATGAAAAAAGAGGAGACGGTTTATCCGGAGTCATCCCAGAGCCAGATGCTGTCACAAGTACTGTCCTATATCAGGCAGAATTATCGGGAAACATTGACTTTACAGGATATTTCAGAAAAATATAATTATAATTATGCCTATCTTTCCAGAGTGTTCAAACAGGAAACCGGTACGCCCTTTATTCAGTATCTGACAGCTTTGCGGATTGAGAAAGCAAAAGAGCTGCTTCGTACGGACAAGACGGTGAAGATTTCGGAGATCTGTGATCAGGTGGGGTTCCTCGATCAGAACTATTTCAGCAGGATATTTAAAAAGACGGTGGGTATGACACCGCAGAGCTATCGGGTGAATCATGAGAGCGGGGAATGAGGGTGGATTTTATATTATTTGAATTTTTATAGGAATAAAAAAGTACTGATCACCGGCCATACTGGTTTTAAAGGTACCTGGTTATTTAAACGGTCAGGAGATTATCGTGCGCAATCCTTATTCCACCAGGCCCTATCAGTATGTGTTAGAGCTTTTAGCAGTCTATCTGATGAGAATCGACTTGCGGGGGATGAAATCAGTTGGAAGAATGTATCTGACGGCGGGCCTCATGAAGCTAATTTTTTAAAGCTGGACTGCTCCAGATTAAAAACAGTTTTTGGCTGGAAGCCGGTGTGGAATGTGGAGCGGGCCATGGAAAAGATTGTGGAGTGGACCTTGGCCTACAGACAGAAAGAGGATATGTATGAGGTGATGTGTCGGCAGATTGAGGAGTTTGTGGAATAAGATTTCCAATATTTCTTGTAAAATGATAATAGAACAGCTATAATAATGCATGTTAGAAAAAACAGGAAATATAGTGAGTATTTTGTGCATTATAAGAGTCTGTCATGTGAATAGCATCAAAGCGCTCTTGGAATACCAGGGGTGCTTTTGTGATTGAGGAAGTTGTAAAATATCTTCAGGCAAATGGGGTATGATGAAATGAAATTCACCTACGAGGCATATCGGAACCTGATTGCACTGCTGCGGGAATGTGGTTATACCATCTGTGATTATCACAATTATATGCAGTCAGACAAGAGTGTGATCATTCGTCATGATATTGATTTACAAATAGAAAAGGCCGTCAGGATGGCAGAAATTGAACATGACATAAATGTCAGTTCCACTTATTTTGTGTTGGTGAGCAGCAATTTCTTTAATGTTTTTTCTAAAAGGAATCAGGCATATCTTCGGGAAATCTGTGATATGGGACATGCTGTCGGACTGCATTTTGATGAGGTGAAATATGACGGGCAGACGAATCTGGTGCAGGCAATGGAGGAAGAGGCCGCATTGTTGGAACATTGTCTTGGGCGAGAGGTAAGGAGCCTTTCCATGCACAGGCCCTCCAAAGCCACATTGGAAGCAGATTATAAGATTGCGGACGGCAGGATTGTTAATAGCTATGGTACGGAATTTTTTCACGATCATAAGTATATCACAGATTCCAGAAGAAACTGGCGGGAGGATGTGACGCAGATTATTAAAAGTGGCACATATGAACGGCTTCATGTTTTAACGCATCCTTTCTGGTATGATGAAGAGGAGCAGAGCGCATCAAAAAGGCTGAAGAAGTTCTGTACAGGCAGGGTAGAACAGTGTTATGATGATTTGAGTGACAATATACGTGATCTGGAAGAGTTTTTGAGGAAAGACGATTTATGACAGATAGTAAACAGATAGCAGCTTTTTTGGATGGGAAAAAGGAAGAGTATCATATACAGGTAAAAGAAGAAGTGCAGATAAATGGTTTTTCTTCCCTGTGTAATTACCGTACGGGAACGCTGACCTGGATTAAGTCTGCAGACCGGTGGCATGACGGGATGCCGGAGATTGCGCTGGCCATTGTGCAGGAAGGGGTAGAGCTTCCGCTTCCGAACCAGATTATCTGCAAAAACTCCAAGAGAGCCTTTTTTTCGGTGCTTGAGCGTTTCTTTTCCCCACAGACGGATGAAGAGGAACCGATAGGGCGTAACACGGTAATCGGCGCGCATGTGAAGCTGGGGAAAAATGTGAGGATCGGACATAACTGCTCCATTACGGGAGATGTTGTGATTGGAGATGATACAGTGATTTCCGACAATGTGGTGATTAAAAACCGGGTGCGGATTGGAAAGCGGTGTACCATACAGGCCCTCACCATGATCGGCGAGGATGGATTCGGTTCTTATGAAGAAAACGGCCGTTCGGTTATGATAAAGCATTATGGCGGTGTGTGGATCGGCGATGATGTGTTTATCAGCAGTCACGTGGATATTGAGCGGGGAACCATAGAAGATACTTATATCGGGAATGGTGTTAAAATAGGACCTTGTACATTAATTGCGCATAACAATAGAATCGGGGAGAATGTGAACCTGATCTGCTGTCATCTTTATGGGAGCGTTTCGGTGGAGGACAATGCCCTGGTGGTAGGCAGCATCATCAAGAATCAGTGTACTGTGGGTGCAAATTCCCTCATCGGAATTGGTTCGGCGGTACTTCATGATATTGAAGCCGGGAAAGTGGCGGTAGGCATGCCGGCCCGAGTGATTCGGGATAATGATACAAAATAGTGCTTGTAAAAAGACAGGAAGGAGGCAGATATGTACCGGGTAGAGAATAAATATAATTGCAGTGGGACAGAAATGTATCTGTTGCAGCAACGGGTAGAGACAGTGCTTCATCCGGACACCAATGAAAGTAATCCGGAAGGATACAGTGTGGTGAGTCTGTACTTTGATGATTTGCAGGATAGTTGTTTGCAGGAAACAGTGGACGGCGTTAACCTGCGGGACAAGTATCGTATCAGAATTTATAATGATTCGTTGGATGTGATTAAACTGGAAGTGAAATCCAAGAAGGACAGCAGGATTTTGAAGCGCTCCAAATCCATCACAAGGGAGCAGATGGAAAGTCTGATACGGGGAGAGTGCATTGAGGATTCTGCATCTGCGAAGGATCCGGTGATGCTCTTTAACATGGCGATCAGGACCAAAGGGCTGCGGCCTAAGGTGGTGGTGGCATATGAGAGAAAGGCTTATGTGTTTGGGCCTGGTAATGTGAGAATTACGTTTGACAGGAATGTGCGGGCCAGCAGCCGGATAGAGGATTTCGGAAAATCAAATATCAGCTATGATTTTTTGCAGGAGTGTGATAAAGTATTAGAAGTGAAATATGACGAATTTATACCGGATTTTCTGGTACAGCTTTTGGAACTCGGCAATATGCAGCAGACTGCGTACTCTAAATATCAGTTATGCAGGGAAGCGTATACAATAAGCTAAAGTGTAAAGGAGAATGATCATGTCAATTAAAGATGTCATTAAAAGTAGTGTGTATGAAAGCCTGGGCGGCGGCACGAATCTGTCTGTTACGAATATTTTACTGCTCATAGTGCTTGCCTGTGTGGTAGGTGTCTATATCTTTATGGTATATAAGCTGAGCAGCAAATCAGCTTTTTATTCCAAGGATTTAAATGTGACCATAGCCGGTATGCCCTTGATCGTGGCTGCAATTATGATTGCCATGCAGTCCAATCTGCTGGTATCTCTTGGTATGGTAGGCGCGTTATCTATTGTCAGATTCCGTAATGCAGTGAAGAATCCCATGGATCTTCTGTACTTGTTCTGGTCTATCAGCGCGGGTATCATTGTGGGCGTTGGACTTTATATTCTGGCCTTTGTACTTTGCATTGTGATGACCATACTGCTTCTGGCACTGGATATGGTGCCCAATGCGAAAGCACCGGATCTGTTAGTGCTCAGGGCGGATGCCGGGAAAGTGGATTATGCAAAGGTTGATGGAATCTTGAAGGAGACCTGTAAATATCACAAGGAAAAATCCAGAAGCATCAAGAACGGTGAGTCTGAGATGATTATCGAGATCAGAACGGCGAAGAAGGAAGAACTTCTGGAGAAGATGACAGGGATTGACTGTATGACACAGGTGAACTGTATTTCCCATGACGGAGAGTGTCGTGTATAAGAAGCTCACGATAGAGCACAGGAAAGGTATACCAGAATGTTACTTGCAACAGTAATGATATACGGTAATATTCATCTTTACAAGAGAAGAAAGAACATAAACAGTACGGGCCTCAGTTCTTATATTGGGGCCTGTTGTGCGTGGATGCTTTATCTGTTTGCAGTGACGGAAGTTTTGTCCCTCTTTCATATGGTGCGGTTTCTTTCGCTGTTTGCTGTATGGGGCACATTGGACGGCGTACTGTTCATTATGCTGGTGTTGCAATGGGGAAAATATCTTCAGGAGATGGGCAGTGGTTCGGAAACAGATGGCGGGCGGCAAAAGCGCAGTCATTGGCCTGGAGCGCTTCGCAGGATGTGCGGCAAAGGCCGGCAGTTTTTCAGGGAAGCACCTTATTATGGGATTTTACTGGCTATTGGTGCGGCGGTAGTATGTCTGGCCATTCTGACGACGCCCAACAACTGGGATTCCATGACTTATCATCTGCCGCGGATCGTCTACTGGGCACAGAACCGTTCGGTGGAGCATTATGCCACCAACAGTATCCGGCAGATTTCCAGTCCTGTGCTGGCGGAATTTATTAACCTGCATGTGTATATTCTGTGCAGAGGACGGGATCTTTTCTTTAATCTGCTGCAGGCAGCCTCTTATCTGACCTGTGCCGTGATGGTCGGGGCGATTGCCGGCAGGCTGGGATGTGACAGGAAATTCCGGTTCCTGGCCATGCTTTTGTATATGTCGATGCCCATTGCCTATGCGGAGGCGCTTACCACACAGGTGGATAATTTTGCAACGGTATGGCTGTTGTTCTTCGTGTACTTATTGCTGGATTTGGCAGGACAGAAAGAAAAGATAATATTTGACCGGGTTGCCGTGTGTAAGGTGTGCATGATGGGTCTGTGTGTGGCCTGGGGCTATCTGGCGAAACCTTCCGTGTGTTTCGGCATGGTGTTTTTTGCACTCTGGCTTTTGATTGTGTGTATTGCAAGAAAGGACAGGCTGTGGCATCTGGTGCGGCTGGCAGGCTGTGCGCTGCCCTGTGTGATACTGCCCATACTACCGGAACTTTTGCGGAATTTTAAAACTTTTCATGCTTATGCCAGCGCAGGCACAGGAGCGCGTCAGCTGGTGGGCACATTGCAGCCCTCCTATCTGTTTATAAACTTTCTCAAAAATTTTACGTTTAATATGCCCACGGCGCTCCTCAAAGACAGTGATGAGTTCTTTATCCGCATTGCCAGAAAGGCTGCCAGGATTTTACAGGTGGAATTAAATGCGAAATCCATAGCAGAGGATGGACTGGAGTATAGTATGCACAGCCCGAGTACTTATGGATGTGATACGGCGGTGAATCCTCTTGTATTGTGGCTGTTTGTTTTTTGCAGTGTGTGGGTGGTGTTACAGATCAGAAAGACGGATTGGAAATCACTGCAAAGCGGATATCTGCTTACCAGTGCGATATCCTTTTGTGTGTTCTGTACGGCACTTCGCTGGGAGCCTTTTGTCAGCAGATATATGGTGTCCTATCTGGCGCTTCTGTGTCCGATGATCGTCTCACAGATTCAGATACGAACGGAAACAGAAAGCAGAAGGCCGCTCCGGTATGCACTGATTGGAATCACAGGGTTTCTGGGGGTAATAGGAACAGTCAGTGTGACACATTTTCATTATGAAATCTGGGCATATCATGGGGCGGACAACAGGCCGTACGGGTATTTTGCTTCCAGGCGGGATCCGGCATCCTATTATGCCGCAGTGACGGATCAGATTAAGTCCAGACAATATCAGTCGGTGGGATTATATCTGATGAAGGGGGATGACTATGAGTATCCTCTGTGGATGATGCTTGACGGTTGCCGGATAGAGCATATTTATGTGGAGAATGAGTCGGCGGTGTATGCAGACCAGGAGTTTACGCCGGATTGTATTGTGTGGTTTGGGGCATTGCCAAAAGAAGTTACAATACATGGAAGAGAATACAAGGAAGTGACAGATTTTGGTGAGGAATATTATCTGCTGGAGTGTTCCGGCGGACAATGAGTTTGGTGGACATGCCGGTGGTATTGGCAGTCAGGTATCATACACTTAGTCTGTATTCTTGAGAAATTTAATATATTTGAGCAAATCCCGTCTCTCTTTTGCGCTAAATTTCTGCAAGTCGTATACCACATCGTGGAGGGTGACATCTCCCAGATATTTGCTGCGCAGATTGGTATTGCCGAGATAACCGGATTCTGTGCCCAACAGGTAATCTGTACTGACTTTGTAGTATTGTGCCAGTCTGGTCACAACCCAGATGGGAATCTCACGATGGCCATTTTCATAGTTGGAGTAGGTCTGCTGTGATACTCCAAGATATTCAGCTATGGTCTTTTGCTTAATGTCATTATCTTCCCGTAAATCTCTGATAACCACACGTAGTTCTTTCATCGTTGTTTCTGCTTTCTGCGCCGGCAGACTCCTCTCTTTGGTATTTGTCTGGTCTGACAATAGAATTGTTGTTACAAATCCTAGCACACAACAAAAAGTTGTAGTCGGGAATCTATAAAAAATAATATGCTCCAGATTATTACAACATATTATTGTACAAACGACCAACGTAAAGATAAGGGTGGGTGTTATTGTATTTTATGGAAAAACAGGGTAGAATAAATACTGTAAAAAACATGCATAATATAAGGATTTGAATATGAAGAAGGTTTCGTTGCTGGTGACCGTTTATAATGCGGTGGATAACCTGGCAGTCACATTACAGAGTATAGAAGAACAGGATTATCCGGATATTGAAGTGGTGATCGTGGACGGCGCTTCCAAGGACGGTACGGTTGATCTGATCAGGCAGTTTGAGGAGAGGATAAAAGACCGGACAGGTCTTGTGGTAAGGTGGGTGTCGGAGCCGGATGAGGGATTATATGATGCCATGAACAAGGCTTATGGCCTCAGTAACGGAGATATCATTGCTGTGTGTAATGACAGACTCTGTCAGCCGGAAGCGGTGAGCAGTCTGGTGGCGGCCATAGAAACAGGCGGTGTATCCTGTGTGGGGGCACATGCGGATCTGGTGTATGTGGATGGAGAACGGGTGGTCAGAAGATGGCATATGGGAGAAGGAAAACTCTCCGAAGGCTGGATGCCGGGGCACCCTACACTTTTTCTGAAGAGGGAAGTGTATGAGAAATATGGTCTCTATGATACTTCTTATCACTGTGCGGCGGATTATGAGTTTATGGTGCGGTTTTTAAAAGATGAGAATAACAGGCTGGCTTATGTGCCAAAGGTACTGGTGGCCATGTTCTATGGAGGTACCAGCAATGCGGGAATCCGCAATTATTTTGTTTCTTTTCGGGAGGGATATCAGGCTCTTAAGAGAAATGGTGTGGGCTTTCCGTTATGGATTACTCTGCGCAGAAGTATGAGAGTGCTTTTTCAGTTTGGAAAAGCTGACTGATGATTTTATAAGACGATTGAGGATAGAGAATGAACAAGCGATTGGGCAGAAAGATTATATGGGGGCTGACCGTGCTCGCGTTTGTGGGTGTACTGCTTTATGGTGTCCGGTTTGACCAGGCGCCGAAAGGCGCACCGGGGGAACGTGGCAGTGCCAATGCGGCACTTCTCTCTCAGCTGGAAGCGGATGCAGGGACGGAGGCAGAGGAGGCCGTAAAAGCTGCACAGATGGCGGTTCCCAGTGAGGGATATGAGGAGATTGCCCTGGAAATAAAGGTCCCGGGAGGAAATCAGGAAATATTGCTTTTCAGACAGCAGGATCAGGCCTGGTTTTTTCTGCCGTCTTTTGCGGATTCGGAAGCTCTGACATGGAAGTATGATGAAGGGAAGTACAGTCTGACCCTGGACGGAGAGCCGGTTCGTGACGGGGACAGGTTGTGGGCTTCGCCAGGACAGACAAAGACTCTGGTCTATGCGGGAAAAGGGCAGGAGGCGCAGACATGCAGTCTTACACTGATGCAGTCACATACCCTGCCGGCGGTGTTTATTGAGACGGATTCCGGTTCTCTGGCTTATCTGAATGAGGATAAAGCCCATGAGGAAGTGGGTTCTTTTCTATGTGTGCTTGCGGATGGTACGCCGGACAGTGCAGGCCGGCTGGGCAAAGTTTCCGGCAGGGGATACTCCAGCTTTAACGCACCCAAGAAATCTTATGGGATTCGTTTTGCCGTGGCTACGGATGTGCTGGGAATGGGACAGGCCAGGAAATGGGTCTTACAGGCCAATGCTTATGATTTGAGCCGGATGCGCAACCGGGTCATCTATGACCTGGCCCGGGAGATGGGTGTGCCTTACGGGGTGGAATGTGCCTATGCAGATGTGTATTTTAACGGGGAATATGCCGGTAATTATCTGCTGTGTGAGCGGATAGAAGTCGCAAAGGGACGCATGGAGATCGGGAATGGGTGTCTGATGGAGGGTGTTTTTTACAGCCGTGTGGAGGAAGAAGAGGAGTACAGTACTTTCCTGGGAAGTAAGGCCGGATGGTATGAGATCAAGTATCCGAAGAATATTTCCGATGAAAGACTGGAGGAAATACAGGCACTTATGGATAAGACAGTGAGTTTGATAGAGCAGAGCGGTTCCTATGAAGCCTATGAGCAGCTTAAGGATCTGGTGGATATCGAGTCCTTTATCCAGATGTTTCTGTTGGACGAACTGTCCAATGAGGCGGATTTAAACCGTGCCAGTACTTTTTATTTTACGGCGGACGATGGTAGGCTCTATGCGGGACCGGTGTGGGATTATGACAGGTCTTTGGGGAATGTGAAGTCGTCACAGTATGAATTGTTGGATTGTTTTACCGTGGGGCTTGGGGAGACGCTATTCAGAAGTCCTTATTTCCGGCAGGATGTGGCCGAGAGTTATAATGCCCGTTACAAAGATCTGATGGAGAACTATGCATCGGAGTATATAGAGCAGACACAAAAGGAGATTGCGGCCTCGATTGCGATGGACGAGATTCGCTGGGGCGGCGAGGCGGACAATAAATACACTATTTTTAATGATACCTATGATACCTTTGATGAAGGTGTGGCATATTTGAAGGATTACTATGAGCTGAGGTACCGGCTGATAGACGATATTCTGAATGATCCGGGGAAATATCGTCAGGTGGAGTTTGTCAATACCGGCGCCACCACAGAATATGTAAGCCAGAGGCTCTGGGTCAGACATGGTGAGATGATTCCGGAGGATGTCATGGACTATCTGGCGCAAAGATATGAGAGTGATGTATGGCTGGATGAGGATGGCGGAACGTATCAGCCTTCACCGGTTGTTTCAGATGTACGTCTGTTATCTGCAAAGACAGGAGAGGAACCATGACCAATTCCTTTGAAAAGATTGTCAATATTATAATCAGGGCCATTCTGGCAGTGGTGGTGTTTGTGCTGTTTTTACATAGTATTTTCAGCACCAGCTTTATAGGGCAGATTCCGGGAGAGGATGGCGGCATACAGGATCATACCTTAAACATTGCCGACAGTCCGTTTGTCCATCTGATAATTCTGTTGTTTCTTACCGTGCTTTTCGTGATGCTTTACCGTGTGGTTGTAAACAGAAACATACAGATTCGCCTGCAAGTGGTGCTTAGGTTGATAGCGGCAGCCGGGTTTCTTCTGGGCATGGTCTGGATTCTTTCCACACGGCTGCTGCCGGGGTCGGATCCGGCCAAGGTATGCCGGACTGCGGCCGAATGGGCGGAGGGTAATTTTACTTCCTTTGAGCAGAGCGTGGACGGAGAAGAAGGATATCTGTTTAAGTATCCTTTTCAGTCGGGGATTGTGTTCTTTTATTATCTGGTGATGAGGCTTCTGGGGACGGAGAACTATGTGGGACTACAGGTGGTGAATCTGCTTGCCCTGACAATATCTTATTATCTGCTGGTACAGATTCTTGGCCGGTTCTGGAAAGAAGATAAATGGGTTCTGATTTTTGTCCATGCGGCATTGATTCTCTGGGTGCCTTATATGTTTTATGTGACATATCCTTATGGCATTATGCCGGGTATGGCCTGTTCTTTGGGTGCGGTTTTATGTGCGGTGCGTTATCTGGAGACCCGCAGATGGTGGTATATGCTGCCGGCGGCCCTGCTGATGGGACTGGCCACGGTCTTTAAGATGAACTGTCTGATTTATCTGGTAGCTGTGGGTTGTTTTCTGGTGTATGATGCGCTGTATAATCTGCTGCGGCAAAAGGAAGCCGGAAGGGAAAAAGAGCAGGCAGTCTGCCGGACAGGAAAGAGGACATGGCTGGTTTCCCTGGCATTTCTTGCGGTGATGGGACTGGGTGTGGCCGGTACAAACCGGGCTGTGAACAGCTATGTGGAACATCTGTCCGGTTATGAGATGCCTGATGGGCAGGTGATGCTCTCCTGGGTGGTGATGGGATTGCAGGAAGCACCCAAGGGGCCGGGGAATTATAACGGCTTTAATGGCAATGTCTGGACCCAGAGCAATTATGATACAGAGCTTGCCAATGAGTTGTCGAAGGACGAGTTAAAAAGGCGGCTTCAGTGGATGGCAGAGGATCCTGTGAATAACGGTCTGGTCTTTTTTGCGAGGAAAACGGCCTATCAGTGGAATGATCCTACCTTTATTTCCCTGGATCGTATGGCGGGGCGCAAGTCGGAGACAGAGATAGCACCGGCCGTCAAAAGTCTGATTGAGGGAAGGGGGTGCAGTTATCTTTCGGCGGCGCTTAACATGGTGCAGACCCTGCTTCTGGCGGGAGCCTTGTTATACCTGCTGCTTACCGGCAGGAAAGCCAGGGTATACGAACTGCTTATTTATGTGGTATTCCTGGGAGGATTTCTGTTCCATCTGGTGTGGGAGGCGTCTGCTTCCTATGCGATTCCTTATTATGTGCTGTTGATTCCCTATGGGGTGAAGGGATGGGCAGAGTATATCAGATGGGCGGATAAGGCCTGGGTATGGATTGCGCATAGACCACCTGCACAGAAGAAAGAGGATATCCAACATTTCTTTTCCAGGAAGAACGGCCCTCTTCTTGCCGGCGCGGCACTTCTTTTAGTGGTTCTGATACTGTTTGGCCAGACAGAACTGTTCAGGCGGACAATCGCGTTAGATGACAATGCAAAGGGAATTGATGCAAGAGAGCAGTTTTACAGAATCGGGATCTGGGAACCGGAGGAGTGACGGTGTGATGGACAGAATCGTATTTGTGATACCGGATATGCCCGGCGGCGGTACAGAACGGGTGGTAGCGCTTCTGGCAAATGAATATGGCAGGCGGGGAATTGCCGTGACGATTCTTCTTTTTGCCGGACATGAGACGGCCTATCCTCTGGGAGAAGGGGTAGAGGTGGTCAGTGTGGGGAATCCTTCCGGCGGCAGTGTGAAGGAACGGCTTGGCAGGATCCTTAGAATGAGACGATTTTACAAGGCACATCCAGGGTGTCAGATCTGGTCGTTCAGTGTGATGGGAGCGGTTTTTTCGGCAGTGGCAGCTTTGGGACAGCGGCATTTTGTTCTGGTTTCCGAGCGTAATGATCCTCATCGGTATGAACATCCCAGAATCAGAAATATCAGTTATCGGCTGGCGGATGTGGTGGTATGCCAGACGCCGGATGCGGCGGAAAGTTTTCCGGCAGCCATCAGACGTAAAGCGGTGGTGATACCGAATCCCCTGGAGATGGAGGGTCTTGTGCCTTATGACGGGGAACGGCAGGCGCGGATAGTGGCGGTGGGGAGGCTCAGTGCCCAGAAGAACCACAGACTCCTGCTGGAGGCTTTTGCAATGTTTGCCGGGAGGCATGAAACTTATGTATTGGAGATTTACGGAAAGGGAGAATTGGAAGAAGAACTGAAGAACCTGGCCGGGAAGCTTGGCATTGCCCACCGGGTATTCTTTCAGGGATTCTCCGACAATGTACAGGAAAAGATACGGCAGGCGGAAATGTATGTATTGTCCTCGGACTATGAGGGGATTTCCAATTCCATGCTGGAAGCCATGGCCCTGGGAATGCCGGTGATTGCCACGGACTGTCCCATTGGCGGTTCCAGGATGTATATCAAAGACGGGGTGAACGGCCTTTTAGTGCCGGTAGGGGATGCGCAGGCTCTGGCGGCAGCCATGGACAGGATGGCTGGAGATCCTGCGTTTGGCAGAAAGCTTGGCAGGGAGGCATCGAAACTGCGGGAGGATTTGGCTGTGTCGAAGATTGCCGGCAGATTTATCGCCCTGTCGGGGAAAGGCAGGGATTCCCATGAGTAAGGTACTGGTCATCAACCCCATTTTATATACGGCGGAACATAACAGGATTCCCAGAGTGGATTCCATTAAGGATACGATGATTTACAGCATGTGTCTGGGGTTCCAGGAGGCCGGACAAGAGGTGACGCTGATTGCCGCCGAGGATTACCGGCCCGGGAAAGAGGAAGACTATCCGTTTCCGGTACTGTGGTTTCGGACGGTGGGACATAAGGTGTTTCAGCCCAGATGTTTTCCCTATATGCCTGCATTGCGGGGATATATAAGAAAACACACAGAATATGACATGATTGTCAGTAGTGAAGTGTTTGCCACCTGGTCCTATACGGCGGCCAGACTGTGTCCCGATAAGACTCTTATCTGGCACGAACTGGCGGCTCATAACAATATGCTGCATCAGATTCCGTCCAGAGTATGGTATCATCTGGTGGCACGTTTTCTTATGCGGCGGGCAAAAGTGGTGCCCCGCTCGGCCGCAGCAGCTTCCTTTATCCGGCAGTTTATGCCCCGGGTGACGGATACGGCCATTGATCATGGGGTAGATCTTCAGAAGTTTCCGCTGCCGGACAGGCAGGATAAAGAGGATCAGTTTGTGGTGGTATCCCAGCTGATTGCCCGCAAGCAGATTGAACGGAGCATAGAGGCTTTCCATGGTTTTGTGAGACAGGGCAATGACGGATACCGTCTTTGTATCATAGGGAAGGGTGAGGAGGAAGAACGACTGAGAAACCTGGTGCGGGATTTGCAGCTGGAGAACAGAGTACTCTTTTACGGACAGATGTCTCACAGGGAGCTTATGCCGATTGTGGCCAGGTCCAAAGCGCTTCTGGTATCCACCAGAAAAGATAATAACATGGTATCCATTGTGGAGAGCATTGCCCTGGGGACGCCGGTGGTGACCACATCGGTGCCTTACAATGCGGATTATATCAGACAGGAAGAACTGGGCATTGTGGAGGATGACTGGAGCGGGGATGCCCTTGTGCGGATTGTGGCGGATAATAAACGGTATGCAGATAACTGTGTGCAATATCGCAGGCAGTTGTCTAACGTGGCCTGTGCGGAGCGGTTCTTTACGCTTCTGTGACCGTTACTTTTCACACCTATGCCAAGATACAGCTTGAACAGATTAAAAATTCTTAAGGAAGCCCTAGAACTTGTTTAAATCCTTCGGATTAAAACGATCAGCACTTAGCGGGGTTTTCCACGAGCTTAGTGTCTGCTGTACTGTGAAAGGAGCGAAAGCGAGCTGACGCAGAATTTTTAATCTGTTCAAGCGTCATTTCCGGCTAACGTGTCTTCTTGCTTTTTTGACAGTATCCATGTAAAATGGACGAGTAGGGTCAGAATTGGTAATCTGATAGATAAAGGAAGATCCGGAAACGGAGGAACAGATTGGAAACGATAAAGGCAGTCTTCTGCTTTGATGAAAACCTGACTGCGCCGGTACAGGCGGCAGTGGCATCTTTGCTTGACAGTTCTGTCACGGAATCTGTTCACTGTGAGGTTCATTGTGTCTGTACACAGGCGGCGGCATGGGTGGAGGAGAGTCTGCGCCAGGTAGTGGTAAGGCGGGATCCCCAGTCTGTGCTTGTGATGCACTGTATTGAGAATCCCTATGCGGATTCCTATGAGGTGCGTGGTATTTCGGCAGGGGCTTATCTGCGGCTTGCCCTGCATCAGATTCTGCCTGAGGTGGACAAGATTCTCTATCTGGATGTGGATATTCTGGTACGTGATAGTCTGCTGCCCTTGTGGCGGACGGAGCTGGATGATAACCTTCTGGCGGCGGTTAAGGGGCCGGTGGGACTTTCCGAGAAGTGGATATGGAACAGTGACAGGCCTTATTGGCATCTGCTTTCCGGGATGCAGGGCAGATACATTAATTCCGGTGTACTGCTCATGAATCTGGATGGGATCCGCAGACGAGGGCTGGAGAGACAGTGGGAAGAACTGGGCAGACAGAAGCTTTACTATCAGGACCAGGATATTCTGAATATCACCTGTAAGGATGCCATTGTCTATCTGCCGCTTGCCTGTAATCGGCTGGCTTATATGCAGGAGGCAGATTATCATAGATTTGTGGAGGAAGGGCTTAGTACAAGAGAGGAATACGAGGAGGCCATGGAGGCACCGGTAATTCTGCATTATGCGGGGGAGAAGCCCTGGAACCGCTACGATACTAATCTGGGAGATGTCTGGTGGGCGTATGTGAACAGTCAGCCGGATTTGAATGATTTGTTTGACGAAGAGAGAGCGCGCCGCAATCATGGGCCTACACTGGCGGGCAGAGCGGTGCGTAAGATGAAGAAGATGTTCAGCAGGGAAAAGCTGTGAAGCAGTATGGAAAGGAACAGGGCAGGAAATTATGAGAATAGCGGTAGCGGGAACAGGATATGTAGGACTTGTGGCAGGCGTGTGCTTTGCGGAGAAAGGGCATGATGTCACCTGCGTAGATGTGGACGAGGCGAAGGTAAAGATGATGGAATCTGGCGTGACGCCCATCTACGAGGAAGGGTTACAGGAGCTGATGCAGAAGAATAATGCTGCCGGCAGACTGCATTATACCACAGATTATCGGGAAGCTTACAGGGATAAGGATGCGATTTTTATCGGGGTAGGCACGCCGGAACAGCCTGACGGATCCGCCAACTTAAGCTATATTGCCACAGTGTCCAGACAGATTGCCGAGTCGGTAGAGAGGGACTGTCTGGTAGTGGTGAAATCCACGGTGCCGGTGGGGACAAACGATAAAGTAGAACAGTTCATTCACGATTTCCTGGAGCGGGATGTGAAGGTGGAAGTGGCTTCCAATCCGGAATTTCTGGCACAGGGATCCGCAGTGCATGACACACTGCACGCTGCGCGTATTATTATCGGTACGGAGAGTAAAGAGGCGGAAGCGCTGTTAAAGAAAATTTATGAGCCCTTCGGTCTGCCCATTGTATCTGTCAACAGACGTTCGGCGGAGATGATCAAATATGCCTGCAATGATTTCCTTGCCTTAAAGATTTCTTATATGAATGATATTGCAAACCTCTGCGAATTGGTGGGAGCGGATATTGACGCTGTGGCGGAAGGTATGAGTTATGACGCCCGGATCGGGGCAAACTTCTTAAAGGCAGGTATCGGATATGGCGGAAGCTGCTTCCCCAAAGATACCAAAGCCCTCAAATATCTGGCCAATCAGCATGGTTATCGGTTAAAGACCGTGGAGGCGGCAGTGGATGTGAATCTGGCGCAGAAGACCAGGCTTTATGAGAAAGCCTGCCAGCGCATGATTACGTTCCAGGGATTGAAAGTGGCCGTGCTTGGTCTGGCCTTCAAGCCGGGGACGGATGACCTGCGGGAAGCCCCGTCTTTGGATAATATAGAGTTATTGTTAAAGGGCGGTGCCCAGGTTATGGCTTATGATCCGGCGGCAGCTGAGAATTTTGAGAAGCGGTATCCGGCAGGAGAAAACGGACGGGGCAGTATCCGTTATGTGGATACACCTGAAGAGGCTCTTAAAGGGGCCAATATATGCTTTGTCTTTACGGAATGGCAGGAAATCAAGGCAGTCCGGCCGGAAGTGTTCCAGGAACTGATGAGGAATCCTCTGGTCTATGACGGGCGCAATGTCTATGACGTACAGGCCATGAAAGAAGCGGGAATAGAGTATTACAGCATAGGACGATGAAAAGGCAGGGATATCACATGAATGGATTGGATATTTCCAGGATATATCTGGTTACCGGAGGTGCAGGGTTTATCGGTTTTCACTTGTCAAAGAGTCTTCTTGAGAAGGGTGCTGTGGTGATCGGTTTCGACAACATGAACGATTATTATGATGTGAAGCTGAAAGAGGACAGGCTTGCCCTGTTGGAAAAGTATGAGAGCTATACTTTTGTAAAGGGAGATCTTTCCGACAACGCGGATGTGTTTCGTGTTTTTCAGGAATATCGGCCGCAGATCGTGATGAATCTGGGTGCCCAGGCAGGGGTCAGATACAGTATTGACAATCCACGGGCTTATATGGAATCCAATATGATGGGATTTTTTCATATTCTGGAGGCATGCCGGTATTTTCCAGTGGATCATCTGGTATATGCTTCCTCCAGTTCCGTCTATGGCGGGAATGAGAAGGTGCCGTTCTCTACGGAAGACAAGGTGGATGAGCCGGTGAGTCTCTACGCGGCGACCAAGAAATCCAATGAACTGATGGCTCACGCATACAGTAAGCTTTATCATATTCCGGTGACGGGGCTTCGGTTCTTTACGGTCTATGGCCCTTATGGCAGACCGGATATGGCATATTTTAAATTTACAAATAAGATTCTTGCGGGGGAACCGATTCAGATTTACAATAACGGCGATATGTACAGGGATTTTACCTATATTGACGATATTGTACAGGGGGTGGAGAATGTACTTTGTAACCCGCCGGCTGAGAATGGAAAAGGTGCCCGTTACAAGGTTTATAATATCGGCAACAACAAACCGGTGAAGCTGATGGATTATGTGGAGACGCTGGAGCGGTGTCTGGGAAAGACGGCGGTAAAAGAGTATCTGCCCATGCAGCCGGGGGACGTATATCAGACCTATGCGGATGTGAGTGAACTGATGCGGGACTATGATTTTAAACCGGATACTTCCATTGAGGAGGGACTGTCCAGGTTCGTGGCCTGGTATCGGGAGTATTATGGAGGTAAGGATGAGTGAGATAGATAAGCGGCAGATACCGGTGCTGTATCTGGTGGTACCCTGTTATAACGAAGAAGAGGTGGTAGAGAAATCCGCCGGCGTTATGGGTGATAAGATCAGACGCCTTATACAGGAAGGAAAGATTGCACCAGGCAGCAAGATTATGTTTGTCAATGATGGCAGCAAGGATAAGACCCTGTATCTGCTGCACAGGATTGCAGAACAGGACAGGATGTTTTCCGTGGTGAGTCTGGCAGGCAATTACGGGCATCAGAGTGCCATCCTGGCAGGCATGATGACGGCGAGACAGTATGCGGATGCAGTGGTCACGATTGATGCGGATTTGCAGCAGGATATCGAGGCCCTGGATCAGTTTATTGCCCTTTATATGGATGGCTGCGAGGTAGTCTATGGGGTGCGCAATGACAGACATTCTGACGGCATCTTTAAGAAAGCGACCGCCACGGCCTACTATAAGCTGATGCATATGCTGGGCAGTACCGTGATGACGAACCATGCAGATTACCGGCTGATGTCGAAGAAAGCCCTGAACGCCCTGGCGGAATATAAGGAGACCAATCTGTTTCTGCGGGGGTTGATTCCCACCATGGGATTTCCCTCCGATGTGGTGTATTTTGATGTGAAGGCCAGGGAGGCGGGACACTCCAAATATACCTTAAGTAAGATGATGACGCTTGCGCTCGACGGTATCACATCCATGAGTGTCAGACCCCTACGTCTGATTGCAGGACTGGGATTTTTAGTCTGTATTTTCAGTTTTGTGATGTGTATTATCAGTCTGGTGGACTGGGTGAACGGCAACAATGTGCCGGGCTATACCACTACTTTGATTGTGACGCTGATGCTTGGCGGTATCACTCTTCTTTCCCTGGGTATCATCGGGGAATATGTGGGCAAGATTTATATGGAGACCAAACACAGGCCGAGATATATCATAGATACCCTTGTCTGGCGTGAGGATGTGCGGGAGGACAAATAGAAATGTTGACAGTGTTCTTTTCCTGGCTTATTATCGGTGCGGCCGCGTTTATATTCGGTAAGGCAATCGTGGATGGTATCTGCCGGAAAGATATACAGCGTATGGGAAAGCCGGATATCTATATCGTGACAGGCATTGCGTTCCTGAATATCTATGCGCAGTTGTTCAGCGTGTTTTATAAAGTGGCAGGGATTGCCTGTACCATATTGGGAGCCATAGGATTACTTCTGGTAATAGTCTATGGGGCAGGATGTTTTCGTGCCGGGAAAAGGCCCGTACTTCTGCCCGGGATAAAGATGGAAAGAAGCAAAGCGGCACTGTGCAGGGCAGTACTGCTTTTCTTAAGTTTACTGTCCATGCTTCTGTGGACTGCCCAGGATCCGGGGCAGTATGATACGGGGCTGTATCATGCCCAGGCAATCCGTTGGATTGAAGAGTATGGTGTGGTGCCTGGACTGGGAAACCTGCATATGCGCTTTGCCTATAACAGCGCGTTCATGTGTCTACAGGCACTTTTCAGCCTGGAATGGCTGGTGGGACAGTCTCTTCATACCATGAACGGCTTTCTTTGTCTGTGTGCGCTTTTCTACGCCTTTGGTACGGTACATGTGCCCGGAAAAGAGAAGTGGCAGACTTCAGACCTGCTCAAATGTGTGACGGTGGTCTATGTGGTGAAGAGCCGCTACAGTATTGCTTCTCCCGGTACGGATTTATGGGCAATGCTTCTGATTCTCTATATCTGTACCAAATGGTGTGAGCTGACAGAAAGAGGAGAACAAGAGACAGCGCCTTGGTGTTATGTCTGTCTGGTGGGTTTTTATGCGCTTACGGTGAAGCTCTCGGCGGCGGCCATCGTTATTCTGGTTCTGTACCCGCTGTATCTGCTGATTCGGGAGAAAAAGTTCCTCAGTATTGCAGGGAATGGTATCCTGGCAGTTATCATTGTGATTCCCTATCTGATTCGCAATGTGATCATATCCGGTTACCTGGTCTATCCTTATGCGGGGATTGATCTGTTTTCCGTGGACTGGAAGATGAATCCGGAGGTGCTTTTGGAGGACAGTAAGTATAATCTCACCATGTGGGCCCGGGGATTTACGGATGTGGCAGGTTATGCGGAAAGGTATGAAGGCACACTGTTTGCCTGGATGCCGCACTGGTTTATGTCCCAGAGTGTGGGATATCGTATCCTGCTTATGGTGGGAGCTGCCTGCGCGGTGGCCGTGCTTATTATGATTGGAAAACAGATTGCCCGCAGGAATTATGTGTATATGGCAATCCTTGCCGCCGGCGAGGTGTGTCTGGTATTCTGGCTGATGACGGCACCCTTAATCCGTTATGGGCAGGTCTATGTGTTTATCATCATTGCCCTGGCGCTTGGCGGGTGGGAAGGAAGATATGCTTTGCTAAAGAAAGATATTCTTTCCATGGCGGGAGTGCTTGTCATGCTGGTCTCCCTGCTGTTCTTTGGCAGTAAGTTCCTGGAAGTGGGGGATATGGAACCCGGCTGGCTGTTAGAGCAGAGGCCTTACGGCGCCTGGCCGGCAGAACAGGTACAGGTGGAAAATGTGACCATCTGGGAGCCCACAGAGGGCGATCTGATTGGTTATCCGGCATTTCCGTCCACGCCCCAGGGCGGCCAGTTAGACCACTTAAAACTGCGGGGTGAAGGATTTGAGGACGGATTCCGATATGTGGAGGAACCCCAGCGATAGGCATCGCGGGGAAAACAGGAAAGGTTAATATATGGTGAAGACAGATATTCATGCGGATGATTATGCGTTGACGGTCAATACTTCCAGGGACATGCTGGAATGTATGCAGGCTGGCAAACTGGACAGTATCAGTATTGTACCGAATATGAGTTGTTTTGAGACCTGTATGGAAATGTTCTATGAGCAGATTCCAGGGCTGCCATTTGTGCCGCTCATGTCGGTACATCTGGACTTTGTGGAGGGGCGAAGCCTTGCGGGAAAGGGAGAGGTGCCTCTGCTCGTGAAGGGGGACAGCGGCCTGATGGGGCTGTCCTGGGGAGGGCTCTTTCAGTATTCCTATCTGCCGGGGAAACGCGGTCAGGTCAAAGCGCAGTTAAAGCGGGAGATCAAAGCCCAGATTACCAGGACAATGGCTGCCATCGACAAGTGTGTGGAGATTGCCGGAAAGAACGGGATACCCTGTAAGCAGGAGGGACTGCGGCTGGACAGCCATCAACATGCACACATGATTCCGGTGGTATGGGAAGCAATCCTGGAGGTGGTTAAGGAGGAAGGCTGGAAGCTTTCCTATATCAGAAATTCCAAGGAAGTGCTGGGGGTATTTCTTTCGGAGACAGGACTGTTAAAGACTTACCGGCCCATTAATTTCGTGAAGAACAGACTGTTGGCGCTTTATTCCCATAAGGTAGACCGCTACTATCGTGCCCATGGCATGGAGCAGATGTATCTCTGGGGGCTTGTGATGAGCGGTCGTATGGATCAGGACAGAATAGAGAAGCTGTATCCGAAGATGCTGCGCAAAGCGGGTCAGGACGGGAGAGTGTTGGAAATCCTGTTCCATCCCGGCATCACATTGCCAGCGGAGGTGACACCGGAGATTGCCAAAGAGGCGGTGGAAAGTTTCTACCTGTCCCCGGACAGACATGTGGAGAAAGAGGCTCTCATGCATATGCGAGGCGCTACCTGAGCGCCTCCTGCACTTCTGTCACTTCATCCTGTAAGACACCCATGAAATATTGTTTGCCCGCATCGCTTAAATGGTCGGAGTCCGAAAAGTATTCCAGCGTATACTGGAAGCGTTCATCATGGGAGTAATCATAATAACTGACACCTGTGTCAGAAGAAATCTTATGGACGGTTGCGTAGAATTCCTGTAAAAATTCATCTGACACCAGTTCATTGTAATACTGTGAGAAAGGCGTGGTGATCAGAACCGGGATAATGTTGTCATTCTGGCAGTATTCGATGATGGCATACAATTCTTCGATCCGCTCGGGCAGGAAATACTCTTCTTTGCCCACAAAGTGCCTTTCATAACGCTGCCTTGCCCGGTCGGCAAACTCTTCCACGTTGATGCCGTTGTCGTCACCCTCAGCAGCCTGGGCCGTGAGGGTAAGGTTTAAGTTGGGACACAGCTTCAGGATATCCTCTCCCGCGGAGAGAATGGGCAGCCTGGTGGTCACGATGTCTGTATACAGGTCATAGTCCGGGATATTCCGGGGGGACAGACAGTGGTAGTATTTGATGCTTAACGCCTGGGCCTCTGTCTCGTTTACGGTCTCATTGTTGAAGGAAAAGTAAGAGACCGGGATGAACAGCACACATTCATCATCCAGATAGACGCCGTACTCTTTTAACAGGGCCAGGTCATAGGTATATGTCTGGCTGGCATTGCCGAAGTTAAAGCAGGTGTTGTTTAGTGCTTCCAGGGCCGTGTAATCAAAGTTATAAGCACCGTGGGAACTGCCGATATTGGCGAAATCAATCTCATCTTCCGGGATCTGGTTGCCCAGCATACGCAGGTTCCACAGATCCATATATTTTTCGTCATCAATTTTCTGATAGGGAATGTTTAACAGATAAATAATGCCCATGGCAGCTGACGGGATGGTAATACACTTTATTATAAATTTCAGTATATTCTTTTTGCTTTTCATAACGATTCCTCCATTAGAACTGGAAATAGATAAATTCTGTGGCAATTCCCTTGTTGGAGAACAGGGCGATTGATACCAGGAGCAGGACGTAAATGGGCCAGCGCAGGAAACATTTTTGTCTGGAAATCAGTCTGATCACATCCTGTTTCAGAGAAATTCCGTCATAGATGCCAAGCACCGCGATGGATAATAGCATACCCACAACGGAAAGGAACGGCATACCTAGGCAGACGGCGGCAGTCTGTAGGTAACTGAGCGGTCTGGAGGCATCCCAGAACAGTCTGGAGATGATCCAGAAAGCGTCCTGTATCGTATTGGCCCGGAAAAAAATCCAGGTAAAGCACAGGAGTACAAATGTGATTGGCAGCTGCCACCAGTGTTTCTTTCGCACCACTACTTCCCCTTTGCGTTTCTTAGGGTAGATAAAAGTCTCAATGATCTGTAAAAGCCCGTGGATGCCGCCCCAGAGGATATAGGTGAGGCTGCTGCCATGCCAGAAACCGCTGACCAGGAAGGTAATCATCAAGTTCAGACAGTTGCGCCATCTTTTGACACGGTTGCCGCCCAGAGGGATATAGACATAGTCCCGGAACCAGGTAGAGAGGGAGATATGCCAGCGGCTCCAGAATTCCTTGATGGAGAAGGAATAGTAGGGACTCTTAAAGTTGGTCATCAGGTCGATGCCAAAGAGCTTTGCACAGCCGATTGCAATATCCGAATAGCCGGAGAAATCACAGTATATTTCTATGGCGAACATGATGGTGACAATGATAAATACCAGGCCCACATAGCTGTAGGGTTGATTATAAATCTTGTCCACCACGCCGGCAAATACGTCCGCAATCACCAGTTTCTTAAAATAGCCCCAGGCCATCAGTTTCAGACCATAGGTCACGTTGTCATAGTCAAAAGGCCGCTCTTTCTTATACTGTGGCAGCAGGCTGTCGGCCCGGCCGATAGGTCCTGCCAGAAGCTGCGGGAAGAAAGACACAAAGAGAGCATAGAAGCCGAAATGTCTTTCGGCCCGGATTTTTCCTTTATATACATCGATTAAATAGCCCATGGACTGGAAAAAATAAAAGGATACGCCGGCAGGCAGAAGAATCCGCAGGGTCAGGGGCTGCATGTTCAGCCGGCCCGCATCAATCAGGGCATTTAACCTGTCGATGAGAGGGGAGGCTGTCTTAAAGACAAGCAGGATCAGAACCAGAGGAATAACACCGCATAGAAGACAAAGCTTTTTATGATGAGGGGTCTTTGTCTTTTCCAGTTGTAATGCCAGCACGTAGGTCAGCAGTGTGCTTCCAAGAAGCAGGAAGCCGTAACCAACATGCAGGTTCATATAGAAGGCATAGCTGGCCAGTAGAAGAAAAAGCCAACGCAGTCTGTGGGGTACCAGATAATATAGAATAAAAACAATCACCAGAAAGATGGCGAAAGTCATGGAATTAAACAACATGGTAAGCTCCATTCCGGGGCGTAAAACAGTCCCAAATCTCAATGTTCAAAGCCAATTTACCAGGTAAATTAACTTTTGATATACGGATATATTCTACTTTATTTGGAAGTATTATGCAAATGAAGATTTGATAAAGGCGGTAGATAAAAAGGTTTCTTTCGGGATATATTTATGATAAAATTTTATTATTCTATATAATTTCGAGAGAATGGACGGCATTATGGGTATTACATCCTTTTATTTTCTGTGTTTTTTTGCGGTTATGCTGCTACTGTATTACAGCATCCCCCGGAAGTTCCAGTGGGGGCTTCTTTTGTTGTGCAGTATCCTGTATTATCTGCTTTCTGGCCAGGGCGTGCTGATTGTGTATCCGATTGTGTCGGTGACGGCCTGCTATGCGGGCAGCAGACTGCTGGCAGGGACGCCGGAAGAAGCGGAAAAGAAGCGCAAAATGATTCTGCTGATGACTATATTAGTCAATATTGGCATCCTGGTGGTCTTAAAATATGTGAATTTTGGAATTTATACGATAGACGGAGTGGCCAGACTGTTTGGCAGCAGCAGGACGCTGATAGAGAGTGTGGATTTTCTGGTGCCTTTGGGCGTATCGTTCTATACCTTTTCCCTTCTGGGCTATGTGATTGATGTGTATTATGGGATTGCCAGTCCACAGCGCAATTTCCTTAAACTGGCGCTCTATGGCATGTATTTTCCGGTGATTATCTCCGGGCCGATTTTAAAGTACCGGGAACATGGAGAACAGTTCTTTGCACCCCATGCTTTCGATTACCGCAGGGTGGCTTACGGCTTACAGCGTATGCTGTGGGGATTCTTCAAGAAGCTGGTGATTGCGGAACGGCTGGGGATGTTAGTGGACACGGTCTATGGGGATTACGGCGGTTATCCGGGGACTTATATCTGGGTGGCCACTGCCTGTTATGCGTTCCAGCTTTACACGGATTTTTCGGGCTGTATGGATATTGTGCTGGGCATGTCGGAGAGCTTCGGGATTCTCCTGCCGGAGAATTTCCAGACCCCGTTCTTTGCCAAGAGTGTGGCGGAATACTGGCGCAGATGGCATATTACGCTGGGTATCTGGATGAAGGAATATGTGTTTTATCCGGTGCTCAGGTCTAAGTTCTTTACCAGCCTGAACAAGTCATGGAAGGAGAAATTCGGCAAGAAGAAAGGCAAGCAGTATGCGACCTTTGCGGCCATGTTTATTCTCTGGCTGACGGTGGGCATATGGCATGGAGGCGACTGGAAGTTTGTGATCGGTTCCGGCCTTCTGCACTGGTTTTATATCGTGATGGAAGAACTTCTTTCGCCACCCTGTGAAAAGGTCATGAAGCGGCTGTCCATCAATGCTTCCGGAAAGATGGTGAACGGCGTCCGGATTCTGCGTACCTTTTTCCTGGTGTGCATCGGGGATTTGTTCTTCCGGGCGGATTCTGTGGGGGATGCCTTTGCCATGTTGAAAAGTGCGGTGACGGTCTGGAATCCGCATATCCTGTGGGATGGTTCCCTGTTTACGCTGGGACTTGATGTGATTGAGGGGGCAATCACCTTGTTATCTCTTCTGCTTCTGTGCAGGGTTTCGGTGATGCAGCAGAAAGAAGGGGTGCGTGACCGGATTGCCAAGAAGGCGCTGCCGGTGCGGTGGATGATGTGGTATGTGCTTTTGTTTGCCGTAATTCTGCTGGGGTGTTATGGGCCGGGTTACAGCGCTTCAGAGTTTATTTACCAGGGCTTCTGATGCTTGCAAAAAACCACCGTATAAGTTATCGTTACTGTTAAAGGAACACAGAATGGAGAGTAACATGAAAACAGATGTGAAAATGGAACTGATTAATGACAAAATAAGACTGCCGGAATATGAGCTGACGCAGATTGGAGAGAAAAAGAACAAGTATCTGATTTGTATTCCGGTCCTGAATGAGGGTGAAAAATTTAAAAACCAGCTGGCGCAGATGCAGAAACTAAAGGTTTCTACGGTAGCCGATCTGATTATCTGTGACGGCGGCAGTACGGATGGAAGCGCAGATATAGAGATGCTTGCACAGTATGATGTGACAGCCCTTGTAATCCGTAAATCCAAAGGGCATTTGAGCGATCAGCTGATGCTGGGATATTATTATGCGCTGGTAAACGGCTATGAGGGCACTATCACCATAGACGGCAATGGAAAAGACGGGATAGAGGGGATTTTCAAGATGGCCAGGGCACTGGACAAAGGTTTTGACTTCGCCCAGGGTTCCAGATACCGGAAGGGGGGCGTGGCTATCAATACGCCCAGATCCAGAGAGATTGCCATTAAACTGATACATGTGCCGATCATCAACATTCTTTCCGGCTGTAAATATACAGATACCACCAACGGGTTCCGGGCACACAGCATCCGTGTATTCCAGGATGACAGAATACAGCCTTTCCGTTATGGAGATTTTCCTACCTATGCACTGATTCATTATCTGACGGTGATCATTCCCCGTCTGGGCTACAGAGCCACGGAAGTACCCGTACTCAGACAGTATCCGGAAGGCAAGATTCCTACGAAGATCAGTCCCATCAAGGGCAATATCGATCTGATGAAAATTCTGTGGAATATAGCAATCCATAAATATGAACCGAAAGACTAAAGGCGGTGCTGCATGGACTGCATACTGATAGGATACGGTTATTGGGGACATATTATAGAAAGATATATCCGGCAGTCGGAGAAGTTTCGCCTGTTGGGAATCTGTGATCATCACAAGGAGGATGGTGTGGATTTGCAGGCAGTGATAGACAGCATTGCCTGTGCATTTGTCTGTGTGTCTACCCGGAATCATGTGCCGGTGGTGGAAGAACTGCTTGCCCACGGGGTTCATGTTTTCTGTGAAAAACCCCTGTGCAGGAGTTTTGCAGATACCGAAAGGCTGATGAGTCTTGCCGAAGAAAAGAACTGTGTATTGTTTACCGATTATATTTATATGGTGTCGCCGTCTTTGCAGTGTATGAAAGAATATCTGCACCGGTTTGGCAAGGTCCTGTATATGGATATGGTAATCCGCCAGTTTGGCCGCTTTTATAAAGGGGAGCATGTCTATGAGACAGTGGGCGTGCATATGCTGTCGGTGCTGGCCTATTTGTTTGAGCAGTCCATAGATATCATTAAGGTGGACAGTGTGGCTGTGGATGGTGAGGGGTATGCCCAGGCCGGATTTCTTTATTTTGAGGTGGCAGGCGTTCGTGGCAGAATCGAATGTAATCTGTTGGCGGAACGGAAAGAAAGAACGGTCAGAGTATTATGCGAACAAGGGCTGCTTGTCTTTGACATGCTGGGGGAACATACCATTCAGGTAATGGCTTATGAGGGCGGGAAAGATACCGAGAATCCGCCGGAATACCGCATGGTTTTACAGGAACGGTTTGATGAGGGCAATAATCTGGTACAGATGATAGATCTTTTCGCCCGTACCATAGAAGAGGGCGGGGAGGATAACAGGAAGATTACGCTGATAACGCAGAGAGCACTGGAAGAGATTGGCAGGGGACGGGACAGGGATGAAATGTGATAAAGTGATTATCGGAGGTGGCCTATACGGACTTTATTCTGCTCTTGTGTGCGGCAGAAACGGCCAGAACGTGGTGGTGCTTGAGTATGAGGATGCTTCTTTCCGGCGGGCCACCTACATTAACCAGGCCAGGGTGCATATGGGGTATCATTATCCCAGATCGTTCTCCACGGCGATAAAGTCGGCTCATTATTTTGAGAAATTCTGCAAGGATTATGCAGACTGTATTCTGACGGAGTTTGATCAGGTATATGCCACATCGAAAGACTTTTCCTGGACCAATGCAGAGCAGTTTCGGAAGTTCTGCCAGGAGACAAATATCCGCTGTGATGAGGTGTCCCCCTCCAGATATTTCCAGGAAGGGAAATGTGACGGGGCTTTCCTGACAAGGGAATACACGTATGATGCCATGCTTCTGCGGGACAAACTGTTATCCCAGATTGCGCAATACCCTTCCGTCAGCCTGGTGTACCATGCGAGGATTACGCAGATAGAACGGGAAGCCGATGAATATGTGATTATGACGGCGGATGGAACGAAGTATCATACCGGCTTTGTGTTAAATGCATCCTATGCGTCGGTGAACCAGATCTGTGCCCTGGCCGGTTATGAGCCCTTTCAGATCAAGTACGAACTGTGTGAGATTATTCTGTGCAGGGTGGACGAGCGGCTTAAGAACCTGGGGCTGACGGTGATGGACGGGCCGTTTTTCTCCATTATGCCTTTTGGCAAAACAGGGTATCATTCCCTGACGGCGGTGACCTTTACCCCGCATATTACCAGTTATGACGATGTTCCCACATTTCCCTGCCAGAGGAAATGTGAACCGGGATACTGTCATCCGGGGCAGCTTGGCAACTGTAATGACTGCGCGGCCAGACCGCAGACGGCCTGGGCTTATATGGCGGGTCTTGCCAGGAAATATATGCGCGAAGACCTTACCTTTACGTATGAAAAATCTCTGTTTTCCATGAAACCCATACTGAAATCATCAGAGATTGACGATTCCCGGCCGACTGTGATCAGGAAATTTTCCGACAGCCCTGTTTTTATCAGTGTGCTCTCAGGAAAGATAAATACGGTTTACGATTTGGATGAGGTGCTGTTACATGGATAATAAAGAAAGCAATTTTGTCTCCGCGGTGGTGTATCTTCACAGGGGAGAGAGACATGTGTATGAGTTTTTGCAAATGCTGGGCGGTGTACTGGATGACAACTTCCACAAGTACGAGATTATCTGCGTCAACGATGATGCGGGCGGCGAGGCACTGGATGGCGTCTATCAGTATAAAGAGGAGCATGATCAGGCCATCATCAGTATCATACAGATGGGATTTTTTCATGGCCTTGAGGCTTCCATGAACGCGGGTATTGATTTGTCCATCGGGGACTTTGTCTTCGAGTTTGATTCCTGTTATGCGGATTATGACAGGGAACTGGTGATGGATGTTTACCGGAAAGCCCTGGAAGGCTATGATATTGTGGCGGCTTTGCCGCCGAAGAGTCAGAGCAGACTTTCCTCCCGGGCCTTTTATGCGGTGTACAATTGTTTTGCCCATGGAGAGGGAAAACTGGCAACAGAGCGCTTCCAGATTATTTCCAGAAGGGCGGTCAACCGCACATCGGCTTACAGTAAGACGATTCCTTTCCGGAAAGCGGTCTATGCATCCTGCGGGCTTAAGATATATGACATGGAGTATATGTCCCGGACAGAGGGCGTGATCGGCAGCAGATTTGAAGATGCCCAGAAGAAAAATACAGCGGTAGATGCCCTGATCCTGTTTACGGATTTGGCTTATAAGGTGGCGGTATCACTCTCGGTGCTGATGGCGGTACTGATGGTGGTGGCGGGAGTTTATGTGATTGTGGTTTATCTGGGAGAGAACAAACCGGTGGAAGGCTGGACAGCTATCATGCTGGTGATGACGGCAGGCTTTTTTGCCACCTTTCTGCTCTTGACAATCGCCATTAAATATCTGGATGTTCTTCTGCGCCTTGTGTTCAAGAGACAGAAGTATCTGATTGCTTCCATAGAAAAGCTTTGAGAAGGATGACATTTTATGGTAAGATAAAAGGTAAGGATACAATCAAAGTGTATTAGGAGAAAAAAGATGGACAAGATAGCCGTACTGATTCCCTGCTATAATGAGGAGAAGACCATTGCCAAGGTAGTAAAGGATGCAAGAGAAGCGCTGCCGGAGGCTGTGGTTTATGTGTATGATAATAATTCCAAAGACCGTTCCATAGAACTGGCAAAAGAAGCCGGCGCAGTGATACGGCACGAAAATATGCAGGGTAAGGGCAATGTGATCCGCAGGATGTTCCGCGAAGTGGAGGCGGAATGTTATATCATGGTGGACGGGGATGATACGTATCCCATGGAATATGCCAGACAGATGGTGGACAAGGTTCTTTTAAACAATGCCGATATGGTGGTGGGAGACAGACTTTCTTCCACATATTTTACGGAGAACAAGCGGCCTTTCCATAACTTTGGCAATTCTATTGTGCGCAGCAGTATTAACAGACTGTTCGACTGTGATATCAAGGATATCATGACGGGATACCGGGCGTTCAGCTATGGGTTTGTCAAGACGTTTCCGGTATTGTCCACAGGGTTTGAGATTGAGACGGAAATGACCATTCATGCGGTCTATAACAATATGCAGATTGAGAATGTGATCGTGGATTACCGTGACAGACCGGAGGGAAGCGAGTCCAAGTTAAATACTTTTTCCGATGGGTTCCGGGTACTGCGTACCATCTTAAAACTGTACAGGGATTATAAGCCCATGGGATTTTTTGGACTGTGCTCGGCCATTCTGGCGGCCATTGCCGTGGTTTTGTTTATTCCGATTATGATTGATTATCTGGAAACAGGGCTGGTGATGCGTTTTCCTACGCTGTTCGTCTGTGGGTTTATCGGACTGGCGGCGATTCAGTCCTTGTTTGCCGGGCTGATGCTGTCCAATATGGCGCTTAAGAATCGCAGGGATTTTGAATACCGGCTGACTCTTGTGACCAGGAGGGTACGGGGTTTATGATGGAGAAGATTAAGGAGCGTTTTACAGGGAAGGAGGCGGCTGTCACAGGAATTGCCGGGACAGCGGCCCTTCTTGCATATGTGAGAATCAGTCTGTTGTTGTGGAGAGAGGGGAGCCTGTATACCATGGGCATTTTCCCGATGCTCCTTCTTTTTGGATTATATTGTCTGTGGAAAAAGGCTTTGTTTATGGAGGAAGTCTTTTTTGCTGTCTGGGTGAGGGCAGCCTTGGCGGCGGTCTTCACGGCATTTCAGGTGACAGGACTGTGGTGGAGCCATCCGGGGCTTGAAAGTGGTGTGAGTGGTCTGGAAGTGTTTGTTTGGATTCTCTGCTTTATCCCCATATGTTACGCGGGACAGAATATGCTCTTTCGTCTGGTCTCCCGCTATGGAAAAGAGAGCAGCGCGGGGAGAAGGGCATCTGAAAAGAAAGAGTTTTGTCCCTGGAAGGGTTTCCTGTATTCTTTCTTGGTGATCATGCTTGGTTTCCTGATTCCCTTTGCCACTTACTATCCGGCAATCATGGCTTACGATGTGATTCCCCAGTTAGATCAGATCCGCATCAGCGGCTACACGACCCATCATCCTCTGATTCATACCCTGATGTTATCCATGAGTCTGAAACTGGGAGAAATCCTGCCCTTTGTAACCAATGCAGACCGGGCGGGGCTTGCCATATATTCCCTGTTGCAGATGACAGTGGTGTCATGTTGCTTTTCCTATGTGTATACGTTTTTCCGCAGAAAGGGTGTGAACCGGTATCTGTGTTATTTCTTTGTGCTGTGTGCGGCTTTTTATCCTACCCACGGGCTGCTGGCGGTTTCCATTACCAAGGATACGATTTATGCGGTGCTTGTGATGGTCTTTGCAGTGTTTGTCTGGGAAGCGGTGACCTGGCAGGGGACAGCCTGTCCCGGAAAGGGCTGGTTTGCGGCCTATACGGTGCTGACGGTATTGTTGCTGTTATTTCGGAATAACAGTATTTATGCTTGGGCGTTGTATGTGATAGTGGCCTTGTTTGTATTTCGCAGAAAAATATTGTGGAATCAAAGATTGGGGATTGCCCATGCGGCTGCTTTTATCCTGTATCTGCTGTTCAATACCCTGATGATTCAGGCATCCGGAGCCACCAGTGATACCTATGCCAGGGAAATGCTCAGTGTGCCGGCTCAGCAGATTGCCCGTGTCGCTGCTTTTCATGAAGAGGAACTGACGGCGCAGGATCTGGAGAATCTTTCTCTGATCTGGAACGGTGGAGAGTTGCCGGAGTATGTGCCTGCCATCGCAGACCGGAGCAAGAAGGATATTGTGGGAGACAAAGAAGTGCTTAAGACACTGGCGCAGGAATGGCTTTCGCTGGGGTGCCGGTATCCGGGGGAGTACTGGAAAGCCTTTTTATTAAAAAATAAAGGCATGTGGTATCTGGTAGATACCACCTACCTGAATGATGTCTATTCCTATGCCAAGGGATATTTGCAGCTTTCTTATCCCAGTGATCAGCAGGCTTATATGGAGGCTCTGGCACCGGGATATGTCAGACACCAGAAGTTACAGTTATTGCAGTCTGTGTATCGGTATTTTGCGGCGGTAGACGAGGTGTGGCGGTATATTCCGCCGCTGGCGCTTGTGATGCAGCCCGCTTTCTACTGCTGGATGCTTTTCTACTATTGTCTTTGCTGTATCGGGTTAAAGAAGCCGATGATGCTTGTGCCGGCAGTGTATGTCATAGCCCTTGCGGGCACCCTGCTGTTAGGGCCCTGTGTGCTCACCAGATATCTGTATCCGGTAATGCTGTCGGTGACGGCGCTGGTCATTCTGGGTCTTTTCTCTTCTCGTGTTACTTAAGCTGATAGACATGATATACGGTATCTCCAGCGGTGAAGATATCTGCGATTTCCGATTCCACGTTATAGGTATGCCTGAAATACATGACTACGGGATGTTCCCTGTTGAAGGGGGCTTCCCGCAGGATAAAATATACATGGTCACTGTCTGCCACATCCTGTCCGAAATCCCCTATGCCGTGGGCGGACAGCTTGATTTTGCTGTTGGGATTGCACACCACGCCCCAGTTCGTATAGAAGAAGTTATTGTAGGTGTCCAGGGTCATGTCAAAGGGGGATTCACAGTAATTCTCCAGGGTTCCCGAATCGTAGGTCCAGATATAGAAGTTGTCCGGGTGGGCATGGCAGTAAGCCTTCAGTTCCTCCCAGGTTTCTTCATGGGCGTGATAGTTTTCGTCCACGTTGACTTTGGTGAGATATAGAGAAAGCACGCTCAAAGACAAGACCAGCGGCAGAATGAGGGCATAGCGCTTCCTGTTCTCAAGACACAGAAGGTTGAATCCCAGCAGGAGGCCAAACACGATCAGGAAATCCACGGTGATCAGCGGCTGGATGATACGCTTTGGGAAACGTCCTTCGTAGAGCACATAGATCCAGCTTACACTGCGTCCGAACAGATAACACAGGTAGACTATGAGTGCCTGCCAGTTTCGTCTTATCAGTATCAGGGGGAAGGTCAGAAGAATCAGAAGACCTGCCAGCAGGTTGGCAGGCTGCATACCGTCCTCATAGAAAAACACGTTTATGCTGCCGATCACGATATTTTTCAGGCGTTCACGCATACTGGTGCGGGCCAGATAACATGACCTGGCAATGTCATGCATCTGTTTCCAGTCATTTACCGACATGTTGTGGCCGATATATGGTGCACCGTTTCTGCGGTACATATAAGCTTCTTCGGTGATGCCGAGGGCTGTCAGTTCATCCGCGCACTCCTCGTATTCCGGCCACTGGTAGAAATCTCCGACCCGTTCTCTGTAGTGGTTGATCTTGCGGAAATCTGACCATTGCGGGGCTGAGTAGGCGGCGGCATTGATTCCCCAGAAGATGCCCATGCCAAGCCCCAGAAGCAGTGCAAAACCAAACAGCTTAAGAGCCAGGTTTTCGCTGCCGTTATGCCGGGCAATAATCCATTTGGAGATCCACATCATCCCCGCCATGGGAAGCATCAGATAGAGGATGTTCTGGCGCATGCTGAAGGCGATCCAGGCAAAGACAAAGGTGGGTATATTATCTGCAAAAAAGACGATGACAGAGCTGTTGATCTTCGTGGTAATGAAACAGAAGATGGCCGCAGCCGCAGCAAGTCCCGCCGTGGTAGTATACTGCGCCTCTGAGAGGACGTTCAGGTTTACCAGGAAAAACAGGATGCAGAAGATAGTCAGTGCAGGTTTCCAGAAAGCATCCTGGGAATCATGTCTGTGCCAGATCCGCATGGCACGGTGATAGATGACACAAAGGCAGGCAATCTGCACGCCGTGCTGGAAGAGACCGTACCAGGGGATAAAACTGCATAGTTCATAAAGTTTACACAACAGCCAGGATAAGGGGTACAGGAAAAACATCACATGGGCTTCGGGATAGCCGAGATAGGCACCGGAGAGTGTGCTGTACATGCCCCAGTCATCGTTGATTCCATCTACAGGCCGGATCCAGAAAAGTTCCAGGCAGTAGAACAGCACAAGAAGGAATAAGAAAAAAAGCCTCCACATCCAGGGGGAAGCGGTGCGGGGTTCTGTTTGAAATCTTTTGTGTTTTTGACGTCCAAATGTAAGCGGTGCCGATGCAGGCTGGGCTCCCTGATTGACCAATGACATCAGAATATCCCTTTCGTAAGCGTTGTTTGACAAGTAACATGGTATATTTCTTTTGTTTCATTATATACTATAGTACAGGTTGGTTACAAATAGAAAAATGGAAATCAAAATTCTTAAGATTTAGGAAAGTTTTCTTAATAAATAGGCATGGGGATATTCAAAAATGGAAAAATATGATAAAGTCAGACATAAGAAGAAAACAAACATATTCGGAAAGGTAGTGAAGATAGATGGACAATAAAAGGAGTCCCAGAAAGAGAAGACAAAGCAGCAACAATCTGCTTCTCATTGTTCTGATAGGCTTCTGTATCCTGGCAATGATTGAAATTCTGTATGGACAGGCGCAGATGAAGGTGGAGAAGGAGCGGCTTGCCCTGGCAGAGGAAAATAACCAGACGGTGCAGGAACTTAAGAATGAGTGGAACCAGATTAAGGAAGGCACCAGTGTGGTGACGAAAGAGGGCGAATCGGAGCAGACAGTGGGCAGTCAGGAAGAGAATGAGGAACAGCCCAAGGTGGTGGAACAGACGCAGGATACGAAAGCGGAAGACGATCAGGCCAAGACGGAGACAGAGGAAGAAGAGGATGACAGAGAGTATGATATGCAGATTGTCATTCTGGGTGACAGCATCATGGATCATGACAGAACGGAGAGCGGTGCAGCTGCCATCATAGCTCATGACTGTAACGCCAAGGTCTATAACATGGCAATGGGAGGCACTACGGCGGCGCTTCTGCCCGGCGAGGAGGCTTATTTCGACAAGTGGGAATCCAGGAGTATGCTGGGTGTCATTCATGCGATTCTGGGGAATATTGACGGCAGTATCTTCGACGGCTATCCGGCAGGGGATGCCCTGAAGCAATGTGATTTTGAAAAGACGGATTATTTTATCATAGAGTATGGGGTAAATGATTTCTTAAACGGCCAGGTGCCCCAGAGCAGACAGCTGGCGGACGGCGGCACGCTGCCGGTGAGTGAGATACACACTTACACCGGAGCCCTGGAAGACGGGGTCAATCGTTTACAGGCCCAGTTCCCTGATGCCAAGATATTGCTGATTGCCCCCCATTACTGTCAGATTTTTAATGGAAAGACCTTTGTGGGAGACGGCTATTCTGTAGATTACGGGTACGGACCGTTGGTCAGCTTTGCCAGAGGCACGGGTTATGTCTATGAACAGCACAGGGATGAAAATGTAATCTTTTATAATGCCTTTGAACTGAGCGGCATTGATGCGGAGACAGCGGATGATTATCTGGAAGACGGTGTTCACATGACACCGGCGGGCAGCAGAGTATATGCGGAGGCAATCGCCAGAATCATCAATGCGGACTTCCGGCCGGAGGAATGATTGCATAGAACAAACAGATTATGGTATGATAAAAGACAGGTGTAAATGCGCCTGTCTTTTTGCGGGTATGGGAACATTCCACAGCACAGGCGGAGTTGACAGGGAGAAATGATGTTATGCGGGAACTGGAATATCCTTTTGATAGTGAAGATATTTTGAAACGATCAAAGAAGATAAAGCGAAAACTGCTGGAAGAACGGTCTGATTTTCTACAGAAGAAAATCGCAGTCCTGGGAGGCAGTACTACCCATGATATTGTGAGAGTGCTTGAGGTATTCCTGTTAGAGCAGGGGATACAGCCTGTATTTTATGAGTCGGAATATGCACAGTACTGGCAGGATGTGATGTTTGACGAGCCGGCACTGACTGCCTTTGAACCGGATCTTATTTTCATTCATACATCCAACCGCAATATTACGAGATTTCCGGGGATGGGGGATTCGGCGCAGCAGGTAGAGGAACTGCTGACAGAACAGTATGCGCATTTTCAGGTAATGTGGGACAGGATTGCGGAGAAATACCACTGCCCTGTGATCCAGAATAACTTTGAGTATCCCTTCTATCGGATTCTGGGAAACCGGGAAGCGGTAGATATCCACGGCAGAATATCCTTTATCAACCGGCTCAATGACAGGTTCTATGAGTATGCCAGGTCTCATGCACATTTCTATATCAATGACCTCAACTATATGGCCTCGGCATATGGGCTTGACAAGTGGGCCGACCCGCTGTACTGGCATATGTACAAGTATGCCATGTGTTTACAGGCGATTCCGGAGTTTGCCTGTAATGTATCCCATATCATCAAGGCCATTTTCGGGAAAAACAAGAAAGCCCTGGTATTGGATCTGGATAATACACTCTGGGGCGGCATTGTGGGAGACGACGGCGTGGAACACCTGGAAATCGGGCAGGAGACGCCTATGGGACAAGTCTATGCGGAGTTCCAGGGGTATGTGAAAGCCCAGAAGGATATTGGGGTACTTCTGTGTGTGGATTCCAAGAATGAGGAGGATAATGCCATTGCGGGGCTGAATCATCCGGACGGTACCTTGAAACCGGAGGATTTTATTGTCATCAAGGCCAATTGGGAACCGAAGAGCAGCAATATCGTGGAGATTGCACAGGAGTTGAATATTTTACCTGACAGTCTGGTATTTGTGGACGATAATCCGGCGGAGCGGGAGATTGTGGAGCGTCAGGTGGCAGGAGTATCCGTGCCCGGCATCGGATCACCGGAACAGTATATCCGTGTGCTGGACCGCTCCGGTTTCTTTGAAGTGACACAGCTGTCAGAAGATGACCGGAAGCGCAATGAGATGTATAAAGCCAATTTACAAAGACAAAAACAGGCTCAGAATTTCGGAGACTACAAAGAATATCTGCTTTCCCTGAAGATGCGGGGAACGATCAAGGCCTTTGAATCCTTATATATGGCACGGATTGCGCAGCTTTCCAATAAGAGCAATCAGTTCAACCTGACCACCAGAAGATACACCCAGGCGGATATCGAGGCCTTTGCGGCAGATGACGCCTATATCACCCGGTATGGGAAACTGGAGGACAAGTTCGGGGACAACGGCGTGGTGAGTGTGGTGATTGGCAGACAGGGAACTATGGAGGAGATACCGGTTTATCAGAGGAAAGATGCTGTTACAGGAGAGAGGCAGGACGGAACGGTACTGCATCTGGAATTATGGCTTATGAGCTGCCGGGTACTCAAGCGGGATATGGAGTACGCCATGATGGACAGCGTGGCGGCTGCGTGCAGGGACAAAGGCATAGGAACCATCATCGGTTATTATTATCCTACGGCCAAAAACGGTATGGTGAGAGAATTCTACGGCCAGATGGGCTTTGAGAAGATTGCAGAAGATGACACGGGTGTCAGCACCTGGCAGTATGTGATTCCCGAAGACTATCAGAAGAAAAACACGGTAATTCAGGTTACAGATGACTGATGACATGTGTAAGTCCGGTGAGATGCAAGGAAAAAGTTGCCATTTTTATCCAAAAAGGATATAGTAGTAAAAGATTTGCCGGGATAAGTCCGGTTACAGAGTTATGGAGGATACTATGACCAGAGAAGAAGTGTTCGAGAAATTAAACGAAGTATTTCGGGATGTGTTTGATGATGAGGAAATCACAGTGACAGATGCCACCACGGCGGATGACATCGAAGAGTGGGATTCCCTGGAGCACATCAACCTGCTGGCGGCTGTGGAGCAGGCGTTTGGCATGAAATTCAACATGGGACAGGTGGTGTCCATGAAGAATGTGGGTGAGATGGCGGATATCGTTCTCAGTAAGATTGGTTAAAGGCGGATATTCAAGGCCTGATTAGTTCTATCATACCCAGCACGGCGCTGCTTAAAAACACCACATCCCGTCCGTCCAAAGCGGGGGCAGGCGTGGGAGTGTCAATGGCAATATAACCGTTGGCAGTGAGGTCTGCGAAGGCAGCTTCAAAGTCGGCAGTCTCATAGCAGATATGGTAGGGACTGTTTTTGTACCGCTTCATCAGCCCGGACACCACAGAATCCCCGGCATAAGGGGAGACCAGCTCTATCCGGTAACCGTCCTTGAGGAGGAAACAGATATCTACCTTGCGGATTTCGTCGCGCAGGGTATCCTGTTCCACCTGAAAGCCCAGAGACAGGAAAGCATCTTTTGCTTTTTCTATTTTTTTGACGAGATAACCGATGTGGTGTACTGTTAAAAGTGACATAAAGGCTCCTTCCGCTAATACCGAGTCCGCGAAGCGGCACTCGTATAGTTATTTGCGAAGCAAAGCAAAGCTTTT
>RAYR01000030.1 GCA_003612405.1 bacterium 0.1xD8-71
ACCAGTGAGGAGTTGTTTTATTTTGTAACAAAGAGAATCCCGTATTTATGCGGGTTCTGGCGTTTCGCAAACGCCTAAAACTTATAGGTATGAAAGGAGCAACAACAAATGAAACAAACAAATAAATTATTTCAAAAAGAATTTTCGTTAAAATTCCCCCTGTCTGCCATAAATCGGAAAACTATCGTTTTACTGACAGGCTTTATACTGCTATTGACTTGTACCATAACAGGATGCGGAAGTAACAGCCAGCAACAGTCAACACTTCCTGTTACAGAACCGATTCCAATAGAAAATCCTGCACAGGAAGAACCAGCACAGGAAACTCAAAATCAGTCTGTGCCGGAACAACCAGACATGGAACAGCCCTCACAAGCTGAGGACAACCAGTCCCAATTTTCCCCTAGCACTCAGTCTATCCCCGAAGAAGTGGAAGCTGAAACTGAAACTGTAGCCCCATCCCCAGATGTATCATCTTCTTCACCCTCCTATTTGGGTACATGGCAGATAACTTCATCAACCTTTGGTGCCTACAGTGCCATGTCAGAGGAAGATTGCTCTGCGCTGATGGGAACCCGTTTTGAATATTTTAATGATTATGCTATATATGATAACCAGAACCGTCTGGATTCCCCCCAATATATTGAAAGCATTCTGACCGCAGATGATTTTTTATCCATCTATCAAGGCACTAGTCTGGAAACGCTGGGAATTTCCAAAGATTCCATTCAAGTAGTGGCTATAGAAAATGCAAGCGGCATTGGTGATACTTTTTATATAAAAGACGAAAACACTCTGATTATTCCGTGGGATGGTGTATTTTTTGAAGTACAACGAGTCAGCTCCGACAGCTGATTTCGCTGTGTATAGGTTCATCAAAAAGACTGGTAAAGGAAAGTCCAAAATAGGGCGGCGGTGATTATCCTGCCGCCCTGTCTGTTATCGCTCCATATCCTGTTTTCTGTAGGTTTGTTGTTCTCACTGATATGGACAAGACCACAAAATAATGCGGAGTTGCTGACAATAAACCAAAAGCTGGAAGGCAAGCCCCTTCCAGCTTTTGGTATCTTAGAACCTATCCCCTTCCAAATAATTTGCCGATAATACATGAAAATACAAAAAAGGTCTTGCTCATGACGTAACGTAATGAAGTATACTACCCGCAGGAGGTGTTTTGAACGTGGAAAGATACCGAGCGATTCCACAGGGATATATGACCGCAGGTGCAGTTGCAAAGAAAATGGGAGTAACGGTCAGAACCTTACAGCATTATGACAAGGAAGGACTGCTCTCACCGTCAGCTATGAGTGAAGGTGGCCGCAGGCTATATACCGATAAAGACATTATCAAGCTCCACCAAATACTATCCCTGAAGCATCTGGGTTTTTCCCTGGATGACATCAGAGACAGATTGATTCCGCTGGATACTCCGGCAGGTGTGGCGCAGGTTTTGTCTGAGCAGGCGGCTATTGTCCGGGAGAAAATTGCAAGTCTGACAGAATCACTCTCAAGAATTGAGGCGCTGAAAACCGAAGTGCTGGAAATGCAATCGGTAGATTTCAAAAAGTATGCGGACATCATCGTTAATCTGGAAATGAAAAACAGCTTCTACTGGCTTATTAAGCATTTTGACAGCGAAACGTTGGATCATATCCGCAACCGATTCGATAAAGAGAGCGGCATCGTGTTTATGCAGCGGTTCTTGCGTCTGCAAGACGAGGCGATTCAACTGCAAGCAGATGGCATCCCGGCAGAGAGCCAACGAGGACAGCAATTTGCAAAAGATTACTGGGCCTTGATTATAGAATTCACCGGAGGGGATACCGATATGCTCCCTAAACTCATACAGATGGGACAAAATGATGAATTCGGTCAGGAGTGGACGCAGAAGCAGGCCAAAGCAAACGCCTTTATTGAACCAGCATTAGGTGCTTACTTTTCAAACGAGGGGATAGATCCATTTCAGGAGGCGATACCATGACAAATGCGTTAGAAGTGAAGGGATTGCGTAAAAGCTACGGCGAAAAAGTGGTGTTAAAAGGAATTGACCTGTATGTACGCCGGGGAGATATTTTTGCGCTGTTAGGCGTAAACGGCGCTGGGAAAACGACGACCCTTGAGTGTATTGAGGGACTCCGAAAGTATGACGGCGGAACAATATCCGTAAACGGCAGAATCGGGATTCAGTTGCAGTCGGCGGCATTGCCCGCACACATCAAGGGAGGGGAAGCTGTGCGGCTTTTCGCAAAGTGGAACCGAAAACCCGCAGACACCTCTATGCTGGCGGCGCTGGGCGTAGACAGCATTGCGAATAAGCAATACCAGGCAATGTCCACTGGACAGAAGCGGCGGCTTCATCTGGCACTGGCGCTTATTTGCGACCCGGATATTGTGTTCCTTGATGAACCCACCGCCGGACTTGATATTGAGGGCCGAATTTCTCTCCACGAATATATTCGCAATTTGAAAGCGCAGGGAAAAACGATTATTTTAGCCAGCCATGACATGGCCGAAGTAGAGAGCCTATGTGACAGCATCGCGATTCTGAGGGATGGGGAGATCGCTTTTGCTGGAACAGTTATCGCATTGACCGAGAAAATCGGAAAGCACTATAACATCCAAATTCGGACGGGCCAAGGCTTAGAGACTTATGAATCGGATGATATTAGAGCCAGCCTGATAACAATACTCAAAAGTTATGAGGAAAAGGACACCGTCATTCAAGACATTCGGGTTGACCGGGGGTCACTGGAACAGCATTTTCTGAAAATTGCGAAGGGAGAATAGGCAGTGAACGGATTTTTATATGGATTTACATTACAGTGGAAACTGGACTTACGTAGCCGAACCATGTTGATTACCTGTTATGCGGTTCCACTCCTGTTCTTTGCGGTTATGGGCGGGATTTTCACCTCTGTCATGCCGGAGAGCAAAGAGACGTTGATTCAGTCCATGACCGTCTTTGCTGTTACCATGGGGGCGCTGATTGGATTGCCGCCCTCTCTTGCGGAGATATATCGGAGCGATATTAAAAATGCTTATCAGGCAAACGGTGTGCCGCTGTCGCTGGGGTTGATCTTGATAAATATTTCTGCGTTTGTGCATTTGCTCATCATGAGCGCCATTCTCTATGTACTCGCGCCAATTCTCTTTGGCGCCAAAATTCCAGAGCACCTGGAAACATATTTAGGCGGGCTGGTTATTCTGATTGCTGTTTCGCTTAGCATTGCCAGTATCATCGGGTTAGCTGTAAAAGATACAGCAAATACATCCATGTTTTCCATCCTACTTTTTATCCCGTCCACTATGCTGTCGGGAATTATGTTTCCGAGCGAAATGCTTCCGCAGGCATTTGCCATTGTTGGAAAACTGTTTCCTGCAACATGGGGATATAAATTGATGACTGACTCTGCGTTTTCTCTGCAAACGCTCTGCCCCTTGCTCGGTATTTTTCTCATAGCGGTTATACTATGCGGAGTCCTGCTAAAGAGGATTCGTACCCGGTAATTTTGCTGATATAAGTTTCATCTGCCCAGCGGCAGAAAAGAAAAAAACCGCTGCCGGGCAGAGTAATTTCCCATGTCCAAATGATGTTTTTGACAGCGGTTTTGATTTTTCAAAGCCGCTGCTTTTTGTTTTGGCGGCAATTAGGAGGATGCCGCCATGCGACTACGAATAGATAGGCACTTGTCAAAAAAAGCCTAACCCTCGTAACGGCGACCTCTACCCAGGCTTGCGAAAACAGTCGTTTCCAGTCTACACATACTGCCACCCCCAGCGCCCGAATAGCCTTGTGCTGTTCGGGCGCTTTTACTTTTTATGTGGGCTGTCCCATCCGGCCCCGGTGTCGCGGCCCACCCCTCCTGTTCAGATTTCGTTTACCCCAAATCTGAACAGGAGGACAACACGATGGAGATCACCATCAAGAGATATAGCCGCAAACTGACCTATGAGGATGCCGTCACCCTGGACGAGTTCTGGGAGTTGGCCAAACGCACCGAGCGGAGCCTCGACCGGGAGCAGCGGCGGCATTGGGACGGGCGCGAGTGTGACGAGTACATAATTGCCGCCCAGGGCCGTCTGCCCTACTGCGCCACCCCGGAGGAATTGGTCTGCCAGCAGGAAACGCTGGAGGAAATTCTGGCGGTGCTGGCCCTCTGTACGCCTACCCAGCGGGAGCGGTTTCTGCTCTATGCGCTGTACAATTTCAGCTATGCGGAGATTGGGCGGATGTGCGGCTGCTCCAAGGCCGCAGTCCATGAGAGCATCGAGGGCGTTCGGAAAAAGTTTTTCAAATTTTTCCGCTGACCACCCTGACGATCACCCCGGCATGATGGCTACCAGGTGAGGGGCAACCGCCCCATCACCGGGAGGGACAAGCTGCCCCGGCGGCTTGTCCCTCCTATGTCAAGGAGGCCAGAATGTCAGCGATAAATCAGCTTCGGCAAAAGTGCGTCCGTTTCTTACGGCGCACTTATACACCGTTCCGGTGTCGTGCGCCCTGCCGGGGGCGTTGCGTCCTTCGGACGCGATGGGGAGCTGCACTCCCCAAACCCCTTGCGCGCCCGCAGGAAAGGAACACCCGCTTTGCGTCTGTTCCTTTCCTGCGGGTCAGATATCGTCAGTGCCAGATTGGCGCTCACGACAAAAACGCAAATCTGACGTTTTTAGAATTTTGCCGGGGGAGCGTGTAAGGTGAGCGCATCCAAAATTCCCCATATGACCTATCAGCAGTACCGCACAGCCCGGCGGCTTGTGCATGAGTGCTGCAACTATGATTGCGGAAACTGCCTGCTCCTGGACGATGGCGAGGAATGTGTCTGCCCGCAGAGCATCACCTGCTCCCTAATCTGCAAATGGTTCCGCGCCGCCGTCCTTCCTCTGGACACTGGCCTGTGTGCCGCATTGTTTCCGCCCCCTTCCGTCAGACGGCGACGCTGCCGGGAGTGCGGGAGGATATTTGCCCCGCCCAAGCACAACACCCTGTATTGCTCCATCTGTGCCGCAGAACGTGCCAAACGGAGCAAGCGGGCGTGGGCCAGGAAAAACCGGGCTGATGTGTAGAAAAAGTACCCTCTGAAAATGCCGTAATATCAGGGCTTTCAAGACCGCCCTCAGCGGGGGCCTGATACATTTCCTTTCCACCCTCGAAAACGGGCCTCTAACGGCCCACGGCGGCGGTCTGACAGCCTCACACCAAGGAGGCTAATACCATGACCGACTACATGACGATAACTACCGAATTGCCGCCCTATTTTTTCTTCCCCTGGTTCCTGCTGGACATGGGCCTGACCCTTACCGCCAAGCTGACCTATGCTCTTTTGCTTGACCGGGCGCGGCTGTCCCAGCTCAACGGCTGGACGGACGAGGCCGGGAGAGTTTACATCATCTTCCCGATTGAGAAGATAGCCGGAATGCTCGGCAAGAGCATGACCACCGCGAAGAACGTATTGGCGGAATTAGAGGCGGCGGGGCTGATTGAGCGCAGACGGCAGCAGTTCTCCAAGCCCAATCACATCTATGTGAAACTGCCTGATGGACAAAGATTTAGCCACCCCTGATGGATAAAAACTTGTCCTTCACCATGGCCGGAAAACTGTTCTTGTAATAGGGCAGAAACCCGGCTGACGCAGGCAAAAAAGCTGGCCCCTAATAAGAACTATGAGAACAATAACAAGTATAAATAAAACGAGTGTGAGTAAATAGCGCCCACTTTTCGGACAAATGTCCACTATGAAAATTTTGAAAACAAGGAGTTGCCTATGGAGCATATCAGCTACAAGACGCAGATCGAGATCGTGACTTTCCAGGGCCGGGAAATCCCGCTGGAAAACCTCACCCCCCATCCTCTCCCCGGAGCAGGAGGCGGCGAAGCGCCGGGAGTTGGAGCAGCGGCTTTACGAGGTGTTCCGCAAGTACCAGCAGAGGGAAACGCCTGCCTCGTGATTTTTTCAGATAGAGATTGATTTGCGGGGCTGTTGACGGTATAATGAAGCTGTCAGCAGCTCCGTTTCTTTTCAGAAAGGGAGCGCAAAATGAACAATCGAATTGACGCGATTTATGCAAGACAGTCCATCGACAAGAAGGATAGTATTTCTATCGAAAGTCAGATTGAGTTTTGCAAATATGAGTTGAGGTGTGGAAGCTGCCGGGAGTATCAAGACAAGGGTTACAGTGGTAAGAATACGGACAGGCCCCAGTTTCAAATGCTGGTAGAGGACATCAAGCGTGGACTGATTGCCAGGGTAGTCGTTTACAAGCTCGACCGCATCAGCCGTTCCATTCTGGACTTTGCAAACATGATGGCGCTGTTCCAGGAGTACAACGTGGAGTTCATATCCTCCACAGAGAAGTTCGACACGTCCACACCGATGGGCCGGGCGATGCTGAACATCTGCATTGTGTTCGCACAGTTGGAGCGAGAAACCATCCAGAAACGGGTGCAGGACGCATGGTATGCCCGGTGTCAGCGAGGTTTCAAAATGGGCGGACGAGCGCCCTATGGATTTCGGACGGAGCCTATCATCATTGACGGCATCCATACAAAGAAGCTGGTGATTGAACCGACAGAGGCGACATTTGTGCGGAAGATGTACGAGATGTATATTGACCCCCGCATCTCGCTCCACGACATAGCCACCCAGCTTGCGGCGCAAGGTGTCAGGTCGTATTACGGCAATCCGTTTTCCCGTTCTACTATCAGCCTTATCCTTCGTAATCCAATCTACGCTATGGCTGACCTGGACATTTACGAGTTTTTCAAAAGTCAGGGGACGGAGATTTACAACGATGCCGCCGACTTCGTAGGGACAAACGGCTGCTACTACTATCGGAGCAAGGGCAGCACCGACAACAAGCACAAGTATCTGCAAGGCCAGATGTTGGTGCTGGCCCCCAGCGAGGGCTTCATCCCGTCCGAGTTGTGGCTTCGGGTGCGAAAGAAAATCATGGCAAGCCAAAGCTACCAGCCAGCAAGGAAAGCCCGCAATACCTGGATGGCGGGGAAAATCAAATGCGGCAGCTGTGGCTATGCCCTAATGTCGGCCCACTCCTGCGGCTATATCTATTTGCGTTGCTCGAAACACGCTGAAAACAAATCCTGCCCCGGCTGCGGCACGATTAAAATGCGGGAGTTAGAGGCGGTAGTTTACCAGCAGATGGTGAAGAAGCTGGAGGACTACAAGACGCTGACGGGCCGCAAAAAGAAAAAAGCCGCCAGCCCGAAGCTGACGGCGAAGCAGGCGGAGTTGGCCCAGGTGGAGAGCGAGATTGAAAAGCTGCTGGACACGCTGACGGGCGCGGCCCCGGTGCTGATCTCCTACGCCAACGCCAAGATTGAGGAATTGGACAGCCGCCGTCAGACCCTTGCCAGCGAGATTGCCAAGCTGACCGCCGAGGCAGTGTCCCCGGAGCAGATTGACACGATTTCCAACTACCTGGACGATTGGGAGAATGTCAGTTTTGAGGACAAGCAGCAGGTGGTGGATTTGATGATTACAGTCATTCGTGCCACTAGCGAGAAGCTGCAAATTGAGTGGAAAATCTGACGGCAGGCATACCGTCAGGCCAGCATCTTTTTATGCCCTTGTCCAGTGTAGTTCTCTGTTCCTGCCGCAAGATACTGTAAACGCTCTTTCTGATTTTCTCCGCTTCTTTCACTTCCTCTTTCAATGCAAGATACCGCTGATTGAGTTTTTTCCTCTCGGCGGTCAGCTTGGCGTATTCTTCTTTCCATGTCTTTGTCGGGATTGTGGTCTTGCCGTTCATCACGCCTTTAAGATAATCTTTCGCCGTTGTGAATAGGATTTGCTCGGCTTCGCTCAGCAGCTTCTTTCCCTTGCACTTGAAATAAATGTCGGCTTGCTCTAAGTGCTTTTTCAGAGTGGCAAGCCGCCGTTCAACGGGTTTCAGTTTCCCTTGAATGTCAAGCTGTTCCCCTATCATGGACTTGAATTTTTCATCAAGCCCCGCCATATCCATGATGTTGTTGGTTTGCAGGAAATTCAGCATTTTTGCCGCGTCTTTGAGATTATACAGCGATTGTGAATATCCCGGTTTTCCCGACTGTGCCTTGCGTGACAGTATGCCTTGAATATAGTCGGCAAGGGTGGGCGGCTCGGTATTCTCCTGTTCCTCTTTCAACCAGTCTTGCAGTTTGGAGATACGTGCCTTTAACTGCCGCAACTTCTGGTTTGTCACTTCGATTTCGCGGTTAAGGTCGCCGCGCCCGGTGCGGATGCCGCGTTTCTCCATAGCGGACGCGGCAACGCCTAAATGGACGGTGGGTATCTGGTCTATCCCTTGTCGTTCATAACTACGGTGGTCGATACGCTCCGCGTGTCCGTTCTGTTCTAACGCTTGATTACAAAGCCCCGCCCATGCCGCCCGCCATTCCTCGGCTTTGGTCTGCTCGTTCCAGTCGGTAGCGGGAATGGACTTGCATTTGTACTGCCGCTTTTTCGGGTCATAGATTTTATTCCCGTCTTTGTCAAGAATGTACTCCTTTTTCTGCTTCGCTCCCTATGTGCCGCGCTCGTCAAAAGGGCGTATTGTCAGCATGATATGGGCGTGGGGGTTGCCGCCGCCTGTGTCGTGTAGGCATATATCAGCGCACATTCCCGCCGCCACAAAATGCCGTTTCACATACTCGCGGACAAGGGAAATGCCTTGCTCCCTTGTCAGTTCGCGGGGTAAGGCAATTTCAATCTCCCGCGCAAGCTGGGCGTTCTTCGCTTTCTCGATTTTCTCAACCTCGTTCCACAAAACCGCCCTGTCCGTATATCCGGCGGGTGCGTGGTCGGGGAGTAAAATCTCGGTATGGACGACACCGCCCTTGTGGGTGTAGTCGTGGGTCATTCCGTCAAACTCATTTGTGATTTTTTCTCCCGCCCGGTAAGCGGCGGCGGCAACAGCGGACTTGCCCTTGCCGCGGGATATGACTTTGATACTGCAATGGTAGATTGCCACGCGCCGCGCTCCTTTCTGCGGGTAACTCCCGCCGTTTCCTTTTGTGACGACAGGCACAAAACGCCGTCTGCAAGACCGCACATACCACAATTCATTGTGGTATATAAGTGCGCCCTTGCTTTAAGCAAGGGTAGGGGCGTAAGCTCGTTACCCTTGTAAACTGCCCCCGTTCACGTCCCCGCCTGCGCCGCCCTCGCGGGCTGTATGGGCGGTTCTGGCGGCGGGCGGCGTGTTACCCTGTGCCGCCGTTTCCGCGCCCTGTGCGGGGGCTGTGGGGGCGTTCTGGGCGGTCATTCCGTCCAGTATGCGGCGGGCGTGGTCGCTCATTACCGTCTTTTCAAGAAAGGTCTTAAATTGCTCCTCTGTCAGCGGTATCGTGTCGGGGACAAGGCTTTCAAAAAGCCCCATGCGGCGGCATAGGCGTTTTGTCCTGTCCTTGCGCTCCTGTGCCTTTTGCTCCTGCACAAGCTGTCTGCGCCTGTTTTCAAGCTGTCGGATTTCTTCCTCAATGCTCGTGATTTTTTCGGCTTTGGTCTTTGCCATGCGTTAATCGCTCCTTTCGATTTTTGTGTGGAATGGATAGGATAGGAATGGAATGGATTTTTACAGATAGCCGTTTTCCCGTTTTATTCCTGCTTGTCGGCAAGTATCATTTTCAAAATCTTGTCGCGGAATGTTTCTGTGCCGCTATGGTTGAAAAACAACTCCGCAACAATGGTCTGCCCGTTCCTGTGTGTCGTGATGATACCGTCCGGCTTTCGGGGCGGGGTAGGCGTTTCTTTCTTTTCTGTCAATAGGTCGCTCCTTTCTTTGGGCGCGGAAAAGGGATTTCCCATGATTGGAAAATCCCTCCCGGCTGTTGGCTATTCGGTTTTACTGTGCGGTTGCGGCGGCTTGCGCCTTTTTCCTTGCCCGGTATTCCCTCGCTTTGATACGGTCATACTCCCGTTGCTTTTCAATGTTTCTGTCGCGGTAGGCTCTGGCCCTCCCGCGTTCTCAAAAGCAGATAGCTGTTCTTTGATTTCTGCAAGTTCCGTTTTCAGCGTATAATATTCTTCTGAATACTTCTGTGACATCTGCTCATAACGGTCTTGTTCAATCGCGCCCAGTGCGTTGTCCTCATAAAGTTTGTTCAGTACCTTGTCGATTTGTTCAAGCCGCGTTGTGATTTGCGGGACACGTTTCTGCTGTTTCTTCGTCTGGTCGGTCTGCTGTACGGCAAGGCTCTTTTTCACTAAGGCTTCAAAGTCTGCCCGGTTACTGATGGAGTATTCCGCGATTTTTTTCAGCACGTCCGAAACAGTCTGCATGAGTAAATCCGCGTCCATGATGTGCGGGGAATGGCACTTCGGATTTTTGGCTTTCCCCTTGTGGTACTCACTGCAATAGGCGATATGCCGCTTGCCGCCGTTCCTGTAATCTATCCGAATGTGCATTTTTGCGCTGCAGTCCTTACAGAAAAGCAAGCCCGACAAAGGGTGGATTTCCCCGTCCCCGTTTGGTCGCTTGACGGGGGCATTTTCCAAAATCCGCTGTATGTTTTCAAAGTCGGCGCGGTCAACAATCGGTTCATGCACGTTTTCCGTAATCTGCCACTGGCTTCTGTCTACATAGTGGTTTCGTTTGTCCCGGAAATGCTTTGCTGTCTTGAAGTTGACTACATCACCGCAATATTCCTGCCGCGTGAGGATATTTGTCAAGGTCGCCTTGTTCCATTTGTAACGGTTATCCTCGTTGAGCATCCTGTTTTTACACGTCCCCCGCCCGCGTTCTTTCATGTAGAAAGTGGGGGTTGGGATTTGCTCATTTTTCAGATATACGGCGATTTGGTTTCGGTTTTTCCCGTCCAGAAACAGGCGGAAAATAAGGCGGACAACTTCGGCGGCTTCTTCGTCGATTATCCAAAAATCCTTGTCGCTGGGGTCTTTGACATAACCATAAGGGGCTTCGGTTGCGATTGGCTTTCCGCTCGTCCCCTTTGTGCGGATACCCGTTTTTACTTTCTTGCTGATGTCCCTTGCGTACCACTCTGACATGATATTGATGAACGGCGCAAATTCCAACGTGTCGGGCTTTTCACTGTCTATCCCGTTGTTTACCGCGATAAAGCGCACGTTGTTTCTGCGGAAAATCTCCATAGCGTTTCCCACTTGGAGATAGTCGCGCCCCCAGCGGGTCATGTCTTTCATAATGCACACGCCGATTTTGCCGTTTTCCACGTCCTCAATCATGCGGGAGTAGGCAGAGCGGTCAAAAAACCTGCCGCTTTCGTCATCGTCAATGTAGTGCCGGATATTGGTTAATTTTAGCTGTCTGGCATAGCTTTCCAGAAATTTCTTCTGGTTCTGTATGGAGTTGCTTTCGCCGCCGTCCCTGTCCTCGTCCCCCACGGATAAGCGGGAGTAAAGGGCTGTGATTTTGCTGTAATCATTCATGTGCATATCCTCCTGCGTCAATATAGGTGTTGCTTACAGTTAAGATTATGCACCTCAACGCGCGGAACCGTACTCAATGCCTTTGCGGTATTTCTTCGCGTTCTTGCCTTTTAGGTAAACGGCAAGCCGGATAATCACCGCCCCGGCAACGCCGATCAGCAGGTCGCGGGGGTGGAAGCTGGGCGCGGCACTGGCAAAGGCGGCTGTGAAGCCCTCCCCAAGATGTAAAATCTTTTGGCTTGCGTCCATGCCGGGGGAAAGCCGGACAGCCGCGCCTACCTTGTCAAACAGGTACACAAAGAGCAGATACGGGAGATTGAGAATAAGCAGCTTCTTGATTTCCGGCTTCATAGCGATACCTCCCTGTCCTTGTGTTTGGTCTGCTGGCGGCTGGCGTTCAGCTCCTTTGCCTTTTCCCGGAAAGCGGCTAATGCCTTTCGGATTGAGGGCTTTTTATCCTGCGTCAGCTTCTTTGCGGAAAACTCCTTGAAAGCGGCGGTCAGCGCGTCCGCGTCCCTGCCCTTGAAGAATACAAGGTAGCGGGGCGGGGTTTCCGTCGCGTCCTTTTTCAGCGCAAAGTCGATACCATATTTTTTCACTGTACTCTCAAAGGCTTTGATGTTGTCCTTTGTGATCTCAATGTTGGAAACGCCTGTATTCTGCTTCATAAGCTGCTTTAGGGTCTGCTTCCCGTGGGGGATTGCCTGTCTGTCAAGCTCTTTCTTTGCCTGTGAGAGCAGCTTTTTGATTGCCTTTTGCAGCACTTCGGCGGTCAGCTTCCCGGTCTTGATATACAGGGCAACGGTTTTTTCGTTGATTTCGTCCTGCATGGGGTCTGTCCCTCCTTTCGGGGTAGTCTATGGGGCGGCGGCTCGAAAAGATTTGTGTTTATATTGAATCCAGACTGTCAGGGATAATTTGAAAGCAGCAAAAATATTATTAGTGGCAGAAGAGTATAAGAGTGCTAATAACCGGTCTTATTATGCTATTTTTCAAGCTGTAAACGCTGTTCATGCTTTAAATGGAGATGCGTTTAAACGCCACAAGGATGCAATTGGAAATTTTAATAAAAATTATGTAAAAACGGAAATTTTTTCAAGTGAAATCGGAAAAAAAATCGGTGAGGTGGAAGAGATACGTCATGCAAGCGATTATGATGATTTCTATGTTGCCAGCAGAGAAGAGTCTGAGCGACAAATTGAGGTGGCGGATGAATTTATAGAATTGGTTGAAAAGTATTGTGAGGAACATATGGATTGAAACCCCTGTTTTTTGGATGGATATGTCAATCCCGGTTCTGTTTTCTCCATTCCCTTGGGGCAATCCCGGTAATCTTTTTAAAGGCTCTGGAAAAATGAAGCTGGTTTTCATAGCCGACTTGAGCAGCGATATCTCCTATGGAAAGATCCGTATTTTTCAGAAGGTCACAGGCGGTATTGATGCGGTAGCGCAGAATGTATTCATGGGGCGTTACCAGTACAGTATTTTTAAATATTTTTCCAAAATAGCTGCGGTCCAGGTTGCACCAGTTTGCAAGCTGAGTCACGGTTATATCCTGATTATAGTGTCGTTCAATGTACATCATGGCTTCATGGACATAAAATTCCTGCAAGTTGTCAATTTTTGGAGGTTTACGTGTGGTGGAAGTCCGTATCAGGACTTCCAGAATCCAATACATGGTTCCCAGAAGGCGCAGAGGGGAATCGTGATTTTCAAGCATGGAGAGCAACAGTCCTTTTAGCTCTGCGCTATCAGACTCTGTTTGAGGAATATAGATAGGATGTTTATATCCAAGACCGGCATCTGATAAAAAGGAAGGCACTTTCAATCCGTCAAATTCAATCCATATATAAGTCCAGGGATCTGACTTGTCTGCTGTATAAGTGGTGATATATTTAGGACAGATTAAAAAAGCCTGCCCTGCTTCGAGCTGGTAATATCGGTCTGCACCCACTGTAAACAAGCCCTTGCCTTTAAGAATATAGTGCAGAAGATAATGATTGTGCGTAGCGGGTCCGCAGGAAAGCATCGGCGCACACTTCTCCCTGCCATATTGATAAATGTTTAAATCTGTATAGTTTGTTCTCTGATAAATGTAAGTATTATTCTCACTCATATCCCTATCTCAAATATTATAATGTGTTAAGTCTGCGTCCAGTTAATCATATCCGCCGAGTCTGCATCCATTATACCACACTGCGTCATAGATGCAAGAAAACACCATTTTTATCGCAGTCGGGTATATTTTGAAATTCTTCTGCTATTTATATCAAATGTGGGGAATGATAAGATGATAGGCATAAACAAGCACTATTTAAAGTCACTCTGCAGAGGGATAAGGCAAACAGAGAGAAAATATCGGCACTCTGTGAATCAAACTAAAAAGAGATATTTGCCCAAATGCGTTATAAAGCTATGTGTAAAAAGCACTTTGGGTGAGGAAAGGAAGGCTTATGAAGAGAAAATCTGTAAGCGTAGTGTTAACGATAGCAATGCTGTCATCTGTCCTGTTCGGATGTGGTAATAACCAGCAGGTGGGAAATCCCGCCGGACAGACGGGCCAGGAGGAAAATACGACGAGTGAGACTTCACAAACATCAGAGGAAGAAGTGGCAGAGTCTGCATCAGAGGTGGGCACGCAAGACCCGGCAGATCTTACTGGGACAGTAGTAATCTGGGACTGGGATGGCGGAACACAACAAAAGTATGTGGATAAATTTAATGAAGTATACCCCAATGTAAAAATTGAAGTGCAGGATGTAGCCTGGGACGATTATATGACAAAGCTGCAGACCAGTTATGTCTCAGGAATGGATCTGCCGGACATTATCCTGGGTGAGATGGCATGGAGAGGAACACTTTTTGAGATGGGAATCTGTGATAAACTGGAGGAAGCGCCCTACAATCTGGATAGAAGCAAAATGGTAGCATCATCTGTACCGTTAGTGTCCGATCAGGATGGAAATATTCTGGGGCTGGAGATGCAGGTGACCCCGGCAGGATTCGCTTATAAAAGGGATCTGGCAAAGGAATATCTGGGAACAGATGATCCTGCGGAAGTAGGAGCCATGATCAGTGACTGGGATGCTTTTCTCGAAGTGGGTAAACAGGTCAGCGAGAAGAGTAACGGCAAGGTAAAAATGATGGTTTCCTTAGGAGATGTGCTTCTTTCAACCATTGGTCAGAACATTGTAGATTATGTGGATGGCAATACGGTTGATATCACGAAAAAGATGACCAAACCTCTGGAGACGACTATGAAGATGAGGGATGCAGGAATCATCGGAAATGTGGAGATGTATTCGGCTTCCTGGTACTCTGCATATGCCGCTGATGAGTATATTTTCTATGAAGCCGGTTCCTGGTGTCCACCTCTGGTAATAGCTAAGAATGATACGGAGGGAGAGGGAAACTGGGCAGTTACAACACCACCCGAAGGTTCTTTTAATCTTGGCGGGACGACCTTAAGCATTTATAAGAACAGTGAAAATAAGGAAGCAGCGTGGGCTTATCTGGAATTCATTTATTTCTCGGAACTGGGCGGCTCTTATATGTACGACCTGACTGGAAATTACAGCTGCTACCAACCCTATTATGAGAGCGAGTATTCTCCCATGGACAAGGAAGGTCCGGTAGACAAGTTCTTTGGCGGTCAGAGTCTGGTGAAGTATTATATTGAGGAGGCGGCTCCCAATGCAAAGACAGCGCCTCAGACGAAATATGATGCAATCATTAATGATGTTTTTCAGGCACTGACACCCAAGTACATGACCGATATGTCCATTGATACGCAAAAGGCGCTGGAATTGTTTAAAGAGGAAGTACAGGTCAAGGTACCGGAAGCAGAGATTCAATAGGAAAGATTCAAGAAAAGGCGGATGAGAGAATGAAACGTAATAAATGGCCTGTTATTTTTGCAACACCATTTCTGACGGCATACTGTTTATTTATGTTGTTCCCTATGCTGTATTCCTTTTATTTAAGTCTGTTTGAGTATAACGGCATTGTGGAGAAGCATTTTGTGGGGCTTTCTAACTATATCAACCTGTTTACAAAGGACAGATTATTCTTAAAATCGCTTTTCAATACGGTGTTGATTATGTTGATGTCTTTGCCGGTAAACCTGATTCTGGGTTTGGTGACTGCGTATCTGCTTTTTAGTCTTGCAAGAGGCAGAAGGCTGTTCCAAGTGGTAAATTTTCTTCCTTATATTACAACACCAGTGGCCATTGGTTTTATTTTCTCATATATTTTTGATTGGAACAGCGGAATCTTAAACGGGCTGCTGACGCACTTTAGTATATTGGAGGAGAATTATTTCTGGCTTCAGCAGCCCTGGTCCGCCCGTCTGATCGTGGCAATTATGATTATATGGAGAAATTTTGGATATTGTATGATGATTTATCTTTCCGGTATGACAGCTATTGATCAGGATATCTATGAAGCTGCGGCAATCGATGGAGCCGGAAGGCTGAAAACTTTTTTTGCCATAGTGGTTCCACTTCTGAAAAATGTCTCTGTCTTTTTACTGATCACAGCGATGATTGGCGGCTTTCAGATGTTTGATGAACCGGTTCAGCTCTATTCCGGTTGGTCGGCAGCTTCACGGAGTGTGGGCGGCCCGGAATATTCGGTATTGACGGTAATATGGAAATTTTATGATGATTCTTTCGGAAGCAATACCCGGTTGGGATACGGGGCGGCCATTGCCTATACATTGTTTTTGATTATCGGTGCCTGTTCTTTGTTCAGCTTTTTTTGGAGCAACAGAAAAGATTCCTAAGGAGGGCAGGAGAATGAGAAAAAAAGGATTAAAGGACTGGTGGGTTTACCTGGTGTTAGGAGTCATTTCTCTGATTGCCTTGATTCCTTTTTATATGATGTTTGTGATGGGAACTTATTATAGTGAAGATTTGTTTAAGGGCCTGCCTCTCCTTATCAGTGACTATTTCTGGGAAAATTTGAAGACAACTTTAAGCCATGGGATTCTTGCTGCTTATGGAAACAGTATTTTTGTGTCTGCTGTGGCAGTGACTGCCTGCCTCTTTACCAGCATTACTATGGGGTATGCCCTGGCCAAATTTGAATTCAGGGCTAAGAAATTCCTTTTTATATTGGTGCTGACAGGCATGATGCTGCCCACACAGATTTCTATCATAGGATATATCATGGAAATGCGGATCGCACATCTGACGAATACGCTTTGGTCAGTGATTTGTGTTTGGATTGCAAATCCGTTCAGTGCTTTTTTCATGATGCAGTTTATGAAAGATTCCATACCGGAAGAAATGATGGAAAGCGCAAGGATCGATGGGTGTTCGGAGCCGGGAATCCTTTTTAGGATTGTGGTACCCTGTATGAAGCCTGCGATTACTACTGTGTCAACGCTTGTGTTCCTGTGGTCATGGAACAATTATCTGTTACCGCTCATCACATTGAATAAACAGAAAGTATATACACTGCCGCTTATGATTTCCAATATTTCGGTGTCCTACCGGCAGGATTATGGTGCGCAGATGCTGGCATTGGCACTGTCTACCTTTCCGGTGCTGATTATTTTTATCTGTGGTTCCAGGCATTTTGTAAAGGGAATCACGGCAGGGGCAGTTAAAGGATAGTAAGGGCAGATTTTGAAAGGAATATGGTGGCAAAATGATGAGGCGAATGATTTATACAGCACGGGATACCGGCGAGAGGTTTTTTGAGAAGGGACTTTCGCACAGCCGGCAGGAAAAAGTGCTTTTGAGGATCTATCCGGAAGAGACCCGGCAGAAAATACTTGGTTTTGGAGGTGCATTTACAGATACGGCGGCCATGGCCTTATTTCATATGAACAAGGACATGCAGGAGAGCGCGTTAAATGCCTATTTCAATTCGGAAACCGGCTTGTCCTACAACATGGGAAGAGTACCTATCGGCTGCTGCGACTTTTCTACGATAGAGTATTCTCATGCAGAAGTACCGGAAGATAAAGAACTCTCTTTCTTTTCCATAGAGCAGGATAAACGGGGAATCATACCCTTGATCAGGGAAGCAAAGAGGATAATTGAAAAGAGCAGTTCCAAAGAGGAACTATTGCTTTATGCACTGCCCTGGAGTCCGCCGGGATGGATGAAAACAAACGGGCAGATGAATTGGGGCGGCAGGCTTTGCCAGGAGTACTATGAGACAATGGCGGCTTATCTGATTAAATTTATCGAAGCTTATGAAAAGGAGGAAATTCAGATCTGGGGTATTGCAGCGCAGAACGAGCCTATAGAGATTCAACGCTGGGCATCCTGCGAGTATTCCGGGGAGGAGGAAAAAATTTTTCTCAAAAATTATTTAATCCCTGCACTGGAAAAAAGCGGATATCAGGACAGGAAGATTTTATGCTGGGAATGTAATAAAGATTTTATGAGAGAAAGAGCCGAAGAGATTCTGTCCGATCAACAATTAGCCCAAAAAGTATTCGGGGTGGCATTTCACTGGTATTCAGGCGATTACTTTGAGGAACTGGAAAGAACACATTGTAAATATCCGGAGATTCAGCTGCTTGCAACAGAATGTTGCGTGGTGATGCCGGAGAATCTGAAGGAATGGTCTGTGGGTGAACGTTACGCTCATGATATGATAGGAGATTTTAACAACTGGACCTGTGCCTGGATGGATTGGAATCTGTTCCTTGACAGACACAGCGGTCCCCAGATTGCGGGAAATCCTTGCGCCGCACCGATTATTCTGGACGAGAAAAAGCAGGAGATGATTTTGATGTCCTCTTATTATTACATTGGACATTTCAGCCGGTATATAAAGCGCGGGGCCAGAAATCTCAGAACTGCAACAGATGAAGAGGCGGCCATGAAGGGATTGGAGTGCTGTGCATTTTTAAATCCGGATGGAGAGATGGCAGTTGTGATGATGAATACTTCGGAAGAAGGGATGGAAGGGTGCGTGCAGGCCGGGGAAGGAATGTTTTGGGTGGAATTGGGTGCGCATAGTATCGGGACGATTCTTATTTAGTTTACATAATTCTAGGATTTATTCTGTATAAATCCTTTCTGTCAAATTCAAATAACCTTCCCAATTATTGCATTATATACAAACAATGCTGTGTGAAAACCACTGCTGATTGCTTTATGTGGATGGCAGTGGTTTTTAAAGTAGTATATCCTGTGTATGATATTTGTATAAAAACGCAAAATAATGTAAAGACAATGTATTGTATTTGTCTTTATTATATGATAACATATAGATGTATTAAGGAGGATTGTTATGGCACAGACATTGGTAAATATTCGTATGGATGAAGAATTAAAGAAAAATATGGAGCAGACCTGTCAGGAGCTTGGAATGAATATGACGACTGCAATAACCATATTTGCGAAGAAAATGACAAGAGAAAAAAGGATTCCCTTTGAAGTATCTGTGGATCCATTTTATTCGGAAAGTAATATGGCACATTTGCGCAGAGGTGTGGAAGCTCTCAATGCCGGAAAGGGCGTGGAACACGATATTATTGAGGTGGACGAATGAAAAAAATATGGTTTGACGAGGCATGGGAGGATTATTGCTATTGGCAGACACAGGATAAAAAAACATTAAAACGCATTAATATACTGTTGAAAGATATTGAGAGAGGAAACTTTGATGGTATTGGGAAACCAGAGCCCTTGAGAGGTGATATGAGCGGTTTTTGGAGCCGGAGGATTGATGATGCGAACAGGTTAGTATATAGGATTCGTGATGGCGTGATGGAAATTGTTTCCTGTAAAGGACATTATGAAGATTGACACAGCAAGGAATAAATTATGATCACAATTAAAGAAATAGCAGACATGCTTGACTTAAGTACAACTACAGTTTCCAATGTCATTCACGGAAAGACCGGGCAGGTATCCGAGGCAACCGTGGAGCGGGTGCGGCAGGTTTTGAAAGAGTATGATTATGTACCCAATATCAGTGCCAGGAATCTGGCATCCAATCAGTCAAAGATTATCGGCGTAGCCATTTTAAACAGCAGGAAAGGTTATGTGAATTATCTGAAAGATGCTTTCATCAGTGAGCTGCTTGGCAGTATCGAGCGGGAATTGAAAGAACGGGATTATTATCTGATGATGTGTTTCTCGTCAGATACCAGGGAACTGATCCAGCGCGTGTCTGCCTGGAACGCGGACGGTCTGATTCTGTTTGGTATTATGGCGGAGGATTATCTGGAGATTCAGAAGCAGTTTAAAAAACCGCAGGTATACATTGACAGCTATATGGGGGACCTGCATCTGCATGGCGTCAATATTGGTCTGGATGACAGGCGGGGCGGTTACATGGCAGGCCGGTATCTGTTGGAACATGGGCATAGAAGGATCGGGTTTATTGCGGATAATTTCAAGGGCGGCGACTATGAGAGATATTGTGGTTTCACACAAGCCTTGTCCGAGGCGGGTATTATTGTCAGGGAGTCTGATTTCATAGAAGTGGAGCCCGATGAGCAGTCCCTGGCGGCTTGTTATGAAAGAGTATATCAGAGACGGCATGAGTTTACGGCGTTCTTCTGTGCCTCGGATTATTATGCCCTGTGTCTGATGAACTTTCTGACAGACAGAGGCGTTAAAGTGCCGCAGGAGATTTCCATTATGGGATTTGACGATAATATCTATTCCCGAATGGCCCGGCCGGCCATCACCACCATTCATCAGGATGCTACGCAGAAAGGGGCTCTGGCGGTGCATCATCTGATGAGGCAGTTTGACAGTGATGAGGCGGTCAGCGATCAGGTAGTGCTTCCGGTGGAACTGGTGGAACGCGATACGGTGAGGCGGTTAGAATCATAGTCTAAAATCATCCCGTCTAACGCCTTGCCGGGCGAAACGATCGGCAGCACATTTTCTTCAGGTTCAATGATAAATTCGATAAGGGTAGGTATTTTGAGGGTGTCTCGGGCAGCTTCAAGTGCGGGCAGGATTTCTTCTTCTTTGGTCACGCGGATGCCCCTGACACCGTAGCTTTGGGCCAGGCTGATAAAGTCCGGCGTATATTCCGGGCAGCAGGCTGCCGGGGAATTGCAGTTTTTCATACAGCTGATTCGATAGCGCATACAGGTACTGGCTACTGTATGCCGCCGTCTCCGGCAATCACGATAACATCTGTATCAGGGTTGCCTATCTTGGCACCGATGGCGGCCGGCAGTCCATATCCCATAGTGCCTAAACCGCCGGAGGTCAGCAGCTGTCTGTGCATATTCAACGTCAGAAACTGTGTAGCCCATAATTGATTCTGTCCCACATCTGTTGCGATGATTGCCCTGTCAAAGGCATGATTAATTGTCTGTATGATCATTTCCGGATTCAGTCTCTTTGTTTTCACACAAACAGGGTGCTGTGTCTTCCATTGGTGGATTTCATTAATTCATTCCTGAATATGCAGAGGTATGGCTTTGTCCAGTAATGTGCGGAGAGCCTTTTTGGCATCAGCCACAAGGGGAATGTCTGCCGCAACATTTCCAGTAACAGAAGCCGGATCGATATCAATATGAATAATCGCTGCATGGCTGGCAAATGTCCCGGGAGCGCCCGTAATGCGGTCGTTAAATCTTGTGCCGATGGCAAGGAGGACATCACAATTTTGAATGGCCATATTAGCTGCGTAACTGCCGTGGATGCCAAGGTTACCTATATACAGATTGTGGGTGCTGGGAATCGCACCTTTCCCCATGATGGTAGTGACAACGGGAATACCTGTGATTTCCACAAACTGTAATAATTCTGCATGAGCACGGCTGATATTGACACCGCCTCCAATCAATAAGACAGGTTTCTTTGCCCAGTTCAGGAGTTTCAGGGCTCTTTCCATGCCGACAGATAATGAGGCGGGCGGAGGTGTTATGAGGCGGTCGGCATTTGCCGCGGGTAATGAGTCAGGATAATTACTGCTGCCATATTCTCTCTGAATATCCTTGGGCAGATCTACCACCACAACACCGGGACGGCCTGTCCGGGCAATGGTAAATGCGTTCCTGATAATGGAGGACAGATCTTCGCGTCTTCGTACGCTGATGGCATATTTGCAGATGCTGCTGGTGATGCTCACAATGTCCACTTCCTGGAAGGCATGGCTGCCGATTAATCCCGTGGGTACCTGACCTGTAAAGCATACCAGAGGGACGCTGTCATAGTGAGCGGTTGCGATGCCGGTTACCAGATTGGTGGCACCTGGTCCGCTGGTCACCAGACATACGCCGGGTTTCCCTGTGGAACGCGCATAACCGTCTGCGGCATGAATCAGCCCCTGCTCGTGGCGCGGCAGAATAACCTGGATAGCTTCCTCATCATAAAGCGCGTTAAACAAATCTATGACCTGACCTCCGGGATACGCAAAGAGAGTGTCTACATGCTCTGCCCTGAGGGCTTTTACAAATAATTCTGCACCTGTGATGTTCATAAGAAAATCTCCTTTTGATTTTTGATTATTTGCGCATGCAAGTACATGCTATCATTCCGGGTATTATAAATGGCACTGAACGGACAGCGCCATAAATATGCCTGTATGAATATCGGATTAAGGTTTGGCTATACCATTTACAAGGACCTTAACACTGTTATTGATAAACGATTCTCTGTCAGTCTTAGCAAGTGCCGTGTCAAAAGACGCGGATAGGAAAGTGTATCCGAAAGTGGAAGAAAAAACTGTCATGGCCAGGGTCTCATAATCGCAGGGGGCAATATTGCCAAGCTCCGCCATTTTCCGAAAATATTTTGTCAGAGAAGATACAAAGGCCTGCGGCACTCTCATGATCAAAGGCGCAGTCTCGTCGTAAAGCTGCGGTGCCCGCAGACCGATGGAGAGGTTTACGAAGTCCGGGGTGATTTTGCCCATGTAGACATTCATAAACATTTTCAGGTCTGATTCCAGTTCCCACTTCACGTTCTGAAAAAGTTCCGGTGTGACGTCCGCCCGCCATTTTTCCTGGGAGACACCCTGGAGAACAATGTCTTTCTTGCTCTCAAATTTACGAAACAGGGTACATTCATTGACACCGGCTGCGTGTGCAATATCCTTTGTTGTGGTGGCCACATATCCTTTGTCGCGGATTAAGGCCATGGTTGCATCTATGATTTTTTGACTTGTTTCATCCATTTCAGCGCCTCCATGCAAGTACTTGCTATCATCTTAGCGGATTGTGGTAAGATTGTCAATGCTGTATGTAAATAATTAAAAATTATCCGATTATCAAGCTTATGGATGTGGAAAGTATTCTGTCTATCTATGAGGCAATGTATCCTATTGAGGGAATCAGGTATGTTTTTCTGGACGAGATTCAATATACAGAGAACTGGGAACTGTGGATGAAGGTTATTTATGACAGCAGAAAGGATTTTCGTCTTATGGCCACAGGTTCAGCGAGTCCCGTTTTGGAAAAAGGTGCTGCGGACAGTGGTACAGGCAGATGGAGTGTCCTTAAAATTCCTATTATGTCGTCTTATGAATATTGCAGACTGCGTCAGCTTGATGAGCTTGTCCTGCCAGATCATCTGTGCCCTTCAAAGTTGTTGAAAATGAGCGGTGCGCAGCTTAGTGACCTAATGAACAGATTTGTATCGCTTGTCAATCATTTTAACCGCTATCTGATGATTGGCGGTTTTCCGGAACTGGTGTTGTCAGATGACGATATGTATGCTCAGAGAATGTTGCGTGAAGATGTGGTGGATAAAGTGATTAAGCGGGATGTTCTTTCTTTGTTCAATATCAGGAGTCCGCTTCTGATGGGTCTGATGAAAAGGAACTTGGTGTGATGGTGGAGACAAATGTTTATAAGCATATTATATCATTCTATCAGGGAAGTACGGCATAGGTCGGTTATTTCAGAAAGGCAAAAGATAACCAGGAAGAGGTGGATGTGGTGGTGGAACTTCCCCGGGAGAAAATCTTGTGTGAAGTGAAATACCGTAACAATTCCCATATTCCCCAGACGGATGCAGTCGTGGAACTATGCAGGGATGAATCCGCTGGAATTACGCAGGCATTTTTGATTACAAAACATCTTGATGATTTTGGACTTACGGCGCACGATACGAAAGTGCCGATTATGAAGATACCGGCTATTGTCTTTCTGTATCTGCTTGGGAAGGCGGAAGATGAGGGACAGAACGGGAAGATGTAGTCTGCTATAGTTTCATAAGCAGTATGTAATAATGGTGCAACCGAATTGACACCCCTGCGTATCTGGTGATAAAATGATGAACAGCAACGAAAATCGACAGAAGTGAAGAATAGACTGTGAAGTATCACAGGCAGGTCTGCACAGGTATGCAGATTTGCAGCACAGGGGAGATGGGAGGATATTTATGCCGCGCAGAACAGACATTCATAAGGTGCTGATTATCGGTTCAGGCCCGATCATTATCGGACAGGCCTGCGAGTTTGATTATTCAGGGACACAGGCGTGTAAGGCGCTTCGGAAGTTAGGATATGAGATTGTGCTCGTCAATTCCAATCCGGCTACGATCATGACGGATCCTGAGACAGCGGATGTGACTTATATTGAGCCGCTTAATGTAGAACGTTTGGAACAGATTATTGCAAAGGAACGCCCTGATGCGCTGCTCCCGAATCTGGGAGGGCAGTCCGGGCTTAATTTGTGTGCGGAATTAAATAAAGCGGGTATTCTGGATAAATATAATGTGAAGGTCATCGGTGTACAGGTGGATGCCATTGAGCGCGGGGAAGACCGTATAGAATTTAAGAAGACCATGAACAAGCTGGGCATTGAGATGGCCCGCAGCGAGGTGGCTTATTCGGTGGAAGAAGCGCTTTCCATCGCGGAGAAGCTAGGGTATCCTGTAGTCCTTCGCCCTGCCTATACCATGGGCGGTGCAGGCGGCGGTCTTGTGTATAACAGGGACGAGCTGAAGGTGGTATGTGCCAGAGGTTTGCAGGCCAGCCTGGTGGGTCAGGTTCTGGTGGAGGAATCCATCCTTGGCTGGGAGGAACTGGAGCTGGAAGTGGTGCGGGATGCAGACAATAACATCATCACCGTATGTTTTATTGAAAACATTGATCCCCTGGGCGTACACACGGGCGATTCCTTCTGTTCGGCGCCTATGCTGACCATTTCCGAGGATTGTCAGAAACGGTTGCAGGAGCAGGCATACAAGATTGTGGAATCGGTACAGGTGATTGGCGGCACGAATGTACAGTTTGCCCACGATCCGGTAACAGACCGGATTATTGTCATTGAGATTAATCCTCGGACTTCCCGTTCTTCCGCACTGGCGTCCAAGGCGACGGGATTCCCCATTGCGTTGGTATCTTCTATGCTGGCGGCAGGTCTTACCCTGAAAGATATTCCCTGTGGAAAATATGGAACTTTGGATCGATATGTGCCGGACGGCGATTATGTGGTCATTAAGTTTGCCCGCTGGGCCTTTGAGAAGTTTAAGGGCGTGGAGGACAAGCTGGGGACCCAGATGCGTGCCGTAGGTGAGGTTATGAGTATTGGCAAGACCTATAAAGAGGCTTTTCAGAAGGCAATCCGCTCTCTGGAGACGGGGCGTTATGGTCTGGGACACGCCAGGGACTTTGATACTCTGTCTAAAGAAGAACTGTTCCATCGGCTGATCACACCTTCCAGCGAACGGCATTTCCTCATGTATGAGGCGCTTCGCAAGGGGGCAACGGTGGAGGAAATATATGAGATTACCAAAGTGAAAGCGTACTTTATCGAGCAGATGAAGGAGCTGGTGGAGGAAGAGGAAGCGATTTTGCAGCACAAAGGCGGTATGCTTCCGGATGACATGCTGATTACAGCCAAGAAAGACGGTTTCTCCGATAAATACTTAAGCCAGCTGCTGGAGATTCCCGAGGAGGATATCCGTAACCGCCGTATTGCCCTGGGAGTGGAAGAGGCCTGGGAAGGTGTGCATGTCAGCGGCACAGAAAACAGCGCATATTTCTATTCCACATATAATGCACCGGACAAGAATCCGGTCAATGAAGAAAAATCCAAGATTATGATTCTGGGCGGCGGCCCCAACCGGATCGGACAGGGTATTGAGTTCGATTATTGCTGTGTCCATGCGGCGATGGCTCTTAAGAAGCTGGGATTTGAGACAATCATTGTCAACTGTAATCCGGAGACAGTGTCTACCGACTATGACACCTCCGATAAGCTGTACTTCGAGCCGCTTACTTTAGAGGATGTCTTAAGTATCTATAACAAAGAAAAGCCGCTTGGCGTGATTGCCCAGTTTGGCGGACAGACGCCGCTTAATCTGGCGTCCGAACTGGAAAAGAACGGTGTCCGTATCTTAGGCACTTCTCCGTCTGTCATTGACCTGGCGGAGGACCGGGACCAGTTCCGTGCCATGATGGAGAAACTGGAGATACCCATGCCGGAGTCAGGGATGGCCACCACGGTGGAGGAAGCCCTTGGCATTGCGGCTCAGATCGGGTATCCGGTGATGGTTCGTCCTTCTTATGTACTGGGCGGCAGAGGCATGGAAGTGGTGTATGACGATGACAGTATGACAGAATATATGAACGCGGCAGTGGGCGTGACGCCGGATCGGCCGATCCTGATTGACCGGTTCCTGAACCATGCACTGGAATGTGAGGCAGATGCCATCAGCGACGGTTCCCATGCCTTTGTGCCTGCGGTGATGGAGCATATTGAACTGGCCGGCATCCATTCCGGTGACTCGGCCTGCATCATTCCTTCCGTGCATATTCCGGAGGAGAGCGTGGAGACCATCAAGGAATACACCAGAAAGATTGCGGAAGAGATGCACGTTAAGGGCCTAATGAACATGCAGTATGCCATCGAGAACGGCAAGGTATTCGTGCTGGAGGCTAATCCGAGAGCATCCCGTACAGTACCCCTGGTATCCAAGGTCTGCAATATTCGTATGGTGCCGTTGGCAACGGATATCATTACGTCGGAGATTACAGGGCGTCCTTCCCCCATACCGGACTTAAAGGAGCAGGTGATTCCCAATTATGGGGTGAAAGAAGCGGTATTCCCTTTCAATATGTTCCCGGAGGTAGATCCGATCTTAGGACCGGAAATGCGTTCCACAGGAGAAGTCTTAGGGTTGTCCCGTTCCTATGGGGAGGCATTTTACAAAGCTCAGGAGGCTGTGCAGTCCAAACTGCCTTTGGAAGGAACGGTGCTTATTTCCGTGAATAAGAAGGATAAGGATGAAGTGCTGGAAGTGGCGAAGCTTCTTGCGGAGGACGGATTCAAGATCGTGGCCACGGAAGGAACTTACAATCTGATTACGGCGGCGGGGATTCCGGCCACGAGAGCGAAGAAGCTTTATGAGGGTCGTCCCAATGTGGGAGATATGATTACCAATGGGGACTTTGATCTTATCATTAATTCGCCTGTTGGTAAGGACAGTGTATATGATGACAGCTATCTCCGTAAGGCCGCGATCAAGGCGAAAGCACCTTATATCACCACGGTAGCGGCGGCCAAGGTGACAGCGGAAGGCATCCATTATCTGAAAACCCATAAGGGCAGTGAAGTGAAGTCCTTGCAGGAGCTGCATGGGGAGATACATGATAAAGTATAAGGATTTCTAAAAACACAACTTGAAAACAGAACGTATGTTTTGTATAATGATTTGAGGGCACATCATTGAGAGCCGGGAAAGTTGATAATATTAGACTTTGGCAGAAGCTGAATAATGTGGCAACTAATACTAGATATATGTAGCAGGATGTGATATACTACTATATATAGATATATTGGAAGATAAAGGTATACACAGAGTAAAGGATACAGATGATGAATAGAAATTCTAACAATGACAGTGAATTAGTAATTGGAATTGTTAGTCCGGTTGGGACAGATTCTTCTGATATAAAGTCATGTATTATAGATAGTTTAAAACAATTTAATTATAAAACCAATATAATCAAAGTATCTGAACATATTTTATCTAAATTTGTTGTAGATTTGCTTGATCATTCTGGCAATGAATATGAACGTATCAGTTTTTTTATGGATAAGGGGAATGAGATTCGTAAAAAGACTGAAGATGCAGCAATTCTTATGAAGGGTGTAGCGGCATATATTTATGACAATTATAGAAAAAATAATGAGGGGCCTCAGCCAAGAAATGCGTATATTATTGATTCCATTAAACATCCTGATGAGGTTGAGTTTTTAAGATATACTTATGGAGAGGGGTTTCATCTTATAGGTATTTCAGATACATATGAGAACCGCAAGAGATATTTAGTGCGCCGTAAGGGGATGTCTGAAAATAGTGCGCAAACCATTCTGGATCGTGACAATAATGAAAAAGAAAAGAATGGGCAGCATACAGGGGATGTGTATCAGCAGGCAGATTATTTTATCAGTGCAGGGGATAGTCCTAAAGAAACACAGGGACATATATTCAGGCTGTTAGATTTATTGTTTGGAGATCCATTTATAACGCCGACATTTGAGGAATATGCAATGTTCAGAGCATATGTTGCTTCGTTGAGATCGGCCGATTTATCCAGACAAATTGGAGTTGTGGTTACAAAAGACCATGAGATTCTGGCAGAAGGTGTTAACGACTGCCCAAAGGCTTTTGGCGGGTTATATTGGCCGGTTTATAACCAAGAGGGAGAATATGAAGACGAAGATAATGGAAGAGACTACAAATTTGATGGCGGCTATGATTCAAACAAAATTCAACAGAAGAAAATAATTATAGATATTTTAAAAGAATTGGATTTCCCTGATACAGATGAAAATATAGCAAAAATAAAGTCAACAGGGCTTGGCTCCTTGACAGAATTTGGCAGAGTTGTACATGGAGAGATGGAAGCACTTATGATGTGCGCGCGGAATGGTATTTCCACGAAAGAATGTTCTATGTATATGACTACCTTTCCTTGTCATAATTGTGCAAAACATATTATTGCAGCAGGCATTAAAAAGGTGATTTATATTGAGCCGTATCCCAAAAGCAAAGCTTTAGAATTTTATCCGAATGAAATTTCCCAAAATGGGCAGGATAGTGAGAAGAAAGTACTTTTTATTCCCTTTAAGGGAGTTGGACCGCACCGTTTTATTGATTTGTTTTCAATGCACTCCATCAGATGGTATTCACGTAATAGAAAAAACAAAGATGGGTATGTGATTCAATGGGACAGGAGTAAAGCAAGTTTAAGGAATCCTATGTCCTTGATGAATTATATAGAAATGGAACAAAGTGCGCATAAACAGTACACTGAGGAAATCAATCAAATTGGAAAGGAAAATGGACAAAATGGAAGTAACAAAAGTAAATGAAAAAAGTTGGAATCCCCAGGAATCTTATGAAAAGGTAAATAAAACAATAAACGAATGGCCAAATTGGAAGAAAGATGCCTATAATAAAATGTTTGCGGTTTCGGCACATGCAGAAAAAATTGTGGTTAAGCAGTAAAGCGTGAATAATATAAGCAGGTACATAGATATATGCATTATATAGTTTGACTATAAAGGGACTCGGGTAATCCGAGCCCTTTTGTGTTTGGATAATTAATTTTTTGACAAGAAAAATAAAAAGATATTGACTGTACCCATCCAAAGTGCTACGCTATAGAAAGGTAACTTATGCGCATAAGTTACAAATAATAATACAAAAAACAAATATAATTTAACAAAAAGAGAAAAAATAGCGTAGTCTTCATAACAGACGGACGGAAAGGGAGAAAGGATGGAGAAGGTAATGGAAAAAGCATGGTGGAAAGAAGCGGTAGTGTATCAGATTTATCCCCGCAGTTTTATGGACAGCAACGGGGACGGCATCGGTGATATTGCAGGGATCACGCAGAGACTGGACTATCTGAAAGATCTGGGGATTGATGTGATCTGGCTTTCGCCGGTCTATCAGTCGCCCAATGATGACAATGGGTATGATATCAGTGATTACAGAGCGATTATGAAAGAGTTCGGCACCATGGAGGACTTTGATGAGATGCTGAAGCAGGCACATGCCAGGGGACTTCGCATTGTCATGGATCTGGTGGTGAACCATACTTCCGATGAACATCAGTGGTTTGTGGAGAGCCGTAAGAACAAAGACAATCCTTACAGGGATTACTATATCTGGCGCGAGGGTAAGGAGGGCAATGTGCCGCCCAACAACTGGGGTTCCTGTTTCAGCGGTTCTGCCTGGCAGTATGATGAAGCGACAAAGATGTACTATCTCCATATGTTCTCCCGTAAACAGCCCGATTTGAACTGGGATAATGAAGTTGTGCGGGAGGAAGTCTTTGATATGATGCGCTGGTGGTGCGATAAGGGAATAGACGGTTTCCGCATGGATGTGATCAGTATGATTTCCAAGGTAGAGGGACTGCCGGACGGTGAGATGGCAGACGGTGCATTGTATGGCGATTTCGGCCCCTATGTGTGTAACGGCCCTCATGTGCATCAATATCTGAAAGAGATGAATGAGAAAGTGCTTTCTAAATACGATCTGCTGACGGTAGGTGAGACGCCCGGCGTGACTGTGGAGGAAGCGAAGAAATATACCGGTTACGGTGAGCATGAACTGAATATGGTATTTCAGTTTGAGCATGTGGAGGGTATGGACGAGGAGACTAAGTGGAATACCAGACCAGCCTCTCTGTTAAGTTTAAAAATGATTTTATCCAAATGGCAGACAGGACTGCACGGGGTAGGATGGAACAGTCTGTTTTTCTGCAACCATGACCAGCCAAGATCCGTATCCAGGTTTGGCAATGACAGTGATGCGTACAGGGAACGGTCTGCAAAGATGCTGGCAACCTGTCTGCATATGATGGAGGGAACACCTTATGTCTATCAGGGTGAAGAACTGGGGATGACCAACTACCCGTTTACGGAAATGTCACAGTTTCGGGATCTGGAGATTTTAAATGCCTATCAGGAACTGGTGGTGGAAAATCACACGAGAGAACCGGAAGAACTGATTAGATGTTTCCAGCACAGGGGGCGTGACAATGCCAGGACACCCATGCAGTGGGATGACAGCGAAAATGCGGGTTTCAGTACAGGAGAACCATGGATTGGCGTGAACCCCAACTATAAGGAGATTAATGCGAAAGCACAGCAGCAGGATTCGGAGTCTGTATTCTCTTATTACAAGAAATTGATCAGCCTGCGCAAGGAGCACGATATTATAGTGTACGGTGATTACAGGTTGCTGATGGAAGAGAGCCTTTCGGTATTTGCCTACATGAGGACGTTAGGAGAGCAGAAACTTCTGGTGCTGTGTAACTTTACGAAAGAGGAGCAGACGCTGGATATTCCATCGGAGGCAGGATGCACAGAGGGAGAAGTCCTGATTTCCAATTATGGGAGAGAAGAGGCGGAAGATATCCGGGCATTGAGGCCTTACGAGGCAGTTGCTATCTGGCAGAAATAAGATAACAATAAAGGATGCAGCAATTAAGATGCAGTCAGAAAAGAGGTTGACAGGAATGAAGAAAAAATGGTGGCATGATAAGGTGGCATATCAGATATATCCCAAGAGCTTTTGCGATTCCAATGGAGATGGCATCGGAGACCTTCAGGGGATTATCAGTAAACTGGATTATTTGAAAGACCTGGGGGTAGATATTGTCTGGCTTTCACCGATTTATCCTTCCCCGTTGGCGGATGAGGGATATGATATTGCTGATTACTACGGCATTGATCCCCGGTTTGGAACCATGGAAGATATGGAGGAACTGATTGCCGAAGCAAAGAAACGGGATATGTATATCCTGATGGATCTGGTGGTCAATCACTGCTCCGATGAGCATGAATGGTTCCTGAAAGCCTGTGAGGATCCTGACGGGAAGTACGGTAAATATTTCTATATTGTGGATGCGGGGCAGGAAGATAAGCTTCCCACCAACTGGCGTTCTTACTTTGGCGGCCCAGCCTGGGATAAACTGCCGGGCCATGAGGATAAATATTACCTGCATGTATTTCATAAGAAACAGCCGGATTTAAACTGGGAAAATGAAGAAGTCCGGGAGGAAGTCTACAAGATGGTAAACTGGTGGCTGGATAAGGGGCTGGGCGGTTTCAGGATTGACGCCATCATCAATATCAAGAAACCGGAAGTATTCCACGACTATCCGGCGGACCGTGCAGACGGCCTTTGTTCCATTCAGTGTATGCTGCAAGAAGCGAAGGGGATAGGCAGATTCTTAAGAGAACTGCAAGAACGGACATTTCGTCTGCATGACTCTTTTTCAGTGGGCGAGGTGTTTGATGCAGACGAGGATGAGATTACGGATTTCGTAGGTGATGACGGATATTTTTCGTCCATGTTTGACTTCGGTACGGCTTTACTTGGAGGTGATCCTGCGGGCTGGTATCGCAGAAAACCGGTTCAGGCCAAAGAGTATATTAAAGCCGTGTATCAGAGTCAGAAAAGACTGGGAGATATCGGATTTTATTCCAATATTATTGAGAATCATGATGAACCCAGGGGTGTCAGCCACTATCTGCCGGAGGGAGAGTGCTGTGTGGAGGGTAAGAAGATGCTTGCCCTGCTCTCTTTCATGGTAAAGGGTCTTCCGTTTATCTACGAAGGACAGGAAATAGGCATGGAGAATAAGACTTTTGCTTCCATAGAGGAAGTAGATGACTGCTCCACCATGCACGAGTATCAGGTGGCCCTGGAGGCCGGACTTACACCGAAGCAGGCCATAGAAGCGGTGGGTAAATACTGCCGTGACAATGCCAGGACTCCCATGCAGTGGGATGACAGTGAAAATGCCGGCTTTACCACCGGCAGACCGTGGCTTGCCGTGAATCCCAACTATAAACAGATTAATGTAAAGGCCCAGCAGGCGGATGAGGATTCTGTTCTTGCCTTTTATAAGAAACTGGCGGCGCTGCGTAAAAGTGCAGAATATAAAGAAACCATTGTTTACGGCGATCTGATACTGGTGCCCCAGGAGGATGAGAATGTGATGGTGTTTTACAGGAAGAGTGCGGATAAGACACTTCTTGTGGCAGCCAATTATCAGTCTGTGGCGGCTGATATTAAGCTGACAGGGCAGATGAACAAAGAGGTACTCAATAATGTAAGGGAACTACATATAGATGATGGGATTCTGTATATGCAGGGATATCAGGCGGTGGTATTGGAAGTGGAATAAGAGGGTTACCATTCACGCCCAGGCTGGAAGTGACGCCTAAACAGATATATATTCTCCGTCAACTCGCTTTCGCTCCTTTCACAGCACAGCAGACACTAAACTCGTAAGAAACCTCGCTAAGTGCTGGTGCTGTTCTAGGGTTTCCTTGAGAATTTATATCTGTTCAGGCTGAATCTTAGCTTAGGTATGAATGGTAACACAAGAGGGTTACCATGGCGGAAATATGGATAGGACGGTTGAGATTCTGAAACGCCTGTGCTATCATTACCTTGATATTTGACCGGGCAAGCATATAAGGAGCAGGGATCATGGCAAGTATTAAGGATGTGGCGAAAGAAGCCGGTGTTGGTGTGGGGACGGTATCCCGGGCAATCAATAATACGGGATATGTTTCCCCGGCCACCAGGAAGAAAATAGATAAGGCAGTCGAAAAACTGAATTATACACCTAATGAACTGGCGAGAAATCTCTTCCGCAACAGGAGCGGTATCGTAGGTGTGATCGTACCGGATTTGGATCATCCTTTTTTCTCCAGTCTGGTGAAAAACATTGAGATGCAGCTTTATATGCAGGGCTATAAGACGATGGTCTGTAATGCAGTAGGGGTCAGTGACAGGGAGCGGGAATATCTGGATATGCTGGAGCGTAATATTGTGGATGGTATCATCACCGGATCCCATTGCCTTGACGGTGAAGAATATCTGAAACATGATAAGCCGATCGTATCGATTGACCGTGATTTTGGGCCAAAGATACCTATTGTGGGAAGCGATCATATGATGGGCGGCCGGATGGCGGCGGAGCTGATGATTCGGGATGGGCGAAAGCATGTCCTGCAAATATGCGGTGTGTCTCCCCATATTCTGGCGAATGAAAGGCATCTGACATTTCAGAAGACGCTGGAAGATAACGGCGTGCATGTGTCTGCCGCAACAATGGACTGGAATGTTTTTAACTGGGAAGCTTTTCAGAAAACAGCGATGAAAATCATGGATACGCATCCGGATATTGACGGCATCTTCTCGGGAGATCTGGGTGCGGTGGCCTGTATGAACATGGCAAGACAAAGAGGCATGGATATTCCGTCAGATATCAGTCTGGTGGGCTTTGATGCGACCAGTGTGACTCAGATGATCCATCCGCAATTAACGGCTATCAGACAGAATGTGGAGCTTCTGGCAGCGGTATCGGTGAATACGCTGTTAGATCAGATTGAGCAGAGGCGTGATATTCTTCACAGACAGATTCTGAATGTGGAGGTTAGTTACGGAGGCACGACCAAAGCGGGTGCAGAATGAACCCGACAAGAAATCTAATAAAACGGCAGAACAGAATAGAGGAGCAGGGATTGTGCAATGTATACAAAAACAACCCCTGCTTTTTTGTGTATAGAGTAAAAAATACAATGTGGTGGTTGACAGATAATAAGGGAGAAAATATAATGGTCATATGGAACGCGTTCCATAATAAAATGAATGACATATTCGATGATTAAATTATTTTGAAGAAAAATAATGGCAATATTATATGGAAACGGTTCCACCATAAAATCTGTTAATCTGGAAAGACAGTGACAAATAGAGGAGGGATGGGATGAATACAGGACAATATACATGTCTGGAAATATTTGCAAAGCAGACGGCGCCGGGAGGCAGGGTCAGGGTGGCTTCCGAAACACAGGAACACCAGGAGAAAGAGGCTGGCGGCACGTATTACGCATGGTTGAAGTTTGGCTTGGAACCACATACGGATTATGAGATTGCCTGCGACAACTGTGAGGTATCACTTTGTTATCTGAGCGGTAATGAGAATATTCTGGAGACGGGCGTATGCTATCTGGAAAGAATACAGGAGAATGGAGATTTCACTGCGCAGGATCCTGCTGCATGGTATGATTGTCCGATGCGTGAGACATATCACTTTGCACCCTGGAAAAACTGGATCAATGATCCCAACGGTTTATGCTGGTTTCAAGGGTATTATCACATGTTTTATCAGTGCAACCCCCATGGACAGGAATGGTCCAATATGTACTGGGGGCACGCAGTCAGCCGGGATTTAGTACATTGGACACACCTTCCTGTTGTATTGGGTCCTCAGGAGGAAGTTCTGGCAGAGCCGGAAACCATCAAGGGAGGTGCTTTCTCCGGATGTGCCGTTGCCGGAGAGAAAGAAGTGGTCTTTTATCTGACAAGGCACCTGGGGCCTTTACAGGACGGTGAAGATACCGTTGAACAGCAGTGGATGATGAAAAGCCGTGATATGATTCATTTTACACAGGAAAAATGTGTGATCGCGTCTCCGCCGGATGGTGCATCCTTTGATTTCCGGGACCCTAAGGTGTTGAAGATCGGAGACTGTTGGTACATGGTACTGGGAAGTGCCATGCAGGGTCAGGGGGCCATTCTTCTTTATGAATCAAAGGACGGGGAACACTGGGAATATGTGCATCCGCTGTTGGTGGAGGAGCAGAATCAGATTCGCTGTTTTGAGTGTCCGGATCTGATGGAACTGGATGGCAGATATCTGGCGGTGGGTGCCTTTATGGAACACCATGACAGCTGTGGAAGATATCAGATGAGCAGATATTATATCGGAAACTGGCAGAACAGAAAGCTTGAGAAGGTAAGGGAAGGCTGGTTTGATTTCGGAAGCAACTGTTATGCGATGCAGAGTTTTGAACATCAGGGCAGGAGAATCAGCATCGGCTGGATTTCGGATTTTTACGGGGAGCATGTGAAATGTCCGGATGGTGCTTATGGAAGCATGACGATTCCCAGACAACTTCATATCAGGAATGACAAATTGTACATGACACCGGTTCAGGAGATTGCGGGACTTAAAGGAGAGGTTCTTTATCAGGGAAGTAAAGAAAACTTTACGGTACCAGAGATAGAAGGAAATGCTTACAGGGCGGAGATAAGGTTTGCAGAAAACACCTTTTTTACGATTCTTCTGGGAAAGGATGAAGACAGAACGATTTCGCTGGTTCATGACGCAAATGGAATGCGGATTGTTACAAAGGGCGTTAAAAGTGAGGGTATTGAATTCAGGGCAGATGTGGATGCAGTCCGAACTCTGGAAATATATATGGACCGCCGTGTGATGGAGGTTTACGTCAATGAGGGAGAAGCGGTTGGCACGAAGGTGTTCTATAGTACTTCCAAAGAAGGGTGTTTTGAACTGTGTGCCATGAGAGCGGCAAATATTGTGCAGGCGGAGTTGGCTCTTATGCAGTCCATATGGAATCCGGCATAAGAGAGATATATAAAACATGTAATATGAAAGAGAGAGGAGCGGTTAAAGTGAGAAGAAGAGCAGTCACGGTTACAGTTACAGCGATGATGCTTTCCTGTCTGTGCGCCGGGTGCGGGCAGGTAAAGGAGAGAGTTAATGAAGATGGCGAGTCCGTCATCACGGTGTGGAGTCCCACGGATGAGCCCGCCATCGAAGAGTGGTGGGTGGAGAAGATTGAGGCATTTAATGAGCAGCATAAAGGATCCATTCATTTACAGAGAGAAGCTATTGTGCGAGCCGATTCTTATGCCTATGAAGATAAAATAAATGCGGCGATTACTTCCAATGATCTGCCGGATATCCTCTTTGTAGACGGTCCCACGGTCTCTGTCTATGCGGCAAATGAGATAACGCTTCCGATAGATGATTTCTTTACCCAGGAAGAGTGGGATGACTTTTTGGATTCTTCCAAACAGCAGAATACATATGACGGTAAAATCTATGCGATTGGGGCAACGGAAAGTTCTGTGGCATTGTATTATAACGCAGATATGCTGGCAGAAGCAGGTATTCGTATTCCGGAATCAAAAGAGGAGGCCTGGACCTGGACAGAGTTTTATGATGCGGCAAAGAAACTGACTAAGGATGGTGTGGTCGGCACAAATATCATTATGGATAAAGGAGAAGGACTTCCTTATGTGCTGGAACAGTTCTGGATATCTAACGGAACAGATTTGGTGAGCGCGGACGGCAGTCAGGCAGACGGATATATCAATAGTCCGGAAGGAATAGAGGCGGCGGAGTTTTTGAACAGCCTGATTCAGGACGGATATGCCAATATTGATCCGATTCAGAAAGAATTTCACAACGAGCGGGCGGCCACCATGCTGGGCGGTTCCTGGGAAGTAGCCACGTTAGAGAATGATTATCCGGATTTGAACTGGGGTGTAACATATTTCCCGGTGGCGGATAACGGGGGGACACTGACATCGCCGACCGGTGACTGGGTAGCGTCCGTGACGAAAAACGCACAGGATCTGGATGCCGTTAAAGAAGTGATGAATTTTCTTTTCTCGGAGGAAAATGTGACTACTTATGCACAGGCAATTTCCAAACCGCCTACCAGACGATCCAGTTATGATGTGCTCACTGAATATAATGAATATCCTCGATCTCTGTTTAAGGAGCAGCTTATGGAGACCGGACATCCACGGCCGAGAACACCTTCCTACAGTGTACTGTCGGCGGAATTTTCCGAAGCCCTGTTAAATATCTTTACGGGTGTAGATGCCAAAGAGGCATTGGATGCAGCGGCGGCAGCAACAGATAAAGATTACAACAAATATTATGCAGAATAAGAAGATGAGGAGGGGTTGTTATGCAAGTATCGGTAAATAAGAAAAGTGAACGTAAGGCAGCATATATCTTTATTATCCCGGCGGTAGTACTGCTGGCAGCATTTCTTTTGTATCCTGCGCTACAGACTGTCAGGTATGCGTTTACAGACTATAATATCATGCGTCCGGACCGGATTAAATTCTGCGGACTGAATAATTTTGTGGAACTGTTCCAGGATAAGGATTTCTGGATTGCAGTAAAGAACACATTGTATTTTACGGTTTTGGTGGTGCCTTTTCAGACGGTATTGGCATTGGCGCTGGCGCTTTTGATCTCCTCCAGGAGAAAAGGCGTATCGATTTTCCGGGCGGCCTATTTCAGCCCGCAGGTTACCTCCATGGTTGTGGTGGCAATCCTCTGGACAGTTTTGTATAATTCCAATCCAAGCAGCGGATTGTTAAATGCACTTTTGGTGAAGCTGGGTATGGAACCCTGTGGATTCCTGAATGATCCTAAAACGGCAATGAACTCTATTATTTTTATGTCAGCATGGCAGGGTGCGGGATATCAGATGATGATTTTCCTGGCCGGTTTGCAGGGGATTCCTAAAGACCAGTATGAAGCGGCATCCATAGACGGTGCCGGTAAAATCAAGAGCTTTTTCTACGTGACACTGCCGGGCCTTAAGAATGTGATTTCCTATGTTATCATGATCACGGTAATTCAGGCCATGAAGCTGTTCACACAGCCCTATGTCATGACAAAGGGCGGCCCACAGAATTCTACCAGAACCCTTGTATATTATGTGTATGAACAGGGATTCCAGAAGAGGAATTTCGGATACGCCTGTGCGGTGGCGGCAGTATTTTTTGTTATAGTCATATCCTTGTCTATTGGGATGAAAAAGATTATTAAGGCAGAGTAGAAAGGAGAGTTCACATGACACAGAAACAAAGGAAACAACTGGGCAGTCTGTTATTTTATATCGGAAATACCATTATTGCATTAATTTTTGTATCGCCCTTAATCTGGATGATAGCGTCTTCCCTGAAACCGGAAGCGGGTATATTCAAAGGGCTGAATTCGTTATCGACCTTTATTCCCAAAGATGCTTCCCTGAATAATTACGTGGAAGTATTTAACAGGATTAACATGTGGAAGTTTATCTTTAACAGCCTTTTTTATGTGCTGGTTATTATTGTACTGGATTTGTTTGTCAACTCTCTGTGCGGCTATGCACTGGCTAAATTTGAATTTAAGGGTAAAAACGCGCTTCTTACCCTGGTGATCAGTCTGATGGTTTTCCCGGCTGAGGCAATTATGCTGCCTATGTACAGGGAGATGGCGGATCTGGGATGGATCAATACCTGGGCCTCGCTGATTGTTCCTTTCATAGCGAAATGCTTCAGTATCTACATGTTCCGGCAGTTTTTCCTGGATATTCCCAACGACCTGCTGGAGGCGGCCAAGATTGACGGATGCGGGCCAATCAAGACATTCTTTACCGTTGTAGTGCCGATTTCTGGAACTGTATATGCCACGATTCTGATTCTTGACTTTGTGGCACACTGGAATGATTTCATGTGGCCGTTACTGGTAGTGACAGGCGAGGAAAAGAGAACGATTCAGCTTGCCATCCAGACTTTCTTCGGCTCCAAGCCGATCAACTATGGCCCTATCATGGCATCCTTGACAATTTCCGCAATTCCGATGCTGATCATGTTCATATTTCTTCAGAAATATTATGTGGAGGGAATCGCATCTACCGGTATTAAGGGATAAGATGAATAGTTGTAAAGTATTATAAATCAATGTATAATCAAAGAAACAGCCTGCTACCGGTGTGGCAGGCTGTTCTGCTCTAAGGGTATGGAGGGAATGTGATGACAGAACTGGAAAAGTGTCTGGCGGGAGAATGTTATAATTGCCATGATCGGGTTTTTCTGGAGTTTAAAGGTCATGCCAGAAAACTTTTGAAAGAGTATAATACGCTTGCCTATGAGCAGAAAGAAGAGAAGAAAAGTATCTTAAATGAATTATTCGGGGCAATGGGGACGAGGGTATCTGTGGGGACACCGTTTATCTTTGATTACGGACGAAATATTTATATCGGGAATAATGTGTCCATTAATATGAACTGCACCTTCGTGGACTGCAATCAGATTACCATTGGCGATAATGTGCTGATTGCGTCCAATGTACAGTTATATACGGCAACCCATCCGGTAGAATTGTCCGAAAGGTATATTCCGGACGCAGGTCTGGAGGAGGAACCGCCGCTTTTTCATACCTATGCATTACCGATTAAAATTGGCAGTGGCTGTTGGCTGGGCGGTGGTGTTATTGTTCTTCCCGGTGTGACGATCGGCGATGGTTCCGTCATAGGAGCCGGAAGCGTTGTCACCAAAGATATTCCGGCAAACTCCCTGGCAGTGGGGAACCCGTGCCGTGTGATTCGCAGGATTAATACCGGGACGGACAGGTGATGTTGCAGGGTATTGTCAAAAGATTCGTAGCATGCTACACTTTGGATATATTAACGCATGTCTGACATCGAAAACAGGGTTTGAGATGAAAGAGCAGCACGAATCACAGGAATAGTATGTCTACAGGCTGTATCTTTCTATGGAGGGATGCAGCTTTTGTGTATATATGGATGCCTGTTGTCAGATGAGATGAGTGTATGATCAGGAAAGGCGGTGGCCGGATGCAGACCAGAGTAGCGACCTTGAGCATTATTGTGGAAGACACGGATTCCGTGGAAAAATTAAATGCCCTGCTTCACGAGTATGGGCAGTATATCATTGGCAGAATGGGGCTCCCCTACCGGAAGTGCGGGATTCATATTATCAGTGTGGCGATTGACGCGCCCCAGGATGTGATCAATGCTCTGTCAGGGAAGATTGGCAAAGTGCCGGGGGTCAATAGTAAGATAGCTTTTTCCAGTGTGGTCAGCGAATGGACAGACGAGGAGAGAGGATGAGGGTGCAGGATAGTGAGAACATAAGAGGATTGCTTGATAAGCTTGCATCAGGTTATGAGCTGTCAGAGCAGGAGTGGCGGTTTTTAATTGACGGTTCCTATGACAGGGAACTGCTTTACCATAAGGCTGATGAAGTACGCAGACAGCATTACGGAACAGATGTCTATATCAGGGGATTAATAGAGATATCCAGTTATTGCAGGAATGACTGCCTCTATTGCGGAATCCGGAGAAGCAACGCCCGGGCCGGGCGCTACCGGTTGTCGGAAGAAGAAATACTGTCCTGCTGTGAGCGGGGATATGTTCTGGGCTTTCGCACCTTCGTATTACAGGGCGGTGAGGATGCATTTTTTACCACGAAACGGGTAGCCGGAATGGTAGGAAAGATAAAAGAGCGATATCCGGACTGCGCGGTGACGCTTTCCCTGGGAGAGCGGGAGAGAGAAGATTACGAAGCGTGGTACCAGGCGGGAGCAGACAGATATCTGCTGCGTCATGAGACGGCCTCAAAGGAACATTATGGGAAGATTCACCCGCCGACATTAAGTTATGAACACAGGATACAATGCCTGTGGGATTTAAAGCAGATTGGGTATCAGACCGGTTGCGGATTCATGGTGGGCTCTCCTTATCAGAGCACGGAAGCATTGATTGCGGACATGCGCTTCTTGCGGGAGTTTCAGCCGCAGATGGTGGGCATCGGGCCGTTTATTCCGCACCATGACACGCCTTTTCGAGACTATGCGCAGGGGAGTCTGACACGGACGCTTACCATGGCAGCACTCACAAGACTGCTCTTGCCAAAGACTCTGCTTCCTGCGACCACGGCGCTTGGCACCATTCATCCCGAGGGCAGGGAACTGGGCCTGAAGGCGGGTGCCAATGTGGTCATGCCGAATCTGTCTCCGGCCGGGGTGCGTGGACAATACAGTCTGTATGACAATAAGCTGTGCACGAAAGAGGAGTCGGCCGAGGGCCTTGAGGATCTGAAACGCCGCGTGGCGGTCGCCGGTTATCAGGTGGTGGTTGACAGAGGGGACAGCCGCCTGGAGACGGCGGCTGCCGATAGGAGCAAAAAGACAGGCAATGCTGGAGTCTACTGAATGTAAGCTGTTGAAAGGTCTGTCAGGTGTATTGATGTTAAATATTACAGAAAGAAGGTAGGAAACGATGTATAATCCCAAATCGTTATGTGCAGATGATTTTATTGACCATGAGGAGATTCTGGCAACGCTTGCTTATGCACAGGAGAATAAGGATAATCGGGAACTGATTGCACAGATTCTTGAGAAGGCCAGGCCCCGACGGGAAGGGAGCACCACAGTCTGCACCGGGCTGACCCATAGAGAGGCGTCGGTGCTTTTGGCCTGTGAGGATCCGGAGATTCTGGAGAAGATCTATGCGTTGGCGGAGGAGATTAAGCTGGCCTATTACGGCAACAGAATTGTCATCTTTGCGCCGCTGTATCTGTCGAACTATTGTGTGAATGGCTGTGTCTACTGTCCCTATCATATGAAAAACAGGACAATCCCGCGTAAGAAGCTGACTCAGGATGAGGTCAGGCAGGAAGTGATCGCCTTGCAGGACATGGGGCATAAAAGGCTTGCCATTGAGGCAGGGGAAGATCCGCAGAATAATCCCATTGAGTATATTCTGGAGTGCATTAAGACCATTTATTCCATCCAGCATAAGAATGGGGCCATCCGCCGGGTGAATGTGAATATTGCGGCCGCTACGGTGGAAGAGTACCGCATGTTAAAAGAAGCAGGCATCGGTACGTATATTTTGTTTCAGGAGACTTATCATAAAGAGAGTTATCTAAAACTCCATCCTACAGGCCCTAAACATGATTACAATTATCACACCGAGGCTATGGACCGGGCCATGGAAGGCGGTATGGACGATGTGGGACTGGGTGTTTTGTTCGGCCTGGAACTGTATAAGTATGAGTTCGCGGGGCTTCTTATGCATGCGGAACATTTAGAGGCGGTGCACGGTGTTGGGCCTCATACGATCAGTGTGCCGCGGGTTAAACATGCGGACGACATAGACCCTTCTGCGTTTGATAACGGGATAGATGATGAGATTTTTGCAAAGCTCTGCGCTTTGATCCGGATTGCAGTGCCCTATACGGGAATGATTATTTCCACCAGGGAAAGCCAGGCAGTCCGGGAAAAAGTGATTCGTCTGGGAGTCTCCCAGATTTCCGGTGCTTCCAGAACATCTGTGGGTGGTTATACCGAGAAAGAGAGGCCTACGGATACGGAACAGTTTGATGTATCAGACCAGAGGACGCTGGATGAAGTGATTAAATGGCTGATGGAGATGGGATATATTCCCTCCTTCTGTACGGCGTGTTACAGAGAGGGCAGAACCGGAGATCGGTTTATGAGTCTGTGTAAAACCGGACAGATTCAGAACTGTTGTCACCCCAATGCGCTGATGACGTTGAAAGAGTATCTGATGGATTATGCGTCCGAGGAGACGAAGGCCATCGGGGAAGCATTGATAGAGGCGGAGCTTGCCAATATCCCGAAGGAGCAGGTGAGAGAGATTGCAAAGGATCATCTGAAGAAAATTGCGGAAGGGATGCGGGATTTCCGGTTTTAAGAGAAAGATACGGATTCACAGTATATCAGGTGTGCCAATCGAGGAAAGTTGTGTTAGAATAGATAAGGACAGGAAGGCTTAAGATATTATGGGAATGAATGATACACCGTCGGGCGAGCGGGTTCATATCGGCTTCTTTGGCAGAAGGAATGTGGGGAAATCCAGTCTGGTAAATTGTGTTACGGGACAGGAACTTTCCGTGGTTTCGGAAGTCAGGGGGACCACCACCGATCCGGTTTATAAGTCTATGGAACTTCTGCCCATGGGCCCCGTCATGATCATGGATACCCCCGGGTTTGATGATGAGGGCAGTCTGGGGGAACTGCGGATAAAGAAGACGAAGCAGATACTTAATAAAACGGATGTGGCGGTGCTGGTGGTGGACGCACAGGACGGGATGACATCCTGCGATATGCAGCTGCTTACACTTTTCCGGGAGAAAGAGATTCCCTATATCATTGCCGTCAATAAGAGTGATCTGATACAGGAGGCGGAGCGGACCATAGAGCCGCCGGATGCATCTTATAAAGATGGATGGAAGCCGGTTTATGTGAGTGCCCGTTGCAACGAAAATATTCAGATGTTGAAAGAGAGGATTGCCGCTCTGCCGGTCACAGAGGATAAATCCTGTAGGGTAGTGGGGGATCTGGTGCATCTTCTGGATGTGATCGTGCTGGTGGTACCGATTGATTCGGCGGCCCCTAAGGGCAGGCTGATTCTGCCTCAGCAGCAGACTATCCGGGATATTCTGGAAGCGGGGGCAGTTTCTGTGGCGGTGCGGGAGAGTGAACTGGCACAAACCCTGGATAAGCTGGGAGAGAAACCAGCGCTGGTCATCACGGACAGTCAGGTTTTTGAGGAAGTGGCAGCAGTGGTGCCTACAGAGATTCCTTTGACATCCTTTTCTATTCTGATGGCGCGTTATAAGGGACTGCTTACTGCAGCGGTGCAGGGAGTGGCGGCGATAGACAGGCTGCGGGACGGAGACAGGATCCTGATTGCGGAAGGCTGTACCCATCACAGACAGTGTGATGATATCGGCACGGTGAAGATTCCCCGGTTCCTGAAGAAATACACCGGGAAAGAACTGGTCATTGAGACTTCTTCCGGTATGGGATTCCCGGAAGATTTGACACCTTATGCCATGGTCATTCACTGCGGAGGCTGTATGCTTAATGAGAGAGAAGTACGGCGGCGGATGAAATGCGCGCTGGAAGAAGGGGTGCCGATTACCAATTATGGGATTGCCATTGCCCATATGAAGGGAATCCTGGCAAGGAGCATTGAGATATTCCCGGATTTAAAAAAGTTATTGAAAGAGGAAAAATAAGTGTATACATTTGAGAGCAGAGTGCGATATAGTGAAGTGGGAGAGGATGGAAGGATGACCTTACAGTCGCTTCTGGATTATTTTCAGGACTGTTCCACCTTTCATTCCGAAGATATAGGTCTTGGCGTGGAGTATTTCAAGCAGATTCATCAGGTATGGCTTCTGTCTGCGTGGCAGATTTGTGTGAACAGATATCCGAAGGTGTATGAACAGATTGTGATTGGCACAGTCCCCTATGAGTTTCGTGGGTTTATAGGCTGCCGTAACTTTGAGATGAAGACGGCAAAGGGAGAAGTACTAGCTTATGCTAATTCTATCTGGAGCCTGATGGATACGGAGAAGATGGTGCCGGTCAAACCCAATGAGAAGATGTTAAATGGGTATGTGTTGGAGGAGAAATATCCGATGGCGTATGCGCCCCGCAAGATTACAGTGCCGGCGGAGGGCAGGGCGGAGGAAGCCTTTACGGTGAAACCGCATCATCTGGATACTAATCACCATGTCAATAACGGACAGTATGTGCGTATGGCAATGGATTATATTCCGGAAGGCTTTGAAGTGAAGCAGCTTCGTGTGGAATATAAGATTCAGGCAATGCTGGGAGACATGATATACCCGGTGGTGTGCGGTGGTGACGGAACTTATGTGATATCCTTGAACAACGAGGACGGAAAACCATATTGTATTGTAGAGATAGCAGGGTGAGGATTGTAATGATTCGATTGGGAGAAATACAGACATTAGAGATTGTAAAGAAAGTAGAGTTCGGTGTTTATCTGGGAGACGGCGAGAACAGAGAGGATAAAGTGCTCCTTCCCAAGAAACAGGTGCCGCAGGAGGCACAGACAGGTGATAGGATAGAAGTCTTTGTGTACCGGGATTCCAAGGACAGACTGATTGCCACCACCAATATGCCGAAGATTACACTCGGCGGTGTAGCCTGGCTGAAAGTGGCCGAGGTGGGTAAGATCGGTGCCTTTCTGGACTGGGGTCTGGAGAAAGATCTGCTGCTGCCGTTCAAGGAACAGACCAGAAGAGTCGAGGCAGGGGAAGAGTGTCTGGCAGCACTTTATATAGATAAGAGTGACAGGCTCTGTGCCACTATGAATGTGTATCCCTATCTGGAGACCGACAGCCCTTATGCCAAAGAAGACCGGGTGACGGGTACGGTCTATGAGATCAGCCGGAATTTCGGTGCTTTTGTGGCGGTGGATGACAGATATTCGGGACTGATTCCCAAACAGGAACTGTACGGGGCCGTGGAAGTGGGAGATACCGTCAATGCCCGTGTCACAGAGGTGAAAGAAGATGGTAAACTCAACCTCAGTATCCGGGAGAAGGCCTATTTACAGATTGGGCAGGATGCCCAGCGGGTTCTGGAGATCATTGACAGCTTTGACGGGGTTCTGCCTTTTAATGACAAGGCGTCACCGGAGGTAATCCGCAGAGAGATGCAGATGAGTAAGAATGAGTTCAAACGTGCTGTGGGGCATCTGCTCAAAGCCGGTAAGATAACGATAACAGAGAAGGCGATTCGGCGGATTAAGACTGTGGAGAGTGTAGAGAAGAATGAAAAGTAAAAAAGCAAACTGGTTGTTTCTGACCATTATTCTGGTCCATATTGCAGTCGTGTATCTTATTTTTATGATAAGGGACAGGATTGAATTTAACATGATTACCAATTGCCTTGTGAGTGAGGGCATTATTATCGTACCGGCGATTCTTTTTCTGTTACCCATGAAGAGCCGTTTTAATGAGGCGTTGGGATTTCGTAAGATAAAGATTTCCACTTTTTTCATGATTATTCTTTTTACGGTATTGATCATGCCTCTGGTGACGGTACTCAATGCTTTCTCCATGTTTTTTGCAGAAAATGCGGTGGCATCCATGCATGGAGATATCCTGGGGATATCGTTTCCGGTCATGTGGCTTTTGATAGGAGTCTATGGGCCTTTCTGTGAAGAATTCGTATTTCGCGGCGTGTTGTACAGCAGCTATAAGAAAACCGGCAGGATGCTGGGGGCGGTGCTGTTATCTTCCCTGGCTTTCGGACTGATGCATATGAATTTTAACCAGGCAATTTATGCGTTTGGCATCGGCATTTTCCTGTCTATGCTGGTGGAAGTTACAGGCAGCCTGTGGTCGTCTGCGTTCTGTCACATGATTTTTAATTCTTCTTCGGTCTGCATGATGTATTTTTCCGACTGGCTGATGAATACTTTCTATGGCGGCGGGCTGGCAGATGCGCAGGAGATTTCCAATGAGGAATTGATGGCGGCTATGAGCATCTATCTGATAATTGCGGCAGTCACAACGCCCATTGCGGTCTGTGTGCTGGCCTGGATGGCCAAGAATGAGGGAAGGGTGGAAAATGTCAGAAGTTTCCGCACGCAGAGAGAAGAGCAGGGAGAGTACCTGATCAGTATTCCTTTTATTGTAGCGGCGGTGCTGTGTCTTGGATATATGAATCTGGAATTTATTTTGTAATGCACAAATCAGATAAGAGGATAGAAAAAGGAACCGGCAGTACCGGTTCCTTTTGGCGTCATCCAACTATACCGTCATATCAAAGTTGGCTCCGATATGGGGGTTGACGGACAACTCCATAGCTGCGGCGTCCATCATTCCTACGATCTGTGCTCCTGTGGAGGAAGCCTGATCCAGGGATTTGCTTAACATAGCAACACCATAGGCACTGCTTGTCTCTGCGGTAGACATAGCCATGGACAATCTTGCGATATCCATAAGATCACCCTGCCTTTCTGCAAACTATTGATGGATACAGTATAGCATATTTTTCTTATATTGTATAGAATAATCCCTTCCGCTTTTGCTCATGTGAGATAAAGACGTAGAAGAAGTGTAAAAATTTTGCCGTTCCTTATCCGGCTGACTGCCGGACAGCTGCACGCTCCCCATTGGTGGGGATAATTGGCTGAGCGCATACCGTAACGAGATATTCTTCATAGGAAGCTTCAAAATATTCGTCTGTTGTGCCTGATGGATATTACATGGTTTACAGCTGCTCTTTGATTTCTAAATCATTTTTGAGAAAATTAGTCCAATGCATATTTTTTATATTCTTTCTTGTAAAAAGAAACAGAAAGAATCATGGAGACTGTCCAGCCGATTGGCCATGCGCACCAAATGCCGATTGCAGAACTTGTTAAATCTGAAAGAACAAAAGCTAAAACCACTCGAAGAATTAAATCCGTAAATGTCGCGGCCATGAATTGACGCATGGCACTTACGCCCCTGAGTATACCATCTGCAACTAATTTAACGGATATGACAAAATAAAACGGAGATAATATCCATAAAAATTCTTTTCCGGTCATAAGAGCTGCCACGGAATTTCTTTCCATAAATAAAAGAAGAAGGTATCTGCCGAAGAAAATATAAATAATACAAAACGGGATGCACAGACACCATACCATTTTCATGCCGGCATGAAAACCTTCTTTGATTCGCCCGTATTTATGGGAACCGAGATTTTGTGCGGAGAAGTTGGAAATTCCGTTGCCGATTGTGGTGAATGATGTGATAACCATATTATTCAATTTTACTGCCGCAGAATAACCTGCTATGACAGAAGCGCCGAAGCCATTGATAACACTCTGTATGAGGATATTGCCAAGGGAAATAAAGCTTTGTTGCAAAATGCTTGGAACAGCTATTACCACAATCCTTTTCATAAGTCCACGGTCAAATAATTTTGGTCTTTCTGCTACTTGAATTTTTTTAAGTCTTATCCATACAGTCAAGACTGCCAAGATGCAACTGGCTCCCTGACATAAAAAAGTTGCCCATGCGACACCGGCAACGCCCATATGAAAGGCTTTTACGAATAGAATATCCACAGCAATATTTGATGTTGACGATACAGCTAGAAAATAGAATGGTGTCTTGGAATCGCCCAATGCGGAGAAAATTCCAGTTGCAATATTATAAAAAAATACAAATGGAAGCCCCCATATATAAATATCTAAATATAACTTTGAATCAGGAAACACTTCATGCGGTGTTCTGATTAAATGAAGCAGCAAGCCACAGCCCAAAGTACCTGCAACCATTAACGTCAGGCATAGAAAGACACTAAAAATACAGGCTGTAGATACCGCCGTTTTTAGTCTGCCGTATTCTTTTGCACCAAATAATTGTGAAACAATAACGGAACAACCCATGTTGCATCCAAATGCAAATGCAATAAAGATAAGCGTAATTTCATAGCTGTTTCCAACAGCCGCCAGTGCATTTTCCCCAACAAATTTACCTGCAACCAGACTATCTGCTATGTTGTAAAGCTGTTGAAAAATAATGCTGCCAAACAATGGCAAGCAGAATCTCCATAATACTGTTTGTGGATTTCCCACTGTCAAATCTTTGTTCATAGCATCATATCCTTTCTATATTTTCAATTTGCTTCTTTCCGATAATGTATTATAATACAAATTAATATATATGAAAAATATATATAATATATAGGAGAAATATA
>RAYR01000031.1 GCA_003612405.1 bacterium 0.1xD8-71
AAAAAATCAAAAGTCCACAGTATCTGAGTTGTATTGAACCACGATATTAAAAAGAAAGGAAGTTATGGTGTTTTTGCTTCTATAAACATCATACAAGGAATTTATGAAAACTCTGTATGTATCAGACTTAGATGGAACATTGTTACGAAGTGATGCCCAAACTTCTGAGTATACTAACCAAGTGATTAATAAATTAACGTCAGATGGGATACTTTTTTCTTATGCTACGGCTAGGTCATATCTAACAGCTACAAAAGCAACAAAAGGACTAAATGCCAAAATACCTATCATTACATACAATGGCGCTGTCATTTTGCAAAATGATACTTTTGATATTATTGCACAAAATGTATTTTGTCAAAATGAAAAAGAAGAAATTTTGAATGAAATACTGCGTCAAGGCATTTATCCTATTGTTTACGCTTACATATCAGGTAAAGAAAAATTTTCTTATGTTGTAAATAAATGCAATCGTGCTACAACTGAATTTTTATTGACTCGTAAGGGGGATGTAAGAGATACACCTGTTGAATTTGATAGTGCGCTAGAATTCGGAGATGTTTTCTATTTCACTTGTATTGATGCATACGAAAAATTGGAACCACTATACATTCAATTCAAAGAAAAATATCATTGCATTTTTCAAACAGATATCTATAGTGGGGAACAATGGTTAGAAATTATACCCCAAAATGTTTCAAAGGCAAATGCAATTTTACAATTAAAAGAGCGATTGGGAATTGAATACATTGTTGCTTTTGGCGATGGAAAAAATGATATTGAAATGTTTGAAATAGCGGATGAATCATATGCTGTGGAGAATGCGGTAGACGAATTAAAAGCAATCGCTACCGGAATTATAGAAAGCAATGATTCTGATGGTGTAGCGAAATGGTTATATAATAAGTTCTGCACGATTGTATAACAATCCTGCATTTTTCTTTTATAAATATGATCTATAACTGAGGTGGGCGACAATCTGTCGCTCACCTCAACAACAATTATTTTTTGCGCCTGTGACATTTTAATTGCTGCTATATCAAAAAGCTACTCCCAATGCCTAACCCTGCGGCTGCATACTGTTGCAATATTTCCTCCTGTTTTGCTTCTATAAGCTGCGGCTCGTCAGACCACAACTGTTCATAAATTGATAACGCTTTTTGCAGATGTTCCCTTGCCTTGTCCAGTCTGCCACAAGCAAGATTAATGTTTCCCATCGCTTCCTGTATGGCGGCATAGTCACTCGATAATTCAGAGTTATGCTCTTTCACAGTCTTTGCACATCTGCGGAGGGCGGAAAGCCCGCGCTCTGACTCACCCATGTCATGCAGCAGGACAGCATAATTGCATATCTGCGCTATGCTTTGGTTCATGTAAATAAGCCCATATTTCTCTAATATTGAAATGCCCTGTTCCATATGATACGTTGCGAGGTCATTTTTATTGGTTTTATGGTACAGTGCACCCATGTTTGCGTTGAGGTTGGAAACTAACAGGGCATTGTCAGCATTTATCTCTGTAATAAGTTCAAGCGCCTGCTGTTCGAGTTTTATGGCTTTTGAAGTCTGGTCTGCCATAGCCGCCTTATAGTCCAACAAAAGAGCCTTGTCGCTGGCTGTTCCGATAATGCTGTTGTTCAACAGGTTTTCAATTTCAGCCACCACTTTTTTCATGCCCTCCTCATAATGGTACTTGTCCATATATGCAAAGGCATCTTCCAGAAAGCGCAGATAAAATTCTTTATCGTCAACTTCAATCAAATCATTTATGTTTAGGGTGGTGGAAAACAGCAGCTTATAATATGGAACATCTATTCCATGATAACAAAATACCTCTTTTTGCAGGTAACCAAGCATGGTATGGCAGTTCGTGACAGACGGCTTTGTATCCGTTATGGTAATCTCCTGTAACATTGGGTGCAGTGTTATCATGCGTCCGCTTTTTGGCTGTATAAATCCCATTTCCACTAAATCATTTATGTTGTTCATGTCATGCTGCCTTAGCCATGATGCAAACAGCTTTGACGGGATTCCCGACAATGGGACGAGCGACAGGCAGCGCATGATTTCAGTCTGCATTTCATCAAGATTATACAATGAGAACAGTGTATGGATATGGTCATAATAAGTTGCCCTGCGGTTCTCTCCGTCCTTTGTGATGCCTATCTTGTCGGTTGCAGACATTCCCGCCTTTTCTTCCTCAAGCTTTTTAAGAAGTTCTTCCGGCTCTAAGATACCTGTCTGTAACAGCCGTGCAGACAGTTCCACGGCAAAAGTATGGAAATGCACAGTTTCTATTATCTGCTCCATGACTGTCTTGTAATCGCAAGCATCTGTATAGTAATGTCCTGCAAGTTCAAACAGTATATTCCTGTCACTGATTTCCTCAATCAGCATACAAGGTCTGCTTTCTATCCTGCTGCGGGTGGTAAATAGCAGACGGCACTTATATTTGAGCATGACGGATAAAAATGTATCCTTTGTGGCTGTTGTATTAAAGTTATCAATAATGATTAATGTATCCTCTTTTAAAGACCGCAGAAAGCGGTTATGCTTTCTGAAACGTTCATCGTCAGTATCTTCCGGCAGGTCATCAGAAAAATCCATGCCGGTAACATCACGCATTAAATCGCCGCTGTATATAATATAAAGGATATTGGTGTACTCTTTTTGTATTGTTTTGCGTATGCCTTTGCAAGCTCGCTTTTCCCAATCCCCGCGATACCATGTAAAAACACCTTTCCCTCGTCGGTCAGTAATTTATGCAGTGCGTCAAGTTCGCTGTCACGCCCGCAGAAATGACGGCATGGTTTTGGCACTTCATTCTCGTATATATAATCTGCCACCATCGGAGAAAAGTTTCCAGCGGTAAGCAGTTCTTTTGTCTTGGTATCCCTTTTTACAAAATTCCGCTCCATACCGAATAACAACAGGTCAGTAATATATTCTGCCTGTGCTTTATCCGTATTACAGGGATATGCACTGTTTAGTTTTTGCCGTTGCATTTCTGATATTGAATTATCCTGCACCAGTAAATCATGCATTTGGGTTATCACAAACCCTGTATCATAAAACAGCAGGAGTATATTTTCCTCAAAATTATCAACAAAATCATTCCTGCCCTTTTTATCAGAAATATAATATCCCGTAATCTTCGGGCTTACTTTTGCCTGACCGTTTATCCATCGGCAGACAAGCCCGTTATCCAGAACAAAATTATCCGTATCGCCATTTTGGAAATAATCATCAAACAGCATATACAGAAAATCAATCTGGCTTACGCATCTGTCTTCACTTATATAACTGCGCATGATACCCATAACAGAACAAAAATCAAGACGCTCCATGGTCTTAATACTCCTTTTCCATTTTTAGTCAATCAGCAGTCAGTCCGCGCTCAATGTGGTTCTGTCTGCTTTTCTTTAAACTGAAAATGATATTTCAATATCACGGAAGTTGGTACTGCTAAAGAATGAGTATAGCACAAACCATTTTCCAATAAAAGAGAATTGGAGGAGATATATGGAAAAATCAGACAGCAATGTAAATTCCGGCTATTTTGAGTACGGTAATGTGAGGATAATCATATCAGAGCATTTTCCCGATAATGGAAAGACATTAGAAAACCTTATGGAGAACCTCATAATCCACGAAGCAAAACAGCATGAAAAACAAGAAGTTTCCTAGCTAAATTTATAAAAAGAACCGTTGAGAAACACCCACGAAAATGATATACTTGTAGGTATTGTAAGCGTGGGTTGTTTCATGAAAGGAGATTATATGAAACAGCCAAATATCAATACAGCAATTTATATGAGGTTAAGCCGCGATGATGATAATTACGGCGACAGCGTGAGCATTGAAACGCAGAGAACCATTTTGACACAGTTTGCAAGGGAAAACGGATTTCATGTAGTTGATGAGTACGTGGACGACGGATGGAGCGGGACAAATTTCGAGCGTCCCTCGTTCCAGAAAATGATGGACGACATTGAATCCGGCAGAGTCAACTGCATTATTACAAAAGATTTATCCCGTTTTGGCAGGGAACACGTTATGATGGACTATTATCTGGAATATTATTTTCCTGAAAAGAAAGTCCGCTACATAGCGGTTTCCGACGGTGAGGACACAGAAAAGGGATTGAGTGACTTTGTTCCGTTTAAAAACCTGTTCAATGAATGGTTTGCCAAAGACACCAGCCGCAAAATAAAGACCTCCATGAATGCCAAATTCCGCGCAGGCGAACATACCTGTGCATATGCCCCGATAGGCTACAAAAAGAACCCTGATATAAAAAACAAACTGATGATTGACGAGGAAACAAGATGGATTGTGAAAAAGATTTTTGAGCTTGCTCTCCTTGGAAACGGCGCTTCAAAAATCATGAAGCTCCTTATTGCGGATAGAGTCCCTACGCCCAGCTACCTTAATTATAAACGGTTTGGCACATTTTCAAACATCTATGCAGATGCGCCGGAAGAAAAGGCATGGGAATGGAACATTGGTCAGGTAAAGAGTATCTTAAAAGACGAAACCTATATCGGCAATTCCGTCCATTACAGGCAGACAAAGGCATCTTTTAAAAGTAAACGCCGCGTGTACAGGGACAGAAGCGAATGGCTGACGGTTGAGGGGACGCATGAACCGATCATATCAAAATCGGATTTCGACAATGTGCAGGGACAACTGGCGTCAAGGCGCAGGGAGAAAAAGGACTTTACAACACAGGTATTCGCAGGGCTGCTAAAATGCTCCGGCTGTGGTTGGGCGCTGACTTATGCTACCCATAAACGGAAAGATGGAACATACGGCTACTATAAATGCGGCAAATACAGTATGTACGGAAAAGGATACTGCAGCAACCACCATATACATTATGACACACTCTATGCATATGTCCTGTCAAGATTGCAGTACTGGTCAAAGCAGGCTCATACGGACGAAGAAAAACTGTTGAAGAAGCTGCTGAACGCAGGCGACAGGGAGTCCGGCGCTATCCGTAAAAAACAGGAAAATGACCTGAAACGCGCGGAAAAACGAAGGGCAGAATTAGATAATTTATTCACAAGGCTGTATGAGGACTGGGTGGCAGGACGTATTACAGAATACAATTTCAATATGCTCTCTGCAAAGTATCAGGATGAACAGGCACAGCTTGATGAACAGCTTAACGGATTAAAGGCTAAGCTGAACGAAACAAGGCAGACTTCCACTGATGCAGAAAAATGGATTTCTTATATCAGAGAAACTGCTTATCCTACAGAGCTGACAGCCCCACTCCTAAACACGCTGATTGAAAAGATAGTCGTCCATGATGCGGTCAAAATGGAAGATGGCACAAAGGAACAGGAAATTGAGATATACTACCGCTTTATCGGCAAAATCGAGTGATGCATCAAGTTTTTTATTAACAGTGTCTTTAAGTGTGTGAAACAGACATTGACTATTCCGAACTTCGGGAATACAATGCCGCACTCGGAAAAATCGGCGGCAATCTGAACCAGATAGCAAAGCGCATGAACGCCACAGGCAATGTCTATGCCGCTGATGTAAAAGAGGTAAAGGAACTGATGAAAAAAGTGTGGGATACACAAAAAGCCATGCTCTCAAAACAGCCATACATGAAACAGTAAACCGTATCAAAATTTCTGCCACAAAACGGAACAGCAGCAGTCAAAGCGAAACTGCAATAACATCTAAAATCAGACAAATTTCACACCAACAAAAAAGGTGTACCGCAGGTAAGTTTCAACCTTCCTTGCAGTACACCTTGATGTGTATAACCATTCCGTATTTTTCGTTTTTTGCATATATACAGTTTTTTTTCTAAACATGACCTGTCCCTCTCTGCCATCTTTTACAAAAAAAGAGAACAGCGTTTTATACTCAAATAAAACCACTATTCCCTAATTTATGAATTACATATTTATGTCATAAAGATTGCATTATCAACCACCATTAGCGTTTGTATTGAATATATAAAACTAATCTTATGACTTCTTTGTAAAATCTAAAAGCTATGTTTTGTATAATTTATGTAAAATTTGAATTTTTTAGGAAATCTGCATCACATCATTTTTATCCTCTTGCAAAAAAATCTGTATGATTGTTCCTTCTCCAGGGCTGCTCTGTAAGTCAATCTGACCATTCAAATACTGTACGGCGTGTTTTACAATAGAAAGTCCCAGCCCCGTTCCACCCGACTCTTTAGAACGGCTCTTATCCACTCTGTAAAACCTCTCAAATATCCTTGCCTGATGTTCCGCCGGAATGCCAATTCCTGAATCCTTTACAGAGATCACAGCCTGATTTTCCTCCCTGCTTACAGAAACCTCCACCATACCGCCATCTTTATTATATTTGACAGCATTATCGCAAAGATTAAATATAATTTCCGTCAATAACCGCCGGACACTTTTTATCCTGACTGTTTCCCCTGTCACAGCAATTTCAATATCCTTTATCGCTGCTATATCCGCCAGCCCCGCAGCCACATCCGTTGCAACCTCATATAAGTCAACATTTTCAAAAGGCATATCGCACCCCTCGTCTAATTGGGATAAACGGATAATATCATCAATCAATGTTACAAGCCGCCCTGCCTCTGTGCGGATATGCCCTACAAAACGTGCCATATCCTCCGGTTTTACAAGACCATTCTCCATTAACTCCGCACTTCCCATGATTGATTGCAGCGGCGTTTTCAGTTCATGTGATACATTGGCAGTAAACTCCCGCCTGTTCCTTTCTGCGAAAGCTTCTTCTGTTATATCAAAGGCAAGGACAACCGCCCCGATTACAGTACCATTAGATTCAATGCGGTTGACATGGAGCTGATACTCTTTTCCCTCACGTTCTATGCGGATTTCGCTGTGTCCGTTTGAAAATGCGTCCTGTATAGCATGGCTCACATCATGGTTCCGCTCCACTGTCAGAAAATCTTTACCTATGCAGGTTTTTTTTGTATGGAACAGTTTCAATGCTGCGGGATTGATGTTCAGAATGATGTTTTTTTCATTTAAAAGCACAAGTCCTTCCGTCATGCCCTGCGTAATCTGTGTAAACTCATCATTCTTTCTCTGAAGTTCCGACAACTGTACATCTATCTGCCTATGCTGTTTATTGATACGGTTTAATAAGGGCGCTAATTCTTCATAGGTATCATTTTCCAGCGGTTTTTCCAAATCAAGGCTGTTTAATGGCTCCATGATATGTTTGGAAATCCGGCTTGCCAACACTCCCGACAACACAAGGGCCACGGCAAGCACAATTAAAATCGGCTGTATCATTCCCAATACAAGCAACCAAACAGTAGCACTGCTAACCGAAATTCTAAGGACAGAACCATCGTTAAGCCTTCTGGCACAGTAAAGCGTTTTTTCCAGGAGTGTCGTGGAATAGCGCAGGCTTTTTCCTTCGCTGTTCTGTAATGCCTGCCTGATTTCCTCCCTGTCCGCATGGTTTTCCATACTTTCCTCGTCGGACTGTGTATCATATATCACATCGCCGTTCCCGGCAACCCATGTCAGACGGTACTGATTTGATTGTAATTCCTCAAGATATTCCTGCCCGTTCTTCTCAACGGCTGCGGCTGCCAAAGACAACTCATCTTCTAACTGTTTCCCCTGAACATCACTGAAATAACGGTAAAGACACCCCATGATGATAACAAGGCTCGCCATCAGGACAGCCGCCGCCACAATCATAATAGACTTAAAAATTTTCTTTGTCATGCCTGCACCTCTAATCTATATCCAACGCCACGCACTGTTTCAATCATTTTCCCATAATCCCCCAGCTTCACACGCAATGTACGGATATGCATATCAACCGTCCTTGTTTCACTGATATAATCCGCACCCCATACATCATTAAAAAGCTGGTCACGGGTAAATGCAATTCCCGGATGAGAGAGGAACAGACGGAGAAGTTCAAACTCTTTTAAAGTAAGCTGTATCCTTTCTCTGTCAACGGTAACAGTATGCTCGTCTAAATTGACAACAAGGCCGCCTGCCTTCAAAAGATGTTCCACTTCTGTGGGATTGCATCGGCGAAGTACAGCTTTCACACGGGAAACCATTTCCATCATTCCAAAAGGCTTTACAAGATAATCGTCCGCACCTAAATCAAGGCTCTGAATTTTATCGTACTCCATGCCCTTAGCCGTTGCCATGATAACGGGAATCCTGCAAGTGTCGGGACTGTCTTTCAGAAATTTCAACAATTCCACGCCGTCCTCTCCGGGCAGCATAATATCAAGGATAATCAAATCCGGCTTATCCGTGGCCAGCGCATCACGAAAAGCCGCCGCATCCGAAAAGCCTGTTGCTTCAAAATCTGTAGAATTAAGCGTGTATACCTCAATATCCCTGATACTTTCATCGTCCTCTACGCACCATATTTTCATAAATTTTCTGCTCCTTTGTGTTTTCCTGTTACAGAAAAAGCCACCCACTCTGCAATATTTACCGCATGATCCCCAATACGTTCAAAGTATTTGGCAATCATCAGTAAATCTAATGCGTATCCTCCATTTGTCGGCTTTTCTGCTATCAGTTCAATCAATGATGATTTGACCTGCAGGAATAAATCGTCAACCACATCGTCACGGTCAATCGCCGCATCAGCCAGCGCAACATCCTGCTTTACAAAGGCATCAATGCTTTCTGTGACCATTTGGCTCACCGCATCAGCCATAAAACGGATATGTTCACATTCCCCGCCTGTCCGCCCGTCAAGAAATGTAATAATTTCTGCAATGTCCGCCGCCTGCGTTCCAATACGCTCCATATCGGTAATCATTTTAAGGGCTGCGGAAATCTGCCGCAAATCCCCTGCCACCGGCTGTTGCTGTAACAACAGTTTCAGGCACAGCGTTTCTATTGTGCGCTCCATATGGTTAATTTCCCCGTCAAGGGATATAACCTTATCTGTCAGCTTCACATCGCCCGCAGAGAGCGCCCTTGAAGCAATTGCAATCGCTTCCTCACACATTGCCCCCATCCTCGTAAGCTCATTATTAAGCGTAGCAAGCTGTTCATCAAAACGACTTCTCATTATCCAAACCTCCCCGTAATATAATCCTCTGTCCGCTTGTCTTTTGGCTGCTCAAACATCTTTTCCGTATTTCCATATTCAATTAAACTACCGAGGAGAAAGAATGCAGTATTATCGGAAATCCGTACAGCCTGCTGCATATTGTGCGTAACGATGATAATAGTATACTTATCTTTCAGTTCCATTGCAAGTTCCTCAATTTTAGATGTGGAAATCGGATCAAGGGCGCTTGTGGGCTCATCCATCAGAAGCACATCCGGTTCAACCGCTAATGCGCGGGCAATGCAGAGCCGCTGCTGCTGACCTCCCGACAATCCTAATGCCGATTTTTTCAGCCTGTCCTTTACTTCCTCCCAGATTGCAGCTCCACGCAGGGAGTGTTCTACGATATCGTCCAGTTTTGCTTTATTTTTTATGCCATGTGTCCTTGGTCCATAAGCAATATTATCATAAATACTCATCGGAAACGGATTAGGCTTTTGAAAGACCATGCCAATGCTGCGGCGAAGCTCATTGACATCAATATCTGCATCAAAAATATTATAATTCCTATAACACACTTCTCCCGTAATCCTTACACCAGTAATAAGGTCATTCATTCGATTTAAAGATTTAAGAAAAGTAGATTTTCCACACCCGGAGGGACCAATCAGAGCTGTAATGCTCCGTTCCTCAATTTCAATATTTATATCTTTCAAAGCCTGCGCACTGCCATACCAAAGACACAGGTCTTTCACTGTCATAACATTACTCATACAATTCTCCTTCTTTGGAAATATCTGCCCACCAATGCCGCCGACAAATTGATGAACATGGTCAAAATCATCAGGATAGCGGCAATAGCAAAAGCAATTCCAAATTCTCCGTTTTCCTTTGCATAGACATATAATGCAACTGTCAGTGTTGCCCCTGCACTGCCAAGCCCCTCAAAGATTCCATTCAGAGCGTGGGCAAAACCAGCCGTAAAAAGAAGTGCCGCCGATTCCCCAAGAATACGCCCGACAGACAGGATACAGCCCGTTATGACACCTTCAATACAGCCGGGAAGTACAACGGTATAAATCACACGCCATTTTCCAGCCCCAAGTCCGAAAGCACCTTCACGGTAACTTTGCGGCACCGTTTTCAGGCTCTCCTGAGTGGTACGCATGACCGTGGGCAGATTCATGATTACCAGTGTAAATGCCCCTGCTAAGAGGGAAGTTTTCATACCAAAAAACTGACAGAAAAACAGCATCCCCACAAGACCATAAATAATAGACGGAATCCCCGATAATGTTTCAGCAGTGTATTCAATCATTTCTACCAGCTTTTTATTTTTGGCATATTCCGTCAGATAAATTGCAGCACCTACCCCAAGAGGAAGAACCAATACCAAAGTTGCCAGCACAATATAGACCGTATTGAGAATATCCGGCAGAATCCCTATGCGGTTCGACAGATAACTCGGTTTTGTAGTAAGCAGTTCCCATGATACATTCGGCAGTCCTTTCCACAATACATAGCCGATTAAAAATAATACCAATGCACAGGTAACGCTCACGGAAATTCCCATCAGCACACGCATGACGGTAATGTATGCTTTCCTTTTAGTTGAAATAGATTGTTTTTGCATTTTCATTTACTCCTTACTATGTTTCAAAAAGAAATTCAACACGGCATTTATCAGCATGATAAAGAGGAACAGCACCAACGCAATGGAAAACAATGCCTGTTTTTGTAAACTCCCGTCAGCCGCATAGGACATTTCACTTGCCACGGCGGTTGTAAGGAAACGTACACTTTGAAACATCCCCGGCATATTAGGTGCGTTCCCTGCCACCATCATAATAGCCATTGCCTCTCCGATAGCCCTGCCAACTCCTAACACGACAGCCGCTGCGATACCGCTTTTTGCTGCCGGAACAGATACACGGAAATATGTTTCAACCGGCGTTGCTCCAAGTGCAAGGGAAGCATCCTCATATTCCTTTGGAACTGCTTCTAACGCCGTAAGCGATACTTTGATAATTGATGGTAAAATCATAATGGCAAGCACTATAATGGCAGCAAACAGACTTGCCCCGTCCGGAATATGAAAGAGGGTCCGTATCCCCGGAACAAGCACCATCATTCCTACAAGTCCATAAACCACTGACGGAATGCCCGCCAGCAGACTGACCGCCGTTTCTATAACAGTTTTTACTTTTGGCGACGCAATTTTAGAGAGGTAAACTGCTGCCAGAAAGCCAACCGGCACTCCGATTACAATTGCACCAGCCGTACCGTAAATACTTGTGAGGATAAAAGGCAAAATGCCATATTGCGGCTGTGCTGCCGTAGAAGCCCACTTTTTCCCAAAAAGGAATTTCAAAACACCTATTTTACGGATAGCAGGAATACCGGATATGACAAGATAAATTGTAATTAAAAGCACACAGCCAACCGTAATCAGACCAAGTATCAGGAAAATGCCATGTATGGCATTCTCCATAAGCCGTTTTCTGTTCTTCATTTGACTCCACCTTTCAAAGCCTTTAGTTTACCGGCACAGCACCCGCAGATGAGATAATCTCATTTGCTTCAGATGATGTAATATAGTCAAAGAATTTCTGTGCAGCCTCCGAAAGTTCTACATTGCTCCTTGTAACTAATACAAAAGGGCGCTGCACTACATAACTTCCATCTTTGACTGTTTCCTCCGTAGGCATAATGCCGCTGACAGAAAGTGCTTTTACAGTTTCCTTTACGGACGCAAGGGAAGCATAACCGATTGCCGCAGGATTGCCTGCCACCGTTGTGATCACATCTCCGGTAGATGTAAGTTCCTGACGGTATTTGCAGACATCTTCCGTATCTGTAATGGATTCAAAGCCATCTCTTGTACCACTTCCCGCTTCACGGCCAATCAGTACAATTTCCAAATCATTACCGCCTATCTCCTTCCAATTCGTTATTTCGCCCCTATAAATTCTGCCAATCGTTTCAAGGTCAAGGTCATTTACCGGATTATCAGTATTTACAATAACGGCAATGCCATCAAGAGCCAGTATCGTTTCAGTCAACCCCTGTGCCTTTTCTTCATCCTTTAAGTTACGGCTGGAAAGACCAATATCACAACGTCCCTCTGCAACCGCTGTAACTCCAGAACCGGAGCCGGTAGGATTATATGTAAAGGTTACGCCGGAATTGTTTCCCTCAAAGGCTTCTCCCAAAGCGCCAATGACTTTTTCCATAGAAGTTGAACCGTCCGTAGATACCGATCCACTGACTGTTTTCCCACATCCTGTCATAGCAGTAAGCATAAGTGATACAATCGCAATAAGTGTGACAAATTTTTTCATGATACATTTTCTCCTTTTCTATCTGATATTTTTTGCTCTGTGATTATTATGATAAGTGCTGTCTGTAAAATCAAAAACACAACTTTTGTCAAATATTTGTAAAATTTGCAGACTTATCATTAAAGACCGCATTATGGAAAAGTGCATAACTGGCTATTCCGTCATGGATAACTGTGTTCACAGCACATGGAAAAGCAAAGTGCAGCTTTCCCACATCCTGTAGACACAGTTACCCACAACTCCATAAAACAGGCAGTTATACACTTTCCCACAATGCCTACGCCTGCGGAATCCATCTCATTCGTTCCTCTTTTATAACTTTTAGACAATATGTCCAAAAGTGAAAAGCCCTGCATATCATACACAGAGCCATTCTAATCTTTTTCCCTCTATATAGGGCATTGACTTTCCGTAAAACTGATTTTACAGAGTTATACCCGCCTTTCTTGCAAAGTCGGCTTTTTTCGCAATAATTGACGATTATTTTTCTTTTGAAAGGCAGTTGAATACTTCCTCATAGATGATATTATCTAACTGCATTTTCTTTGCTGTCAGATACAGTGTTGTATCGAACCATTCCTGCCAAAGAGCATCAAACAATGCTCTGCCGTCCGTGAAAGTTGCATCTTCTTCAAAGCCATGCGGCGGCTTGTAATATTTCAGCTCCACAAAGCCGTATCTGCCCGATATCGGATACTGTTCATCTTCTGAACCCATTCCCATTGATTTTTTGCTTTTAATTCCTCCGTCACTCCTTCGACAATCTTCATCTGTTCCATGATAATATCTAACCGTTTCTCTGCCTGCTCATTCAAATCGGCAAGATATGTCCACAATTCACAAGTCAGTAATAATGCTGTGTAACGTGCTGAATGTTCCTGCTTCAGATAATCCCGATGTAGCCGACCAAAATATCCAATCGGACGGTTTTCTTCCGGCAGTTTCAAATCAGGGATATAATAATCCCCTGCCAGTATATAATCAATACCATTTTCCGTTATCCGTTCCTTTAATTCACTCATACTTTTCCTGACATACTTTCGTTTTGGTTGATTCAACCCATTATTCCCTTATATACTTTTTCAGACGTACAGAATTGTACCAGATAAAAAGAAATAAAAAAGACATGATTAGCTGAATTGTCGGCTGATCGTGTCCCTGTTCTGTTTATTTTTGTTTTGGGCAGCCAACTCTTCACGAATAAGTATGGCATATCCAAACCTGATCTCTGTAATATTTCAGGTAATCTATCTTGTGTTTCCCTTTGTTGCGGTTTAAAGGGTACATATATTAATACATCAAATGTTGACTTTCTATTATTTAATAACTGTCTGCAAAATATATCCCATTGTTCATCAAATTCTTTAATCTTCATTTCGTCCATAGTAAAATAGCGAAGCAATTCATTCAATGCCTGTGCCGACCATCCATTATATATTGATTGACTAGCAACTATATTAATATATAACTCCATGTCTTCCATATTTCTATCAATAATCGCCTGTTTTAATTCATTCAAAGCATTCCGCAGATAATCTTCATCAATCCTTTTTATGACATAATTCAAGCGATGTAATATACGATTTCTATAATGAACAGCATCCTTTTCCGATTCTCCACTTAGAGCATTTTGAAGCCTATTGAGAATCGCTTTGTTGTATTTCATTAATACTTTATCCTGATTTGAAATAAATAAAAGTTCTTCCCGGCACGCCTTTATGTTAGCATCTGTTGTGAACAGTCCTGATTGCGTCTTTTTTATTACCTCTGCCATTTCCTTCATAGCAGTTAATGACGTCATAATTTTGTACTGATATATGTCCAATGTTTTTCTATTCATTAATTCCTGCCATCTTTGATAAAATGGTACCGCTTCTTCTCTTACACCACTATTGATCAGCATTTCATTGTTATTTCCACTTAACATCAGTACCTCCCATGCCTATTCACTTCCTATGCGTACAAATTTTAATTGACACGCCTTTAAATTCCATGTATAATTTCAATTAATAAAGGCATAATCATTTATGGATAGAAGAGGTATTTTCTTTAGCGGTGAGGCATAGCCCCTGCGAAAAGAATTACCTCTTTAGATATTTTTCATCTAGTTTTTCTTAAACAAATTATTTCTCCCTGTAACATTTACTTTATTTTCTCTTAAAATTCATAATATAACTCTGCCATTACAATTTTATTATTTATAATCTTTTTGAGTTCATCATCCTCCGTCAAAAGGCACCCTTGAATCAGCTTATCACTTGCACCCGTTATTTTTTTTATAACAGAATCACTTAAACCTGCCTTGAGAAGTTGTCCAATTCCATACTTGACAATACTTGTTACACTTGTCATCTCTATTAAAGTCCCTAAATAGTCAGGAATCCCAGAAGAAGATGTTATCTCTCCCCATGGTTCTCCATTCCCATCTATGAAAAGCAAGTCATCATTGCTCTTTACTTTATTCTGAAAAACAAATTTCTGCACCTGCTGTAACTGTCTTGACAATTTGGGCGGCAAACGAAGTTCAAAGCCATTTACTATAATAAAACCATAATATTCATCAAAATTCTCCCATTTGATTTTTCTCAATTCACGATATGTGATCCCATAAAGCATCATCATTTTTATTCCGATAGCCGCCATTGCTTTCTTAAGATCCGTAGCCCCTCCCCATTCCGTATCTTCAAGCTGTTCATTGGACCATGCCAAAAGCTCTTCGGCTTGCATAAATGTCAAAGGCTCCTGCTCAACTATGCCCGCCAGTAAATCACATTTCTCAATATATGCCATCATTCGTTTCATATATGAATTTTCCCGCAGGCGGTTGAAAGAAATTGCATCATATAATTCAGGATTTGTAATATCTGTAGTCTTTCGGATGTAGTTAAAAAACAATCCTACCACGGTGGCATACCGTTTAGCCTTTGTCTTGCTCTTATATCGCTGTATATCTTCCACATTATAAATCAGGCTCTGTAATATAAATTCAACATCTATACCCTTAAGTAGAATACGGAGTGGTTCTCCCGACAAAGAATTTCCCCAATGTATTTCCAAATATTCGGTAAAATTCATTACATCACTTTTATAATCCGGATATTCTGTTATAAAGTCATCAATTATTTTTTGGTAATTCATACAATTAGTCCTTTCCAATATTTTATATTATTATACGTTTGTGCTTATTATATGTCAATTGCAATATATAATCCGATAATATTTCGATTTCATATATTGTATACTTCGATTTTCTCTCATATTTTCTTATATGTATCCGATAAAACATTGGATTATAACTAATTAATAAAACGGAGAGCCACTCAAACTCTCCGCTTCCTATCCCTCACCTTACAATACACCACCGCCACTGCCGTACTCACAAACGTCGCCACAATCGCCGGCGCAATAATCCCCGCCGGATTTACGCTTCCGTACTGCTGTCTGTAAGCAATCATATTCACGGGAATCAGTTGCAGGGAAGAAATATTCAATATCAAAAACGTACACATCTCATTACTGGCAATTCGCTCCCGTTTCCCTTTCTTCCCTCCCACAGTTTCCACACCGCCTTTAGCAGTCCCATCCGCAGACACATACGCCGGATTTCCTCTTTCGCGCTCCAACTGTGCCAGCGCCTCCATCGCCTTAAGCCGCCCTTGTGTCAAGTTAATGACACGAAATTTTTTGTAATTCTTAAAACTGGGATTTATTAATTTCCCAATATCCTTTTCTACTAGAACCTATACGAATAATCATTTCTGATTCACGCAGTTCTCTTATAATACGGCTAATCTTTCTGGTACTCAAACCTGTCTGTTCACTCATTTTTTTTGCTGTAATATCAGGTTCTTCTTTCAACAATAACAATACCTTATCTCTATCACTTTGATTATCGCCACTTATATCGCCATTATTATCGCCATTGGCGACAATTTCATCATTAGCAGATAAAGAAAATGGAAAAATAGCTTTTATAAAATGATCCGATATTTCAAAAATACTACGGTCATATGATTGCAAAATCCTACTCATACCAGATCCTAATTGTTCAACTAATCCCAAGTCCTTAAATACCCGCATCAATTCTCTATTTCTAGGCATGCTACTACAACTGAAAAAATCTTCTTTACTTTGCCCTGGAATCAAGCCCCCATACGATGTAATCTCTATCCTGTCACTGAACACCTCGAATACAGGCGGAATTTCCCGCGAAAAATCATTATGCACAACAGCATTGATTAACGCTTCTCTTAACGGTACAGATTCAACAAGATTCTTTTCAATCCTTTTTGTACTAGTCACTTTTACCTTTGTAACATTTTCTATTTTCATTTTCTCCAAGACATGATTTGCTGCCTTAATCAATGAGCAATATCCATATTCTTCATTTTCAACCAAGTCTACTTTCGTTGTTCCAGTATATTTTGCAACTTTAATTGACACTCCGTTTTCATCTGCCAGCAAATACGCTATATAGTTATATTGTCCATCAGGAGTAAGCAATTCAAGGCTGTTAGCAAATTTCCTATTTAACTCAAATCCCCTTTCTTGATAGTATATCTTTAACTGTGCAAAAGTAAGGTCTTGTCTGGGAGATGGAATATTTCGCAATGTTGTATGTATTCTTTTTGCGTACAGTTCGTCTATTAATGTAGTAGACATTGGCTGAGTCGACGTTCCAAGCCTCATATAACACCCGTTCGGTGACATTCCTTTACTTTTGATATAATATGGTTTTTCAAGGCCGCTGGAGACAATTATTTTAGTTATCGGAATATTGTCTACATATTCAGTAGCAATATCAAATAACCCAAGCGTTGATGGTAAAATATTATTCTTAATTCTATCAGCAATCTTTAACTGCATAGAATCTAAATCAGAATTTTTAACTGGATTTCCCTTGTCATCAATTCCTATATAAAGAATGCCACCCTCACGGTTATTTAAAAACGCCACTATTTCTTTTTCCAATTTATCATTTAAAGTCGCCTTTAATTCAATTCGATTACTTTCTTGAAACATCATTATCCTCCATTGAAAAATAAATCAGATATATGAATAGTATTCATTCTGAGCTATGGCTTTATTAATATTTTTATCCAAATAATCTTTATATTCAGACTTCATTGTACCATAATATTGAGTTTCTAACCTAGAAAACCCGATGCCTGTTATTTTTGATATAAGTAATGGATTAACCATGTTATTGACCATAATTGAAATAGCTCCATTCCGAATAGGCTCCACCGGATATGTTCTTCTTTTTGTTTTTTCAATATATCCAATATCCTGTAATAAATTGAGGAACCAGGTATTTAAAGATTCATCCGTAAATTTCCCCTTATGGCGATAAATAAATTCAAAAATTTTATCTGTTTTTCCAGCCCGTTTTCCGTTCTTACATTCAGCATATTGAATCGCCTGAATGATGTCTCTTGATAATCCACAAGGAATATTTATTTTAATTTTATTTATGTTCAAAATCTTAAAATTACCTTCAAAGTCATTCATTTTAATTTGCCCTATTATATTCCTCTTAGCAGGCGCAATTAATGTTATTTTAATAAATAAGCGCATTATAATTCTTTGTAAATAACGTTCTTCATCCCTTAGACCGAACCCTTCTTCTAAAGACTGCTCCATTAATTTTTCCATAGCTGCTAATATTTCAATAATTTCTTCGCATTTAAAACTGCCTCTTTCTACAGGTTCAGATAATTCATATTTTTTTACTATTTCCTCTTTATATTCTTTGTAATCATAATCCGTAAAAATATCCGGAAGTTTGTCCGTTCTGCTTAAATAATCATAAAAACTTTTTAAAGCCTCCAAATGTGCCTCCATAGTAGAACGGGTATTTAACTCCCCCCTTTCCAGTCTATAATATCCTATGCAATCTTCTACTACCTTTTTGTCTATTACTCTTGGACGATTCTCTAAGCCTGCCTTTTTTAAATAATCTATAAATTTATCTACATGTTTTCTATAAGAATGTTTGTTCTTAAGAAGTTCTACACAATCTTCAAAATACATATCTCTATACCTTTCCATTTCGCTCATATCTCATTTCCTTTCTCTATTAAATGATAATTTTATAGTAATCCAAGAAAATAGGCTTGTCAATATAGTTTTTCATACTGCACAAACGGCGGAGAATTATTTTCAAATTCTCCGCCTCCTGTCCTTCCCCTTACAATAAACCACCGCTGCCGCCGTACTGACAAACGTCGCCACAATCGCCGGCGCAATAATCCCCGCCGGGTTCACACTTCCATATTGCCTTCTGTAAGCAATCATATTCACCGGTATCAGCTGCAGGGAAGAAATATTCAAAATCAAAAACGTACACATCTCATTGCTGGCAACCCTGCCGCTCTTTCCATTTGCCGACACAGGCAGTTCACCGCCGCTCTTACCTGTCTTGTTCCCCTTTTTCTTTCCGTCTGCAAAAATGCCTTCCCCTGCAGACACATACCCTGGCATCCCCCTCTCCGCCTCCAATTTCGCCAGTTCCTCCATCGCCTTAAGCCCGGCCGGTGTACAGGCCCAGCCCAATCCCAGCACATTGGCAATGAGATTAGTCGCAATATATTCTCTCGCGGGGTGTCCCTTGGGAATCCTGGGAAAGAGGAAACTGATAAAAGGCTGAATCCCCCGTGTCAGTTTGGCAATTAGTCCCGACTTCTGCGCAATCTCCATAAGACCCACCCACAGCGCCATGACACCGATCATGGTAATACACAAAGACACGGCGTCTCCTGCGGAATCCAGCGCAGCATTTGTGACCTCCGCCATCTTTCCTGTGAAAGCACCATACACAACTCCTATCAGAATCATAAAAGCCCAGATATAATTTAGCATAGCAATACTCCCCTCCCTGCACATTTTATTACTTCCAGACGAAAACAATGTGCAGTCAGCATTTTCACTTATAACATTTTATGTTCCTTCCGGTTATGATATAATTGCTAAAGGCAAAATAAACACATGCAAAGAAAGGAACTCTTTCTTATGTCCCAGCAGATCTTACTCCTGGAAGATGATGACAGTCTGAATCTTTCCGTCAGCCTTAAACTGCAAAAGGAAGGCTATACCGTGCACAGCGCCTTCTCTGTCAAAGAAGCAAAAAAACTTTATCAGACCTGTGACATATCTCTTATCATATGCGATATTACCCTGCCGGACGGAAGCGGCCTGGATTTCTGCGCCCATGTACGAAAAGAGAGCAATGTCCTGTTCCTTTTTCTGACGGCACTTGACACCGAGGAAGATATGGTCGCCGGCTATGCACAGGGGGCAGACGATTATATCGCCAAACCCTTTTCCCTGAATGTGCTGGTTTCCAAAGTAAACGCTCTCTTAAAGCGTTTCCCCAAGGACAGCCCTCACTGTATTGTCTCCGGTGACATCTCTCTGTATCCGGAAGAGAAGCGTGTCTGTAAGAACGGGCAGCCGCTTACGCTGACTGCCAGAGAATATTCCCTGTTAGTCTTTTTTATGGAGAATCCCCTGCACATCTTATCCCGCAATCAGTTATTGGAATCCATATGGGATATTGACGGCAGTTTTGTGGATGAAAATACACTTTCTGTCAATATCCGCCGGCTGCGGGAAAAAATAGAAAACAATCCCTCTTCCCCCGCCATGCTTAAAAACGTCCGGGGATTAGGTTATATCTGGGAAAGGAACTGTGAGAAGCGATGAAGAAAATATATCGGGAAGCGCACTATGACAGGAGAATATATTTTTCCCTTGTAATCATCTATCTGCTCTTTACTCTGTCCATCGGGTTTCTGGGATTGGAATTTCTAAACAGCCAGTATACACATAGGCTGAACCTGCTCGCCAATATCACCGGCACCGTCCTCTCTGAGGATCCTGCCTTGGAAAATGTTCTTGTGGAAGCCATCCAGGACAGCGAATACCAACACCTTACAGAGGGCTACACAGCGCTCCACAAATACGGATACCAGGCATATCTGTCCATGTATGACGATATACAATACCGTCATTCCCTGAAAGGCTTTTTGGCTCTGGCGCTGCTTTTTTTCCTGGCTTCTCTACTGATCGTCACCTTCTGCTTCCACCTGCTTTTCAGAAATCGTAATATCAGGAAAAGCGTCTTTTGAGCATATTAGACCGCTTTCTCTCGGAGGACTACTCTTTTATGGAACATTCTGGAGACATGACTCCCATTTTCAATCAGTCTTTTACTGACACTCTCGTAAAACTGGGACACAAGCTGATGCTTAAAACACAGGCTCTCTCAGCGGAACATGACAATACCAAAACACTGGTGACGGACATTTCCCATCAGCTCAAAACACCGGTCAGTGCTCTCAAGAACTGCCTTACCCTGAGTATGGAAGCTGACTCCGCCACAGAACGGGATACCTTTTTGCAAAGATGTTCCCTGCAGCTGTCGAAACTGGAATCCCTGCTGGAGGCTCTGATCCACATTTCCCGTCTGGAAACTTCCATGATCACCCTGCATAGAGAGCAAACCGCTTTGTCGGATATTCTGATTGATGCCGTCAACACAATCTATGTCAAAGCCATGCAGAAAGATATTTCCGTAGAGGTAATCGACTCTTGTGAAGAGTCCTCCGGGAATCCCGATACTTCTCTTTCTCTGTCTTTGGACCGCAAATGGACTGCCGAGGCACTGGCCAACATTCTGGACAACGCCGTCAAATATTCTCCTCTGGGAAGTACTGTGACTGTACGGCTTCATAAACTCTACAGTTATGTCCGTATCGAAATCGAAGATGCCGGTATTGGCATCCCAAAGGAAGACTATAACAAAATCTTTCAACGATTCTACCGCGGTTTCCATCCCACGGTACAGCAAAGTGAGGGTTCAGGAGTAGGGTTGTATCTAAGCCGTAAGATTCTTGAAGAACAGGGTGGTTCCATCATGGTAAAGCCTGCTTTCAGGCAGGGAAGTATCTTTGTGATACAGCTTCCCCTGGATTATGCGGCGCATACATCTGATGCAGCGGCTGCTCCAACATATTCATCTTAATTTTCATTTTGTAAGGCTCCTGTAAGATTTCTGTCTTATGCTGTATATATCATAACGAAAGGCAGGCTGATATCCATGAGCGAACACACAAACATTATCTTAAAGACTGACAATTTATGCAAGTATTACGGTGCCGGAGATAATCTGGTCAAAGCCGTTGACTGCATAGACCTTGCAATCATACAAGGAGAATTTATCTCCATCGTCGGTAAGTCCGGAAGCGGCAAATCCACCCTGCTCCATATGCTAGGTGCACTGGACAATCCGACCTCCGGCAGTGTCTGGCTGGATGGTGAAAATATATCTTCCTTTAAAGAGAATCGTCTCTCCCAGATCCGCCGGCGCAAGATCGGCTTTATTTTCCAATCCTACAATCTGATTCCTTCTTTAAACGTATGGGAAAACATCGTCCTTCCGCTGGGCCTGGATAACAAAGAAGTAGACACTGCTTTTATCCAGGATATCGTAAAGACACTGGGCCTGGATAACAAGGTAAAAAATCTCCCCAACACTCTTTCCGGCGGCCAGCAGCAGCGTTGTGCCATTGCCCGGGCGATTGCCGCCAAACCTTCTATTATTCTGGCGGACGAACCCACCGGTAATCTGGACACCAAAACCGGAGATGAAGTCATGGCACTCTTAAAAGCTTCCGCCAAAAAGTATGGGCAGACGCTGGTGGTCATTACGCATAACGAAGAAATTGCCCAGATGGCTGACCGCACCGTTATGATCGCCGACGGAAAGGTGGTGGGCTGATATGAAGATGGTTTTTCGTCTGGCATTAAGCAAACTCCGTTATCATAAAAGCCGTACCATGCTGACCGGTATCGCCATCATGCTTACCACCATGCTGTTGACAGCCATCGGCACCAGTGCCATCGCACTGCTTGATATGAACAGACAGCTTGTCGTGGCGCAGACCAATTACCATGCAGCTTTTGGGCTCACAGAACCCGGGCAGCTTTCTGTCCTGTCGAAGCATATCAATGTGGAATCTTTACAAAGTGCAGAAAATTTTGCGCAGATTATATACGGTAAGATGAACGGTTCTTTGAACTATTATGAAACCATTAAGGATGGCATCTATTTCAGCCACCTGGAGCTTACAGAAGGGCATTACCCGGAACGGGAGGATGAAATCTGCTCTGTGCCTGCCTTTTTTAAACGTGTCGGAGCAGATCCCGTTGTGGGCGGTAAAGTCACCCTTTCCTTCCGGGTAAACGGAAAAGGAGATATCCAGACCAAAGAATTTACCATCAGCGGTCTGTTTCCCGACAGAGAAATCTCCACTGACATTTCCGACAGCCGCATTGCCTGGGGCGCCTATGTCTCCAAGGCCCTTCTCACACAATATGAAGAAACCGGACTCTACGAACCATCCCCTATGGCTTACCTGCGTGTCTACGGGGAGGATACGCTTTCTTATGATGAAATGGAGAACAAAATCAACAGCACTGCCTCAGACATCGGACTGGATGAGGAACATGTTTCATGCAATAAACAGTACCTGTTTACCATGACCAGTCCTGACACAGATGCCGTCAGTATTGTAGTTGTCATCAGTCTGGTGGTCGTCCTGTTCTCCACACTGGTCATCTACAGTATCTATTACGTGGGAGTCATTACGGATATCCAGGAAATCGGCAAGCTGAAAGCCCTTGGCGCTTCCAAACGGCAGATTTCCAGACTGTTTTTCTGTCAAAGCGGAATCATCTGCATTTTTGCGATTCCTCTTGGGTTGTTGATCGGTTATTTGCTGCCCTGGTTCCTGTTCCCTCAGGTCATACGAATCCTCAATGCCGCCGCACTGGACTCCACCCGCATGGATCATCTGAAGGGTCTCAGAAATCAGCTGCATATGTTCTCTCTGCCGTTCCTGCTGGCAGTGGTCATATCAGTCCTTATTGCTGTGTTGGTGTCTTTGCTGAAACCTATCCGCATGGCTAAAAAGGTATCCCCGGTGGAAGCCATCCGTTACCAGGAAAACACCACCGACTGCAAAAGCCGCAGAGGACATCTTACCGTGAAAGTCTCCACACTGACCTTTGCCAATCTTGCACGCAACAAGAGACGTACCATCGTCACCATGCTTACCATGGGCTTAAGCAGCGTACTCTTTATCTGCGTAGCGGCCGTCATGAACAGCTGTCGCGTAGAAGATCTTGCAAGGCGTAATATACTGGAAGGGGAGTTTCGCATTTCCTTAGACTATGCACATAACGATAAAGAATATCCGGAAAACAACCTGGATGCGCTCGTCCAGCAGGAATACTTCAGTGAGGCTTTTCTGGAACGACTGTCCTCCATAGAAGGTGTAGAGTCCGTGAAACGCGCTCCTGGAATTATCCTCTCTTCCACGGATATGGAATCCACCCTCTTTGCAGAAAGCAATAACCGGGTGGCAATCTCCTGTTTTACCAGGGAAGACCTTCCGGAACTGAACGAACAGCTTGTATCCGGTGATATCGACTATGACCGCATGACTGCTAATAATGAGGTCATCTATACCCATGAATACTCTTTTGAAAAGTATGGACTTGCCCTGGGCGATGTTTTCCCGCTGACACTCTACGACGGTGACCGGGAAATTCCTCTTACCGTCACCCTGACCGCAGTATCCCAGCCGGAAAGTTACATCACTCTCATTATCATGACAAAAGACAGCTGGGACAATCTGGGGCTGACCTGTGACCCGACCACAGACATCTATTTACATGTCAAGGATGCACAGTATGATGATGTGAAAAAAGCGCTTCAGGATATCGTAGCTGAGAATGAACATTTCAGCCTCTATTCCATGGACGAGGAAATGGCCATTGGACGCTCCGGTTTAAGTCTGATTAAATATCCGGTATACCTGATCCTTGTTCTGATTGCTGTGATCGGTTTCATGAATCTGATCAACACGATGATCACCAGTATTATCACCCGTAAGAGAGAACTGGGGATCCTACAGGCACTGGGGCTTTCCAACAGACAGCTTGTCCGTATGCTGTCCGGGGAAGGCATGGTCTTTACCGCAGGCACGCTTTTTATCAGTGCAACGCTTGGGCATCTGTTTGGATATCTGTTCTTCCTCTATGCCAAGAAGATGCACTTTATGAGCTTAAAGAGTTATCATTTCCCACTCTGGGAGACCGTAATCCTTGCGCTGGTATTATTGTTCGGCCAGGCGGCGATTACACTTTTTATCAATAAAAAGGTGGAAAAGGAGAGTCTGATTGATAGAATCAGAAGCCAGGAGTAATTATACCAGTCTATAGGTTCCTTTTCCCAGTTTCTTAACGAGTCCGGCGGCTTCACTCTGATTTAAAATTCTTTGGAGCTGTCTTTCACTGCAATGCAGATGAAAGGCAGCTTGTCCTATTCCTTTTAAGGTCTGGTCTTCACATTTATACCTCATATAAGACATAACCCGCTCTATCAGGGAAGAAGGGGCGGCATCCATGGTGGTCATGGCTCTGATTTTGGCCGCAAGACTGCTGCCGATCAACGCCAGAAATCTATGATTGGAAAGCAATATTTCTCTGTATTTGGGGATGGAAAATGCTATGCAAGTCACAGGTTCCTCTGCCTGTGCATAAATGCTGCCATTCTGCGGATAAAAGATTTCCATGTCTCCAAGCAGATAACCTGCGGCTGCATTGGAAAGGGAATAACGGGTGCCGTCATCACGGATAAAATAGATGTTGACAGAGCCCTGCTCCACAATCTGAAACAGCAGTTCATCCTGAAAAGGAGAACACACCAATTCTTCTTTTTCATATTTTATCAGATAAATATCTACATCCAGAGAAGCGAGCACCGCATAATGTCTACTGTTTGCAATGCAATCTGCAATTTTCTTTTTGTCATATATTTTTTCCATAAATTATCCCTCAAACCGGACATATGTCTCATTTTTAAAAATTATTTTAAGATATAATGGATAAAAGTGCAAGGGAGGAAATAAGAATATGGCATCCGTTTATGAAGAAAAAAATATTTCCAAAGCAATTATGAGGGTTGGGTTACCCGCTATGTTGGGACAGTTTACGACCCTTATTTACAATATTGCCGACACCTTTTTTGTCTCTTTGACAAAAGAGCCTGCCACGATTGCAGCCGTAACGCTGTGTGCGCCAATATTGTTAATTATCATGTCTATTGCCTGTGTTTTCGGAATGGGAGGAAGCAGCGTCATCGCCCGGCTGTTGGGGGAAGAGAAGAAAGAGGAATCTGGAACCACCATGAATTTCTGTGTATATGCCATGGCGATCTCGGGTATCGCCACGCTTATTCTGGGACTGGTATTTTTACAGCCATTGGCACAAATATCCGGTGCTGATGCAGATAATATCGCTTATACCTGTGATTATCTGCAGTGGATTTTTATAGGCGCCCCTTTTATTATGCTGGCAAATGGATTTGTACATCTGTTCCGCTCGGTTGGCCTGATCAAGGAAGGTACGATTGGATTAATCCTCGGAAATGTGATCAATATGATATTGGATTATATTTTTATCGCAATTTTTGAATGGGGTACCGCAGGAGCCGCACTGGCAACCTCTTTAGGCTTTGTATGTGCAACCATCTATTATATCATCTGCATGATTCGGGAAGAACACAGTGGAAATCAACTAGTCCCATTGTCACCAAAACGGTTCTCGCCAAATAAAACCATGATCGGCAGAGTCGTAAGTATCGGTATTCCCGGTGCTCTCATTACAGTGCTTATAAGTGTTTCCAATATTGTTCTGAATAACTATATCGGTATTTACGGGTCCGACGCCGTGGCATCTTATGGTATTGCCTACAAGTTGGATATGATTCCCATTTTATTGTCCGTAGGATTATCTCAGGGCGTTGCTCCTTTGGTGGGCTATTATTATGGGGGAAATCAGAAAAAGCGCATGTCCGATACCGTAAAGTATACGGTATTATATGGCGTTATCCTGGGTGCACTCTTCACCGCTGTCTTTGTGCTTTTGGGAAGGCCTCTTGCCTCTGTCTTCCTACAGGATAATCTCCTGATCGAACAGACTGCATACTTTCTGAGAATCCTATGCCTGTCGGCCCCTATGCTCGGTATTATTAATATGATGACCAGCTATTTTCAGGCATTGGGAAAAGCCGTCAAATCTCTGGTCATTACACTCCTGCGAAATGCGGTGCTGTTCATCCCGGGAGTCATTGTTTTAAATGCTCTCTGGCAGCTAAACGGCGTAATTGCCGCACAGCCTGCTGTGGAAACTGTTTTAGCACTCATCCGTATGGTTATGTATATCAGGGATAGCAGATAGAAACTGTTTCTACCACTCAACCACTGCCGAAGCCCAGGTCAGGCCGCCGCCAAAACCGCTCATGGCAATCTTCATACCGGGCTTTAACATTCCTTTGCGGTTCATCTCATCCAGAAGGATCGGCACACTGGCCGCGGAAATATTTCCACAGTGATCCAGGCTGATCGGGAACTTATCCTCCGATACGTGCAGTCTCTTCGCTACCGACTGCAAGATTCTGATATTCGCCTGGTGCAGTGCAAAATAATCAATATCCTCCACCGTAAGGCCCGCCGCCTCAATCGTCTTTTGTAACGAGGATGGAACTGCCGTCACCGCAAACTTATAGACTTCCTGTCCATCCATATGTATATAGGCAAGTTCCCTGGATGTCTCCACCAGGGGATTATTATTGGTACGGTTTTCGCAGGCAAGAACCGACCCTCTGGCGCCGTCCGAGCCCTGGTCGAAAGAAAGCAGGCCCGTATTCTCGTCCGCACGGACAACGACAGCCCCCGCACCATCCCCGAAGAGTACGCAGGTACTGCGGTCATTCCAGTCCATAATCTTGGAAAGAGTCTCGGCTCCCAATACAAGTGCCGTCTTATACAAACCCGCCTGCAAATAGGCGTTGGCAATATTTAACGCAAACATAAAGCCGGAACACGCGGCATTGATATCAAACGCCACTGCCCGATCTGCTCCCAGTGCCGCCTGTACTTCACAGGCACAGGAGGGTGTCACATAATCCGCTGTCACTGTTCCTAAGATAATCAGATCAATCTCTTCGGCTGTCACACCGGCATTTTCCAGCGCCCGTCTGGCCGCTTCCGTTGACATACCGGCTGTAGTTTCCTCTTTGGCCAGATGCCTTTCTTTAATTCCTGTTCTGCTGCTGATCCACTCATCGGAAGTATCCATGATCTTGGACAGATCATCATTTGTCACCACATGCCCAGGCAGGCAGCTTCCCGTTCCTATGATTCTTGTTTTCATGTATTTATCCCCGCTCATTTTCCTTTTTGTTTCCATACATACTCTCTGCCGCTCTTTTCCTGTTTTCAGTCAATTGCCCTGACACTGTTTTGCCTCTTCCATATCCGCTCAGCAAACGCCTGCCTGCACCGGCCGGAATTCATCCATGATATCTTTCACATGCTCCATCCTGGTCGCCCGGTAGGCGTTTGCTCCGCAGAACAGCAGCGCCTGATCCACCTTACCCTTTACGGCGTTTACCAGTGCGTCCGTGATACAGTAAGGGGTCTGATCCGGTTTACAGGTACTGATACACAGATGACATCTGCCATGGGGAATCGGTCCTTCTTTCGCTTTTTTCATAAAAGGATTTAAGATAGCGCGTCCCGGCATACCCACCGGACTCTGCACAATGACGATATCCTCTTCCCCGGCATCAATATAGCTTTGTTTATAAGCCTCATCTGCATCACACTCGTAAGTGGTCACAAACCTGGTAGCCATCTGTACGCCGGCAGCACCCATTTCCACATAATGTTCCATATCTTCACGGGTATAGATACCGCCCGCCATGATTACCGGAATTTCTGTCTCATGCTCCGCCGCCGTCTCATTGACCTGTGCAATGATCGCCTTCACTTCCTCATCGTAATGCAGGGCCTCGATATCTTCCAGCTGCTCCTTATGAAATCCCAGATGTCCGCCGGCAAGCGGCCCTTCAATCACCACCGCATCCGGCAGCCTGCTGTACTTCTTCCACCAGTACCTCATGATCACCTGAGCAGACTTGACACTGGACACAATCGGCGCCAGTTTGGTTTTGGCCGCTCCCACAATTTTGGGAAGATCCATGGGAAGTCCTGCCCCGGATATGATCAGGTCAATGCCCGCAGCCACTGCCGCTTTCACATACTCCTCATATTTTCTGGTAGCCACCATGATATTGACACCCAGAATACCTCCTTTGGCAATCTTTCTCGCCTTCTCGATCTCTGTGCCGATAGCCCGCAGATTGGCCCCGATGGGATCTGTGTCAAAATCGGGCTCCCGATATCCGATCTGTGCTGTGGAAATCACTCCGATTCCGCCCTCTGCGGCCACCGCACCGGCCAGGGAAGACAGACTCACACCGACTCCCATACCGCCCTGGATTACGGGTACACGCGCTGATAAATCCCCTATTTTTAATGGTTTAATATTTACCATATTCTATGCCTCTCCGATTGCAAAAGTAAGCTCCGCCTGCGTGACCAGTTTCCCATCCACATAGGCTTTCGCCGCTCCTACCCCGATAGGACCCTTCATCTTTATAATTTCTGTCTCCAGCATAAGCACATCTCCGGGCACGACTTTTCCTTTAAATTTCGCATTGTTAATAGCTGCAAAATAAGCCGTCTTACCTTTAAACTCCGGCTGGCTTAAGATCGCAACCGCTCCTGTCTGCGCCAGGGCTTCCACAATCAATACACCCGGCATGACCGGTTCCTGCGGAAAGTGCCCCGCAAAGAAAGGCTCGTTGTAGGACACACATTTTTTCGCTACCACACGTTTACCCTCTTCCAGCTCCTCAATCGTATCAATCAGCATAAAAGGCTGTCTGTGGGGTATAATCTCCATAATCTCTTTCGCTGTCATCAGTGACATAGGTTCTCTCCTCTCATTTTAAATGCCGCTCCGCTTGTTTTTACTCAGCACTCAACATATCTCTTAACAAGAAGACTTGCATTATGACCGCCAAATCCAAGAGAGTTAGATAATGCATAGTCAAAATTCTCCTCATAGGGCTCGATACAATAATTCAGATCGCACTCCTCATCCGGTACCTGGTAACCTACTGTTTTATGAATATATCCTTCCTGTAATTCTTTGACACAGGTAACAAACTCGATTGCGCCTGCCGCGCCCAGAAGGTGTCCTACCATGGACTTGGTGGAGTTAATCTTAATATCTTTTGCATGGTCTCCAAAGAGAAGTTTAATTGCCCGGGTCTCAAAAAGGTCATTGTGATGGGTACTGGTTCCGTGAGCATTGATATAAGTAATATCATTCAGTTCAAGTCCTGCGTCTTTGACCGCATATTCCATGGCTTTGGCCGCACCCTCGCCATCCTCTGCCGGGGAAGTAATATGATACGCATCGGAAGAACATCCATAGCCTGCCACTTCGGCATAGATCTTCGCACCTCTTGCCTTTGCGTGCTCTAACTCCTCAAGCACCACGACAGCTGCACCCTCGCCCATGACGAAGCCGTTTCTCTCCTTATCAAAAGGAATGGAACATCTCTTTGGATCTTCCGAAGTAGATAATGCTGTAAGGGCAGAAAAGCCGCCAATACCAATAGGACATATACTGCCTTCTGTACCGCCTGCCACCATCACTTCTGCATCCCCGTACTGAATCGCACGGAACGCTTCACCGATAGAATTTGTTCCCGTAGCACAGGCTGTCACCACATTGATGCTCTTGCCTTTTAACCCAAACTGTATGGATACGTTGCCTGCCGCCATGTTGGAGATGGTGAGCGGCACAAATAAAGGTTCAATTCTGCCAGGGCCTTTCTCCACAAGTCTGCTGTGGGAACGTTCCATCGCCTGTAAAGAACCTGTGCCGGAACCTACCGCCACACCCACGCGGTAAGGATCTTCTTTCTCCATATCAATTCCTGCGTCTTCCAGGGCCTCTTTGGTAGCCGCTACCGCATATTGTGAAAAAGGCTCCATTCTTTTAGCCGCTTTAAAATCCATATAATTCTTGCCCTCAAATCCTTTTACTTCCGCGGCAAGTTTACATTTAAAATCCGTTGTATCAAACTTTGTAATGGGTGCAAAGCCAATTCTGCCTTCTTTGATACCAGCCCAGAACTCTTCTACACTCAATCCAATGGGGGTGATTGCTCCCATTCCTGTTACCACGACTCGTCTGCTCATTTCGCTGTTTTAACTCCTTTCTTGTAACTCTTTATGATATCTGTATAAACTGGTAAACCCGCACTATCGTGCTCCTTGTCCGATTTCATCGGACGTTTGCTCGTTAACGCCGCAAGAAAAACAAATGTCTGCTTCGCAGCCGCTTGTTTTTCTTTTGCGGCTGTTAGATGGCCATACCACCGTCTACGGAGATTACCTGACCGGTGATATAGGCTGCCTTATCACTTGCCAGAAAAGCCACTGTCTCCGCAATATCCCTGGGGGTACCCACACGCTTTAAGGGAATCTGCGCAAGGGTTGCCTCTTTCGCTGTATCTGTCATGGCCTGCGTCATGTCTGTATCAATAAACCCTGGCGCCACAGCGTTAACGGTAATATTTCGACTGGCCAATTCTCTTGCCATGGACTTGGTCAGGCCAATCACGCCCGCCTTGGAAGCCGCATAGTTAGCCTGTCCCGCATTGCCAAGCACGCCGCTGACAGAGGACAGATTGATGATTCTCCCTGCCTTCTGTTTCAGGAAAGGACGGTACATATGTTTCATGGTATTAAACGTACCTTTCAGGTTTGTATCAATCACGGTGTCAAAATCTTCCTCTGTCATCTTGATCACCAGATTGTCCCGTGTGATTCCCGCATTGTTTACCAGAATATCAATATGTCCGAAAGCCGCCAGCATATCTGTGATCATCTGGCCGCATGCTTCATAGTCCGCCACACTGCACTGCACCGCCACAGCTTTCCTTCCCATGGCTTCAATCTGCGCTGCAACTTCCTCAGCCTTCTCTTTGGAACCATTATAATTTACAATTACATCTGCACCATACTCCGCAAGCGTAAGAGCAATCTCTCTGCCGATGCCGCGCCCTGCGCCTGTCACTAATGCCACTTTCCCTGTCAACATATTTTCACCCTTTCCCTGTAACAAAAGTAATTTGCTTCGCAAATAACTTTGCGAGATCTGCTTCGCAGCCTCGTAAATCCGAAACAACTTCCCATACGCTGAAATTTAGATGAGTTTTTTCAAATCCTCAACTTTTTCAATGTTAATTACTTTCACATCTCTGTTGATCTTTCTCATGAAGCCTGACAGTGTCTTACCGGGGCCGATTTCAATAAAGGTGTCCACACCGTCTGCAATCATGCGCTCCACTGTCTGCTGCCATTTGACGGAAGATGAAACCTGTTTTTCTAACAAAGGCTTTACATCCTCTTTCTTCTTCACATAATCCGCAGTCACATTAGCGATATAGGGTATCTCAATGTCGTGGATTTCCACGTTCTCCAGTTCTTTGGCCAGCTTCTCACCGGCACCCACCAACAAGGGTGAATGGAAAGGACCGCTGACCTTTAACGGCACACATCTTTTGGCACCTGCTGCCGTCAGCTTCTCCACCGCCGCCTGGGCCGCGCCTTCTTCCCCGGTAATGACGATCTGACCCGGACAGTTATAATTGGCAATGGTTACCATGCCGGGCGTCTCCTCACAGATCTGCTCGATTACTGCGGTATCCAGACCAAGCACTGCAACCATGGCGCCACCCTGGGGTACTGCCTCCTGCATGTAGATGCCGCGCTTACGCACCACTTTAAATACATCTTCGGGACTCATAACGCCGCTTGCCACCAGTGCCCCATACTCGCCAAGGCTTAATCCGCCTGTTACATCAGGCCGGATTCCTTTTTCCTCGACTGCTTTTAATAAGGCCACTTCTGTAGCAAGCATGGCAATCTGTGTATATTCTGTAATATTAATCTGCTCATTTTCCTCAAAACAGAGTGCCTCCACATCCAGATCACTGGCCTTACTCGCCAGTTCAAACATTTCTCTGCAGACCGGAATCTGCTCATAGAAGTCCTTACCCATCCCCACATACTGTGCTCCCTGGCCAGGGAACATAAATGCCGTCTTACCCATTATTCCTTCCACCTTTCTCTTCTTTCAAATAGTTTGAAATTCAAAGTATTTATGTGTAAAAAAAGCAAGCCACGCAGCTTGCTTTTTTCAGCATTTTCCTGCATTTTACCTTATTTCAGCTTCAACAAAACTTCCGCCTGCTCCATAATCTCTGTTATCATTTCCGCACAAGTCTGCTCCCTGCTGACCATGCCTGCAATCTGCCCGGCCATAAGAGTTCCGGATACCACATCACCCTCAACCACTGCTTTGCGCAGAGAACCCAGTGTGAGTTTCTCCATTTCCTCCAAAGAAGCTCCTTCTTTTTCCATCTGCAAGTATTCTCTGGTCAGTTTGTTACGAATCTGTCTGACCGGATGTCCGTTGCCTCTGCCGGTAACTTCGGAATCAATATCCTTCGCTACAATCACTTTCTGTTTATAGTTATCATGTACGGTGCACTCAGCTGCCACCAGGAACCGAGTTCCCATCTGCACAGCCTCCGCACCCAGCATCATCGCTGCCGCAAATCCTCTGCCGTCCGCAATACCGCCCGCCGCAACCACGGGAATATTGACCGCATCTACCACCTGCGGTACAAGCGTCATGGTAGTTGCCTCACCGATATGTCCGCCAGATTCCGTACCCTCCGCAATCACAGCGTCCGCACCCGCACGTTCCATCATTCTGGCGAGTCCTACACTGGCAACTACAGGAATCACCTTGATGCCCGCTTCTTTCCACATGGTCATATATTTACCGGGATTCCCTGCCCCGGTGGTTACCACCTTGACGCCTTCCTCCACGATCACTTTGGCAATCTCATCTGCCTCAGGATTCATCAGCATCAGATTCACACCGAAGGGTTTATCCGTCAGTTCTTTGGTCTTTTGTATCTGCTCTCTCACAAAAGCAGCCGGTGCACCGCCTGCACCAATAATCCCCAGCGCGCCCGCTTCCGATACGGCCGCTGCCAGATGATATTCCGCCACCCAGGCCATACCGCCCTGAAAGATTGGATACGCAATCCCCAGAAGTTCTGTTATCTTAGTTTTCATTCTATAAACCTCAATCGAAGGGCGTCTCTTACGCCTCCACACCTTTGTTCTTCATATATTCAACAACAGCACCGACTGTCGTAATCTGCTCTAAATCTTCAGAAGGAATCTCTACGCCGTACTCCTCCTCAAAAGCCATAACAAGCTCAAATAAATCCAGGGAATCTGCTCCCAGATCGTCCTTGAAAGAGGATTCCTCGGTAATCTCAACACCGTCTAAGTTTAACTGTTCCTGAATAATCTCGATAACTCTCTCTAACATTTTCCTTATCTCCTTTTCGTCATTAAAATAGTTTGACATTCAAAGTATATTATCTGGTCTAACATTTGTCAATCATAATTTTACGGATTCCGGGCATTTTGTCAATCATTTTGACAATAAATATTGATAAATTTCTCTTTTTGGCACGCCGCGGTCTCTCGCAACCTGTTTCATGGCACTTTTTTCATCCATTCCCCCTTCCTCATAATATGCCATATGTTCCTCCACCGTCATGCTCTGCCAGGCTGCCTGTTCCTCCTCCTTTTTCTGAAGCAGCGTCTTTCCTTCCACCACCAGCACATATTCTCCACGCGGTTCTTCCTTCTCATAAAACACAAGCGCTTCCTTGATTGTGATCGGCAGAATGGTCTCAAACTTTTTGGTCAGTTCCCTGCAAAGCGTAATCCGCCGGTCGCCCAATGCATCGTACAGCTCTCCCAGTGTTCTTACCAGATGATGGGGCGCTTCATACAGAATGATTGTCCGGGATTCCTCCTGTAATTCTTTCAGAATCTGTGCCTTTTCCTTTTTATCCGAGGGCAGAAAACCCTCAAAGCAAAAGCGTCTGGTAGACAGACCGGAAAGTGTGAGTGCCGTAATGCAGGCCGCAGGCCCCGGCAGGGAGGTCACAATAATCCCGGCCTTCTGGCATTTTCTCACCAGCACTTCCCCAGGATCCGACACCGCAGGCGTGCCCGCATCCGTAATCAGCGCCACGTTTCTGCCCTGCTGCATCTGCCCAATAAGAAAGTCTGCTTTTTCTACTTTATTATATTCATGATAACTTGTCATAGAAGTTTTAATCTCAAAATGATTTAACAGCTTAATACTGTTGCGTGTATCTTCCGCCGCAATCAGATCTGCACTGCGCAGCGTCTCCACCACACGGGGCGTCATATCACCCAGATTTCCAATGGGAGTCGCACATAAGTATAACATTCCCGGCATAGAGTCTCCTTTCGCGGCTATACCCTCAATATCCATAAATATCATAAATCTCAGGCATGTATTCGCCCGGCTTACGATACACGATCAAAGGCTTCTCCACTGTCATCCGCGGCCTGCCGCCCCGCCTTGCCTCCAGCAGTACCATATTGGGCTCTTTGTCCACAAAAGGATAAACCAGCTGCATCCTTTTGGGCTCCAGTTTATGCTCCCGCAGCACCACCATGATCTCCGCCAGCCGAAAGGGTCTGTGTACCAGGAAGAAACTTCCGCCCGGCTTAAGAAGCCTGGCTGTCTGGGTGACTACATCCTCCAGCGTACAGAGTATCTCATGCCTGGCGATCGCCTTGGCGTCCTCCGGATTCTTGAGGCCATGCTGTCCTATCATATAAGGGGGATTGCAGGTTATAACGTCAAAAGAAGCAGCCTCAAAACGCTCTCCTGCCTCTTTGATGTCCCCTGTAATAATATCTATTTTCTCTTCCAGTCCGTTTAATCGCACACTGCGTCTTGCCATATCGGCACTGTCCGCCTGGATTTCCAGCCCTGTCAGATGCGCCGCCCTGGTCTTAGCCTCCAGAAGAATCGGAATAATACCCGTGCCGGTTCCCAGATCCAGTACTCTGGCACCGTCTTTTACTTTCGCAAATCCAGACAAAAGCACCGCATCCATGCCAAAGCAGAAACGATCCGGATCCTGTATGATATGATAACCGTTTCTCTCCAGATCATCGATCCGCTCATTTTCCTTCAAGATAACTTCATCTTTCAGCACTTCCAACCCCCAGATGACATACCCGGAACCAATCAGTTATCATCTATTCCGGATTTGTTCCCGTCCTGCTTCTCAAGTTTCTCCAGCTCCTTGAGTTCAGCCTCATTCGGATCCGCCTTACGATTCTTGCCATGTCTTCTCTTAAAGCGGATCTGTTCCACCTTGTACTCCTGAATCTCCTTCTCGTCTCCCACATCCACAATGACCTTCACCAGCTGACGCAGCACATTGACACTGTGTACTTCCCCTTTGAGACCGTCCTCTGTAGTCACAAAGTCTCCTACATTCGGCAGTTTTCTGTTGAGATCCTCGTAAATTTCCTCTTCATTCTTCAAACAGCACATCAGTCTGCCGCAGACACCGGATATTTTGGTCGGATTTAAGGACAGATTCTGCTCCTTTGCCATCTTGATGGATACCGGCGCAAACTCCGATAAATGGGTATGACAGCAGAGCGGTCTTCCACAGATACCAATACCGCCCAAGATTTTGGTCTCATCCCGCACACCGATCTGACGCAGTTCAATCCTTGTCTTAAAAACTGATGCCAGGTCTTTTACCAGCTCTCTGAAATCAATGCGCCCGTCCGCCGTAAAATAAAACAATACTTTATTATTGTCAAAGGTGTATTCCGCATCAATCAGCTTCATCTGCAAATCATGTTTGCGAATCTTTTCCAGACAGATATGATACGCTTCTTTCTCCTTTTCCTTGTTTTCGGCCTCCTGCTCATCATCCTTCTGTGTCGCCACACGCAACACAGCCTTCAGGGGCTGAACTACTTTGTCCTCTTCCACTTCCCTGGGATCGCCTACCACTGTACCATACTCGATACCCCGGGCTGTCTCCACGATCACATGATCGTTTCTCTTTACTTCCAGTTTACCCGGATCAAAATAATATATCTTGCCGGCAGTCCGAAACCGCACGCCTATTACCTTAACCATAATCTATCAACCTCCACATTTTACCGGCAGACTCTGCCCATATATCAGACCGTCCGCCTAATTCTCCTTAATCGTCAGGAGCATCAGTTCCATGGTCAGATCAAAGTTCACATTGGCCTCCAGCCTTCTCTTCGCCTGCTGAAGTGCACTCACAATGTTCTCAATCCCTTCATAGGTACTTCTGTCCGCCACTCTTCTGATCTGCTGAATCTCCTGTTTGAACACCAGACTGTTCATGTCTTTGGTGGCTTTGAACAAAAGTACGTCCCGATACCACACTGTCAGAATGTCAAGATAATCGTTGACATCCAGTTTGTATTCCATAATCTTCTTGATTGCCTTGACAATCTCGTTGATCTCCATATCATTGATATACTTTACCAATGTGATGGCCTCATCCTTAACTTTCTCAAACTCTTCGCTGCTGGCCAGAAGCTTTGCTTTGCCAATATTTCCCCTGGCAAAAGCCACACAGATATTTGCCTTATAATCCGGCACGCCCAACTCTTCCATCAGATATTTTTTCACAAGGTTGTCCGATACCGGCTTCATATTAAGTACCACACACCGGCTTATGATCGTGGGCAAAAGCGCCTCCACATTATCCGTAAGGATGAAAATGACTGCGTATTCCGGCGGTTCCTCAAGCGTCTTTAAAAGTGCGTTCTGCGCCTGCGGTGTCATCTTCTCGCCCTCGTTCATAATATAAATCTTGCGCGGACTGCTGTAGGGCTTGATTCCAATATCGTTGTTGATCTGGCCGCGGATATCCTCCACTCCTATGCTATTGGGCTTCTCATGACTGATATATACAATATCAGGCTGATTATGGCTAAGTGCCTGCTTGCAGGAATGACATTCGTTACACGGCTCTATACCGCCCTTTTCACACTGCAATGTCATGGCAAAAATACGGGCGATAAATTCCTTGCCGGCATTGCGCTCACCGTTAATAATATAAGCATGCGATACCTTATTCGATGTAATCGCGTTCTGTATATGCTCCTTTAACTGCTCCTGTCCGATAATATCTGCAAATTTAGCCATCTATAACCTCACCGCTTCCCCTCAAGTAAAAATATCCAACAGCAATCCCCGTATTTCTCCGATCTTGTCAAGAATCGCCAGATGGTCCTGTTCATCCTTTACAAGTTCCTGTGCCAGCTCATCCAGATTCTGATCGATCAGCCGAATAATTCCATATACTCTGTGCCGTCCCCTCCTGTCCAGAAAATTCTCTCTGGAAAAAGCATGGGAACGATTCACCACCTCATTTAAAAAGTCCTTGATCAGTGCACGATATCGTTTCATATCCTTGATATCCCGGTGTTTGGCGAGTTTATCACCTTGTCTGGTAATCTCCTCCATCATACCGATCAGCGCCTGCTGCAAATCCTGTTCCTCAATTCTGCTGACGAGAGTGAACTTAAATGTGCCGTCCGTCTCCTGCGCCTGCTGCGTCGGTTCTATCTGCGGCGCCTGCTGTATCTGATTTACTTTGATATCCACTCCTGTCACCTCTTTTCTGTCATAAATTCAGATTTTGTTGCAGATACTCCACAATCCCATGCAGGCACCTGTCCAGCTGGTCGTTATAAAAGGTCCTGTCAATCGCTGCACGCGCCATCTTCTCTGCGGAAAAATCTTCTGCATCTGCAAGAAAACGCCTGCACATCTCCTCGTATTTCGGATGATCCTGCGCCTTTTCCCGATCCAGTGCCCTCTGAAGCCGCACCCCGTCGTCCAGTTCAATCATAACCGGGATTACCTTGTCTGTACCATAGAACTTACGAAGCTGATCATAAGCCTCCAGCGTACCAATCAGCACATAGGAAAAAGTCTCTAGGTCAATGGTCTCATCCGCCACCGTAAAATACCGCCAGACGCCAAAACAGGTATTATAAGCCCGGGATTCTATCACCTGCCCCTGTTCCAGCAATGCCTGATATCCTTGTTCATCGGTGAAATGATACTCCACCCCTTCTGTTTCCCCGGCCCGGATCGGCCTGGTGGTATAGGGTACTATCGTCTTTAAATGCACGTTCTCCTGCATCAATAATTTTTTATATATAGTATCTTTACCCGATGAACTCTTGCCCATCAGACATATTATTTTTCCCATAAACGCCATTACCTTTGTCTAATTCCTCATATTAATAATGCCATACTTTTATGGGAATTTCAACCGCTTCCGATATCCGGTCACTCCCTGACGACACAAATCATGCCGGCCTCTGAGACCCCCTGCACATTAAGATTCATTTTACGGCTTTCAAGAACCTGACCGATCACCGCCTCATCCACGATTTCTCCCGGTACGATCAACGGAATCCCCGGCGGATACAGACTAATAAAACCAGCCGCTGTCCTGCCTACAGCACTCTGTAGGAGCATCTCTTCCTGATCCTTATGAAATGCCTGGGCCGGCATCATCAGGCTGTCAGGATATACTTCCTGACATGCAGCCGCCTGTCTTTCCCGCACAGGTGCTGTCTTTGCGCAGGTTTCCTTCTCTATCCTATCATCTATTTCACAGATTGCGTCAGCCAATCTCTGCCAGCCTTCTTCCGTATCCATCACGCTCATCATCGCCAGCACAAAAGTATCTGCTGCCATTTCCATTTGCAGATGGTATTGCTCCCGCAAAACAGCATATAATCTGGCTCCATTCATAACCGTATCCTTCACGGAAATGACGATTTTACCTATATCCCAGGCAATGAGATCATAATCATTTTCTGACAGTTCTGTCATTTTACCAATACGAATATGCCGGCAGCGTACTGTTTTATCACAAAATTTCTGATACTGTTCCTGATAAAAAGTAAATCTCCGGGCACCATGTTCTTCCAGAAAACGCACACAGGAATCCACACTGGCCATCAACACATAGGATGGACTGCTGCTTTGCAGCATGGACAGATATCTTCGCAGTCTGCTTCGATCCACCAGACTGCCGTTTACATGCAGAAGCGCAGTCTGCGTCATCGCCGGCAGCGTTTTATGCAGACTGTGTATCACCAGATCGGCCCCTGCTGCCACGGCTCCCTGCGGTTCCTTTGTCACAAGGCCAAGATGCGCCCCATGAGCTTCGTCCACAATCAACACTTTCCCATGGGTATGGACCACCCGGGCCACTGCCTCAATATCAGAAATAATCCCCTCATAAGTTGGGGATGTTATCACCACTGCCTTACAGGACGGATGCGCATCTAACAGACTGCCTATCCTCTCTGCACTCACACCATCATAGATATCATATTCCCGGATTCTGGCCGGATAATAATACCAAGGCTTTAATCCCTGCATGATAACCGCATGATATACCGCCTTATGACAGTTACGCGCCATCAGGATCTCATCTCCCGGCTGTGTCACCGACATAACCGCCGCCAGCACGCCGCAGGTGCTGCCATTGACCAGATAATAGGTTTCCCCGGCACCATAAAGCCGGTTTGCTCTCTCCTGTGCCTCTTTTAAAAGACCCTGCGCATGATGCAGGTTATCGAAACCGTCTATTTCTGTGATATCAATTCCATAATACCGGGCCATCTCTCCGCTGTCTGGATTGCGCTTATGTCCCGGCATATGGCAGGGATAATCATCCCCGGCACAATAAACTGACAGCGCCTGATATAATCCCTCCGGATTTTGATTGTTATCTATATCCATATCTTCCTTTATTCTTCTTCATTCTTACAGCTGCCTTGTACTTTGTGCTTCTATGAGGCACGGGCACCATGTCCTCTGTGCAGTCCCACCGTTTCCATGAAAGAGCAGTATTTATCCGCCGCTGTCACAACCCACGCTTCCCGGCAGACCGGCGGCACCACCGAAAGCGGCCACATATGCTTCTTAATAATCTCCCTCTGTATATCATTGAGCTGATACTCTTTCTCTGCATTGCGAAGCGCCGTCATCGGATGATGAAATCCATGAAGCCTCTGTCTCTGGGACAGATACGCCTTGTCATGCCAGTCGTAAAGAAAATAATCGTGTAAAAGCGCTCCTCTTATCAAATCATGCTTATTACAGTTGAGCCCCAGTTTCTTGTTGAGAAGCAGACTGTAACGTGCCACATCCATACAATGATTGTGCACCGTCATCGTACCATGCTGTATATGCTTTCTGGTACTCTGAAAATTCATGGAATCAAGGATATCCCCTCCATGTTCCTTTAAAAGCCGGCGGAGCTGTTTATGACGTTCATATAATCTTTGCAGACGCTGTCTGCGTCTTTCCCTGTGATTCTTTATAAAATTCATCTGCTTTTCCATCCCTCACAAAATATATTGACTCATTTTACTGCCCGTTCTCCACCAGTTCATGCAGCACCTGTGCCCGATGAGCCCAGGTATGCCCTGCCTGCGCCGTCTCATAACCCTGATCCGCCATCTCCTGCATACGCTCAGGACTCGCCAGCAGACCGACGGCAAGTTCCGGCAGGCGGTCCATGTGTTCAAGCGTATATATACTGCAATTTACATCATCCTGCAAAACTGTGTCCAGATATATGCTGCTGTCTGTCAGACAGACTGCTCCATTCAGCATGCTGTTGAAAATCCTGTCATGAGCGCCGTCCTTAAACCAGGGCATCACATTGAGAGAAAGTTTCGTCTGACATAACTTCTTCAGACACCCTACTGAATCCAGACTATTCATAATCATCAGATTCTGTGCCTGCCTGCACTCCAAAAGATCCCAGCCGTCGCCAAACACGTGCACCTTGATCCCCGCATCCACCAGCTCCTGCACTGCCCGTCCCCGAAAGGTATAGCGTACATACAGATCAATAAAGGTGAGCGCCGCCATGACCTTTTTCATTTCTTCTTCCGGCACCTCCCCCAGTTCTTCTTCCAAATGACTCTGTGCCACTTCCTCCACAGTCTTCCAGGGATTTGCCAGCAGATCATCAATCATGCCATAATAAAACGCCGTATACTCATCATCTATTCTCGTAATATATTTCTCAAAAGTAGCCGGCACACAGTAATTGCCCACCATCGTCACATCATATTTACGAAATTCCACAGGTACATTTGATCTGTCCGGATATAACTTTGTACCCGCCAGAGGCAGAAACGGCCCATTTATAATCTCCGGAAAAAAGCGCTTCATGTATGCATCATGCTTCCTGTCAATGCTGATATGATGGTAATTTTGCGGCACCTTTTCCAGAAAATGATGATAATACATGGGATGATCCACCACAATATTATAACTGGGAATCGCAAGCGCATCCCACATCATGGTCCCGTTTTCATCCAGAAAATATTCTTCCCCGCTCATACCATGGAAATTAAAATTAATCAGCACTGTATTTCCCTTTTCAAAAAAACGGAAGAACTTCTCCGTACTGCCCCAGGGCTTACTCAAGTCATAGATAAAAACCTCATGCCCCATTGCCTTCATAGCTTCCGCAATCTGTAACGAAAAATAACCCTGTGTCTCTATATCTCCTACAAAAAATAATATCTTTTTCATGCGCTGGCCCTCTCTGTGTCATCCTGCTCTTTGTAAACAAACAATGCCAGGATAAAGCTTGCCGCAAAAGCCACAACACCTACGAAAATCGCCTTAAACAGATTTCCCGGCTCTTTATCGCTGTAGAACATCAGGATAGAAGGTATACTTGGAAACGTATAGATATAACAATGCACCGTGATAATACCCTGCACCATACCCGCAATCATACAGCCAAGTATATCGGCTATCATCGGCGTCTTCTCCTTAAAGCAGACACCAAAAACCGACGGCTCAGAAATACCCGGAATCAGCACTGTAAGCATGGCACTCATAGCCAAGGATCTTCGCTCCTTATTTTTGGATTTCACAAATACCCCAAAGTCACAGCCTGCCAGCGCCATATTGGAGATGAGAAAGGCTACCATAATGCCATAATCCACCCCCGTCAGTCCAATCTGCGTAATCGCCAGCGACATAAAAATCCAGTGCATCCCCGTGGAAACCAGAAACATTGTGATTGCGGCAAGCAGCGCCCAGGCTAGCATCGGTACACGTTCCTGCATCACATCCAACCCCTGGGCCAGCCCGTTACTTACCAGACTCACAACCGGTTCAATCACCAGAATCCCCAGCAGAGAAGTCACAAAAATGGCACATACCGCCAGAAAATAAGGCTGCAAACTCTCCTTAATTACTTTTCGCAGAAAACGTATCACATGAGACATGCAATAGATCAAAAGAATAATCGGTATCACACTGTAAGCATAAGTGGCAGACACTACCGGAATCCCAATAAAAGTGACCCTCTCTCCACTCTCCATAAGCGCGGTAAAATCCGGCAGAAGCATCACACATACACTGATAATTGCCACCATTGGATCCGTGTCAAAATGTCTGGCCGCCGAATAAGCCACCATCACCGGCAGAAAATAAAAAGGTGCCGTCGCAATAGCCGACAATATGGTTTCCGTTGTTCCTGTCAGGATATGCAGCATACCAAAAAGCAGAACCACCATCTTCAAAATACCACCTGCAAGAAGAATCGGTATCACCGGCACCATACATTCACTGATATGATCAAACACTGCTGAAAGAGATTTTTTTATCTTAATCACAATCCTTACCCTATGCTTCCCATTTATCTTATTTCATCTGCTATTCTTTATATCGGCAAAATTTTTATTTTTGCTACAAAAATTATATGACAACGTATCCTGAAATGCAATCTTTGTAATGATTAAATGATAGAATTGAAAAACTTGTATTTTTATTTTATAATGCGAAGAAAGGAGGATATGGAATTATGCCAGTCATTAAAGGTTTGGAATGGGCTTTTGACACAGTTGCCGCTACCTATGAAAAACTTCGTCCCGGATATCCAGATGACCTTTACAAAATGCTTTTTAATTATATTACCATCAATAAGTCATCTCATGCTGTCGAGGTAGGAATAGGCGGAGGACAGGCAACATTACCCGTTTTAAAAACAGAATGTAACTTAACCGCCGTCGAATATGGAGAAAATCTCTCAAAATTATGCGAGAAAAAGTTTGAAGAATATAAAAACTTCTCAGTGATAACTGGGAAATTTGAAAATATTTCTTTGCCGGATTCCCAATATGATCTGGTTTATTCTGCCTCTGCGTTCCACTGGGTTCCGGAAGATATTGGATATCCAAAGGTTTATGATATCTTGAAATCCGGCGGGGCTTTCGCAAGATTTGCCAATCATCCCTATCGGGATAAGAGCAATCCCGTTCTTTCAACAGAAATTGATAAGCTATATTCTAAATATTATTGTACTTATTATAACAAAGAATTTAAAGCCGAAACAGAATATAGTGAAGAACAGGCTGTCCATAGAGCACAAATTGCAGAAAAATACGGTTTTACAGATATAAGACATGCTATGTTTTACAGGACAAGAACATTTTCCGCCAAGGAGTACATTGAATTGTTGGGAACATATTCAGACCACATTGCAATGGAAGAAAAGATAAGAACAGAATTCTTTGCAAAAATAGAGGAAACGATAAATCAATATGGAGGGGCATTTACAATATATGACACTATTGACTTGCAGCTTGCAAGAAAGCCCTAAAGAGGTTTAATCCATGAAGCACGGGGGATATTGAACGGGGCTCAAATCCCCCATTTACTCTCTCTTCCTTTATGAAGCACGGGGGATTTGAACCCCCGACAACCTGATTAAAAGTCAGGTGCTCTACCAACTGAGCTAGTGCTCCGAAATCTACATTATTTTAGGGTAGACAAAATGCCCAGAACCGGAATCGAACCAGTGACACGAGGATTTTCAGTCCTCTGCTCTACCAACTGAGCTATCTGGGCATTGAGTAGCGGGGACAGGATTTGAACCTGTGACCTTCGGGTTATGAGCCCGACGAGCTTCCAGACTGCTCCACCCCGCGTTATTTAATTGTACTTCTAAATGGATGGAGGTGGATTCGAACCACCGAAGCAAAATGCAGCAGATTTACAGTCTGTCCCCTTTGGCCACTCGGGAATCCATCCATATGATGTTGCCATCAAAAGCCGATAAACGGACTCGAACCGTTAACCTGCTGATTACAAATCAGCTGCTCTGCCAATTGAGCCATATCGGCAAATAAGTGGGACCTATAGGGCTCGAACCTATGACCCTCTGCTTGTAAGGCAGATGCTCTCCCAGCTGAGCTAAGATCCCATATTAAATTACCTAAACGACCCGGATGGGACTCGAACCCACGACCTCCGCCGTGACAGGGCGGCGCTCTAACCAACTGAGCCACCGGGCCATCGTCAAACATCATACCCTCAAAACCGAACCTGAATCTCTAATCCATATCTCTTCCATCCCTTACTCCTCAGGAGTCTTTCTTCTCTC
>RAYR01000032.1 GCA_003612405.1 bacterium 0.1xD8-71
GAATTATAGTAAATTACTCCAACTCGCAAAGGGCTGGGGTAATTTTGTATCTTACCGCGGTATTATTTGGCGCTTACTATCTTCCGCCTTGCCGCCCGGAACGCATCATAGTAGGCAGCCTTCAAAGCCCCGTGTACTTCCGTCTCCGCCTTCGACTCCTTCTCATGCCAGCCTGACCCGAAGTCAGTAATACAAAAGTCGCTCCCTGACGCTTATATTGTTGTATCATCCCGTAAAGAGTCTATCAGGCTGCTGCCAAGCACCTTCTTTGCGCCTATATAATAGGCCAGAGTAACAAAACCGATAATAGCCAGAACAAATAGCAAAATCGGAATAAACGGCGCTTCATGGAGGAAAACCATCGGATCAATATAAGCCATATTGATAAATAATACGACCGGAATCACCGTGAGCGGTATTGTAATCAAAATTGGACGCCCGGCAATCACAAGAGCTTCCACACAGAATATTTTTTTCAGCTCGTCAGGCGTCATGCCGATAGACATATAGCGGGCAAACTCTCTTTTTCTTTGACGCACAAATCCAAATGTATTCGTGAAGATATTTCCAATACCAATGAGCGCAAGCAAAACACAGAACAGTCCAATAACTGCCATCATCCCACTAAACATTTTGTCATTGTCAAGTTTTGCCTGAATCCGGTTTTCTATTTCCACCTGATACCTTTGACTAAGAAGTCCGGAAACTTCACCCTCAATCTCGTTTAACTCGTCTAAGGTCACTCCATCCCGGGCCAAAATCCGAATATAGGTATCAGCTTCGGCTCCCCCAATTTGCCCTTTGATTTCTTTCCAGACCGACAAGGGAACAAAATGCACCAGCTCATAATAATCCAAAGTTCCATACTCTTCACGCAGAACAGGGGCTTGACGTGCATAAGCAAGGACAGGAATTTCTACGGAAACATCCTCTTGTCCAGCGTTCCTAAGTATCGTGGTCTGTCCATTTTCTGTCAGGTATGACACACTACGCCTATCATGAAAATTGGGGTCAGCCCCGTCGCGGGCTTGATTTAGAATGATCGCACCATCTAAACGCGGCTCTGTTCCAATCTGTTCACAATATGCCAGAAAGCTTGTATCATCCATAATGACTAACGGGGCATTTACCAGCCATGCGCCAAGGGCAGCAGAAACATATTGAGTAGAGGCGTTTTCTAATCCGCCGATTGCCTGCAGCTCTTCGCTGATTTCGTCTTGTGTAACCGTTCGTTTTGCTGCGGCTTTCTGATACACCACTCCGCTTTCAACACCATATAGTTCCTGTAAAGTATCCGTCTCGGTGAAAGCGTCAACATCTGTACTTTTTACTGTGGCCATCACATCCCAAACATCCTGATACTTTTCAAAGTATGTCATATCTTGATTGACAATCATCAGTGTAAAAAAGCACATCATAAGCGAAAAGGCCAAAAAAGAGAACACAAGAGATAAAGTGGCTGTACGCATTGACTTCTTTTGAGCCTTTAACGCATTTCCAGCCAATTCTCCCTCCACACCAAACAAAAGGGACAGGATACGGGATTTCTTTCTTCTTTTCAGCTGTAGTTCGCCCGTGTTCCTGATTGCCTCCATCGGCGTCAGTTTGCCCATTTTTCTTGCCGGAATCCAGGCGGAAACCCATACAGTAAAAACTGTAACCAAAAGCGACAATACAAAAATCAGGGGATGATAGCTAAACGGCAGCGCCAATCGTCCAGCCACATCAGCCAATGTGAAATTGATTGCCTCAATAACTCCCATACAAATCAGAATACCGAGCAAATTGCCGGCAACAATGGGTAAGGCACATAACGTAAGAGCCTCCTGCAACAAACAAGCCCGAATCTGTACGGGTGTGGCGCCAATGCTTGAAAAAATGCCGAATTGATGAATACGGGCACTCATTGTTACCGCAAAGGCATTGTGGATAACCAAAATTAATGAAAAACAGGCAATAATTGTAATCAACAAAAAGAACGGAAATACCCAACGAAGCTCGGAATCATCTGCGTTTCTGATAAGGTACAGGCTTAAAAGCGAATAGTGATAGGAAACCGATTCCGCCGGTAAGCCAACAAGTTCAGCAATTTGGGGCATATCTGTAAAGACATTTCCCATATTTGTGAAATATACATCTACTGCAAGTCCCTGTTCGCCGGAAAGACTTTCATTGACTATAACCTTTTCAACGCTGGCATAGTTTTCAATGCGTGTAAGATCGTCCGTGCTGATCTCTCCAACAAAACGGCCCTGCCAGTCGCCTTCCTCTGCTTTCAGGCTTTGTACCTCATAAAACCATAAATTATAGAATAGGCTGCATAGTAGTGATAAAAGTAGTGCCGAAATAAAGGCTGCTATGACAATGGATAGGCTGGAAGCCTTGTTGTTTCTTACATAACCTGATGAATAATCTTTCCACATATTCATCACCTCCGGCTTTCATCATTGATGATGCGTCCATCTTCAATCGTTATAATACGCTCTGCCTCCAGGGCAATTTTTTCATCATGGGTGATAAGAACGATGGTTTGCTCAAAATTACGATTGGACAATTTCAGCATATCAATGATTTCTTTAGAGTTCTTCTGATCAAGGTTGCCGGTGGGCTCATCGGCCAAAAGCAGGGCGGGACGGTAAATGAGTGACCGTGCGATAGCTGCCCGCTGTTGTTGCCCACCAGATAATTGGTTGGGAAGTGATTCCAGTTTATCGGCAATTCCCAAAGATTTTACAATCTGGTCAAAAAATTCCTCATTTGGTTTCTTTTTATCCAGCAGGAGTGGCATAAGTATATTTTTGCGGACGGTAAGAGTAGGAATCAAATTGTAAAACTGATAAACCAGCCCAACCTTCCGACGCCGGAATATCGCGGCCTGCGTCTTGTTCAAAACAGATATATCAGTTCCCCCGACAACAACTTTTCCCTTGGTAGGTTTATCAACGCTGCCAAGAATGTGCAGCAATGTCGATTTGCCGGAGCCGGATGCCCCAATAATAGCTACAAATTCGCCTTTGTTGACAACAAGGTCAATTCCATCCAGGGCCTTTACCTGATTAGCCCCAGAGCCGTACACTTTTTTAATCCCCTCGCATTTTAGGATTTCCATAAGATTGTCTCCTTTCATTTTTGAGTATTGCGTAGCTACATTTTTATTATAGCAAATGAAAGTGACAACTCAGGGACTGTAAAAACGAATTTCAAAACAGGCGCCGCCATCTGAAAGATTTTTGGCACTGATCGTTCCGTTTTGGCTTTCGATGATAGCTTTTGAAAGAGACAGACCGATACCAATACCGCCGTGGGGGGCATTTTGTCCCCTGTAAAACCGTTCAAAAAGGTGGGGAATATCTTCTTTTGCAAATCCGGCTCCCGTATCCCATATTTTTATTTGAGTATAAATAGGGTTTTGTTCATAGGAGCAATGGATAGCTCCGCCCGATGGGGTATGCTCCATACAATTTTTCAAGAGATTTATGATAGTCTCCATCGTCCAATTCAAATCCGCCTGGATTGACATTTCACCCAATTCCGGTATATCAACAGAAACATTCGACTTTGCCAATAATTCCTGGAGATTGTCAGCGGCAAGCATAAGGACGGTATAAACATCAACTGTCTTTATTTCTAAGGGCAAAGTTCCTGCATCAATACGGGATAACAGCAAAAGGGCCTCTTCTAAATGTGTTAGCTTTGAAAGCTGCCCCTGAATCTGATCCAGATATTTAGGAGAGGGATTTTCACGCATTATTTGCACGGAGAGCGAAATAGACGTGATTGGAGTTTTAATTTGATGTGCGATATTATAAAGGTTTTCAGCAAAATTGTTTTTTGCTTTGAGCGCCGTATCTCTGGTCTGATAAAGCATGGTCACTGTTTTATAAATTTCGTCCTGAAATTTAGAAAAATCATCCTCTCCGACCTGAAAAAGAACGTCACTATCTCCGCTATTCACTTTTTCGAGATAGGTTGTCAATGATTGAATACGGGATATGACTTTTCGGTGCCAGAAAATCAATGTGCTGAGGAAAAGAGTGCAGCCTATCCCAAATCCGGCCAGGATAAATACACTGATGTATGTTTTGGCTGTGGGAAATAGATCGGCTTGTTTGTACCCATGTAATGATAGAATATTTTCATTCGCTGAAATTTCGGGGCTGAATTTGTATTCCTTTAGTGTCTCCAAAATAGCGTTTTCTGCTTCGGGCTGTTTTTCTATTACCCGATGAAAAATTTCTCCTAATGTCTGCATATGTGCTTGTCCGTAATTGTTCACAATAAACATCGCTGTAAAAACAGAGGCTATCAGACTGACAGACAAAACAAATCCTATCAAAACCGCTATGTTTTTCCTTTCGTTCATTCCACTTCCTCCATACGATAGCCAATACTCCTAACGGTTTTGAGACAAGCTGGCTGGTGTAATTTTTCACGTAAGCGTTTCATAGTTACCGTCAATGTATTGTCGTTGACGTAGTTTCCATTATCATCCCAAATATGCTTCAGCAGTATTTCTCTTGTGATTGTTTTACCTTTGTTCTGCATCAGAAACAGGAGCAACTGATATTCCTGTGGACTTAATGCAATTGGTTCCGAATCAATAAAAGCGGTTATTCGTTTACAATCAATAGAGATTCTGCCGCAGGATAGATATTCTTTTGAAATGTCACCCGTTCTTCTCAGCAAAGCTAAAATGCGGGAATACAAAACCTCTAAGTCAAATGGTTTTATAACATAATCATCTGCACCATTGCGAAAACCGGAAACTATATCCCCCGAATCGCTTCTAACAGTAAGAAAAATGATAGGCAGGTCTTTCCATTGTGATCTAATCCATTGACACAGGGTATCGCCACGTCCGTCCGGCATATTCCAGTCTACCAAAACAAGGGTGGGTACTTGCTTCTTTAGAGCTTGCTTGGCCTCGGATATCGTTGGCAAAATTGCTACACTATATTTTTTCTTTTCAAGAAAATCCTTTACTATCTGGGCGATATTTTCATCATCTTCAATATAATAAATCTCTAACATATGTTTATTCTCCGTTCTGAGAGATTTTGTATTTTCCGCTTTTATTATAAGGCCACCTCCCAAACACTTCAAGCATATAAAAAGGATGCACCTCCCACACTGATATGTAACAAGGGAACCAAACAGAACGTGAAATGTTCATGTTTGATTCCCTTTTATCATTTGTTCATTATTGGTTTTCTTCCTATGCCCTCGCATCAAAGCCGCCCTGCATTTCCACAGCCCCGGAATTTATCTCCTGCCTTGCTGCATGGTACGCATCATAGTAGGCAGCCTTCAAAGCCCCGTGTACTTCCGTCTCCGCTTTCGATTCCTTTTCATGTCAGCCATTTCCTGATTGAGTTTCCCCATCAGCGCAGCCCTGTCCGGCGCAACTTTGGCGACCTCGCTTTTGCGCAGGGCGAGGAACTTATTCCCCATATAGACACCCTGTTATCCTCTCCCGGAGGGAATCAGACAGTTTGGATGATGGCTTTCCCGTTTTTTGGATGCCTGCCCTGCCTTGTCGGGCGGTGGCTTATCGGGGGTATGCCGTCCGAAAGATCAACTAACAATTTATATTTTCTTGTTCGCAGTCTTTCAAGAAAAATCGTAATGACATAACTGTAACCGCAACTTTGTATTTTATATCTTCTGGCACTTTCTTGGGTGGATTTGATAACATCCTCTCAATATTCTTTACCTCTACCCCTGCCATTTTCGCCACTGTCCGTTTAGACAGACCATGATAGGAAACAAGCACCTTCAAGAATGCACATAACTTTAAGTCCTTATCCTCCACAGCACTAAGATAAAGGAACGTAATCTTATTAAAGATGTTGAAACGGTATATAGAATCTTCTGGCAAAAAGCCAACATCCCCCTCAGACAGTTTCCTTATCTGCTCCACGGGCAACTGCAAATATTTAGAAAGTGTATCCATACTGAACTCATACATATCGAGAAGTTCTTTCAGTTGATCTGCCACATTATCTCTTTGATTCATATCATCTTACCCTTCATTAACACCTACCATTCATCAAGTTTCTCCCTAATCCGCCGGAACGCCGAGGATGACTGCCCTGCCTTGTCAGATTGTGGTTTATCGGGGATATGCAAGCCGTAACTTCATTTCCTCCTATGCCTTTGCGTCAAAGCTATTCTGCGGATTTTCCACATTCACTGCTTCTTCACCCGCCAGCGGAATGCCCCTCTTTGCATTTCCCCATGCCTCGTTATAGATCATGCACATTTCCGTCTGTCTGGAAGCCTCCGCATTGGTGGTATACATCGTCCACCCATTATTGGAATAAGTCGCCACCATTTCCCCGTTCTTATCGTAAAACTCTATGTAATCGCTGTTTCCCGTTGGCAGTTTCTGGTATTTCACTTTCCCTTCCAGCAGCGTCGCCACAAAGTCTATGGGCTTAAGCACATTCTGCCTGTTCCCGAAGACAGCTTTCAGCCCGGAAGTGATTATCCCTTTTCTGTCCGGGGATACTTCCGATGTGTAGCTTTTCATCAGCCTGTTAAACCCTTCGGATTTGTTCTGGAACTGCCCTTTTGCAAAATCCTCATATGCCTGTTCCCGAATCTGCTTCCGATATTCCTCATCACTGATGCCGCTTTTCTTTTTGGAGAAAACATATTTATCATTAAAGTCGGGCAGATGGATACCGCCTATGCTTCCTGTCCCTGAAAAGAATCTGTTCTGCAATGAGCCATTAGACGAATTGACCTGCATTATTTCACCTACCTTATAAATATCCATATACATGACTGCTTTCTAAAATCAAACAGTCAGCCAATAGCAGGAGGCGCTTGTTTTGGCACCTCCGCCAAATAAAATACCCGCTCACATCAATGTTTCAAATTCGCATAATAATCCCAAATCCCGTTCAGGGCATTCCTTGCGGAAGGGGATATCCCCAAATCCAGCCGGAACTGGCTCAGGCTGCCCTTTTCCTGTTTCAGCCGCCCGCCATTCTTCTCACTGACTGCACCCATGAACGCACGGTAGGCCTGCTCCTTCACAACAGCCGCTTCCTTTTCCGAACCGCCGGAATGGTATACCGTTTGCGCCTTAAAGCCCTGCAGTTCGCTCCATATCTGCGTGTTTGTCGCCATGAACCTGCTGTGCGTTTCATAGGCTTTATCCAGCATTTCCATTTCCTTTTCCTTCGTCAGCTCCTGCGTGCTTCCATCCTCCACAGTGTAATATTCCTTCCCGCCGCCGGATGCCGCATATTTTTCCTCTATGCGGTCTTTCAACAGTTGATAGGCGGAAGCCATCTTATTCACATAGCTGTCAAAGGTATCCGTCTTTGCCCCTTCCGTTTCCTCAAACCTCGCTTTCAGCGCGTCAACGTCCTCCTGCGAATAATCCTTTGTCACGAATTCGTCCGACACGGAGCCTCCCCCAAGTTCCGACATGACCTTTTCAAAATCATTCATCATGCCATATGCCCCGGAGTTTATGGGAGAAAGTTTCCCAATATCCCCGGAAGGCTCCATCCTTTTTGCCGCAGACATTTTTTCCCTCAAAACCCTGCGGCCTTCCCCGGAAATATCCACACTGTCGCCCTGCCGTTTCCCTGCTGCGATGCCTTTATCCGCCTGCTGTAAACGCTCCCTTATCCTGCCGGCATCTACATGGTATGACTGCGGCAGTGTCCTTTGCAGATTATTGATATCCATTGTTTCGCTCCCTTCCAATTCTCAGACTGATTTATTCCTCTGTGGTATACTCAGCGTGCTGTTTTTTATATTCAGCGGTATCCTTCACGCTTAATTCCGCTTCAACCTGCGCCAGCTTTGCTTCCAGCTCTTTTGTCTTCTGCTCATTGCCCGCCGCCATTTTCAACTGCTGCTCAAGCTGTTTCTTTTCTTCTTTCAGCTTTTCGATTTCTTTTTTAACTTTATCCATATTGCCTATCGTAACCTTCACCCTGTCGTTATCAGGCGCCCCTTCCAGCCTTGCGCCCTTGGGCTGTTCGCTTTCTGCTTCTTCTGCCTTTTTAGCGGTATCAAAGATGATTTTCGGGTTTCCGTTTTCATCCTGCCCCATGTGGTACAAGCCACTTGGTTTCTTCCCGGACTTTTCACTGCTGATATACTCGTCCTTTGGTGCCGGAATCTTTTCGGTCTTGTCTTTTTCTTCGGCTCTTTCTGTTTGTTCGGTCTGCGCCTTGTTAATATGATTAAGGTCGTACCTGTTACTGATTTCCATTGACATAATTTTGTCCTCCTGTCTTAATATGGTAAATACATATATTCCTGCCTGCCATTCTCACAGCTAATGGCAGACAGGCTTTTCCCCACATCGGGTTCTGCACTAAACATTCATATCAAACTTTGGACGATACGCATCCTCCAGCTTTTCTTTCTGCATCATCGCCTTTGCCTCCAGCTCGGATTCTGCCTCCACATACTTGACCGTGATCTCCTGCCCCGGTGCTTCCGGCACGAAAATCTTCTCTGTTCCTCCATCCAGCTTTTCAGCCTGCCCCGCTTTTTCCTCTTTCCGCTCCTTTATTTTTTCTTCTTCCTCTTTCTTTTCCTTCTGCTTCTCCAGACGCTCATCCATGTTCTTCTTCATTCTTTCCGCATTGGTCATTCCTGTTTCGGTTACAGAATATACAGTACTCTGTATGCTGCCATCTTTATTAACCATCCATGTCTGCTCGTAATAGGTCACTGTCCCGCCCAAAGCCTTATTCTGGGCGGAAAGCTGTTCATACCCCTGCTTTTCCATCTCCGGTATCTTTTTCAGGAAATCCTCCAGTTCCTTCGCCTTTTTGGAATCTCCCGAGCACTTCTTCAAATACTCGCTGGATACCGTCACATTGCCTTTGGACATACAGTCATAATTTTTCTGCAAATAGGAATAATAATCCGATGCCGCTTTCTCCCCGGTATCCTTTGCTTTTCCCGCCTGTGCAAGTGCGGCTTCTTTCTTTGCCGCCTCATTTTTCTGTACTGCGTATGTACCCTCATATACATTGTTGTACTCGTTTCCGATTCCCGAAATTGCCATAATATCATCCTCCTTGATATGATTTTATATTGTTTACTTCAATGGTAGTCTCTCTGTCGTTCAGAGCCACCCATGTCTCCCACAGTAAATCCGGGCAGTTACCCCGGCAAGGGTGCATGGTTTTTGCTCCTCTGCGGAATAGGGTGTAATGATTATACCTGTATATCCAGCCCTTCTGCCGTGCCGGATTTCCCGAACACCATTGATGTAATACTCTCATCCGCAAAAATCTCATCCAGAACCCCAGCAGGAATCGGCTTGCCATGCGTCCATCCGGGTACTTTCTCCTTTACGGCACTAGCAACTTTGTTTCCTATACTTTTTTCCAACTGCCCTAAAGTCCATGCCGCAGCTACCCTGTCTTCCCTCTTTAATGTCTTATAATAATTGTTTTTTGCCTGAGCCATTTCTTCCCATTCAGCCTCATTATCACCGGACATTCCATTATATTTATAAAACGCATCCTTCACGCTGTTAAAAACGCGCTGCTTCATCTCATCAGATACCTTGATGATCCTCCTCGCATTGGGATTGTTGGTAACACACATCCCTTCCACGCCATAAGAATTTTTCCTATGTCCGGTGAGCTGGTCTTGCAGCGTGTTCCTGCCGCCCGCACTGGAACGCTTTGCTCCGGCGAAAGGCATATTCGTGTTTGCCTTTCTGCCATTCATCCTTGATAAAAGCTGCCAGATTCCCTGGCTGTTATTTCCTATACGCATGATAAAATCCCTCCTTAAAAATCTTATCTGCGGCTCCTCTGTCATTCGGAACCGCCCCATGCCCCCTTGTGGTAAGTCCGGGCATGATCTTCCTTACTTCAAGATGTCAGAATGCTTTCATCCGCTATCGGGTCATCATCATAGACCGCCGGACTGCCATCCTCAATCTGATGCACGGCATCCGGGGCGGGGCTTCCCTGTGTGGTGCATCCGCTGACTGCGGGAATCATCATTGCCGTAATAAATAATGCTGGTATTCTGCTGACACGCATTTTTCAAGCCCTCCTCCATAAATTGATGGAACCGGCCATCTGCTGATAATACGAACCGGCCCTCAAAAAAGTTTCATTCCTCTTATCTGCTGCGGCGGCCTCTCTGCCATTCGGAGCCGCCTATGCCCCTTGCGGTATGTCCGGGCATGATCCTCCTTACTTCAAAATGCCCGCCGCTTTATATGGCATATCCACATTTTCCCATAATTCCAGACAGTCCCATATCAAATTAATCCATTGTCTACCATGACGAAGTTCGCTTCATAAGCGGCATTTGCTGTTGCCGCAGTCCCCGATTTTGCCAGAACGGAATCGGAATATACGGCCTCTTTTGTCCACTGTGACATCAGCCGCCTGTGTGCATCGCTTTTTTCCATCGCCGCCTTCGCATTGGCTTCTTCCCGCACCCGTTTCTTTTCCTGCTCCTTTTTTATCTGCTCCTCCGTCCGTTTTTTCTGCTCTGTCCTGCGCTCCCAAAAACTGTCTTTTGCCCTGCCGTCAAACAGGCTTTTCCCGCTTCCGTTCTGGTAGCCTGCGCTCCACATCTCTGCGTGGCACTCCTCTTTTGTCGCCCCGTAATAGATGGTGGAATAAGCCCCTCCGCAGACGCCTGCCCATCTGTCCGGCTGTGCCCATCCTGTCCGCAGGTCATTCAGTACCCACGCCTCATACTCCGGGTCATTTTTCATCGCCTCAAACCCTGCTTCTGAAATATGGATGGAAATGTTCTCCGACATACGGGTCGGGTGCATGGGAATCTGTGAAATCTTTTCATGGATGTACTGCTTATACTCATCCATTGTCATATCCTTTGCTGAAACAGTTCCAGCCTTTCCCGTTTCTGTTGCAGTTGTGCTTTTTTCCGCCACCCTGTCACAAAAAGACGGGCTTTTAGATGCGTTTCCCTTTGACTCATTGTTTTTCAAAAAATTGCTGTACGCCCTTGTCATGTAATTTACATTGATCGTGTTATTCATGGTTGCTCCTTTCCTGTAACAGCACTGTTACGCTGAACTCGTTTTTCTTGACTTTAATATCTACATTTCCCAGGTATTTCGCCGCCTCACGCCTGACATTAGATAAGCCTATGCCGTGGAGCGGTGCCGGGCCGCCCGATACCTCCGGCGCTTTCGTGGAAACCGGAAGATTCGTGCTTTTATCAAATACCACCTCCCCCTCAAAGGAATTCTTTACGGATATGAGAAAAAACCTGTTTTTCCTGCTGCCAGAAAGGGAGATATACTTTTCCCCCGATGCCATCCTCCCACAGGCTTCCAGCGCATTCTGCAGCAGGTTATTTACAATGATTGCAATGTCATACGCATTATACCTGTCTGATGCCGGATACACGAAATCAGACCTGAACCGTATGCCCTGCTTTTCTGCGGCTTTCTGCTTGTCATTCACGATTACATCCGTAACAGCGTTCCCTGTCCTGACGGACATCTCAAACACGTCCATGCTCTCGTCCATCCGGGCTATATACTGTTCCATTTCCTCATAACTGCCGCTCCCCGCCAGTCCCTTTATGTTTGTGAGATGGTTTTTCATCTCATGCTTCATCCGGCGTATCCCGTCATAGAACTGCTCCACTTCCCCTATCCGTTCCCTTATGGCTCGGAGCTGCTGCTGTTCCACGAAATACTTCTTTTTTTCCTCCTGCAGACCTACCATCTCCTGCCATGATGCCACCGTCACCACCATGCCTGCATAAAACAGGGCTGCTATCAGCGGCACCAGCCCGATAAATGCAGGGTACTGGTCATAAAGCGAGAAAAACACATTTTCCTTAACGGTAAAGAGCAGGCGGAAAATGATATTCCCAAACATGATGCCCACAACAGGCGTCAGGCACAGATAGCATAGTTCTTTTATATGCAGTTCCGGCGGCCCCTTTTTCAGTTTTTTACTTAAGAACAGCAGCATGACAGAAAGCAGTATGATCCTAAGTATCATGAATGCGGAATACCCTGCTGCGACATTACGGTATATCCTATTTTCATTGTCCAGCCCCTGCACGATTTTCCCATTGAAAAGATAATACAGGCTTTCCGTTATCAGCCTGCCCATATCCCTGGTACAAAAGAACAGTATGCCATACAAAAAAACCTGTTTTCTTTCCATGCACAGCCATCTGCTGCCTGCCATCAAAAGGAGGATCACGATCACCATGCACAGCCAGCCGGAAATGGAAAGCGCTTCCCCCGTCACATACACCGTCCCATAGGCCAGAAATACCGCAATGGTTTTTTGCAGCCTGTTCTTCCGTCCTGCCATATATGGGCGGAAAAAAGCCGCCATACAGAACGCACATAAAACCGTTTCAGCTCCCGATGCTATATGCTGAAACAGCATAAAACCCATTTCGCTCAAATTTCCTCTCCCCCCTTTACTGCACAAACTGCAGGTATGCCGCCGCAAAGTCCTCGTATCTTTTTGAAAGGGGCAGACTGATGCCACCAGTCAGCGTTACCTCTGTTTTATCATACCCCTCGACATAGGCGAGGTTGACGAGATACCCCCTGTGTATCCGGAAAAACTGCCCCTGCAGTTCTTCCTCCAGCCTCCCGATCTTCTCGTAATATTCCAGCTCCCCATCTTTGAGGTACAGCACCACCTTATGGTTGCGGCTCTCAATATAATAAATGTCTTGGAGCGGTACCGCCCTGCTTTCACTCCCGTACTGGATGACCAGCGTTTTCTTTTTCTGTTCCGCTTCAAACATGATCTGCGCCGCCGCCCGGTCAAAAACCTCTGCAAATCTCTGTTCATCAATAGGTTTCAGGAGGTATTGGAATGCCCCCACATCAAAAGCATCATAGACATATTTTTCATATCCCGTAACAAAAATAATGATTGGCTGACGCTCCAGCTTCATGCCCCTTATCCGCCTTGCCAGTTCCATCCCGTCCATACCAGAGCCGTCTCCAGCAAGCTCTATATCTATGAACAGCAGGTCATGCTCCTTTTTATCCAACAGGTATTCGTCCGCAGATACGAATTCCGCAATTTCACACTCCACCCCCTGCTTCCTGACCAGAGAGGCTAAGTAGGCCCTTATATTCTTTTCATCATCACAGATTGCAATTTTTATAAAATCCACCTCCTCCGGCTCTCACTTTTTATATCGTAAAAAACGGGAAATAGTCTAACGCCGATAGCGTGAATAGCGGATTTGATAGCGTGAATTCTTTTCCTTCCATCACACCAAAACAGCAAACAGCAAATGCTATTAATCCATTCGTCCGATATGGCACAAACGCAAACCGCCGTGTAAGCATATTAACTCTGATTTTCCCGCTTTCCAACTTATTATTTTCTGAACCGCTATAAAAATATCTGTGAAATTTGAAATGTAAAGAAATGAATTGTGAAATCCTAAGACATGAGAAAAAGGACTGCCGAAACAGCCCTTGCCCTCCCGCAAATATTTTTCAATTTTTCGGTATATTATCACGCAAAACCCCATATTATCACGGAAACTCATATACAAACACGAAAACTCTGGGCAGTTTCCGTGTTTGTATCATATCCCCCGTTTTTCAACAGCATTTTCCGTCAAACTAATACCCTTTTCCGCTAAAACCAACAATATCCTACTCCTTTTTACCTTTCCGTTTTATACTATCACGGAAACCCCGGACTTTTGCGTGAAAGTATACTTTTGCCTGATAGTACGATTTTTGCCCCAATCGCCATCCTATCAGCGGCATCCAAAAACACGAAAAAACGGGGCCCACCACCCATCGTGATGAACCCCACCAAGCCCAAAAAGCCTTGATTTTAAGCCATTCTCCAATACTTTTGCCTGCAAGTACCCAAAATCCTATGGCATCAATTGGAAATAGCCGCCTGTGCCGCTGTTATACTTTGATGACTTTTACCCCTCTTTACCCCATTTACCCCACCTAATTCGACATTCGACAAACGGGATTCGACAAAATCCCCTTGCTTTTATGCGGAATCCGACATAAAATGATTTCAGCGGAACGCTCCGCAGCGTTTGACAGATGCGGGGGAATCTGTTACAATGAAAATACAAAAGGGAATACTGCCGATAGACGGTCAGCCCTTAGAATTTAGTTGCTAAAAAAGTAACCGCATTCCGTGGCTGGGGGCGGTTACTTTTTTGTGTTTATGTACGCTATCAAGATCGAAACGATGATTCCAAGAATCATCAGAACAACCGTCAGCAGTTCATAGTCACTCATAAGCAATCCCTCCTTTCCCGGTTTTACCCGTTGTCAGAGGGATAGTCCCTCTGCGAAGAAGGACTGACCGCCTATCCCGTTATGGCAGTACCCCGTATGGATATTTTATCAGAAAATGTCGAACGCTACAAGCGGTTTCCGGCTTTTTTCTTTTTCCGCTTGCAATTCCGCCAAAACAGAGGTAAGCTACGACACCACGGAAGGAGGGATTGGATTGGAAAAGGATTCTGCATTGTACCAATTGATGGATACCCGCATGCACAGCGTCATGAACGGTATCGTGAGCAGTGACGGGGAATACCAGGCGATTCTCCGCAAGTCGGACATATACTCCGGCGAACTGGACAGGATGGATTTATCAAAAGAAATCCGGCTGCTGATTGACCGCTACGTCAGCGAGCAGAACGCTCTCGGCTCCCGGTTTGGGATGCTCGCCTACCTGTTGGGATTTTCCGACTGCAAGGCCATGTTTTTAGGGAAATGCCTGCCGACAGAAGCAAAAGAAATGACCTCAGAACTGTAACCGCAAATCGGTGACAGGGCGGAAAGGCTGCGCCACAGCCCTTCCGCCCTGTCCCTCTTCCGTTTTAAATGAATATCCATACCTCCAGCTCCGCATACCTGTTGGATTTTGACCACTGCGGGTGTTTCCTGAACCACGCCCGCTCGTCATCCGGCGTGACCGTTATCTTCTTAAAATAAACGGGGGAACCGGCATCATCCAGTCCCCCTCCCGCATCGGGGCTTAAGTTTAAGAGCCACTCGAAGCGGTCTTCGTAAACCCTCACCCCTGACACATATTTATCCATTTCCTCTTCCGAAAACTCGCCATCCTCCGGCATGGTGAACTGCCCCATGAGCCTTTGCAGGTTTTCCAGCTTGCCGCTCACATCCGCCTCCGTGGCGGGCTCCACGTCTCCGTACTGCGCCATCCGCTGCTCCAGTTCCGCGATCCGCTCCCCAACCTCCTGCTGCTTGCGGCTGAATACCTCTTTCGGTATCTCGTTGTTCATCCTCATATCGAGCAGCGTCTCATACCGCCCGCGCTCTTTTTTGAGCTGTTCTTCTATGATTTCCTTGTCCCGCAGGACTTCCGACTGCTCCACCCCGGCAATGCCGCACCCCAGCACCGCCGCCGCGTTCAGGAGCGTCCCCTCCGGGTCATCGAAAACGGCGTGGAGGACTTTCTGCGCCATCGTGTACATCTTCCAGTCCTGCACCAGCGGCGAGCGGCAGACGTTCTCAATGCTCAGGCCGTTTTTCAGCCTTGCCGCTATGGTCCCCGTCCGGGTCTGGTCGTAGCACTTGTAGGTGTAGGTGATGAAGTCCGTCTTGGTATGCCACTTGGTCTTTGCGAAGGCGTGGCCGCACTGGCAGCGCATCTTCCTGCGCCAGAGGTCGTCCGAATAGACGCCCTTGTTCTTCCGGCGCTGCCCCATCTGCGCGTCCTTTTCCGCCATCATCTTCTGTACCCGCTCGAACTCCTCCTTTGTGACGATGGGCTGGTGCTTCCCCTCCACGATGACGCGCTCCAGCTCCCCCTTGTTCTTCGCCCTTTTCTGTTCCAGGTAGTCCGGCACATACTCCTTCCGGTATTCCAGCTCCCCGCAGTAGAGGCGGTTCTTTAAGATGTGGCCGACAGTGGCGTAATGCCACATCGTCTTCCCCATCGCCGTGCGGCGGCCTTCCTTTTCAAGCTGTTTCATTATTTTATGGTAGCCGTTGCCCGCAAGGTACAGGTCGAATATCCTCCTGACCGTTTCCGCCTGTTCCTCATTGATGACGTATTCCGGCCCCACTTTATCATATCCAAGCACGTTCCCGGTGCCGTAGACCACCCCGTTCTGGAAGGAGACCATCTGCCCCGCCTTCACCCGCATGGAGGTCTTTTTCGATTCGTTCTGCGCGAGGGTCGCCATGATGGTCAGCCGCAGCTCCCCGTCCTCATCGTTCATGGTCCATATGCCGTCCTCGGTGAAATACACCTCAATGCCCATCCTTTTTAAGAGCCGCGTCTGCTGGAGGGTGTCCACCGTGTTCCTTGCGAACCTCGATACCTCCCTCGTGACGATTAAATCGAAATGTCCGTCCTTTGCGTCCTCCATCATCCGCACGAAGTTTTTCCGCTTTGATATGGAGGTGCCGGTGATCCCTTCATCGATATACCGGCGGTACAATACCCAGTCCGGGTGCCTGTCTATCAGGTCATCATAATACTGCACCTGGTTCTCCAATGCTGAAAGCTGTGCTTCATGCTCTGTTGAAACCCTTGCATATATCGCAACTTTCCTTATGCGCATCTGCATCCGCTCCTTTCCGTCCCTGCCCCGCAGGGCTCCCGCATTTTTCTTTAAAACAAGGCCCCGCATCCTTTGGGTTTCCCACCCTGCAGTAGATTGACGCCCTCAGTTTTTTTCCCTCATTCTCTGTCATATCCGTTGCGCTCCTTTCGTTTTGGGTAGTCTATTAATCACTCTGAAAGGCCGTAAAGTCAAGCGGTCTGGCCGCTTTCTTCCTATATGAATGCCACCTTACATTCGGGTGGTGAACGCAAGAGAAATCCACCCGTTGCGCCCTTCCTCATAGGCTTTCAGCAGCCCCCAGCCGTCCTTTTCCTCAACCACGGTGAAAACGCCGACACCAGTAAATTTGCCCGTCTTGGGAAAATCCGTTCCGGGACCGCGGCGGATATTCAAATCGGGAATAGATACGCGCACCATATAAGGTGCGGAAATGGTGAGGCTCTCCATGAACTGCACTTTCCCTTCGTCCATAACGGCTTTCAGGATGGAAAGTATCTTCTCCCCATACTTTTCTCCTGCCGCCCAGCCTTTCCCCTGCGGATTCTCCTTCTGTCCGAGCCACTCCACATAGGGTGCACAGCCCCTTGTGACATAGCGGAAACGTGGATCAATCCTTTCATTGATAAGGGCATCCGTGGAAGCGTAGGCTTTGAGGTGCTGAATCTGCGCCCGGATGCCAAGCTGCGGTGTGTCAAAGGACAGCCCCGTTTTGCCCCTCTGCGTCACCCCAAGACCGCAGAAATTGTTCTGCGAAAGAGTGACCGCCGAGCCGGAAAAGGTAAAGTTCCCTGTTTCCAAACAGGACTGTGCAAAGGCGATGTCGCCCCTTACACCCTCCGCCTCCCCTTCGGAAAGGTACAGCGGGAGCATATCTAATACAGACTGCGGCACGGACGGGTTCTTCTTTTTCAGATAGGATGCCATCTGCTCCGCAGTCGCCACGGCTTTCCCCATAATGGCGGTAAGGGAATCCTCCACTGTGCTTCCCTCCATCGCCACCTTGATATCTTTTCGGAACTGCCCCATCGACAATCCAAACTTAGACCACAGATGCTCCACATCGCCGTGGTTGCTGGCAATGCCCCTTTTACATCCCTCGCTGTGGCTGATGATAACGCCATCCGCAAGTGGGTCTAAGCCGAACTGCCGGCAGAGATATGCGAATAATTCCACCGCATATCTGTAGGTGGCAAGCACATGGTTCTTCGTATTCTCACCGTCCCCGGTCTCCGCCCATGATGCGCCGCCTGCATATTTAATGGTGGCAGGCTCCGTCATTTCCACACCAATATGGGTATTGTTTGCGCCGCCTCCACAGTGCCAGCCCCGGTGTTCCCACGGGAGCAGTTGGTACACATCCCCGTCCGGCTCTACGATGGCATGGACGCAGGCGGATGCCTCTGCCCTGTTCCAGTTCTTCAAGAACACATCCGCCTTCGGCTGCGGGCATCCCACCGAATGGATCATAAGACCTTTCACGGTGATATGCTTTCCCGCCTTATAACAGCCGGACTCCGTAAGGTAATTCTGTATTAAATTCATCTCATTTCCCTCTCTTTCTGCACGAAAAAGGCACCAGTTTTTACACCGATGCCTCAGATTAAAAATCCATTAATTCTCTTTTTCCTCCCGTAACTGCTCCAGCACGGCCTTTAACTTCCCCGGAATGGGCAGCCCCGTCCTCGCGGCATTCTCCAAGATGGAAATGCCCTCATTGGAAAGGTAAAAGAAGATGACCGCCGTCCGCAGGACGCTCCCCTCCCCGATGATGTGCGTATCCACGATATGCCCCACCGCCACAAGGCTGAAAATAATGACCTTCTTAAAAATGCCCTTGAAGCCCACTTCGCTGGAGAGCTTCTTCTCCACTGCCGCCGCCATCAGCCCGGTGATGTAGTCCACCACCACGAATACCACCAGTGCATAAAGGAAGCCGTCAAAGCCTCCCATGACCGCACCCAGCGCACCGCCGAGCGCCGCGAACGCATACTGCGCCGCCTCGATAAAATTCTTCATTCCAATTCCTCCTTCTAAATCTGCATTAAAAAAACACCCCGAAAGGTGTAGTTACTGTTTACGCACATTCCACATACCGGATGAATGCCCTTCCGTGCCCTTCGTTCACCCCTGCCTCGGTTTCTGCGGGGTAATATTTCCCGTTATGGGTGAATGGCGCGACACCGTCCACATAGCCGGAACCGCCTGCGCCGGACTCACCGCGCAGGCCATAGTTCCCGCCGAACCATCCGCCTCCACCGCCGGATTCCGCAGTATTGCTATAGGAATAGGTCGGGGCATAACCAAAGTTTGTGGAAGGGCTGCTCCCTGTGGAGATCTGCCTCCCTCCCAATGCGCCTCCTGAGCCGTCACCGCCGCGTTCCCCTCCCCCATGCCCGCCTTTGTGGATGGCGCCGTTATCTATCCCGCCACCGCCGCCTCCGCCAGCCACAATCAGGACACACTCCCTGTTGGTATAATTCAGTCCACTGCTGTTGCCATACCCCAATGCCCCGGACCTTGTCGCCACATGGGTCGATCCTCCCCCGCCTGCCCCGTACTGCTTACCGCTTGCATAGTTGCTTCCACCCCCGCCGCCGTTTGTCCCCGGAGATGTCCCGTTTGCAGCCCCGCCATTATATACATAGACCACCTCGTCCTTTTTCATCTTCTTATAACCTTTGGAATGGCCGCCAAGACCGCCTTCCGCCACAAGGGAGTCCACTTTTGCGCTGCCCCCGGAACCGCCCCACACTTCAAACTCATAGATGCCGTCCTGCGGGATGGTAAACTGCACATAACTGCCTGTGTAGGGAAAATCGTACTCCGTGGTCACCCACATGGCATAGAGCGTGGCCCCGGCAGGGAACACGCCTTTCTCTCCCGGCTTATAGGATGGCGTGGAGAGGGAATCAATGCTCCATCCACAGAAGGACATATTCTTCCGCGTGTAGGGGCTTGCCGGAACCGTGGTAGGCTCGCTCTGTGCATTCCCGTTATTGTAATAGCAGTCAGCAGTAAATGACTCCGCCGCCCCACTCACCGTAAGGGTGCCGCCATTGGGCATCAGCCCGATGGTCATCTGCTTTTTGAATACCGCATAAAGGGTGACTGGTTCTTCCGAAGTAATAATGAACTCGGAAAGCACCTTCTTTTCCGCAGTATCATCCTGCCGCCAGCCCACAAAGGTATAGCCCTCCAGCGCAGCATCCGGGGCGGCGGCAATGGCATCCTCCCTGTCCGGCACAGTCCTTTCTAATGAATATCCCGTGTCAATCTGATAGGTCACTTTTACCCCTGCCGCATATACCCTGTCCTCTCCCACGAAAATCCGCGTCACCCTTTTGGTGGATTCATCCTCATAACAGAGATAAATAGTCGTTGCGCTGTAGCTTTCCAATGCCCGGTACTCGTCTATGCTCACCAGTTTCATCACAAGGCCAGTACTGCTCATCATTTCCGTCACTTTGGTATCCAGTTCCGTCATGGATTCCCCCATACGGGAAACATCGGAAATGACGCCGTCCAGTTCCCCGATGACATTCCTCGCCGTGAACACCGCCGTGCCGTCCAGCACCTTATCCCCGACTTTCGTGATCCTCGAATACCCGGAAGGCTCGGAGGCTGCCGTGGTACCCGCCTGTGTGCAGACCAGCGTTGCCCACCCCGGAGCGCCCACTGCGGTCACCGTAGCTCCCACTGAGTATGATGTGGCGCGGGTGAGCGTCTCGCCACCTCCCCCGCCGCCTCCGCTCCCGGCTTTCAGCGTGGGGAATACTTTGGTCAGGCCGTCCAAGCCTGCCGAAGATACGGTGAAAATGGCAAGTTCAAGGTCATAGGAGGAGTTATTGTAATTGATGTTCACATCCGCATCCAGCGGCGGAAGCTCCGCTGCCGCCTGCGCCAGTATCTTGATAGGCTCATCCGCATTGGATAAATCCAAATGGATATACACCCGCCCCTGCAGTGTCTCCCCCACATCCGCAAGGCGCACGTCAATCTCCGTTTCGTATACCTCAAAGAACCGCCCCCTTATCATGCCGAAGCCCTGCGAGATGTGCAGCACATTCCCTCTGGCATACGTCACTTCGCAGCCCTTGAAGATGCCGCTGCCGGGGATTGCAGTTTCATAAATGATGGCGTCATCCTGCGGGGTAACGTTCCCGCCCTTATAAGTTTTCAGTGTAATATTGTCAGCCATTCTCCTGCCTCCTTAAAATCTTCGTCAAGTCCAGCCGCACCGTGCCGAACACCAGCTTTGTGTTCTTCCCCCGCTCCCTCCCGGTGAGGATGCTCCGGTAACTCTGCCCGTCCGATATGATGTCCGCCACCTGCCCGAATTCCAGTTCCTCCGGCTTTACCAGCGCGTCACCGTTCATCATGGTAAGCTCTATGAGGTTGGAATAGGAAAGGTTGGCAAACTTGTTATGGGCGGCGCTGATGGCGGCACTTTCAAAACTGCTCCCCTCCTCATGGGAAACTGCCTGCATCTCACACACCACCGGGGTAATGCGGTCACGGTCCTTTGTGTCATAGCCAAGATCGGGATGCAGATAATACACTCTTTTGGTTTCATAATCGGAACTGTCATAGATCACCAGTTTATTCACATCGGCGCTGACCTGTTTTATCGTGACGCTCTTTTTGATGATGTTGGGAAGGTCGCTTTCAATCGTAATTACCCCGGATGCCGCTTTCCCTACAATGATCTGCACTTCCCGGTTCTGGATGTCCAGCTTTGTCTTTACAAGGATGCTGTATTTTTCCATTGCCGGGATAATCACCGAATCAATGAGGTTCACGATATTGTAATGCCCGCCCTTGTCGGAGGGCGTGATGTGCAGGCTCCAGTCCTTTGTGGCTGTAACTGCGCTGACGGAAAGACCTTTTATATTCTGCATCCCATCCTCATTGGTGATGAACATTTCCCGGATGCGGTCACAGATGAACTGCTCCATGCTGCCCTGCCCCTGCAAATCCACATCAAACAGCACATCCGTATTGAGCAGCTCCATGAGCGGTTTATAGGAAATGGTCTGTAACTTCTTTGACTTATCCGTGCCATAGCCGATTTCCGTCACGATTCCGGCATACTCTTCACTGCCCCGGCTGATGCGGATATAATCCTGCTTTTTCACGCCAGGAAGGGCAAGCACCGTCACGGTATTGCCGTCCGAGGAAAGGTAATCTTCCTTGTAGGTAATCTCATTTACATTGGTATTGCACACCATTTCAAAATCCTGTGTGAATATCTCCACGTTATACGGTCTCATAGCTGATCCTCCCCTCTACCATTACATTCAGAACATTCAGCCCCTCATGCACCACGGAAATGCGGTTGCTGCCGTACTGCAGGTGGAAGAACCGCTCCGTGGTAAAATCGCACATCTGATAACGGTCCGCCACCACCTCGTCACTGACGCCCCGCTCCGTAATGCTGTAGGGAATCTGCGTGGTGTCGATGACCAGCTTATGCCCGTCCGGGATGCTGCCCTCATACTTTCCTGTTTCATAAAGGACGTTATTCACATAGTGCTTCCATACCGGGTTTACGCAGGGGCCGTACACCGTTACCTTACACGGGCTATCCCCGTGGCTGTTGCTGTCAATCATGAGGGTGTTCTGCGTCACATCCGCATAGGCGTAGGTGTATTCGTATGGATAGATTTTCCCGCCGATGGAGAGTGTGCCGCTGTAGCCGGAAACATTCTTATAAAACAGCCCGGTTGCGGTAAAAGCCACCTCACAATCCAAGCCTGCACCGCCAGTGATCAGTTCGCTTTTTGCGATCTCCGTCATCCGCACCGGGACACGGAAAGCCTCCTCCATCTCATACACGAGGGTCAGCGGCACCGCCCGGACAAATCTTGAAAATGCCCGGTAGTTCTGGTATGCGTTTTTCCCTCCGAAAAATATCCGCCCGGTCATCATGCCTTGTGAGAATAATTCCTCCAGAGGGATAAAGTCCGTGCCGATCTGTTCATACTGCGTCCCGTCCTTATAGCCGAAGCCGCCAATGGAATGGAAAAAGGATGTCCGGGCATTTAAATCCCATGACACCCCTTCCCCGTTTATAAGCCTGAATTTCCTTATCATGAATACGCCTTTCCCAGCTCCCGGTTCAGCCCGTCAGATAATTCCCCCACCAATACACCGGAATCCAATACCACCTGTGCGTCTGCCAGTCTCGGCAGATATTTGGTGACCACTTCATACATGGCATCCAACCTTGCCGCCAGTGAAGAACCGCTGCCGGAACCGCCTGCTGCCTGCGCCCCCGCCGTCATGGAATCCGTGGCAGGAATGAGTGTACCTGCCAGTTCCTTCATGGGGCCGGTCAGCTTCCCTAAATTCCCACGGATGCCTTTGCCGAGCAAGTCGATCATGTCAGGCATAAAGGTGTGGAAGTTGGAAAGCGGCCCCTCGTCCGGCTCGGAGAAATGCAGGAAGGACGCAATGGTTCCCGCGATGTCCTTCACGCTGTCCACAAGGCCGCTGATCTTGGATTTGATGCCATCTATTAAGCCGCCGATGATGTCCTTGCCCCACTGCAATGCCTGTGAGGGCAAGCCCTTGATGAAGTTGATCGCCGCATCGAATCCGCTCTTCACCGCCCCCGCAATGCCGCTCATGGCATTCTTGATTCCTGAGAGCAGGCTGTTGAACACATTTACAACCGCATCCTTCAGGCCGCCCACGATACTGGTAACCGTAGATTTGATAGCATTCCACACACTGGTGATGACCTCTTTTATTGCATTGACCACGGAACTGACTGCGGATTTGATGGCTTCCCACGCGGCGGTAATGGCGGATTTAATCGCCTCCATAATGGAAATGACCGCTGACTTGATGGCCTCCCATGCCGCCACAGCCACATTTTTTATCGCTTCAATCGCAGAGGACACCGCGCTCTTTATCGCTTCCCATGCGGCAATCACCGCAGATTTGATTGCCTCCATTGCCGTGGAAATGGCGTTCTTTATCGCCTCCCATGCGGAGACCACCACATCCTTAATGGCGGAAAGCACCGCCGTCACTGCGGACTTTATCGCTTCCCATACCGTGGTAATGACATTTCTGATTGCCTCCATTACCGTGGTGACGGTATTCTTAATCGCCTCCCACGCACTGGAAAGGAATGAGCCGATAGCATTCGTCACAGTCTCGATCACGGATTTAATCGCATTCCATACCGTGGAGACCACCGTCTGTATCACATTCAAGACCGTAGTGATGATGGTCTTATAAAACTCGAACCGCGCCACGATGAGCGTCTTTATCACATCAAGTACCGTCTGGAATATATTTTTTATCCCTTCCCACAGACCACTGAAAAAGTCCTTCAATCCATTCCAGATGGCCTGCGCCGCCCCGGTGATGGCATTCCAGATACCCACGAAGAAATCTTTCAGACCATTCCACACGGCTATGGCGGCATCTTTTATCACATTCCAAAGGTTGATCCAGAACTCCCGGAAGCCCTCGCAGTTATTCCACAGTGCCACGAAGATGGCAATCAGCGCAGCTATAGCGGCAATCACTAAGGTGACCGGGTTCGCCGCGAGGATGCCCCACAGCGCACTAAGCCCGCCGCCGATACTGGAAATGCCGCCGATCAGCGTAGGGATGAATGTCATAATGCTGCCCACCGCAGAGACCACTTTTCCTATGACGATAAGCACGGGGCCGATTGCCGCAGCGAGTAATCCGATGGTGACAATGGTATTCTTGGTGCCCTCATCCATGCCGTTGAGCTTATCCACGAATCCCTGTATCCATGTGACGATCTGGCGAATGGCAGGCATGAGGATTTCACCGAAAGAAATGGCAAGCTCCTCCAACTGGCTCTTCAAAATGGTAAGCTGCCCGGCAAGGTTATCCTGCATGGTAGCCGCCATCTCCGCAGACTTCCCGTCACAGTTCGCTATGGCACTGCTCACCTTCTCGATATCCGCAGGGGCAGCGTTCATAAGAGCAAGGAATCCTGACATGGCATTCTTGCCCACCAAAGCCTCTGCCGCCGCTGCCTTCTCCGATTCAGACAGGCCGCCGAAAGCCGTCCTGCAGTCTGCGAGGATGTCGCTCAAATCCCTCATGCTGCCGTCCGCATTGGTGGTGGCGATTGTGACCTCGCCAATGCTCGAACTGCAAATCTTCACTTCCCCGGAAAGGTTGCTCATGATGGTGCGGAGCGCGGTACCGGCCTGGGTGGACTTGATTCCCGCATTGCCCATCAGGCCAATCGCCTCTGCGGTATCTTCTGCGGAAAATCCCAAAGCCCCGGCAATGGGCGCACAGTATTTGAAGGTCTCGCCCATCATGGAGACATTCGTGTTGGCATTAGAACTTGCCGCCGCAAGGATATCCGCAAAATGCCCGGAATCGGCTGCGGTAAGTCCGAAAGCGGTCAGGGCATCCGTAACGATGTCAGAGGTGCTTGCCAAGTCCTCCCCGGACGCGGCTGCAAGGTTCATAATGCCCTCAATGCCGGAGAGCATATCAGAAGTCTTCCAGCCTGCCATCGCCATGTAGTTCATGGCTTCGGCTGCCTCGGATGCGGAGAACTTGGTCTTGCTCCCCATCTCCCTTGCCTTATCCCGCAGGGCTTCCAGCTCGCTCCCGGTTGCCCCGGACACCGCCCCGACCTGGCTCATGGCGGAATCAAAATCTGCCGCCGTCTTTACCGCTACTGTGCCAAGCCCCACAATGGGCGTGGTCACGCCTTTGGTGAGGGTAGTCCCTACCCCGGAAATCTTATCCCCAAGGTTCTTCAAGTCCTCGCCCGTGGCGGCAATCTTCTGTATTGCCACCGCTGACTGGTTCGCCTGCTGTTCGAGGCTCTTTAATTTTTCCTCGGTCTCGATGATCTCCCTCTGCAAACCATCATACTGCTCCTGGGTGATCTCCCCCTTTGCCAGCGCATCATTTGCCTGTTCCGCAGCCGCTTTTAAGGTTTCCAGCTTTTCCTTCGTTTCCGCAACCGCCTGTGCAAGGAGCCGGTGCTTCTGTGCCAGCAGCTCCGTATTGCCGGGGTCCAGTTTCAGGAGGTTGTTCACATCCCGGAGCTGCGACTGTGTGGTGCGTATCTCCCCGTTTACCCCTTTCAACGCGGCGGTCAGCTTTGTGGTGTCGCCGCCGATTTCCACCGTAATGCCCTGTATCCTTGACGCTCCCACCCAAAGCACCTCCCCATAACGAAAAAAGGAAGCCCAAAGGCTCCCTGAAAAAATGCGTAAAAAAAGACACCTGCTGTTATGGCAAGTGCCTATGTATCATAATATACTTCATTCAGCTATTTTTCTTTTTATTATTTATCATCAAGGTTACACCACCAAATATCGTGGTAAGAAGTGTTAAAGGCGTTAAATATATATTATCTCTGTACCACCCCCAAAAAGTAGGAAACAAATTCATTTTAGAAATAGATGCTTCATTTACCATGCCATTTATATTTAATTCGCGAATGCCGTTGTCTAATATTATATTAATTTCTAACGAATTCTTTTCACTTCCCAAATAAACTATTTGCTTATTTAGATGATATTGCTTAGAATCTGGAGAATACGAAAAAAATAAATCTCCTGATGCTTTTCCAGATATCTTATTCACACCCCAAAGAGTAATATCCGCTTTATTATCTGTTTCCATTCCCAGATAATCCATCACACTCAGCTTCACATTTTGATTTGTAGTTAATACAGAACTATACTTATCTGAATTCCTTATTGTGCAAGTATAGATAGGTATATTCTCCTGTCCTTCTTTAACTAAAAAAGCATCACTTTCATAAAATGTCAAATGTATATTACAATCAAATTTTATCTGAAATCCATCCTGACATTTTATAGAATATTCTGAATCTATATAATTTATATATACTGGTCGTGAATCGTCCTCCAAAAAGGATGTTATATTAAATTCCTCTTCCTCAATATTTTCTGTTGTAATAAATATTGTACCCGTTAGTCCATCATAAGATTTCGTATAAAGTTTATAAGAGTTATCATAGAATTCCCCATTTACCTCATAGCCTTCATTTCCAAGACATCCTATATTTAACTCGTTAAAATCCGAAATTCTAAATCTATCTGTTTCTAAATTCATATTAATATGATCCGCATATATTTCTCCTACTGCATCGACTTCATTGGTAAGGAATGAAACATGAGCCACTTTAGGTGCAAAAAGAAAAATAACCCAGAGAATCAAAAACACCATACAAAACATTTTTGCAATATTATAGATTAATGTATTTTTTAACCATTTTACTACATAACAATTTTTAATCTTTGTATATTTTCTTTTAATATTTTGAGTCCATGCCCATATTCTAAACTTCATAATCTTCTACCCCTGACCTATTCTTATCAGCCTTTTCCCACTACAAATATAGCAGAAAAAGGCCGTTTTTTCAATCAGAAACAGTCCATATCCTGTTGCGTCCCAAGCACTGCATAGGAGCAGGAGTCATTCCTGCTCTCACAGTACATATCATTGATAAGCCCGATGGAGAGCAGCTCCAAGTCTGCTATCGAAAGCCCTAGCTGCACACACCGCAGAAGGAACAGCGGCGTGGTCATTTCCCGCTCAGTTGGGCGAAGTTTTTTTTAGCCTCCACATCCGTCTTTACGTTCAGGCCCCACAGTTCTATTAATTGTGGCAGGACTTGGTAAATGGAAAAGGTGTTGAATCCGTCCAGCCATTCATCCACTTCATTGGGTATCTGCGGGTCGGCGTGCTTTGCCATCGTGTAGGCGATATTCTCGAACATCTCCAATGAGAATAAATCGAGGTTGGAGTTTTCCTCATCCCCCTCACCGATGCTCTTTTCCAGAATCCGCAAATCCTTATAAATGTCACGCTGGAACTTCAAACGGTAAATCCTCGGAATCGCCGCCGATGCCTTAAACAACACATCCTGCCCGTCAATCTCTATTTTCCTTACGATACTCATATCCTTTCAGCCTCCTTCATCCCTGTCCTTCTGTATCCGCGTCCACCGCTTTGGGTTCCGGCAGATACACGCTCTTATACCAGTTCGCATAGGTTTCCGCAGACGTCCTGTTCCCGGTCTTGGCCTTCACATAGCCGCTTGCCAGTGGTCTTGCCTTGATGGTCAGCGTTTCCGTCTGCACCTCCCGGCTCTCCTCATTGGTCTTTCCCTCGATCTTGGGGCGGCTTGCGGAACAGTTATACAGCACATGGCGTATCTTGCGGATGTCCCCGTCAAACTCAAACAGCAGCGCAAAGGCCGCCGTCTCGGAATGGGCGTTCTCCACCAGCACCTCATTATTGTCCGCTTCCTCCTTCAGCACGTCCGTGCGGAAACTTTCAGGAATCAAAGCCAGTTCCAGGTCACCGTCATAGCCCATGTTGTTGGCTATGATGTAATACTCGATGCCGTCAGCATAGAACGATTCCGGCTCCCCGTTGGGGTCTAAGGCGATGGAAACCGCGCCGGGCATTGCCACCGGGTTCTCGAATCCAATCTCCCCGTTCTCCTGCGTTTTCTGCAAAGCATAGTGGCAGTTGCAGATGTTGAATTTCACTTTATTGTTGTTCTTCATTTCAGACCTCCATTTCATACAAGACTTCGTACAGCTTTTCCGATTCTATCCACGTTTCACTCTTGCCATAGAAAATACCGTGCTTCAGCAGAACCGCCTCTATGGTTTCCTCCAGATCGGGATTTTTCAGATCGGTGTACAGTTCTATGTCAAGCTGGTTTATTTTGAAATACGCAATCCCGTCCGCCGCGAAATTTTCGGCTTTGGGATATAGAAATACGAGGAAGGGAGGCTCCGGCGATTCGCCCTCGACAAAGTGGTCATAAGCAAAGGGCAGCCCCATTTCCTCCATCATCTTCAATACATCATCGTGCTTCATCCTTCCAGCCCCCTTTTTATCCCTTCCTCCAGTTCCCGGATGCCCGCCTGTTCCGCAGGGGCGATATGGGGGAATGCCCGCACCCTCCCGCCGCCCCGCTTGGCATGGCCTTTCTCCAGTAAATGGGTGAGCTGGTAACGCTTTTTGTTATGCACCACCAACTCCAGAGAATTGGCGGTCTCCTTCTGCTTCTTTACCGCCCACCCTTTTTTATACTGCCCCGTCCGAACCGGGGCGTTGGCTTTTACTTCCGTTTTGACCGTGTTCCCGGCTTTGGTGACGCAGTCCTTCATCACGTCCGTGGCAAGCCCGGCATATTCAATGAGGCCGTCCATGACCGCCTCCGCCATCTGCTCGATGGATACTTTTCTTTCAGACATCCTTACCTCTTTTCCAAAGCCGCCCGCAGCTTTATGGTTTTATTCTGGTACTTCACGTTATCAATGAACGTGATGTTATAAATCTGCTCCCGGAACAGGATGCGGAAATGCTCCGTGTCAATGGTGGCGGCTTCAGAGCAGTAACGGATAAGGAAAAATATCTCTTTCTCCGCATTAAGCTGCGCCGCCTCCCAATACTCCTTCCCGGAAAGGTTATTCACATAGGAGTGGCAGGTGTAATAATCCTGCCACGATAAAATGTGATTCCCGGCTTTGTCATTGCCCGCCACGCTTTTCTGAATGATGATCTTATCTTTCCATTCTCCCAAAGACATCAGAACACCTCTTTCCGTATGCCGAATAAAAGGGAGCGCAGCGTTTCCACCAGTTCCCCGTGGTCTGCCTGCTCCCGGTGTTCATACAGATAGGCGGCGGCATAAAGGACGGCAATCCGCACCATAGGCAGATGCGCTTCCAGTTCCGATAATTCCATCCGTGCCACATCTGCACACAGCCTCTCCCCAGTCTCAATCAATCCCAAAATAAAGGAATCTTCATCACTGCTGTCAACACGGAGATACTGTTTTGTTTCCTCCAATGTCAGGACTGCCATCCATGCCGCCTCCCCTCTTATGATGCCGCTGATGCGGAAGCCTTCACCTTCATGGTCTTCACTGCCTCCGACAGAATCAGCTTGCCATCCACACGCTGTGAAGCAAGGAATCCCACCTGCCCGGTTGCCGCAAACAGTTCATTCAGACGCTTGAAGGAACGCCCCTGCCTGTCAGCAATCCAGTAATAGGAAAAGTCACCGAAAGCCATCACCTTGCTGCCCGCCGCCACTTCCGGCACATAGGAGGAAGTGTGGTAAGGGCGGTTTAAAATCATGTCCGGCACCCCTGCCTGTACGGAAGGCTGCCAGATATAATTCCCATTATTATCTTTCAGTTTCCGCAGGGCTTTCACGGTGGTGTCGTTCAGCACCCACACAGCCTTTTTGCGGTAAGGCGCTTTCAGGGAATAGAAAAGGTCCATCACATCATCAAAGGTGATGTTCGCCGTGGCGGTGGTCACGCCATCAGATGCACCGCCCGTGGCATTTAAGATACCCGTGGGCTTGCCCTTGCCGTCACCAATGAAAAAGGCTTCCTCCTCCTTGGTGCCGATCCTGCGCCCGAACTCCTTGGAGATGTAAGCCTCTAAGTTAAATACATTATCATTCAGCAACTCATCCGATACCTTGATCATGGTCGCCACCTTGAAAGCGCCGATGGAGACCTGCCCGAAGGAATCGTCCGATTCCGGGTATGCCCCTTCCTCGTCAATCCATGCCGCCTCGCCTTTGGACGCCACCACGGGAATCTTCCTGTCGCCGCTGGAGGTCTGAATCACCGTGGCAAGGCCCCGGAAACAGTTCTCTTCCTCCAAAGCCTCCACCAGCGTATGCTCGAACTCATCCGGCACAAGGTAGCCGCCCTCGGAATCCGTGCCCACCTGCAGGGCATTCTCCACATCGAAGAAGTTCTTCCTCCGCATGGCGTTCCAGAATGTCCTCCTGTAATTGTCCGTTGCCCTGCCCGTTTTTTCCTCCCCGTCCGGGTGGTTGTTGGGCTTATTGGTGATTGGCTCGGAGGTAGGCTTGTTCAGTTCCGCGTCAATGGCGGCCTGCCGCTCCAGACACTCGATCTCCTTCCCCAAATCCACCACTTCTTTCTCCATCTTCTCATAGGCGGCGGTGTCCTCTGCGGAAAGCAGGCCGTCCTCACCACGCTTGCTGTCCAGGAACTTCTTTGCCGCCTCCCATGCCTTTGCCCGTTTTTCCCTCAGTTCTAAAATCTTGCTCATAACATTTCCCTCCATAAATTTAATGTGATAATAGTTGCAGCCTTTTTTCCAGTTGCTCTATGGGTACTTTCGCCTCCAGCTTTTTCGGAATGAGTTTTGTCAGCAGGGAATTGGTCACCGCCGTGCGGGAGAACATCATGCCCTCCATAGCCGCATCCTCTGATTCATCTGTACTTTCCCCTTCATGCAGGATGCCGTCCGCAAAGCCCAGCTCCACGGCTTTTTTCGCATTGAACCAGCTCTCCGCATCCATGAGGTGGGATATCTTCTTACGGTCCATCCCGGTCTTGATCTCGTAGGCGTTCATGATGCCCTCTTTCACTTCATCCAGCATCTCCCCCGCCTTCTGCATCTCTTTGGAATCCCCTATCGCCACAGTGATGGGATTGTGGATCATCATCATGGCAAGGGGCGACATCAGCACCGTGGTGCCTGCCATAGCGATGACGGAGGCTGCCGAAGCCGCCAGCGCGTCCACCTTCACGGTCACATCGCCTTTGTACTCCATGAGCATATTGTAGATTTGTGCTGCGGCGTACACATCGCCGCCCGGTGAATTGATCCACACGGTGATGTTGCCGCTCCCGGCATTCAGCTCTTTTGCGAACAGCGCCGGGGTCACTTCATCCCCATACCACGTTTCATCTGAAATCTCACCATTCAGCACAAGGGTACGCTCTTCCTCATCTCCCACATCGTTTTTGATCCAGTTCCAGAACTTCCTTTTCATTCTCTGCTAACCTCGCTTTCTGCATAGAAAAAACAGGCAGAACATTCCCGCCTGTTTCTATATCTTTATTCCTCCTGCGACTCCCCCGGAATTCTCCCGAAAAGCCCTGCGTCCTTCAATCGACATAGATTCCCGTTGGTGAGAAAAAATTCACCACCCTCCTCCACAGGTATCAAATCCATACTTTCCAGCCGCCGTATATCATTCGGACACATAAACCCGTTCTGGATGCCGATGGAATAACCTTTCATCCTGCTTTCATAATCGCCGCGGAGCAGGCCATCCACGTTCATCTTCACGAAATACTCTTTTTTCTCCTGCGGAAGGAACAATGCTTTCTGTATGGACTGCTCCCACCGAATCACCCACGGGTCTAAGGTATATTTCACGAATTCCAAGGACTGCTGCTCGATGTTGGAAAAACTGCTCTTGTCAAGGTCACCCACCATGTGGGGCGGGATGCGGTACAGCCTTGCGATCTCGTCTATCTGAAATTTCCGCGTTTCCAAAAACTGTGCTTCCTCCGGGGGAATCCCGATCTGCTGGTACTTTAGGCCTTCTTCCAAAACTGCCACCTTCCCGGCATTCCTGGAGCCGCCATAAGCAGCGTGCCAGCTCTCCCTTACCTTCGCCGGGTCTTTCAGTACCCCCGGATGCTCCAGCACCCCGCCCGGTGTCGCCCCGTTCTCGAAAAAGGACGCGCCGTATTCCTCACAAGCCAGCGTCATGCCCACCGCGTTCTTTGCCATAGCGATGGGCGAATACCCCACCAGCCCGTCAAATCCAAGACCGGGGATGTGCAGCACATCCTCCGGCTGTAATCTCACGCGCCCGTATTCGGAAAAGTTGGGGTTCTCATCGGTATTCCGGGTATAGGTGTAAAAGAGCCGCCCATGCTCATCCCGGTCAACCTCCATCTTGTCCGGGAGCAGTGGGTACAAAGATAACACCCTGCCACCCCCGTCCCGGATGACCTGCGCATAGGCGTTGCCCCATATCAATAAATGGCTCATCAGCGTCTCCCGGAACACGAAGGATGTCATCTCTGGGTTCGGCTCGTCATGGAGGAGATAATAGAGCGGATGGTCATATACCCGCTCCTTCCCGGTATCCGTATAGCGGTACACATGGATTGGCAAAGATGCAACCGCCTCCGCCAGTATCCGCACACAGGAATAGACCGCTGTGGTCTGCATGGCCGTCCGCTCATTTACATTTTTCCCGCTGGTGCTTCTCCCAAAGAAAAAGGAATAAGCCGAACCGCCGTAGCTGTCCTTTGGCTTATCCCTTGCGCCTCTTATTCCAAAAATAGATGGCAGTTTCATACACACCTCCTAAAAATATGCAGAAAAAAGCACCTCCGAAGAGATTGCCATTAAACAAACAAATTTATGCCTACTGTTCCGGTTCACAATCTTTCAGGAAAAAGCGTAAGGACATGACCGTGACAGCAACTTTATATTTAATTTCCTCTGAGACTTTTTTCGGTGGACTGGATAGCATTTTCTCAATATCGTTTTTATCCACCCCTGCCATCTTTGCAATCGCTTTTTTTGACAGCCCATGATAGGAAATAAGCACTTTCAAAAATGCACTTAATTTTAAGTCCTTATCCTCTGTGGCGCTCAAATAAAGAAAACTGATCTTATTAAACAGCCGGAACCGGTACATATTATCTTCCGGCAGAAAAGAAATATCTCCCTGCGATAAAATTTTAACCTTATCGGCAGGCAGCCCTAAATATTTTGAAAGCGTATCCACATTAAAACCATATGCTTCCATAAGCTCTTTCAACTGTTCTGTCGCATTATCTTTTTCGTCCATGTTGACCTCCTAACCTATGCTATCCAGTATAGCATAAATCCCGCCATTCTAAAAGGACAAAATCCCCCTCTCATCATACACACTGCCCGTGCTGATGCCGCCGTTGCGTATCGCACGGTCAAGCCCCATTATTGTTGCCACAGCGCCGTCTATCTTCTCCGTGGACTTCTCCTTGTCCGGCTTGATGTTCCCCGCCGGGTCCGTGCGGACAAAAATGTTATCCATCATCCACCGCAGGACGGGATGCCCGCCATGCGCGATGTTCTTCTCCAGCACCAGCTCCATCAGCCGCTTGGTGGGCGGCGACATATCCTTAAAGCCCTGCCCGAAGGGTACCACGGTAAATCCCAATCCTTCCAAGTTCTGTACCATCTGCACCGCGCCCCACCTGTCGAATGCGATCTCCTTGATATGAAATTTCTTCCCTAAATCATCAATGAAATTCTCTATGAATCCATAATGGATCACGTTGCCCTCGGTGGTCTGCAAAAATCCCTGCCTCTCCCACACGTCATACGGCACATGGTCACGGCGCACCCGCAGGCGCATATTTTCTTCCGGTATCCAGAAGTACGGAAGTAAAATATATTTTTCCGTATCATTTCTCGGAGGGAATACCAAAACAAAAGCGGTGATGTCAATGGAGCTTGACAGGTCAAGCCCGCCATAACACTCCCGCCCCAGCACTTCCCGCTCGTCCACGGGGAAAGCGCAGGCATCCCATTTATCCATCTGCATCCACCTTGTGGACTGCTTCACCCACTGGTTTAATCTTAACTGCCGGAAAATATTTTCCTCTGCGGGATTATCCTTTGCACTCAGATAGGCATTCCGCACTTTCTCAATGTCAATAGTATGCCCAAGAGAGGGATTGGCTTTCCTCCACACATCCTCCGATGACCAGTCCGCATCATCGGACGCACCGTAGATAACGGGATAGAAAGTGGGGTCTATCTTCCTCCCCTGCAGGATGTCCTCCGCCTTCTGGTGCTGCTCGAAACAGACGGAATGGCGGTCTGTGCCTGCGGTGGTAATTAAAAAGAATAACGGCTGCGTCCTGGCATCGCCGGAGCCTTTGGTCATGACATCGAACAGTTCCCTGTTCGGCTGGCTGTGCAGTTCATCAAATATGACCGCATGGACGTTCAAGCCATGCTTGGTATATGCCTCTGCCGATAATACCTGATAAAAACTGTTTGTCGGCTTATACACTAACCGCTTCACTGACATAACGGGCTTGATGCGTTTCTTTAATGCCGGGCACTGCTCCACCATATCCACCGCCACGTCAAAGACGATGGATGCCTGCTGGCGGTCAGAGGCGCAGCCGTAAACCTCCGCGCCCCACTCATTATCCCCGCAGGTCATATACAGGGCGACACCTGCCGCCAGTTCCGATTTTCCATTCTTTTTTGGAATCTCCACATAGGCAGTGTTGTACTGCCGGTACCCGTTCTCCTTCACCGTGCCGAACACGTCCCGGATGATGGCCTCCTGCCACGGGAGCAGTTCAAAGGGCTGCCCCCGCCACTTCCCCTTGGTATGTTTCAGGCAGCCTATGAAATCCACGGTACGTTTTGCCTTTCCTTCGTCAAACACTATCCCCCGCCTCCCTTAAAGAGCAAAAGCTCCATCGTGTCGCTTTCCTTATCCTCACCGTTATCAGCAACAATACGGCTCCGGGAGGAAGGGGTAAGCCCGAACTGCTCACAGAAACGGTTCATAATCTTTAAATAGGTCTGCGCGATGGATACCTGCGGGACCTGCTGCCAGTAGCCGGAAGGGGTCTTTACGATGGAGCCGTGCTGTGTGATGAATTCCTCCGCCTCTTTCCATCTGGCGTATGCCTGGCAGTACCCGGCAAAAGCCGCCATGTCGATCTCCGTGAGGATGCCCAGCTTCTCCATCTGCCCCGCCATCCGCTTCCATTCTTTCTTTGCCTCGCCCTCCAGCCATGCCGGACAGCGCGGGGCTTTTTTCTCCGGCTTCGGCTCGCCCGTGTTAAGGCTGCGCTTGCCGGGATTGCCCTCCAGCGCCTTGACCGCCGTGGGCTTTGGTTTCCTTCCGCTCTGCATCTGTGCCGCCTCCTTCCCTTAAATTTGCGCAGCAGAAAAGGGCTCCCGGAGGAACCCTTTCTGCTGCTATGTATCTATTTTATTCCTGCGCCGGAAGCGCGTCCGCCGCAGCCCTCGCCGCTGTCAGTGCGTTCTCCTCATAAAAATATGGGTCAACGCTGCGGGAAACCTCCGCGCCGTTTTTGTCATGGACGCTGAATCCAAACCCAAGCGCCTCATCATCCCATTCTGTCTGCAATTCATATCCGTTGTAAATTTCCTTCATCGTGTTTTTCCCTCCTTATGCCCTGCTGAACGCCCACTGCATGGCGTGTCCGCCGTCCTTGAAAGTCTCCTCTGCAACCTCCACAAGGTTGATCCTGCATTCAATCGCCCCAAGCCCCGTTTCCTCCGGCGTCTCGATGAACTCGTAAATGGCCGCCTCGTACTGCCCTCTCCAGTTTGTCATCGTCACCAGCACTTTCTCCCCGAAAGTTACCGCCGCCCCGTAGCAAGAAGGAATCTGATCCTGCAGGTGTTCGATTGTGGTAGTCTGTAAAAAATTGATCTCATGTTTTTTCATAGTCTGAATCCTCCTATCCGTTGATCTGTGCCGCAAAATAATATCCGAATGCATCCCTTGCTATGCCGAAGCTGCTCTCGATCCCGTTCTTCCTGTCATCCTCCATCGCTGCTCTGGCAAGCCTTGTGGCTGCCTTCCGGCTTTCTTCCCTGCTCAGTCCTTCAAATCTGTACTCCCCGTTTTTCTGCAGGTTCCTTATTGCCTCTTTCGTGTTCTTCATGTGTGTTTCCTCCGTTTTCCTTTTGTTAGACACATGTTACCTCTGAACGAAGGTATTATCCACTCATATCTGCACCATAAATGTACCAAAGATAAGCGCAGGAAATTGTGTACATTATGGCAGACGGCTCCCCTTCCCGGAAAGCCGCCCCACTGTGTCATTCTTTACCCGTAAGTATGAAGTTCCAGTATTCCTCCCGGTTTTCCTCGATAAAGAGAACCAGTTCGTAGAAATCCCTGTCAAATGCCGCCCTCTGCACCGCCGCCATGTCACACATATTCGCCGCTCCGCTCTCGCGGACTGCAAATATCTGCTCCTTTATTTTTTCCGTTATCATCCGTCTTACGCCTCCCTTAATTCCATCCTGATTGCAGGAATGACCGCCCGCTCCTGTGTCTGCCAGTCCGTGTAGTTTGCCTTTACCTCAGTAAGCCCCGCCATCCGGAATCCATGCTTTTCAAATTCCGCAAGGGTCGGTATCAGGCTTGAAAAGGTGCTGCTGATGGTGAATCCGCTGATGCCGTTCTCCTTAAGCGCCCTTGTGATCTCCGGGATGTCGGTGTCCCAAATGGTTTCGCCAAAATCAATCCTGTCATTGCCCGCCGTGATGCTGTTCCGGTATGCCCAGAACAGTGTGGGGTTGATCCCCCAATCCTTAAGGCTTGCTGCCTGCTCTGCAATGGCCCTCTCAAAAAGTTCAATTTTTTTCATGGTTTGTGCCCTCCGTTTTTTGCGTTTTCCCTTTCGGTAGTACACATGTTACCTCTGAAAACGCACATTATCCACTCATATCTGCGCCATAAATGTGACAAAGATATGGGTGGATAACTGTGCATATTATGGCGGTTTATGAGAACTCCACCATATGTAACGTCCTGCAGATACGCTTATAATCCCCGCGCTTTAATGCTTCCCTGCCACTGTGCCTGACCTTCCGGTTCAGGTACTTCTTATTCAGGGAAATGCCGTGGCGCAGCTCGCCCCTCATGCTGCAGGAGCCCCTGCCCCGCTGCCAGCAGTTGCGCTTTTGGTGCGCATTCCCCGGCATCCGTTCCTGCATTGCCATACCGTCCACCCCCTTCCCTTAATTCCATGCCGCCCTCATTCCAGATAGTCGGTAAAGGTAATCTCCCGTTCCACCACCTCACGCATCAGCCCCTCCGCCCTACGGCATTCCTCCGCAAGTGCGCCGACCATCCGGGCCGTCATCCACCTGTCCTTCTTTTCACGGACGGCTGCCTCAATCCTAAGCGCCACCTTTTTCTCACCTTTGAGGACATCTCTGAGATTTACACACTGGACGCATCTTAGATCAAGCAGATGTTCCCTGCCCTCCCAATCAATCCGGGCCGGTACGCCTTCCTGCGTCCGGTATCCGTGCTTCTCCATGAGGGCCTTTACCTGCTGCTCTGCCTCTGCCCATTCCATCCCGTTTTCCTGCCTCCCCCCCTTCAATACACAAGGGCGCTCACGCGTCCCTGCCTGTCCCGGATATCCGCCTCTTTGCACCGGAATCCCAACAGTTCATTCGCCTCCATCTCCACCGCATACTCCGGGTTCCCCGGATGCCCTTTGGGTCTCATCTCCCCCGCCAGCACCTTTGCCGCATCCCGCGCCGTCAGGTCAACATACCCGGACGGCGTCATGAAATGGAATTCCTTCCTGCGGGAAACATAGCGCCGGAGCAGTTCCCCCACGGTCACCTCCCCGTCCTCAACTTTCCGGCATTCATCCTCCCCGAATATTACCGCAAGGCTGCTCCCGTTCTGCCAGTTTACATGGATGCTTCCGCTGTCGTCCACACCTGTCACCATGCCCTGCAGTCCGGATGGCATCTCCCTGTAGGGGTCATCCATCTTTACCAGTTCCACCCTGCACCCCGGCGGGTATTTCTCCCGCAGGGCTTCCAGTTCCTCTTTTCTGATAGTAAGGTTCATTCCGCATATCTCCTTCCGTAAATTCCGGCAGGGAGGAAAGCGCCGCCTCCCTGCCCGTTCCGTTCCTTATTCCCCTGCGCCGGAATCCTGGCCGGCCTGTTCAGCCGGGGCCGCTTCCGCAGGTTCCGTGGGTGCCTGTTCCTGCTGCTTTGCCGCCTCCCGCTCGTTCCGGCGCGCTTCCTGCCACCTCTGCTTATTTGCCTCGGTGCGGAAAGCGGAATTCCCTTTCAGCTTTTTCATCAGGAGGTCCCGTATCTCCTTACCCTCTGCTCCGCCAAAGCCCAGCCGCAGGAGCCATATCCTCATGTAGTATTTCTCGTTTTCCTCGATGGTTTCTTTGGGGCTGATGCGTTTCTGCTCCTTTGCCTGCTGCACCATCGCCGCCGCAAGGTGCGTGAAGGCTTTTATCATGTCCGGGTCACCCGCCGTGGGAAGGGTGAAGGTAATCTTCCCGTCCTGAAAGCGGATGCCTTTGCACCCTTCCGCACGGCTCTGGAATGTCTGCAGGAAAGTTTCCGCATCAGGAATCTCCGTGCTGCCGAGCGTCTCCACCAGTTCTGCGGGAATTCGGAAAACCTCTTTCGCAAAAGCGCGGTTTATGAGGTACTGCTTGCTGTGTGTCAGGAAAATCAGGTTCTTAAGCCCCTCCGCCGTCATGCCTTCCATCGGCAGGCTGACCGTTGTTTCATCCGCTTCCGGCTCCGGGCTCCCGATGAATCCTTGCTCCGTGAGTCCTGCCGTTACCATCTCCGCCGTTTTTTCATCCTCCGTTACCACCGCACCCTTTTTGTCGATGGTGCAGTTCCCGATCTGGTAGGCGCAGGTCGGCACCCCAAGGTACTTTGAAGGCTCTCCCAAAATCCCGCTGACTGCCTTTACCACATCTTTCCTGTTTGCTGCATTCGTCTCAATCCTCATCCTTTTTTTCCTCCGTTTTCGTGTTTTCCCTTTCGGTATTACATTAATCACTCTGAACGGGGATAAAAGCAACTGAAATGTCGGAATAAATGTCACAATAAAAATTCCGGGAACTGTGCATAGTACACAATGCCGCAAAGCACGAAATACACGTTCGGTAAGGCGCAGCCATTCCCCCACATACGGTACTCTGCGGAATCGGAATGGGGATTTTTCAGCCATTTCCTTATCTGGCTGTCGGACTTCGACTTTGTGGAAGTCCCCGTGATCTTACAGTGGGTCTCGAACACCTCACGCCAGAATGTCATTTCTTCCTCTGTGGGGTTTTCCGTCCCCAACCCGTCACACCACCAGTCCGGGAAACCCTGCAGCCTCGCGCATTCCGTGGGTGTGAGCCTGCGGACGATATAGTCCGGCTCTACTATATGATAATCGCCGCTGAACGCTTCCTGATTGCCCAGCCACTGCTTGGAGCCCATGCTCGCGGAGATCGTACCAAATACATCCTTACCCGATGCCGTCCGCACGTCATTGATGACGGGCGGGTCCTTATAATCCGTAGCCACCAGCGTATTTGCCAGTTCCTTTTCCGCCCGCATGAAATAAGAATTCTTGCTGGTGCAGTAGGTGGGGTATGCCACCGCATGGCGGTCTGCGGTATTCAGCGTAAAGGAAACATCCTCATTGATACCGCTGCCTTGGGGCCCGTTCTTATCCTCCCGCCCAATCATGGAGCCCTGCACCGCCACCACGGCGATTCCTCCCTGATTCGCAGATGGATTATTACAGTTACAGTCCAAAGTCCGTGCGGTCTGCGCCTCATAGAAACCGCTGTGCGGGTTATCAGATTTCATGGCGTTGCTCTCTTTGGAGCAGATGCCGAATGCCTGCACCACAAGCTCATTGCAGCGGTTTTCCCCGATATCAAACGTGTTCAGCGTGTTCGCCACATCCCCGTCCTTCCATGTGGGCGCTTCCCCTGCGGAATGCGGGCGCGTTCCTTTGCAGAAAGGCACAAAGAGGGTCTGGTCATTGTTGCAGGAAAGGGTGGCCGACTTGTCATCCTGAATCAGCGCCCCTTTTCCTCCAGAGCCTCCACCGGCGCGGATTTTCAGCGTCTTTGGCGTTTCCGCCACGGACGGCTGGCGGTTCCCGGACACTGCCTGCTCCAGCACACACGGGGGATGGTGCGCCTCCGCCCTTAAGGTACACGTCACGTCATCGGTCACGTCCATGCGGCTCCCGCCCTGGTCGTTTAAACAGACTCTGATGCCGCCTGCCGCTCCAGCGCTTTCCGCAGCACCTCCGGCAGTTCCTTGCCACGCACGGAAGCCCTGCGGAGTATACCCTGACACGCCCTCGGACTCAA
>RAYR01000033.1 GCA_003612405.1 bacterium 0.1xD8-71
GCAGCGTCGTAGAATCTCTCCTGGGCAAAGTACTTGCTGATCACGGGATCATAGGTGTAGCTTGTGAAGCGTAAGGCCGGGTCGGTTTCCGGTGTGGGCTGTACGGCTGTATGGCCCCAGATGTCATGCTCCGGATACCATGTAGTGTTGCCTTGTGCATCGGTGGTATATAAGGGGCTTCCCCACAGGTCAGGCATTTCATAAACCTGCCCGGCCGCCGTGGTGTAACCCAGGCGTTCATGGGTTCTGCCGTATACGGCCCGTGTTGCGCTGGCTCCTTTGTATACCATCAGATCGTTGTTGGCGGCGCTCAGGCAGTCCGGTACGTATGTAATCTCCCTGACATCGGGAATATCTGCTCCCGGACAGGTCACCGTATTTCCCACCCGCATATGCAGGGCATTATAGGTGTAATCCGTCTGTGTACCGCTTAAAAGGTCTTTGCCTGTTACCATCCGGCCAGCGGCATCATAAACATACTGGCAAATCAGGCTGTCGGCCTTTTTCTCTTCAGTCAGGCTGCCTCTTTTATCATAGGTATAGCTGTAAGCTGCGCCGTCCTGCATCATGGCTGTTAATCTGCTCATGGCGTCATAGGAATAAGTCGCTTTCTCAATATCATCGACTTTCCAGGCGGTACGATTGCCCAGCGCATCATAGCTGTAAGTCTCGCGCCTTTGTCCATCTGTCCAGGCAAGCAGGCGTCCCATAGGATCATAGGTATAGTCCAGATTTCCTGTGGGTGCATCGCCGGTGTTTTGTCTGTGATAACTAATCATGCGGCCCATGGGATCATAGGAAAGGCTCACATTCATAACGGCACCGGCATCTGTCTGGTACTTGGCTGTGACCGGCAGATGATTGGCATTGTAGGTATAGGAAGCCTGATTGCCGGGCTGTATCATGGTCAGAAGATTGCCCGCGGCATCATAGCTGTACCGGGTACCCCTGCCCTGCGCATCTGTTACGGCTGTCAGACGGCGATTGCCATCATAGGTATAGTTTACCACACTTTCGTCAGGATAGCGAATACTGGTTCTGTTGCCTGCCGGATCATAGGTATATCCGGTTACATGGCCATCATGATCGGTTACCCCGGTCAGTCTGCCCAGCACATCCCGTTCCAGGGTCATTGTGCCGTTCCAGTCTTTCATCTCTACCAGCTCGCCGCGTTTATTATAGCGGAACGCAGCCTGTCTGCCGTCACTGTAAGACATCTGTAAAGGCTGGTCGTTGAGGTCATATATTACTGTGGTTACATTGCCTTCTTCGTCCGTGATCCCCGCAAGATTACCATTCCCGTCATAGGTATAGATCCTTTCTTCTTCCAGCGGATTGATCATCCGGATCATACAGCCTCTCTTGTCATAGTGATAGATTGTCTCGCAGACTTTTTCTTCCGCCTGTGACAGATATTCCCTGATCTGATGATTCATGGCATCATACTCATAGGCTGTAACATTGCCCAGCGGATCTGTAATCCGGGTCAGATTGCCATTCCCGTCATAAGCATAGCTGGTGACACTGTCATTTGCATCCGTCACGGTCTCAATCTGTCCATTGGCAGTATAGGTGAAGGTCATGATTTCTCCCACTGCATTGGTTATCTTCGTTACCTGCCCCAGGGCATCACGGGTGTAGGTCATACAATTCCCCAATGCATCTGTCACCGTCTTAATCCGTCCTGCCGCATCGTAAGTATAAGAGACTGTATTGCCCTCCGGATCTTTTCTGGTAAGTAAGTTTCCTGCCGGAGAATAAGTATATTCGGTCAGATTCCCGGCGGCATCCGTCTGCGTCAGCACTCTGCCCATGCTGTCATAGGTAAATTGCAGGCTGTGTGCCGATGCATCCGTCATCTGCACCAATCGTCCCAGCTCATCGTACTGATAGGTAGTCTGTGCACCCTCCTTATCTGTCGCTTTGGCAATCTTACCTGTGTTGGTATATTCCAGTGTAAGACTGTCACCGTTTTGATCTGTTACACCAGTCATGCGGTTGAGCGCATCGTAGCTATAATGCCACGTGTTATCATTGGCATCTGTAAAGGACGTCATATTACCGGCCGCGTCATATTCGCAGCTTCTGCTATGACCCTCCTCATCCACCATCTTCGTCATACGGTTCAGGCAGTCATAGGTATAGGTTCTGATACCTCCCAGAGGATCAGTCTCGCAGATCAGGTTACCGTTATGGTCATAGGAGAGTATCCTTCGACCTCCCCTGGCATCGGTAACTGCTGTTATCTGTCCGGCCGCATCATATTCACAGGTCGTAATCTGCCCCAAGGCATCCGTAACCGCCGTAATCTGATTATTAGCATTGAATGTGTAACTTCTGCTGTTACCTTCTGCGTCTGTAATCTTCGTGCAGTTGCCGTTCTCATCATACTGATAGGTGGTCTGTCCGCCGTCAGGCGCTGTCGTCTGTATCAGATGTCCCGCATCATCATATACACAGGTGGTTTTGTTTCCTTCCTGATCGGTAACTTCCGCCTGGTTACCATCCCCGTCATAAACAGTCGTCCTGACCGCATCATCAGGCGTCTTTACGGCAGTCATTCTGCCTAGCTTATCATAGGTAAAGTGTGTGGTTTCCTCTGCGGTTGTCTGTGTGAGCAGCCTGTTCTCCCCATCATAGGTATAGGTAGTGACCACACCGTCTTCATCTGTCCTGGTCAGAAGATTACCTGCCTGATCATAGGTATAGCTCATACTATGACCAAGTGCGTTAGTCTGGCTGATCACACGCCCCTGGGCATCATAGGTATAAGTGGTCTGGTGCGCTAACGGATCGGTGACAGCAGTAACACGGCCCATCACATCATAGGTATACTGCAAAATACCGCCCGCCGCATCGGTAATCTTAGTCAGTCGTCTGGCCTCATCGAATGTATATGTGACAGCATTGCCATTACCGTCTGTACAGGACGTATTATTACCTCCCGCATCATAGGTATAAGCGGTCTCCGCACCCAGAGGATTGGTCTCCTTAATCAGGTTTCCTCTGACATCATAGGTAAACTGATACTGATTGCCCAGAAAATCCGTGACAGAAGAAAGCTGTCCCATCTCATTGTATACAAAACTTTGCTGATTGCCGCGCCTGTCGATAATCCCCGTCCGATTACCGTTTTCATCGTATGTAAGAACGACTGCCCCGTCCGGATCCTCTATCTTAAGCAGATCTCCTGCCTCCGAGTAGAGATACGATGTTGTCCTGCCCTCCGGAGAAGTGTAGGAAGTAAGTCTGCCCAAAGCATCATGTACATAGCGGTAGATATGGTTCTCCGGATCCTGTGCCTGTGACAGGTGCCCTGCCTCATCATAGCTGTAGTTCCATACATTTTCTTCCTTATCCGTCCAGGATACCAGGTTGTCATCCTCGTCATAGGTATAAAGACTGCTGTTGCCGCGCTCATCCTGTGCACTGATCAGGTTATTGTTCTCGTCATACTGGTAATGGCTCTGTGTGCCGTCCCGATTCACGACTTCCACAGGCAGATTTCTGTCATTATAGCTTACCTGCTCCTGTGTCCCATCCGGGTAAGTAATACAATTCATACGACCACATACATCATAGGCCATCTGCGTACAGTTCCCAAGCGCATCCGTCTGCTGTATCAGCATACCGTTTTCATCATAACGATTGCGTATTCCGGCTCCTTCCAGATCTACCTCTGTGATATGGCCGACCTCGTCGTACCAATAACTGGTGACATGCCCGGCTTCATCCGTAAACTCTGTCTTACGATTCCCTTCATCATAGGCAACACTGCTCTCTCCCCTGCCGGCTGTATTCTGTCTGATTACTCTGCCCAGAACATCATACTCATTTACCAGGTATACCTGACCGGCAAAGTCCGACACGGATAATAATCTGCCCTCCTCATCATAAGTAAAGGACATGGTTTTATCCAAAGGATCCGTGACAGATACCAGCTGACCTTCCTGATAGGTCAAAGACACGGTATTTCCCAGCGCATCTACAGCACTCGTGAGATATTCCCCTGTATAGGTAAATGTCAGACTGGTTTCATGCCGTCCGGTAATCCGTGTAATCTGTCCGCTCTGGTTTTTCTCAAACCGGTATTTAACCAGACCATTTTCTACAATCTGATGAAGTGTCAGGTTCGTATCAAAGACATACTCTGTTCCATCCTGCTTCATGACGGCATAGGTCATGTCCTCCCGTTTTTCCATCGTATAAGCACTACCCACAGCTTCTACCGCACGGAAGGTATTGTCCTCTTCTTTGACAAAGGGAATCACCGCCCCATAGGGTGTGGTGAAATACGCATACTCCTCATCCATATGCAGTAAGTAATGCAGGGCATACGACCACTTAACCCCGACTGCTTTGCCAAACGCATCCCTGTCGGAATCATACATAAGGGTAAAGTGCAGCTTATCTTTGCCATAGTCCTCCAGATAGGTATAGCTCCACAGGAAAGCCCCTGTCAGCACGTTGACGGGATCATTACACGTATAAGAAATCTTACCGTCCGTATGGGTACTGTCTGTTGAGCGTTCCGCCAGGCCGTTGTTTTTACTGATAGCAGTCTTAACTGTCTCCTGGCTGCTGAAACGGCTGGAACCTTCATCATTATTGGCCCTTACACCGTAAGTATGCTCTGTGTTGGGATCCAGTCCCGGGAAAACCTTACAGATCCGTCCGTCTACCATATCGTTTGTACCGGATATATGACAGATAACGCCGTCAATCTTAATATCATAATCCACAGCGCCTTCTACCGGCGGAAAGCTTACAATGACACTGTTTAATCCGGCCTTCGCCGTAATACCAGAAGGCACTGCCGGCCCTACTGCAATGGTTGTTATAGTCTGGGATGCCGTATAAGCGCTGCTTCCTCCTGCATTAACCGCACAGACAGCATACTCATACGCTGTGTCAGGCTCCAGTCCCGTAATCGTCCTGGAAGTGCCCGTCAGGCTATAGGTTTCACCGTTAAAAAGCAGCTTATAACCTGTTGCACCGCTTACGCTGTTCCAGGTAACTGTCACGGAATTGGTCGTTGCCGTCGCACGGACATTTGCCGGCACCGCCGGTTTTGCCACCAGGGTTCTTACAGAATATCTGGCCGAATACGCTCCGTTTCCTGCTTTATTTTTGGCACGCACCTGATACGAATAGTTTGTATTCGGTTTCAAACCGTTTACAGTATAAGAAGATGAACTGGTATTATAAATTGTTCCATTAAAGTAAAGATCATAGCTGTCCGCCTTAGATACCCACATCCAACTCACTCTGACACTGTCAGAATATGCCTTGGCCGTAATCGATGTAGGCACATCCGGCACTTTTAACAGTGTTCTCACTGATGTATAGGGAGAATAACTGCTGTAACCGCCTGCGTTACAGGAACGTATTCTGTAATTATAACTGGTGTCATCTTTTAATCCCGTGACTTTGTGCGACGTCAGTCGGTCATTTTTTGCGGACAGTTCATACATGCTATCCTTTTCTGTTCTCTGCTCCTGCGTTTGCTCTCGTTTGATTTCTCCCTCCGTATCTTCTTGGCACAAGCAGGACAATACCTTGATGCACCAGAGCCCGGGACATATTCAACGCCGCACACCGTACAATTTTTAGCGGGCATTGCTGCCCACCGTTTTGTAGGTATGATATGTAATTCATCGACAAAGCCGATGAATTTATAGTAAATCTTGATTTCCTGCTTCACTGTTCCGTCTGCCATCTTCTCACGCTCCGAAACAAGTATCTTGTCTATGAGTGCGTTTATAACTGTTGCATCCAGTTCTTTTAAGCCTTGATAATTTCGGATAAGGGCGAGGAAGTCACGGATTCCCCGTGATTTCTCGTAGCTTTCATTAAGAGTTTCCGTCACCTCTTTCAGCCTTGCTTCAATTTCAAGCTGCTCTTTCTGGTATTTCCCCGACATCATCTCAAAATTCCGCTCGGTAATACGCTCCATGACCTTATCCTCGTAGAGAGAGGAAAACAGCCTGTCCAGTTCCGCAAGGCGTTTGTTCAGCTTCTTACGTTCTTTCTCTAATGCTTTCGCCCTGCTCTGGTCTGTTTCCGTGAGCCGCTTTTCTATGGCCCTGACCGCCTTTTCATCATTCACTGCCATATCCGCAAAACAGTTGATGTCGGCAAGAACGGCATTGAATAAATCCCTTGCTTCTATATTGTGGGCACTACACTCGCTTCTTCCGTTTCTTGCATAATTATTACATGAATACTGTACACAGTCGATAATCTCTGGGCGTTTCCTCCTGTGTACGTTCATTGCCCGCAGAGCACATCCGCAGTCCACACACTTGATAACGCCTGCAAAAATATTTACAAATCCTCCCTTGTTCTGTGGAAGCCTACGACTTGTAATAAGCTGTTGGACAATATCAAATTCCTCCTGCGTGACTATTCCCTCATGGGTATTGGGTATCACTTCCCATTCTTCGGGCAGCTTAGAGGGGCGTTTCTTGCTTTTCATATTGGCGGCAATCCGTTTGTAGCCTACAAGATTTCCCGCATATATCGGGCTTCTTAAAATGCTCCTCACGCTGTTCCCACTCCAAATATAGCGTTTGTCCTCGTTCCCCTCAAAATGACGTTCAAAGCCTGTTTCGCCACGCTCCGCCGCATAAGCGGCAGGGCGTAGGATATGCTGTTTATTAAGATGTCTGCAAATTTTGGCAACTCCATTCCCTTTTAATGCAAGGTCGAATATCTCTTTTACAACATGTGCCACTTTATCATCTATCAGCAGATGGTTGTGGTCGGCAGGGTCTTTGATATAGCCATAAGGGGCGGTAGTTCCCATGAATTTCCCCTGTTGAAACCTCGCCCGATATGCCGATTTTATCTTAACAGATATGTCAGCGGCATACATTTCGTTTAAAATGTTGCGGAAAGGCGTGATGTCCATAGCAGATTTATTCAAGGTATCTACGCCGTCATTGACCGCTATATACCTCACGTTATGCTCTGGGAAGAAAACTTCCAGATATAACCCACAATCAAGATAGTTTCTCCCCAGACGGGATAAATCTTTCGTAATCACGCAGTTTATCAGACCGCTTTCAATGTCTTTTATCATATTCTGGAAACTTGGTCTTTGGAAAGCTGACGTTAGATAACGATACTTTTGAAAACACTGGAAAATCAAGGTTTTTCGAGCGACGGACAAGCAGGGTATTGTACTAAAAACTGAATACGACGCAGAAGCGGCGTTTCTTACTCTCTACATGGGAGAACAGGAACGCCGCTTTTTTCATGCCCTTTGTTACGCAGTAGGGGCAGAAAAAGCCTTGCTACAAGCGGTTTTGCGGGCGCGTATCTGGCGCGGCAAGGGATTTATACCTTATCCCCCGAAACCGCGCTTCTACTGCGTAACAAATCCAAAGCAAAGGAGCTATGAACTATGGCAGTTTTCAGAGTGGAACGGAACAAGGGCTACACCGTAATGAGCAACCACCACCTACGCAACAAGGAGCTTTCCCTAAAGGCAAAGGGGCTGTTGTCGCAAATGCTGTCACTCCCCGAAGATTGGGACTACACCTTGAAAGGCTTATCCCTTATCAACCGGGAGAAGATAGACGCTATCCGCGAAGCCATTAAGGAGCTTGAACGCGCCGGGTATATCGTCCGTTCAAGGGAGCGCGACGAGAAAGGACGCTTGCGGGGCGCGGACTATGTGATATTCGAGCAGCCGCAGCCGCCTACGCCGGATTTACCTACATTGGAAAATCCAACATTGGATAATCCAACGCAGGAAAAACCAACATTGGAAAAACCTACGTTGGAAAATCCAACGCAATTAAATAAAGATATACAAAGAACTGACTTACCAAAAAAAGAAAAATCAAATACAGATTTATCAAGTACCCATTCCATTCCTATCCTTTCCCCTAACCCCTCTCCTTGCGGTGAAGCGGCTACGCCGCCGGAACGGAAAGGAACGGAAGCGGCAGCACAGAGCGCAGTAGAGATATACCGGGAAATCATCAAGGACAATATCGACTACCACATTCTCAAACAGGACATGAAGTTTGACGGGGACAGGCTGGACGAGATTGTAGACCTCATGCTTGAAACCGTATGCACCGCCAGAAAGCGGGTACGGATTGCGGGGGACGACTACCCGGCAGAGCTTGTGAAGTCAAAGTTTATGAAACTGGACGGCGAACATATCCGCTTTGTGCTTGACTGTATGCGGGAGAACACAACCAAAATCCGCAACATCAAGCAATATCTGAAAGCCGCCCTTTTCAATGCCCCGTCCACAATCGGCAACTACTACACTTCCCTTGTCGCCCATGACATGGCAAGCGGCGCACTGTCACCGAAAAAGCCGCAGTACGGCGACCCGGACTATTATTCATTCAAACCGGGCGAAAGCCTGTAAAACAACAAAAGGAGGATTTTATTATGGCACAGAAAATGACAGGAGCATTGGTATTTGACGAGCGCACCGACCGTTACGACATCCGCTTTGACTTAAACAGCTACTACGGGGGCTTGCATTGCGGCGAGTGCTTTGACGTATTCGTGCGGGGCAAGTGGAAGCCGACCCGGATTGAGTACGGCGACAACTGGTATCTTGTGGGTATCAGAGCCGAGGACTTGAACGGGCTGCGGGTGCGTATCTGACCGCCGCCCCATAAAGAAACGCGAAAGGAGGACGCGAGGAATTGCAGGACGAAGTAAACGAAAAGACCATAGCCCTTTACATCAAGACCGGGAAGCTGACCGCGCAGACGCCTCAAAAGGCAATGAAAGCCATTCTCTCAAAGGGCAAAAAGCAGCTTTCCAAACCGCCACAGGGCAAGCAGAGCTTAAAGCAGCTTATGAAGCAGAACGCGGGCGTTTCCAACATTGAGATTACCGAGGGCAATATCAAAGCCTTTGAGAGTACGGCGAAAAAGTACGGTATCGACTTTGCGCTGAAAAAGGACGCGACGGAAAGCCCGCCCCGCTATCTGGTTTTCTTCAAGGGGCGGGACGCGGACGTGCTGACCGCCGCCTTTAAGGAATTTTCCGCAAAAAAGCTGACACAGGAGAAAAAGCCCTCAATCCGAAAGCTGCTCTCTCCCCTCAAAGAAGCTGCACAGGGCAAGAACGCGGAACGGGCAAAGGTCAAGAACAAAGACAGGGAGGTATCGCTATGAAGCCGGAAATCAAGAAGCTGCTTATGGACGCGGATATGCGGGAGCTTGCAAAGCGCACCCTTTCCAAAGTGGACGCTTTGACCGAAGCGGAATTTGCAGAGCTTCCCATTTACGCCGCTGATGAAGTATGAACGGGGTTAAGCGGCTGACGCCGCCCCAGAGCCGGAAAGTCAACGCCCTTGTGAGCCGGACGTGCTGCAATTATGATAACGGGAACTGTATCTTACTGGACGACGGGGACGAGTGCGTTTGTCCGCAGCTCATTTCCTATTCGCTTCTCTGCAAGTGGTTCCGGGCTGCGGTGCTTCCCGCCGACAGGCTGCTCTATGCGGAGCTTTACCAGACAGGGGATAAGAAGAAATGTACCGAGTGCGGCGCGTTCTTTGCGTCAACCTCTAACAGTGTCAAATACTGCCCCGTCTGCCGGAAGTGTATCACCCGCAGACAAGCCGCCGAGCGCATGAGGAAAAGACGCGCCCCTGTTACGCAGTAGGTGCGGAAAATCCCTTGATTTACAGGGCTTTCCGGGCGGGAAAATTAGACAGGCGATACTTTATACCTTTATCCCCGAAAATGCCGTTCTACTGCGTAACATTCACGAAAGCAGCACCCATAAAAAGACAGGGCGCGGAAGTCATATACTGGCTTCCGCGCCCTGTTCTTTTTTTGCCTATCTGACATTTCCCTTTTCCATTTCTTCAAGCGGGAACTGCGGGAGGGCTTCTATCAGCTTCTTTGTGATAGACTGGCGCATATTTTCGTTGATTTCCTGTTTCGTGCTTCCGTCCGGCTGTCTGACCGCTACCGTCGATAGCCTGTCAATTTCGTCCTTGTAGCACTCCACGACTTTCTCCACCGCCCATTTTTCCCCGGCGACGGCGGCGCGTATGGTTTCATATTCCGGCATTTTCTGGTTTTCCATGCTCAACGCTCCTCTGCATTTTGATAGCCCTATCATAGCACAGCGGCGGGGATTTTGCTATCCTTATCCGCGCTCTGTTCCCTTTTCCCGTTCCGGCTGCCTGTCTGCCTGTAAAATGCTGTCAATGTTCTGCTTGATAATGTCATATTCCCGGACTTTCTTTTTCAATTTTCCATAGTCGGCGTAAAGGGCTTCTTTCTGCGCTTGGAGGGCTTCATACTCCGATTGCAGCGCGGCGAGGTTCGGGAGCTTCGCAATGCCCGCCGCTTTCAGCGACCTTGCGGCGGCTTCATGGAGGATAATTGCCTGTTCCTGTCCGGCGCGGTATTTCTCCCTGTTCCTTGCCTTGCGGTATGCGTCATAGACGGGCTTTGTCTTTTGGTAGGTGGAAACATTCTTGATAAGCACCGCCATTTCCGCAAGCCGCTTTTCGGCGTTCTTCAATGCGTCTGCCGCCTGTCCGCTTTCCGCTGCCATTTCCAGGGTCCGGCTGACTAAATCCGCGTACTGTTCAATCTTGTGTTCCGTCAAGAAATTCATGGTTTTAGCTGCCTGTTTCAGATTATGGATTTTCGCCCACTGTTCATAGCCCTTACTCTGCGCCGCCTTGATACTGTTCTCAATGTCGATAAGCAGCGACACGCCGCGCTGTTCTCTGGGAGCTTTCGCCGCTTTTGCCCGTCTGCCCGCTATCCGTTCCCTTATGGCTTCCTCTGTATAGTCTGCGCCGAGGGTTTTAAGGCGGGTGAAGCGTTCCTGTCCGGGGGCGCGGCATGACACATATTTCCCCGGCTTTATCTCATAGCCCGCCGCCTGTAACCGCGTTAGCAATTCCTCAAAACTGGAAACTTGGGGGATAAGCGCGTCAAGGGCGGTTTTCAGCTTGCCTTTCCAACTTGTACCCGTCTTTTCAGCTTGATATTCCGCATAGCTCTTTCCCTTGCTGCCCTTGCCGGGAACGACGACGGACAAGCCATTCTCCCGGCACAGCTTGTCGCTCATGTTCCGTATGCCGTAATAGCTCCTTTTGTTGGAATTGTATTTGCGGTGGTCTACAAAATTCACCGCGCAAAAAATGATATGGTTATGGACGTGTCCTTTGTCAATGTGCGTCGTGAGTACATATTCATGCTGCCCCTTTGTTACCGCGTCGGCAAGCTGCTTTCCGATTTCATGGGCTTTCTGATAATCGACTTCCCCCGGCTCAAAGGACTGTATCAGATGAAAGGCTAAATTGTTCCCCTTTTGGAGTGCTTGCGACAATGTATATTCAAACTCAATATCTGCTGTTTCATAGGAGCAGCCGAAAGAGGACACAAGCATTTTTCCGTCCGTCTTGTCCGGGTTTTCGATATAGTCAAGGGCTTTGCTTAGAGTGCTTTTAATAGGCTTAATCTTTGTAACCGCCATATCTCCGCAAGCACCCCCTTTATTTCCTCTATATCCTCTTGGTATGCGTTTCCCGTCGCGTTTACGCGGCGTGCTATCTGGTTGACGTTGACACCGATTTTCTGTATCTCTGCGGTCATTGCCTTAATGTCGCTATGGTCTATCTGAATGATATACCCGTCAATGGCAATCTTCCGCAGATATGCCGCCATGTTCCGGGTGGGTACGAGCTTCATTTTTTCCAGTATTAAATCCCGTTCCGCTTCCGTCACTCTGAATTTGATTTGCACCGTCCTTTTGCGTCCGTCCATGTGTTCGCTCCTTTCCTTTCCGTTCCGAGGGTTTGGGACACTTCCCAACAAGCCATTTTCAACCGACGAGCCGCAGCGCGGGAGGGCGAAAATACGGAAGTGGGTACCCGCTTCCTATGCTTGCTACGAATGTTTTTATCCTTTAGGCTCTTATCCCTTACTACGGAGAAAAAGCGATTTTGCCAAACTTACGCAAAAGAAAAACGCTGCAATCTCAAAAAAGATTACAACGCTTTCTAAATCCTGTTCAGTTTTAAGCCGGACATTTCTATTCGCCCTCTTTTTCGACTTCGGAAATCTCTTTTGCCGTTGCGGTCACAATCCGTATGCCCGTATCGCTCATACCGTCAAGGAGCGCGTCAAGCTGCCGCCGCTTTGTGTCCTTTACGGCGGGCGTGTCTAACAGGAATTGGTCTACGGATATATGGTAACGCTGTATCAGCTCAAAGAATATCTGTAAACTTGGGTGCTGCCCCTTGTTCTCAATGTTCGCAAGGTAGCGCGGCGAGATAAACATTTCGTCGCCTACTTTCTTGCGGCTCTCCTTACGTCCTTCACGCGCTGCCTTTATCGCTGCCCCGAAAGCCTTGAAGTCATATTTCGGTACTGGTTTTTTGCCATAGTTATTCACCCTATTACATTTTACTGTTCACCTTTGCTTTTGAATATGTCTACGCAGTTCTATTAGTTAGCCAAAATAAATCATATTTTTCTGCCGTGCAATTAAATACCGGCTGAATGTATCTTGACAAGCAGACGCAAAAAGAATATAATACATACCAAACGAATGAAATGGAAGGTGGTAGATACATGGCGCGTAATAAATATCCAGAAATAACCGTTGAGAAGATATTAGAAGTGTCACAGCGGTTATTCATGGAAAAGGGGTACGACAATACTACTATTCAAGATATTGTAAATGAACTTGGCGGACTGACGAAAGGAGCAATTTATCATCATTTCAAGTCAAAAGAGGAAATTATTGACGCATTAGGGGGGAAACTCTTTTTTGACAACAATCCATTTGTTACCGTACAAAATCAGAAGAACCTAAATGGTTTAGAAAAAATGCGTGAAGTCATTAAGTTAAACCACGCAGATAATGATAGGATTGAACTTGGAAAACAGAGTATACCTCTTTTGAAAAATCCCCGCTTGTTGGCTGAACTGGCTGATACAAACAGGAAATTGATTGCCCCTCTTTGGTTGCAACTTATTCAAGAGGGAATAGCGGACGGCTCTATCCAAACCGGGTATGCAAAAGAACTATCTGAACTTTTGCCATTACTTACAAATTTCTGGTTAATTCCCTCTGTCTATCCTGCAACCCCGGAAGAACTGCTTTCAAAGTTTGCATTTATCAAATATTTGTTAGATAGTATGAACTTGCCGATTATTGATGATGAAATTTTCGGTATGGCACAGAATTACTTTGAGCACTTAAACATAGGCGAATAGATAAAATTGCCTTGCAAAAGGCAGTTTTATTTTCAAACTATACATTCATTCGTAAGGTATTATTTTTTAAGCATATACATACCGTCTTAATGTATGAAAGGAGAATAGTATGTCAAAATTAGACCAAAAAATTGAAAATGCTGCAAACAAAATTGAAGTTGCCGCAAATGAAGCATGGAAAAAGCGGTCATTCCGCATTGTATCTAAGTCTATATCTGCTACGGCAGAAATCGGACTTATGATAGGGGCTGCACATTTATCCGAAAAAGGCTATAAATCAGCCGCCACCTGCCTGTTTGGTTTAGGGGCAGTAGGACTTGTCTGCGATATACTTTTTAACAGAAAATAGGAGGACACTGCTATATGATACGATACTTAAAACAATACAAATTTTTGCTTTTCCTTACTGTACTATTTACTGCAATCAGTTCCCTATCTTATGTATTTATTGCTATCTTATTGCAACAAGTTATGGATATTGTAGACATGAGCGATATGTACGGCTTTATCAGAATACTACTCTTTTCTTTAGCCTACTTTGCACTTATGGGAGTATTCATGTACCTACAATCTTTGTTTAGCAAAAAATTTGTCTGTAAAATTATGAAAGCTGTCCGTTCTAAAACCTTTATAGGAATTGAACGGCACACGATTGAGGACTACTCTAAAAATAATACTGCTGATTATTTATCTGCAATTACGAATGATGTAAAAATGATTGAAGATAACTATTTACTTCCCCTGTTGCAAGTTATCCAGTATACGATTATTTTTATAGCTTCCCTTGCTGTAATGATTTACTTTGACATTATCGTTACAGTCTGCGTGATTATCGCAATCGCTATCATGCTTGTTGTACCCAGTCTATTCGGAGGACTACTCTCCAAACGACAGGATAAATATTCTGATATGCTATCCGATTTTACAAACCATGTAAAAGACCTGTTATCCGGTTTTGAGGTTATCAAGTCTTATCAAATGAAAAAATATGTCCTCTCACGATTTGAAATAAGTAACGAGGCCACTATAAAAGCAAAATATTCTGTTGACAAGGCGATTGCGGCAAATGAAGCGGTTTCTATGGTGCTTGCGCTTCTTGTTCAAGTGGTTGTTGTTTTTCTTTCTGCATACTTCATTATCATTGGTCGTATCAGTGCAGGAGCCTTGTTAGGCATGGTACAGGTAAGCAGTAACCTTGCAAATCCATTATTGATTATTTTTAGCAATATTCCCAAAATCAAGAGTATAAAACCAATTACACAGAAGCTAAATAACCTTTCAGATTACAAGGAACAGAACACAAATACAAAAAAATCACCCTCTTTCAAAAAAATGATTTATGTAGATGATTTGCATTTTTCCTATGATAAGGAAAACGAAGTCATAAACGGTATTTCACTATCCATTGATAAAGGGAAAAAATATGCTTTTGTCGGTAAGAGTGGGTGTGGAAAGTCTACATTTATTAAGCTGATTGCCGGATATTACTCTAACTTCAAAGGTGATGTACTATATGACGCAGACAGTCTTTCCGTTTTGGATATTGATAAAATAACTGCGCTATCGTCGGTCATTCATCAGAATGTTTATATGTTTGATGAGAGCATTTTAGACAATATTTGCCTACACGAAGATTTCAGTAAAGAAGAATTGCAATCCATATTGTCTGATAGTGGTTTATCACAGTTTATTGAGCAAGTACCAAACGGACTTAAATATCACGTTGGAGAAAATGGAGATAACCTTTCCGGCGGACAGAAACAAAGAATTGCCGTAGCAAGAGCTTTAATTCGTAAGAAGCCACTGTTGATTTTAGACGAGGGTACGTCTGCTATTGATATGCAAACTGCATATGATATTGAAAGTAGGCTATTGGCAATATCTGATTTAACGCTACTTACTGTCACTCATAATATGAGCAGCGATATTCTTACACTCTATGACGAAATTGTATTTATGGCAGACGGAAAAATAATTGAACATGGCACATTTGAAGAACTTATTACTAAACACGCTGCATTTTATGACTTCTACCAACTAAAGAAGTAGGTATCTTTAGAGGAAAGTTTTTTTGAACTGTACACAATCCTTAAATAATATTATCTGCTCCCTTAACGGGGAAAGAAAAAAACCGTTAGAGGAGCAGATGTTTTTGTATGCCTTTTTATGCAATATCTAATCTATCGGCGGTTTTTGAGAAATCAAAACCGCCGTTTCTTTTTGGCTTCTAATGAAATGACGCGGTATCACTGTTAAAAGCGGCGGCTAAAAGGAGGTAGCCGCCATGAAGCGCATACCCTATCGACAAAATCCGACAATCATTGACTTGTCAAAAAAAGCCCGCCCACCACCGGGGGAAACTACGCTTACCTATATGAACTGTCTAATCATCTAAATACTGCTTACAATACCTATGCGCCCGTCCGGGCTTTTCGGACGGGCGCATTTTGTACGCTCAAAAAATTTTTGAAGAAATTTCAAAAAATCTTCGGCGTTTTTGAAAAACGCCGTATTGCCCCGCGAAAAGGGGGAAGCACCACCAACTTTCCAACGAGAAAGGAGGTGAGAATGTGGAACCTAATAGCAGGGAGTTTTACAAACAGTGTGCTTTTCAGAAGTTTTGTAATACGGTACTGCACAATGAAGCGTGCGACACTCATAGAGAGCTTCGCAGACACAAGGCAAAGGAAGTGACCTTTTCTGACATGACCTTAGACGAAGCGCGGCAGCTTCATACGTTTGACGAATATTTTAAACGGGAAGCCGCCGAAACCGTCTTTGAGAAAGCCGGGAAGAAAATCACGCCAAAGCTGCTTCTTGAAGCAATCCGTACTTTGCCGGAAGAAAAGCGCAAAGCCGTATTGCTGTATTACTTCGAGGGAATGAACGACACCGAGATTGCGGAGCTGTTCAATACGTCGAGAAGCACGATACAGTACAGGCGGACAAGCTCTTTTGAGAAATTAAGAAAATATCTGGAGGAAAATGCTGATGAATGGGACGAATGGTAACGAACCCGGCTACCCGAAAAAAGCCCTTGTTCCTTATCCTGTCATTGTGGCAGCGACAAAGGGCGACCCGGACGCCATGAAGATTGTCTTGCAGCATTTCAGCGGCTACATAGCCCGCCTTTCCATGCGGAAGCTGTACGACGAGCGCGGGAACGTCTATTTCGGCGTAGACCACGACATTCGGGAACGGCTGCAAGCAAAACTGATGATGGCTGTCCTCACCTTTAGGACAGAGGAATAACCGCAGCGGCGGCGGGACGCTTTCTCTCACCCCCTTTTCCGTTCCGCTGCTGACGCGGGCAGCACAGCCATTCTGAACCTTGAAAAAGAAAGCGGCGCAAGATAACGGCGGCGCAGCATAGGGCAAATCGGATACGTTCCTTTTGCGCCGAGCCATACGGCGGGTGCGCCATGAGGCTATCCGGGAGGGATTACCCCGCCCGGACAGCCGAGCGACCAACACCGCGCCGGAAAGCAAGTGTAGCGGCTTGCGGGCGACGACAGCGCAGAATATACAATAATACTTCCTTACAGCCACAGTCCGAGCGTTAAGAGCGTCGCAGGCAATGGGTAGGGCTGCATGAGAACCATGCCGGGGTGAAATTCCCATGAGGTTATGCTAATAACCGTCCGATTAAAGCCTTTGTTTTCTTGAATAGTGGACTTGCTGCTATTCATAGACTGTATTATATGTTTGCGAAAGAAAGGGGGATTTTCTTTGACGCAAAACCAAACGCCCGTTACCACAACGGAGCATAAAATAGGAAAAGTTACTTACCTTGTATGTTCGTCTGCAAGTGAACACGCGACGGACACACTGGATAAAAAGATAAAAAAGCTCATTCGCAAAGACATGGAGCTGAACCCCGCAAACGCCCGGAAATAGGGCGTTTCTTCACATTTTATACATGACACAGGCAGCGGTATGTGGTATAATATAGACAGTACAAATACCATGCTTGTCTGTCGTCGGAAAGGAGGACAAAATGTTACAGACAGACAAGATTACCGCTTTATATTGCAGATTGAGCCAGGAAGATATGCAAGCCGGGGAAAGCGAGAGCATACAGAACCAAAAGCTGATTTTACAAAAGTACGCTGATGAACACCACTTTTTCAACACGCGCTTTTTCGTAGACGACGGATTTTCCGGCGTGAGCTTTGAGCGTGAGGGGCTTCAAGCCATGCTGCATGAGGTTGAAGCCGGGAATGTGGCGACCGTCATAACAAAAGACCTTTCCCGTCTGGGACGTAATTATCTGAAAACCGGGGAGCTGATAGAGATTGTCTTTCCCGAATACGAAGTACGCTACATTGCCATTAACGACGGTGTAGACACAGCGAGGGAAGATAACGAGTTTACCCCTCTGCGGAACTGGTTCAACGAGTTTTACGCCCGCGACACCTCAAAGAAAATCCGGGCTGTCAAACAGGCAAAGGCGCAGAAAGGGGAGCGCGTCAACGGCGAAGCTCCTTACGGCTACCTTATCGACCCGGATAACCGCAATCATCTGATACCCGACCCGGAAACGGCACACGTCGTAAAACAGATTTTTGCAATGTATGTACGGGGCGACCGTATGTGTGAAATCCAGAACTGGCTGCGGGACAATGAGATATTGACCGTCGGGGAACTGCGCTACCGCAGGACAGGAAGCAAACGCCACCCCCGCCCACAGCTCAACGCATGGTACAACTGGCCGGATAAGACACTGTACGACATTCTGACAAGGAAAGAGTATTTAGGGCATACCATAACCGGGAAAACCTACAAGGTATCTTATAAGTCGAAAAAGACAAAAAAGAACCCGGAGGAAAAACGGTATTTCTTCCCCAACACTCACGAACCTTTGATTGATGAAGAAACCTTTGAACTTGCACAGAAGCGGATTGCCACCCGGCAACGCCCGACAAAGGTTGATGAAATCGACCTGTTTTCCGGGCTGCTCTTTTGCGGGGACTGCGGCTATAAAATGTACGCAGTACGCGGAGCCGGGACGCTTGAACGGAAACACGCCTACACTTGCGGCAACTACCGCAACCGGGCAAGAAATGATATGCTCTGCACTACGCATTATATCCGCAAAAGCGTATTGAAAGAACTTGTCCTTGCAGACTTGCAGCGCGTAACGTCTTATGTGAAAGAGCATGAACAGGAGTTTATCGAAACCGCCAACGAGTGCAGCGCAAAGGCAGTACAAAAGACGCTGACACAGCAGCGGAAAGAACTTGACAAGGCGCAGAACCGTATTAACGAGCTGAACATCTTATTCCGCAAGCTCTACGAGGACAACGCTTTAGGGAAACTTTCAGATGAACAATTTGCTTTTCTGACTTCCGGCTATGATGAAGAAAAAAAGACGCTGACCCGGAGGATTGCGGAGCTGTCACAGGAAATCGACAACGCCACCGAGCGCAGCGCGGACGTAAAAAGGTTTGTCGCACTGGTACGCAGATACACAGCGATTGAAGAACTGACCTACGAAAACGTCCATGAATTTATTGACCGTATTCTTATTCACGAACTGGATAAGGAAACGAACACCCGCAAAATCGAAATCTTTTATAGCTTTGTCGGCAGAGTTGATACAGGCGACAAGCCTACCGAAAGTATCTCCTATTTCAGACAGATAGGAGCCGACGTAAAGAGTTATGCTATCTAACATACATCAAAAAGAGGTAAGATAACACCCTCTGCAAAAAAGGTATCGTTATCTTACCTCAACAAAATTTGTACCAGAATAACCATCGTCCACATACGTTTTTGCTATGTGCCATCCCTGCTTTTTCACATAATCCGTGAGGATGGATTTCTGTGTCGCAATGCTCGCACTCTCGTTATCCGTACCATCGTCTTTAGATAAGCGGCAATAAATGCCGACTAAATAGATTTTCTTTTCTTCTTTGATTCCTGCCATACTGTAAAACCTCCGTATCTGTCCTATCTGTTTTCATGTCCCATTGCGTACATTCTAAGCGGACAGCCCCTCATTGTCGAAGGTGTCGCCCTCGGCAATCTTCTTCCGAATATCCTCGGAGATAATCGGGACAAACGCTTCTGTAACGGTCTGTGTGCCGACATATTCACGGCTGATTATCATCTGCACTGGTGCTTTTGGCACGATACGCTTTCTCTTTTTATCTGCTTTCTTATCCTCGCCCATACTTAAATCTTCCTTTCCAGACAGGGCAGGGAAGAGTTTGGAAATGTCCCCGCCCTGCCAATCAGATACCATTAATCCTCGCTGTTTAATTCTTTCTGTAATGCTTTAAGGAGTGCCGCCGCTTCATCAGCGTTCAGCGTGATTCCCTTGCCGCACTTTTCACGGTTCGGGGAAAAGCTGCGGATGTCATACTTCGGCTCTTTCCCATTCCATGAAATGAGATTGATTTCCTTTGTGTAGCCACTGTCGCCCGTAGACAATACTGCGATTTCCTTTACGATTTCATACTGGATTTCTCTCATTCTCCATACCTCAACTCTCTGTATTTACTTCCCGAAAAAAGAAGATTAGCGGCTGTCACGGTTGCGTTTCCTCTGCAACTCACGCTCCAAAAGTTTGATGATGGTTTCCTCCATCTGCTTCGGCGTTGTGTTCTTCGGAAAGTATTTTTTCAGCTTGCTTGTGTTGATTTTCAAGGTTTCTTTCTGGTTGCCCTTTTCCTCCGTCATAATCGCAAATATCGTATCCATGTCAAGCCGCCCGCTCTGGCTTAACTGTTTCATCCGCTGTGCCTGTGAGAGTGAGGGCGTTGCTTCTTCGCTCTCCATCGTGGCAAAGAGGTTTTCCTGCTCGTCTTTCTTCAAGAAGGACAGTTCCACCGCAGGCGTGAGGGCGATTTTCCCCTCGTCCACCATCTGCAAAATCGGCGGTATCAGTTCCGTCAGGCGGATAAAACGCTGCACGGTCATCCTGCCCACGCCGAAGCCCTGTGCCACCTTGTCGTCCGTCCGCAACTTCGTCACAACTTGTGACGAGGTTAAGTCTGTGCGGAAACCCTGCCGCTTCATGGCTTCGGATTTCATCTTGTAAGCAAACGCCCGCTCCGATGGCAGGATATTCTCACGCTGCAAATTGCTGTCTACAAGGGTGATGATGGCTCGGTCACGGTCTAAGGGCAGGACAAACGCAGGCACGGTATTTATCCCTGCAAGTTCAGAAGCACGGACACGCCGCTGTCCTGCAATCACTTCATAACCGTCCCCGTCCTCTTTCGGGCGTGTGATTATCGGCGTGACAATGCCAAATTCCTTGATGCTTTCCGCTAACTCTGACAGTGTTTCATCTTCTGCCACATGAAACGGATTGTCGGGGAACGGGTACAAGTCTTTGGTCTTTAACACCTTAAAATCCTGTTTCTTCATTCACATATCTACCTTTCTTTCGCTCTGCTTCTATGATTTTTCTGCAATTCTTCCAACACTTCGGGCGGTATTTTTGACAGCAGCCGCCCCATCTGCTCGTTGGTTCTCTGCAATTCAAATATCTTCTGATTCGCTTTCTGCACCTTTAGTTCCTGCTCGTACTTTTCATCACGCATACGCCCCGCATAGTCTGATTCCTGCCCAATTCTCTCTTTCAAACTGTCGATATACGCCTGCTGTTTCCCGATTTCCTTAGAGAATTTCTCCACGTCTGGCAGCCATGCAGAGAGTAAATCTAACGCTTTATCCCTTTTCTTCCCTGCGTTAAAGGCGTTGATGTCGGATAGGGCAGACACGATTTCTTCATACTGTTTATCAAGCCTGCCGCCTAATTTATAGAGCCATGTGGGGACGTGTTTCCGCTTGGTTTCCATTGAGGACTGCCCCCGTTCAAGCTGATTCCACCGTGAGGACATCCGCTCATGGTAGGCGGTCTGCCACTCGGATAATGATTTCTGGTTGCCTAAGATAGCTTTCGCTGACAGCTTATTGTCTGGCGTAATCGGCACAAAGCAGAGGTGCATATGGGGCGTTCTCTCGTCCATATGGACGACAGCGGAGAGGATATTCTGCTTTCCAACACGCTCCGAAATGAAGTCAAGAGCCGTCTGGAAATACGCTTTTTGTTCTTCGGGCGGTAACTGGTTCATAAATTCTGGTGAAGCTGTGATGAGCGTTTCCACCATCATCACGCTGTCTTTCCTTGTCCTGCACCCCGCTTCGGCTACCATGCGGTTAATCTCTTTCTTGTAGGTGTACTTTGGTGGTGCTATGAGATGGTAATTGTTTTTAGAGCGTTCCATATCTATATCTGGGTTGCTTTTGTAGGCTTCTTTCTTCCGCTCGTTGTGGCGTTCACAAGCCGCAACGCCGCCCGCTTTTCGTTTCTGGAAACGCAGGATTGCATAAGGCATAGGCGGATTCCTCCTTTCTTTCGGCGGGTGACCGTCCTTTGGGGTGACAGCGGTGACGGTGGTGACAGCAGTTTTGGGATACCCCCTGCCGACTGCCGCAACTGTCACCCTCACCCCCTGCATGACGGTCATGTCGATGATGACGGTGTTTTTGGGATACCCCCCTCGCAAGAGCCGTCACCGTCATGCCGCCATTCTTTTATCCGAAGCCGTAAGGCGTAGGATAGCAGGGCACAGCCCTGCCTTAAGGGAGTCCAGAGGGAACGTCTGGCACACGACTTTGCAGGGCAAAGTGTAGTGTGTTACACCCTGTAAACGCAGTCGGAAAAATCGGAATGATTTTTCTGACCGCAGGGGTGGTTTTACACGACCGAAAAGGGCGAGTAAATCTCACGCCTGCATTTTGCGTTTACGGGGTGTTCTCCCGTAGGGATGACAGCGGCAGGGTATCCTAAAATCACTGTCACCACCGTCACTGCTGTCACCCGCAGGGCAGAGCCGCCAGCTTTACATGGCTTTAAGCGTCAATGACAGTAACAGGGGGGTATCCTAATATCGCTGTCACCACCATCACCGCTGTCACCCGCCCTCCTTGCAAGGGCAATCCGCCTGCCGTCTTTCCTGCGGCTGTACTGGTAGCAGATACGGTTCTCGCTTAAAAATGTGGTGCGGTATTCATTCAGCCATTTCGTAATCACCGTGGGTATGGTTTCCGTTTCCCCCATAGCGGCTAACAGTTCCGTTGCCGTGCCTATCCATTCTTCCTTATCCCTCATAAAATCCACCAACCGAAAAAGGACATCTGGTATCGTTTCTTTCGCAAGCTGCTCCTGCGTTTTCCGCTCCACAAGCTCCCAACGGCAATCACGGAAACGCAGCGTGTATTCCTGATAAGGCGTGTCCCTGCCCGTCACATACAGCTTGGCGGTGTCAGACGCACGTTTCTCCTTTTCCAGAACAAAGGTAGCGTCCGCACTCCCCGTTAATCCTGTCGTCCCAGACACCTTGTTGAACACGTCGCTGTCATTCTGCTTTCGGATGTGGTGTACGACAATGACCGCCAGAGAGTGCCTGTCGGCAAAGTCTTTGATGAGGGAGATGTCCCCATAGTCGCTTGCATAGGCATTGTCTTTTGAAGCTGTACGGACTTTCTGCAAGGTATCAATGACAATGAGCCTGCTGTCTGGGTAATCTTTCAGATAATCTTCAAGCTGCACGATAAGACCGTCTGACAGCTTGCAGCTTGCCACGGCAAAGTGGAGCCGCCCGCTTGCTTCGTCCGTCAAACGAAATAACCTGTCCTGTATGCGGCAGAACGTGTCCTCAAGGCAGAGGTAAAGCACATCGCCCTCCATTGTCGGCATATCCCATAAAGGGATTCCCTGCGACACGCATAAGCATAGCTTCAGCATGAGCCAGCTTTTGCCTATCTTCTGTGAGCCGCAGAACAGCGATAAGCCTGTCGGGATAAGGCTGTCCACCACAAAGGATGGTTTCTCAAGCGGTTCATAAAGGAGCGTTTCGGCGTTGACTGTCTGTAACTTCTGCATGGCTTTCCTCCTTTCGGGCGGTGTCTTTGTTTTCGTTGCACATAGGCGTTGACCTCCTTAAAAATAGATTTACTCCCACGGAAAAAAGTGAGAGTATGTAATGCCGCCAATCCCACACAAATAAAAAACAGATTTCTTTTTCGGGCGGTGTCGGTCACGGTTGGAGATATTTCTTCAATTTCCGCCTTTACTTTCTCCTTTGCAATCGCAACAGATTTCTGTATTGCCGAAGCGGTGCAATGCTCCATAGCGGCGATTTGGTAAAAATTGAACTCATACTCGTAGTAGAGCAGGAAACGCCGCCTTTGTATCTCTGGAAGGCTCCCAACCGCCTTATAGAGCGTTTCATTCCGTTCTTCCTCAACCATGCGTTCATCAAGGCTCTTAGGCACACGCAACGCCCGTCTGTAAAGGGTTTCGTCCCATACCTCGTTAAACTCCCTGTGCCGCTCGTCCCATTAGAAAAGATTCCTGTTCCTGCGCTCCATCTGCCGAAACTCCATAAAGAACTGTTCCGACACTTCCAACTCGTGGGATTTGCCCTGCCCGTCCTTAAAGCTGATAAAATACCTTGTGCCGCTTTCCGTGGATTCCTCCCGAAGCGTGTATGCCTTAACCCTGTATGCCATCCTGTTGTCCTCCTGCAAAAAATGAGTGAGGGGATTTCCATCCCTCACCCAGTAGCCCGCAGGATGGCAGGCTGTTTTAGAAGCTATAAAATTTTCCGCAGCTTCTTCCGCAGATGGTCTAACCTCGCATAGATGGCACCAGTCGTCAAATGCACAAGCGGGGCAATCTCCTTTGTGGAATACCCCTGCATTTTCAGCAGGACGATTTTCAAGGTACGCCCGTCCACCGTGACTAATACTTGATAGAGATTTTCGCTCTCAATCTCTTCCAGTAACTCCGCAACCGTACCCACTTCCGCCTGCCGCTCCCTGCCTGCCATGTCCTCAAGATATTCCGCAACGTCATTCGTCCATCGGTAAAACCGCCTGTTGGAATTGAAGTCTGCCCTGTCCGCCATGCGTATCTGCTCAATGGTCGCTTCATCAACGCCGCACTCACGCAGCAGCTTTTCCTCCGCTTCTTTCCAGATACGCCATTTCCTGTCCTCCCGTCCGTGGTTGTATGCCATTCTTACTTCCTCCAATCAGAATTGATTGAGAGGGCAGAGAAAAGCCCCCTCATCTTCCCAAAGGAAAAAACAAGGGGGCTGAACGCCTTAAATTTTAATTTTCTATTATCTTTCTTAGTTTTATTAGGATTCTGGCTTTGCGTTTGTTTACAACGCTCTGGGTTATGCCCAACCTCGCCCCGACTTCACGCTCGGAAAGTCCGTCAAAAAAGATTGCCTGTATCAGCTCCTGTTCACTATCCGACAGCAAAGGCAGGGCGGCTTTCAGCCTGTCCACCATGACCGCATTGACAACGGTTTCTGCAATGTCCACCGCTTCATCAGTGATAAAGTCCAGAGGATTCCCCTCGCTGTCCGTAAATCCGTCGAGAGATAGCAGTCTATTCTTTGTATCTAATTTTTGCAGATAACGCCACCGTTCCTTGTCACGGTAGAAGTCTGTGTATTGCTCCCTCACGACTTCAAGCAGACAGCCTTGAATGGGGATAAACAGCTTGTCCATATAGGTCTGGTCGGATTCCCTGCAACGGCAGAACTCCGTGTAGGATAATTCCACATAGCCGCCACTTTCTCTGATATATACCTTTCTTGGTGCATATTTCACCATAAATACCTCCCATCTGAATTTTTGAAATGTAAAAAATCCAGATGGAGAGGCGGAGAACGACACCGCATATCAGAAACAGCCCTACGGCACTTTCCAACAAAAATCGACAAAAGAAAAACCGCAAAGGCTCTGTGACCTTTACGGTTATAGGAAATAGTAATTCTATTGTATGGAGATTGTACTTCTACTTTCAAGGTGAGAAGTACCGTTGCACTGGCAGAAATTTTTTTAACTGGTTTCCTGCCGTTCTCTGATATGCTATGTATTGATAAATTTTGCTTCGTATGAGCAGATAGATAACTGCCCGAAAAAAGGACATAAAAAAATCCCTCCAAATTTAAAAACAAATTCAGAGGGTAATTTAGGGTATAACAAAATAACCCACCCGAATATCGTTTTTTTTATTTGGTGAGTTTGTTCTTTCAAATACGAAACAAAAAGAGCCGATGATTCGTGAATTGTTCCACAATTTCATCGGCTCTGCGTCTTAAGCGTCTGGCTCTTTGATGACAGTTATCTTCAAGTTGTCAACTTTAATCAATCTTTCTTGTCTGCATTTTGGACAATAAAGGGGATAATTCTCCAAAACAGTGTCCTTCCTAATTTTATTACGGGTTTTGCTCCCACAAACAGGACACAATATCCATTCGCATTTCATCATAATTAGTCTCTAATCCTTTCAAATCTCATTTTATATGACTTTTGCAAGCTGTTAAGCTAACTTGTGGAACATATGCCGAACCTTATCTATACGGCTATTCGGGCGGCGGGGTTGGCAAATAAATTTACCAATAGCTGGCTGGTATCCTTTTAACTCTGTCAAGCAGACTCCCTGCCCATTTGTGAAATAAGTTAAATCGTTCCTGTATTCTTGAATACATCTAGCAGGGATTTCTCCTTTCAGAATGACCTCGTCATTCTTTATCTGAGTACTTACAATATCTGCACAATACCTTGGAGCATCATGATACGCCCGTGAGAGATATTCCTGCGGTGCATAAATTTCAAAGTGGAGATATGGCTCTAATAGTTCTGTCCCTGCTTTTTTTAAAGCCTGCTCCAATACGATAGGGGAAAGCAGCCGAAAGTCTGCGGGGGTACTTACAGGACTATAATACAATCCATATTCAAAACAGATTTTACAGTCTGTCACTTTCCATCCATACAGCCCCTGCTCGCAGCCATAAAGAACCCCCTCCATAACCGCATTTTGGAACGATTGATTTAAATATCCAAGTGAAACTCTGCTTTCATACTGCACTCCGCTTCCAATAGGGAGCGGCTCTATGGACAACCCGACAGAAGCCCAGAAAGGATTTGGCGGGACTTCTATGTGGATGGTATATTCTGCTTTTCTAAGCGGTCTTTCCATATATATAACAGTAGGCTCTTTTATTTCTGCCTCCACATGATATTTTTCCTCAAGGATGGCACAAATGACTTCCATCTGCACATTCCCCAAAAAAGAAAGTATAATCTCATGCGTTGTAGTATCCACATAATATTTTAAAAGAGGGTCGCCATCTGAAATTTCTGTAAGTGCCCCAAGCAATATTTCCCGCTGTTCAGATTTCTTTACTGCAATCGTTGTTTGGAGCATAGGGAGAGGATTTTCAATAAATTTTCTCTGCGGCAACAGTATTTCGTTCCCCAAAATACTGTTTAGCTGCAAAACATCATTTGGTAAAATTACAATATCACCAGAGCAGGCTGTATCGGATGAATATAATTCACCGTTTGTCGGAACACACATCTCTGTGATTTTTATTTTCTCTTTTTCAGATATTCTAATAACATCCCTCAAATGCAATGTTCCGCTATATATACGCACATAAACAAAACGCCGCCTTTTCTCTGAATATTCAATCTTAAAAACCTGCCCGCATAGTTCAGATTGACCTTCAGGCGTTGATGAATAAAATTTACTGGCAATTACTTCTATAAGCTGCCGAATCCCCAGATTGTTTTTAGCGCTTCCGTGATAAACGGGAAATAACGTTCCGTTTTGGAATCTCCTGTTTTCTTCCTGTTCCAGTTCTGACATTTTAAACGGTTTCCCTGACATATATTTCTCTAATAGTTCATCGTTTCCCATAATTACCGCATCCCACTGTTCCATATCGTCATTGTCCGTTACATTTATATGGGGATGCTGCCCAACCTTTTGCTTCACTATAATTTCCGAAGAAAGCTTTGCTTTCATTTCCCGATATACCATTGGCAAATCAATCCCCTCTTGGTCAATTTTATTGATGAAAAAAATTGTCGGAATCTTCATTATCTGTAGTGCATGAAACAGTATACGGGTCTGTGCCTGTATGCCATCCTTTGCAGAAACTAATAATACTGCTCCGTCTAATACGGATAAAGAACGGTATACTTCCGCCAAAAAATCCATATGGCCTGGCGTATCTATAATGTTGACTTTTACATCCTCCCACTGAAAAGATGTCACTGCTGTCTGGATAGTGATTCCCCTTTGACGCTCCAAATTCATTGTATCTGTCCTTGTTGTGCCTTCATCTACGCTCCCTAGTTCTGCAATTGCACCACTGGTATACAATAAACTTTCCGTTAATGTTGTCTTTCCTGCGTCAACGTGAGCCAGAATGCCTAAGTTAATTATTTTCATGTGATTTTCCTCCTATCAACACCCAAAAAAGGGCATAAAAATACCCAGTGATAAATACTCCTATCACTGGGTAAATAACTCCAATAGCCCCAAAACACTTATATGTTTTCGGGCATATAAAATTACATGATAAAAGTATTCTTAAACTGGGTACAAAAAACTAAGCCCCATATTAAAAGTGAAACGGGACTGCTACTTTTTGTTCCCACTATCAAATTGACAGTTTATTTAAGAATACCTTGCCGCATATTTATTAACTCCTTGTATAATACTGAATCTAATTATATTCCTTAACCCTTTATTTGTCAAGCTGACAAACTAAAGCAGAAAAAGCGGCAGGATTTCCCCCTGCCACTAATCATCTGTTTATGCAAAAATAATTTCCTTTTCCACAATCTCCCTCGCACAAGCCCTTATGTTATTGAGGCATCCTGTCCATTCTAAGGCGTTTTCTGCCTTTAGCTGTTCCGTTATGCCCTGTGCCTGTTTCATACCCTCTATGAGCCTTTCAAAGCGTTCCTGTGCCTGTCTGTTGATGTCGGCAAGGTAGGCGTTTAGCCTGCCGCTTGTAAGAAGATTGGTGTATGTAACTTTACGGTACTGTTTTAGATAATCTAAATGCCGTTGCCCCCAGATGCCTATTGCCTGTTCTTCTTCGGCGGGTACAGTTAAGCACGGTATCAAATAATCCCCTTGCCTTTCGTATTTGCCGCCCAGTTCCTCAAATAATGATTTTGCCATTGTCTGTTACCTCCACATTCTTTTTTATTTTGAATGTCCGCAAAATCCGTCCTACATCCCTTTAACGGTATAGGTATCTCCATTAAAAATCAACTCATACTCGGTGGCACCAGTCACTGCACTCCAGGTCAAAGTGACCGAATCTACAGCAGCTGTTGCTTTCACCGTCGGATACGTGGAAGGCGCATAAGGAAGTGTCCTTATCGTTTTCACCGGACTATAGGAACTGGACCCGTTCTCATTATTGGTACGGATCTGGTAACGATAGGGCGTATCAACTTTCAATCCCGAAATAGTCTTACTCGTACCCGTCACCCGATAAGTTGTCCCGTCAAACAACACATCATAACTGGTCGCACCACTCACAGAATCCCACCTGAGGGTTACATCTGTTCGTGAGGGCTTCTCCGTAACTGTGTCCGGTGCCTTCGGTGTTGTCTTTAGTGTCCTGGCGCTGCTGTAAGAGCTGGAACCGTTGGCATTATTTACACGAAGCTGATAGGTATGACTCGTATTGGGTGTCAATCCTGTGACTTTATGGGAGGTTCCTGTGACACGATAAACTTTCCCGTCAACTAACAGATCATAACTGGTCGCTCCTGTCACCGGGTTCCAGCTTACGGTAATGGAAGCCTCATCGGAAGTTACCTTCACATCCGAACCATAGGGGGCTTTCGGTGTTGTCCTGACCTTTTTTTCTTCCCCATATTCACCAACCCCATCAGAATTCTTTGAGCGAATTTTGTAAGCATACTCCGTATTATCCCGTAAATTGTTAAAGGTTCTGGAGGGGGTAGTAGTACTATAAGTACCTCCATTAAACCAGACGTCATAACCGGTCGCATTGCTCACGGCATCCCATCTTATGGTGACTGAATTTTCTGTTGTCTCCCCGACGACACCAGCAGGCGTGCTGGGCATCTTGGCAAGCGTCCTGATTGTCCTGGCCGGACTGAAGCTCCCTTCCCCATCCAGACTCCTGCACGCCACCTGATAGGTGTAGGATGTCTTAGGCTGTAAATCCGTAAACTTCACAGAGGTTGTGGAAGCCGTTGTAATGGTATCATCTTTCACACATCGTACCAGATATCCTGCCACACCATCCACCTTGCTCCAGCTTACCGTAATAGAATCCCCCGTGCTGGTTGCCGTCACGGTTGCAGGCGGCTTTGCCGGCGTCGCTACTGTCAGCTGACTGGTATAGCTGCCCGCCACATCGTTATTTCTTGCCCGCACCTGGAACGTATAGCTTCTGCCAGCTGTCAATCCTGTAAAGGTTCTGGAAGTAGATGTCGTATTGTAAGTGCTCCCATTAAACAGAATGTCATAACTGACAGCACCGCTCACCTTATTCCAACTGATGGTTGCAGATGTCTCTGTGGCAGTCTTTCTGATCCCTGACGGCACTGCCGGACTGACAGGCAGAGTCTTGACCGTCTGCGTGGCACTATATGCCCCTGTCATCTTGGATCCTTTCGCCCGTATGGCAATGGTATGGCTTGTGTTCGGGGTAAGTCCGGTAAATGTTTTGGATGTCTGCGTCACGTTATAAACGCTGTTATCGAACAGGATATCATAGCTCTGCGCACGTGGAACCGCATCAAATCTGACACCGATCTGCGTGGTGGCCGGTGTGATTACAATATTCTGCACGGCACCCATCGGCTGATTATCGTAGAAATCATAGCGGATCAGTATTTTCTGCCTGTCGCCGCCAAGTTCGATACCATTGCCAATCTGAACAACTTTAAAATAATACTGCTTATTGGCAGGCAGATTTGCTTTGGTCGTATAGGAACTGCCATGCCAGTCGTCATTTACTTCAATACCATAACTCTTTCCAACCTCCCAGAAGTCAATCCTCTGTTTGATCATACCCGGGAGCACAGTCCAATTGGCTGTGATGGAACCGTTATCATTCAATGTCAACTTCAAATTAATATCTGCCATAATAAAATCTCCTTTTTATTTTGATAGTATTTAGCCGGCTATCCTATAAAAAGGAGATTTTATGATAAATGTAAACATATTCATTTGAAAAATTCTGTATACCGCCAACGCTTGCCGTATCTTAACCTACCGCAAAGAATCCGCCGGTTCATATTTATGAGGACTCGTACACCATCCATCCTGATACAGAATCGTCATATACAATTTCTCTTTCCCGTTGGAAACCTCAACATAACACACCCCGTCTTTGAACTGGTCAGTAATCTCAAGCTTCTGGTCGCAATAATACACCCACACCGTACCGTCCTCCAGATATTCTACCATGGGATAGGACAACTCTTCCAACAGTTCATCCTCCGTCAGCGGACGCTCTGTCCCGTCATCCTCGATTGCAACACCGCCCCCATGCAGTTGTTCCATGGTACCGTCTTTCGACTCATAGGATATATCATAAGTACCGCTCTTATCATATACAAAAGTTACATCCGTCTGATCCCCCTCGATCCAAAGTTGAATCGTCCTCTGTATCCCGCCTATATCCGCCGCATAGACAACACCACTGCCGCCCGTTATCAATAGGCAGATTGTGATAACTGCTGCCGCTGTCGCCCTGATTTTTGCTCTTTTACTAAGAATAGCCATCTTTTCCACCTCCAGAGTCATTTCGCAGGGGGAGTGCAGCACCGAAAAAGCCTGTTTATATTTTTCTTTATTAGTCATTGTCCCATTCCTCCTGCAATTTTTCCTTGAGCAGCGTGCGTGCCCGCGACAGCCTCACCTTTACATTGCTTTCGGACAGTTTAAGAATAGACGCAATTTCATGCACGCTATAATCTTCATAATAAAACAGATGAATGACTATCCGGTATTTTTCCGGCAAATGCATCACTGTCTCAAATAATTCCTCGGACTGTGGGGTATCAAACACAAGTGTCTCCATATAATCTTCCAGAGACATTTTGTTTTTGCGCCAGAAGGTACTGTTCACATTCTTTGCCTTATTGATCGCCACCCGGATCAGCCATGCGCGGATATGCTGCTCGTTGTCAAATTCCTTTTTTGCTGAATAATACTGAATGAAAGTATCCTGCACTGATTGTCTCATGAGTACTCCTCTTTTCAGTTATTTGAAAGCCTTTCACTAATAGTACAGTTCAGACAGCAAAAAGGTTACAGAAATCACTCTGTTTCCTGAAATTCATAAGCCCTCGTTTCCGGGTCATATCTTAAGATACGATTAGTCCCTCCGGGTATGACAATCGCGTAAAAGCCGCAGGTCTTTTCATTTAACACCGTAAATCTTTCATGTCCGGACGGCTCATTGGGGTTATGATAGCGCAGTGTCAGAGCTAAAACCCTTTCTACACCTCCATTTCCCCTGCCAACATAGATTTCCACCCCATGCCCGGCACTTCCGCTATACAATATACCATCCGTGCACAACACATAATCATCTATACCGTCATCGTTAAAATCAAACACATGATAATCTACCTCCATCTCGTATTCGGGGCCATGCTCCAACACATACTCCTCATCCGACCTTTTCCACAGCTCTATCTCCTCCAGCAGCGGCGTATTCTCATAATCATATCGGGGTGAGGTACTGATGTCATAGGCTAAAATCTCATGTTCCTTCTCGATATCCTCAAATTCAGCGGCAGGCATCCAATATGCGTAACCCGTTCTCTGAACCTTGCCGCCCTCACTTGTCTGGCCCATCTGTGGGATTTCCTGATCAAGCCGTGTGACAATTAACCTGGATTCACTGCCATCCTCATCCTCCGAAATAAAAGAATATCGGAAGGAATCGTCCGTATACTGTATGTAATACACCTGATCTGCACCAAAAGTCATAAACCCCTGCCTGATTTCCGCTTCACAGGCATTTTGCATGATCTGCCCGAAATCCATGCCTGCCCTGGCATCCATAAATCCCAGGTCTGACTCTGCTCCCGTGACAATCACTGCTATCGGCAAGGTATACTCTCCAATCCGGCTGGTCGTGCCATTGGTATATTGGAGGGCTATCCCGTCGTAAAGATTAAAGACCACACCGCTGAAGGGATTATTTAAGAATCCAAAGGTCTCACAGTCCGACAGATCTTCTATCCCCTCTATCCGGGCCAGTTCCCCCTGCCTGATATGAAAGTATTTCTGCCAGACCTTGTCCGATGTTTCCTGTCTGTTACCCTGTCTCTCCATGAAGCTTTGCAGATCATATTTTAGCTGGAGAGAAGCTGTTTCTGTTAACAGGCTGTCCAGTTCCGTAGTTTCCTCTAAAATCCGGTCTCCTCCGTCGGGATCAATGTACCACCGGTACCAGTTTGTGCCATCCTCTGTATCAATCTCATGGATCGGCCCTGGTTCCCTGTCCAGTCCATTGTTCATCTCTGTCAGAGCTTTCTTTTGTTCCTGCCAGATATTGTAACTCATAACACATCCTGTCACACAGCCTGCCGTAAGCAGGAGCAATAAAATTTCTTTTACACTTTTCATCCCAGATTCCCGCCGTTTCCTGTTCGTTATCGAATTGTTATCTGTTTGTTTGCTGACTATTATTTATGTGTCACATACAGGACTGTATAATCTGCACAATGGTCCAACGTCACATAATAATACCTGTACCCGTCATCTTCATATTGCAGATAACGGAATTTTCCATCCGCCAAACTTTTATCTTCCTTTCGTGCCGTCGGGTACATGGCCTTAATGTCAAACAGATTCATGCCTGCCCTTGCATCCTGATACCCAAAATCTATCAGGGGATTCTGAATGAGCACTCCTTGCGGATAACTGTCCGGAGTACTACCTTTTTCATAAAGATTCCATACCTGCTCTCCCACCGGTAACAGTTCGCCCCAGTCTTCCACTTCCAGGAATCGGGCACCCATTTCATCCTCCCACCGTGTTTGTCCAAGAATTTCCAGCAGACTCTTTTTATCTGTCTCAAAAAACCGCTCCACATATTCATGACTGCCGTTTTCTTCATCCAGTTCCAAAATCACAGTGTCCAGATAAAGGCGTTTATCGTACTCAGATTTTAATACCTCGTATGCCTGCTTTCCATCCTCCGTCTGCTGTCTGGCGTCGTCATATTTATCCAGTAAATTCTGTACACCGTCTATCGCTATATTCACATTTTCTGTTAATCGGCTGTTTCTGTTGTCCAGCTTTACAAAGTTGTCCCTCTTTTCCTTTTCCAGCTGCTGTATCTGTTCCTCCACATGTTTTCCGGCCTGTAATTGCTCCTTCTGTATGGCAATCTGTATATTCAATATGGTGCACAACGTCAGACAACAGATATCAAAAACCATAATGATCATCTTAAATGTATTTTCTTTCATCACGAGGCCTCCTGTGTGTTCTATGAATGTATTATATAGAAACAATGCATCATTTCTGCATCATTCTGGAGGTTTTTCCGAAAAAATAAGTCCCGTCATATAACGGGACTGGGGTTGTATAAAATATGTTTTTACATCTTCTGGTTTTATTTAACCTTCGGCTCCATTCTCCTTCGCTGCCGTTCCGTTCCTTAATGGTTCCGGTTTTCCTTCCCCGATAAAGGGATCACGCTGTATGGCTTTTAACAGACTGTTAAGCATCTTCTGCAAATGTGATTTTACTCAAACTTCATAGCCTCCAGTTCCTCTATCGTTTTTACAATCACCTGTCCGTTTTTTATCTGTTGATTTGCTTTCTTTAACTGTTCCATATTGGAATCTGAATAAGTAAGATTCATTCCCATTTCATCACACATTTCGTCCAACTGTTTTTTCATTTCATCATCAAATCGAAGACTTATTGTAGTCATGCCAATACACCATCCTTTCTTTTATAATATCTCAAAAGAAACCAAAACTATTGAAATGAAAATATTATGCCGTCCACCCAAATCACACATCCTAATTATCTTTCATTTTCCATCTTTGCAAAGAAAGGGATTCCACACGCCCCGCAGATAACAGATCAAAAACAACACGAACAGGAACAGATTATGGGCGATCATGCAGGCCCATGCCGATACCAGCCCCCATCCAAGCACCTGCGTGCAAAGAAACGTTCCGGTAATACGCACCAGCCACATACCGACAATATTGTATACAAACGGGGCCTTAGTCTTACCCACGCCCAGCATAAGTCCCTCAACGATAATGGAGAAACCATAAAAAGGCTCGGACACCGCCACCATACGAAGCACCGTTGCCCCCAGTGCAATCACTGCTTCCTGACCGGAAAACAGACGCATCAGCCAGGGTGCCGCCACAAACAGACAGGTACCCGACCCTATCATCAAAACAATTTCCAAAGGAACAAACATGGAAGCCAGACTCTTCATACGCTTTTCATCCCTGGCCCCATAGGCATTGCCCGCCAGGGTAGCCGCCGCCGTCTGCATCCCAAACCCCGGAATATAAAAAGCCGACTCCACCGTATTGGCAATGGTGTGCGCCGCTGTGGATACCTCTCCCAGTGAATTGATCATCGCCGCAAACGCCACATATCCCAGACAAGTGCCGAAACGCTGTAACATGTTGGGCCGTGCCACCCGCAGACAGGGCTTTAAAATCTGCATATCCGGCTTAAAATTCTGTCCCTTTGGGGAAATCCCCTTATGCCGCCAGAGTACACCTGTAATGCAGATTCCGCCTATCGTAAAGGCAATGGCACTGGCAATGGCGGCCCCGATCACCCCAAGACCCGCTCCCCACATAGTAAAACGCAGGGAAAACACTTCCATGGTGCGGACAGGATAAATCATCAGGAAATTGAGCGTCACATTGATCAGATTCACCAGCACGCCAATCTTCATGGGCGATTTCGTATCCCCCGCCGCCCGGAGCACCGTGCCGAAAATAATGCTGGCAGTCCTGGGCAGCATAGGCAGATAAAGAATCAGGAAATACTGCGAGGCCATCCTGCGGATGCCCGGCTCCACCTGCATCCAGACCGGCACCATACCGCTTAACGATACTGTCAGGACCGTAAAGAAAATTCCCAGAACACACGTAAGCAGGACCGCCTGCGCTGCTGCGCGTTTCGCGGCGGTCTGATCGTTTGCACCATATGCTTTTGCTATGTAGGAAAGAAATCCTACGCCCACAGCAGAGATTGTACTGCCGATGAGCCAGTTGACGGTTCCTGTGGAACCCACTGCCGCTGTTGCCTGCGTCCCCAGTGAGCCGACCATCGCCGTGTCAATATACTGCACAGCCGTCTGCATCAGCTGTTCCAGCATGGTGGGCCACGCCAGGGCAAGAATCGTACAAAGCATCCCGCGGTCAAATGTCTTATGTGTGGTTGTTCTGGTCATTTTATAATCTCTTTCAAATAGTGCTCCTAAATCATCACATTAAATTTATATCATAACCTGAGATTAAAAACAATCTGCGATACAACATCAAGTATAACTACCAGACCAGATTTCCTTCTTCCCTGATCCGCTCCATATCCACATATACAAAATCATTTTCCTGCGCATAACACTGCGCAAATCCGCTCTCTCCATACACCAGGCGCAGCGCATCACATTCTGCAAACGCGTCCTCCGCAATACCAGACACCCCAGGCTGTATTGTAACCTGTCTCAGCCCTGTGTCTCCCTGACATGTCATGGATTCTATCCTGCTTACCGCCTCTGGAAATACAATCTCTTCCAGCAACGGACAGTCCGCCATGGCACGTTCCCCAATCCTCTCTACCGTCTCTGTGATATAGATGTCCTGTAATTCCTTACATCCCGCAAATGCTTCCTCGCCGATCTCCATGGCTCCCGGCGGGAGATAGATCCGCTGTACTGTTCCATTTCCCTTAAACGCCGCCGGCCCAATGACTGTCACTGCTTTGTCTTCCATATAAGCCGGGATAAAAAGAGTGGTTTCACTGCCCTCATAAGCGGTAACCTCCACGGTGTCATCCGCCAGTATCCTATAACGGTAGCCGCCGCACTGTCTGTCCGAGGAAAGAGACTCTGTCTCCGATGCATCGGCCTCGGTGCCGCTCACCGCCTCAATTTCTCCCGTAACATCATACCTGTCTTCTTGCTCTGCGGCTGCAATTCCTATGATGGCAATAAGCACCATGACAAGAATACCTGCATCTCTTAACCATTTCCTACGCTCTTCCATACCTATTCCTTCCTCATGGCATCTCGTCTCCGCTTTCTACTTCGATAAACTCATACCCGCTCTGGACTGCCAGTTCTTCCGCCCTGCTTCCTTTCTGTCCGTATACTGTGATGGGGACATACTGGAATTTAACCCTTATAGAAAAAATATCGTCATGTATATTTACTGCTCCTGCCGGTATATAAACCCGCTCCAAACTTTGAGTGCGCCATAAATCCCCCTGTATACTGACCGTACTTTCCGGAAACTGTATGCGTTTTATCTGTCCGGAAAATGCTCTTTACAGAACTGCTCGCCCAACGCTTGCGCCCGGTCTACGGTCAAGCCGTTGTCTGGTGCGTCACGGGGGTCAAAGGAAATAATATAGTGGTGGCTCTTTACGTCCTCCCGTTTCTGGTTCTTGCCGTATTTCAGATTGGAGCGCATACAGGCGATTGCAAAATCTTCATCACCGCAATTAAGGGAAGATATGCGGTAATCGTCACGGAGAACAAGCCGCCCGTTTCCGTCCAGTGTGGGCTTCATGGTAAACTCGTCATGCTCAAAGGTTAGGTACTGTTCGGCAGCTCCATAATCGGCATTTTTAGAGCTGATATGTTTGAATGTTGCCAACGGCTTCACCTACTTTCTGCAAGACTTCAAACTTCAAGGCGGCAAGCTCCGCTGTGGCGGCTCGTACCTCTTGGGAGAGGGCGTTATAAGGTGCGCCGTCCTCGTTTAGACAGCGGGCAATCTGGTTCAAGTTGCCGCCGATTTTCCCGTATTCGGCTGTGAGTTTCCCAACGGCAGAAAGCAGTTCATCATTGACCGGGGAAACAGTAATGACCAGGCGTATGCTCGACTTGGTAAGTGCTTGCCGGATAAACTCGGCTTGGCTCATTTTGCAGAGGGTGACACGCTCGAAAAACTCGGCGTATTCTTCCTCGGTCAAGCGTGTCTTGATTACCCGGTGGCGATGGGGCGTGTTGTATCTTTTCATGGCTTTCAACTCCTTTCTTTTTATGCTTTGCCCTCTCACTAATAGGAGAAAAACAGGGGGTAAAGCGGAAGTGTTTTTTTGAAAAATCCGAAAAATTTTTTCGGGGATTTTTCAAGCGGCGCAAGCCGCAAAAAGGCGGGCTTGGGGTGGCAACCCCAACAAGATTCCCATAGGACAAAATGAACCGGTAGGCGAAATTTGGTACTGTGGTAGAATCTTGCTCTTAAAAAGTGTCGGTTTCCTCTGTGCTGGCTTCTGTCAATACTTTTAGTGCCGCAAGCGGGGATATTGCCAAAGCTGCGGCGATATTTCTCCCCCTACTACCTACAACACCACGCAAAGCAAAAATGACGGAGATTTGCGGAAATTTCTTCACTTTCCTTTCAGTTCCCACACCACCGAAAATTGAAAACTGCCAAACAAAACAGGTGGGATTTTCCTTTGCCTGCCCTCCACGGACAGCTTGCGGATTTGCCAAACAAGAGAGAGAATTTATTTCAGTCCCCCTTGCATGGTATAATACTGACAATTTTTCAAAATGCCAAAAATGGACGCAAAAAAACAGGAAACCTTTTCTTGATTTCCTGTCTTGGTGTGCCGTTCTATGTAGCGGCGGTTATTCAGTTTTTAGCTGGCTATAATTCCACAAACTGGAATTTATCTATTCATCAATTCAAGAGTTTTTTCAAAGGAAATACATTCTGCGTATCTTCCATTCCACATGAACTCATTATAATATCTATAAGATTTTTCTGCTGTCATATACGCATTATCAAGCGTACTGTTTGTATTTGCTGGAACAATCATTTTAAGTCCATGCTCAAAACCACATTTCACTGTTGCATCTATGCAATAATCTGTTTGTAGCCCTACAATAATAATTGTATCTTCATTTTTTTCATGTAGGTAGTCCAACAACCCCGTACCTTTGAAAGCACTGTTTACATTTTTATCAAAAACACGCTCATTTGGCATTGGCTGAAATTCTTCGTATATTTCATAGCCTAATGCACCTTTCGTTAATTTCTGTCCAGCACCATCATCATGTCTAACATAAATAACTTCTATACTATTATTGCGCGCCTCTTTGATTAGTGTTTTAATACGATATACAAAAATCTCAAATTCATATAAGTCATTAGTCATAATTGAATTTTGAGTATCAACAATCAACAATATCATTCTATCATCTCCCAGTCGAGTAGACAGGCACCTCACGATGCCAGCCCCTCACAGATCCGTACGTGCGGCTTTTCCGCATACGGCT
>RAYR01000002.1 GCA_003612405.1 bacterium 0.1xD8-71
AAATTCCCTCTCATTTACAATAGAGGAAGTGGCAGTATGTCCGGCTATGATGTCCATATAAAATGCACCTGTCGTCGGCGGATATTTACTGACAAAATAATAATCCGGCGTGCCCACATTCCACCAGTCACCTGCTTCCTCGTCAATCCCTGCATGCACAAAAATCTGTGTGTCTGTCGTATAATAATAGGGAAGCCGCCTCATCCATGCCAGCAGTTCCTTATGATTATCCTTGATACACTGGCGAATAAATTCATACACTTTCCCTGCACGCTGCTTTACTGCCAATTCCTTCAGTTCCGCCATTTGTTCCTTGTTTAAAAAGGTCCTGCTGGTATTAAGGTTCTCATCTTCTCCAATCCAGTGCCGGTTTTTCTTTTCCAGAAATTCCAGGAACCATTCTTCATGATTACCCCGTAAGACAGTGACTTTATCAGGGCCGCACTCCTGCTGTATGTCGTAGACTTTTTGCAATACTTTGTAACTTTCAGACCCTCTGTCTATGTAATCACCTAGCAAAATCAGCTTGTCCTTGCCCGCTTTTACAGTTTCTAAATCATTTAAGTCATGGATTCTGTTTATAAACGCATCAAAACATCCGTGAATGTCGCTCATTGCAAACAGCATATATGTCCTCTTTTCATGAAAAAGTTTTAATATAATCTAAAAAAATAATTGTTTCGACCTGCGGAGTCTGCGATGCATGCCTGGCTCTTTCTATCCCGTTTGTAATAAGCAATCTTTCCCAGAGTTCCCGATAATCCTGAAAATCAAACTTGTTATCATCCAATATTACAAAATCATCTATTTCCGGATGCAATTCCAGGTATCTTAAAATTCCTTCACCTCTATTGCTCCAATGGTCACTTGTCTTTCCTGCCAGATGCAGGCCTTGCTTCTCTAATTTGGAAATCAGATAACAGAAGTCTTCGTTGTCAGACTTCAAATCCTTCCAGTCTGATGACAGAATAAGATCTGCATTTCCATATTTCTTAACCGCCTTTGCCAGGATGTCAACTCTTGCATCATCAATTCCTTTATAACCCTCTGGTGAACGTTCCACTGTCGTTCTCGTATTGAGAACTCCATCAACATCCAAAAAGACCGCAAATTTCATTACCCGGCTCCTTTCAAATTTCCACCTGTTTATTGCTCACATTCTTTCAACATCCCTTTGGAATAACTCTCTCAGTCTGATCAACATTCTGGTGCTCCGGGCCGTTATGAAGCAGGATGCATTGACACAGAATTGTTCTATCTGTTCGATGCTATTCGGTAAAACTGCCCCTGAGAAGTGCCCCCTCCATAATTCTTTGGGGATCCCATAACTGCCATCCACATTCTGATTGACAAAATCCTGCAAATAGTTTTTTTCAATGAAACACTGCCAGCTTGGCCCGTTATTATCCTGAAAAGAATCTAACCATTTTTTGTATAACTCATATAACTCACTATTTGCCCCCTTTACAATATCCCGAATTTTATCCTCTCCACAAACGTAATACTCATAAATAACCTTTAGTGTTAAATCCCAGTAATCTTCCAATATACCTGTTCCCCTTGGCGCATTGCACCCTGCCGGCACAGGAATAAAATTCCCAAGAGTATGATAAACTGATATTAAAAACCGCAACCCTTGAACGGTATCAAATAATTCACTTTGACCTCGAGTATCCTGCGCATATCGGCTTAATATGTATCTGATGGAAACCCTCTGACCTCCCAATTTTAGCCGTTCTTCCTTATGAACCTCACTTTCAACAAGCTCATACCATGCTCCCAACGTGGTATTTACCGAATTCATCGTTTCTCCCTGAATATAACTTTTCTGTACCTTCTTACCCATCACCCAACAAGATTCCAAATTAGAATCAGCCCATAGTTTCCTATATATTTCCCGAAGTAAAATACTTTTACTATCCGGATCCTTAATTTTCAGATCTTTATATTTTTGAGAAAAATCCGCACCATATTTCATGATATCTTCTTTTGTTCGTTTATATCCTCTCACTTTGGACATATATATTATAAACTTTTCCAGATCATTTTTAAAATTATCTAACGCAAGATATTCCTCACTCGCCCCATCATTAGAAAAATCATATCTATCTGGTGCCGCTAACGCAAGAAACTCTTCTATCTTCATTTTCACTTCCTCCTCACTGCTAAAGTCCATACTTAACATTCAGGTTTCGTATCTTCTCTATCACACCATTTCTCACTTCTTCCGGCGCGACCACCTCCACCCGGTCGCTGTACTGGAGCGCCCAATGTACCATGGCAAACGGCGAACATTCCACTTTCACAATATCGTCATAAGGGGTCGTTTCTTCAGTTCCCACATATTTAAACTGATCCCCAAACCAGTCATGCAGGAAAGTGTAATCCGCCCTGATCCGTCTTGTGGGGTCGTCCTCCTGCTTCGGACTTTTTATTTTCAGTGTAATCCAAACCGGCCTGTCATAAGCCATGTTCAAATGTTTTAGCTGAAAATCCTCTGTCCATGTCAAAGGCAGATTCTCCACATCTTTGGGGGCAATCCTTGGCAATCCCTTGCCTTCTAATTCCTCATTTGCACCCGGAATCTCTATATCCGTCATCAGATCAATCCGCCAGATAGACATGTTTTTTACAGTTTTGTCTTTTAAAACAAGTTCTTTACAGGCCAGCAGATAATATCTTCCGCTGCTTGCCACAATATAATAAGGGCTTACCGTATCCTTTCTGTCCCGGATTGGCTCCAGTCTCTTTTGATAGGTGTAACCGTTAAACCGGAAGGAAACCTGCACATGATTATCTATGGCCTTTTGGATGGTCAACAGATTGATTCGTAGTTGTTCCCTGTCAACAAGTTCTGGCTCCATCACCTTACAAATCTGCTTCGGCCCCTTCTGATAGAATTTCGTGGTCAGATTCTGCTCGACTTTCTCAATCAAATGCTGTGCAGATCTCGTGTCCAGAGTCTTGGCGGACAGGATGCCTTCTATGATGCTGTTAATCTCATCGTAGGAAAATGTTCTGTTATAATATAAGCCGTCAATATGCATCGTCTGATCAGCAAAAGCGTCATACGCTTCGTCACTGTCAATCTCCGCTTCCTCGTCAGATGCTTCTGCGTCATCCCCATAATATTTTTGAAAGTCATGAAAATAAATCTTCCAGTCCTTCTCCTGTTTGTAGCCAAACTCATCACTGTTCATCGCGCGGGCCATATCTTTAATCAGCCTGTTAAAGGTTTCCTTGTCTCCGATAAACTCCGCCACTTCGGGCGCTTTTCTCATTTCTGCCTGGGTTGTGGGATGTTTGCGGTCTGTATTGTTTTTCAGATACTCCCAAATTTTAAACATTCTTTCAAATCTTGCCGCTTTATTTAATTTTCTTTTTGCCATTGGTTTCTCCGCTTTCTTTTGGTTCCAGATTATTCTGTAAATGATAATAAGGCATCATATAATGATATCTAAGTATAGCAGGTTAGCGGCCGGATTTTTCCACCTGCCCCTGTCTAATCCTCTATTATCTGTATTGTCAATTGGATATACGGCTTACTGTAACAAAAGTACTCTTGTTTCCTTACCAGTTCTAATCTTTCTTCAAACGTAGAGGAGTTCTTTATTCCGTAGAAGCAGTCCTCATACCATGTTTTGAAAAGACTATTTGGAACACCCTTCCATTTACATGCAGGCTCCACAATGTTCTTAAATACACCTTCCTCTACCCTGGCAATCTCCTCATCCGCCAGTATCATACTTATAACTCTCATCCTGTACCTCCCCTGTTTTTCTTTTATCATACGTTAACCCTTCATGCTTATCAATAAATTATTTTAATCTCATTTTATCCTTGACAAAGCGACACTAGTGACGCATAATAAAGGAAACACAAGTGTCGCAAAAGGAGAGGACTATTCTATGAGCCTGAAAGGAGATAAAACCAGACAGATCATTCGGGAAAAGGCATATCAGCTGTTTGCCCAAAAAGGATTTAAAGAAGTGACCATGAAAGATATCTGCGAACTGACAGGCCTTAGCCGCGGGGGATTGTACCGCCATTATGAAAGTACTGAACAGATCTTCCTGGAAATCGTTAACGCTTTTTCCGACAGACAAAAAAGTGAAGTAGATACTAAAATAAAACAGCACGTTCCGGCTGCTGAGATATTAGAAGAACTTCTTTCAAAGTATGCTGATGAAATGATGAATCCTGAAAATTCTTTCAGCCTTGCCATCTGCGAGTATTACAGTAATCCGGCGGTTTCCAAAGAGGATAATTCTATCACAAGACAGTATCAAACTTCAAAATCCACATGGGAAGAACTGATCAGCTATGGAATAAGCACAGGAGAATTTAACCCGGTAAACCCGGAATCTGTCTTTCATGTGATTCTGTTTGCCTACCAGGGCGTCCGAATGTACAGCAGGTTAATGAAGATGGATTCTGAGATTCCCACCCAAATCATAGAGGAAATCAAAAAACTTTTACTGAAGGAGATATCGTGATAACAGATACAAATATCAATCTATCGCGTAAATGCTCCGGAATGGAGATTAACATGGAAAATAATATCGTTTTAGTAAGACCCGCTTTGGAACTGAAAGAAGAAGCGCTTGCCTATCGCAGCGAGCATTTTCAATCCGGAGAAAGCATCATCTACGGAAGTGAACTTTTTGACAAGACAGAAAGCTATGAGGAATGGCTTAACAGCGTAACACGAAATACCGACCCCAAAACGGTAAATGAAAACTGGGTGGTCACGGACACTTTCTTCGCAATCAGGCAAAGCGACAATAAAATCATCGGCATCATTGATTTAAGACACACGCTGAATGAATTTCTAAGAGACCTTGGCAACTGCGGCTATAGTGTACGCCCTTCCGAACGAAAGAAGGGATATGCCACGGAAATGTTACATCAGCTTCTCCAGGCGGCACGAAAGGCCAAGATGAAAGAGCTTCATATATCTGTGGAAAAAACAAATACCGCCTCTATCAAAGTAATACAGAAAAACGGCGGTATATACGAGCGAAGTTTCGTTTTTGAAAATGAGACCGCAGATATTTATAGAATTGCTTTATAGGAGTGCAGAGAAAGCATATGAAAAAAGTGATAATAAGAATACTTGTAATGGTGGCAGGAATCGTAGTTATAGCGGCAATGTCCCTGGGATTTCGGTTTCGCGGCAGTGTGCCGATCCGGGCAGGCCAGACCCAGCTGCCTCCCACAGATGTGACTGCCTACAGACAGGATGACCCCCAGTGGGCCGATGATACACTGGGGGACTCTTCCTTTACCATGAAGTCCTCCGGATGCCTGGTGTCCTGTATCGCCTCCGCAGTCAGTATGGAAAGCGGGGATGAAATGACTCCCGGCGAATTAAACAGACTCTTTACGGAATACAACGTGTATGACCGTGAAGGAAATATTCAGTGGTCGACCATTGACAATATCAACGGCTATTCCTCGCAGGTTTATTCCGGCGTTTCACAGGCAGAAATTGAGCACTGTCTTACAGCGGGCCACTATCCAATCGTGCGTGTGAGAGTAAACGCCGTCGGTAATTTTCATTATGTGCTGATCGTAGGCACAAAAGACGGAGATTATGTCTGTATGGATCCGCTGAAGGATGAACTGAACAGGTTATCGCAGTATGGAGGAAGGGTTTATGCTGTGCGGGTGGTGCAAGCAGACTGATGAAACCCCTGTATTCTTTTAGCCCTATTGGCATTACCTTTTACAACTTCAACTCCACCTGAACGTCACTGCCAAGCGTTTCCAACTCTTTCTTAAAAGCCGGCCCATCAGCAGCCTTCCCCACAATGCTTCCATAATGTGTGGGAATCACAGCCTTCGGCTTAATCTGCGCGGCATACTCCGCCGCCTGCTTCCAATCCATTGTATAAAATCCACCGACAGGAAGCAGTGCCACATCACACTGTACTTTCAGGATATCCTTATTCACATCCGTATCACCGGACACATAATAGCGGGTGCCGTCCAGCGTTACGATATATCCCTGCCACTTTTTCCCCTTGGTGTGAAAAGGTTTTAACTTATTGTAAGCAGGAACCGTCTCTATCAGAAGTCCCTGCTCCTCATGCCTCTCACCCGGCTGATAAAACATGCAGTTTCCCGATGCAATGCCGGCTTGTGAGAGGGCTTTCTTTTTCATGGATGCCGGTGTCACAAGGCGGGTATCATCCTTCTTTAGTTTCGCAATGGATTCCGGTTCAAAATGGTCGTAATGTTCGTGAGTGATAAAGATAAAGTCTGCATCGTGAGTGTCATCCTGAATCAGATACGGGTCAAAGTACAGTATCTTCGAGCCTTCAATACGGATACTGCTCTGGGTGTTGACGATAATGTTGTTTACGTTCATTTGGATGCCCCTCCATTCTTTAATTTTCAAATTGCTCTCTGGCCGCCTCAAACAGATTGTGAAGGTAAGGGTAATCCCACTTATCCGCACCTACATTGGGAATCGTGCCATCGCCCCAGCCCATGCCCGGCTTGCCGCCGTAATCGGTGAAACTGGCCGCCACATAGCGGACGGTATTTACCAATACAGTATTCGGCTCCTGCTTTCGCACGCCGATTACTTCCACCATATTGTCTTTGCCAAATTTGAAGAAATCCACATACTCTATGATTTCTTCCCCGGTATCATACTCGAAAGAGTACCCATACAGGTCGCATCCATCCTCCATATGACTCTTTTCAAAAGTAAGGTTTGACACTTTCCCAGGACACAGCTCCTCACTGCACCGTAGCGCCTCCGCCTGAAATGCTTCCCATGCCTCCGGTTCATGGAACGGATTCTGCTCCACGGGATTGGTCACCGGCAGACTGTGAATCTGGTTCTCTTCCTCCCAGGACACATAGGTCAGGTCGCCATTCAGGAAATAATAAGCAAATCCATCCGGCTGTTCAATCTGGAAACTCCCTTCAGAACGCAGACCGCCCCGGGAATACGGGTCTTTGCGGATATAGAAAGCCTCTGGTATAAATACTGTCTCACCTACCAGCAGATAATTCGGATCCTTTGGCGCATCTTCAGAGCGCAGGATAATCGTCCACTTGTATCCGCTTCCGTAAAAACGTTCGCTGATACGCCAGAGACTGTCTCCTTCCTGCACCTCATATTCTATCATCTTATCTCCTGTAAGTTTGATATAATCCTCCGATTCGGCTCCCTCCGGCAGCTCCTGCGTAAGTGCAAACGGGTCTCTCCTTTCCCGCTTGGTCTTTTCCTCCTGTTCTTTTTCCGTTAAACCGTTTGCCACCGCCTGCCTGCTGTTTTCCACCTCTTTTTTCGTCTTACGCACAAATTGCTCCGTCTGCGGATCCCAGAGCAGATAAGCAGGTGGCGTATAACCTTCCTCCTCCGCCTTTGCGCCGCTTAAATGAACCGGCGCACCTACCCGCATATCGGCATATCCGTCACCGTTTAAATCCGGATAGGTAATCGTATCCGGCAGTTCGATACTCAAAGACAAGCTGCGTTCCTGCAGCACTTCGCCGGTCTCCATATCCGTCACTGTCATATCATAGGGTTCGTCCATACAATAGCCGTTCAAAAGATAGTAGCAAAGTTCCGTATCCTCTTCCCCCTCTTCCTCCGCAAGCGAAAAATGCAGGGCAAGCATCCTGCCGTCCTCCGTAAGCGGCAGCTCATAATCTGCCTCCACAAGCAGGCCAAAATACCGCATAATCCCCTCGTCTCCGGCGGATTCCCAATTCTCATCAATTCCGCGGGCTTCCAGAAATCTGCGTTTCGGATCCTCCAACTCGGTCAGCCGCTCGTCATGATCGATCCAATACAGGTTTTCCTCATCCAATCCCCAGCCGCCCCTTGATTCACCGTAGCACTGGAAAATATCATCAAACAAATATTCCAGAGTTTCGTCATCTTCTTCCGACGGCGCATTTAACAAGGTAAGTCCGTATGCTGTCCGATTCTTCACATAAAGATTAACCCTGGAGTTGCGGTTATACAAACAGGAAAACTCATAGCCGTCCGTCTCATCCATCGTTTCCTGTATATAATAAAACAGTTTCCCATTGTCTGCGCTCCATGCTGACAAAGGGTGTTCTTCCGAATCAAATCTTCTCTTCAGAATGTAATACAGATCCAGGGCATGGTCATCCTCCGTCATGGAAAAGGTATAGTACAAAAAATGAAGCAAGTCTCCATCCACTTCCTGCATAGCCACCTCATTTAACGCGGTTTCCATCTCCGCCAGAGAATTGTAATACCGCCATGTCACATCCGCCTCTCCCGCAAACTGAAAAGCCGACGGCTCGTCCCAATCAGTTTCCAACATTTCCCCTTCATAATCCTTTATCGTAATTTCCGCACCGGCATAAGCACTCGGGGAAGTATGTTCATACAGATACCCGCTAAGCTCCTGCACCTCGCAACTGCCATGCTCCTCGGGCCATTCCCGCGGTCCTTCCTCTGCTTCAGCGCTATTCGTTTCTTCCCCGATATAGCCCGCTCCGGGAAGTTTTTCCATATCGGAATTATCCCCGATAGCAGAAGCTTCCAATCCGGCGGAAGTCCCATCTGCCTCTGCTGACGGTGCTCCGCAGGCCGCAAATAACAGGCTGAGTGCAGCTATGACGATGATACCGGCTGCTCTTTTGACGTTCTGGGGGCTTCTTACGTTTCTCTGTTTTACTTTATTTTTTTCAATGTTATGGCGCAAATCTTTTGGCATGTATATTGTCCTTCTGAATATGAATTTTTATAAGCTTTATCACATTATTCACCGACATACTCACGCCTCCCATCCGGATATTCAAGATACGCTTTTTGAGTCTTATCATCATATCCCGCAACAGGCAAGCCCTTAATTTTTCTTATTTCATTATCAATTCTTATTGATTCCTTAAATCTAAACGTTAATTCCTCATCTGAGATTCCTCAGGTAGAATCTAATTCATTTGTAATTATCATTTGTTTTCTCCATCACTAAAGGATAAGTTTATCTTCAAATAAATTTGATATAAGAACCTCTTCACCAGATTTTCCCACATCCTCTAATCTGTCATACAACTTTCGATTCAATATATATAAGGCTGCCATTGCATACAAAACGTTTTTAAGATTTGCCTTTGTATAATTATATCTTCCCGCCTCATTGGATTGCATCCTTCTATGCTTTATATCATTATATGCCTGCCACCAGTCCGAGACAGAATCAGCGAACTTATCCATTGGCGTAATGTTCGTAATGTCATATGGATACTTCGTATTGACCCTATATTTCTTCAAATTCGGATATTCCTCAATAAGTACATCCAGTTTATTCCTTATTCCATACGGAATTTTATCCTCATGAATACCGCATAGCAACTCGGCAATAGAATCAATTTCACTGCATGTCGTCAACAGCAATTTTATGTATTGACTTGAAAATGTATTATAATTATCTTTATCAATTGAAACATACTCATCCGTTTGTATTAAGTCTCTTTCAAGCAGCCGGTATTGTTTCCAGTATACCTTTAAAAATTCATCTTTGGTCATTGCAATCTTCTCCTTTACTCATCAATGTACTCACACATAATTTTCTCCCGGTCATATATCTATTTCTTAAGATTGTTTTCCTTATCAAAAAAAGCTTTCTCCAGCGCAGCATATTCCTCTTTTGAACATACTGATTTACACTTTTTCTGATATTCCCTGGAACGCTCCAACATGTTTTCAATCATTTGACAGGGAAACTCTTTACATTGATTACACTTTTCAACACCATGCTCTTTCGTACAGTCAACCAACCCATATGTACAGGATTTATGCGAAGAACAGCCTGTACAAATAATTTCCTCATTGGATACCACGCTATCCCGCCAACCGACCCGATACCACAGCTCGGCCACGGCTCTTAATTCCGTTTCACTATGGGCGTTGTACCTCGGACACTCTATACAATTGTCTCCACATAATGTAATTTTCTCTTCCATAACAGTTCCCCGCCATAATCCATGATAGAAGTCTACACATATTATACTATAATAAACTTTGTTTTACAGCAGGATTCTTCTTCTATACCAAAAAGAGCATACCACCTGGATGATATACTCTCTCAGCAACTATTTGTATCTATTCTCCGTTATCGAATGGTTCCTCCATGAAAATAGCACTCGTATATTTTTTCATCCATATAAAATATTTCTTCGTATTCCTGAAACCACACAAACTCACCATCCACTTTACAATGATAATGGTAGTCTCCTTTTGTGTATATTTTCGGCCCGCGAAATGATCCTGCACGAAACTGTTTTATTGTCAGAGGAAGCATAAGTATTCTTTTTCGCTGTCAGAAGAAACTCTGTGATTTTATGGATATCCCTGTCTGTGTTTCTACACAGAGCAATATTACACGCATCATCCTCTTTCACAATGCGGTCTATCGTCACTCCGTATAGATCACTTAATAGGATCAGACCGCCCACCTCCGGGACAGCCTGTCCATTTTCCCATTTGCTGATCGTCTGACGGGCAATTCCTAATTCATCTGCAAGCTGTTCCTGTGAATAACCGTTCTGTTTTCTCAAAAGCTGTAACTTATCTTTTAATTCCATGCAAGGCACCTCCTGTATTTTATGAAAAAACTATATCAGGCATGTCAGGCTTCGGCTACCACTTGAAAGATGCAAAAATGTCATTATGTAATTACACAGACGCTATAGATTTCCCAATATCTTCTAAACAATGCATACTTCGGGATATGTTACGCAATTTTAATCGACAATACCACCCAGTCGTCCTCCCCCCCCCCCCCAGATGATAGGGATTGCCGCAGTGTGGACAAACACGCTGCCTTGTGGCGTCAAAACTCCCACCGTAACCGGCGCATTGCACCTTTTTAATAGAAAAACCGAGATTCGCTCCCTTTTTGACGGACTTGCACACCACCATGCGGAACATGTCATCTTTCCGGTTCAACCTGCCTGTGTCATAAATATTGGACATATACACATCCAGATAACAGTATCCGTTCTTCACCCATCCCCTGTTCAGTCCCATGCTTCCCTCATAAACAGATTCCACAATAGCGGAAAAATCAGGGATTTTTCCCTGACCTTCATAGACCGGCGAGTTCTCCAGATCATCCGTAAAAAGATAATACCTGATATCCTGGTTTCCCATGGACGGTGCTTTGTCCGTGCGGCTCCATTCCTCCAACTCTCTCGTAAAAGTTCTGTAGATTCTTTCTTCTTTCATTAAGATGTTATCTCCCTGGTGTCATTGTCCCGTCTGCTTCTCCACCATTTTTTCATATTTCAACTGATACTCTATCAGCCGTGGAATATAATCTGGCGGGGTACGCCTTGCCGCCTCCCAATCCTCTAGTGTACGGACAGGTATCCCTGTATGAATCGAAAATTCTTTTCTGTTCTCGCCCACTTCTTTCCGAAGTTCCGTTATTCTTTTTGCTATATCCATTTTATCACTCCACGCATTGCGATATATGTATCATAACACATACTGGGAGCCTTCACAACACATATCTGTCCGGTTTTATTCATTTTCTTTCTGTTCCATGACAACGCCGGACTGAAGCTGTATCTATATCCTGTTCACATTCCCCCTGCCAATAACCTTTAGGCCTGCACAAACATAATTCCCAATCAATATAAACAGCCCCATAACTGCAATATAATCCAAATAGAAAAATATCAGCAGTTCCTCATAATCGAAAAAAACAAAATGGCTCCTTAGCAACATATAAGTTCCGATATCTCTCTTTATAAAAGCATATATGCCATAGCCCGTAATCAACAGTGCCATAATACGCACCGCCCATTTCCGAACCACAGACGGTTTCGTAAAAAGTTTCTTTGCCATTCCCATTATCATGTTCCAGTGAAACCCAAGATGAACGGACATCAGTACAAATCCCCAATAGGCAGAAATCATATGCAGGTTTCTTGCAAAAGAATGGCTGCCTTTTATGGGCAGAAAAGACAGCGCATGACGGGACAGGATGGTTCCGCTTACCATTAAGCCGACCATTGCACAAAATATCAATAATACAAGTCCTGTCTGCATGATGCGCACAGGATTGTATCTCCCTCTCAGAAGGTTTCTGATCCAACTGCCAGTTTTAAAATCATCTTCGGTTTCGTTCCGGTTCCCTCACATTTTTAACGGATAAAATTTGTAAATACAGGCGTTTCCTGTTCCGGCAGTTCTACACCAACCTTGCGCGCCACCTCTTTACAGCGCAGCATATACGCCATATTCCTGCCCAGAACCCGCATGGTATACAGTCCCTCCGCATCCTGTCTTGCCTGCTCTGCATTTGCACCGTGGATCATGTTCCAGTAGCGGGAGGATACCACAGGCATTTCCTGAATGGTAAAATATTTATTTAGTTGGTCAAATGTCACCGTTGTACCGGCCCTGCGTGCGGAAACGACTGCCGCTGCAGGTTTCATGTAAAACGCCTTATTTCCGTTTCCACGCAATTCAGAGTAGAACAGCCGGTCCATAAAAGCTGTCATATTTCCGGTTGCGCCTGCATAGTGGACAGGGCTTCCAAACACAAATCCGTCCGCCTCATATGCCTTTTCCCGGAAACGGTTTACTGTGTCGTCAAAAACACAGCAGCCCTTTTCCCCGCATTTCAGACAGGCAATACATCCCCCTATGGGCTCATAAATGCTCATAAACTCCTGCCGAAAAATATCATGTGCGTAGGCGGAGCGCATGGTCTCGATGCCCTTCTTTGTCAGATATCCTTCTGAGGGTTTTGTGGAATATACCACCAGATGCACATGGGGATGGTGGGATTCGTTATGGAATGCCGCATACCATTTCAGGTTCCTGCTGTCGATCTTATAATTCTCGCACAGAAGCTCCACCCTGCTTTGCAGTAATGCCTGCCACTGTGCGGCGCTGTCATAGCCGAGACGCTCTGCGTCCTCCCGCTGCAGGCTGATGACGTTGGTCCACACAACACCCGTATGGTTTGCCACCTCGTCCGCCACGCGGGACAGTACGATGGATTCCCCCTCATTGGAAAACAGACCGTGCGTGCCTGTTCTTTCCACACCCGGTCTGTTCGCAAGGTAGTCCATGTAATTTTTCTTTTTGGCTATGATGTCAAGGTTATTTTCCAGCGCCTGCGTGATAAATTCGGAAGCGTTTTCCCTTGTCGGTCTTTGGAGATAGTCGTAATATTCATGTATCCGGCCCGCATCGTGGATTTTGCGAAGGATGTCCTGAATCAGATCCTCCTGCCTTGCGGTCGGCGGCAGGTTGGCAGTGGTGCTTTCCACTTTCTCCACGCCGTCACGGGTTCCGATGTAGGTCATGAAATTTTCAAGATGTGAGGGAGGGGCGTTTTTCAGGTAATTGCAGCGCAGGATTAGTTTGGGCATGCTGTTTTCCTCCATAATAAAAGGTCACTGCCGTGGCAATGACCGTAAAAATATTATTTATTTTGTTCCAGCCAGCATTTTATAATATACTGCCAATTCATTCCATCCTGTAAAACACGCAGAACCGTGACAACCATCTCTTCCTCGTCCACTATGTAAAAGAAAAGATAGCTACGATATGGTTTCAAATGAATATCATACCCCCTGTATTGAAATCCAATCGTATTATAACCACCCGGCATTGTTTTTAAACCGTTAGCCGCTTCTTTCATTTTCCGCGTGAAATTTTCTCCTAATTCTCTATACTTAAACTGATCCAAAATATACTTCTTCATTTGCCGGATATCGCTCCGGCTGCTGTAAGTATAAATAATTTTATATCTTCTCTTCTGCATATATCCCCTGTCAAATCATATGGCGTCAATTTCTGCCCACAATTCCTCTTCCGAAATCACCCTGCCGTTTTCCACATCATCAATTGCATCATCCAATTTTGAAAATATAACTGCCATTGCGTCATTCAGTGTGCCATTATTATTCCGGTTTTTAATATTCTGCATTACTTCCATAAAAATCGTCCTTTCCTGTATCTATAACTGCAAAATTTTTTGCTTGCTAATATTATATGTTTTTTTCTTCATTTATTCAATAGACGCTCCATAAAAAATAAATAACAAATGGCACGTCAAAATATGAAAAATCCGCCATCATCCCGCGTGTGTTACATTAACCTCTTTGAAATTGATACGCCTCCTCAAACGCAACCGTACCAGTCAGTCGCACTAAGTTCGCTACGATTTTTTGTCTGTCAGTTTTGATATGCGATAGGTTGGACAGACAAAAAATCTACCTCTCTAAGTGCTTTGTGACAGCCTAGACGCTAGGCATTTATCAAACAAGGAAATACGGGGGAGTGTAACCTAAACTTTTACGGCTATCTGGTAATACGCTATAAATCATTTAAGCAAAAAGGGGGCAGACAACTTTCTGTCATACCCCCTAAATAATTTATTTTATATCATCTGAAAATACTTTAAGGCATCCTCTATTGCCTTTTCTTTCTCTAAAGGTACTTTTGGCACTCTCGCCTTTCCCTCTCCCGTATTATAGTTAATTCTTTCTATTATACCATGTTTTCTTTTGACCTTTGTGATATAAAGTTGTGATACTTTCAAACTATATTTCTCTAACACATATTGTTTTATCTCCGCATAAGTAGCCTTACTCTCTGCTTTTGTCAAATCCATTTCGTCAAGGTCTATTTCTACTTTGATATGCTGTGTTGATTTTAGTTTGGACAATAATACGCATGTCTCCACATGTGTCGTCACCGCCTAATGAACACGTTTCGTCCACCACATCACTCTCACATGAACACAAACTTAATTCTGTGTCCACTTCCACAATTACAGTCTTATCAACAACTTCTGCCAGCCTGCTCTCCATCTTATGACACCCTCTTTTCTTCATTTGACTTCTTTGCCTTTTCCTTAAACTGCTCCTTAGCATGTGGCACTGTTCCTGTTTGATTACCTTTTAACACAAAGGTCAGTTTGTAAGGATCGGGTGTCCCGTCTTCCTCATATCCTCCGACAATTACCCTGTCAATGATACTCTCAAAAACCACCCTGTCAAATTCATCAAGGACTTGTTCTTTTTCAAGTGTGTCACGGAGTTCTGACATCCGCCTGTTTATATCTTTCTGTGTGCAGATACTGTCCTCAAGAAGTGCTTTCCTCTCGGACAGTTTATGAAGCTTTCTGGTGAAATCCACCATTTTTTCCTCGTACACCTCTTTGGATATTGTACCATCAATCAACATATCTGTCATCCGCGATTTTTTTGATTCCAATGAAGAAATATCCTTATCAATCTGCTGTTTTTTACGCATATTTTCATCACTGTCAGCCGATTCCGCCACATATGACAATACCACATCCAGCACATCATCAAAATTACCTGCCAGCAGTCCAAAGGCATCCAGAAAAGCTCCCTCTAAAATTGCTTCATCGACTGCTTTACAGTTCGGACAGTTGGCAATGCCATTCTTAGTGGCATTCATACACTGCCACACCGGTTTTTCATAATCAGACCTGCTGTGTCTTGTCCTGCGTGTGAGCTTATGTCCGCAATAGGCACATTCGCACATACTGCTGAAGGAATACTGACGTGTATAACGTTCCCTGTTTCCGGTTGTTTCAACTACTTTATTTCTGGAACGCTTCATGCGTATTTCCTCTGCTTTATCCCATATTTCTCTTGAGACAATCGGCTCATGATGATCTCTGAGATAATACTGGTTTTCTTCTCCCATATTTGCAAGCCTGCGTTTGGAAATTGGATCGGTAGTAAATGTCTTTCCCAGAAGAATATCCCCTTTGTACTTTTCATTCTTAATCATCCCCATAACACCATGCGTATGCCAGCTTACTTCTCCTTTTTTATTCTTAATTCCAAGTTCCATTAACCGTTTTGCAATCGTGGTCGTTCCATAACCCTCCAGATACATATCATAAATCATACGGACAATCTCCGCTTCTTCCTCATTGACAGTTATGCTCTTGCCCTCGGTATGATAATCATATCCATAACAGCCATTGAAACCGATCAATTCGCCGCGCTTCATTTTCATCTGTAATCCCATCTTGACATTCTGTGAAAGCGACTCTACTTCCTGCTGTGCCAATGAACTCATAATAGTCAATAACAGCTCGCCGTTCATATCAAGTGTATTGATATTTTCCTTCTCGAAAATATGGCAATATTCCGGTCGCGGAGCATTCTCACATAATTCAGCGTATCTACCGTATTGCGGGCAAACCGTGAAATAGACTTTGTAAGTATCATATCTATTTCTCCATTGTAGCAATGGGCAATCATATCCTGAAACCCACTCCGCTTATCCGTCTTTGTTCCTGTGACCGCTTCATCCGCAAATATTCCTGCATTTACCCAATCTTTATTTGATGCTATCTTTTGTTCATAATACAGTTTCTGTGATTCAAAGCTCCCCAACTGCTCATCATCATCGGTAGATACACGGCAGTATGCCGCCACCCTGATACGGTCAACCCTCAAAGCTCCCGTACTGCCCCTGTTCCTGCCATTCGGAACAATTTTTGTCTTTTGCAATACCTGCACTTCGCTCATACAATTCCTCCAATCTTTTCAATAATCTGCATATTGATTTCTGTCAGTCCTATATGGAAAATGACAGTTGCAAAGGATTTTTCTTTTTGAAACATCCTCTGTATGCTGCCATCATATACTCAAACTTAAATATTAACGAATGTACCGAAAAATTTTATGCTGCATCATCAGTATTTTCCACAATCAAAAATCTGTCCTTTAATTTCCCCTTTGTATATCGAAACTCTGCTTCTGTAATACTCCCTTTGCGGTAAATTTTACAAAGAATTGCTATACACTTTGCATACTCCATTTCCCTTGTCATCCGACTCCTCCTCATTCTAATATTTTCACTATCGACTTCTTTATTGATACATTGAATTTAACAAAATGAACATCTCTGGCAAAAGCGTTGACCCATTTGGCCTCCATTCGTATCCCATGCTGTCATTGCTGACCTTTAGCAACGATTTCTGTTTCAAAATCTGCCTGTGGGCTTCCCCTGCTCGGAATATTCCCACCCTTTCGGAAGTGTCTGCCTGCTCCTCTCTTCTGTAAAAGGTTCTTTGCAGGTCTGTTGGCATGAAGTACAGCTCATGAATCCGTTCTGGCGGATTATTTATCAATGTTCTTTTGCTGCTTCCAAAACCTTCTTCCAATTTTTTCATAATTCGACACAAGATTTATCCACAACATGATATAATTCTTTTGTAACCGCCTTGTCTGCCTGATGGCTTTAAGCGGCTTCGTTTTCATGGATTTATGATACCAATACAGAGAGTAGAAAAACATTGACGGAGACTTGACCATACATTGACATAAAAATTTTTAAGGGAGAAAATGATTTGAGAAACCGACTTACCTTTGCCAATATAATAAGCATACTTCTTGAGAATAAAAAGAAAACCTATCAGCAACATCAGCTTGTCCGCAGCTTATTTTCCGCATACCTGAACGATGAACTTTCAAGCGATGAAATATATGCAGAAGATAACACCATGTACAGCCGCTGGTGTACCGGAGCAAGACCGATACCTATGGAAATCCTGCGCATTTATGAGGATAATAATTTTGAGGTCATGGAAGAAGATTTCCGGTGCAAAATCATTCCGAACCTGATAAATGAATCACAGGCACATTCCCAAATGGAAGAACTGATCAATGACAGCCGCAATATCATCGGCAACAAAACCGCAGATGAAATGCTTGCACTTACTGATAATGCAGCATTTTTTACTGCCGTAGTCCGTTATGCTATTCTGTCAGACCACAAACACAGCGGCTTATTTTCACCTGATTTATCCGATACCATACAAAACAGCCGCCTGCCCTCCATTACGGAAGAATTTGTAGGACGTAAAAATGAACTGAAAGAATGCGGGAAACTTTTGCAGGAACACCCCACACTTTTTATCAGCGGCGTGGCAGGGATCGGGAAAAGTGAATTTGCAAAATATTTTGCGGAAAAAAACCGTAAGAAATATACAAATATCATTTACCTCTATTATGCAGGAGATTTAAAGAAAAGCATTGCAGGCATGGAATTTGACGATGATACCAGTGAAATGACTGAAGAGACGCTTTTTGACAGACACTATAAGACATTGAAAAAGCTGCACCATGACAGCCTTATTATTCTTGATAATTTTAATGTACTCCCAAAGGATGACAGCTTTTTCAGGGAATTTGCACAGAATGATTTTCAGCTATTGATAACCACCAGATGCCGTCCTACGCAGTACCCCATTATGGAATTAAAAGAGCTGGATGCAGATACCGAACTGCCGGAACTGTTTTACCGTCTGTGCCCTTCCGCAACAGAAAATACACTGGCAACAAAGCAGATCATAAAAACCGTACACAGCCATACGCTGACTGTTGTGTTATCTGCGTTATCCTTATCCGCAAGCGGTATGGAAGCGGAAGAACTGCTATATGAATTACAGACCTGCGGACTGAGTATTGCTTCCGGTGAAGCTGTTGAATTATATAAGGATGGAGATTACACTGACGGACTGATGGCAGAGCATTTAAGGAAACTGTTACAGCTTGGGAAACTGTCTGATCCCTGTCTTGATGTCCTGCGTAACCTTTCCCTGCTTTCTGCCTCCGGCGTATTAAAAAATGCTTTTAAGAACTGGATGAAACTGCCATCATTAAATGATGTGAATTATCTTGCCAAATACGGCTTTATCCATGATGACAAAGAAAACCGGAAAATCAGTCTGCACCCACTGATAAGAGAGATTGTTGCACTGGAAACTTTACCGTCCGTATCAAACTGCCATACACTGCTTGACAGTCTGCATTGCATCTGCCTTGTGCATGGACTGGAAGTTAAAAGACCACAGAATATGATCGATTCGCTTATCAGCATTACAGAAAATATTTTAGCAGACATACCAGAGGATTATCTGCTGTTCCTTCAGGATATGTTCCCATACCTTGAAAAATATCTTGTGACGGACTATCTGCCAAAACTTGTAGAACGGATAGAGTATGTAATGAAACAGAATACGCATTCCTACTGCGATAGAGCGTTGCTTCTTGACTATAAGGCAGAACTGTTTCTTACCAAAAACGATTATAAAAACGCCTTGAAGAAACGGTTAAAAGCTGTCAGTGTCTTAGAACCGTACCATACGGAGGATGCAGACCAGCGGACAGCAAATCTGCTCTCAAACCTGTACAACAATCTTTCTAATACATACCTGCTGATGAAAAAGACGAAAGAGGCTGCTGAAATGCTCCATACTGCTTTAACCATCCGGCAGGAATATACACACCTCGGACTGGCAGAATCACATGATATGCTGCAACAGTTGCTGAACCTTACCAATATGCTGATCCTCTCCAAAAATACAGATACGGCAAAACAGGTTCTTTCCACCTATGAGAATCTTGTTTTGGAACATGAAGGAACGCAAACTTTAGATAATGGTGTCTGCCAGATGATGTATGGTGCGATTGCGCTTTCCGAGGGCAATGCTAAAGAAGCTGAACTTCATCTTTTATCTGCGGAGAATATTATTTCGGAAGTCATGGGAACCGATAACGATTATGCTAAAACTGTTTATTTGTACCTGAACAACCTGTATTCCCGATGGCAGAAACCGGAACAGGCTTTGGCGTATAAAAATAAATAGAAAGTTAGCAAAAGTTAAAAAGGAGGCTACTAAATCTCCAAAATTACAGAAAGCAATGTCAAGAACCACAAAATATCAGGTTTTTGACATTGCTTCTACTGTTACAGACTGCAAATTTGTTATTTCGTGAAAGTTAGCGAAAGTTAAACAGAATAAAATTTTTGATTTTTGCTACGCGGCTTATCAGGTATTGTCATTGCAATTTTCCCTTCATCCAATAATGGATTCAGGTAATCGCTTCTGAATGTGGTTCTGTGTTTTATACCAAGAAACTTCATCATTTCATCTCTGTCTCTTGGTTCTTTGCAATATTCAAGCAGCGCATTGATCCTTTCTTCCTTTTGAGCGGTTTTTTGAGCGGTCGTTTCTTCTTTTTGAGCGGTTTTTTGAGCGGTACCGCTCAATTTTTGAGTACCATACCGATAAAACACAACAACAAAACCATCATCCGGTGTTTCAAATTCCACCCTGCATCCTGCTTTATCACAAGCATCCTTAATACGTTTTAATCCTGTTGCAAAGCTTTCCATATCTTTAGAATAATATAATGTACGGGCAATTAGAGGATTTCTTCGAATTGGTCGTTGATTTCCCACCACATAACTCTCCGGTGTTTTATTTGCTGGAAAAGCGCCGGGATTATAGATTTCAATTCTATTTTTAAAAATAGTAATTTCATTGCTCTGTCCACTATCGAACATTCTATGTCCAAAAGAATTTGTAATTGCCTCCCTGATCGCATCCAAGGGAATTTCTGGTATTTCCTTCCTCGTCAAATTTCCAAACTCGACGCGCCAATCCATAGCATCAATAATATACTGTTCCGCTTTTTTCTTTAATTCCATAACAGAACCGCTGTACCTTCGTATGTCGGTAAATGTCAAACGTTCATCAGATGCAAATTTCGCAATCTGCAATTCATTGACAATACCACAATCACAAAAAAGAGCAGCACCTGCATTTAAAAGATAGTTTCCCTCTATCAACTCCAATTTATCCAAAACAGTTTTTACATCCGTCTCCTCAAAATCAATTCGCCCAGCATCTTTTGCTTTTCTCAGATACTCCGCAAAAGCATCTTCATTTACATCGTCAATTGTATACTTAGATACTCTCTTCTCCCATGAATAGTCAACATTATCACGCTTACGTATCATAGAATCATAAGCATCCTGATCCATAACAAGATCTTCGTCCGCTACTCTTATCCTTGGAACATTGTAGGCAAGATACGGGCATCTACTGCCTTCAAAGCGTACCAGAATAGTCTCTCTGTCACCAAATTGTTGTATCTTTATTTCCGGATAAATAGCAGGCTTAATATGATTTCCGATTGCCTGACTTACTTTCCGCAGAGATTCATCATTAATTTCCTGCCCGATTACTGTCCCATCATTTTTCACACCAAAATACAATTCACCCTTCTGGTGCTTGTTCAAAATAGCAGCAATAGAAAACATCGCTTCCTTTAGCTCGCCAATACTCTTTTTATATTCAATTTGCTCGGTTTCAGAACCAATATTTACTAATGCCACTATCATCACCCTTTATCCATTGATATTTGATATTGTACCTAATTTATCTGCGAATATCAATGGAATTCTGCTCCTTGACATCGATATTCTTCTTGCAAAACAGTCATTTTAAACCATTCTGCATTTTTTACATTCTGATACACCACCCAAGTGCCCAAAAAATCCATTGATTTTAGTTGGTACTAAATCACAAATCACCATATCATTTCTTTCATGCCATGTATATCCGTTTTCTTTTCGCCACTGTTTTACATCCTTTGAAGTCCAGCTACTTTTTCCTTCATACTTTTCCCTACTCCATTTCTCTGCACATTTTACATCACACTTCCAGAAGTTTTCTCTCCTAATTTCGTTCATATTTTCTATACTAACTGTTACTTTTGCACATACACTAAAATCCGGTATTCCTTCTTTATATAATATGCCGTCTAATTCAAATACATGTAAAATAGCATTTACGCTTTTGTCTGCAGGTATATACCAAGACTCTCCTCTGTCACCTGTCCACATTCCTCTAATAGCATTTTCTTTAGGAGTCCTTTTAATTCTTTCCTCAAGTGTACTGTTGTACTTTCCGTTAAATCCTCTATTACGTTCCTTTGTTTCTTTGCTCTTCATTGCAGTGTCCTTTCCGTCCGAGCGGTACGGAGAGACACAAAAGAGCCTGCGGTTGAAGATGACCACAGGCTCCGATAGCCGAAAAATGGCGCACGAAACTACGGTGGGAGCATCTTCGTTCCAAACACAGCCGTCATCGCTGCATTCCGAACTCTTATGCATCCCTCCGTCCTTATAGCGCTATTCGGACTAAGAGATTTGATTTAGAAAATTCCCCCGAAGGAGATGGGTAGGCTGATTGGTTAATCTGTCACCGCCCATCGAATGGTGACCTTACTTTTTCTTGCTTGGTCTGGTATGTGCTAGGGTGCCGCCTGCAACAGACTTAGAATTGTAGCTGTAGCGATTGTCTTTAAGAATCTGACTCGCTTTGGTAGCAACAGCCTTTGAGGTCTGCTTTTTGTTAGTTACCATTCCGCTCACCTCCTCAATCGTTGGTACTTTTGATTATAATCAGAACGATAGAGGCAAAAAACGAATGGAAAAAGAACATCACCAGAAAATTTTCGGAATGAAAAATCCTGGATTTCTGCGTAACGCAGAAGTCCCAGAAACGCTGATGATATGCGATACTACCCTCCAGATAATTCAATTACGATAAGAGATACGACGAACGTCTGATTCGGCTTTGAAAAATCAAATGTGAACACGAAAAATTTCAATTTTATATTGAAATACACAAAGTTTTATGCCATAATAATATATTGACGATGTCAGAAGCTCAAACTAGGAGGGCGCAGATGGAATATAATTACAATAAGCTCTGGAAACTGTTGATAGATAAAAATATGATGAAAAAAGATCTAATGAAAAAAACAGGTATTACTTCATCCACTATTGCAAAGATGGGAAAGAACAAAGCAGTGAGTATGGATGTCCTTGGGAAAATATGCATAGTCCTGGATTGCAATATAGGTGATATCGTTGATGTGGTTAAAAAAGAGTGATTTTAGGTAACTACAAATGCGGAGGAAGGTGGTAATCAAATGGAGCATCTTTGTATTGGTTCATATGTAAGAATTATGACATCGTGTGCTATTCCTGCGGAGCGCAAGTTCGATTCCTTCTGCGAGAAAATAATGCTGTCTCTATGTCCAACCGATGTTACAGCTTTTTCTTATATTTCAGCAGATGGAAGTAATGTTACATATACATATACGAACTTCAATAAAATTCACTCTGCAAGTCAGAATTTGCCCACCGAAGTCATGCAAATGGCTCTTACAAAGGATGCTCGTGCCATTGAACGGTATTTTATAAGCGCAATCATTCCTGCTATGGAGGAGTCACGGAAGAAAAATGCCGTGCTTGCCCTTAAAAACATCATTCTGAAAGATAATCTCATCGCTGATACCACACAGCTTGGCACCATTAGCAGCCTTACAAAGAATGATCTCAAAAACAAGAATGAGTTTGTCTTGTCCGAATTTTTAACGGATACATTTATCTACGCCGTTGCCAAAACTGACAATACGACTGAGGCTGCTTTTACAAAATCAATCAAGAAGGATTTTTATGCCATCTACAATCAGATGGTCGACACGATTAAACTATACGAGGTTACAAAGCCGAAATCCGTAGCTACGATTCCGCTGACCAGCAAAGGCAAATTTGATAAGGTTTTCACGCCCATCTCGAGCGAGAGACTATCCATCTCTGCAAGCCATGATCTTCAAATATTCTGTCTCAAGTTTGATGATTTCGATTTCGACTATCATGGTCTCTGGAAACACCTCCGAAATAACATCGGATATTATGTTTATTCGAGAGCGCAGATAAAGCAGTACATGGATGATGACGAGATTTCCGCCCTTGCCTATGATGCCATCGCACATATCAAAGAAATGATTGCCAATGGTAAAATACTGTCCGGGAATGAACTCGGAGAGCTTCTGCTTTACATCTTTTTGGAGCAGGTTCTCAATGCTCCAAAATTGATGAGCAAGGTTGAATTCGGTAATCATGGTGGTATTTTTACAAGCGAGAGTGCTGGCATACATCTCCTGACTGCTGATGCCACTGTTCCATTCAATCAGGTGGTATTAGGCACATCCATGATAAATGGTGACCTGCAAACGGTTATTGACTTAGCCTTTGCAGATGCACAAAAGTTAAAATACAGGAAAAAAGACGAGAGACGATTTGTTGAGTCAAACATTTTTGCAGCATCTTTCCCTGAAAAAATATACGAGCAGCTTGAGTCTATTATTTTGCCCGATGAGACTTCCGGAAAAAAACCTGCTACGGCATTCGGTATGTTCCTTGGATACACATTAAACGGTGTATCCGCAGATGGAAAATCTATTGATGTTTATCAGACTGATGTGCTTGATAAGCTGAAAGCAGATATCTTAAATCAGGTTTCGTTTATCGAATCCAAAATCACACAATATGGACTTGACGGATACTCGCTGTACATATATCTGCTCCCGTTTGCCAATGCAGATGAGGATAAGAAAAATATTATAGACAAGCTACTGCAATCTGGAGGAGGTATGCCATGAGCAATTTCAGAGATGTCACCTTCGGAGAACACCTGTTTTCCAAAATAGATGACAATGCATATTTACAGAAACTTTACCACAACATTCTCATCAACTATTCGAAGAAATTGTTTAATTTGGATGAGATGGAGAAAGTGCCTGTGGATATCGGACACGCCCTTACTTTTGCAGATGTCCTGTCAAAGTCCTGCGGCACAAATCTGTCCGATATACATAAAACACGTGCGCAGGAAATGGTCGCACTGCTGTATGATATGTATCCGCAAAACGAGCAGATTAAATACTATCTTGGCTCCGTTCTTGCAAACACTGGCAATTTTCTTGGTATGAAGCGTCTGACACCGGAATTCGAGAATGCCTCTTTGCTTGAGAAGATGTTCATGCACTTTAATATGGACTATCTTTCGGTGCCTTCTGAAGAGGGGTCCTGTTTCTTTCCGGCACAGAAGGAAATATACGACAGCCTGTCCAGATCTTATTTCAGCTACTCTGCGCCAACATCAATGGGTAAATCTTTCATGATGCGCACTTTTATTAAGCAACAGATCATGAATGGAACAAAGATGAATTTTGCCTTGCTTATTCCAACAAAGGCACTCATTAACGAAGTTACAAGTGAGTTGATTGAAAGCCTTACCACGCTTTTGAAAGAGACAGACTACCGCATTGTAACTTCATCCGGCTCAATGGCACTTGAGACAAAGCATAACTATATTTTCGTTTTGACACCAGAGCGGATGCTGTATATATTGATTGATGATCCAGACCTTAAAATCGACTACCTCTTTGTAGATGAGGCACATAAAATATCCTCCGGCGATAAGCGGAGTGCATTTTATTACAAAGTTATCAACAAGTTAGAAGAACGGCACAGCGATACTCATATCATATTTGCTTCGCCGAACATTCCGAATCCAAGAGTCTATCTTGATACGCTGTCAAAGGGAGAATGGATCATAGATGAGGAGCCCATTGTGGCGTGTAGATATGCTCCTGTCAGTCAACTAAAATATATCATTGATCTATGGGAACGCAATATCCGTATCTTCGACTCATACTCGAAGAAATTTATACTGTTGCATGAAATGAACCGCCAACACTCTTTGAGCGAGGTAATCGCTCGAATCGGCGACAGACGGCATAACATTGTGTATTGCAAGTCCAAGAATGACGCTATTCAGTATGCAAGGGATTATGCGAACACACAAGATGTTATCGGAGACAAAAAACTCGAGGCATTTGCAGAAGCAATTCGTAGCGATGTCCACAAGGAATATTATCTAGCCGAACTGGTAGAAAGAGGTGTGGCGTACCACATTGGCTATCTTCCGGCGAATATCAGGATGCAGCTTGAGGACTATTACCGAGAAGGTCTTATCAAGACGATGTTCTGCACAAGCACCCTTCTTGAAGGCGTAAATCTGCCAGCGGAAAACCTATTCATTACAAGCTACAAGAAAGGTCTGAGCAATTTTTCGGAGGTAGATTTCAAAAACCTTGTAGGGCGTGTCGGTCGGGCAAAGTACAATCTGTATGGCAATGTCTTTATTGTTCGACTTCAGAAACAAGAACGCGAGGAAGATCTGCAGAAATTTGAGAATCTCCTGAAGGATGATGTGCCGCTGCAGAAGCTCTCCATAGAGGCGGAGCTAAACTCAAATCAGAAAAAACTCATTGTAGACACGCTTCTTTCCGGTAGTGTTGAAATACACAAGTCCAAGAAGAACCAAAGCGAGGATAACTACGAGTTGATGAGAAAAACGATGTTGATTCTTGTTGGTGACATAGTGGACGGTAGAAGCAGCTGCATCAGGCGGGAGTTTGCCCCATATCTGACGACTAAGACTGAAATGAAAATTCGTGAGCAATTTTCTGTGGCAGGCAAAAAGCCAGATGACGACATCAATGTTTCATATGACCAGATACAGGGCATCGAAAAGCTCATCCGTGACGGTCTTTCATACCCAAAAATCGAAGACCCCAAGCGAGGGGCAGATTATAACGAGACGCTTTTCTTCCTCAACAAACTGGCAGTCGCTTTCAAATGGCGTATTTACGAGAACCGTACCCTCGGAGCCGGGGAAGGTCAAAAATATACAAAACTGACATGGTACACTGTTCTGCTGATCCAATGGATGCAGGGACACGGTCTTAGCTATATCATCGGTCGAAGCATTGATGACTATGATAAGAAAAAGCGAGAGGTTAAAGTTGACTACAATAAATGGGAGACTTTTGACGGCTCACAAAAGCATAAGAATATCATCATTGCCGACACCTTGGAGGCAATTGAGGACGTACTGTTGTTCCAGCTGTCAAACTACTTTCTGAAATTCTCAGAGGCATATAAACGACAGCATCCCGATGAGCCGTTCACGAATGACTGGTATGAATTTGTAGAGTATGGGACAACAAACCGGCTACGAATCATTCTGCAGCGTAGCGGTTTCAAGAGAGATTCGACCGAGTACATACGGCGAAATGCCGATAAATATGTAAGAGGAACGCCAGACAATCCTAAACTGTTGAAATGGGCATTGCTTGAATGTCCAAATGAGCTTGTCAGAAGAGATACACAAGAGATTCAATACAATGTCCCGGAACTGTTTATAGATGAAGGAGAAAAAAGAGATGACAAACTTTTATGAAACCGTGCTGACGGTATTAAAAACAGATGAGCGATTTGTAGCCGAAGACGGCACCTTTCTGCGTAATGCGGTTTATGAGGCTGCAATGAAGATGGACGATAGACTTATCCGTCTACTTCTTGCGAACGAAGAAACAAGTTCACGTTTCTTTGTGGATGTAGACGGCGTGAAGGTCTTTGACAAGGTAGGCTTTGCCTGGGTAATCAATAACCGTCAATTTCTGCCGGACAGCTATACCCGTTTCAAGAATAAGATTGGACTTGCAGACGAGAACGGTGATTTGATTTCCACCTCCGGCAAGGTTGAGCTTGTCTTTCCGTACAAAGATTGTGTTCTTGAAGGTGGGCAAACTTTGGAGGAGCAAAAGAGACAAGAAGTTTTTTATAATCAATCGCTTGCTCCTGATGAGGTGGATAGGCTTCTTTTTCCAAAGATTTTTTGTAATGCGACAAGGTATTCTACAGATGGAGAAACGGCAGCAGAAGAATTTTTACCAACAGATAATATGGTTATAAAAGGGAATAATTTGCTCTCTCTCGCTACTTTGATACGCAATTACGAGGGACAGGTGAAGTGTATCTATATTGATCCGCCTTACAATACTGGCAAGAAGAACAGCTTTGGATATAATGATTGTTTCAATCATTCTACATGGCTTTCTTTTATGAAAACAAGATTGGAATATGCAAGAAGACTGCTCTCCCTCGATGGATGTATTCTTATTCAAACAGATGACAAGGAACAAGCCTATCTAAAAGTTCTGTGCGATGAGATATTTGGTGCTGAACAATATGAAACAACATTTTTTGTTCAAGTTCGATTTACAAATAAAACATTAGCAGAAGATAGCACATTGCACAAAGTAATGGAAACGGTTCATGTATACTCAAAAAAACATGAGGCATTTCGTATCAATAAAATCAAGGAACAATATTCCCTTGATAAGTTCTGTTGGGAAATACGAGAGCTTGGAGAACCGAAGACGATTGAAGTCGGAGGAAAAACGGTTGATATTTTCACAAATGGAAAATACGAAATTATAAAGGTCGAGCCTCACATTGATGGATTAAAAGAAACTTGGGCAACAGGCAGTCTGATTCGTCAAGGAGGTACTGCTGCTGAGTTTCTTGCAAAATACCTTATTGACAGAAAAAAAGAGGACGGGCTGAAAGTCTTATATAAGGTTTATAATATGGGCGAAGATGGACTCGGTTTCAGATATATCTTAGGACCTCAAAAAGAGAGTGCATTCCGAGGCAAATTTTATAGTGGTGTACCCCTCGGAATCAAAAATGAGGTTCGAACAGGTGTCTACGATAAAGAAAAACCCGTTCCCAATCTGATATACAACTATTTGTCGTCTGAAGGCGATTTTGGAAATTGCCGTAATGAAGGCGGCGTAGACATCGAAGGAGGTAAAAAGCCAGAACAACTTATAAAATTTTTCTTGGACTATTTTAGTGACGAGGAGGATCTTGTTTTAGATTTTTTTGGCGGCTCTGGGACAACGGCGGCTGTTGCACATAAAATGAATCGGAGATATATTACTTGTGAACAGATGGACAACCAAATTGATATGATATTGTCGCGCCTAAGTTCTGTCATCACAGGTGAAAAGGCAGGTATTTCGTCTGATGTTGATTGGCAAGGAGGCGGGTCTTTCGTCTACTGCGAACTTGCAAAGCTGAACCAGTCAATTGTTGAAGAAGTTGAGGCTGCGGCAGACGATGCTGCTCTCTCCAATATCTACAGCAGGATAATCAAGTCCGGCTTTATTAGCTACAGAGTAAATCCTGCGGACATTGACGCAGCCGCAGATGACTATGCTGCACTTTCGCTGGATGATAAAAAACGGTTCCTTATGGAGATTTTGGACAAGAATCTTCTGTATGTGAATTACTGCGACATTGACGATGAGGAATTCGGCATCTCCGATGAGGACAAGGCGTTCACAAGGAGCTTTTACAGGGAGGGATAATCAATGGCATTCTTATACGAAAAAATAGATGCTCTGCGTGAATACGGCAGCAGTGCTGTTCTCCCGTCCTATATCCCGGAGAATCTCAATCCGAGTTTTGAGCTGCGTCCGTATCAGAAGCAGGCATTTGAAAATTTTATAACACATTTTGAGAGCAGCAGTCGCCCGAAACCTACGCAGGTGCTTTTCCACATGGCGACAGGAAGTGGCAAGACGCTTATTATGGCAGGACTGATACTTTATCTCTACAAGCAGGGATATCGAAATTTTCTGTTCTTTGTCAATCTTTCAAACATCGTTGAAAAGACGAGGGAGAATTTCCGCAATCCGGCATCCACAAAGTATCTCTTTGCGGATGAGATTGTTTTGGACGGAGAACGCATCCGCATCAACCAGGTTGATAATTTTCAGTACGCAGATGAAGACACTATCAATATCTGCTTCGCTACCACACAGGGACTCCACATGGATATGTGGATGACAAAAGAAAACGGGATATCCTTTGACGATTTTGACGAGCAGAAGGTTGTGCTTATCTCCGATGAGGCACACCATCTGAATGTTGATACAAAGAAGAAAATGTCTGCTGACGAGGAATCAAGCTATCATTCCTGGGAACAAACGGTAAAAAACATCTTTAGCCGAAATGCAGATAACATTCTGCTGGAGTTTACAGCCACCTGCGACCTCGCCAATCCGGCAATCCGCGCCACATACGAGAATAAAATTATTTTCGACTATGCTCTGGCAAAGTTTTATGGTGACAGATATTCCAAGGATATCATCACGCTCCGTTCTGACCTTACAATAATGGAGCGCGCCTTACAGGCACTTGTGCTTAGTCAGTACCGACTTAAGGTTTTTCAAGATCACCGTCTTAGTATAAAGCCTGTTGTACTTTTCAAAGCTGCAAAAATTGCTGACAGCAAAGACTTCATGTTCGACTTTATAGAGACTGTAAAGAACCTCACAGGAACACAGCTACGCAACCTCTCAAATGCCGTTAATAACGAAGTCATACATACAGCTTTTGCTTACTTTGCCAATAACGGGATTTCATTTGATACTCTCGCGGCAGAACTCCGTGACGATTTTTCAGAAGAACATTGCGTCTCTGTAAATGATGATAAAGATGCGACACAGAAGCAGCTTCTCCTCAATTCGCTGGAGGATGCAGATAATCCATACCGTGCGATTTTTGAGGTAAAGAAACTTGATGAAGGCTGGGACGTCTTGAATCTGTTTGATATTGTCCGTTTGTATGAGACAAGACAGTCTGGCAGTAAAAAACTGTCACCCACAACGATTGCGGAGGCACAGCTGATTGGGCGTGGTGCAAGATATTGCCCGTTCAAAATTGACGATGAACAGTCGAAATTCCAGAGAAAGTACGATGAAGATGTAAAAAACGAACTGCGTGTCTGCGAGACGCTTTATTATCACTGCCAGAATGACCATCGCTATGTGACGGAGCTACGTAACGCCCTTCGTGAAATTGGTCTGGATACCGATAAAATTGTGCAACGTGAATATATTCTTAAAGATGATTTCAAAACTACAGACATATACACACACGGTTTAATTTTCCTAAATACCAGAGTCGTGAAAGACAGGAGGGACGTCCATGGACTTTCTCCGACAGTCCGTGATGATATATACCGTTTTCAAGCCGCCACGGGAGCATCGGGCGTTGACTCGGTCATGGTGGAAAACGGACAAGGTGCAGACACCTCTTTTGATTTGAATACGGCGCACATGACAATTAAGGAAATCGCAGCAATCAACTATGCTATTGTGAACAAAGCATTGATGAAATATCCGATTTTCAAATTCAATACCCTGCATTCCTATTTCCCAAATGTCACATCCACACGGCAATTTATAACCGATAATGAGTATCTCGGTGCTGTCCGTATCGACATTCAGAGCAGGGATGAACATCCGACTATGGATACGCTCTATGCTGCAGTATTCTATGTGCTTGGCAAGATTGCAGGTTCTATTTCCAGCATCGAAGAAACCTATAGAGGCACAAAGGAGTTTAGAGCAAGGAATATCAGAGATGTGTTCCGCAATAAGACAGTCAATTACACCAATCCACATGACGGTGGAATTGGCATCTCACAAAACGATCCATCCGTAAAGAGCGATTGGAAAATTGACCTCTCTACGGAAGATTGGTTTGTATATACAGATAACTACGGGACTTCGGAAGAGAAAGCCTTTGTTGCTTATTTCCGTGGGTATATTACGGATCTGCGGAAAATCTATAATTGCATCTACCTTGTCCGAAACGAGCGTGAATTCCACATTTACTCGTTTGAGGATGGCGAACGTTTCGAGCCGGACTATGTTCTTTTCTTGCAAAGGAATAAAACGGACGGCTTTGAACAACTCCAGATTTTCATTGAGCCGAAAGGTACACAGCTTCTCGAAAAGGACGCATGGAAAGAAAAATTCCTGCTTCAGCTTAAGACCGAAGCTGTACCGGCTACCATCTTTGTGGATGACAACGATTATAAGATTTGGGGACTTCACTTCTTCAATCAGGATAACCGCATGAAAGAATTCGATGCGGAAATTGCAGCTTTGATTGGTACATAAAGCACGGAAGAAGTTTTAGGAGATAAAGGAGATTAATTAATGCCACACGGAAAGAATATTAACCTTTTTTTAATGGATGGCGACGCAAATGCACTCTTGCCAATTGGACTGGAGTAGCGTATAAAATCCCACGAACGGAGTTGGACAAATGCAAAGAACGAGATGACTTGAAACAAAGTGGAGTATATTTCCTTTTCGGAACCTCAGATCAGACTGGAGATCCTGTTGTATATATTGGGCAGGCTGGCGCACGAAAAAATGGTGAAGGTATTCTCAACCGCCTCCAAAAGCATAAGCGAAATCCTGACAAAGACTACTGGACAGAGGCTGTCGTATTTACGACTTCAAACAACTCCTTTGGTCCTACAGAAATCAGTTATCTTGAAAATCGCTTCTGTAATCTTGCTCTTGCCGCCAAGCGATACGAGGTAAAAAACGGAAATGATTCAACATCCGGTAATATTACAGAAGAAAAAGAAAGTGAACTGGAAGAATTTATCGATTACGCAAAACTGATTATGGGGACACTTGGACATAAGATTTTCATACCTTTTACAAAATCCGAACCTGCCGGCGCAGATAATCCAAAAGACTTTGCTTCAGTTATACCAGATATCGAGTTTTTCCTTTCTCGTACCATAAAACAGTATAATATCTCTGTTAATACGCAAGCGAAGCAAACAGCGGAAGGATTCGTTGTCCTCGCCGGAAGCATTATATCACCAGAAGATGACAATACAATTCAACCTGGCGTAAAGGAAAAGAGAAAAAACGCCAGTATAAATGATTGTCATATTTTGCAGGAAGATGTACTTTTCAGTAGCCCCTCCAGCGCAGCAATGTTTGTCATTGGCAAAAGTGCAAATGGTTGGACATCCTGGAAAACAAAATACGGAAAAACTCTGCATGACTTGGAGGACAAGGAATAGCTCTTTCTAACCAATTAAAGACCTATAGGACTATATCAGTGAGTGCCAGCAAAATGGCACTCATTTTTTCTCCCCAAATCTATGTTTAATATAGCACTCATGACTGCAATATTTTCTGCAGCTGTCCCCATACACCGTGATGCCCTTCCCGCAAAGCTGACAAGTAATCTCGTAGTATGCCTTGCGTTTGACCTAGTCGAGATGCTGATTCCACCATTGATTTCAACACTTGTTGCAGCAGAATCTTCACAGTTTCTGTCCGGTATATTGTTGAACAGAGCCACTGCGGTTTTCGCATTTTGTTACAATGGTTGGGTATTTTGGTTTCATCTTTTTCTCGGATTTTTTCTTTCTTGTCTGCTCTTTCTGCTTCTCTGCTATGTGCTGCACCGTACGGAAGTTCGGAAATTTGTATTTCTGAATGCTGTCATCAATCATATGCACCTCTGCCGTTTCTATCTTGCACTCTCTTTACTAAAAATCACCGTTCCTTATCTCTCTTCTTTTTCTTAATATTCTCCTTCACTCCAAAATGCTTTTTCCGATACTCATACTCTTTCAGAAACTCATCATAGACCTTCATCTTGTATTTCATACTTTTCATTTTACTTTCATCATACCCCATTCGCTTTTGATACTCTTTTAATTCTGCCATTTGATCACTTGTCGGCGGCGGAAGCAACTTTGCACGTTCTTCTAATGAAAGCTTTGAAAAATCTGCTTTTTCCTCTTTGGTTGCTTCTGATTTATGCTCTAAAACAGCTTCGTTTTTCCCCTGCCATTGTTCATTGAACTCCTGAAAAACACTTCCATAAAAGATTTCTTCATCATTTTCAGATACATCATAATCTGCCTGAAAGTGGTCAAATGCTTCGTAAAATGAATCCCCATCTTTTTCCGCCTCCTCCCGCCAGTCCTCATAATCATCAAGATACTGCTTTGCTTCCTCAATATCCTGTATAGTACGCCTGTATTCCACCTGCTTCTGCTCTTTTTCCTGCATATACTGTCTGATCCCTGCCACTGTAAATCGGCTTCCAAGTTTACTTCCTCTGACCGCCTGCGCTTTTCCTGTTTCACCCGCATGGTATGGAAGCGCATAACTAATGGTATTCCCTTTTAATCGTATATCCATGAGATATATTTTCTTTAACATCTCCACCACATCCGCAAGAGTTCTTGTTTCAGTGCTGTTCATTGCCAGTCTTACATAAGTCTTAATCTCTTCCCTGAAAGACAACTTATCATATTTCTGCATCTGACATTCCGCAAAACTTTTCCGTTCCTGTGTCCGTTCCTCATTATAGAATGTATCCCTAACCGAATGTGTCAATCCCCGTTTCTTGCACTGTTCCCCGAAAAACTGCGACAGCTCTTTCAATTCCGCCATTCCCCTGCGGAAAGATTTACCATCCTTCAGATTACAGTTGCTCACAATGAAATGCACATGGATATGCTCTGTGTCCGTATGCACCGCCCACATTGCTTCATATCCCTTGCTCCAAAAGAATTTATGCACAAATTCCCTTGCTATCTTATCTGCTTCCTCATAGGTCAGCTTATCGTTATCATCCGGATGAAAAGAAATCGACATCTTATGTGCCAGAATATCTTTCTGCTTGTAACGAGAATATTTTTTATCGTGCATTTTCCTTGTTATCAGCAGGCTGTTAGCAAAATTATCCCTGTTACATCCAAACGCTCCGTACAAATCCGGTCTTGTCTTCCGGATTCCTTCTTTTATCTGTTCTTTTTTCGTTCCAAGAATATAATCTGCCGCACTTTTTAACTGTGCGACAGATTTGCAGTAACTGTAATTCACATTAACATTTCCATAAACCTCTGCCATAGACCATATCCCCCCTTTATTCCCGATCAGGCTATTTTCTCCCATATGCGAAGCAGTCTGTTTTCAATTTGTTTATATCTGTATTCCGTATATTCAAGCGGCTGCTTCATATCCATACCGCCATAGGTATTGATTATCTTTGCTATCTGGTTGATATTGACTCCCTGTTTTTTTAGTTCCGCCGAAAGCTCTGACAATAAATTGCGCACGTCCTTTAACGTAACGCCATCCATCTGCTTTCCCTCATTTATCCGTAACAGATAATCTACAAAGTCTGCATTGCTGCCATATCCGCTGGCTTCTTTTTGTTTTTCAAACTCTGCCTGCAACTTATCATCTGTTCGGATATAGATTACTCTGTCCCTTGCCCTGTTTCCCATAAAATCCCTCCAATCTGATAGCGATCTGCCTATCTTCTAAAAACAACCTTGCATCAAAAAAGAACCAGACACATTTTCCTCAGTGTGTGTGGCTCCCAAATTCGCACTTCCTGTATCCACCTTTATTGAATTGGCTACTGGCAATTGCAGTAATGGCTACATTTTCAATATCACGATTTCAGTTCAAATATCGGCTGCAATCCTTCTTTCCTTTGTGTCCATTTGATGCCATTTACCGTATTTTCTGTAGCCTTATCGTAGAAATGCTCCGTAAGCAGGGCACATCATTCCCATAAGTCTGTCCGCTGCAAAGAACGCAGCTCCCAGACAAAAGCCTCCCCTCGCTCTACGCTCCGTCCGGCTTTTCCACATCGCTTTCCCACTCTGGCACTTTTCCACTTGCCGCTGATGTGGTGGGAATGATATAGGCAGGTAGTACCGTTGGCTTGCCAGCTCATCAAAAATAAAAATCGGAGTGCCTGCCGGACACTCCGATTTTTATTTCTTCCTCACTGTCTGCGCCACCGGTGCTACCTGCTCAGGGGGCTTCGCCCCCTAAGAACCCCATTCCGGCTATCCTCCAAAACTGAAATCAAGGAACTCATTCTCCTCCGGTTCCTCTGTTTCAGCTTCTCCGCCATCTTGCAAAATACCATCGCCGGAACTTAATACCTGCACATCCCTATTGTCTTTCAAATAATCCTCCGCCTGTGCATTATTACCCGTTGCCAAGATATTCTGCTGCTGCAAAAGGTAAATCCCGATAAGCTGTGACAGGTTGCCAAGCACTTTCTGTTCCACCTTTTCCACGATCCTACCTGCAAAGGCATCCTCTTTTTCCCTTGTTTCCAGATAAGGATCATCAAATATTGCCAGATGCCGGTCATAAAAATCATTGATTGCCTGAATGATAAAGTCATTCTGCGAGGGAAATGCCCTGACAGCTTCTGAGTGAAGTATTTCCCATGCCCGTCTGTCAGCTTCCTTTTCCTCATAAAACCGCACATTGCGGTTACGGATATTTCCTGTCATTCCTGCACCTTCTTTCTAGCTGCACTTTTTGTTGTGGCGCAAAATCATGTAACAGTAATATTCATATCCCTTTGCAGTCGCACAGATATCGTGATTAAAATGCGTCCTCTCCCGGTTATATTCCCCGACAGCTTCCACGATTCTTGCGCCGCCGCCCATAAAGTGAAGCTGCATAAGGCTTTCATTATATTCATAATCCTTCAGCTTCTGAAAAATCTCCTGTACATAGGAAACTGCTGCTTCTTTCATGAGTGAGACATAGGGCTCTACAATATCCGTTTCCCCTGTTCTCAGATAATTTTCAATGACCTCGTTCATCAGGTTTGTTCCCGTTTCGTCCAGCACCTTATTATGAATACGCTTCATACACTGGAAAACACCGAGTTTCTCTGTCCATGATTTACTCTCCATCGCCTTGCCATTGTTTAAATACATGATATTCATTGTTCCGTTGCCAATATCGGCAAGTAAATTCATTCCTTTAAAATCTTTCAGGTTTTCCGCCACCGCAGAATAGCATTGCGGCATGACTGTGCATCCGGCAATCTCGACCTCATACTGTCTGCCTTTATAGCGAAACTGCACAATCTTATTCTGCATCAAATATTGGCGGAAAGATTCTCTCTGCGCCTGCACCCACTTCAACGGAAGTCCTGATGCAAGATGTACTCTGGCAGAGGTTAAGTTCCTTGCATTCAGTTCTTTTGCTATTGCTGCAAGCGTTAGGATATAATTATCATCATCTGACTGCTTTTCAGCGATAAAGCTCTTATGACCTTCCCCGATAATGTAGAAATATCCGTCATACTCCAGATAATCCTTACTGAAAGTTGGCGCTTTCTCACTCTTAATCAGCGCTGTTGGAAATACCCTGTGTGTTGTTTTGATATTCCCATATCCATGATCAATTCCTAAAATCAATGTTCCATTCATGTTATATTCTCTTATATTCGCCATAGTTCTTCCCTCTCTTTTCGTTTTGATTTAATGATAGCAGTAGACAATATCATGAAGAACCACTTCCTCTGCCGTTGCTTTAGCCTGTTCCCGAAGCTGCCACATTTCCATTGTAGAGTCCGGATTCCCCGGTTTATGTTTCTGTAAATACTGCTGCATAATCCTGTCCAACAGTTCGTTAGCTTCCTCATTTACTTCCGCTGCCTTTTGCTTCAACTGCCCTGTACAAACTAAATCATAATATCTCTCCGGCTGGTTTTCTTTCAGATACTTTTTCCATAAATCTCCGTATTTTCCTAAAAAAACATTTTGCATTGTTTCTGTTTCTTCTTCGCCAATAAAGATATTAGGATATAAAATACCGTCTTTCTCTGTGTAAGTGCCGCCCATCTGTTCAAATATTGATAATTCTTCTTTCTTCCTACCCATAACTTTATCCTCCACTCTTCTATTTCTATCGTGATTTTTCCGATCTTTTAGCTGAAAGGTTATGAATACCTGTTTGTTTTTCATGCCAATCCCTGACCAATTTTTCTATCAGTTCCACTTTCTGCTTTGGTGTAAAATCTGTGGGGAAATACTGCGACAACGAATCCGCCCTAATCTTAATCTGTTCCCTCTGATTTGCTTTTTCCTCTCCCAAAATATCATACATTTTATCCATATCAATCCCCTCTGACTGACTCAGGCGTTTCATCCTGTTTGCCTGTGAAAGAGACGGCGTACACTGCTCCAAATCCATTACCGCATGAAGCTCATACTGCTCCTCTTCCTTCAGATAAGAAAGTTCCACCGCTATAGTAAACGCTATTTTCCCTTCATCCACCATATCAAGAATCTTGGGAATAAGATTTGTCAGACGGATATACCTTGCAATCTGGTTCCGGCTCTCCCCAACCTGTTTTGCTAAAAGCTCATCCGAACGAAGTACGGGCTTTCCGGTTTCTCCCACATTCTTTAACAGCTTCGTCCCAACTTGAGACATAGGTTCAGTAATTTTCTTTCCCTGCTGCTTCATGGCTTCCAGCTTCATTTTATAGGCATAAGCTTTCTCACTAGGCTTGATATGCTCGCGCTGTAAATTACTATCCACCATCGTTATCGTTGCTTCTGCATCATCCATCTGCACAATCATCACAGGAACCGTGTCTATACCTGCCCATTCGCTGGCTGCTTTTCTTCTGTGCCCTGCAACGATTTCATACCCTGATCCAATTGGGTTTGGTCTTACAATCAAGGGAACAAGTACGCCCTTCTCCTCAATACTCTTCGATAATTCAAAGAGCTGCATATCATGCTCTACCTTGAACGGATGCCCCTGAAAATCATGCAGTTCGCTGATCTTTACATTTTCTGTCTGTACATTGTGGCCGAAAATCCCACATATACTCTTTTTGCCAGTCTGCTCCATCTGTTTGTCCTCCTACTTTTTAATTTGATTATCAAGGTGTCTGATGAATGCTGGCAGTTCTAAAATCAAAAAAGACCGCCTGCTCCATACCACAAAAATATAGAAAACAAGCGGTCTTTCGACTTACCTATTATTCAGTTGTTGATAAGATTTTTCTGTAATGATTGAGTTTGTGAACGATACATTTTTGTGTCCACTCATACGAGTTCCATAACTACGGACACTTTAATCTCGTGAGAAATCTCTTTTTTCTTTCCGATTTCAGGTGTTCGGTTAAACTTAAAAATCCTCGCAAAGTGCGTAAACTCAAGGACTTCTACGAATCCTTCCTTTGTAGACAACATGCGACTTCCACATGCACCGTTCCCCCAAACTGATCCACTCCGCGCACCTTCTTAAGCTCATACCCGCCTTCACACAAAACCTTCAAATCTCTTGCCAGCGTGGCGGAATCACAACTCACATAGACAATCCGCTCCGGCCGCATCCTAAGCATGGTCTCCAGACACTTCTCATCACAGCCTTTACGGGGCGGATCCACCACAATCACATCCGGATGAAGCTTATCAGCGTTTTCATCCTCCCCTGCCTGACCTAATCTCTCATAGAAAGCAGGCAATACCTCCTCTGCCTTCCCCTCATAAAATTCCACATTTGCTATCTGATTAACCCGCGCATTTTCCCTGGCGTCTTCTATGGCCTGGGGTACGACCTCCACCCCGTAGACCTGCCTGGCCTTCTTTGCCATGCAAAGAGAGATGGTACCAATACCACAGTATAGATCCCACACGGTCTCTTTGCCTGTCAGATTGGCATATTCCAGTGCCAGTCCATACAACTTCTCAGTCTGTACGGGATTCACCTGATAGAAGGAAAGAGGAGATATGGAAAAGGTAAGGCCGCAGAGGGTATCCTGAATACATCCCTTCCCCCAGAGAACGCAGATATCTTTTCCCATGATTACATTTGTTTTTTCCGTATTGACACTGAGTGAAATGCTGGTTATTTTTTTATTCGCTCCACTTTCTGCTGTGTCTGTAAGAGGAATTGCCAGAAGATTCTTTGTCAGCTTTTCTGCCGCCGGCAGTTTCGTCCCGTTCACCACAAGGCACACCATAATTTCACCGGACCAGAAGCCCGTGCGAATCAGCACATGCCGCACCAGCCCCTCTCCTGTATCCTCCCGATAAGCTGTCACATGATTATCCCGCATATAAGAGAGCACAGCTTCTAAAATCAGCTGATTCTCCGGGGCCCCCAGTGCACAGTCGGTATTGGCTATGATATCATGGGTTCTGCCTGCATAGAAACCGGTAATCAGATTGCCTTCTTTGTCATACCCTACTGGAAACTGTGCCTTGTTGCGATAATGCCATGGTTCTTCCATTCCCACAACGGGCTCTATAACCGTATCAATAAGCGCTGCCGGGAAGCCGCCGATACGCAGAAGGTTGTTTCTTATCTTATCCTGTTTGAAGACAAGCTGTCTGTCATAGCGCATGGCCTGAATCTGGCAGCCGCCGCATCTTTTGTGAAAGGAACATTTAGGCTCCACACGAAAAGAAGAAGGTGTCACCACCTTCTCTACTCTTGCATATCCGTAATTTTTCTTACATTTGGTGATTCTTGCTTCCACCACATCCCCGATGACGGCATCTTTCACAAAGAGGGTATATCCGTCCGTCTTACCGATTCCCTCTCCGTCATTTCCAATATCTTCTATCGTCACCGTGACAATGTCATTCTTTTTATATTTCATACATTTCCTCATAACCAAATAATCCATCCGCTATTCCATACTGGTTCCGCGCAGATTGGATTCAAACAGTCTATTAAAGCCAAGCCACCCCTTGTCGTTACTGTTCTCCATAATCTCTGTAAAGGTCTCCATCTTGGCATCTGTATTATCGGCAAAGGAAAGGGCTACCGCTTCCACAATCGCCGGTTTCTTGGGAGAACCGAATTCCAGTTCACCGTGATGGGATAAAATACAATGCTTTAATTCACTGGCCAAAACCGGTGGAAATCCTTCTATCTGTCTGATTTTTTCTCCCAGCATCTCACTGCCAATCACAATGTGTCCCAGAAATTGTCCATCCTCCGTATAATCATTGACCGGGAACAAGGACAGTTCTCTCGTCTTGCCAATATCGTGGCAGATTGCCGATGCCAGTAGCAAGTCTCTCTTTAGAATCGGATACTGGGTACAGTAATAATCACACAATCTTGTCACCGCCAGGGTATGCTGCAACAGGCCGCCCACAAACCCATGGTGCACGGTCTTGGCCGCTGAGGACTGTTTGAAGGCTTTGACAAATGCCTCATCTTCCACAAAGAAAGCCCGCAGCAGTTTATGTAAGTGGGGATTCTCAATACTCTCAATGAATCCCAGCAGTTCTTTCATCATATCCTCAATCCCGAATTTACTGACCGGAAGATATTCTGCGGGATCATATTCTCCTTCCCGGCATTTCCGGACACGCTTCACGTTCACCTGTAATGCACCCTGGAAGCAGGTGACATCTCCATAGACTTCTATATAATCCAGGCTGTCAAAGTCCTCAATACCCGCACTGTTTGGATCCCAGATCTTAGCATCCACAGTTCCTGTCTTATCCTGTAAGATCACATTGTCATAGGGTTTTCCGTTTTTGGTGACCGCTGACTGTTTATGTTTACATAGATAAATATCAAATACTCTGTCGCTTTCCTTGTAGTCCTTAATATATTTCATAGATTCTCCATTCCGAAGCATCCATGTGACGGGCAGTGAAACCTGCACCTGCCAACTATGCTCCATTGTATATGCTAGTTTCCGCCTGGCAGATGTCCAAATGTCACATCTACCTTCATTTCATATCCCTGCCGGACTAACGTAAAGGTCATCGTCTCCTCAGGTTCGGCACCGCGAATGATATTCAGCAGTTCATTGTAACTGCTGACCGGTGTTTCACCCACTCTTGTCACCACATCGCCGCTCTGGATTCCGGCTTCCATCGCGGGAGAGTCTATCTCAATCTCTCTGATATAGGTGCCCAGCGGAATATCCATATCAGGATCCTCAAGTGCCTCTTTGGGAACATCCGCTCCATGAATCCCCAGATAGGCTCTCTCATTATCATTGGACATCTGTTCAATGGTGCGCTTCAATTCGGTGATTCCATAGGCTGTCAAAAGGTTGCTCATGTCGTTGCTGGTATTCACATTGTCTATGATACCAATAACCATACCTTTCAGATTAATGAGTACACCGGTCGCATTTCGGCTGCCATAAATATCTGTGGTAATTTTTTTGTAAGCAGCATCCGGCATATCAATGGTTGTCCCTGTGGAGGTCACCACTCCATAACACACAGACCCGCTTGTCCCGAGCGGACTGCCAAGAGCAATCACCGGCGTCCCCAGCAGACTGGTAGTACTGGAACTCCCCAGTTGTGCTATCTCTATCACATCCATCGTTTCCTCACGGATAGATGCAAGGGGTACAGACAAGATGGCCAGTCCGGTAATCGGATCCTTCTGAATAATCTGTGCCGGCGCCTGTGTCTGGTTACAAAAAGTCACCTCTATGGTTTCTGCCCCATTGAGTGTACCGGCACTGACTAATACCAGCATTGCCTTCCCGTTATTGGCCACGATCACGCCGGAAGCCGATGCCACGTTTTCATAGATATTATTAAACCAGTCCACATCGGAGGTCACACCCGCCACGGTAACCACCGCGCGGTTCGTTTTCTCAGCCAGTTTCCTCAGTTCATTATAGACGGACTGATAATCTTCCAGCCCGAACTCCACCTGGGAGAGCAGTTCTTCAATCTGCTCATCTTCCAGCTCCACCTCCACAGGCTGAGGTTCCTCTTCCACCTCATCATTGACCAACATATCTTCCGGATTCATCTCTTCCATCAGGGTTTCCTCCGGAAATACCACTTCCTGGGGCTCCTCTTCAGGATAAAGGCGGTTACTGATCACCGGTTCCAGTATCAGAAAGGTCACGCAGGCAACCAGACCAAATACTACCGCCATCACGACAGTAATCACGGTTCTCCTGAGAAGTTTTCTCTTATTGACCGGTTTCTGTTTTATCTTTTCCCGCATGAAATCCGGCTGTACAGACGGTGTATATTCCGCCTGCTCCTTGACGGGCTCTTTCCCTGCCAGATCCTGTTCTCTCTCCTGCTCAGACATAGATTTCTACCTTTCCGTAACTGTCCAAAATAACTGCTAATATATCTTATCATATGGATATCCTTGTGACAAGCCGCGTAGGAGAAACGACCCTTTTCTTCCCATGATAAAACCATAGTAATTCCCGCTTATTTATGGTAAGATATTTCTGTGTCGTATCCCATATGATTCAGAAACGAGGCTATTATGAACAGCAAAGTACTGCGTGTTTTAGAATATCATAAAATTATTGACCAGCTGACCGAGAAGGCCACTTCAGCGCCTGGCAGGAAGCTGGCTGCCGCCCTTCTCCCTATGACAGATCCTGAGGAGATTGAGACAGCCCAGACTCAGACAGCAGATGCCTTAAGCCGTCTGTTTGGTAAGGGTTCCACCTCTTTTGGCGGCAACAGGGATCTGGGTTTAAGCATCCGTTCCCTGGAGGTGGGTAGTGTGCTTTCCGCTTCCGAACTGCTTGCCATTGCATCCTTTCTGGAAAACGTAAACCGGATCAAGACTTATGGACGCAGGGACAGGGATGATATCTCCGGTGATTCTCTGGATATTTTCTTTGACAGTTTAGAACCACTCACACCGCTCTCCAATGAGATCCGGCGGTGTATTCTATCCGAGGAAGAGATTGCCGATGACGCCAGCCCTGCCTTGAAACATATTCGCCGCAGCATGACAATCACCAACGACCGGATTCATTCACAGTTAAGTTCCATGATCAACGGTTCTTACCGCACCTATCTGCAAGATGCCGTAGTCACCATGCGCAACAACCGTTACTGTATCCCTGTCAAGGCAGAATACAAGAGCCAGGTACAAGGTATGGTTCATGACCAGTCGTCCACGGGTTCCACCTTTTTCATTGAACCGGCAGCGGTGGTCAGTCTGAACAATGAACTGAAGGAACTTGTTCTCAAAGAACAGGAGGAAATTGAAGCCATACTGGCAGCCCTAAGTGCACAGACGGCCGCCCACACAGAAACACTTATCCAGAATCAGCAAGCCATGACCACACTGGACTTTATCTTTGCAAAGGCTTCTCTTGCCATGGAGCAGAACGCTTCCAGGCCGGTCTTTAACACTGAACACCGGATACACATCCGCAGGGGCCGGCATCCGCTCTTAAATAAGCAGAAAGTGGTTCCTGTGGATATCCTTCTTGGAATTGACTTTGATCTGCTTGTCATCACGGGGCCCAACACCGGCGGTAAGACCGTGGCCTTAAAAACCGTAGGACTGCTTACCCTGATGGGGCAGGCAGGACTGCATATTCCGGCCCTGGACCGCTCGGAACTTTCCATCTTCAAAGAAGTATATGCGGATATCGGTGACGAACAGAGCATTGAGCAGAGCCTTAGTACGTTCTCTTCCCACATGACAAGCATCGTTTCCATTTTACAAAATGCCGATGCAGACTCTCTTTGTCTCTTTGACGAGCTGGGAGCAGGTACAGACCCTACGGAAGGCGCCGCTTTAGCAATCTCTGTGCTGGATTATCTGCACAACAGGGGCATCCGCACCATGGCTACCACGCACTACAGTGAGTTGAAGGTCTACGCGCTCTCCACCAGTTTTGTGGAAAATGCCTGCTGTGAATTTAATGTAGAAACCCTACAGCCCACTTACCGGCTTTTGATCGGTATCCCGGGCAAGAGCAACGCTTTTGCCATTTCTTCCAAGCTGGGACTGCCGGATCATATTATAGAAGACGCCAGACGGCACATCACAGAAGATAAGGAAAGCTTTGAAGATCTGCTGGCCAATCTGGAAAACAGCCGTCTGACCATCGAGAAGGAACGACAGGAAATAGAGGCCTACAAGCGGGAGATTCAGAGTCTGAAAGAACGTCTGGAGTCCAAGCAGGAAAAGATCGACCAGTCCCGTGACCGTATTATCAGAGAGGCCAACGAGGAGGCCCGTGAAATCCTGCAAAATGCCAAGGAAATTGCAGATGAGACCATCCGCACCTTCCAGAAAGCCGGCGCCGCTTCTTCCATCAGGGATCTGGAAAAATCCCGTCAGAAAGTGCGGGATAAAATCGCAGAGAAAAATGACAGGCTGGCGCTCAAAAACGATAAGGCTTCCCACAAAACATTGAAACCCGGCCAGATTAAACTGGGAGACAGTGTGAAGATTGTCTCCATGGGGCTGAAGGGCACCGTCAGCTCCTTACCGGACAAAAGCGGCAGACTTTTTATGCAATGCGGCATCATCCGTTCCCAGGTATCCCTGGATGATCTGGTATTGATAGAAGAAGAAACCATTAACACCGGCAAGATGCAGCGCACTTCCTCCGGCAGACTTAAGATGTCCAAAAGCTACACTGTTTCCACAGAGATTAATCTGCTTGGAAAGACCGTGGATGAAGCGCTCTCGGAACTGGATAAATATTTAGACGACGCCTATCTGGCACATCTGCCCAGTGTGCGGATTGTACACGGGAAAGGAACCGGCGCCCTGCGAAATGCGGTGCACAACTATCTGCGCAGGAACAAAACAGTAAAAAGTTACAGACTGGGCGAGTTTGGCGAAGGGGACGCCGGCGTCACGATTGCAGAGTTTAAAGAGTAGGAGGAATATACGTGGTCAACAGACAGAAAATATTAATTGTAGATGATGACAATAACATTGCGGAACTGATTTCCCTTTACCTTACCAAGGAGTGTTTTGAGACCATGATCGTCAATGACGGGGAATCTGCACTGACAGCAGTGGACAACTTTGCCCCGAACCTGATGCTATTGGACCTGATGCTTCCCGGTATTGATGGCTATCAGGTCTGCCGTGAAATCCGCTCTAAATCTTCTCTGCCCATTATCATGCTCTCCGCCAAGGGCGAGGTATTTGATAAGGTGCTTGGATTAGAACTCGGTGCCGACGATTACATGGAAAAGCCTTTTGATTCCAAGGAACTGGTCGCCCGTGTCAAAGCTGTCCTGCGCCGTTATAAGCCGGTGGCAGAACAGCCCAAGGCTTCTGATGTCAAGAGCGTGGAGTATCCGGATCTTATTATCAACCAGACCAATTATTCCGTCATTTATATGGGAAAGACCATTGAAATGCCGCCCAAGGAACTGGAGCTTCTCTATTTCCTGGCTTCTTCCCCCAACCATGTCTTTACAAGAGAGCAGCTCCTGGACCAGATCTGGGGCTACGAATACATTGGGGACACCCGCACGGTGGATGTGCATATCAAGCGGCTGCGTGAAAAGATCAATGACCATGAAAGCTGGCGGATTGCCACCATATGGGGGATCGGTTATAAATTTGAATCCAAGGGGTAATCATGAGAAAAACACTGTATCTCAAATTAATACTCGCCTACATCATTTTCGGACTGTTCGGATTTGTGGTGGTGGCAACCTTTGTCTCCGATATGACCATCAACCATCTGACGAAAGAAAAGGCTGACTCTCTCTACAGAGAGGCGACACTGATCGCCAATACCTACGCCACAGACCTGTACAACTCGGAAGCTTCCCTGGAAGCAGTCAAAGCACAGCTGGATGCTCTGGATACTTATCTTGATGCAACCATCTGGATCATTAATCCTTCGGGCCGTATGGTTCTGGATTCCTCTGTGCCTGTGGATGTGGAAAACGAGGTGGTCATAGAGGACTTTGACCCCACCATTACCGCCGGTTCCTACTACACGGAGGGTAATTTTTTTCAGGCATTTGATGAGGATATGCTGAGTGTGCTTGCACCCATCACCTCCAACTATAAAGTGAAGGGCTATGTAGTCATCCACGCTTCCATGACGGATATCCTGGAAGATACCAATCAGCTTCTCAATATCTCCTACATCATGCTGGTCATCCTTTTCCTGTTATCGCTGATCATTCTGATTTTCTTTACGGAGATTGTCTATATTCCTCTGCGCAAGATTACGGAAGCAACAGAGCAGTATGCCAGCGGAAACATGCACTATGAATTCACTGTGGAGAGCGAAGATGAAATGGGATATCTGGCCGCCACACTGTCCTACATGGCCAGTGAGATTGCGCGTTCCGAGGATGATCAGAAAAAATTTGTGGCCAATGTCTCCCATGATTTCCGTTCCCCCTTAACTTCCATCAAGGGCTACTTAAAAGCGATGATTGACGGCACGATTCCGCCGGAGCAGTATGAAAAGTATCTCACCATCGTCTTAAACGAAACGGAGCGTCTCACCAAACTGACCAACAGCTTATTGACACTCAACAACCTCAACACCAAGGGAATCATGCTGAACAAGACAGACTTCGACATCAATACCATTATCCGCAGCGTGGCAGCATCCTTTGAGGGAACCTGCCGGCAGAAGATGATCGGCATCGAGCTTGTACTCACAGGAGATGAAATGTATGTGGTCGCTGACATGGATAAAATCCAACAGGTTCTCTATAACCTGTTGGACAATGCCATTAAATTCAGCCACCACAATTCTGTAATTAAACTGGAAACAACCGAAAAACATAACAAAATTTTTATCAGTGTCAAAGACAGCGGCATCGGCATCCCGAAGGACGATCTGAAACTGATCTGGGATCGTTTCTACAAGTCTGATCTGTCCCGCGGAAAAGACAAAAAAGGGACAGGACTTGGCCTGTCCATCACAAAGGAAATCATTCAGTCCCACGGGGAACATATCAATGTCATCAGCACCGAAGGCGTGGGCACGGAGTTTATCTTCTCGCTGCCCAAGTCTGAAGTGGAAGATGATGACTGATACGGTACGGCCGCAGATCAATATCCGGCCGCACCGGGCGGTGTAAACTCTTTTGCCTCTTTGGCGGAAACCTTGATATAAGGCAGTCTGATGGTATTGTTCTCCATCAGGGCTATAGAACTGACATCCCCATCCGTGGAAAGGGTGTAGGCAAGCTCCAGCATGGAAGCTGCCTGTCCTTCTTTATCATTGTATACGGTTCCTATCATTTCACCGTCCCTGACAGCCTCAAGTCCCACATCCGTCCCGTCTATTCCCACTACGGCCGGCCAGTCCTTCTGCGGAATATTCTGGGCTTTCAGTGCGTCTATGGCTCCCAGTGCCATGTCGTCATTATTGGCCAGCACCAGTTCAATCTTATCTCCATATTCTTCCCACAGCTGGCTCATCTTGGTCTGTGCCTGTGCCCGGTTCCAATTGGCAATGGCATATCCCAGTTTTTCCACCGGCACGCCTTTTTGAATAATGGTATTGACGGAGTATTCTGTACGCACAATGGAATCCTGGTGTCCTACCTCTCCTTCCAGCACAATATACTGGAAAATTCCATCTTTATTTTTGTCCAGCTGTTCCCGTTCCTCAAAGGCTTCCGCTGCCAGTTCGCCCTCCATGATACCGGATTCAAAGGCTTCCGCCCCTACATAATACAGCTTATCCCAACGGCCCAGATCTTCCTCCACCAGTTCCCTGTTAAAGAAAATCACCGGCACATTGTTCTTTTCCGCCATATCTATGATTGTGGTCGGATCCGTCCGGTCCACCAGGTTGATACAGATAACGTTATATCCTTCCTTAATCATGGATTCCACCTGTTCATTCTGCGTAGACTGACTGCCTGATGCATTGTAAATCTCCACGTTGATCGTAATCCCAGTGAGTTCCTGCTTCTTTGTGGCATAGGAATTAAAGGCCGACATCATCTGTGCCACAAAGGTATCATACTGATCATACACGGAGATTCCTATCTTGATACTCTTGACCGGCTGATCTGTCACACTGCCGCAGCCGGAAAGCATCAGCAGTCCGGCCATGATTATAACCAACCATTTCTTTTTCTTCATAAATATACCTTCCATCCCATTCTTCTCATAAACATACGCTATTACTGTACCAATGGAAATAAAAGCTTCTGATTGTCCTCCTCATAAAGCTCTTCCGGCCTTACCACCAGAAAACTGACCATCGTATCCTGCGATAAAAGCACATGATCCTGTGACTTCGCCGCAATGATGGCAACGCTCTGATACCCCATATGAAATTCATTGGGAACAATCAGTACTTTGATCAGTTTTTTATCCAGATAATATACATTTTTCTCGGAGCATCCCACCCCATACAAGGAACAGGACTGGGTTCCCGATTCCACAAGATAATCAACCGCCCGCTCCGTCTCATCATTTTCCAATGCCACTATAATCTCAGCGGTTCCCAGCTGTTCATTCTGCACATTATCATTATCCGTAATCTGCCAGAGTATTTCAACTCCCGTATCTTCCATTTCATCCAGAAAACCCTTAAGCCGTTGTTTCTGGGAGAGCCTTTCCCGATGTCCCATCAGGATTCCGATTTTCTTCCCTGTAAGATCCTGCATATCTTCTTTTATGGAGACGGCAATCATCCTTCCCATCTCATAATTTTCCGGTATAACTGCCGGTAAAATACCTTCCGGCTCCACATCTGTCTCTACCAGTAACACATCGGCACCACCCGCAGATTCCTGTATCTGGGCAAAAATCTCCTCCTCGTTGCCATCACACATCTGGACAATGATGCCCCTTGCCCCGTTTTCGCTTTCCCGTTCAATCAGCAGTTTTTCTTCTTCCAGGTTTGACAGTTCTCCTGTGGATACAATATTTAACTGCACATGATAATCCCTGGATGCCTGTTTCAGTCCCTCCCGGAAGGCAAACCAGCGGTCACTGCTGCTATTATCCACAATGACTGATACAGGATATAGTTTCTCATTCTGTCTCCTGTTCAACATACCATAAGAAGCATAGGCAATGATAATGAGCACAACCGCTATCAGGCACCCAAAATATAGTTTGTTCTTTCCCATTGGCTCCTCCGTCTATCTTTGCTGTTTCCCTGCCTCCAGCTTATCTCTCATTTTTTCCGAATAACAGATATAGGGAAGATGGATACGCACAGTAGTTCCTTCATCCGGCGCGCTCTCGATTTCCAGTCCGTACAACTCGCCGAAACATAATTGTATGCGGTTATGCACATTCATTAATCCTACACCAGACCCACGTTTTCGCACCCGGTGGTTTTCTTTTAAGAGCTGGCTGACTTCCTCCTCAGGCATGCCCAGTCCGTTGTCCTTCACCTCGATATAGATATCATCATCCTGTCTGTACCCTTTTACAAGAATCTCTCCCTCGCCATCCATACACTCTACCCCATAATAGATGGCATTTTCCAGAAGAGGCTGCACTACCAGTTTCATCGTGCAACAGCAAAGAATCTCCGGGTCAATCTCAAATCTTACGTCAAACACATCCTTATAACGTACCATTTGAATATTCATATAGTTGCCCGCATGTTTTAACTCATCCTCCACACTGATAACCGTTCTTCCCCGGCTTAGGCTGATGCGGAATAAACTGGCAAGCTGTGTGACCATAAACACGGCCTCCTGATACCGTTCTCCCTCAATCATCCATACGATGGAATCCAGTGTATTGTAGAGAAAATGTGGATTGATCTGCGACTGCAATGCATCCAGTTCACTCTTTCTTTTTTCTTCCTGCTCCACCAGAATATCCTGCATCATCTGTCTGATCTGTTCTACCGTAGCGCGCAGTGCTCTTCCCAGATGTTCTACTTCCACCGGCCCGCCTACATAAATATCCGAATTCAGGTTCCCGGTTTCCCACTCTTTCACGGAGACATTCAGTTTTTGCAGGGGCTTGGCTATCTGCGCAGACACAAGCTGATTGATAACGACAACGGTAAGCAGTGACAATGCCATAAGCATAATCATAAAGAAACGCATATCCGTAATGCCCATCTGAAAGGATGTCATCGGGGTCACACTGACAATCTTCCATCCCGTGTAGCTGATGGTCTTCACGGTAATCAGCCTTCTCTCCCCGTCAAACACTTCCTCATGGCTGCCGTCATCATAACGCACAGCCTCCAGGTTATTCTCCTGATACAGATCGGCATAGATCAGTTTCTGCCTGGGATGATAGATAATCTCCCCAGAGCTGTCCATCAGATATAGATACTCCGATGAATTATCTTTATTTGCTTTGGACAGAAGCTGTTCAATACTGCTGTAATTCATATCAACCAGCAAAACGCCCAGAGCAGATTTGCCATTGCTGGTCAGCTCCACAGCGCGGCTTAGGGAGATTACCCAATAATAGCGATAAGACGGATCATCAAAAAGATTCTGTACATGCGGGGTGGAGAAGTGGAAATTCTCCATCTGACCCACGGCCTCCCGAAACCATTCCCGCTGCGTCACATTCAGATTTTCTTTCTGATTCGCCACCGGCGCTGCGGCAACCAGCATACCTTCATTGGTATAACAGGCGATACTGATCAGATTATCCTTATTGGCCTCATAGAGCAGATTCATCTCTTCGCCCATACTTTCATAGCCAAGATCCTTGTCTTTGATCACGGTATAGTACATGGCATCTGAAATCCGCCGCATGTTGCGCAGATAATCCTCCAGATTAATGGCTGTCTGATTCAGTACCTGCTCTGTCCGTTCTATGGTAATATCTTTGGTCTTATTTACAAACTGCTGATATAACATAATACTCAGAAAACAGACACTGCACACCGACACAATTGTAAAAGAGATGGATATTGTCATCTGAATACTGTAGGATCTGTGACTGCCTGCATATTCACTTTTTTTTCTGATAAAATACTCTTTTATCCTGTTCACATCTGTTCCCGCTTGCTCACTTTGTACTTCGAGGGCGACACCCCGAATTTTCTTTTGAACACATAACTGAAATAATTGGGATCTGCATATCCCACCTTCTGGGCCACAATATAGGTCTTTTCATCCTGCTCCAGAAGCAGTTCCACCGCTTTCTCCATTCTACAGTCTGTCAGATAATTAATAAAGGTCTTTCCTGTCTCTTTCTTAAATAAAGTAGAGAAGTATGCCGTGCTGACCCCCAGATTCCGGCAGATTGTCTCCACCGAAAGGTTCTGTTCCCCATAATGTTCATGTACATATTCAACGGCTTTATCCACAAAGGATTTTACCGTATCATCTCTCTCACTTAAAACCATATCCTGCATCCGGCCGGCAATCTCCAGAAGCCAGCTCTTTAATTCTTCCGGGGACTCCATCTGCATGGCATGTCCATAAATATCCTGTTGTTTTTCAAATATATCTTCTATATTAATCTTATTATTGCCAAAGCGGAATACTTCCGTGATAAAGGTCATCACAAAAACCCGGTATTTCATGATGGAAGAAGAATTGTCCGCAAGATGCTTTACCCCCTCGGATACGGCCTGCTCCAGCTTTTCCCTGTCTCCCATTTTAATCTCTCTGATAATCTTCTGGATACTTCCGCCTTCTCCCCAGCTCTCTTCTTTCTCCTCATAGGGATCGGTTTCTGCAATATTAATAGCCCTCTCACTGCCGTACAGCACACGGTAGGAGACGGCATGCCTCGCACTCTCATAAGAGACAGACAATTCCTTCATCGTATCACATATATAGCCTACGCCGGCGGTTACTGTAATCCCGCAGGCCCGTTTGGCAAGTTTGCAGAAACGGTCCATCGTATCCGTATATCCAGCCGCTGCATTTTTGTCATCTGCGATCGAAGTAATCAGGATGACATCTCCCAGGTAAACAAAAATCCTGCTGTCCCATTCCTTTTGCAGCTGTTCTTCTGCCAGACGCTTCACGGAAATGGCTGCCAGAAAAGAATCCATCTCCGCCGGAAGATTTGTTTTACTGATATGCAGAACCGTCACAATATAGGAAGATCTACCCCATTGAATCTGATAGTTTTGCAGATTTTCTTCTATCTGCTCCTGGGACAGGCGTCCCTCCAGCAGCGAAATATAGAAGTTCTCCTGAAGTACCGGCAGACTTTCCAGATAATATTGCCGCAGTTTATCAATATTGCGCCTCTCATCCACTTCTCTGTCCAGCTCTGCTTTGACGCGCTCAAATACTTCCCGCAGTTCTTTCTCATTGACAGGCTTTAAGATATATTCCATAGCCTCAATCTTGATGGCCTCTTTGGCATATTCAAATTCATCGAAACCGGAAAATATGATAATCTTTATTTTCTGATATGCCTCTTTTAACTTTTTACTCAGCGTCAGCCCATCCATATATGGCATTTTGATATCTGTCATCACCACATCCGGCTGTAATTCTTCCGCCATCTCCAAAGCTTCCACACCGTTAGCGGCATATCCCACAATATGGAAACCCATATTTTCCCAATCAAGCTTTTTGATAATAATCTGACAGACTTCTTTCTCATCATCTACCAACAGAACGTTATACCAGGCCATTTCCCTTTTCTCCTCCCCATCCTGTTTTTCACAAACCCAAATCTCAGCCTCCGTATTTCTGTTCCATACGGTGCCACAAAATACCCATGATAAGAGTCGCCGCTATAAATTCCCCCAATGCCGCATAAGTATTCATAAACAAAAGAAAAGCCATGACCAATGTAGCAAATGCCAGAAACAAGATCAACAAAGAAGCGCTTTTGACATACATTGCCTCATCTTTTACCGGCGGTTTATGCTTTCCCCTTACGATAGTGACATCTTTCATGATCCACAGTCTTACTCCATAATACACAAGAACGGCAAATAACAATAAGGGAATCCCTGCCACTTCTAAAAACCCATTACCCTGCATAGCCCTCCTCCATTCTACCGACTCAAACAACACCTGTTAAAACAGCGGCCGAAGCATATCTCCGGCCGCTATGTATAATCTCTTATTTCTTAGCAATATATTTCCTGATATCCAGCGAAATTGCCACAAAGATTACAATACCGATAGCGATGTACTGCGCGTTCGCATCCACGCCCAGGTACTGAAGCGCTACCTTCAAAAGTTCAAAGACCGTTACACCGATCACAGCCGAGCTGACCCGGCCCCGGCCGCCTGTGACGGACACGCCGCCGATGGTACAGGCTGCAATAGCCTCCATCTCATAGCCGTATCCCAACTGCACCGAAGCGCCTCCTGACTTGGCGCCAAGCATAAATCCGGCAAGTCCATACATTGCAGCCGCCTTCATATAAATCAGAATCAATGTTAACTTTACCGGCACACCGGCCACTTCCGCCGCCTGCATATTGCCGCCGATCGCATACATATATTTGCCATGGCGCGTCATATTAAAAATAAACCACGTTATCGCCGCTACGATCACGGCAATCCATATCAGATAATTAATCCCCAGAAACTTACCGCTTCCGATATCCGTATAAGCCTTCACATATCCTCCAAGGGGTGTAGCCTTCGTATAAATCATGGATATACCATACACAATCTCCATCATTGCCAGCGTAGCAATAAAGGGCGGTACACTCAAATATGCGATAAAGAAACCCGTAACCGTTCCAAACAGTGCACAGATCAGCATTACAATGATCAGGGCAATAAAGGGATTGAGCGGTTCCATATCAGGAAAAAATTTATTGGAATAATCCATCTTTTGCAGCAGTGTGCCTGCAATACAGCCGCCAAAACCGATCATACGGCCGGCCGACAGGTCACATCCGGCAGTAATAACGCAGCCTGCGATACCCAGCGCTATTACAAGTCTCGCACTGATATTCATCAGAATATTCATCAGGTTATTCGACGTAAAGAAATTATCCGATGTAAAACCGGTATAGATAACCAGGACAAACATAACGATGATAACGCCGTTATTGATCAAAAAATCATTTAGTTTCTTTCGATTTATCTTTGCCATTTTATTCTCCTCCCACCATCAGAACTGCGTCGCAAACGCCATAACTTTTTCCTGTGTCATCTCAGCCTGGTTCTCCAACTCACCCGTCAGTTTCCCGTTGCACATGACACAGATTCTGTCCGCCATGCCCAGAAGCTCCGGCATTTCCGACGAAATCATAATAATCGCTTTGCCCTGCTTTGCCAGTGATCTCATGATTTCATAGATTTCATGTTTTGCACCTACGTCAATACCGCGGGTAGGTTCATCCATGATCAGGATATCCGGATCGTTTGCCAGCCATCTGGATACGATAACCTTCTGCTGATTACCGCCGGAAAGATTAGAAATATGCTGTTTCATACTGGGGGTCTTAATGTTCAGCATCTTGATACTGTCATCCACTATTTTGTTGATTGTCTTATGATCAAGGATGAATTTTGCCAGCAGATTTTTTTTATAGACTGACACGCCCACATTATCTTTTACAGAAAGACATCCGAAAATACCATTTCCCCTGCGGTCCTCCGTAATCAGTCCAACCCCTGCGTTCATGGCGTCAATGGGATGCTTGATCTTCACTTTTTTACCGTGAATCAGAACTTCACCGGAAGCAACTTTCCGGATTCCGAAAATACCCTCCATCAATTCTGTCCGCTGAGCGCCTACCAGACCGCCAAAGCCGAGAATTTCTCCTTTGCGGAGTGTAAAACTCACATCCTGGAAAGAATTGCTGTGAATAGAACACAGATTCTTCACTTCCATCACTACCTCGCCTGTGTCCTGTGCTTTTTCCGGATAAATATTGGTCAGTTCACGGCCTACCATCTTTTCTATGATCTGATCTGTACTGAGCTCTTCAGCTCTCCAGGTTCCTACATAGGTGCCGTCCCGCATAACCGTAATATCATCGGCAATGCGCTTGATCTCATCCATCTTATGAGAAATATATACCATGGTGACTCCCTTGTCCCGCAGGTCATTCATAATGCGGAACAACGCTTCCACCTCATTGTCTGAAAGAGACGATGTGGGTTCATCAAAGATAACAACTTTGGCCTGCTGTGACACTGCCTTCGCAATTTCCACAGACTGCATCTGCCCGATGGAAAGTGTGCCAAGCTGTGCTTTGGCCGGAAAGTCCATCTTCACTTCTTTTAACCACATCTCTGTATCTGCATACATCTTCTTATGGTCAACAACCTGTAACGGCCCGATTTTTTTCACAGGAAATCTGCCGAGATAAAGATTTTCTCCCACACTTCTTGCCAGTACAGGCTGTAGCTCCTGATGCACCATGGCAATACCATGCTTCATCGCTTCGTCCGGATTTCCAATCTCAATCTTCTGTCCATCCAGAATAATCTCACCCTGATCCATCTTATAGATACCAAACAGACATTTCATCAGTGTGGATTTTCCTGCTCCGTTCTCACCCATCAGAGCGTGAACGGTGCCTGGACGAAGAGACAGCTGTACATTGTCCAGTGCTTTTACACCAGGGAATGACTTGCAGATTCCCTTAAGCTCCAGTTTATAGTCAGCCATTTTACCCCTCCTTCTATACCTTCTTTACAAAAAGGTGCGGATGCGCCACCGCATCACCCGCACCATATTACTTCCTGTCCGATGTGAATCAACTATCGGAATTATTTCACCATATCAAGAACTTCCTGTGCCTTATCCTGTGTAACCTTCACATAGTCACAACCGATATAATGCTCGTTGCCTTTACCTGTCAGGTAATTGATTGCTGCATCTGCCGCACTGTGGGACTGTGAGAAATGATCGTTAAATACTGTACCTGTCATGGTTCCTGCCAGTACATTCTCAAGTGCCTCGGACAGAGCATCCACACCTACCAGATAGATATCCTCGCCGACTGTACGGTCTGCTGCCTGGATTGCCTGTAATGCACCAAGAGCCATAGCGTCGTTGTTACAAAATACAACTTCTACATCATTGCCATACTGTGCAAGTGCGTTTGCCACAATCGCCTGTGCCTGATCCTGCTGCCAGTTACCTACCTGGTCACTGAGACATTCCACTTCCCATCCTGCATCTGTAAGAGCCTTAACGGAGAACTCGGTACGATACTGTGCATCTACGTTCTCGGGGTCACCCTCTACCATGATGTAATCTACTTTGCCGTTGCCATTCATGTCAACCTTGTCAATACCAAGATCTACGATCATCTCGCCCTGGAAAGTACCGGACTGACGAGCATCACAGCCTACATAAGTAACATCCCAGTTATTATCAACCCATCTCTGCTCTTCGTCAGCTACCGGCTCACGATTGATGTATACCAGCGGGATACCTGCTCCCACAACCTTATCTGTGATGGTCTCTGCGGAAGAGGAGTTAACCGGGTTAATGATCAGCACATCAACGCCCTCTGCGATGAAGTTATCAATCTGTCCGGACTGGGTTGCCTGGTCGTTTGCACCGTCAACGATATTGATGTTGTCTTTGCTGAATCCCTGTGCGATCAGGTAATTCTCCAGTTCCGTACGGAACAGGGTCATGAAGTTATCAGAGAACTGATAAATACACACGCCAACCTTCTTGTCTGCAAGACTGTCAGATGCTTCTGCTGCCGGCGCCTCTGCCGCGGGTGCCTCTGCCGCAGGCTCCTCTGCTGCCGGTGCCTCTGCCGCGGGCTCCTCTGCTGCCGGTGCTGCCGCGGGCTGCTCATTGCTGCCGCCGCATCCTGTCAAAACGGTTGCCATCATCGCTGTTGCAAGAATAGCGCTCAAAAGTTTCTTTTTCATTTTCTACCTCCCTGAAAATTGTTTTGTACTACGTTGCATTGTTATTATAACAATCCCTTTTTTCTAAAAACATAGAATATCCTTCTGTCTACCTATAAAATCCTTTCATTTTTTTGTATAGATTGTGCATTTATAATAAATGCAACGGTAAATATATGTACATTATGCACATATTGAAAGAGGGAAGAAATCTCCTTCCGATAGATTTCTTACCTCTTCTTACTGTTTCATTGTTATGTTATTACTTTTCCCATGAAAGCCGGTGCAGATCTCCCTCCAGCTGCATATCCATAAAGCGATTCTGCCTGAGCGCTTCATACAAGACCACTGCCACAGAATTGGCCAGATTTAACGACCGTATCTCATCCAGCATCGGAATCCGGATACAGCACTCCGGGTTTGCCGCCAGTATTTCTTCCGGAATCCCGGCGCTCTCTTTCCCGAACATAATATAATCATCGGGACCGAAAGACACCTCGGAATAGACCTGCCTTGCCTTTGTGGTAGCAAACCAGACCTTAACCCCCGGATGCCTCTCCTGAAACTCCTGATAGTTGATATAGCGCGTCACATCCAGATGTTCCCAGTAATCCATGCCCGCCCGTTTGATCGATTTCTCATCAAGCCGAAATCCCAGCGGTTCGATCAGATGAAGCGCCGTACCCGTTGCTACACAGGTACGGCCGATATTTCCTGTATTGGCCGGAATCTCCGGCTGATGTAAGATGATATTCATAGTATGTTCTACTTCTTTTCAGCCCGCAGCCTTTCCACAAAATCTGCCAGTTTCCCGATTGCCAGTTTCAGATTATCCAGAGAATAAGCGTAGGAAATCCGCAGATATCCTTCGCCGCAGTCACCGAAAGCCGTACCCGGCACCACAGCCACCTTCTCTTCCTCCAGGAAGCGGTTGGCAAACTCTTCACTGGTCATCCCAAATTCTTTAATACAAGGAAACACATAGAATGCTCCGAAAGGTTCAAAACATTCCAGCCCCATCTCCTGAAAGGCATGCATCAGATAGCGCCTTCTCTGGTTGTAGGCTGTCCGCATCTCCAACACATCCGGATCACCATTGCGCAGAGCCTCTACTGCCGCATACTGGCTTGTGGTGGGCGCGCACATAATCGCAAACTGATGGAGTTTCACCATCTGCTCCAAAATCACTCTGGGGCCGCAGGCATAGCCCAATCTCCAGCCTGTCATGGCATAGGCTTTGGAAAACCCATTGATCAGAATGGTTCTCTCCTGCATACCCTCAATCTCCACAATGGATACATGCTTCTCTTTGTAGGTCAGCTCCGCATAAATCTCATCAGACATCACAAGGATGTCATGCCTCCTGATCACTTCCGCAATCTCTTCCAGATCTTTCCGCTCCATAATGGCACCCGTCGGATTGTTCGGGAAAGGAAGAATCAGAATCTTAGTCCTGTCTGTAATGGCATCTTCCAGTTCCTTGGCTGTCAGCCGGAACTCATTCTCCGCTTTCAACTCAATGATAACCGGTACGCCGCCGGCCATAATGGCACAGGGCTCATAGGAGACAAAACTGGGTTGCGGAATCAGCACCTCGTCTCCCGGATTGATCACGGCCCGCAGTCCGATATCAATGGCCTCGGAACCTCCCACCGTAATTAACACTTCATGTAACGGGTCATAGGTAACGCCCTGTTTTCTTTTCATGTAATGGCATATTTCTTCCCGCAGTTCTTTCAGTCCGCTGTTGGATGTATAGAAGGTACGCCCTTTTTCCAGCGAATAGATACCCTCGTCCCTGATATGCCAGGGCGTATCAAAATCCGGTTCACCCACGCCGAGAGAAAGCGCGTCTTCCATCTCACTGACAATATCAAAGAATTTCCGGATACCTGAAGGCTTCAGGTTTACTGCCTGTCTTGATAACAAATCCCTCACGGTGTCACCTTCTCTCTTGTATCTTCATATTTTTTAGCCAGAATCGTCCCGTGATCCTTATATTTCTTGAGAATAAAATGCGTGGCCGTACTTAAGACGGAATCCAGTGTTGACAGTTTATCAGACACAAATCCGGAAATCTCTTTCAAAGATTTGCCCTCCAGGGTAACGAGCAGGTCATAGCCTCCGGAAATCAAATATACGGAAGTCACTTCCGGATATTTATAGATGCGCTCCGCAATATTGTCAAATCCCTGTCCTCTCTGTGGTGTCACCCGCACCTCGATCAAGGCGGAAACCTTCTCGATGGAAGTCTTTTCCCAGTCAATCATGGTATGATATCCACAGATAATCCCCTCCTTCTCCATGGCCTCCAGTTCGTTGACCACATCAATCTCCTCGGCGCCAAGGATCACTGCCAGTTCCTTTAAATCAATACGGCTGTTTCTCTCCACAATCGCCAACAATTCTTCTCTCATGATTCTTATTCCTCCTTATTTACTGAAAGATATGATACATCTGATCTGTCTTCGGCATGTCTAAGAAGCGCTTTTCTTCCCCATGATATAAGACTCTGTCATGGCTGTCAGTGATCTTGCCGACTACTACTGCGGGTATCTTTGCCCCGGCAAGATCCATGACCAGCTTCTCCCCATCCCATGCTGTCATCAACAGACAACCACCCGACAGAAGCTCATAGGGATTCAACTCAAAATACTCACAGATCTCTATAGTCTCCTGCCGCACAGGTAATTTCTTAAGATGAACATTCAGTCCAACGCCTGCCCCGGATGCCATCTCCCACAGGGCTGCAAAGATTCCTCCCCGCGAGACATCGTGCATACCGCAAACGCCGGACTTCACGGCGGTGGCGGCCTCCGGTATGATGGACAGATATCTGTCATAATCAGCTGCATCTTCTATCATGCGCATGGGAAATCTCTTGCTGAGTTTCTCCCGATGGCATTTTGCAAGCCGGGCGGTTCCTTCCAGCCCGATCCATTTGCTCACCACAATATCCTGTCCTGCTGCAACTCCCGACAGCCGCTTTGCCTGCGCGGCGTCCCTGTGCCCTACACCGGTTACCGTCATCACAGGTTCTCTGACCACCGGTGTCACCTCCGTATGCCCTCCCAGGATATCCACATGCAGCGCATTGCATATCTCCTGCACCTGCTCCATCAGGCCTGCAAGTTCTGCCTCCTCAGTCTCCTCCGGTAAAAGAAGCGCCAGAAGTACGCCTAAAGGTTCTGCGCCCGCCACAGCCACATTATTGAGAGCCATGGGAACCGCATACCGCCCAAGTTCTGCAAGCGGCGCCGTCACCGGCGTTGTAGACAACACAGTTTCCATGCCTTCCTTATGCGCTAAAATGGCGCAGTCTTTCCCTATCCCTGCGCCACTGATCACTTCTTCCCTGTATGTCTTTATCTTTCTGAGGACGGAACGTTTTAATACGTTCTCCGATATTTTCCCTTGTCTCATGTTCTCTAATCCAACGATTCCTGAATACTTACTGTACCGGCACTTCCGCCGGAGGCAGTTCCTGCGCCGGTGTTTCCATCGGCGGTACTCCCTGCGCCATGGCCGCCGCTGCCGCGTCTGCCTGTGCCTGCGCTGCTGCCGCCGCATCCTTGTAAGCTTTCGACACAGCCTTGACCTCATCTACACTGTTGGTCGCCACGGCCGCCATAACGGCATTATAAATGTTCGGATCTGCTGTGGCCACTCCCACGGTTGCGCTTCTGGGCGCCTTCATATAAGAACTGCTGTTGACCTGTTCACGGCTTACTTCCACGCCGTTCTCTTTCACAACCTTCCACAGCTGCGCCTTATAACCCACATGGGCAGACTGCACCACACAATACCCGACCGGCAGGGAAGCATCTGTATAAATCACTTCCGTGTCAGGCACTGTCCGCTCCAGCACAACACTCTCATAGATAACCTCCCGGCTGCTGTCCCTGTCTTCCACCCCATAGATGGTAAACGTAATCTTCTTCTCCGGCGTTGTAACGCCTTCAATATAAATGGGATATTCCCGGTTATTCTTAAACTTGAAGTCCTTGCCGGAAGACTCCGCAATCGCAGCGTCCGCCGAAGGATCCACATAGGTAACGATCATGGAATGATTATAGCGCTCCGTCACTTCAAGTTCCGCCCGAAGCACTGCATTATACAATGTGGTGGATACCTGACAGATACCGCCGCCCAGGCTGTCTACCACCTGGCCATTCAGATAGGAACCTGCCATATAGTAACCGTTTGCCTCCGTAAAAGGCGCAACGGCCTCATAAGCAGAAAATTCTTCACCCGGGTACAATAATGTGCCATTGATCAGACTGCATCCATTGGCCACATTGGCGCTTCTCGAGCCGCCGGAAGTGGAATAACTGGTGGTAAAAGTCCCCAACACATCCTTGACCTGCGCAAGATTCTCCGCCGTCCCCTGCGGTTCATCCACCTTGACTACCAAATCCACATCACAGGCATTTCCATCCCACTCCTGTGTCAGATAATCATATACCGAATCCACGGAAGCTGCTGTGTCAATCACCTTGCCCACCTCGCCTTCCGTAATCTGAAACCCTTCTTCTGTCTTGGTGAGTGTGGCATTGACAGCCTCTTTATTATACTGTTCGGCATTTTCTTCAATCAAAGACCGAATCTTATTTTTATCAAACCCAAAACTGACCTGATAGACTTTATTCTGATGTTCCAAGTCTTTCAACTCTTTATAACAACGCAGAATATCCCCGTCTCTTCCAAAGCTTGCCACTTCGTCAAGAATCTCTTCATTTCCCCACTTAAGACCAAGATCCGCGGCGGATGCCTCAATCGTCCCTTCCTCCTCAATGTGAAGCGCAATCTTCACATCAGCAAAAGAACTGACATATTCTTCAATCTCTTTCCTTGCCTCTTCCGCCGACTTATCCGACAGATCAATGTCATTGACATAGATACCCCTCTGAATGACATTTTCCCTGGCCTGAACCGGCATACCCATCAGTAACACCGTCAGACAAGTCGCACATGACAGCCCGAATAATTTCTTCATACGACCCCTCTCTCCCCACAGGAATTGCCTGCCCGGAGAATCTGTGATAAAATAAATCTGGCCTTCCACTCTACAGTACACCCACAATCAGCGGAATAACCATGGCCAGAACAACAATAATAATGATAATGGAAGAAATAATCTTCCTTGTTTTTCTGTTAAACATTCCATAAACCCTCCACACTTACTGAAAGGAATTATATATGAATTTCATACTTTTTGCAAGCACTGTCCTCTTTGGTTTCGTAATCGCTTTCGCAATCTCCAAAGATAAAAAAACACAGGCTGCCATGGAAAAAAATTACTGGGAAAAAGAGGCTGCCGCCAACAACACCAGACGTAAACCCCTGGACGACCTGGATTACATTAAGCTGCCCATGGAAATATTTCCCATGGATCTTTTGTCCGACATGCCCAAGGTCGAGGATTATCGGCAGATTATCCTCTCCCTCTCAGAATGTCCCATTGTCAATTTCACAGGTATTTCCAACACTGATCTGAAACTGCGTTACGGTGCACCCAACATTGACCTTCTGACCTCTTATGATCAGAACTATACACTCTTAGTCCGCACCTTGCAGCAATGGGCACAGGCACTCTATGACGCCGGTCATATGGCAGAGGCTTGTCAGCTTTTGGAATTTGCCGTATCCACAGGAACGGATGTCAGCGCAACCTACCGCCTGCTTTGTGAAATCTATCACAAACAAGGTACCCCCGGCAAAATTGCCGGCCTCTATCCCATCGCCGAAACCTTAAACTCAGCCATGCGCAATACTATCGTCCGTATTCTGCAAGAATCTGATCAAGCTTCCTCCCGGCCTCACTGCGGGTGAGACTCTCAATCTCATAATCTATTATCAGTTTATGCTTGTCCACCAGTTTATATAACTGCTCTTTCTGCGGAATGGTCAGTGGTGTATCGCGCTTGGCCTGGTAAATAAGTTGTCTGGGACAGAACAGATTCTTATCTCCTTCCTGGGATTCCTGGTCATAGAATTCTTTCACAAATTTCCCATATAAGGCCACCGTTGCTTTTGCATCCTCCAATGCCCTGTGTGCATTGTGAGGAATCGCATAATACGCGCACAGACTTCCAAGGCTCCTGCTCTCCAGCTTCTGCAAATACTTGCGGGCAATTTTTAACGTATCAATCCCCTGTCTCTCAAATGTCATTCTTTCGTTTACAGCAGCCTTTTTTACAAAAGAATAATCAAACAAAACTCCATGGCCGAGCAGTATCTGCTCTCCTGCAAATGCAAGAAACTCCGGCAGCACCTCCTCTATTCCGGGGGCGTCCGCAAGCTGTTCATCGTGGATTCCCGTCAGTTCCACAATCCGCTCTTCCAGTTTTCTTCCCGGATTCACAAAAGTCTCCCACTGCCCCGCGATCCGGCCGCCCTCCACTCTGACCGCACCGATTTCAATAATCTTATCCTGTTTCGGGTTAAGCCCTGTGGTCTCTAAATCAATACATACATAAGAATCTGTCATTCCCATTCTCCATTCCAGTCTTCCTTGCGAAGCGTTTACGCGGCAGAACGCATCAATACATCTGCACCAGCACTGTCCTGGCGTTATAAGTCAACGCATCTCTCGTCATATAGTCAAACACCACCAGAACCGGCTGTTCACAGGGTTTGATATCCGGTGCCAGTTCCTTGCTCCATACCGGATATCGCAGCAGTTCCGCATGGGTCATCTTACTCATCTGCCTGCTGTCATAAGCCCCATAAGACGGAAGCTCCCTTCGCTCCGTCTCCTCCATGGCATAAAACGCTCTAAGCCTCTTTTTACAGACCGCCTTCGTCTCTTCATCTTCCTCGGGTGCAAACCGGGGTCTGCTCTTTGCGTTCTCCCGCAGATAATAATCATAGGTCAGCACCTCTTTGCATAACCTTTCCTTCTCAGACAACACTGTAGTCATCATAAATTCCATAAGCGACTGATAACGGCTGATGCGTGCCTGCGCCTGCTGTAGATAACCCTGTTTACGATGAAACTGTGCCAGCGCCGTATAGAGAGAGAAGGCATCCGGAAACAGTTTCTCAAGCAGGCACATGGCCGTGCGAAACTGACCGCTGTTATAATATATCTCCACCATCTCTTCCACTTCCTTTAAAAGAAGCACCTTCTCATAAGGAAGCCATCTGGTGGAAAGCACTTCATAAGGCGGCACCGACAAATACTGTATCCCGTAGCTCTCCGCCATCTCATGCATAGGAGAGCCTTTCAATACTTTGAGAAAACCCAGTTGCAGCTGCTGCGGCTGCATTTCATACACTTCATTAAACGAACGGGCAAAGCTCTCGTAATCCTCATAGGGCAGCCCCGCAATCAGATCCAGATGGATATGGATATTGTGCGCCTGCCCGATCTGCGCGACTGTCCGGCGAAGCCGTTCCATATCCGCATGGCGGCGGATTTCCCGCAGGCTCTCCGGATTCGTTGTCTGCACCCCAATCTCCATCTGCATAAATCCCGGCCGCATGCGGGAAAGCAGCGCAAGCTCTTCTTTTGTCAGAATATCTGCCTCTATCTCAAAATGAAAATTCGTCACCCCGTTGTCATGCTCCAGCAGATAACGCCATATGGAAACTGCATGTTCATGATCACAGTTAAATGTTCTGTCCACAAACTTTACCTGTGCCACCCGTTCATCCAGGAAAAACTGTAACTCCCTTTTCACCATATCCATATCGCGGAAACGCACTTTCTTATCTATAGAAGAAAGGCAGTAGCTGCACCGATACGGACAGCCGCGACTGCTCTCATAATATATGATCTTATTGGCAAAGGCAGAAAGATCCTCATAAAGAAACGGTATCCGGGACAGATCCAGCAATTCCCGCTCTTTCGTCCTCACAATTCCATCCTGTCTGTATACAATACCGGGAATCCCGGACAGTTCTTTGACCCCTTCCGCCAGTTCCCGGAATGTCTCTTCTCCCTCTCCCGTCATGATACCCTTCACCATGGGAAATTGCTCAAGAATCTGCTCCGGATTATAAGATACCTCCGGTCCGCCAAGCCAGATCCGGGTTTGCGGCAGAATCTTGGGAATCTCGCACAAAAGCATGGAAACAAGCTCCCAATTCCAGATGTAACAGGAGATTGCCAGCATATCGGGACTATGTCTGTACAAGTCTGCCAATATCTCCTCAAGGCGGTGATTGATTGTGTATTCTGCAATGTCAATCTGCCGGCCTTCCAGCTGTCTTGCATACGCCTTCAGACTATAAAGCGCCGGATTGGAATGAATATATTTTGCATTAACTGCCACCAGTAGGATTTTCATTGACATCTTTAGATTTCCTCTTCCTGTAATCATCAGATATTACAAGTATATCATAGTTTCTTTTCTTCTATCTATTGTAAATTAACTTTTCGTGAAATATATTCCTGTATTATACTATTATATTTAACGTATCGTGTATTATTCTATATCTATTACTTAAATGCCAAAATTCCACTATATATTGTGGTTTTTTATAAAATTTATCCGTATTTGGGGGTGTACGAAAGGTGATTATTCCATATTGAATATCTTTATTAAAAATTAGAATATTTTTCTGCCAAAAATCAACTACAATAACAAAAAGGGTGTGCGAATGAAGACAAGAATCAGGGAATTACGATTAGAAAGAAATCTGACACAGCAGACTTTAGCGGAGCTTCTGGGCATCAATCAGACAAGCTTAAGTAAAATCGAATGTGGCACAAGTACTCCGGACGGACTGCTTTTATTTGATATCGCCAGATTCTTCCATGTCACCACCGACTACATTCTGTTTCTTTCTGAAGAGCGTCTGAATGCAGACTATTTGTTAGCTGACAATATGTTTCATCTCAAGAAATATCAGCATCTTATCGCCATTTATCAGAAAATGAATCAACGGCAACAGGACTACTGTTACAAATTTCTTTGCAGTATGCTAGGCATGAATGAAGATCTGTAAAAACCGAACTCCGGTGCCATGGTGACACCATGCCTTTCATATTTTTATAAACTATTAACGTCATTTCTCTCGGTCTGACAGCACCCTGTTGATAGAACCTTTGAAACTGTCAGATCCGGTCTCTACGCCTTACGGCGTATCTAAAAAGGCGGAATCTTAAGATTCCGCCTCACTTCTTATAAAGAACCTGTAAACCTGTCAAAGGCTTTCTGTCCTTCCTCATCTCTTTTATAAACGCCTGCATCCTCAAGCACCTGCATAAACACATGACCAATCTCATGATGCAGGATTTCCATGATGTTATCCCGGTTCACATCCTCATATTTCGGCAGGAACTGTTCCACCCAGTCTGCATGTTTCTCCAGTTCCTCGTCCTGACGGATATCAGCACCCGATAAAATGGCCGCCGCAAGATGTTCCATCTCCTCTTTGAGCCTGGCCGGAAGAACCGCAAGTCCCATAACCTCAATCAGGCCAATGTTTTCCTTCTTAATATGATGCAGATTCGCATGAGGGTGATATACTCCCAGAGGATGTTCTTCTGTAGTAATGTTATTGCGCAGTACCAGATCCAGTTCAAACTTATCACCCCGTCTTCTGGCAATGGGCGTGATCGTGTTATGGGGTTCGCCGTCTGTCTCGGCATAAATAAACACTGCCTCGTCACTGTATCCCCGCCATTTTTCCAGAATCACATCCGCCAGTGCAACCAGCCTGTCGGTGTCCTGATGAGATATCCGGATTACGGACATGGGCCAGTTCACAATGCCCGCTTCCACATCCTCAAACCCTTTGACCGTAAAGCTTCTCTCCACGAGCGCCTTTGCCATGGCAAACTCATAACATCCCCCCTGGAAATGATCATGGCTTAAGATGGAGCCGCCTACAATCGGCAGATCCGCATTTGACCCCACAAAGTAATGCGGGAACTGCTTCACAAAATCAAACAGCTTGCAGAACGTATCATGTTCAATCTTCATCGGAATATGACTGGAATTAAACACAATACAATGTTCATTATAATACACGTAAGGAGAGTACTGAAACCCCCATCTGCTGCCGTTTATGGTCACCGGGATAACCCTGTGATTCTGTCTGGCCGGATGGTTGATCCGTCCTGCATAACCTTCATTCTCCATGCACAAAAGGCATTTGGGATAACCGCTCTGCTTCGCATTTTTGGCTGCCGCAATGGCTTTCGGATCTTTCTCCGGCTTGGAGAGATTGATGGTGATATCCAGATCTCCATACTTGGTAGAAGAAATCCATTTCTGATCCTTTTTGATACGGTAACGTCTGATATAATCCGTATCCTGACTCAGCTGGTAGAAATAATCGGTAGCCAGCTTGGGATCTTTCTCATATTTATCCTGAAACTTCCTGATCACTTCGCTCGGTCTCGGCACCAGCATACTCATAATCTTTGTGTCAAAAAGATCCCGGTATACCACGCCATTCTCCGAAAGGATACCCTTCTCATAGGCATAATCCAACATCTCTTTAAGAATCCGCTCCATGTCATCCGCGGTTACCTCTACACTCTCGTTATCTTCATCTAACTCATCCAGTTCAAACAGTTCCAGAAGCCTGTTGGCCGTATAAATCCGGTCTTCTTCCTCAATCAATCCGGTAAGCAGTCCATACTGCACAAGTTCCCTGATATTTTTCTGAATCATTGTTCACCTCATTTCTGCGCTGCTTTCTGCGCATGAACGAGTTTGTGGCAAGCAACGCGTTGACACAAATCTCGTGATTGAAAATTTTAATTTTCAATCTTCTCATCCTCCATGGAATTACATTTTCCTCGGCCCGTCTCCGATCTCCACCACATAGAAATCCGCCGTCTTTCCGACACGCTCTTTATAGGCCGCACCAACCTTTTCCTTAAACTGCTCCACCGCATCATCTTTCACAATACTGACCGTGCAGCCGCCAAAACCGCCACCTGTGATTCTGGAACCAATAACGCCGTCCACCTTCCAGGCCTCCTCCACAAGAACGTCTATCTCCTCACAGGAAACCTGATAGTCATCCCGCAGGGATACATGGGAGGCGTTCATCAGTTCGCCAAACAATTTCAGATCATTCTTCTTAAGTGCTTCCACCGCACGGATAGTTCTCTGGTTTTCATAGACTGCATGTTTCGCCCTCTTTACGCGGACTTCATCTTTGATCGCAGACTTGTGCGCTTCAAACTCTTCCTCTGTCAGATCGCCAAGACCATTGATCTTTACCACCGTCTGTAACTCCTCCAGGGCCTTCTCACACTCACTGCGCCTTACATTATACTCTGAATTCACCAGAGAATGTTTCACATTGCTGTTGGTCACTACAATCTTCGCCCCATCCAGCACAAGCGGCGCATACTGATAGGACAGATCCGCCGTATCCAGGAAAATGGCATGATCTTTCTTACCCATGGCAGAAGCAAACTGATCCATAATGCCACAGTTCATGCCATTAAAATTGTTCTCCGAATACTGACCGATCTTCGCCAGGTCAACATTGGTCACCTCAAACCCATACAGATCTTTCAGATAATAACCCGTCAGCACCTCTAAAGATGCAGAAGAAGATAACCCCGATCCATTGGGAATGTTTCCATTTAATACAATATCAAGCCCGCAGTCCATCTTCATGCCGCGCCCGGCAAAAGCCCACATGACACCCTTCGGATAATTGGTCCATCCCGCCTTGTCAGAAGGCGTCAGATCATCAAGGCTGCTCTCGACAATTCCCAAAGACTCAAAATTCATGGAATAAAAACGAAGCTTCCTGTCGGTTCTCTTTTTCACAGCCGCATAAGTTCCAATCGTCAAAGCACAGGGAAAAACATGTCCGCCGTTGTAATCCGTATGTTCACCGATCATATTCACCCGTCCCGGTGCAAAATAAACGCCGGCTCCATCTGCATCGCCATAAATCTCTGTAAACTTGTTTAATACCATTTCTTTCATACCCGCTCTCCTTCTCTGTCCTGTTTTATTTCTTGTTTAATGTTGTAATAAATCCCCCATCCAAATCCCGTCCCCATTATTATGCGCAACCGGATGCGTTCTTTAACTTTCTATCACCATCATATTAAATAATCTCTGGTTCTAAAATATCTGTTTGTTACTAAAACCTGTCAAAATGTTATTTTGTTTATCTGATTAATAAACTCCTCCACCTGCCGCAGATATTCCTGATTCCTTCTGGTTCCGCCTTTCTGCATCTCTTTGCGGTAATTGGATGGCGACATCTTTTTCATCTGCCGAAAGGCTTTGGTAAACACCAGCGGATCACGGTAACCGCATGAGAGGGCGATACTTTCGATGGGCAGAGCCGTAAGCTGCAATAGTTCCGTGGCCTTTGTAATCCTAAACGTTGTCAGAAACTGCTGCGGCGACATTCCCAAAGAATTCTGAAACAACGTATAGAGATAACTTCTGTTAATACATACATATTCCGCTACATCCGTAACCTTAATCGGATTGCAGTAATTACTCTGGATAAAGGACACCGCCTTACGCACATAAATATTGGCCCGGTCTGCCTCATTGGCCTTTTCCACCCTGCTGCCCTCTGCTATCACGGACAAAAAGACCCCCAGCTGTCCGTTGCGCCGAAGATCATTGGACAAGCCAAAGGTATTATGTTCCATCATATCTTTCACAATCTGATACAGTTCTTCGGAGGCATCCGATTTAAAAACAGGCTGTCTCACTGACAGCCCGATATTTTCAATATATTCCGCCGCCTGCGTGCCGCTGAAACCCACCCACACGTAAGTCCACGGTTCCTCCTCATCCGCCTGGTAGAAAGCAAGCTCATCAGGTGTGATCAGAAAACCATATCCCGCCTCCAAAGGATATACCTCTCCGCCGATCGAAAATTTACCTTTCCCACTTAAAATATAGTGAATCAGATAATGAGGCTTTAGCGCCGGCCCAAAACTGTGCAGGGGCTCTGTTCTGGATAAACCACAGCAATTCACATACAGGCTGCCTGTCCGTTCTCCGGCAAACTCCAGCTTATAGGCTTTTTCCATTCTTTACAACTCCTTTTCCAGCGCTGCCTTCCAGGAAAGTACCTCCTCCTTACAGACTTCATAATCAAACTGATCCACTGCCTTCACGATCCTGTCCCTGCGGACGGACCATGCTTTCCCCAGTTCATATTCCTCCAGCGCACGCACGGCCTCCTCGCCGCCGTCTATATCATACTCATCCATGCACTGCCATAACGTTTCAAGAAGCGCAAGTACTTCTTTCCGGTCAAATCCCTTTTTCTTCCCGGTATAAGCACGATTGATACGATAAGGCGCAATGCTTTCATATAACTTCCGATAGTCGGACAAAAATCCGGGAGTCTCTCTCTCAACCGTCTGCCAGTCATTTCTTTTGGCATCCGCCTCCAGCATCTGTGCCCTATCCGCCACCGCCACTGCGCCCAGATATCTGGCCGCACTTTTCAAAGAGTGAACCTCCAGCGTATAAGCGGTAAGATCCCTCTCCTGTAACGCGCGCTCCATCCGGCCAGCCCGCTCCTCAATACTGTCTGCGAAATCCGTCAGCACTTCCAGATACAATGTCCGGTCATGATCGGAATAGGACATGCCGATTTCCATATCAATGCCATCCATCTGACAGACAGACAAATCTTCTCTTCCTTTGTCTGTCAGCCCTTCCCCTGACGATTCCTGACCGGGAATTATCATATCCGCCGGCAGCCACTTCCATAAGATCTTGTCCAGACAGTGCCTTTTAACCGGCTTCCTCAGAAAATCATCCATACCGGCCTCCAGGCACAATTCCCGGATTCCTTCCTCCTCATTGGCTGACAACGCCACAATCACCATATCTTTATACTGCTCCCCTTCCATATTGCGGAGCATTTTCGCCGTATCCGCGCCGTTCATGCCTGGCATCATGTAATCCATAAATACCAGATTATAAACCCCGTCCCGCACCATCTCCACGGCCTGTTCCCCACTACCCGCCGTTTCGACCTGCATATGGTAAGGTCTGAACAGTCCCTTAGCCAATTTCAGATTTACCCTGTTGTCATCCACAATCAAAATCCTGGCATCAGGCGCCGTAAACCTGGCTTTACAACCTTCTTTTTCCCCCATACTCAGCCCGCCTCATATATTAAAGAACACTTTCCAGTTTCCCAAGCAGTGCTTCCTTGGATATGGGTTTCACAATATACCCCGCCGGATTCAGGGCAAGACACTCCGTCACCGTTGACATGTCCGACTGCCCCGTCAGGAAAAACACCGGAATATCCTTTGTATCCTCCCTGCTCTGGATGATCTTCAAGACTGCCGCCCCATTATACATAGGCATCATATAGTCCAGCAAAATCAGATCCGGCTTATGCTTCAGCAGAAAATCCAGCGCTACTTTTCCGGAATTGACCACAGACACCCTGTAAGTATCTTGCAGGTGATAACGCAGCGTCTTCAACACCGATACATCATCGTCAATAATCAGCACATGTTTCCGGTCCGATCTGTCATCAGCCGGCTCAAAAATTACATCCGATTCCCTCATCATCATCAACACTACCTTTCTTGCAACCTATAAATCCTATTTTTAATATTATTGTATCACCTAATACTGCCCTTTTCCACTGAAACTTATCGAAATAAAAAATCGGGAACGTCCGGCTGCTTCGCCATCGTCTCCCGATTCGTTTTCCTCTTTTATTCTGTCGGCGCTTCATACGCCTCCACATCTGCCAGCAATTCTTCCCAGGCATCTTCATGTTCTACATAATAGAGTGGACATTTCTTCCCGCCGCAGTCATAATGCCGCAGAATATCATCTGTCGTAAGATTATACTTCTCTAAAAGCCATGCCAGCGTATGTAACAGCGTTTCATAAGTCTCCGGTGTAAACGATCCGTCTTCGTTGAGATAACAGCACTCAATGGAAAGCGAATCATTGTTTCTGGATATCACCCCATAAGCCTGCTCATCAAACGGAATACACTGTATTATTTCACCATCATATCCGATGATCAGATGGGCGCTGGCTTCCCTCTCATGGGTCTGGGCAAGATTCGCAAAATAGCTGCGGTTATTTTTGGCCGATGTTTTCGGATTGGCCGTATAGTGGACAAATATACTGTTCACTTGCTCAAGTTTTGTTCCCGGCCTGGAATAATCATTGACCTCCAGATAGTCTTCTATAATTTCAGGCGGTATCATCTTTTCATCACTCACATCATCAGAGACAACGTCCAAGGCGTTATCTTTCTCATCTGCCGTATCATAAATCATGTCCCGGTGAAGATAACGATAGACCGCACCTGTCGCCTGATAAATCAGTGCCAGACATAATACAACAAAGAGGACTGCTGCCACCCGGCTTAAGAATATTTTCCTGCGTCTCGCCCTGCGGCGTCTGATAGACTTTACCGGACGAGGATTCCCAGTCCCCGGATGCTCCACCGGCAGTATATACTGGAGTGCTTCTTCCTGATGGTGTGAAACTACTCTTGTCTGGCGCGGCCTTCTCTGCCCGGACTGTCTGATCAACTGCACCTCTTGTTCCTGCCGCGGCCTTCTTCTCTCTGCGGATGCTTTTGTCTGTCTGGACTGTTCTGTCTGCCGGACTTCCCGCTCCTGCCGAAATCTTCTTTGCCCGGACTGTCCTGTCTGTCGGACAATCTTCTGTCGTCCCCTTTGCTGTGACTCTCCTGCCGGCCTTCTCTGTCCTGACCTTCTCTGGCCTGCCCCTCGTCCTCGCTCAATCCCCCATAACTCTACCGTTTCCTGCCGTACTCTTCTCCTGTCATCCCTCTGTGCCTGGCCCATTTCCAATTCCCCTCTTTAGTAATCCCATACCGGCTGAGAATACATTTCCATTCCCGCAATACAGACTGCTGTATCTGTCTTTATTATAGCTGAGGAATCTTTAAAATATCTCTAAAAACCGATGGAATGTTCTCTTCTACACATCTATATTATTAGAGCGGGAAAATTAAAAAAAGGTTACATAATTTCTTAAATTTTTTTTAATTATGCAATTCAGATACTATTTTCTCATGCAGTTTCTCAAGGCCCTCCCGGAAAATCTGCGTATCTTCATAATCCGCTGTCAGTAATCCGCCGTAAGTCTCTTCCAGATCCGTCCGATAATAAACATGGAACGAATACTTTGTCTCATTTCCCATCGGCTGTTTAATGGAAATGGAAATCTCATCCACATTGCCAATGGCATAAAACAGCATGACGGCGTTAAAATGAATCATGTCCAGATCTTCCTGCAAAAGGCTATCCTGAGTCATCTCATACGCAAAGCGCAAAGAATAGGGTTCCTGTACCGTCTGTAGGGCAAATTCACCCGTATAGTTTAACGTAAGCGGTACCGGCAGGGCATTGACCATAGCCCCCACTTTGCTGTTGTTTCCCACATAAGGCGTCCGGTTATCGGTCAAGGCATCAAACAGTTCTTCCCGGATTTCCCGGTTGAGGCTTAACACCACCACTTCCTCCGCTACCGATTCCAGTTCCCCGTTCATCTGCTCCATCTCTTCCAGATATCCGGTCTCTACGTCACCATAGTCCGCCTTCACATAAACATAGCATCTGCCATATGACAAATGGTCAATATCAATTTCCTTGGCAGGATAAGTTGTTGTCGTAATAATCTCCTCATTAGGCAGATAATCCACCTTATCCTCCAACATATAAGTGGTGTCATCCTCTTCAGAAGCAAGATCTTCCACCGTGAGGCTCTGCCCCTCCTCAAATGGCAGGAAAATCGTATAGGTGTCTGTATCTTCCGGAGCGGGAATCTGTGTGGAACTGCTGCCATCTTCCGGTATAACATATTCTGTCACCGTATTATTATCTACCTCCGGCACATAAATATGTTCCGTCTCCGTATCACTGTCCGTCTCTATATTACTGTCTGTCCCCGGTACGCCCTCTGCCCCGGAATGTTCATCCTCCTGCCCGGCCGGCGTATATGTGTGCATGGTTTCTTCCGTCACATATTCTATGGGGATTCCCAGATAGGCTTTTAAGAAATTATTGTTGCCATAATTGCCAAGCGGAACGACTCTTCTGCCTTCATCCACCAGCCCGAGGGCATCTTTCAGGCTCATCTGGCAAAATCTGCCCACTTCCTGTTCTGATTCTACATGATAAATGATGATATCATCATTGCCCTTCTCCTTCACCTGCCCGCAGACTCTGCGGACACTGTCAGGCAATGGGATCTGCATATCTGCTCCCATGACAGTATCCATGTCATTGCCAAACACCAGGATTCTGACTCTCTCCTCATATTTCATAAAGGTAACGACAAAGACCAATGCCATCAACAGAGCAGTCAGAAGCACAGCCATGCGAAGCACTTTGGGCTTCCTTGCGATAAATCCAATCCGTTCTTTTACACTTTTCCCACTGCCCGTCATGGTAGTCGCGGTACAGATAACATCTGAAATCCGTGTTTTATTGGTAATGATGGAAAGCAGCGTCTCTCCATAAGAAATCCGCTCTTCCTCTCCCAGAAGAATCAGCGCCGTCTCATCGCAGGCCAGTTCACAGTCCCGCTTTGACAAAATGGCTGCCACCCATACCAGGGGATGAAACCAGTATACCGTCACAAGCAGTCCGCGAATGATTCCCCAGAGACTGTCACCATGCCTCTTATGGCAAAGCTCATGGGTCAATACATGACACAGCTTGTCGGTGTCTTTCACAATATCCGGCGTCAGATAAACCGCCTCCCGCCCCGGCAGGCCATAAAGACAGGGCGATGCCAGGCCCTCCACAACATAGACTTTCATACCCGCATACATGCCGGCAATCTTTGACGGCAGCTTTGCAAACAGTGCCGACTCCGCCTCCTGCGGCAGTTCCATGGCTGTACGCTTCCTTTTCAGCCTGTGGCCAAATATCCCGTTTGTGATAAAAATCCACGCCGCTATGACAATCATACCCATAGTCCATATGATTCCCAACACATCCACCCAGCTGTAACCCAAATGCCTTACCATAAAAAACCCCGATCCCCAAAACGCTTCCGCATCACGATCTGCTGTACCGGCCGAACCATCCGCCAGAAGACGATATATTCTGTTTCTGGAATCCACCGTCACCTGAATCGGTTCCTCCAGCCGATCCACCATATCGTCTGTATCCAACTCCATAAAAGGATACCGATTCATTATTTCAACCGACAGATGCACAGGTATAGACACGGGAATCATAAGTCTTAATGCCACCAAAAACCAGAGCGCATATTGAAATCTTCTGCCGATTTCCCTTCTGAATATCCGCCGGATCAATAGAATACATATAATCAGCACAGATACCATAACAATTATTTCTTTCATCGTATAAGCCATCGCGCCTTGTCCTTTCTGTTCTCTCTTCTCACAACGCAAAACACTCTACATCCTACAACTCCTTATCTCTGCGTGCCTTTGCCTGCTCTAAAATATCATAAAGTTCCTGAATATCCTCCTTGGACAACGCCTTATCCTCCACCATGGCATTAACCATCATGCCAAGGCTGCCGCGATATACTTTCTGCAAAAACCCGCGGGTCTCCTGCATGGACACTTCCTCCCTGGATACCAGCGGATAGAATATTTTCGCCCGGCCGCCGTCCTTATGGCTGATGGCGCCTTTCTTTTCCATGCGGGAAAGCATGGTGATAATAATGTGCTTATCCCACCCTGTCTCTTCATACAGTATATTCTTCAGTTCCGTAATTGTGCTCTCCTGCTCCCAAAGCCGGTTCATAATCTTCCATTCTCCATCCGATAAGCTGACCATTTGTCTTCCCTTCTTTCTCCGTCGTTCAGATATACTTGTGTATACCTGGTATTATCTGGTATACCGATGTATACCTCTGTGCTCATAAGTATACTATTCGGGTATACGTGTGTCAACCTTTTTTACTGCCCTTTTAGCCATGCCTTCTCAACCATATAGAGGATTGGACCCTTTGCACCTGCCGGAAACACGCGCTCTCAGGCGCACAAAAAAAGACCAACCCGCAAGCAGGTCAGTCTTTCTACTGTTTTTATTCAGACACCGGACGATTGATGGATACCAGTCCGGTATCTTTGGCAAAGCCCTGGAGAGAATACAGAATCAGGATTTCATCATACCCTTCTTTCTCCACAAGGTTTGATAAACCATAGGCATAACTACGGTAGTCTACCACCCCTGCCTGTTCATAATTGCTCAACAGAAATGGCACAAAGCAGTTCGCATAGCTGTCTTTGACCACCAGAATCTTTCCTTCTCCCTGTCCTGCAATCACACAATATCCGGGATTGCCGCCCAGAAATGCCGCATATTTATCATATTCATGAAACTGCGGAAGGTCAATGACGCCCTGCGGCTCCTGCGCCTCAAAAACGGCATCCCCAGTCACCTTGTATTCTATCATCTGGTTATCCATGGGAAAATAAGTGATCGTGTCCGGCCTTGTCAATGGATATCTTGTTTTGGAATAGTGGGTTCCATAGAAATCCTCAATTTGAACTGCCTGCTCCCAATCCGGATTACAGGGCTCCTTCCCACTCTGTCTGCAGAAATCCAGATAGGCATAATAAGCTCCTAGCGTCGTCCAGTGATGATCTGTTCTATAATAAATATACTCATCCTTGTGAGCATACAGGGTATCCCTCACATCCAGCACTGTACCCAGTGGCTGTAATTCGTTCTTCACATAAGCAAGCATACTGTCTTCCGAGACCATCGGCGCATATGCCGGTAACTGTTCCGAAAGAATTGCAGCCGGAGAAGGAACGAGCATGACTGTAACAGGAACCTGCGCTGTTTCCATAAACGTTGCGAGCGCGGAAACATTTTTGCTGAATCTCTCATTCTCATCCGCCGAGACAAACTCTTTGGTAAACATCTGACTGTCTTTTCCCAGAAGGATGTCATCCTCTTCCGTTTTCATAAGAAGCATCTCATCGACAAAGCACTTCAGATGAATCCACCCCTGGCGGAACGCAACATGATCGTTGCTATAATCCTGAAGCCGCTCCTGATAGTCGCCGGACATCCAGTCTGCAAAAGAAAAGGATGGGATGGAAGAAGCCTTTCTGTTTTCCACAGTCAGCATTTCCTGCTTTGGCGCGAACAGACTCAGCAGGGAAATCACGCAGACAATTCCCAGAATCACAAGGCTCGGAAACATTGTCCATAATTTACTTTTCATGCGCTCCCCTTTCTAAAATCCTGCATAAAGTGCCGCCCGTCCGGTACTTCCCACAACATACGAGAGACTTAGCAGGAAAACAATACTAAGCCATACCGTTTCCAGCCATCTTCTGTCCTCCAGCTTCCCTTGCAGTTTCTGATAGAATCCACCGGAAACAGCAACAGAAAGAAGGAGTGTGACTCCATAGCATCGTATAAAATACAAGGCAGATTCCCCGGATGAAAAGACAAACATCTTATGCAGCAAAGGAAGCACCCCGATCTGCGTTCCGTCAGCAGCAAAGATTCCCCACCCTGTCACTGCCACAAACAGTGTATAGATATGCCCTGCGGCTTTATGCCTCTCAAGCAGGGTCTTCAGAACATATTTTTCCAGGAGCAGGATCGCAAAATAATACACACCCCAGACCAGGAAATTGACCGTATGTCCGTGCCAGATTCCTGTGAGTATCCACACGATAAGCATATTCAGAATATGGCACATCATTCCTTTCCGATTTCCGCCCAGCGGAATATACACATAATCCCGAAACCACTCGGACAATGTAATATGCCATCTGCGCCAGAACTCCGTGACGCTGCGCGAAAGATACGGATACGCAAAGTTCTGCTTACAGGAAAATCCCATCATGGCAGATAATCCGTTGCTCATCTCAGAGTATCCCGAGAAATCCAGATAAAGCTGTAATGAATATGCCAGGACTGCCAGCCACACCAATGCCGAGGAGGCCTTCTCAATTCCAATGCCATCTGCACCCGCCAGCTGGCTCCACAACATGCCCAGTGTATCCGCCAGAATAACCTTTTTTGCAAGTCCATAGACAAACAGCCTTGTACCTTGTCTTATTTCTTCGGGTTTCACATGTCTGTCCCGGTTCTTTAAGCCGGCCCGGATATCCACATAACGGATAATAGGCCCTACCAGAATCTGCGGATACATCAGCACATACGTCATAAAATCTATGATATTCTTTTCCGGCTCGCATTTCCCGGTATAGACATCGCACAGATAACTGATCAGCTTAAACAGATAATAACTGATTCCCAAAGGCAGCACATCAAAGAATGTGATGTCCCCCTGTGTGATCCGGTTTAAAAACATCGAGAGCCAGGCGCCGTACTTAAATGCCGCCAGTAAAGAAATGTCTGCCGCAAGCGCCATAATCAGATAAAACCGCCTGGTTCTTTGCTGACAGGACTTTCTTCCCATCCCGCGGGCAAACAGGTAATTCACAAATACCAGACAAATTGCCAGCAACAGATACCGCATGTTTCCAAAGGCATAGAAAATAAGACTCTCCAAAAGCAAGACCGTATTTTTGCATTTACCCGGAACAATGTAATACAAGAGCAGGGCCGCCGGTAAAAAAAATAAGATAAATGTCACACTGCTAAACAGCATCTTCCCTATTCTCCAAACGCTTCATTAATCGCTGTGGTGACGTTGCTGTAATCTGTATCGAGTCCTGCTATGACCAGGACAACATAGTCGCCATATATCAGCACCTTTGCCTCTTTGGTCTTCTCAATCTTATCTGCAAATTCCACATACAGATCGTTGGAGGTCAGACTGTCCAGATAATCGGAAAGCGCCTGCTTTAATTCCCTTGTTTTGCCGTCCTTCGCCTTTGCCACAAAAATCAGCGAACAATCATTCTGCGAGTTGGTGATAACGCCTTCATATTCTGCAATGTCATCCATCGCAAGTCCCATTTCATTTTCCACGGCAAAATCATCAATGACTCTCTCGTCTGCCACAGGATTTGCCTCTTTGATCTTTGCAACCACATCACTGATCACGACTTCTTTTGAGGCATCCGAACTCTGACCGCCATTATCCTTTGCTCCACAGCCGGCTGCCAGAATAACCGCTGCTGCCATGACAAATACCGTCTTCCACATCTTTTTCATACTCTTATCCTCCACATTTTACTCCATTTCTGCGCTGCTTTCTCAATCTTACTCCAATCTCCATAAATCGACTGCTATATCATGACCGGAATACCGGACAAGCCATTCTTCCCATTGCCGCATCGTCTCGTCATCGCCGTACCATACCGTATGCTGGCCATCCTCCGCTGCGTAGCTATAGTAATATGCTCCGCTTTGATCCCGCACCGGCTTAACCGCGTTCTCTTCTGCCAGAAGTTCTGCATTACTGGCTGTGAGGGACCGCACGGCACCTCCCTGTTCATCCCACTCAAATCCGCCGTTGGCAATGGCAAAAGTAACTTCCATATCTGAATATCTTTCCACCATCTCCTTCAGGAAATCTTCATCAGCCTTCGGCCCCGGTCCGCTGTGTGTTCCAAATAGATTATAACACATTACCACATATTGAGGCCCCGGAATAAACGAGTACTCATCCACCGGTGCATAAGCCCCCAATACAACGCGCAAAAGCAGCCCTTCCTGCTGTGTCCTGTCATACAGTCTTTCTAAAAACCTGAGATAGTCATCCCACAGGTCCTCACCCTTCTGCATATTCTCATAGTCAAGTTCAATGCCGTCGAGTCCCCACTTCTTCGTCTGTGAGACCATATCCTCAATCAGCTGATCCCCGAGGACATCGTCCTTTAGCACCTGTTCCAGAAATTCCGGAGACTTCTGTCGTGAAGTCCCATCTTCCTGCATAACATCATTGATAAAAGACAGATAAATTTGGGTCCCCTGGTCTTTTCCGGGAAACTCATTATATAATTGCTCCAATGCCTCCGGAATGTGCAGCGTATGGTTTTCCTCATAAATACAGCCGAACAAAATCAGCTCATCGTATTCGGAAATCATTTCGGCCGCCGCCTGGGCAGAGTTTCCATCCCAGTATACGCACCATGCCGCCCGCGATGACACGACCGCTTCCGGAATCTCGTCAGACTGTACTTCCTCACTCTGCTTATCTGCCGCACCATCCTTTTCTATCTGCGTTTCTTCCTCTGTCACTGAGGGCTGCGGCAATTCTGTCCTTGCACATCCTCCGGCTCCCAGCAAAGCCATGACTGTAACTAAAATAAATATTCTTTTTCTCATATCACTTTTACAGATTTTCAATAAACCAGTTCACAATCTTTGTCCAGACGTCTGCTATAGAATACTTCGCCTTGTCAAGGCCATGAATCCGGTTATCATACAAAGTAACCGTCTTCTCCTGTGACAGATCCCTTATCACAAGATCCTCAAACCTGGCTTCATATACATCGTCTGTCAGATTGCGCTGTCTGTATTGTTCCTCCTCCAGATTATTTGCTTCCAGTATCACTTTGCCGGCATCGGTAACGGTTACCTCAAGTCCATCCAAAGCGACCTTTTCGTTTACCATAACACTGAGTTTATTATCCTGAAGCTTAATAAGCATATCCCATTTTCCTGCCTGGTTTGACTCGATAACGGGAATATACGGTTCCGCACCATCCTCAACGGCTGCGGCCTCGGTCTTCCTGATTCTCGATTTTTCCAGGTCATAAGCCAGACTCTCCTCCAGGCTCCCGGCATTGTCTGCACGTACCTCATACTCTTTTGCCAGTGCGTCTCTTTGATCCTCCTCAACGGAAAGATACTCAACCTGCATCAGTTCATCCAGATCGACCCGCGCCAGCTCCTTACCGGACTGCGAAACAATCAGTTCTTTTTCACAGACTGTAATGCCAATTTTCTCATCGGTATCTTCCCGGCCTCTGAGATAGATAGTCTGCTCTCCGCAATAATTTCCCGTCAGGGTGGCAGATACCTCCACATCCTTGTAAGTATCGCTGCCCTTTAATGAGAGCACGCCTCTCCCCTTAGGCAAAGAGGTAAGATAGATAACATTCCTTTCAAATTCCGCAATCCCCACATCTGTATTCCAGTAATCCGCCCGCTCCTTCTCACCGGTCACAAACTGAATATCGGCCCTGTCTTCCTCGTCCAGGTCATCCCATATGCGCATTAAGAAATGATTGGTAGACCAGTAGGCCTGGGACTGCATCCTGGTCAGGTCATAGATATCGGAATCCGCCGTATTTAAAGCAAAGCCTTCCCGATTGATATTCATGGCAAACAAACGTGTCATATTCTCTTCATTGACTTCACTGACCCGTCTGTTATTTCCAAACATGTCGGTGTTGGAGTGCATGAGAATATACAACCCGGGCACGTAACCGAGTTCGTCCGTATACACCTTTTCCATCAGCTCATAATCATAGCTGATACGCTCTTTCATGGCACTATAACTCTCTATGGGCATATCATTTTCATCCCGAAGATAGTCCATCAGGTAATGGTTATATTCTCTCCCGAGATAGTTCTTTACCGCATTATACTCCAGAGAATCCATCTCTCCCAAAAACCTGTCGTACCTGTCAAATACATTGATATAGGACAGTCTGTAACCATTCAGGCCATTCTCCCAGAAGCTGCTCTTTTCCAGGGCAAGCAGGTCATCCCCCTTCAGCATCTTGGAATCTTTGCTGTTCAGATTGCTGCCGTAACTGCATATGGACGCCTTATAATTCATTTTTTCCAGAATAGGCTGGGAGAAAATTGCCGTATCGGTACGTCCGTCTTCAAAGACAAGCAGCAGCGATTTATCCGGAAGGGCCTTCCCCTTTTCATAATAGTCTATCACATCCTGCTGTGAAATGGTAACATATCCACTGTTATGAAGCGCTGTTAACTGTTTCTCCAGATTCTTTGTGGATACCAGGACATTGGTCCCTGTCCTGTCAATGCCAAAATAAGAAATGCAGAGAAATCCTTTATCGTCACCGGAAACGATATTCACATCATTTTTATCGTAAGGATCATATCTGTCTATTACAAGAAAAGCCCGCAATATAATACAGACCACCGCTATCATCACGACAGCCTCACAGATCGACCTGATCAGCTTATGCACATCCTTTTTGGTTTCAATCCACTTTATTTTCATCTGCTTCTTCCTGCACATCCTTCTTACCGGTTTTCTTACGCTCCCTCTTCTGTCTGCGCTTGTTCTTCTTCTCCTGTGCTTCCACATCATTGGATGTCATACGAGTACCCCATGTGGATTTCCAGAAGGTGAGTACCGCAATCGGCATCTGCCACAAAAGCACCGCTTCATAATAAAGACAGAACAGAAAACCGAAAATCCAAGTGGTACTCTTTCGCAGAAACATCTGTGCAGAGCTCATCATCATCGCCATCATCAACATACCGACCATAAACGTGGTCGGAAACGCATAAGTCGTTATCGGCACATAGAACAAGTTGTATATGACAACAACAGGCGCCAGAATCGGTACACACAGACCCACATAGAAAAAGACAGCCGCAAAAGGCTCCTTTCTCCATATAAACGTACCCGCCGTAAAGGATTCTCTGAGCCAGGACCGCTTCCACCGCATCTGCTGTTTCAGAAAAACCTTATTGTCATTGGGAACAATGGTCGAACAAATGGCAGTGTCCTGATAGTAGGTCCTGTGATTACGCAGCATCAGGTTGGTCAGTGCCCTGTCATCCCCAAAAGTCGCCTTCTGTCCAAGGAATTTCTGATTCAGCCATTTATCCAGATACTCCATTACCAGTTCCTTTTTATAACAGGACAGCGGTCCCGAGAGGCAGGTTACACAGTCAAAATAGCTTTCCGCCGCCTTCATGATCCGAAAGGCGATATAATATCTTACGGACTGAATCTTTGTCAGGGAATTTGTATACGTATTGGCTACATCTGTTCTTCCGGTCACGCCTCCCATTTTGGGATCCTTAAAGGGCTGTACCAGATTCCTGACCGCAAAGGGATCCAAAAAGCTGTCCGAATCCACAAATACAACATATTCATGCTTTGCGACTTTCACGCCCGCCGCAAGCGCTTCTCTTTTTCCTGCATTTTGAGGCTGTACAATATAAGAGATTCTCTCGCTGATACTATATCTCTCATCCTCCGACCGCGTCAGCTGCCCGATAATATCCTTGATCTGTTCTACGGACCCATCTGTTGACCTGTCATCCACCACGATTACCTCCAGCTTATCCGCCGGATAGTTCTGGTTGATACAGCTTAAAATCGTTCTCTGAATCCATTTTTCTTCATTAAAACAGGGAATGATGACAGTGACCCCGGGCGTAAAATCCGGATCCACTTTTTTCGGTCTGTACAGCGCCCCGAACAAATAGCGGCTCATCAGGAAAAATGCCGTAATGATACTGTACAAGTATAACCATTTGTTAAACTTAAAATAAATGATGCTCTCAGATCTCATCAGCATGATAAACGCACTGATGAAAAACAGCATCAGAGACGACATGGTAAGCATATACCTGTCTTTACGGCGCTTTGCATAATCAGACAGGTCCTGGTCAAACTCCATGCCGACAAGCCACATGCCATCCGGAAGCCGTACCTGCCGGACAGGTTTGGCATAGATACCCACGTTCATTTCATATCCTTCCGGCAAAGAACCCGGTTCCACATGAAATTTCAGTCTTACCTTAGGGGCACTTTTAATGATATCTTTCTCTGCACTGGTCACTACCAGTCCCAGACCGCCGAGCGAGACATCTTTCGTCTGACCACGAAAACACTTCTTACCGCCTTCCTGATATACCGTGATGTCTACTTCATAGGCATTCAGATAACGAATACCCATCTTTCTCTTTTTGCTGATCTCCTCAAACGTCAATCCACCATCCAGCATCTCAGAGAGGTCACCCCTGCGGTCCATCAGCTTTCTTTCGCCATTTAACGCAGGCACATCCGGCATAAGCCGCCTGTCACTCTGCTCATGAAGCAGCACATCTTCACTTTTTCTTTTCTTCTTTTTGGTAAATCTATCTAAAAATTCCATGATTCCCCTTTTGCACGCTCAGCCGTGTGACATAATAAATAATCAATCCATCTTCTGCATCCTTCTTCATTCATATGGATACCGTCTTCCTGTGCAATATCATTTGGAAGGCAATTGTCCTTATCAGCTAAAGCGCTGTATAAATCAATATAGAAACAACCCCGCTCCGCCGCCATTTTGGCAATCTCCACATTGATCTTCCTGATCCGCCCGTTGGTAAGCGTAATTCTCTCCGTGGACACCTTACTTGTGACCGGGGGAATCCCCTCTATATATATGACCGCATCGGGAAACTGCTCCTTTAACATTTCAAGCAATCTGTCATAATACAGGATAAAAGATGAATTACTACCACTTGCCAGCGCGTTGGTGCCCAACAGTATATATATCTTCTCGGGCTTTTTCTTACACACCTCATCCCAGATAGCAACTTCCTCATCATCAGACACTTCAATCTTTGTATTATTCACAAACTGCATCGGAGTAATCGATTTATAAGCGCAAAACTCCACCTTATCCTCGATAACCGGATAGTAGGATAAAGCCAGTGTCAGGGAATCCCCGATAAACAATGTATCATCAAAATATCCTTCGCCGGCTTTCGCAGATACCGGCACTTCGTAATCTGCCGCATCTTCCCGGTCCTCGAACCTTCTGGCAACTTCCATATCCGGTTCCGTATCCAGTCTGTCCAACGGCACCACCGCTGTTTCCGTAGTGTCCAATGCCTCCAACAGCAACTCTACCGTCTCCGTAATCTCCGGTTTCGCTGTCGGTAAATCATTGACACTTACAGAAGCCTGTTTATCCTCCGCGGGTTTTTCGTCCACTTCATAAGGTTCAAATTCTATCTCATCCAGATTGCCGTCAATCTTAACACATATAATCGATCCGCCTTCTACTTTCTCCACAAAACCAAGTGCTTCATTGAAATCCTGAAAGCTGGAATCATTGATAAATTTGGTGGCCGAAATATATTTGTCCAGGCCGGCACAGGCCGCAAGATGGAGGATTCTGTCATCGACTACTGTTGCATTAGCCAGCATATACTGCGGCGTGTTCCCCGTAATCCGCTTCATAACAGCCTGCGTCTGCGCAAGAGAGGTAAGTATCTCTTCATCCTCCATCGCCTCCCAGTGTGTTTCCCCGCTCATGCCGTAATTGCCAACGATATTCCCCCGCCCGATAATGTCCCTGATCGTATCCGGATCCTCTGCGGCGGTCATACCGTCACAGATAAAAGCCGCCTTTATTTCATAGTCATCCAACAGATCAAGTATCCGGGTCATCTCCGTAGGTGTTGACATTCCACAGAACACGAGCGCCACCTTATGCTGGGATGCCTTGTACCCTGCTACCGTCTCAGCCTTCTGCGTATCCTCCGGATCATGATACTTTGCATATGTCTCCTCCAGTTCTTCCTCAGCATCATATACAATCCGGTCCCGGGAGTTCACGGATACATCCGGATGCACCTTTCTGACCTTCGCAGATATATACATCGCAACCGCGATTCCTATGACCAAAAGTAGTAAAAGCAATATAAGAATGGCCGCCTTCCATTTCTTTTTGTTCTTCATATTCCATTCTCCGTTTTTCACACAGTTTTGCTGTATATCACTTATAAATATTGCTCCAAAACTATAAATAGTTAATTTTTATTATACCATGATATCTTTCCACCCACCAGTATCAGTTTTGTCTATCCATTGCATTATTTTGTCCTTTTTGATACTTTCTTGGTTTCTTTGGAGAAACTTTTATAAAGTTAACAGGTGCCTGCCATAATCAGCAGACACCTGTTAATGAAATCCTATAATCAATATCCTCTTATTGATATCCTTCACTGTACTTCCTGTACAGTTCTTCCAATTGTGCCTGATCTTCCGCCGACACGCTCCCTTCCAGATACTCCCTGACCTTAGCCAAAGACTCCTCATTTACGCCGTCGCTCACAATTTCCATGCAGTCTGACAAGGTATCACTGTCTGCATATTTCCCGATAATCTCTTCCGCTTTCTGTTTATCGGTCTCCTCCATATCTGCTACTATTTCTTTCGCTTTCTGGGCTGCCTGCGGATCCCCGGTGCTTTCCAGGGCCTTCTGCAAAGTCTGCTCCATGACCTGTTCTGTCACTTTCTCCTTTACCACGGATTTGACCTTACTCGTCAACGATCCATTAGCCAGGCCGATAATCACCATAATACAGGCTATGATCAACAGGCTTAAGAAAACTATCTTGCCATATCCTTTTTTTCGTCTGCGTTTATTCTTCCGGCTCACTTTGCCTGTTGACCTCCTTTCCCCTCTTTAATAAGCTCTGCCCCAGTAAACCATTTTCTTTGCAGGCCTTCCACAGCATACGCAGACATCACTGATCTGCTCCTGTTCAAACGGCATACAGCGGCTTGTAACTGCCAGTTCTTCCTTGATCTTATCCTCACACGCCTGGTCGCCGCACCACATAGCCTTGACAAAACCGGACTCTTCTGTAAACAGTCTGCGGAATTCCTCCATGTCCTTTGCCCTGAAGGTATGATTTTCCCTGTGCGCACGGGCCCTCTCCAGCATTTCTTTCTGCATCTTATCGAGAATCTCTCCCGCCTTCACCTCAATCTCATCCAGGGAAACTTCAATCTTCTCTCTCGTATCCCGGCGGCAGATCACACACTTGCCCGCCTCAATATCCTTGGGCCCAATCTCCACGCGGATCGGAATTCCCCGCATCTCCTGTTCCGAGAACTTCCATCCAGGACTCTTATCCGTATCATCCACCTTCACGCGGAAACCGCTTAGACGTTCTTTTAATTCATATGCCTTATCCAGCACGCCTTCTTTCTTCTGCTGAATGGGAATAATCATAATCTGGGTAGACGCAATCTTAGGAGGCAGTACCAGTCCTGAATTATCTCCGTGTACCATAATAATCGCACCAATCAAGCGGGTAGAGACACCCCAGGAAGTCTGATGTACATATTTTAAGGTATTATCCTTGTCTGTAAACTGTACGCCGAAAGCCTTCGCAAATCCATCCCCGAAATTATGGCTGGTACCGGACTGCAGCGCCTTACCGTCATGCATAAGCGCCTCGATGGTGTAAGTGGAAACCGCGCCTGCAAATTTCTCTTTCTCCGTCTTCTGTCCTTTAATCACAGGAATTGCCAATACTTCTTCACAGAAGTCAGCATAAATCTTCAACATCTGAAGTGTCCTCTCCTCAGCATCCTCGGCTGTCGCATGAGCTGTATGACCCTCCTGCCATAAGAACTCCCTGCTGCGCAGGAAAGGCCTGGTCTCCTTCTCCCAGCGCACCACAGAACACCACTGATTGCAGACCTGGGGCAGATCCCGGTAGGACTGCACCACATTTTTATAATAATCGCAAAACAGGGTTTCAGAAGTAGGTCTGACGCACAGCCTTTCCTGTAAAGGCTGTAATCCGCCATGGGTCACCCAGGCCACCTCCGGTGCAAACCCTTCCACATGGTCTTTCTCTTTATTCAGCAGACTCTCTGAAATAAACATGGGCAGATACACATTCTCCACCCCGGCCGCCTTAAACCTCTCATCCAGTTGTTTCTGAATAAGCTCCCAGATAGCATATCCGGCCGGCTTAAAAACCATACACCCCTTAATACTCGTATAATCCAGAAGTTCCGCCTTCTTCACTACATCTGTGTACCACTGCGCAAAGTCATCTTCCATTGCCGTGATCGCTTCCACCAACTTTTTGTCTGCCATTTCTATCTCCTTTCTTCCTATGGGTCTGTGCAATAAAAAACGCCCAGATCTCTTCCCCAAAGGGGCCGAAATCTCGGCGGTACCACCCTGATTAGCGCTTCTGCGCTCTCTTCTCTTACCGTTATCGCCGGTGCTGCGCTGTGCTCGTCACACAGGACTCCGAGGCCGGTTCCGAATATTTCCCGTAAGGACCTTCCACCCATGATCCTCTCTCTGTCACGTTCCCTATCCGTACTATTCTCTTCTTCGTCATATCTGTTATAGGTTATATTCAGGGAAACAACACGGATACTGCGCTGTTTCTTGGGTCTTATTCTAAGCGGAGAAACCGGTTTTGTCAACTGTTATTTAGCAGTTTCTCTCCTGCACAGATACTCCCCTATACCCAGCAGCATAAACACAAAGGGAGTACAGCATACCTGCTGGTAACAGAAGAAGTTATAGGCCATATAGGACACTGTCGCCGCCGCGATTCCCATAAGCAGAATGTCTTTCTCTGCCACTTTTATAAAACGCCGGATTGCCGATACAAAAATTCCCATATAAGAGACGGCTCCCAGAATCCCTCCGTTGATAAGCATATTCAGCCATTCATTATGAGCATTGGTAAGCACTTTCTGTCCCCAGAAAGTTTCTGCCTGCTCACTGTGGTATGCCGCCACATAACTGCTCAGGCAGTCCGGACCCACGCCCAACAGCTTATGAAGCAGATTCTCTTCGCCAAAAACCTTTATCACAAAGCTCCAGATCCGGCCCCGGCCGTTTCCCCACTCCCCTTCCCAGCGAAAATAGGATACAGCTGACAATTTCTCCGCAATCCCCGCCGGCAGGAGCTCTCTGGTCTGTAAGATAATAATCAGTATGATTCCCACAATTACAATTCCTGTCCCTGCAAGCACTGCCTTTCGCACCCACAGCATTGTCTGCACCGGATAATCCTTATCTTTTTGCCGCCGCAACACCACATACAATGCCAGGCACAGAACCAGCAATCCCCAGGTCAGCCCGGAGTTTAAAACCAGCCTGGTGAGAAAATCATATTGCAGTTCCGGATTGGGATCAATCCTCATCAGAAAATACATGATCTTGCCCGCTGCAAAGAACAAGACACAGACGGCCATAAACCGGTGCAGGCTCTCCCTTTTGCCCACACAGACCCAGAAAAACACCAGCATAAACCCTGCCAGTGCAAAGTAGGCACTGTCACTGTTTTGTGTCACCAGGGTGCAAAAACTTATGAAAATATAAATACCGCTTACCACACGCCATATCCTGTTCTGCGTATAGAGAAACAGCACAATCCCCACAGGCAGAACCACCACCAGGTAACTTGCATACCAGGTGGCCTGTCCCATAGTAGACAGAAACTGCGCCATCTGACCATCTGTCAGTCCCTGGTAGAAGCCAATGGGATCTATCCCCATCCGGTGCAGTATCCCGATCAGAAACACCACCACTGATACCCCGCACAAAATAAACAGCACAGGCCGGTAATATTTGCCGAAACGAGAGAATAAAAAGTACAACAGCACAAAACTGATCTGTGCCATCAGCCCCATGTTCCAGCCAAAGGAACCCCACAGTGCATCCTGCCAGAATCCGCCGGAGATGGCAGCCAGCACGGTTAAGAACAGATACGCCAGCACAAAACCGTCCGTTACCGAAAGCCTGCATTTTTGCTTTTCCCGCAGCCAGAAAAACCCATATAAAGCGGTAAGTATCAAAAGAGGTACCAGCCCCAGACACAGAATATTCTTATAAATCTCAAACTTGGCATTACCGATCTGGTCATAGCCATTCCTTGCATAAAACGGCACTGCCATACATATCGCCGCCGCCACTGCTGCCAGTACATATTCGATGATCTGGCCCGTAATCTCCATACCGGCACTTTGTCCGTTCTCTGTTGTTTTTTGCAGTTTATTACTCATGCTTTCTCCTTACTTTTACGCAACAGCCCTTCGCCTATCCCCAGCAGGATAAAGAGATATGGTGTATTCAATACCTGTTGAAAGCTTACCACATTATGCACTGTATACGCCAGAATACTCACGGCACATACATATAAAATCTGCTGTCCCTGAGCCCTCCTGCAACAGCGTAACAGCACACTTCCCACGAGTCCTGCATAACACAAAGCTCCCAGAAGTCCCAGATTTATCAATATGGAAAGGCCTTCATTGTGGGCGTTGGTGAGCCGCTCCTGCCCAAATTCCTCCACAAGACGGACAGCTAATACCGAATCCCCATAGATATGATTCGCAAAACAATCCGGTCCCACACCCACGATTTTATGCAGGGAATCCAGCCTTTTATAGGCTTCTATACTGCAATTCCAGGCCACACCCCGGCCATTGCCCCAGTCTTCGTTAAAAACCACAATCCGGCCGTTATCCTGCGCGGATGCATCCGTACTGGTTCCTTCATCCAACAGTCCGCCGGCACAGAATATCCCTGCCGCCACAAGAAGCCAAAACACTATCACAACTGCTGTACAGACAACTTTCTTACGACTGACTTTCATGAAATCCCATACTCCTCTGGATTTTGCTGTATCTTTCTCCTGGGGCCTCGTCATGTCTTCCTCCCCGGCTTCTTTCGCATCACTTTTTCCGTTCCACACTCTAAATATTATATACACAGTGAGCATAATACCCAATATCCATAAGGTATCATTACCATCCGTTAATCTCTCCATTACCGAAGGGCTGCCGCCGTTTATGGCACTCCCATAATTCATCCGAAGTCCGGGAAGATAACGCATCAGACGGCCAAGCTGACACCCCGCCAGCCAGATCATACATAACTCCATCCATCGGTATAACCGCTGTACACTATGTATGGAGAACAGCAGAAGAACTTCACCTACTGCGCCAAACACCAGATAGGCACTCTCGCTCCCCTGCACCACGCCGGCAAGCATTGCCACCAGACTGTAGAGTCCCGCCAACAGACGACACCATCTTTTCTCACTGCACCAGTAAAGCGTAAGCCCTACAGGCGCCGTCACCGACCAATAACCGCAGAACCAGTTAATATTCCCCAATGTTGAGATAAACACCGGCGTCTGTCCTTCCATGGCAAACGGATAAACCGAGTAGCGGTTCAGAATCCCCAGTATAAATACCCCGGCAGAGCCTGTCATCCAGACCGCCAGACACTTCCCACCACTCACAAAATAGCGGGAAAAGAAAAAATACAGAAGCACAAACAGCATCTGCATCACCGTTCCCATATACCAGCCTTCTGTACCCCAAAATGCCTCTTTCTTACAGGCTGAACACAGATAAGATAACATCACCGTCACGAAATATCCATAAGCAAACCAGTCCGTAACGGACATCCTGTGGTAATACCCCGTGACAAGCCCCGGCCGCCGAATAAGGGTACAGACAATAATCACAATCATTACTGCCGCCATAAGCAGCGTCACATTCCGGAAGAAAAAATACTTCTCCTCTCCGATCCGAAGATACCCTCCCGGTGCATAGTAAGGATAAATAACAATCAACAGCACAAAATACAGCCAGAGAACTATTTGACCGATTCTTTTGCCGCTAACCCTTGAAAATATCGAATTTAAACAATTCAACTTTATAGTATTCATTACATCATTTTATATCGTTCCCCTCATGATTACAAGTACTGATAAGGACAAAGACAATCCTCTCGAACACGCAAGGCGCTATCTAATTTCAAAGAAATCTTAATGTCAGCTGCATCGTTTTTGGTCTGTAAATCATGAATAATCCATAAATAATATTTCTTTCCCTCTTGCTCAAACGTAATAATCTCATCCATCTCCTGTCCATCTATCATTACATCGCCAATCTTTTCGTTGTCCGAAATGCCCCAGGCAGGTAAAACCATATATTTTTTACCAATATGTATAATTGTCTTATAACTCTTGCTGGTAGAACAACTCAGATCAGATAATACTGTTGTTTCCCAATCATATTTCCTGGGTTGATTTTCAATATAAAAAACACTTTTGCGCTCTCCAATATAATAATAGCGTCCCTCCTGAATTAAAAATTCGTAACCAATCACCTCATTTTTATGCAACATAAACACTTTTGCAACATTTTGAGTTTGTGCTGCATATAATTCATCCTCTTTGACATAATCTTTTGCAACCGCTTTCATCGCATCCTCAATGGTTTCATATGCTTTTTTGCCTATTCCCCGGCTATATAAAGTCGCATGAAGATTATTTCCCAATATCTTATTCTTTGAATCAATATATATAAATCTGAACACAGCCCCAAATAAGCCCAGTATTATTATAATAGCAAATATAATAACAACCTGCTTTCGATTGTTATCCATTTTATTCCAATTCCTCATATATCGTTCTCTCTTTTCTGTAACACAAAACCCGGCACATTAAGCACAAGGCCGCTGATTGCCTATACCACTACCGCATTATTATATATTATTTAAATTATATATGGAATACTTAACCGCAACAATCAGTATACACCCAGAATAGATACAAACGATTCTTATTTTAAAAAACGCACCGGATTTTCCGATGCGTTTTATCATCCTACAGTGCTAATTTATATAAAACAAGTGTATTAAGGCTTACCCCTTCTTTATCCGCTTCAATGCTCAACCTCTGATGTAAGGACTTCGGAAGTCTCACATTGAATTTGCCACTGTAATTCTCCACATTTTCCGGCTCTGGAACAGGAAGTCCATTCTCCAGCTTTACTTCCAGATAACCTTCCATTGCTTCATTAAGACTCTCATATAGCTCTTCAACGGTATCTCCTGTACTCTGGCAGCCATCTAATTCCAAAATCCTTCCATAAAAATAGTGCCCGCTTTCGTCATTCATTTCCTGCACAATTCTTGTGTAAGGCAATTTCATATAATCTTTTATATTCATCCACAAATTTCCCTTTGTATTATAGTACTATATTTAGTACTATATTTAGTACTATATTTAGTACTATCTGTCAACCAGTTCCTCTCCACCATGCCTTTTTAAAATCTCCCAGATAACAATCAACGAAAGCGGCCCTTTGATAATCCCGCCAACCCCAAAGAGCTTTACGCCCGCATAGATAGCCAACAGCAAATAGACAGGCGGCACACCCACTCTCTTGCCAATCAGTTTGGGCTCCAGCATCTCCCGCGTCAGAATACAGATACCATATAGAACCAGACAGACTGTCATCTGTACATACCGTCCGTTCAAAAGCTGCCATATGGATAAGGGCACCAGCACAATCCCCGTGCCGATAAAAGGCAGCATATCCAGGACGCCTGCCAGAATACCCAGGAAGATACCGCCGCTCACGCCCGCCACGCTTAAAGTTATGCCGCACAATAAACTGATAATCAGCAGAATCACACCCTGCGCCTTCATAAAGGTGATAATATAAGAAAGCACGCCTTCCATAACCGACCAGATAAATCTGACATCTTCCGTGGACTTCATCCACTCCACCATTCCGGCATAGTCCTTTTCCAGCAAAAAAACCGCAATACAGGTAATTGCAAGGAATCCAACAGCAGAAAATATTCCTTTAAAACAACTGTAGGAGGAAGACAGAATCTGCGGGACCACCTGTATCTGCACATTTTCCATGATAACTGTCATCTGTTCTATCAGATACACCTCAATCTCCTGTCCGTCCCAGCCAAACTTTCCGTCCATTTTACAGCAGCACTGATGAAAAAACTGTTCTGCCTGTGCACCCACCTTATTGCAAAGAGCCGGCAGCTCCTGGAGCTGTCTTATCCCCAGCACCATAAGCGCCCACAACAGACCACAGATTACAAGTAAAAGGGGCAGGACAATACCCACTGCCAGAAATTTCTTACGGATGGGGATCCTTCTCTGTAATTTCTCCAAAAGGGGATACAATAGTGTGATCAGCACAAAAGCTGACAGAAAGGGCGCCGCCAATGTAAACAGGTAGCGAAAAAACAAATAGACAATCAAGGTTACCGCACTTGCTTTTATGACTCTGTTATGCCACAGTTTCTCCAGTTGCTGATTGTTGTCAAGACTCATCATCCCCGTTCCATCTTCCTCCCGGCTGTCAAAATAATTAACTTTGCAACAGAAAAAGAAGCAGAAAGTGTATCTTCCGCTTCTTCAACTGACACTGTTTTTATTATCTTTCTTTTCCGGAATCTTATACGCAAAATCCTCTTCTATCGTCTGCCTGAAATCAGAAAATCCCTTCCCTTCCGGCAGAACACAAAATACTTTTTTCTCTCCTGTGGCCGGGTGCACAAATGCAAGTCTTCCTGCGCACAGTGCAATCTCCCGGATTCCCATTCGTTCAGATACATGGACAGCTGTTTCATCAGCATATTTACGATCCCCCAGAAGACTGTACCCTGCCGCGGCCATCTGCACCCGGATCTGATGATGGCGTCCTGTCTGTAGACGGATTCTCACAAGGGCAATGGAACAGGTCTTTCCCTCCTCCAATTCCATCTGTTGACATTGTAATGTCCAAAACCGCAGGCGGGCTTCTTTAGCTCCTTTGCTTTCCGCGGATACCACTTTGGAGAGATTGGTTCTGCCGTCCTTCAACAGATGATTGACAAGTTCTCCCCGGGCCGGGATATCCTGCCCGCAGACAAGGGCATAGTAATCTTTCTCCATCCGCTCTTCCGTAATCTGTCTGCTTAATCCTGCTGCTGCCACCTGGTTTCTGGCAAAGACCAGGATGCCTTCTACCGGCTGATCCAGGCGGTGGATCACCCCCACATAGGGAGCCCGTCCGGGCGTTTTGCCACCCATTGCAGGTGGATGCTTTTTCTCCTCTGCCGCCAGATATGCAGATATCTCACTGACCATATCCTGCTGTCCCACCCGTGCCGTCTGTGTGGCGATACCGGCCGGTTTATGACAGACTATGATATCTTTATCCTCATATAATATGCGTGATCTCATATCTTAAACCGATAGCCGATTCCCCAGATTGTCTCAATATACTGAGGTTTGGCAGTATCAAACTCAATTTTTTCACGAATCTTCTTGATATGCACGGTAACTGTCGCAATATCCCCAATGGAATCCATATCCCAGATTTCCCGGAACAGCTCTTCTTTGGAATATACGTGATTGGGGTTCTCGGCCAGGAATGTCAGCAGGTCAAATTCTTTCGTTGTGAAAACCCTCTCTTCCCCGTCCACATAGACTCTTCTGGCGGTCTTGTCTATCTTGAGCCCTCTGATCTCAATGATATCATTGACTTTCTGATTGCTTCCCACCAGCCTGTCATAGCGGGCCATATGCGCTTTCACCCTGGCCACCAGCTCAGAAGGGCTGAAAGGCTTTGTCATATAGTCGTCCGCACCAAGACCAAGCCCTCTGATCTTGTCAATGTCATCCTTCTTGGCCGACACCATGATAATCGGTATATTCTTTTCCTCACGAATCCTTTTGCATACCTCAAACCCGTCAATTCCCGGCAGCATAAGATCCAGGATCACAAGATCATAGTTTCCTGTCAATGCAGTCTCTAACCCCTTGTCACCGTTATTCTCGATGGTCACTTCAAAATCACTCAGCTCCAGATAATCTTTCTCCAAATCTGCGATTGCCTCTTCATCTTCCACAATTAAAATCTTACTCATAATCTCCTGTCCTTTCTGTCACTCCGTTTATACAACGATTTCTCTCTTATTCTTTCTCCGATGTCTGATATTTACGTATCACAAAATGCATACAGGTACCTTCCCCCTCTTTGCTGGTAGCCCAGATGTAACCTCCGTGATCTTCTATGATCTTCTTTACGATGGACAGGCCGATGCCGCTGCCCCCTTTGGAAGAGTTGCGGGAAGCATCTGTCCGGTAAAACCGTTCAAAAATATTCGGCAGATCTTTGGCTGCAATGCCCTTACCGTTATCCTCAATCTCCACCCGGATGGAATCCACCTCATCCAGAATACGAATATCAATAATCCCCTTTTCCTTATCCGAATACTTGACGCTGTTGCCTATGATGTTATTGATGACCCTCTTAAGCTGTTCCGGATCGGCTATGATCTGCGTGGATGGCTCCACCAGATCCTCATAATTGAGCTGTATATTCTTGGATTCTAAATCAAGTCCTACCTCCTCCACACAGTCCCCGAAATAATCCGCCACATTAATACGGCGGAAGCTGTATGGAATCCGGTTGCTGTCAATGCCGGAATAGGTGGTAAGTTCATTGATCAGCCTGTCCATATCATTGGCCTTATTATAGATGGTCTTAATATACTTGTCCATCTTCTCCGGCGTATCGGCCACCCCGTCCATGATTCCTTCCACATACCCCTTGACCGCGGTAATCGGCGTCTTCAGATCATGGGAAATATTGCTGACCAGCTCCCGGTTCTTCTTTTCATGCTCAAACTTCTCATCCAGGGATTCTTTCAACCGTAGCCTCATATCCTCATAATTGCGGTAGAGTTCTCCGATTTCTCCCTTGCCCTCCGTTGTCAGCATATATTCCAGGTTGCCCTCGGCAATATTCTGCATCGCCGTATTGAGCTGATTGATAGGGGTAAAGATACCTTTCTGAATCCACTGTGTCAGGATGATACTGGTAAAGATCAGCACCAGTATAAAACCAAAAATCATATTGCGCAGCATCTTCTTGGAAATCAGGGAACTGATACTCGTCACAATAAAAAAGCTTCCCTCTGCCCCGTCCGAAAACCTGAAGTCAACCTCTTTGACCAGTTTCTTCATATCATTGTAATAATAACCTGTCTCCGTATGGGGCATCTCATTGCCGTATTCCGGCAGTGTATTAAATATCTTCCTGGCAGCGTTATTATTTCCGGTATAATAAATCTGGTTATCTTTCCTGACTATAATATAGGAAGACTTGTCCTTCAGGTCCACGGTCAGCTCATCCAGATAATCCTTATCCTCCAGCCTTTTCGGATCCTCCGCAATCTGCTGCTTCACATCTTCCAGTACTTCCTCCGTAATACGGCTGTAATTCTCTATCGTGTAAATATAAGAAGGATTTTTATTTAAAAACCCGAACTCTGTCTCCGCATCTTCTATATGGCTGCCAAGCAGCAGAAACGTAATACTTGTAAGCAGAAGCGGTACCAGTATGATAGAAAGCGATGTGATGACAAGCCTTGTCCTGAATTTCACGAAAATCTTCCTTTCTCTGTGTATATCATATCTTTTTCTCTTCTTAATATTTTTAATATATCACACTTTTAGTACTAAGAAATAAAACATATCCGATAATCTTATTAAAAATTTATAAAATCATAAATTGGAGATTGACAGGCTTATTTAATCTGCTATAATGAAGTCATGAAATCAGTAATGATTCCTATTTTGAAGGAGGGTTTGCAATGGCGTTGAAATACAGCCGTCAGCGGCAGATCATTTCCGACTTTCTGATGACCCGTAAAGATCATCCTACCGCCGAAGTGGTCTATAAGAACGTCAGGCAGGAATATCCTAACATCAGTCTTGGCACTGTCTACCGTAATCTCACGCTCCTTGCCGATATGGGCGAGATACAGCGTCTGCGTGTGGGCGACGGTATTGACCACTTTGATGCGGATACCTCCGAACACTACCATTTCGTCTGTTCTAAGTGCGGCGGCGTAACCGATCTTAAGATGGAGAGCATCGAAGAAATCCTGGAAACCGCCCGCAGGGATTTTGCCGGCGAAATACAAGGACATGTCACCTATTTCTATGGAATATGTGACCACTGTAAAATGAACCCATAATTTAAGGGTGCAAATAAAAAGAAAAGGAGACTAGATTTATGAAATTTGTATGTCAGGTATGTGGTTATGTTCACGAAGGAGATGCTGCACCGGCTGAGTGCCCGGTATGCCATGCACCGGCTGAGAAATTTACTGCTCAAGGCGGCGAGATGACATGGGCTGCTGAACATGTAGTAGGCGTGGCACAGGGTGTCAGCCAGGATATTATTGATGATCTGCGCGCTAACTTTAACGGTGAGTGTTCTGAGGTTGGTATGTATCTTGCTATGGCAAGAGTTGCTCACAGAGAGGGTTATCCTGAGATCGGCCTGTACTGGGAGAAAGCTGCCTGGGAAGAGGCAGAACATGCTGCTAAATTTGCAGAGCTTCTCGGTGAGGTAGTAACCGATTCCACCAAGAAGAATCTGGAGATGAGAGTGGAAGCTGAGAACGGCGCAACCGCTGGTAAGTTTGATCTGGCAAAACGCGCTAAGGCTGCTAACCTGGATGCAATCCATGACACCGTTCATGAGATGGCCCGCGACGAGGCAAGACACGGCAAGGCATTTGCAGGTCTGTTAAAGAGATACTTTGGTTAATAAATTCATAAGATAAAAAATGAAAGCATATTTATAGTATACAAAGGAGGACTTTAAGATGAAAAAATACTTCTGTAATCCCTGCGGCTACACATATGATCCTGAGAAAGGTGATCCGGAACACGGCATCAAACCCGGTACTGCATTTGAAGATCTTCCGGCAGACTGGTGCTGCCCTCTGTGCGGTGTGACCAAGGATATGTTCCAGCCCTGCATCGATAATTACAACTAAGATAAAGGGAGCGGATATTGGATGTCCGCTCCCTTTTATATTTTTCTATTCTGATTCGATACTTTCTTCTGGCTGTTCCAGCTGTTCTTGTTCCGGGTCCTCTTCTTCCAGCACAAATCTGCTCATGGACTCCTGTAATTCTTCGGCCTCCGTATTCAAAAGTCTGACCGTCTCCGCCAGTGTGTCAATCTCCTTCATCTTCTCCAGCACAATCCCGGATACGCTCTCTATAGACTGCGCAATCTGCATGGACAGCTGATTGATCTCTGCGATAGACTCGTTGACGACTTCCTTATTCTCCTGCATATTGGCCATTTTCTGCCGGATAGCCCCGAGAACCTCCGCCAAAATGGTGACACTGTCATTAATATTTCCAAATGCAGAAACGGTATCCTTCAACATTTCCGTCTGGCCGCTCAAAAATCTCTCTGTTATCCTGGCCGCATCCGTAGCCGCCTGATTGCTTTCCTGGATACCGCTTATAATCTCTCTCACCAGAGTACCGGCTTCCATGGACTGATCCGCCAGCTTGCGGATCTCCGTGGCCACCACTGCAAAACCCTTCCCGCTTTCGCCTGCCCTTGCCGCCTCAATCGATGCGTTCAACGACAGCAGGTTGGTCTGGGAAGCAATGTCTTCTATTGTCTTAATAATATCTACAATCCGCTCCGACTGCGCGTTGACCAGGGCGATACTGGAAATAAGACTCTCGGTAATACCTGCGGTCTCTTCCGATTTAATGCTTAACTCGCCAATACCGTCCTTACCACGATCCACAGAATCTATAACCTCTCCGATCTTCTGTGTCATCTCCTCGGAAGCCCGGTAGATATCATTGATTTTCTCCGAAAGTCCTGCCATCTCCCCAACACTCAGCTCAGTCTGTCTTGACTGCTCCGTAATGCCCTGGGAGACTGATCCCATGGAAGACACCATCTGTTGCATCGAAGATTCAATGCCGGCAGTAAAAGAAAATGCCTGTTCCGAAAGATCCTTCACCTGGATTCCAAACTTCCTGTTGTTACCCACCAGTCCACGAATACCAGATAGCATCTCATTGATACCGTCAGCCAGTCTGCCAAACTCATCCTGGCTGTCAGCCCGCACCACCTCCGTCAGATTTCCCTGGGAAACATGCTGAAGGGATGTGCTCATGGACTTTAATGTCCGTCCAATCTTTCCGGATATCCAGAGGCCGCATATCACCGCAAACAAAGTGGCAAAGATTACGATAATGACCGTTACATTCCGTATACCTCTAACTTCTGACAAAATGGTGCTCTTTGGCACAAGAACACAGATTTTCATCCCGGTCCTGCCAACAGGCGCGCTGACAAACAACTGTGTCTGGCCGCCTGCCTGCACATATTTTGATTCTACTTCCTTCGCGGCACTTTCCGTATAGAAAGCTTTGTCCGTAAAGACAGCCTCAGCCTGGCAGCGGATCATTTCAACCCCTTCCTTGCCATTCTGCTCCTGCAAAAGGATCTCCCGTCCGTCTTCCGTCACGATGCCGCGGATACTTCCCTGCCCTAGTTCCATCACGCTGAGCAGGTCTTCCATATAATTTTTGTCTACATCGACAATCAGAAAACCCTGATTTTTCTTTAATACGAAATGCATCATAAAAGAAAACACATAGCTCTCATCCGATGTTCCCAGCGCCTTGTCCACTTCCGCATGGCTTCCCCTCCACGCATTGGCAGTCTTTTTACCATCCAAGGATTTTCCTTCCCCACTCTCTATGTAGGTACGGTACATACCCTCCGGGAATCCCTTGACATTTGATACAAGACTCTTGCCGCTGTCTGCAAATAATGTATAACCGCCGATATAGGAGGCTGCACTCTTAATGGCAATCAGGCGGTTATTCAATTCGCTGGCACTCCGGGCACCCTCTGCCCCTCCTGCCTGTGCCACATCATTATAATAGGTATTAAAATCATCACTGAGATAAAATTCCACCGCCTTATCCGATATGGATTCACATATAAGCTGCACGGAAGTACTCATAGAGGAAGCCGCACTGATCACCGCATCCTCGTATTTCTGCATGACAGCCTTGGACGCCATACTGTAAGACAGACTGCCCAACAGGATAATCAGCACAATGGCGCCGGCGAAAATAACCATAAAAGAATTGGCAATTTTCTTTTCTCTTTTTGGTTTAGAATTCAAAAACCGGTTTCCCTTCTTCATCCCACTTAACCTCTAACATCATGGCATGCCGGTTCGGTACATAAAGGGGATCCCCTACCAGCTCTTTTTCCGTTCTGGCATGGAACACCATGACCAGCCTGCCGTCCTCGGTCTCCACAAAGCTGTTATGCCCGGGACCGTAAATCTGAAGACTTTCATCTGTTTTCAGAACCGGATACCGCTCCTTCTTCCAGCTTCTCGGATCCAACAGGTCTGCATCCTCATCTGCCGACAGCATACCCACACAATAGTTGACTCCTGTATCGCTCGCCGAATACGTGACAAACAGTCTGCCTCCATGATGAATCACAGCGGGACCTTCATTAACCCAGAAGCCGTGCCGCTCCCAGTCATAATCGGGAGTTGTCAGAAGCACCTGCGCCGTATCCAGTTTGACAGGCGACTGCATCCGTGCAATATAGAGATTGGAAATCTGTCTTCCCACACTCACCTTCTCTGCCCAGATACAGTAACGTATTCCTTTATTTTCAAAGATAGTCATGTCAAGCGAGAACGCATGAAATGAAAATTCATCATCATCCGCCGCCTGCATCATTCCTCTTTCAATCCAGGGATCCTTGATCGGATCCTGGCCTTCACATTCCAGTACATAAGGTCTGATCTGCCAGATATCTTCTTTCTCTCCTCCGGCAAAATAAAGATACCATTTACCGTCAAGATAATGCAGTTCCGGCGCCCAGATATGCTCACTCATAAGACCGCTCTCATGCTTTTTCCACACAACGGTTTCCTCCGCATCCGCAAGTCCTTTCAGCCTCTCACTTCTGCGCAGGGCAATACCGTCATATTTGGGCAGGCTGCCCGTAAAATAATAGAAGCCATCCTTATGATACACATAGGGATCTGCTCTCTGCATAATCCACGGCTGTCTGTAATTATAATTGTTGTCCATAATTGTGCTCCCTTTCCTTCATGATAGTGAGTACAGACCAGAAAATATTTCCTAGGGTCTGTCGAAATCATCATATTTCTCATCAATATGATTCATAAAGACGCGATAAAAAAAGAAAGACTGTACATAAAACATAACCGCAAATCCCACAAACAGCATAATACTGTTGGCTATAAGCGATACCAGGTTGGCATACACGACCGCGCCGGTAATCACCAGTATAACAGCCGTATACGGAAGATAGCCTATTGCAAACGCCACGGCGTTTCTCAAAAGCTGCCCTGTTTTACCTTCCAGCTTGGCAAATACGGGGAATATCCATAAAATCCAGATAAAGAATAAAAAGGCGACCACTCCACTGATTATAAACATCGTCTTTCCAAAATTGTTATCCTGTCGATACCAGAACAGCATGTCTGCTGTCATGATCAGACCAAAAAATAATATCGCAAGCCAGACGGGCGTGATCTGGCGGAAATTCTTCTTAAAACTCTCAAAAAACCGCTTTATTACATACCCGTCTCCACAGCGGATCGAAGTAATACTGACATAATACGCTGCGGTAGTAGCTGCCCCTGCTGTAATAACAGGGAGGCAGCAAAGTATCCAAAGAACATTTAACAGAATCAGATCTGTCATCTTATTCAGAAACGCTATCACCGGTGAATTTGACATGACATCATCCCCGTCTACTTAATACCGCTGATTGCCACTGACTCAATGATAACCCTCTGGAAACAGAAGAACAGGGCAATGGTGGGCAGCATGGCAATTACGGAAGCTGCCATAATCAGGGCATAGTCGCTCTGAATGGAATAATATGTATTGAAAGAACGGATAACTACCTGCAAGGTCCAGTTCTTTTCGCTTCTAAGGAAAATTGTGGGTGCCAGATAATCATTCCAGATTGTCATGAACCACAAGGTAATCTGCGTTCCCACAGCACCCTTCATGAGCGGGAAGAAAATCTGTATAAAAGTACGGAAATAACCACATCCATCCAACTTGGCCGCGTCCATCAGGTCATTGGGAATACTGGTCAGATTCTGCCGCAGGAAAAAGACCATACTGATATTACCAAAACATGCCGGTATAATCAAGGGCAGAAGCGTATCCGTCCAGCCGAATTTCGTGAACATCACATACTGGGGAATCATAATAACCGCAAAGGGAATCATGATGGTGGCCAACAGCCCCATAAAGATAGCACCCTTTCCTCTGAAATTCATCTTGGCAAATGCAAAAGCCGCCAGGGAAGAGGTGAATCCACCGATCAGCAGCACCGGCACCTCCACTTTCACTGTATTTAAAATACCGGAGATAAAGTTACCCTTGGACATCACCTCCGAATATTTACCCCATACCCAGGGATCGGGTATCACCCGCAGCTGGCCAGACAGATACTGATTCTTCGTCATAAAAGAAGTCATAATCATGTAGAAAAACGGGAATATCATGACTACTGCACCAAGGGCCAGCAGAATAAATACGATAATATTCATTGTTTTGTCTTTACTGGATGTGATTCCAGAGGACATTGTATCTTTATTCTTCATATTGCGCCTCCCTTAATCCATAGTCTTAACCCATTTGTTCTGGCCAATAAAGTTAATCAACGTAATAATAAAGATAATGATTGCCAGGATAACCGCGATCGTGCTCGCATATCCAAGCTGGTAACTCTCAAATGCTTTCTGATACAGATAGAATACAATCGTAGCCGCGCTGTATCCGATACCGCCGTTTCCGTTCGGAGTCATAACCTGTACCTCTACGAATACCTGGAAACCGCCGATCAGAGTGGTCACTAATATGTAAAAAGTCACCGGGGAGAGAAGTGGCAGCGTAATACTCTTAAACTTCTGCCAGCCGCTTGCTCCATCCACCATGGCCGCCTCATAATAGGATCTCGGTATGTTCTGCAATCCGGCCAGATACAGGATAATGGAGGTACCCAGTCCCTTCCAGACCATGAATATGATCATGGACACCTTGATCAGGGCCTCGTCGCCCAGCCAGTTCGGGCCGTGCAGTCCTGTCAATGTCTTAATGATCGTATTTAACAGACCGTAATCATAGTTATAAACCCACGCCCACAGGATAGAAACCGATACCAGAGAGGAGATAACCGGTACGTAATACATGGTACGCAGCACCCGCACACCGGGAATCTTACGATTCATACCCATGGCGCACAGCAGTCCGAGTATCATGCCGATTGGAATACCAAGCAGATAGATAATCGTGGTAAGAAGTGTCTGCCAGAACTTTTTATCTGCAAACAGCTTCACATAGTTGTCAAAACCGCAGAAGCGGTCCATCATGCCCTGGAATCCTTTGGCCCCGTTCCATGTGGTCAGACTTGTCAAAAAGGCAAAAATAATAGGATACAGCATAAAAATGAGAAATCCTATTGCAGGTGCAGCCACAAACAGAAGTCCCCATTTTTCTTCCCGTTTTGCCATTACAGACAATTTATTTTTTTGTTTTTTACTATTAACAGAATCCATAATGTCACCTTTCTACCATCTCATTTTATGAAACAGGTGCGGACAACCTGTCTGTTGCCGCACCTGTGATCTCCTGTTTACTGACCGCCTGCCGCTGCCTTCATTTCGTTTGCACTGTCAAGTGCTGCCTGCATAGCCGGCTGTACCTGTGCACAGTACTCAGCTGCTGTCATTTCGCCGTTCAATACATATTCATAACCGCCGCTTAAGAACTCCTGCCACCAGTCGCCGTTGTATGTATAGGTAAGTTCAACAAAGAGACCTTCGTATTTATCCGTTCCTTCAATGTAGTTGAAGATAACATCTACATTCTCACCGTAAGGAATGGTTCCGTCTGCGATTCTGTCTTTGAAATCACCCTTTGCATAACTCATGGTATTCGGAATCTGTAAGGATGCACCAGTTGTCTCACCGCAGAGTACCTTCTGGCCCTCAAGATCAGTGGAGAACAATGTGATCAGTGCCGCTGCTGCTTCCGGATACTCTGTATCAGCAGAGATCGCAAAACCTACTGAACCGTTACGTGTCATGGAAACGCCTGTGGAACCTGTCGGCCATGCACACAGACCCCATTCATAAGGGAAGGTATTCTCATCCATGAACGCGCCTACATCCCATGTACCGCATGCGTAGAATCCGATCTGTCCGTCCAGCCATCTCTGGTATCCGCCAAGAGCCGTATCCTGCTCAACGGTAGGAGTTACATTATATTTACATGTTAAGTCAGCAAAATACTGGAACGCATCAATAAATTCTTTCTGTCCGTCAATTACAACCTGTGTATAATCATCGTTGAGGAAATGTCCGCCGTTTGTGTAAATGAAAGCATCAAGTGCCCACTGAAGTGCATTTGCACATCCCCACTGGTCGATCTCACCGTCGCCGTCTTTATCCATGGTCAGCTTGCCGCAAACCTCAAGGAACTCTTCCCATGTATAAGGATTCTCGGGATCCGGATATTCTACGCCGGCTTCGTCAAACAATGTCTTGTTATATGCGAAAGCAAAAGTGGATAAATCTTTAGGCAGGCAGTACAGGGAGCCTTTTCCTGCTTCCTTGCCGTCATAACGGTAAGCGTCTGTGATAGCCGGCCATAAGTCCGCGATTGTCTCATCCGGAACATACTCGTCAAGAGGAAGAACATAGCCATCGTCTACGTTAGCTGCTACGGTATCAGGGCCTACATAGAAAATATCAGGCATATCAGCAGCTGCTTTATATGCTAAAATCTTCTGTCCATACTCATCTGCTGTTGTAACCTCAAAAGTTACGTTCGCGCCTGTGGACTTCATAAATTTATCAATCAGGGACTGGTATACTGCTTTCTCATGATCCTGTGCATAAATAAATACTGTCAGGTCAGCGCCGCTGAAGTCACCTTCTACAGCAACATTATCTGTTGCAGATTCATCTACCGTAATCTGTGCTCCAACACTTTCCGTAGATCCTTCTCCTTCGGTATTTTCCGTGGTATCAGCCGCCGGTGTAGTATCGCTGGGTGTGCTCTCACTGCCAGAATTACCACATCCTGCCAGGCAGGATACCGTAAGTACAGATGCAAGTAATACACTAACAATTCTCTTTTTCATAGTAGCCTCCTTTTCATTTCCATTCACTTTTTCATTCATTTGATGATTCATACAGATTGAACAGAAAAACTCATATACGTTTTGTTTTGCCGGCAGTTTGCACAAACGCCATAATATGTATTGTGCAATTTGTATATTTGTCTCCGTTTCTAATTATTCTGATATACACATATTACAATGTATGTACTCAGTTGTCAATATAATATTTTATATTTTCTTAAAATGTTTTTAATAATTGTAAAATTAAAAAGGAAATAACAAAATTCAAAACTAATATTTCTCTAAATATACATCACCGCCCAGACTGTCTGGTTATTTCCACCCACAGCCATGAAACATCTCACCATATTCCCCGCTTCATCTGTCATGTCAATAACGACCCCGGAATAAGTAATGTCGTCCAGTACCATATTCATATAGGAAGTACCTTCTTCCAGCTCATAACTGCCATTGAAGTTTCCTCCGGAGACGGAACCCCCCTTGAGTGTCACAGCTTCTGCCGCATGAATTTCCGCCCCGATATCTGTTCCGTGATTGAGCAGATACCATTTGCCTTCTATATCCTTTTTGCCATAGCCTCCCTCTTTGCTGCTCTCCGTACCGGCAGCAAAGGGTGCCGCCACAAGCCAGCCCTCTTTATTCCTGAACATCTGGTGCACTCTGGGCTCATGGTATTCGCTTCCGCTGTCAAAGCGCTGATGATAAACCAGATACATTTTTCCGTCATCATCAACCAAAGCGGAGCAATGTCCCGGTGCCATGTAAGCAGTCTTCAGACTTGGCAGCATATAGTTGCCCATCATTTTGACACCCAGTTCCGAATGATCGGAGACATAATCAAAAGTCTGGCCCGACGCATCCAGATAAGGGCCGTCCACCTGTTCAGACCGGTAGCATCGGATCTGATATCCCCCTTCTCTTGTCAGCCCGCCATAGGAAACCAGCAGATAATAGTAAGCGCTCTCCTCGTCATAGAAAATATAAGGACCTTCGCAGGAATTATGCAGACCGCCGATCAGGTATTTTCCGAAATACTTGTCCACGTGCGCCGCCTCATCCGCTTCCGGGTGAATCGGATATCCTGTCGCTTCATCCAGTTCCAGAAGCCAGATACCGCCCGACCAGGAACCATAGACTATCCACATCTTGCCGTCTTTGTCATAGAATACGGTAGGATCGATACAGTTGGGATAATTCAGATGATTATATTCCGCCGATTGTATGTAATCCGATGCCTTGGCATCTTCTCCCATAATTTCATGGAAGTTTGTCTTATCCACTGTCATGGATGTAAACCCGGAATATAACAAGGTATCTGCATAACTGTAAGGGCCGGTAATCTCATCCGCCGTGGCAAAACAGATATTGGAGGTGCGCCAGTCATGACTGGTGGAGAAATACATCACCCATTTACCCATGGCCTTATTATAGATCACATCCGGCGCCCATACCGCATAGCCGCCTTCCACATATTCTCCCACATAGGCAAAGGCTTCCATACTTTCATCAAACAGATTGTCAAACAGTGGATTGGCCGCATTGACGCCGCTGGCAAAAGATTTCCAGTTTATCAGGTCTGTACTCTGCGCCGCTTCCATATGGGAGCCAAAAATATAATAGCTATCTTCCGACTTCACAACAGACGGATCATGCACAGAAACTCCCAGTGCCAGATTTCCCTGCTTTATCTGTGAAGCATCCTTCCCCTGCACAGTTCCGCAGCCGGTAAGAAGAACCGCAGACAGCCACATCATAACCCCGCATCCAATAATACTTTTTCTTTTCATCCCAACCTCCGAAATTACCTAAATTATTTTTGATTGATATGAATATTGTATCCATATTGCCTAATTTTTTCAAGTATTTATCATAAAAATTATAGTTTTTTGCTATTATAATTGCCAATATATGTTTTTTACTTTATAATTAGATAAATTAAAATGGTAAAATCAGAACAAAATATCTTATTGATAACCAAGGAGGAGAGCTTATGACAACAATTCGTTATCCGCAAAAGCCCCCGGCACAGCCGCCAAAGCCACAACAGCTAACCGGTAAGGACCGTGATCTTCCCGGCCTGTGGATGACCCACGACCCGGCCATCTACTATGATGCCGAACGTGACTATTACTATATCTACAGTACAGGAGCCGTCTGCAAACGCTCCAAAGACCTGCTGCACTGGGAGAGCCTGGGCAAAGTGGTAAGTGCCCCGCCGGCAGAATCCATGGAGTGGACGAAAAGCGATGATATCTGGGCGCCCGATATCGTGAAGGTCAATCAGGAATACCGTCTGTACTGTTCCAATTCCTCCTGGGGTGTGAGGCAGTCCTGTATCTTCCTTGCCGTCTCAGACTCCCCCGAGGGACCCTTTATCCCCAGAGACTGTGTCCTCAAAACAAGCGACGCCCTCCCTGTCAATGGCATAGATGCCAATATCATAGAAGACGCCGCCACCGGTGAACAGTATATGCTGTATGGTTCTTTCTGGGGCGGATGTCATATCCTGCGCCTGCATAAAGAGACAGGTCTTGCCGCCGAGGATGGTATCGGCACCTGTCTGGCAAGACGGCCGGCCTGGACTGACTGTTCCATAGAGGGGCCCTATATGATCTATCATCCTGACACTCAGTATTATTATCTTTTTGTATCCTATGGGTCTTTAAAAAGTGATTATAATATCCGGATCGGCAGAAGCCGAAAGATTACCGGGCCTTTTTATGATTATCACGGACGGGATCTGGCAGATACTAATGATGACGATAACACCACCGGTCTGATGATCTCCTGCGGCTACCGTTGGCTTGACGGTACTCCCTATATGGCTCCCGGCCACAATTCCGTTCTTCTGGATACTGACGGCAGAATGTTCCTTGTATCCCACATCCGGGAAATGAATTTCCGGAACGAACCGGAACCTTCCACCATGCAGATCAGACAGCTTTATCTGACTCCTGATGACTGGCTGATCGCCGCCGCCCAACCCTATGCCGGAGAGTCGTTACAGCCCGTAGAGGAAACAGATCTGCTTGGAGACTATGAGAGAATCAGCCTCACGCCTACCATTCCCCAGGGCATTATGTGCGCACACCCTTTCCGTCTTATGCCGGACGGGCGCATGGAATGTTGCTCAATCGTAGGTACCTGGAAACAGACGGACAGCCACACGTTCACCCTCAGCTACGGCAATATCACGGAAACCCTCATCGTATCTCCTGCCTGGGATCATGAGCTTGGCTGCCCGACGCTTATGCTTTCAGGACTTTCCAGCAAAGGTATCTGTACCTGGTACAAAAAAGTAACTTGCTAATGTCCATGATGTCTGCCATGGGAGCTGCTGTTGTGATGATCCTCTTCCCCATCTGTATCATCCGTCTTTCCTTCATGGGAACAGGTTTCAATCCGGTCACGCAGCTCTCCCATGGTCATCCCATGGCAGTCTTCTATCGTCACACTGTCGTCATACTCTAAAAGTTCCAGATATGTTCTGTATTTACCAAATGACATCTCATGCCGGTGTGCTTCATGCATACAGGAAGAGTCGCTGGTATAGACCAGGGCGCCGTATCTTTTTGACAGTTTATTTCCGGTCAGTTCTTCCACGATCTCTTCCGGCCGGTCGGAAACCACCGTAAAGACCAGCCTGGAATCCTCTTTTAAATATCTGCTGTAGTTTTCATCCATAAGCAGTCTGTCTATCGCCTTCATATAGGAAACATTCTTGAGAGACACATTCTCTATCACATCCCGCCCGTCATCATTATACGCCTCTGTGGACACCACTCTCCCAAAACGGTTGATGTGCAGTTCTATGGAAGGGTTCACATCAACACTGATATAAGAGACCGGTTTTCGATACCAGGAATATCCCCCAGCTCCCATAAAGAGAATCAGGCAGATCATCACCATGGCATATCCGGGTGCAAACCGCGGCCTCACCCGGCATCTCCTGTGCTGCTGTTCATGCAGGTATTGTAACGTGTTTTGTTTCAGCTCTTCTGACGCCTGTATATTTTCCAGACTTTTCTGAATCAAATTCATGCCCATTCACCTCCTAAACGCTCCCGCAGCAGCTCTTTTGCCCTGGCCAGCCATGTATATATCGTGTTCTCTTTTCGTCCCAGTATTCCTGCAATTTCTACTGCGGAATACCCTTCATAATAATGTAGATAAATAACATTTCGATACTTTTCCGGAAGACTCAGCACAGTCTCAAGAACCTCCCCCGACGCATCATCCAGCGCTCCTGTCTCCTCACCGATAACTTCCAGAGGAACCCACTTTCTGCGCGCAAAATATCTAAGCCAGTCTGTACACGCATTAATCGTCACCCTGGCAAACCACGCCTTTTCATGTTCCCTGCTCTCAAAAGTACCCTCATAAAGCATGTATTTCAAATATACGTTTTGAAATACATCCTCCGTATCGTTCCTGTTCTTCAACTGTACGAAACATATTCTCCGTACCATATCCGCATACAGTTCCATGGCACAGTTGATCTCTTCCGCGCTTTTCAACGTTATCCTCCTTCTGCTCCCCACACAAAAAGCCCCGCCGGATTCCATGCGGGGCTGAGTACTTCTCTTCTAGTGATGGCGGCCTGAATGATGACCGCCGCCGTGGTGGCCGGAGCCGCTGTCATGATGGTATTCTTCCTCATGATGATAGCTGTCATAATCATGATACTCCTCTTCGTGATGATAGTTGCTGTCATCATAGTATTCCTCATGATGATAACCGCTGTTATCATCATAGCTCTCTTCATGATGATAGCTGCTGCCATCATATGCATACACATTCCAGCCATGGGATCCGTCACACACACCGCCGTTTACACAGACTCCGTTCACATCACAGCTACCGTCAGGATTACACCATGTATTCTGCGTTACCTCATTTGCATTGCCAGAATTATTTGCCGCCGATGTTGTATTGCCGCTGATATCATAGCTCCCGCCATGGGATCCGTCACACACGCCGCCGTTTATGCAGACTCCGTTCACATCACAGCTGCCATCGGGATTGCACCATACACTCTGCGCTGCCACATTCACCCCATTAGTATTATATGCCAATGCCGTCGACGCCATATTGCCGGCCATCAAAGCCGCTACAACCATTGCCGCCGCTATTTTTGCCAGTCTTCTTTTCATGATCTTACCTCCGTTATTACTTTGTTTATTATGTTGTTTTATAAGTAATACGTCCGGTAAAAATAAATCCTTTCATTATTATTAAAAAATTTTTAAATTTCCCCAGGATGTCTTATTCTATCATTCAAATCCCTGTTTCACAATAAGTTCCTCGACTTCCGCCGGCTCCCCCAGCCATGCTAAGGGCACCGTTCCCAGGTTATCCGCGTGAACGTCCATCACCATGGACGTACTGCCGCCGAAACCGCTGTTATACCATCTGCCGTCATACCGTACTTCTTCCATAAAAAGACAATACATTTCCCCATCACATGTAAAGGCCATTACACAATTCTGTATCTGATCCGCCCCGTAATATCCGGCCCGTCTTTCTGAAAGTTTATTTCCTGCTTCCAGTAAGCGGGGTTCCAACAGCTCCTCCGGCGGAATAAAGCCCACGATTTCCATAGAATCCAATGCTATCTCCTCGGATAGTTCTTCCCAGCCAAAAGAAGGCTTCCCCCGAATTCCCTTGTCTGAGCATGTCTTCCTTGATCTGTTCTCTCCGCTTACAGCCTGTTATGTCCTGTATAAAATCATTGGCAATGGGTATTTTCACCTCCTGCTGTGAGAGAACATACGACTGCATATATTCCATGTATGCCTGAAAATCAAAGTTCCGGGCGTAACTCTCCACCGCAAAGGTACCAAGCATCCGCTCCGTGTCACAGGTTTTCAGTCCTTCCAGATAGGCCGCCGCCGCTTCCTGCGGCGTATCGAATCCTCCGGATTCTGCCTGTTTGCGCGTGATAGTATTCTTCCCGGGCTGCGGCAGGCTGGGAATATCGGTCATTCCCCTCACAATAGATTCCAGCCGCCACCTGATTACGCAGCTTACTGCCCCCGTTCTCCTCTGCAATTCTTTGCAGATTATCCTGGTACTCATCCGTGCTGTAAGTGTAGGTAAAAAATTCCGGCAATATAAAGCCAAGAAATTCCATACCCGCAAAGTCTGTCTCTTCTATCAGCCCGGTCAGCTGCCTGGTGAACTTTTTTGCAGCCCCGCTCTCACTGAACCTCACATAGCCCTCGGAAGCCAGCTCCGGTATCCGGTCAACCCCGCACAGATAGGCGTACTGGCTGGCAATATCCGCCGCCCTGCTCTTGTCCAGAAAGGTATCCTCCATGCGCCCAAAATCATTATCCCGAAGTCCCGCCAGATAAGAAAGAACCGCCTCCTCTTCCGTATCAAAGCCTTTATTTTCTTCCTGTATTTCAGGCTACGTTTCCCCGGATGAGCAGCCCCAGAACAAGACTGCCATAAACAATAACAGCAGGACTGCCCTTGTCCGAAAATACCCCTTTTTGACACCCATATAAGTTCCCCCCTCGTTATAAAATTACCGGATTCACACTGATTTTATCATATTTTACAATTTTCCCTGCCGTGTTTCAATCAAATTGTACTGCAACCGTGATTTTTACTGCAATTATTCATCACACTCTACAAAAAGATTTCATAAAAATTATAGATTTTGTCTATTTACATTTTAAAAAACAATAGATATTATAGTCTCACGAAAGTCAACTATATTTTCAGAAAGGAAGGAGGCTCATAGAAATTTATACAAACAACAGACTAAAAGATATGTTTTCAGGGAATCCTGCGTGTAGGGGAATTGCAGCTAATCAGCTTCGGTTTATGAACATTATATTTTATTGACATCAAGGATGATTAAGGAGGAAACGAGATTATGCAGCAAGTACATGTGAAATTCAATGATGTGAATCAGGTCAGAAAGTTTGTGGATGTAATTGATAAAATTGATTTATGTTTTAATCTGGGTGAAGGCCGGAGAATTGTGGATGCCAAATCCATACTTGGCGTATTGGCACTTGATTTGACCAGACCTCTTCGATTAAGTTATGATTCGGATGATGAGGGGATCAGGGAGAAATTAGCTCCCTTTATATATTAGGTTTATATTCTGCGTAATAAACGGAGGCTGTCCGGGCCTCCGTTTTTATATGCTCTGTGATCTGCCGGCTTTACTCTCCCTGCATCGCAAATACTCTCATGGCAGCTTTCACATTTTCCTTCATACCTTCCCTTGATCTGGCGGATACTTCCGTAAAAAATACCGGCGCACCATCCTGAATCCCTCGGATGTACTCTGCTGCCGCGTTTCCGCCTGCCTTATCCATATAGGTAAAATAATTGATCTTCCTGACGCCTGCCCGAATGGCTTCCTGGAAATTTTCCCTGCTGACGCCGGATCCTCCATGCATCACGACCGGAATATTACCGCATTGTCTGCGAACTTCCCTGACCACATCAAAATCCAGCTTCGGGGCTTTCAGATAAATTCCATGCGTGGTCCCAAAAGAGCAGGCAAGGGCATCAATCCCCGTGCGTGTCACAAAATCTTTGGCCTGTACAGGGTCTGTGTATATCTTCGTATCATCTTCCTCGCCGGTACCATCCCCTGCGCCGGATTCCCGTCTGCCCATACTCCCCAGTTCCGCCTCGACACTTGCGCCGTACTTCGCCGCCATCTCCACGGCCTTTGCGGAATTAGCAAGATTCTCTTCATAAGGCAGGGTCGATCCGTCATACATGATCCCGGTAAATCCGATTTCCAGTGCCTGTTGTAAATATGCAAGCGTCTCTCCGTGATCCAGGTGCACGCACACCGGCCCTTTCGCCCTCTTCGCAAAATCCACCATGATCGGCCCGATCAGTTCCAGAGGAATCAACGGTTCATGGCACTGGGCAAACTGAATAATCAACGGCACATCCATCTCTTCTGCGGCCTGAAAATTCGCCTGAAGACTCTCCAGACTCACCGCATTAAAAGCACCGACAGCAATGTTTCTCTCTTCCGCAATCTGTAAAATTTCCTTTAATGTAATTAACATATCCTTCTCCTTCACCAGCCGGCAAATTCATTCTTTGCCCATCCCTTTTCTATTTTCTCCCGTAAAACAGCAAGCGGTTTCAACCCGCTCAGGGCATCGTAGGCTGCCACACAGCACGCTCCTGTACCTGCTGCCATCTGCACTGCCTCCCGAAGGCTGACTCCTTCCAGAGCGGAAACTAAGAAAGCCGCAATACTGGTATCTCCCGCACCGGTACCTGACAGAATCTGATTCGGCACAAAACTCTTCTCAAACCCCTCCTTCGAGACCCATTCGTCCAGATTCAGTCCCAGTTCCTTACAGACCGGTTCCATCTGTTCCTTCGCCGCCGTCCTGTAATAGATTCCCGGGGCCCCGCATTTGATGAGGACCGCCTTTGCCCCCATGGACACTGCCTTTTGGGCAAGCGGTTCTACTTCTTCCCGAGTAATAACCTCCGTGATATCCCGGCCTGCCGCCCGCCCACTCCAGGTTTCGTATCTGTCCCTGTCAAGCATAAAACACAACTCTTCCACGCTGGGAACAAAGAAATCCACATAAGGCAGCGTGCGGGATAAAATCTCCTCCCAGTCAGCCCTGCCGGCTTCCGACTTGGCGTCCACCGCCGCCAGGTCTAAGGATGTGGCCACATGCTGCTCCTTAATCCTCCAGAACATCTCCGCCATACCTTTTCCGCCTTCCTGATACATTCTCCGCATCAGGGGCGGATAGCCGAAATGAAATAAATCCGCTTTCGCCACTTCTTCATAATGAATGTCTTCTTTGTCAAAAGAATTGTTCGCTCCCGGATTATGTAAGAAAATGCGGTCAATTCCGGGAACTGCAATCACTACGGAGTAGGATGTGGACTCCTCTTTGGAGACGATCATGCCTTCATCCGCACCATAACGGCGCAGAATATTCTGTACCATACCGCCAAATGCATCCGCCCCGATCTTGCCCATCAAAGTCACATCTGCACCCAGAATCTTCATGGCAAGTCCGGTATTCGCCACCGCCCCGCCGGTATGTACATCAGCCCCGCCCATTTGAATCAGCTTGCCGGGCACCATGATATCCCCGATATTCTCCGCCTTCTGATCCGGAAAGACAGGTGTGATATCCAGGCAGATATGACCTGCCGCTATGATTTTCTTTCCCACAAAATGCCTCCTCTTCTTAATCTACCCCCATCAGAAGATTCATGATATACATTTCCAATGCCTCAAAATCTCTGTTCTCCACGCACTTTTTCTGGAAATCATAATCAAATCTGTCTACTTTGTCTTCCAATGCCTTAAAAATCTTCAAACTGTTCTCCAGATGTTTATAACTGTCCTCATCCTTTGTGGTACGCATTGCCTTGACATCTAATCCCACATACTCTCCGTGGTCGCCGTAGCCATTTTCTTTCAGCACTTTTACCTGATTAAAAGCTGCCCGCAGATTCTCTACGCCAAAAGACTTATCCTGATCGTAACGGATGCCGTTCTGATCGTTTAAATGTACTGTCATCAGTTTCCCCATCGCCAGGGCAAACCCAATCTCATGCGCGGGGTCTAACCCCGCCAGTATTGCATGTGCACTCTCCAGATTACCGCCTACGCGAGAGGGATCAATGGTAGCCGCTGAAACTGCCATGACATGCCCCATGGTCCCGCAGATGCTTCTGTCTATCGGCTCATTGGGTTTGGGTTCGATACAGATACGAATTTTCGGATCATATTCAAGCATCTTATTGATTGCCTCAATCAGTTTTCTGGTCGCCCACACAGGGGATTTGCTCTCCGCACACAGGGTTCCTTCCCTTGCCAGCCATAACACTATCATATCACAGTCCAGTTCTTTCGCAATATCAATAGAACGATATGCCCTCCACATTGCATACTCCCGGTCTTTTTCCGAAGTACTCATGAAACCGCCGTCCGCTGTCCGCTCATCCATCCAGAGCCGGGGTGCCACAAATTCTGCCGCCAGATTGTACTGATCCAGTTTCTTTTTGAGTTCCCTGGCCTTTTGCTTAATTTCCTCTTCTGTATAGTCGTTAATATTCGGTACCGCATCGTCATCATGGAACTGAATTGCAGAAAATCCCAACTCGGCAAACCTGGCAAGCTTCGTGTCAAAGTCAATCTCCTGTATCGCACACCTCACATTCATAAAGACTATGAAATCAGTCTGGTTGTGGACGGTACCCTGATGCTGATCAATCCCACCAGTCAGACACAATTAAATGCAGGGGACTTTTTTGTCATGAATCCTTTTCTCAGTCATGAACTAAAGGCCCGGACACCTGCCCTGATTCTGTCATTACAGGTCTCTTCTGCCTTTTTCAGTTCCTGCTATCCACAGATAGAACAGATTGCGTTTGATACCACACGAATCCTTTCTGTACAGAATCCGGACACCTGCAACATGGTAAGAAGCCTGCTGTTTAAACTGGCCTATACTTACTATGGCCGGGAAGACTATGCACCCGTCAAATGCGCTTCCATCATCCACCAACTGTTTTTCTATCTCTTAACCACACAAAAGCACCACACCGTCCTGGAGAAAGAAAAACAGGCCGCTGTGACAAAAGGCACCCGCATCTGGGACATCCTCCGCTATACCGAAGAACACTATACGGACAAGATTCTTCTCTCGGACATTGCCCGCAGGGAAAATCTTGATTTATATTATCTATCTCATTTCTTTAAGGAAAGTGTAGGGATCTCCTTTCAGAATTATGTGACAAGGCTGCGCTGTGAAAAGGCAAGACAGCTGCTTTTGCTATCCGACTACTCCCTTCTGGATATCAGTATGATCTGCGGTTTCTCGGATCCCAAATATTTTAACAAAGGCTTTCAGGTACAATATGGCTGTACTCCCAAAGCATACCGTAAGGATTTTCAAAACGCCAGACTGGAGCCACAACAGAAATCCATGTTGACCACCCAGGAATTTCTATCCGAATCGGCCAGCCTGGTAACTTTGGAAAAATATATTTCTCCAAAAGAGCTTCTCACAGAACCATCTCTATTTTAGATTCTCTTAATAAATCCTTTATACTTACATTATTGATTATTTGTTCTATATAATGTATAACATATATAAACAAGAAACAAGCAAACCAGTATCCACTGTATCAGATTTCTGATAACGGTCATACTGATAACAAAAAGAAGGAGTGATCAATATGTTAAGACCAGCATTATTTAACCACAACACTTACAAACCGGCATTTTTCGAGGATTCTTTCGACAGGATGTTCGACGATGCTTTCAAGAATTTCTGGGGAGGCAATGAACTGGCCACCTTCGATGCCTTTAAGACCGATGTGATAGACCAGGGTGACAGTTATCTCTTACAGGCGGAACTGCCCGGTTTTGACAAGTCCGATATCAATATTGACCTGAAAGATAACCTGCTTACCATCTCGGCTTCCCACAAGGAAGAGAAGGATGATGAGGATAAGAACAAATACATCCGCAGAGAGCGCTATTACAGTTCTTATTCCAGAAGCTTCCGGGTAAATGATGTAGAGCCCGGCGATATCGACGCTTCCTACAACAACGGTATTCTGGAAGTAAAATTCCCGAAGAAAGATGCTGCCGCAAAGGAAGAAGTCAGAAGAATTGAAGTAAAGTAATTTGCTTCGCAAATAACTTTGCGAGATCCGCTTCGCGGACTCGGATAAGCGGAAGATTCTTATACTACAATGAGGTTCCGGACTCATTTAAAAGTCCGGAACCTTTTATATTATCCACACCTTTATTCTGCTTCTTTCACCAGCTCCAGGAATTCTTCTTTATACTCATCGTCCAGATCAATACTCCTGAGTGCCTTCTTGACACTCTTAACCGAAGCGTCTTCCGGATACTCGCTGTGGGATGCAAGCAGTCCGAACTCCGCCACTGCCGCCGCAAAGATGAAGTCGTCCGAGGGCTCCTGCTCATAGCTGTCATATCCGACCGCATATTCCAACAGGTTGCTCTTCTCTTCCGCCGGTTTCTTGTAACGGATGCTGATGGTCAGCCATTCTTTATACTTATGATCTCCGGAAGGGGCTGACGGTGTCTCACCGGTTGTCTCATCCAGTCTCTTCTTATACTCACTGCTGTATTTGAGATCTTCAATCTCCCCACGGGTCATGCCATCGTCAAGGGGTGCTCTCAGAATAATCTCATAGAGTGCCGTCACACTGTGTCCGGCTCCGATCTCTCCGGCATCCTTGGTGTCATCGTTAAAGTCTTCCCGTGCAAGGGCCCTGTTCTCATACCCGATCAGACGATACCCCTCCACGATTTCCGGGTTAAATTCTACCTGGAATTTTACATCCTTACAGATGGTAAGCAGGGTGGCGGACATTTCCTCCACCAGTACCTTATTGGCCTCCCGCAGACAATCTATATAGGCATAATTGCCATTCCCTTTATCCGCCAGGGTTTCCATCTTATTATCCTTGATATTTCCTGTTCCAAATCCCAATACCGACAGGAAAATACCTGATTCCTTTTTCTCCGTGATCAGCTCTTCCAGTTCTTCCTCAGTGGTCATCCCTATATTCAGGTCACCATCCGTTGCCAGGATAATGCGGTTATTGCCCCCTTTAATAAAGTTCTCCTCCGCCAGCGCATAAGCAGTCTCAATGCCTTTACTTCCGTAGGTTCCGCCGCCCGCTTCCAGACTGGCCAGGGCCTTTTTAATCTTCCTTGTCTCATCACCGTGGGCGCCTTCTAAAACAATCCTGTCCTCCGATGCGTAGGTAACTATGGATACCCTGTCTTTGTCCGTCAGATTTTCTGCCAGCAGGCTGAAAGATTCCTGTAAAAGAGGCAGCTTATCATCCGAATACATGGAACCCGACACATCTAACAAAAACACCAGGTTCGATGCCGGCGCGTGGGAATAATCAATATCCTGCGTCTTTAAACCAATCATCAGAAGCTCCGCCTCATCATTCCAGGGACAGCGTCCTATCTGTGTTGTCACACCGAAAGGATCATTTCCTATCGGATCGTTATAGTCATAAGAGAAATAATTGATCATCTCCTCGATTCTGACCGCACCTTCCGGCAGACTCTCTAAATCATAGCCTTCCGTGATCAACCGCCGCAGGTTGCTGTAGGAAGCCGTATCCACATCCGCCGCAAAAGTAGAGAGCGGCTGTGCCATCACGGAAGAAAATCCCTTCTCTTCCCACTCGCTGTATTCCTCTCCGGAGTTATCCGGAAGTTCCTCGTCAAATTCATAGCAGGATCCCAGATAGCCTTCAGACAGTTCTCCCTTCGTGGCCGCACCGTCCCTTTCGGCTTCTTTTGCCCAATCATCCGCTATCTCCGTACTGTTATATACATCCGCCGGAGCTTCATCTGCCGCTTCCGCTTCCTCCGTTGCTGCGGGCGCCTCTGCGGCTTCATCTGCCGCAGGTGCCTCATATGTATCCTGCGCAGGCAGCGCCCCCGCAGGCTCCTGTCCCTCTGCCTCATATCCACCGTTGTCTGCGGGTGCTTCCGCAATACTGTCATTCTGTGTACTGCCGCACCCGGTCAAGAGCATAACGCCAACCATACCCAACACTGTTATCTGCTTTACACACTTTTTCATACCTTTTCCTCCATTCTAAAACAATATCTTTTGTGATCTCTCTACCCTTAATACCTTTCAGAATGGAAAAAGGTTGCAAAAAAATTAAAATTTTTATTTTTACAGGAAAATATTTCTTTTCATAAAATCATTTCTGAACCAGTCTGCAAAATCTGCTGTTGACTTTTTCTTTTCAATATAGGCATTGACAGATTTTACATGCAGATTATATTCCTCTTTCTGCTGTTCTGTGACTGCGTCATGAATACGATACATAATATCCGAACAGTCTTCACACACTTCTCCCCCTTTACCAAGATTCTCAAATGATTCAAATAATTTCTTCTTTCTTCCGCAACATGCACACTTCATTCTTATCCTGCCACCTCCATCATATTTTCATAAATATCATCATATGCAAAGGCTTTCTGCTCCTCTTCTTTTGAGATATATGCCCTGCCGGCAACTGCCTTTTGCGCATATGGTTCCAGAAATTTCCGGATATCATAATACTGGTGTTCCAGGGTTCTGATCTTCATCTGGAACTTCCCGATCTTTCTGCTGTCTTTGTCCAGTTCTTCCACCAGCTTATCGATTTCTTCTCCGCTCATAAGATAATCAACTGCCATATTCACTATGACTGCATTAAATAATCTTGCGGAAATAATACAATCGTCTTCCCTGAACAGACCGGCAAGCTTGCTGACTGCGAAACCTGATAACATACCGCCGCCGGCTCCCACTGCAAATCCTATTATGGCGCCTGCTTTTTTATTTACCTTCTTACCTATTTTTTCTCCGACAATACCTGCTGCCATACCGGCTCCATAAACACCCGCAGTACTTCCTATAAGAGATGCTGCTGCCGACAGCATATTTTTGGTATACTGTGCTCCGCTGATTTTGCCGGTTGTGACATGATAAGTATCAGGTACGGAAAACATGATAAAGGCAACGCCTTCAACCATTGCATTTCCCCGCAGCGCTTTTGCCAGACTCTTGTTCGCCGCGTTCCCATAGATTTTCTTCTGCCCTAACAGAATACGTCTCGCATTGACAAGTCTCTGTACCATCTTGCTGCCAAGCAGATGAACTATCTTTTCAGACATCGGAATCAACGCTTTATTCAATCCGGTTCTTGCAATCTGATTACTTAAGATATTCGCCGCCAGCGCAGGGCCAAACACATAGATTGCCGTATCAATTGCCGCATCCCTTGCCTTTTGGGGATCATTTGTCTTCCAGAAAGTAAAGCCAAATGATACAAGAGAGGAAACCCCTGCTGCAAAGGTGCAATTAACCACCCCTGTCGCCGTATCAAAGGTAAGAGATTCAAAAGTGCCTGCTTTTGCCAGATTCTTCGCCTGCGCATAGGTAAGCCTGCTCTTTCTCACCAGATCTTTGGCCATGTCCGGATCCGTAACGCCGGGTATCTGTCCGTTGCTGATTCTTCTGCGCATCGCTTCCACCGCTTTCTCATACTGGTCAGCCGGCACTTCAACCATCATTGGTTTTCCCGATTTAATGTCCAAATACCGATATTCCATCTGACCTGTATTGGGATTTCTTTTAAAACATGCCCCCACGCTTGAACTGGCGCTCTTACAAAATTTACATTGCACCGGATTTCCATTCACAAGTTTATCCGGACCATTCTTTGCATTGTCCCTTCCCACAACAGTTACTTTCTCTCCGCCGAGTCTGTCTAACAGAGCGCCTGCTTCTTCCGCGTATATTCCATGCCCGGTAGTCACCTGGTCTTTTCCATATGCCGCATGGAAAACAGTGTTTTCCATATTAAGGGTTTCCATCTCGCTTATGACAGCGCCATCAACCAGACCGTTTAATAAATCTTCCTCCAATTTGAGCTTTTCCTCAACTTTATGAAAAACCGCAATCAGGGATTTATCCTGAAACACAGCTATTGTCTGATCATCTTTCCTGAGAACGTAACCGTCTCCTTTTTCCGCTTTTTCACATAAGAAATCCGATGGATCAAAATATTCCCACAACATAATCTGATAAGGAATCCGATATACCTTCTCATTTTTATTTTCGTCCTTATTTTCCTCCCCTTCATACCGCGGCGCCTTGCACACAATCCCCCTATCTGTCAAAACAATCCCCGACGGATAGCCGCCAAAAGAATTGATATCCGCCCACAGAATATCAAAATCATTGGGAACCGGAATATATTCGTGGATTTTCTTTTTATTCCCTTCAGATAATGCCGTAGGCGACTTGGCCAATTCATTCATAAAATCTTTTATAAACTGTTCCATCATCATCCCTCCTGTATCACGAAATCATCCCATCTGTCATCAAAATCCGGCTCAAGACAGGTTCGTTTCTCCATTCCATTTAACCATTTTATACTTTCACGTACAATAGTCTCATCCAGAACTCCTATAACGTCTTTTTCTGCTTCCACCTCAAATTCAGCCAGGGCTTTCACCGGAATATTCACTTCTTTTATAATACAATCTGCCGGCAGTTCAGAATCCTGTTCCATCGCCACAAGCAATTTAATTATATTCTCCTCACTTACAATAACCGCAGCTAAATATCCGTCCCCGATGACCTCTGCCAGCTCTTCCGCCAATATCTGTTCAAAAGAATCCAACGCATTTTTTCTGTTGTTTTCCTTCCACCTACGATATTTGTCAAGATCCTTGTCCACCCCAAAGCCTAAAACAAAAAGTACAACCGCCGCATCGTCTATATATCCTATTATCGGTATAAAATCCGGGATCAGATCAATCGGACTGATCAGATAGATTAAAGCGGCAACTATCGAAACCATTGTCCCAACAGGAATATCACTGTATTCTTTCTTTATATAGGAATCAGCCAATTCAATCATACAGATAATATCATCGATCATTCCGCCTAGCACAGGAATTTTTCTGGCCTTCTTCACAAATGCCTCCAGTTTTGCTTTGAATTCAGCCCACTTATCCGCATCTTCGATTAAACAAAGAGCCTCATCCTCATTGGCATGTAACGCTGCGTGCAATTCTTCTCTTGAAAATTCTGGTTTTTTGAAGTCTTTATGCATACTTTTCATTCTCCTTTTTGATTTCCAATCCGTTTTTTATTTGATGAATTCATTATAACAAAGCTATCAAAAAAACGGGTCGCCTGTGGGGCGACCCTTCAAAATTTATAAAATAATACATAGAAGTCCGGCGTAATAATAGCTTCCGTATCCATAATTCACATCCACTCGCTATTGGCGGTGATAACATCGCCAACACCAAAATCAATACTAAACGGCGTTTTCGTATTTTTAATTCGAGCCACAAGAGAAACTCCGATACCGGCGTACTTTTTTGCAACAGCGATAGGAGCAATACCTTCAATTTCAAAAGTAATAAAATCATTGCCTGTGGGCATGGAAATAATCGACTCTATTACCGTCCGTAACTGTTCAGGAGTGTTGGGTATTTTCCGAAGAAGAAAGTCAACATCAACCGTTACACGACTGTCAAAATTGGTAACAGAATAGATAAACAGTCCACCCTTCAGCACAAGGTTTTCCGCATATTGCGATTTTTCCAAACGACGTAAAAATTCTTCCTGGCAAAAAAGCTGCAAACAAAGCTGGTAGCTTCGTCCGCTTTCTTTTGCTTTGTTTTTCAATCTTGCAAGCACGGATGCAGCCGCATCAGCCATTTAGCAGTACCTCCATTACATTCATAACCCTTGCATACAATTTCATTTCTTTTGCGTATTTAGACAGGTTTGCAAGGTTCTTTTTTTCATCAGCAACATAAGCATTGACCGCCTTATTAAAAATTTCATTATCAAGTTTCGTGCGGTACTTAAAGCAATCGCATATTGTTCTCTCTCGATCATACACAGGCAATGTTACGCCATTAAAATTATCCCTGGATTTTCCGATTGTCAGAAAGTCTTTTTGAATATAGTAGGCCTTCATCGGAAATTCTTCAATATTCTTTACGGTACGGAACGCTGTTCTTGGTACAGCAATCGACCATTCACGGGGAGAAAAATCGCTGTATCCGTAATGGAACAAAGCGGATTCCACGCAAATAATCCCTTGTGGAAGAATCTCATGTATTAACTGCTCCTCCGCCGCGTCATTGCTCTGAGGGAGCTGATAAAATCCCCTTCGGATCCTTTCGATAACCCCTTCTTTACAAAAAGCAGCTACCTCGTATTTATTTACCCCCTTATCGGCAAAATCTGTAGTTTTTGCAATGCCGCCGTTATTTTCAATTACTTTTTGTATGATTTCTCTTTTATTCAAGCAGGCACCAACTTTCTACATGCAAAAATCAAATACTGTACGTATTTATTATATCATACATTTAGTAAAATTCTGACTTTTTATTTAAAAACCTTCTCCAACTCCGCATACGCCTCTTCCAAAAACTCATCCAGCTCTTCCGCTCTCCCACGGATCACACAGGCCGTCCCGTCCTCTGCCTCCACATACGCATACCATTCGCCTTCCTCACCAAACACCCGGAAAGTCAGTCCTTCATAAACAATGTCTTCGGCATCCGGGCTATCATAGAAGTCCGGCTTCTCATCCACTGCTTCTATCTTCATGCTGCCGCCCTTCGGATCCCGGAATTTTCTGGCAGCCTCCTTCGTGGAATCTGCCTCCTCCTTCGCAAAGTCCGCCGCCGGTGCTTCTGACATCACACCCCCAGTGCTCTCCATATCTTCCGCCTCTGCCTGTGTCATGCTGTCTGCGGACGCTTCCGCCATACTGTCTGTTTCACCGTTATCCATCTCTCCCACAGCGCCGGCCGCCGCCTCTTCACTGGCTATTCCCTCTGTTATCTCCTCGGCACATGCCTCGTCGGCCGCCGCTTCATCTACCGGCGCCGCTGCCGGTGCCTCCATTGCCCCATCAGCCGCGGCCCCATTCCCTGTAAATCCGCCGGGCAGGACATTTTTCACAGTCATTGATACAGACAATAAAATTACCACGGCTGCCGCCGCAGTCAGCGGATACATCCATTTGCGGACAGAATATTTCTTACGATAAGATGCATAATCCTCATAAGTCACCTGCGGGGCAGGGGCCGGAATCTGGGCGCTCTGCTCTCTGCGTATGCGCTCTTCTTCCTGCCGGACTGCCGCCTTGGTCTTTTCAATCAACGCGGCGGGGGCGTGTATCTGTGCAGTTTCGTTTTTGTATTGTTCCATCATAATGTATGACTTCCTCTTTCTATCATTAAATCCTTCAGCATCTCTCTGGCCCGGTGCAGCTGCGATTTGACTGTACTCTCTTTCTGCTGCGTAAACTGTGCAATCTCCTGTATGGGAAGTTCCTCAAAATAAAACAGGTGCACCACCGTCCGGTATTTGGGCGGCAGTTTCGTCACCGCCTGTCTGACCGGATGTTCTCCCGGCGTTTCATAGGCTTGCGCACCGCGAAACTGTTCCGTATCCTCAATATAATCCACATTTTTATTCCAGTACTGGTCATAATGCTTCCTGGCGCAGTTGATTGTCACCCGGATCAGCCAGGCTTTCACATGTTCCCAGGAAGTAAGTTCGCCGATATGGCTCACCAGCCGGACAAACACCTCCTGGAAGAGATCGTCTGCATCGGTTCTGTTCTTCATCTGCGACAATGCCAGCCTGTACACCATGTCGGCATACCTGTCCACTGCATTTTCCGTCGTTATCCGTTCCTCTTTCGTCATACAAGTCCACCTTGTGAGAGTCATAAATTACCACTCTACCCTTAATACCTTTCAGCTTTCTGAAAGGTTGCATTATTTAACGGAAATGTTTCCCCTGTCCGTCCCTTTTTTCCACCAGCTTATCATACTGGACATACATTTTCTGCACTTCGTTTTCCAGAATATAATAGTGACGCACGTAAGGCACCAACAGTACCAGCAGGGCAATTGCCAACAGCCCCACCCCCAGGGTAAACACAGCCACGCACAATCCAATCACCACCACTTCCAGAATCGCAAAGGTGACCGTCACAATCAGATGTATCAGCCTTTCATGCTGAAAGAACGCAACCTGAATCAGGTGCTCCCTGATGACCGCCGTCCAATCCACATTCGTCTGCTGTAACAGTTCATCTATGTACTTTCTGTAACTTAAAATACGCTTTTCCATATTCCCTCGGCCCCCTTTACCTGCAATGTTTCTTTGTTGCCGTATATCCTAAAGCAGTTCCCGCAGTTTCGCAATTTCTTCCGGCCTTGTGGCGTAGCTTGTTGCAAAGCGCACTACCGTGTGGGTCCCATCATAGGGCTCCCAGATATCAAACCGTACTTCCTTTTGCAGGCGTTCCATCTCTTTATTATCCAGAATGATAAACTGCTGATTAGTGGGAGAATCCAGATAGAAGCGATACCCTTTCTCCCGGAATACCTCTTTTAATTGTTCCGCCGTCTCGATAGCCTGTCTGCTGATCCGGAAATACAAATCATCTGTAAAGAGGGTATCAAACTGAATCCCCAGCAAGCGTCCCTTCGCCAGAAGCCCGCCTTTTTGCTTCACCATGGTCATAAAATGAGCCGGCATATTCTGTCTGGTAAAGACAACTGCCTCCCCGCACAGGGCTCCAACCTTGGTACCGCCGATATAGAATACATCACAGTACTTGGCAATCATGGGAAGGGTAACATCCGTGTCCTGACTCATCAGGCCGTACCCCAGTCTGGCGCCATCCAGATAAAGCGGTATTTTATAATCCCTGCATACTTTGGACAAGGCCTCCAGCTCCGCCTTAGTATACAGAGTGCCATACTCTGTAGGATGCGAAATATAAACCATGCCTGGAAATACCATATGCTCATGGCTGCTGTCTTCCCAATACCGCTTCAGATACTGCTCCAGTTCTCCTGCGTCCATTTTTCCTTCATGACCGGGAATCTCCAGTACCTTGTGGCCGCTGTGCTCAATGGCCCCCGCCTCATGCACACTGACATGACCCGTTGTGGCCGCCACCACACCTTCATAGGGCCTAAGCATGGTGCTGATTACCAGCATATTGGTCTGGGTTCCTCCTGCCAGGAAGAAAATTTCAGCCTCCTTGCAGGCACAGGCTTCCTTAATCTTTTCTCTGGCACTCTCACAGTAACAGTCATTGCCATAACCGGGCAGTGCTTCGTCGTTGGTCTCCATCAGCCGCTCCAGAATTTTCTTGTGAGCTCCCTTAATATAATCGCTTTCAAATGATAACATAGCAACCTCTTTTCCGGAATCTTTGCGCGGCAGCGCAATCTTTCCTATTGATTCATCTTTTCCACAAAACTGATCTCTTTTGCCGTCATCTCCACCCAGGCCGGGCGGAATCCTGCCTTGATGGCATTGCGGACAGACTTGATATTCGACCAGGCCGCACAATAGAAAGGCACTTTCCCGTGCGCAAAAGTTTCCAGGGCAATCCTGGACGTCAACGCCGCCGCAATCCCCTGTCTTCGATAAGACGGCAGGACATCCACCCCGATCTGCCACATGGTCTCACAGTCTGCGGAACACCCGGCCAACCCGACCAACATGTCTTTATCATAGGCGCCCACACCTAGCATGTCCAGGGATTTACGCTCCGCAGACAAAGCGTTACCCCACTCCGGTACATACAGCGTCTCAAAATCTTTCTGCTCCAGAATCCTCATTTCATAAGCACAGGGTAATTCTTTAAGTACAGCCATATCCGGCAGAAAATATTCCGCCATAAAACAGATCTGCAAACCATGCTCCATCAGCGCTCTGTTCAATACCTGCATATTAGGTGTCTCAAAAAGATGCTCCACCGGGTACTTATCTATGTACGCCTTCACAATATCCCGCAGCTCTTCCTGTATGGATGCCACCACATTGTTGCCATAAGATACCAGATTACAGGCAAAAGGCAGTGCCAGATAACGCCTGGCCTCCTCACTGCGGCCGGACACTGCAATCTTATTCTTATCTTCCAGGAAATCCTGGGGCTCACAATGTAAGTCTATTGCGGACTGCCTGAGCGCGCACTGTAATATTTCCTGATTGGTCATGCTTCACCTCCATGACAGAGCGTTTGCCGCTCTCTGTCCTCTTCGTCCAATCCATAACCTGTCATTTTACTTTGTCCTTTATCAATTATATAATTATTTTAGTCTGATGTCACCGTCTTATCTTTCCATTCGTATATAAGACAAGAGATCTCTAATACGAAAGAAAGGAGTATAGCATATGCGTAAAACGGAAACAGATGTGAAGCGTATTCTGCAAATCCATGGCAATGCGCTCTACAGAAGCGCTTATCTTCTGCTCGGCAATCCTCATGATGTGCAGGATATCCTACAGGAAGTACTGTTGCGCTATCTGGAAAAGTCACCGGCTTTTCAGTCAGCCCAACATGAGAAAGCCTGGCTTGTCCGTGTTACAACAAATTGTTGTAAAGATTACCTTCGTTTTCAAAAAAGGCATAGATACACAGACCTGGAATCCCTGAAAGAATGTCTGCCCTGCCCGGAACATAAAGAACAGCTGGAAGAGCTCTACGCCCTGCCTGCCAGATATAAGACCGTACTGATGCTGTATTATTTTGAAGGGTATTCTGTCACGGAAATTGCACAGATTCTGAAAATATCAAAAAGCGCAGTGAAAAAAAGGCTCCAGCGGGGACGGGAAGCGTTAAAATTTGCCATATCGAAACCTCAAACAAAAAGCGATTCCAAAGCAGGTTTTACAACAGAAGGCTTGCAGAATCCGATTACCTCATTAACCAACATCAAAAAGGAGAGTTATAACTTATGAATCAAAACGATATGATACAGATGAAAAATGCAATCACAATGCCGCCGGAACTGGCTGATACGCTGTTACACAATTGTGGCGCCGCACAGGTAAGGCGTTTTCCCTACACACAGTATTCCCGGCTTGCAATGGCTCTGATCGCCGCTTTTGCAATTCTGCTCACCGGTTCCACCTCCTATGCGGCTTACAATATCTATCAGGAAAAGAATCTGGCTGTGTTTATGGATCCCTCCCTCTCCCAGTCGGAAATCGACCGGATTGGCGGAGAACTTATACAGATTCCCGGCATTGCCTCCTGCTATTTTGTAAGCGGTGATGAAGCCTGGATGGAGTTTCGTACACAATACCTGGATGACGATATTGCCGGCACCTTTACCGAGAATCCCCTGAAAGATTCTTTTAACTATCGTCTGAGCGTACGGCTGAACGCCGACACCCAGGCTGTCCGTGATGAAATCAGCCGCATAGACGGCGTCCGTCTGGTACAGGATCTTTCGGAACTATAATTGAATGGGAGTGCTCTCAGCACTCCCATTGGTGTCTGCGCATATCCACACAGCCATTTTCTTTAAAAGTTACGCCTTCCTGTAATAACAAATCTTTCTGCCTCGCCCAGTGCGGCGCCAGCCGGCCCGCATGGTTTACGACCCTGTGGCAGGGATAGCTTCCATAAGATTCCGCGCGGCTTAGAATCTTCCCTACCAGCCTGGCATTCCTGTCCCTGCCCACCAATCTGGCAATCTGACCGTAGGAAGCGACTTTTCCCACGGGAATCTCTTCCACTACCGCAAGAACTTCGTAGGCCAGTTCCTCACAAAACTGCATATTTTTGTCCCTCACATTTAGGCAGGTTTATCGACAGGTCTCTTCTGACATGGGTATCTTCATACTGCTTATCTGTCTTGTTGAAATAATCGTATTCTCCCCCAGGCGTATCATCCCAGGTCACATCCACATTATAATAACCGTCATCCAGAGCGACAATGTTCCAGGCATGATCCTCCCCCGCAAAACCAGTGCAATAATAGCAGGGAATCCCCATTCTCTGCATTAGGTACTGATAGGCTCTGGCGTAACCGGCACAGACACTTTTCCCTTCTACCAGCGCACTGTAGGCACTCTGGTTCATATCCGCGCCCTTGTCGTACTCAATCTTCTCGATCAGAAGATCATGTATCCGTCTCTCTTTCTCATAATCGCTTAGGTTCTGTACCTGTGTCAGGAGGGTATTTACCGTATTATAAAATTGGGCGGAAGTTTCTGGAAACTCTTCCTGCGTAATATTAAACTCCAGCTCCAGTTCCGCGCAGATTTTATTCTTATCATACTTACAGACAAAAGCCGTATTCAGCCAGAACAGCTCCGGATGATCATTATAGACCGCCATGATCACATTCTTAATCTCTGACACCGGCACTGCCTCAACAGGTACAAAGGCACCGTTGAACGCATTGGCGTTTGCGAAAATCTGCCGGTACAGATGCTGTCCCTTGGCATCCAGCATGGCATAATATGGGTAGAACAGAGGATCAAAAGTGTAACCGTCCCCCAGATTCCCGAATCCCAGATCGCTGGTGTACTCACCGCCCTCTGCATCAGGCAGCTCCTCCGATTTCTCCGTGATAGGCTGATATCCTGACTTGCCGCTGACTGCCTCCGGCACCTCCACATCAGCCTCTGATGGTGCCTCATATCCGTTCAACCCTCTTATAACCTTGTCCGTCAATCCGGTATCTGAAGCGCTCTCCGTCCAATCTCTGTCCACAGAAGTTTCCTGCGGCTGTTCCTCCTCCGGTTCTTCCGCCTCCACAGGTTCTGCATATTCCGGCTCTTCGTCGGGAAACCCAATAACCTCTTCCGATTCAGCCTCCTGCGCTTCTTCCGTCCGCTGCGGCGACCTATCCCCGGAAACCAGACCGGACAATTTCTTCGTAATATTGGGATTGAGGGCACATAGCAGAATCAGGATACACATAAGTACCGTCAGGACTGCAATGACCCCTAAAATCTTCTTCAGTATTTTCATGATCAGCCCTCAAACTGCATAAAATTTTTACCCAGCGAATCCTCATACCGGAGAATGATTGCTGATGTTGCCGGGAGGGTTACATGAATCTTGCCTGCAATCACCGGATGTTCCTTAAACTCTGTGGTGTACCCCTGCGCCGTAGTCAGAAGCAACTGGGTGAGCATACACTCTTTCGGAATATCCAGATACCATACAGACAACTCTTTTGTAATCTCATGATCATTATTATTCACCACGATCACAGATTTCCCCGTCTTGTTAAATCTGCCGTAAGCTATCACATTATAATCGGCATCAATATACTTCAAAGAACCTGTCAGAAATTCCTTGTGGGATTTATGAATCCTGATAATATCCTTATGGAAAGCAATCAATTCCTGATCCTCATTCCCCCAGGGATAGGTCCTCCTGTTATCCGGATCGGTAAATCCACAGACACCCGCCTCATCCCCATAATAGATGGTGGGCGCTCCGGGCCAGGTCATCTGAATCACCACAGCCTCCCGCATCACTGCCTTATTGACACCCTCATTGGCCGCCTGGGCACCCAGCGTATTGGTTCTTCCTACTTTGTGATTGGTTCTGGTGAGGAACCGGGAATGATCGTGATTGGACAATTCATTCATCGCCACCAGAAGGGACGGCATTGTAAAGTTTGCGCTGTGATGCCTCATGGCACCCCAGAAGCTGTCCGCATTGCCCCGCATATCTTCCCGATAATCATCACTGTGCTTCTGCATCCCTGTCAGGAACCAGGTCACCGGCTCCATAAAGGCATCATAATTCATGACGGTATCCCACTCTTTGCCCTGTAACCAGTCTCTGGGATTGCCGTAATGCTCCGCCAGAATAATCGCATTGGGATTGGCCATCTTGACCGCCCGTCGGAATTCCTGCCAGAAATAATGATTAAACTCCGGACTGTGCCCTAAATCCGCTGCCACATCCAGTCTCCAGCCATCCGCATTATAAGGCGGCGAAACCCATTTCCTTCCAATATACAACACATAATCCAAAAGCTGTCTGGAATTTTCATAATTCAGTTTGGGCAGGGTATCATGTCCCCACCATCCGTCATAGGAACCATTATAAGGAAACCTGTTCTCATCCAGGAACTGGAAGAAATTATGATATGGGCTGTCCTTTGTAATGTAGGCGCCCTTTTCATAACCCGGGGCGTTTTCATAGATCCGCTCTCTGTCCAGCCATTTATTAAAAGAACCACAATGATTAAACACACCGTCCAGAATCACTTTCATGCCTCTTCTGTGGGCTTCTTTCACCACTTCGGCAAAAAGTTCATTGCTGGCCTCCAGATTGTCTTTGTTGGAAATACGGTCAATATACCTGGTGGCAAAACGGTTCTCATTCTGGCCCGGCCCAAGAAGTTCCCCTTCATCGTGCACAATCCGGCCAAAATGCGGATCAATATAATCATAATCCTGGATATCGTATTTATGATTGGAGGGAGATACAAACAGAGGATTAAAATAGATTACATCCACCCCAAGATCCTGCAAATAATCCATCTTATCCAATACGCCCTGCAAGTCTCCGCCATAAAATTCCCGCACGCCCATAGCCGCAGGATACTTATTCCAGTCTTCCACCCGCACAGACTTATCCCCAATATACTGATATTCATTGGTCAGCACATCATTACTGGAATCACCATTATAGAACCGGTCCACATAAATCTGATAGAAAATGGCACCTTTGGCCCAATCCGGCGTTTTAAAACCAGGAATCAACTGGAAATGATAATACTCATTAATATCCTTCGTAACACCGCGCAAATCATAATAACAGGAAATCTTACCCGCATGTACTTCAAAATAATAACTTATCTTTTCATCTTCCAACTGGATACTGTGAGCATAATAATCAAAATAAGCGTTGGAATCCACTTTTGTCATAATGTGTTTTTCGCCTTTGTTTACAAAAAACACTTTATCGATATTGTTCCTGCCGGAGCGGAAATAAATCATAACTTCCTCATACGCACTTGGTTCCGGAGGACATACATAGTCTTCCGTCATATCCGAAAACAAAGCTTTCCTGTTAAATACCGGCCTCATACCTGCCATATACATCTGGTTTTTCTCTGCTTTTTGAAATTGATTGATATCCATATTCAGCCTCTCTCCAAAAATCATGAAAAAACTTACATTGTTATTTTATACTATATGTTGTGGATATTCAAGTGCAGAGGCCCTAACAAAAAAGTAAATTTGCTTTGCAAATTAACTTTGCGAGATCCGCTTCGCGGACTCGGATAAGCGAAAGAATCTCATACAAGTAAAAAAGACAGTTTTGACAAACTGTCTTTTTTAGAGAAGGTATTTCTTTCTTATGGGGTATAGCAAAAAACTATATAATGTATTGGGGGGTTACAAGTAGTATATTAGCATACCCTCTGTCTGTCTACAATACTAAGGATTCACAAATATTACAAATTTTGATATGTGTTTTTGTATATTTTGCACAATCCTTATTCCTCCTATACCAGTTCACCGGGTTCTTCCGGCTGTGGATAATAGATATCAAAAAGCGCCTCAAATTCCGCACGGTTAATCTTTTCTTTCTCTAACAGCAGCTTGGCACACTTGTGCAGTACATCCTCATGTTCTGTGATGATCTCTTTTGCCTTACGGTAACATTCGTCGATGATCGTCTTTACTTCCCTGTCAATCTCTCCCGATATCAACTCACTGTGATTCTTCGCATGTGCCAGATCTCTGCCGATAAATACTTCATCATCGTCATCATCATAATTGATCACACCGATCTGATCAGACATACCATACCTGGTCACCATCCTTCGGGCAACCTTGGTGGCCTTCTTGATATCGCTGGAAGCTCCTGTGGTGATGTCATCAAAGATAATCTCCTCGGCAATCCGTCCTCCTAAAGATACCATGATATCTTCTATCATCTTACCCTTTGTCAGGAACATCTCATCCTTCTCGGGAAGCGGCATGGTATAACCTGCTGCCCCTATGCCCGTAGGAATGATGGACACCGTATAGACCGGCCCCACATCAGGCAGTACATGGAAAAGTATGGCATGCCCTGCCTCGTGATAGGCTGTAATCTTTTTCTCTTTCTCGGAAATGATACGGCTCTTCTTCTCCGCACCGATTCCTACCTTGATAAATGCCTTCTTAATATCATCCTGCTTCACAAAGGCACGTTTGTCCATGGCCGCATTAATGGCAGCCTCATTTAAAAGGTTCTCCAGGTCTGCTCCTGTAAAGCCGGCTGTGGTCTGCGCAATCTGCTGTAAATCCACATCATCGCCGAGCGGTTTATTCTTGGCATGTACTTTCAGAATATCTTCCCTGCCCCGCACATCCGGAGAGGCCACTGTAATCTTTCTGTCAAAACGTCCCGGCCGCAGAATCGCAGGATCCAGAATATCCACACGGTTCGTAGCTGCCATCACGATAATCCCCTCGTTGACGCCGAAACCGTCCATTTCCACCAGAAGCTGGTTCAGAGTCTGCTCTCTCTCGTCATGACCGCCGCCCATGCCGGTACCGCGCCGTCTTGCCACCGCATCGATCTCGTCAATAAAAATAATACAGGGGGCATGTCTCTTTGCCTCCGCAAACATATCACGCACACGGGATGCGCCCACACCCACAAACATCTCCACAAAATCGGAACCGGAAATACTGAAGAAAGGTACATTTGCTTCGCCCGCAATGGCTTTGGCAAGAAGCGTCTTACCGGTACCCGGCGCACCCTCCAAGAGCACGCCTTTGGGAATCCTTGCGCCTACCTTGGTAAACTTTCCCGGCTCCCGCAGAAATTCCACGATCTCCTGAAGTTCTTCTTTCTCTTCTTTCAGTCCCGCCACTTCTCCCAGCGTAATCTTATTCTCTCCGCCCAAGGTAAGTTTCGCGCGGCTCTTTCCGAAATTCATCATTCTGCCGCCGCCACCGCCGCCGGAATTCTGGGCGTTCATCATCACAAAGAAAAATACGCAGACCACCACTACGATCAGAATCGGGAAGACACTGTTGAGAAACCAGCTCTCTTCCGGCACACTCTCCACGCCGCAGTCTATGCCGTAGCTTCTGACCAACGCTTCCATTTCCGTGACATCGGTCACAAAGAGGATTCTCTCTTCCCCACTTTTTAAGACGATCTCCAAAGACCCGGTAGGTACATCCCTGTTGGGACAGATATTAACCACTGCAATCTCATTTTTCTCGAGCTGTTCTTCAAATTCACCTCTTGTATAGCCATTATTCTGTACCCGCAGTGTCCCTACCCAGACGGTAATTAAAAGCAAGGCGATGATGATCACAAAATATACATAAAAACTTTTATTATTCTTGCTCAAAACATACCTCTTTCTCTAATCAAAATTTACCACGCCGATATAAGGCAGATTTCGATACTTCTGATCATAATCCAGCCCGTAGCCCACCACGAACTTGTCGGGAATCTCAAATCCTGTATAATCTACTTTCACATCCACCACTCTCCGCTCCGGCTTATCCAGCAAAGTGCAAAGCCTTACGTCCTCCGGGCCTCTGTCCCGCAGCATGTCAAGCAGATAGCTGAGCGTCCGCCCGGAGTCCACAATATCTTCCACCACCAGCACATGCTTGCCCTGTAAAGGTTCATCCAGATCCTTCACGATTCTGACTACTCCACTGGACTTGGTGTCTCCGCCATAACTGGATACCGACATGAAATCAAGCGACACCGGCACGGTAATACGTTTCGCCAGCTCACACATAAAGAAGCTGCCGCCCTTTAAGACACATACCAGGTGCACCTGTTTGCCTGCATAGTCTTTTGAAATCTGGTCTCCAATCTCCTGAATTCTCTTATCGACTTCTTCTTCTGTCAACAACACATCAACTCGTTCCGCCATGATGCCCTCCTCTTAACTGTACCTGTAAGATACATTTTGTACTTTCATCCACTCTGTAATATTGGCTGGTCCGATAATCCGGCACCCAGAGGATATGTGATCCGTCAGCCAATATATGCATACTGTCACGCTGCATTTTGGGGATTTTCTCATTGATCATATATTGTTTAAGGGACTGGGTGTGAAGCGCCTTATCAATCGTCAGATAATCGCCCTTCCTCCTGGTCCGCAACAATAAAGACGTAGTTATTTTATCATAATCAAACCATTTCGTATATCTATTTTGGGGAATATTTTGTCCATTTTGCAGGAAAATCTGTTCCCGGGAAAGCAAATCCCTGTCTAACAGTGTAAAAGAAAAACATCCCATATCCGGTATCCGGATTTCCACAGGCGGTTCAATCACATAGCTTTCTCCCTCCCCGGGCATCTTATTCTGCATGGGAGCTGATTCGTCCTCCTTTTGCAGAATCAGGATCTCATACTCTTTATATGCCTTAATCCCATGGGGCAGGGACAATTCCTTACTGCCGCCTTTATGTAGAAGCTCCGCCAGATCTGCAATATGCTGCCCGGTAATGTCCTTTCTGTGAGGGGTCATCCACTCCAGCGCATACAGAAGCACCCGCTTTACCATAACCGGGTCCTCCGCCAGAAGACCCTCTCCCCAGATCCTCAGACACTTACAAGTATCCGCCTCTCCTGTTCCGGCATACACCTTAAACAGCCGCTTTGTTTCCCGGCTTAAGTAGATTTCTGTCTCCATCAGGATATCCGCCAGGTCATTCATATGGGGCACTGCCCTGGCACAGATCTCTTTCTCTGCATAGGGCAGGATATGATGCCGTATCCGGTTGCGGGCATAAATATCTTCCTCGTTACTGCTGTCATGGCAATAAGATATCCCTCTCTTCTCCAGATACTGCTCAATCTCTTCCCGGGTAAGGCATAATACCGGACGTATTACCAGATCCCGGACAGGCCGGATCGAACTTAACCCTTCCAGGCCGCTTCCCCGGAACATATGAAAAAGCATGGTTTCCGCCCTGTCATTGGCATTGTGGGCAACGGCAATCTTCCCGCACGCTCCATCCATCTGTTGATCGATCACTTCCTGGAACGCCTGATAGCGGAGAACTCTTCCAGCCTCCTCGGGAGACAGCTTATGAAGTGCGGCATAACCATACATATCCACTTCCTTAAGATAATACGGCACATCCAGTTTCTCACACAGACTCTCCACATATGCCGCATCCTGAGCGGCTTCCCTTCGCGCACCATGATTGACATGCACCACGATCAAGTGATACGGAATATCCTTCTGCAAACGCCGTAAAAGATAAAGCAGACAGACCGAATCGGCTCCACCGGATATCCCTGCTGCCACAAAGTCCCCCGGTACGATCATCCGGTGCTGCACAATATATTTTTTTACTTTCTGATAAATTGCATCCGTCATCCTATGTCTTATCTTCCTCTATGCTATTTGGCCTGTCCAATCCGGCCCCTGCCTATAACAGGCTGTCATCTTCTGACTGATCCCATATGCCCGTCACCAGAACGGTCATATCATCCCGAATCTGTCCCTTGCTCTGCTTGATGCAGTAAGTCAGAATCTGATTGGCTATCTCATTAGGGTTCGTATATTCCATCCTGCCGATAATCTCCGGCAGTACTTCTTCTCCCAATCCCTGGGATAAAGCGTCCAGCACCCCGTCCGAAAGCATAATCACATAATCCCCGCTCTGTAACGTCCTGTGGATAATCTCCGGTTCAATCTGCTGAAACACGCCGAGCGGCAGATTCTGCGCAGACAGCCTGTCCACCAGCTGACCTCTTTTAATATAAGTGCAGGCAGCACCCGCTTTTACAAATTCACATTCCCCGGTATACAGATCTATGCTGCAAATATCCAATGTGGACAGGTTCTGCTCCTGGCCTGCTGCCGCCAGTGCACCGTTGATCATCTGCACCGCCGACTCCTTGCCAAATCCCGCTTCCAGCAGGCGCTCCATCATCTCAATCACCCGCCCCGAATCCCTACAGGCCATTTCTCCGGATCCCATGCCGTCCGATAAGATTGCCACCAGTTTACCGGTATCCGCCTCATAGAAAGAATAATTATCTCCCGACATCTTTTCTCCTTCTTTCACGGCCTTTGCAAACCCCGTCAACAGATGATACGGCGGCTCTTCCAGAAAATAATAGGTATTGTAATCCCTGGTAAGATACATGGGCGAATTTTTGGACGGACACAGTCTGGTATTCATGGCCACAGATATAAAGTCCGCTACATCTTCTGTGGAAATATGCTCGCTTTCCCCGGCCCGGATGCCCCTTTCTCCCAGATTGCGCATGGTCAGACTGATCTCCCAATGCCCATCCTCATGTTCCATCTCAAAGAAATCCTTGAGCTGGATACCAGATTCCCTGAGCAGTTTGGACATCTGCTTAAACCGCCTTTCTCCCATAGGACGGCAGCGGCAGGTCTCCCTTGCCACCCTGGCCATAATATGCGCCATCTCCTTTAAGTGTTCCGCCAGAAGTCCCTGATTCTCCTGTAACTTTTTCTGCCATAAATATGCCTGCCTGTCCGACGGTTCCGGCACCTGCTCCCGCTCTTCGTCCTCCTCAAACAAATCAGCCAGATCCCTGAAAGACTCTGCATAAGTCAGAAGCTTCTGCCTTCCATATTCCGGTATAATTTCTATCCTGCCATCATCCCTGATCTCTTCCTGCTTTCTCATGACACGCCTCCCTCTCACACTAATATATGAGAGGGTTGTCCATTATATTCCCACAAGCCGCAAACCCGGATAAATTTATGCAGATAATTTCTTATATCGTAAAAAAGCAAATCCCAGAATACGCCCGGAATCTGCTTATTTTTGATCCTTAAATATTATCTCGCCTTCATACACCAGACCCAGCTTCTCCTTGGCGACTTCTTCCACGAATTTCTTGGTCTGCGTATACTTACCATATTCTTCTATCTCTTCTGTCCTGGCCTGTTCCTCTTCTATTTCAAGAAGCAGTGCCTCTTCCCTTGCCATATAGGTTTCGCGTCTTTCACGCAGTTCCACACTCTTGACTGTGACCACAAGCAGCATCATCAACACAACTGTGGTAACTAAAAGCATGCCCATCCTATTCTGGCGCTTTTTACGATATGCTGCTTTTCTTGCCATTCTGTTAACGATACCCCTCTCCTGCCACATGTCAGCGTTTACATAAAACTATTTTAAGTGTTTTTATGCAAACCGTCAACCGCTTTTTTACAAATTCTTGACATTTTTTCATTTTTTTTGCAACAGATTGCACAAACCGTTTCCCCTTTAAAAACAGCCATTTTAGCGGTTTTAGCACAATTTGTATAATACCAAATACAAACCACATTATCTTGTATATGCATGTTGACATAACATATACAAACCAGTCTCTGATAATCGCTTTATAGAAAAGCATGCCAAGAGCGGCGCCCACCACTGCAAACCACCTTAAGACCCCATTGTTCTCTTTATAAAGCATATAGAAAACGGCAATTCCGCAGGCCAGCCAAAAAAGAAAATCTTCCACCGATGTCAGAAAGCTTCCATGCCTTGCCAGTTTCCTGAGAACCCGGATCCAATCATAGACAAATGTAATGAGCAGACCCATGATAACAGAATGTAGAAAAAAAGTAACCTCCTGTATGATTTCCTGACTCATATTTCATGACTTCCCCCGAGATCTCATTTAAACAGTCTGGCCAGTATAGATTCACCCTTTGCACCGTATCCGGCACTCTCCGAGTAAGTAAAGCTATCGACTCTCCCATCAATATCCACTTCTCCCTTATCCAGAGAAAGCCTGCTGACATGCAGTTCATTACCTTTGATCATCAGCATACCCTGTTCTGTCTCCAACAAGATCTCGTTTACATCAAAGGATAGTACATCATTGACACCGCTGATAGTACATGTCCTTCTGTTGGTAAGCATTAACTTATGAGGTTTTCTGCCTGTGCTGTTCAGATCTTCCATACATGCCCTCCCATGATTGTGGTACTTCTTAAATGTATGTCTGATCTTCTTAAAATATGCCTGTTACGTCAGATAACGGAACAGTTCTTTTGCCTCTTCCTTACGCACAGTCTCCTGCACATCCAGAACCTCCACCTTCACTTCCTTATTCCCGAACTGAATCGTGATGATATCGCCCGCCTTTACATTCGCAGATGCCTTTGCCGGCTTGTCGTTGATGAAAACCCTTCCGGCGTCACAAGCCTCATTTGCCACGGTACGGCGTTTGATCAACCGGGATACTTTCAGATATTTGTCCAGTCTCATATATTTCATTCCTTTCCCAGAATAGTAAAAAGCCCGTATGCAATGCATACAGGCTTTTATCTCTTGACAAAATTATGCGTTCAGCATATCCTTCAGAGCCTTACCAGCTTTGAACTTAGGAGCCTTGGAAGCAGCAATCTTCATAACAGCACCGCTCTGAGGATTTCTACCCTCTCTTGCTGCTCTCTTGGAAACTTCAAAAGTACCAAAACCAACTAACTGTACTTTGCCGTCCTTTTTCAGTTCATCAGCAACCACATCGGTAAATGCCTTTAATGCCTTTTCTGCATCTTTTTTAGATAAGCCTGCCTGATCAGCCATAGCTGCAACTAACTCTGTCTTGTTCATCTTTAACTCCTCCTCTTTTATGAGTTTTTATATTATTTTAGATGTTTCTCTTTAGAAACTCTATACATATTTATATCTGCTTTTAACAGGCTTGTCAAGCAAAAAATGCCATTTTTACGGCATTTTTCGGCCCTCGTCACGGTTTACATGTTCTGTTAATGGTATTTCGCAAAAAATATGTTTTATTGTCTGAAAATTCACTCATATTTCTCAATTAAATCTTCTATTCTGTCTGTCAAAATCTGTTCCTGAGAGATTTTGGCGATTCTTGCAATATCACTCAACCGAAGAAGCATATCCGCCATAATAGCACTAAGCTCCCTGTCATAGGTAAAAGGTACACAGGATTTCAACCCATCCACCGCCTTTTGCAGTGCCGCCACATCCTCCTCGAAGCTGTTGCCTTTCTCATAGTACTTGTCTATCTTCTTTAAGACCTTCGATGCCCTGGTCAGAGCGGGCAGCTCTCTCGGAATTTCTTTCAGAGGCGATTCCACCCAGTCCTTATCCTTCTTTTCTTCTTTCTTAATCTCTTCCCAGTTTACCAATACCTCATCGGGCGTATCCGCACTGCCTGTCCCAAAGACATGCGGATGGCGTCTCACCATCTTCTGGCTCACCTCGTTCACCACATCTTCCATGGTAAACAATCCCTCTTCGGAAGCGATCTGGGCATGCATGACCACCTGCAACAGTACATCTCCCAGTTCTTCTATCATGTTTTCGGGGTTCCCCGTCTGGTCAAAAATGCGGATAGAGGCGAGCAGTTCCGCCGCCTCCTCCATCATACACGGTTTTAAGCTCTCATGGGTCTGTACTTTATCCCAGGGACAGCCGTTTTCGCTTCTGAGCATTTTAATAATATCGAGAAATTCCTCATATGTATATTTTTTGTCTGCCATGACTGCTCCTTCATATTTGGACAAAATACCGACCTTACTGTTTTCTTTAGCGTCTGCGCCGAGGCCGGGATGCGCTGTTCAGCTCAATTCTCTGAGAGGTAGTGCTCGTGACGCCTTCAGATGGCTTTGTGGTCGTAGAGTCCTGAGAAGTATTAGGAGTTTCCGGTTCCTGCGGGTTTGTACTACCCTCGGAAGTTCCCGAATTGCCTCCGTTACCGGAACCTTCTTCTGTGTTATCGGGATTTTTCTCTCCATCGCCTCCATCACCGGAACCTTCACCGGGATTATCGGGATCTTGCTTCCCGTCTTCATCACCGCCTTCACCGGGATCGGGATCTGGCTTTGTCTCTTCCGCACCGCAATATGTACATTTTCCATCTACATAATTATGCCCTGTTGCCGAAATTGGTTCTGTATAGCTGTATCCACATTCACAGGTAAATGTTTTCTCACCTTTTTCTGTGCAGGTCGGCTTTTTGGTAACTGTATCTGTATAGCTATGCTTATGTTCCGGCTGTTCCGGCTCTTCCTTTTCTGCGCCACAATCCTTACATATGCCATCGTCCCCATAATGATGTCCCTTTGCAGGAATTGGTTCCTTTTTGACTTTTTCACATTTCGTACAGGTAAGTGTTTTCTCCCCGTCCTGTGTACAGGTTGGCTCCGTGGTGATTTCTTCCTTATAGTCGTGGTCACAGTCATCCTCTTCCAGCTTCTCCCATAGAGGTTCCAGTCTGTAAATCACACTCGGCTTACTGATTTCTAACTCCAGCTTGTAACTCACAGACTTATAGCCTTCTCTTTTCAACGTGATAAGATAACTGCCCGGTTTTCTCTCGAACGTCGCATGTGCAGTACCTACGTGCTCACCGCCCAGATAAATATCTACATCTTCCTGGGTTTCCACATTTACTTTTATCAGCGAATTTTCACTAAGTGATCCATTGGTGCTGTTACCGCTGACCGTCTCCTGCTCCAGTTCCGAGAAGGAATAGGTGGTATCTTTTCCGTCATTATAAAGGTAAATCGTATAACTCCTGGTCTTATAACCGCTCTTGCGGAGCGTGATCGTATGACTTCCCACCGTCTTTCCGAAGCTGACCGGCGAAATCCCTATATAATTACCATCCAGATAGACTTCCACATTTTTGGGCGAATCAATATACACCCTGTCGCCGCCCTTTGCACTCAGCGCGTTCTGACTGAGACTGGACAAAGTATCCTCCTTCTGTACAGGCTCTGCCGGCTGGTAATCATCTATGGTATTATTGCTGACAGTACGTCTTTCTTCTTCCCGCTCTTCCTCCATCTCAAAGGAAATGGTGGCATACTCAGATCCGACCTGAATATATCTGGTCAGAGAATCATATCCTTTAGCCTCCAGATGTATCTGATGGATCCCATAAGGCAGTTCTACCGCTTTGCTGATATCCACTACCTTGCCATCTATGGAAACCTTGGCTGTATCCGGCGTGACACTGAACAGAATCCGCCCTGTCCTGCTCTCCGGAATTTCCAGATCACTCACATCCAACACGACTTCTTTATTGCGTTCAATTATCACATCTTTAGTGGCGCTTACTCCATTGTGGGATAAAAGAACCTGATAACTTCCCTCCGGCACCACTAAGAGCATATCTTCCGTTATCTCCCGGATCACACTGTTGCCTACCTCAATCCAGCCGCCGATCAGCGCCTGGTCATTTTTCAGACGCAGATACCCATGGCCTCTCTCCACGCTGATGCTGTATATCTTATGATCGATACCGGAAACGCTTACCACATCCTGTGCCACCACATCCATGACTTCCGATCTTCTGCCCTCCGACAGAACCACCACATCGTCAGGAAGAGAATAGGTCGTGGATCCGATACTGGCCGTCTTATTCGGGCCGCCGAAATCATAATTCTCAATTTCATCATACACCCATGCCTGAGGTGACTGCTTGATGCTGGCAAGACGTTTCTTTCCTTTTAAGAAAGTTACATCCACCACATCGCCCGGTTCCACCTGGGAAATAGTCATCGGTCCGTCATGTTTGTCTTTCACATAAGTTGTGCCGTCATAGTAAAGGGTATACTGCTTGCCCGTCTCCATATTCATGAAAACCACGGCGCTGTTCTCCTGGTCTCTGGAGATTACCACCGCCGTGTCCGCCGAATCATAACTGCCTGCTGTGGCGACAGTAAATCCCGTGTCCACCGCCTGCTGTTTATCTTTGGCTACCCCCACATTACTGGCTTCCGAAGTACAACCTGTCAATGTAAGCGTCATCACCATCATCATTGCAATCGTGCTTATAAATCTTCTGTGCATCCTGATCTCCATTCCGGAGCGTTTACGCGATGGGGCGACGCAAATCTCAAATTTGCGTCTGCCATCAAACAAATTTGTGACGCTCCGGCACAAATTTGCGTTTGAAAAATCAGCACATCAGTGTGATTTTTCAAACTGATCCTCCATACCCCGTATATCTTCTATAAGGAAAATATATTTTGCAGGAAAAGCTTTTTCTCTTCCTCCTGCGCAAATAATTTCTCTATCTTCTCCATATTTCTTCCCGGAATCCACGCCTTGCCGCTGTTATAGTAGAAGTTCACAATCTTCCAGAACTTCTCCGGATAAGCAAAGCGGAAATACAGTTGTCTGTAGTCCTGCTCCGAGAGGGGTCTTTCTTTATTATAACTCTCCAGAAGCATATTCCCAAGAGTCTGCGACCAATTATTTTTTTCCAGCAGTTTGCGCATGAATAAATACAGATCCCTGACCGGATGATCTCTCACACATTTTTCAAAGTTGATGAGCACACTGCCCTTCTCGGTCCGCATAATGTTGTGATACTGGTAATCTCCATGGCACACTACAGGATACTGGTAAGAATCCTCTCCATAGGCATAATACCGCAAATCCTCGGTAATTTGCAAGGCAATATCCAGAAAATAATCATAATGTTTCATCAGATAGATTTCAAAATCCGTTTTCTGGCTCTTTTTCTGAAGAAATTTCTGTACTTTCTTCAGTTCCCGGTTATGCTTCTCATACTCTGTCTCTATCCGGTATACAGGCTGACTCTGTATCTCCTCATAATCCTTAAGATTACAGACTTCATGTAAAGCAGCCAGTGTATATACTGCCCCGCAGCACTCTTCCACATTCCGATGGTCACACTCCCTGCCTTCATAATATGTTTTCACGATGTAGGGCACTCTGTCCTGATCACAGACAATCAATTCATCTTCCTTCGTGCGCAGAATAGATTCCACCCGTACAGTGCCGCTTGCATTGATATGTTTTAACAGGAAATCCTGAAATCTGACTTTATCAACCGGCCCGCTGTACTCTTTCATAATCAGCAGTCCCCGGTCTGAATCGCACAGAATAGCCCCGCGGCCTTTCCATGTACGATTTACTTCTATCTCATATTGCTCCAATAAACTGACAGCTCTGTCATTCACAAGAATACCCCCTGCTTTGTCGTCTATCTTATCTTATGAATAGCAGGGGAAAAGTATGATTTTCATGTGACAATTTTCTGACTGATCTCCAACAGCTTCTCCGGTGTATTGAGAGACGGATCCTCCAGCACTTTTTCCAGCAGTTCCTGTAATACGATCCCAATCTCTCTGCCCGGTTTTCTTCCCTGGGCAATCAGATCTGTCCCCGTAATAGCAAGATTTTTTAAGCTGACAGCATCTCCCTGGCTGCGAATCTCTTCATACAACCCTTCTATGTAAGAAAGCTTCCGCAGTTTATCCTCTCTTAGATAATCGCTCTGAGCGCTTACATCCGCCCGGCGCACCGCAAACAGCAGCGGGAAAATATCCTCTCCTATACGGTTGACCGCCCGCCTGACACCCGCCGGCGCAGCGACGATCTCCTGATCATGATACAGTACCAGTTTCGTCACTTTGTCAATGGTATCATTGTCAAACTTTAACCGTCGTAATATTTTCCTTGTCATCTCCGCACCCACTACCGGGTGTTTTTTATTGTGTGTAATGCCTTCTTCATCCACTGTCATGGTCTGCGGTTTGCCGATATCGTGAAAAAGCATACCAAGCCGCAGTACTTTGTCGGGCTCCACAGCCAGCATGGAATGTAGGATATGTTCTCCCACATCGTAACAATGATGGGGATTATTCTGCATGGTCTTCATGCAAAGATCAAATTCCGGCAGAATCTGTGCCGTAATCCCGGTCTCATAAGCGATCCTCAGATAATCGGGATGTGGCGATACTACCAGCTTGACCAGTTCTGTCTGAATCCTCTCCGCACTGATCTTTTGCAGATTGGGGGCCAGTTCTGTCATGGCTGTCCTGGTATCCTCATCAATACGATACCCCAGCTGCGCCGAAAAACGCACGGCCCGCATCATGCGGAGGGCATCTTCCGTAAAACGTTCTTTCGCATCTCCCACACAGCGGATCACCCCGGCCTTGATATCCGCAAGACCACCATAGATATCCACCAATCCCTGGCTTTCATTGTACGCCATGGCATTGATCGTAAAATCCCGGCGTTTCAGATCCTCCTCCAGACTTGCCGTAAAAGTGACTTCTTTCGGATGTCTGCCATCCTCATAATCGCCGTCTATCCGATAGGTCGTCACCTCAAAACCTTCTCTGTCAAGCATCACCGTCACAGTACCATGGCGGATGCCCGTATCGATGGTTCTTGCAAAAAGCCGTTTTGTCTCCTCCGGCTCTGCCGAGGTCGTGATATCCCAGTCGTCAGGCTTTCTGCCAAGAACAGAATCCCGGACACAGCCGCCTACCGCATACGCCTCATAACCTGCTTCTTCCAGAATATTTATGATTTTATGCACTTTATCCGGCAGCTGTATCTGCATAGAATTCTCCTTATCAACCGTTTTGTTTAACCAATACTCGGCCCTTTGAAAATATCTTTCACATCTTCCAGGTGAAGGTCCGGCTCTTTGTCTTCCTTTACCAGAGAATTCACCAGTTGTTCCATCTCTTTCCTGGACATGACACCCCGGCTTCTCTCGATAAATTCTTCTTTTTCATTATCCGTCATACCTGCAAAACGATCCATCGCCGCCCGGTTCGTGGCAAATGCCAGACCAAGGCCGACAGGTAAAGTATTATAATCCATTTTTTTCACTCCTTCTGTACCATACTGCTTAGTTAGCATGTACAGAAAGAGACGGCTTTATGCAAGTGTGACAAGTCCCCGCAGACGGATATCTTCGCAGGATGCTCCGACCAAAATTTCATAATCACCCACATCGGCAGTAAAGTCATGGAGCTGCACATCAAAATAGGCAAAATCTTCCTGATTTAATGTCATAGATATTTTTTTCGATCTGCCCGGCGCAAGAAAGACTTTTGTGAAAGCCTTCAATTCTTTATCCGGTCTGTCCACCTTTGACGCAATGGGTGCGATATAAACCTGTGCGATCTCCGCTCCGGCCCTCTTTCCGGTATTTTTCACAGTAAATGTCAGTTTTACACTTCTATCTTTTTCCGCTTTTAATGTCAGCCCGTTATACGCAAAATCCGTGTAGGACAGCCCATGTCCAAAACAAAAGGCCGGCGCAATGTGCTGTCTGTCAAAATGACGGTAGCCATAATAAAGCCCTTCCTGCAATCGGATTCTGTCCCACTTGCCAAACTGACCGTTCTTTGCCGTGGCACAATCCTCATATCTGGCCGGAAAAGTTTCCGCCAGCTTCGCGGAAGGATTCACTTTACCAAAAATGATTTCCGCCATGGCACTGCCTGTCTCCATACCCGCATAATAACTCCAGAGAATCGCCTGGGCCTTATTCCGCCAGGGCATCTCCACCGGGGAACCGCCCACAAAGGTCACGATCATATCTTTTCTGACTTTCAGTAATTCTTCTATTAAAGCATCCTGTTCATAAGGAAGCTTCATATCCGTGCGGTCAAAACCTTCACTGTCAATATCATGATTCAGTCCGCCCACAAAAATAACGGCATCGGCCTCTTTTGCCGCCTCTATGGCCTGGGCAAAAAGTTCTTTATTCTTCTCCTGGATCTCGGCTTTATCCCGCTCAATCTGGGCAAGTCTCTCTTCTTCTCCTTTACGGAGCTTCTCACTCTCATTGCCATCCTGGGCCCTGACAGCCTGTCCTACATTTGTACCCTTCAAATCATCCAGACTTGCGGCCTGCCAGTTCTGCTCCTGCTCCTGTGCCTTGACGGGTACATGATACCCTTTTACATATTGTACCTGTGTATTACCACCCAGATACATCTTAAGACCTGCCAGCGGGCAGATTTCATACAATGCCTTGATCTCCGCGCTCCCGCCTCCATCTGCATGAAGTTTCGCAGCGTTTGCGCCAATCACCACCAGTTTCTTAATCTTTCCGGCATCCAGGGGAAGGATATGATTTTCATTTTTCAATAAAATCATGGATTCCTGTGCCGTATGCAGGATTGCCTCTCTGTGCGCCAGGGTATTGTATGCTCCTGCCTTACGGGAGTCTTTCTTATTTCCAATCATCTTTAAACGGAACATCATGCGCAGGATATTTCTCACCTTCGCATCCACCATATCCTCCGACACTTCGCCTTTTGCAATCAGTTCCTTGAGCGGGTCAGCCAGCTTATATTCATCAAAGTCTGGGAAAATGGACATTTCCATATCCATGGAACACTGGGCCGCCTCCTTCGTCTTATGCACGCCGCCCCAGTCGCTGATCACTGTCCCGTCAAATCCCCACTCCATACGGAGAATCAAATCTAATAACCTTTTATTTTCACAACAGTGAGTACCATTGATCTTGTTATAAGCTCCCATGATAGAATAGGCATTTCCCTCCTGCACCGCCGCCTTAAAAGCCGGCAGATAGATCTCATACAGGGTTCTGTCATCAATCTCCTCATCCACCATCAGACGATCCGTCTCCTGCACATTGGCCGCAAAGTGCTTCACACAGGCCGCCACATCATTTTCCTGTACTCCTTTGATAAAAGGCACTGCCAACGCCGCCGTCAGCTTCGGATCCTCACTCATATATTCAAAGTTTCTGCCACAGCGCGGATCCCGCTTAATATTAATGCCGGGAGCCAGAATCACATCCTTGCCCCGCCCTCTGGCCTCTTCGCCTAACACATGCCCCATGGCATAAGCCAGATCCGGATTCCAGGAAGACGCCAGCGCACTGTTACTTGGCAGATAAGATACCATATCATCCTGATTCCCTGAAGGAATCCACCTGTCATCCATAAACTCAGCCCTGACTCCCATAGGTCCGTCGGAAGTCACTACCTCCGGAATCCCCAGCCTTTGGACTGCACCGGATTTAAAAAGTGTAGCCCCATGAATCATGGAAATCTTCTCCTCTAAGGTAAGCTTTTTGAGTAACTTTTCAATTTCCTTTTCTGTCTTCTTATCATAGTTTTTCTCTTTTTTCTTCATGAGAATACCTGTATCCTTTCCCTGCGTTACAGATACAGGCGCCGTTTCCATATGGATACAGCGCCTGTTCGCATAAATCTCCATATTAAGTTAAGTATAGCGGGTAACTCCCATGGATACAATTACCTTTTTGCATTTTCTTAATTCTTCTCCGGCATCCATACCCGCATCTGATTCAGTCCCCGGTTTCCCCAGGTATAGTAGGGAACAAGCGTAATCTGACATGGCTCCGCTTTGGGCGGCTCATAACTGTAGAGCTCTTCCCTGACTGTCTCCCGGAATCCTTCCGCATATAATTCCTGAATACCGCAAAGTTTCTCAGGCAGATACGCACTGACCGTTATGTCTCCGTCTTTCTTCAGACTAAGGGAAAGAACATCCTCTTCATTGTCTACCCCTTCCGCGCAGTAGATAAGCGGCCCTCTCTGCACCGCCACGCGCCCTGTATTGGCGGCCACCCGGCTGCTAGTATATACTCTGCGAACCGACAAATCAAGCTCTATTGTCACCACATCGTCTGCGCCAAAGTCTCCCCGCAGATACGCATACCCATCCCGAATCTCACATTCTGCCGCCTTGCCGTTGACACAGATTTTCGTCTGCTTACTCCATGCCGGAACGCGAATCGCCAAAGATACCGGCATACTTTCCTGTCCGGGCTCAAAATGATAAGCGATTTTATTATCATACGGATACTCTGTCTGCAACGAAATCTTCCCGCCCATTGTATCCGACAAGTCCAGCGTGCCTGCAACAAACAGATTTGAGAACAACGTATCCTCTTCCATATGCCATGCATATTCCGATATTGATGACAGGAGCCTTGCCACATTGGGCGGACAGCAGGCACAGGCAAACCACTTGGGTCTGACAGGAAGCGCATGTCTGTGTGTCTTGGCTTCACCGGAAATCCCCGGCAGTACTTCCAGCGGATTCACATAGAAGAATTTCGTACCGTCAAGCTGCATACCTGCCAGAACACAGTTATATAAGGCACGCTCCATCACATCCGCATACTTACCGTTACGTGAAAGATAAAGCATCTTATTGGAAAAGAAGATCAGTCCAATGGCTGCACAGGTCTCGGCATATGCCGTATCATTGGGAAGATGATCGTCTTTCGTAAACGCCTCGCCCTCATAGGCGGAACCAATGGCCCCTGTAACATACATCCTGTGCTGTGTGATATTATTCCAGAGCGTCTCACAGGCTTTGGCAAGCTCTTTATCCCCCGTCTGTGCAGCCGCATCCGCCATCCCCGTATAGAGATACACCGCCCTGACCGCATGACCTGTAGCTTTCTCCTGCTGCCGTACCGGAGCCATGCTCTGTGTGTATTCCTTATCCACCGGATTGGCACCCCACACAGTCCACCCCCTCTTTTCCTGTTCCTGGGAATAATAATCACTGTTGACGCCGCGCACATTGATAAAATGCAATGCCAGATCCTTATACCGTTCCTTCCCGGTACAGCGGTACAGTCTCATAAGTGCCAGTTCAATCTCCGGATGTCCCGGATATCCTTCCACACCTTCCTCCACAAACCGTCTGTAGATATGATCGGCCATCCCGCACATGATCTCCAATAACCTGGTCTTCCCGGTGCACTCCGCATAGGCTGCTGCCGCCTCAATCATATGTCCTGCACAATATAATTCATGGGCTTCCTGAAGATTTGTCCATCGTTTATCCGGTTCCTTCACCGTAAAATAGGTATTCAGATAACCGTCTTCCTGCTGTGCCTCTCCGATCAGCTCTATGATCTCATCACACCGCTTCTCCAGTTCCGCGTCCGGATGCCGGGCCAGTGAATAAGCGGCACCCTCCAGCCATTTGGCCGCATCACTGTCCTGAAATACCATACCGTAAAACTCACCTTCACACTCTCCGGTCTTTAATTTCTGTGCCGCCATACGGAAATTTTCAATACAATGACTCTTCTCCGCTCCTTCGATCTGGTCATTTAACGCCCGTTCCTGATAGGGAAGCACCACATCCTTGACCAGTTTTTCATACCTGCCAAAAAATCCCTCTTTCACCTCAAACTTTTTCACCAGTTTCAAATTTCCCATCATGAACCCTCCATTCCTATTCTTCATGTTATATGTATTATATTCCTAACTACAACATAATAAAATGGAATATATTCTTCTGTATTTGTATTATTTTCCGAAATCTTTATTAAACCGACTTCCGATATTCCGAGGGTGTACACCCATATACTTCCCGAAAAGATTTGGCAAAGTAACTCATTTCCTGAAATCCGCAGTTTTCCGCAATGACAGAGATCTTATCTGTGGTAGCCTGTAATTTGATAGCCGCCTGCTGTAAACGGTAGGACTTCAAATAGGCAATCGGCGTGGTATTGATGGTTGCACGAAAGCATCGCATACATTCACTGGTACTGACAGCACAGACAGCAGCAATATCGTCTATGGTCAGTTCCCTGTCATAGTTTGCCTGGATATAGGTGAGCATTTCCTTGATTCTGGTATTATCCCGCTGCGTCTTCCCGAAAGACTTCCTGTTTATGACCGGCTGATGTTCAGAAAGCAAGCTTATAATAGTAGATAACTCATTGCGGATATGCATCTCAAACCCATATTCCTCCTGCTCGGCAGAACGCCATAGAGAAACAATGCTTTCTATGACCTGCTTCTGCCATATTTCGTCAGAAGTGAAATGAAAGCCCGGGCAGGCCTGGTTATCCATCAACGGTTTTAAATACTTCTGCCATATAATATTATCCGTACTGCCGCTGATAGCACGTGGATGACATACCACAGAATGTAGTTCACAGGACTGCCCGTCCACCGCTGCGGCGGCATGCAGAATATTACTGTTAATAAAAAACGCTTCCCCCGCCTTAAGCCGAAACTTCATGGAGCCTGCATCTACAATGGCAGTGCCCTCCACAACCAGTCCAAATTCCAGTTCCTTATGCCAATGCCACGGGATCTCATCCCCCGGCATAATATCATAGTAACATGCTACCGGAAAAAGATGCGTTCCGTGTTCCCGTAATTCTTCCCCCTGTAAATTGGTCTGTACACTGCATGGCAAAATCATACGACAGCTCTTCCTTTCTCAAGTTTATATGTTAAAAATATCTTTTTTGATAATATTATCATACAAAATGGCTTTATAATTCTAATATATTGGTTTTTATTGATGATATAATCATATCACAAGAAGAGATGAAAAGAAAGACCAAACAGACTTAACCGTTAAATCTAACATCCCGCCACCAAAAACTGGCATCATCAAAGCAGAAAGGAGCAGACTCTATGTACAGAATCAATATCAGAAAAATGGGAAACGTAGCTAAATTTATCAACATGGTCAAGAACAGCCGGGGGAATGTTTATCTGGAACTCCCCAATCAGATGCTCTGTGACCTGAAACAGAATGAAGAGGCTTTACAGATGCTCTATATGATTAATCCAAAAGAATTCTGGCTGGAACTTTTCCTGACAGACAAACAGGACAGTTATGACTTCATGACTTACATGATCGGCGCGGGGACTTAAACAGTCCCCGCTACAATAATCCCTTCGCCATACAATAGTGATATATCCCATCATCAGCCACATGGCCGCATACCTCATCCGCCACAGCCTTCAGCGAATCGGAGCCGTTTCCCATGGCAATCCCCAGCCCTACAGCCTGAAACATCTCAATATCATTATTGCCATCCCCAAAGGCCAGCGCCTGTGATTTCTGTAACTGGTAATACTCCAGTATCTTACTGACACCCATCCCCTTCCCGCTGTCCGCCGGAATAATATCCACTGCCCTGTCCCACCAGGCTGCAATTTTGGCACTGGGAACATCCTGCAACAGCTTTGCATATTCCTCTTTGCAACCTCCCGACATGATCTGGTAAATATCCTCATATTCTACTGTATCTGCAAAATCATCAGAGACATTAACCTCCAGCTTGGCAAAAGCAAAATAATCCACCAGATCTTTATCCTTCCCATTGGCAATCAGTTTATCCTTGGTGGCAATGGATACAGGCCTGTTGAGTAAAGCGGCATTTTGCACAATTTTCTTAACGTCCCTGACCGGAATAGGATTTTTATAAATATCCTGCTGTTTATTAAAACAATAGGAACCATTAAAGGTAAGAAACACATCCGCTTCCCATCCCTCAAAACGGGGCAGGGCCAGAGGCCCCCTTCCCGTCGAAAGGCAGAGAATGATACCCCGTTGTTTTAATCGAATCAACGTTTCCAACATTTTCTCTGATATCTGTTTCCTCTCCATATCAATCAGAGTGCCGTCGATGTCAAAAAAGATAATCTTTACATTGTCCATATTCATACGATTTCTTCCTCTCCAAAACTACGAATCACTCTACAGGGACTTCCCACCGCAACACAATTTTCAGCAGTCTCCGGCATAATAAGAAACAATACTCATATAGTCCCTGGGGTCGGAAATCTCCAACGCAAGTTTCAGACAATCCCTGTTTTGATGATATCGGTATCTTATGAACTAAATTCCCGGGACATAAGTCCTGCGGTACTCGCTGGGGGAACATCCCCGTGCTTTCCGGAATACCTTGCTGAAATAAAAAACATCTGTGAATCCCGTCAACTGTGCAATTTCCGTAATCGATCTGTCTGTCTCCATCAATAGCTGCTGCGCCCTGCCAATCCGAAGCATCCTCTGATACTCACGGATTGTCTGCCCCGTCGCTTCCTTAAAGAGTGTGCCGGCATACTTGTAAGATAATCCACAGGCTTCCTCAATTTCCCTGGCCGAAAAATCTTCTGTCCCATGGACCCGGATATATTCCTGTATCTGCCTGACATACGTATTCTCTGCCAAATTGTCACGCTCTCTCTGCGCACATTCCATAAAAATCTGCCACAACCATATCGACGCCTGGGGAATATTCCCATGGACATGCGCCTCAATCATCCTCTCAAAATTGTGCGCAATCCGGTTTGTCTCCACATCGTCCGTCAATTTAGGAAGTACAATATATTTCTGATTTTCATTCTTTTCCAGACATACTCTTTTCTCATAACGAACACCCCTGGGCAGTTCTTCCATCCCAGCCTCAGGTTCCTCACAGTAAAAATGCGCATAATACCAGGCAGACCCAGCCTCAAATGGCCGCTCGCCCCAGTGATGGATTCCACTCTTGAGAAAAAACAGCTGATTAGGCAGAATCCGATAACAAATGCCATCTTCCATAATCTCCATGGAACCCTGTAACAGATAAATTGCCACATGAAAGGGAACCGTCCTGTCTGCATGAATCATTTCGCTTCGCGTAATACTGTAATCAGCCTCACATATGAAGGGCATGGTATTGCATGGAATTTTCAGCGCATGTCTGTCCATTGGCTTATCCTTTTCTTGTACTGCAAATTCTTTATGTATAGTTTATCATATTATGAAATAATTCGCCCAGAAACATTGACAACACCCTTAAATATGTTGTATTATCTTAATTGTTCATAAATCGAAGCGTGGCTCAGTTTGGTAGAGCGCTGCGTTCGGGACGCAGAGGTCGCAGGTTCAAATCCTGTCGCTTCGACTGAGAGAAAAGGTGAAAACATCAGGTTTGTTGAAAATCTGGTGTTTTCTTTTTGCCTTGAATGTCTTGTTTTTCTAACACTTTTCTAACATTTTAGCTTCCGACTTTAATTTTCCAATATATCTTTTATACTCTCTTTGTATTGATTATAGATTATCTTTTCTTTCTATGATAGTGGCTTGGACACCTCTATTATGCTGGAAAAGTGATCGTGCTATAAGCACTGGGCTAAAACCATTATACAAAAAGGACTGCGGCATTTCACCGCAATCCCTCCATCTATTTTTTCTTTGTACTATACCATTTCTTTTTGATTCTGCTATCCTCTTCTGCCATTCTGTCTGCCTCATCTAATGCTGCTTCCACTCCATCGGTTAGTATTTACAATTCTTTCAATATCCGGAAATATGTTGCGTAAATCTGAAACGGGTCTGATTTGAATCATATCTTTCTCCTTATCATTATTTTTGACTTCCCCGCTTCACTTTCACGTAAGAGGACTTTCCTTTTGTCCTTTTCCATCTCCCTGAGAATCCCTTACTTTCCATTGCATTTACACTGTTTTTCTCGTATTTTCCCTATAAACAGGAATATTTTGGCATACCCCTTCAGTAATATAAGCATTACCCTATAACACTACCTAAAACAGAAAAATACCATATAACACATAGCAAGGTTTGTTCGGGACGCAGAGGTCGCAGGTTCAAATCCTGTCGCTTTGCCTTAAATACCTTATTTATCTAATACACTTCAAATTATACTCGAACTATGTTCTCTATCGCCTCTTCCACAGCTAATACTTGCTATCCATGCCAGAGGTAATATTTTTCTACATATCCTCATAAGCCTTCTTACGCATTTGTACTTCAGGTTTGTGTCAATAAGTCAGTATTCCTTATTATGGTAAATGCCCACGGTCAACGGATAAGACAAAGCAAACATTAACAGGGAACATACAATCAAAATAGCCGCACTTACTAAAATGGTAATCACGCCGGGAGTCAGATAAAGATTAAGCACACTGATAATTCCCAATACAACCGCAATTCCGCAAACCAGACTAATTAACAAAAATATATCGCTTCTTTCTTCACCGCCCAGATAGAACAAAGGAAAGAAAAATGCTCCCATAAAAATGCTTACACTGATTCCCAATGCAAATATTGAAACTACGTCAATACTATTGTCATAAGGACAGCCATGCAATGCCCATGATAAACTTATAACAATTCCCGCATACAAGGCTCCAACAAGCAGCCATATTAAATGACTGATAAAATGGCTCTTTACAATAGCCGCCCTCTTTACCGGCAATGTCAATTTGTATTTCCCCCATTTTGAAACAAACTCTTTTTTCATGCTTACACTCGCATTTACGGAAAAACCAACCATACATAACAGGCCATAGCCAATAAGAAGCGGCTGGCTGACAACCGCAACAACAAAAATCCCCAGCAGAAACATAAAAATTGAAAAAACTTTCGCATTTGCATATACTGTTAAAAAGTTATTTTTGAGCAAGCCTTTCATACCCGTTCCCCCTTTACCAGTAACAACATGATTTCATCAACGGAAACATGGTCTACAACAACATCTTTGTATTTGCGCTGCGCTTCCTTCCCATCAGCAACCAGAACATCTATCTGATAATCCCGTTTTCGATAAGTTATAATATCATCCGGATCCAGTGCAAGAAACTGACTTTCTTTGCAGCGCATGACAGCATAATGATATACCAGATCATTTTTTGATACAGTCATAATCAGCTTCCCATTATGAATAAATGTGATATAATCCGCAACTTTTTCCAAATCACTTGTGATATGGGAAGATAAAAGAATAGAATGACTTTCCTCCTGCACAAACTCAAGGAAAACATCCAGCATCTCATCCCGCATAACAGGATCTAAACCACTGGTTGCTTCATCCAGAATCAATAACTGCGGATGATGAGACAAGGCTGCTGCAATAGCCAGTTTCATGGTCATTCCTCTGGAATAATTTTTGATTTTCTGTTTCACAGGCAGATGAAAATCCTCTAAATATTTCTGAAACAGGGCATGATCCCATTGTGTATAAATCCCTTCCATAACCTGAGATAATTGTTCTGCTGTCCAATAGCCTGGAAAATTATCTCCATCATAAACCACCCCGATTTTCTCCCGAATGTCTGTGTCTATATCCTGCATTTCTTTTCCAAACAGCTTTACCATGCCGCTATCTTTTCTGACAGTATTTAAGATACAGCCAATCGTAGTAGTTTTACCTGCACCGTTTTCGCCAACAAAGCCCAGAATAGCCCCATATGGCAACGAAAAAGAGATTTTATCCAATATAAAATCCAACTTTGGAAAGGTCTTACATATTTGTTGCAATTCCAAAATATTCTCCATGTCATTCATCCTCCTGATAAAATTCTTTGTTCCGGGCCGACACAAAGCTTCCCCGGCCGATTGTAGTTTCGATAAATCCATCCCTTTGTAAATCTTCGTAAGCTTTTGGGACTGTAATGACACTTACATGGATTGATTTTGCCAAAGCCCGCATGGAAGGGATTGCCTCACCTGCCTGTAACTCTCCGCTCATTATCATTGCCTTGATTTGCAATGTTATTTGTTCATAAATCGGTTTATTGGCATTATTGCTGATAATGATTTCCACTTTTTAACACCTCTGCTTTCCAAGTGTACTTATTGTATAAGTACATTATATCACCTTTGTCATAATAGTCAATCCTCAGATTTAGATATTAAAAAAACAACCGAAGGCATACCTGTCGGCCCCAACGGGCCTTGCAGTGTATGCCTTCGATTCTATCGTGATCCCCTTTTACAAGGGTAGTATACTACAAGAAGTGCTACCGAAGCGCTACTCCTCAACAAGATTTAGTATTTTCATACCTAAAATCTTTATAAACTACATTTCTTTCTGTCTGCTCACCGGAAAATGCATACATGCCCACAGTGCAACCCACAAATCCTCCTGCTATTTCCGTGGAGAGACTGTGGATGTCAATCCCCTGTGCCACATCCATTTCTGTTTTACCGCAGACTACCTTGACGCCGGCAGTCAGTCCACCGACTTCCAAAGACAGGATAATCTCCTCTGGTACATCTGTAAGAACCTTTTGCACAAGTAGCTTCTCTTCCAGGTCCTGACATAAATATACTCCAAGAGCTAAAGTATCATCTTCTCTCTTTGTAAGCGCCGTCCGCAGATAATAGGCATTGCTCTGTAACAATACAATCCCCGTCTCCTGTCCCTGTAAGATACTGTCTGTATACACAGTTGCATCCGCCCGGAAGCAGTGATGCTGCTGGCGGATTCCCACATAAGTGGGGGAAGTGTTTTCCGTCAGGGTGCGGCTGCCGTATTGCAACTGCAAGCCCTTTCCCGGACACAGCTGATACCTTGTCTGATCGGGATTCCTGAGATACACAAATTCATATCCCAGCTTTTCCATTTCCCTAAAATGATAGATTCTCTGATCCTCCGCAACGGATTTTGCAGGCTTCCACTCCGGCAAAGATACTTCCACTTCTTCCGTCAGCCTGCCCACACCTGGATTCACTACCGGCCAGCCGTTCTCCCAGACGACTCTGGCAAGAAAGGTTTCCCTGCCAAGGGTGGTATAACCGTCAAGGGGCCGCATACCCAACATGACCATATACCAGTCACCGGAAGGCGTCTCCACTAGATCTCCATGCCCCACACATTGCACCGGATAGTCTTTCCCTAAATGTCTATGGGTAAGAATAGGATTACAGAAGTGGTTCTCATAGGGCCCCCAGATACTGCGGCTTCTGCACATGGTTACCGAATGATTCCGGTCCGTCCCACCCTCAGCCAGCATCATATAATAATAGCCGTCCTTCTTATACAGATGGGGGCCTTCCGGCCAATGGACAAAGCGCATGGCGCCCCGCCATACATCCTTCGATTCTCCTGTCAGACGCATATTCTTAAGATCCAGTTCCTGAATCCAGATATGACATTCTCCGTCATATTCTCTGCCATCCACGATTGGATGTGTACCTATATAATAGACTTTTTCATCGTCATCAAAAAAGATAGTGGGATCAATCCCATCCGCCCCCTCCAGATAAGAAGGCTCCGACCATGGCCCCGCAGGATCTTTGGCTGTTACGATAAAGTTGCCCCCACTGGTCTCATTTGTACATATCACATAAAAAACTCCCTCATGATACCGTATCGCAGGCGCAAAAATCCCCTGGGAGTGCCGTCCTCCCTCTAAGGGAACCTGAGAAGGTCTGTCCAGCACATTGCCAATCTGTTCCCAATGAATCAGATCTTTACTGTGCATGATTGGAATACCCGGATAATAGGAAAAAGTGGAGTTGACCAGATAATAATCATCGCCCACTCCACAGATTGACGGATCCGGATAAAATCCCGGTATAATCGGATTTACCGCTGTCGCCATATTTGCCTTCCTTTAACTTACATAATTATCAAAATATCCCTGAATCAGAATCACCGGTGTACCTTTATCACCCGAACCGCTGGTCAGGTCACACAAAGAACCGATCAGATCGGTAAGCCTTCTGGGTGTCGTTCCCTGAGAAGCCATATCACCTACCAGGTTATCTTTCTTCTCCTTGATACGGTTGGAAATCGCTTCTTTCAGCGCTTCACCGGAGAGATCCTTAAAGTCATTGTCAGCCAGATATTTCAGTTTCACTTCATTGGGAGTTCCCTCAAGTCCGGGGGTGCTGGCAGGAGATACGCAAGGATCTGCAAGTTCCCAGATCTTTCCGACGGGATCCTTAAACGCACCGTCTCCGTATACCATCACTTCCACATGCTTGCCTGTTCTGTTCAGAATCTCTTTCTGAATATCCATCACCAGGTCTGTACACTCACGGGGGAAGAGTTTAATTGTGTCTTCTGTTGATTTATTGGAGCCAAGCAGACCGTATTTTTCATTACAGCCGCTGCCGTTTACAGGCTGTGTGAGAATGTCATCAATTCCCATGACTACTTCCGCTCCGGCCGCTTTCAAAAGTCTCTTGGTGCGGGCTCTGGTATGTATATCGCAGTTTAATACTTTCTTCGTATAGGCAAGGATGCTGCGGCAGTCATTGGCAAAAATAATCTCCACTTCTGCTCCGGCCTCTTTGATCAGTTCCCCGTAATAGGACACATAATCCACACCGGTAAAGGGGTGGATATTCTCGCCAAACAATTCCCTGTATTTTTCCAGCGTCAATACATCACTGTAAGGGTTGATTCCGGCCTCATCCAGTTTATCCAGTGACACCAGTTCATTACCCACCTCATCGCTGGGATAGCTGAGCATCAGCACCACTTTCTTAGCCCCTTTGGCTATGCCTCTCAAGCAGATCGCAAAACGGTTTCTGGACAAAATCGGGAAAATAACACCAATGGTTTCTCCTCCAAGCTTCGTCCGCACATCCTCGGCAATCGCTTCCACCGATGCGTAGTTACCCTGCGCTCTCGCCACAACAGATTCTGTTACCGCAATAACATCTCTGTCTCTAAGCTCAAATCCTTCCGCCTCGGCTGCCTCTAAAACACTGTCTACAACAATTTTGGACAGATCATCGCCCTCTCTGATAATGGGACAACGGATACCTCTTGATACTGTTCCAACTTTTCTTTCCATAACAATATCCCTTCTCTCTTATAATTTCTGTGGAAATACTTCCTTTCCCATTTTGCCAGAAATATCGCAAAATAGCAACAAAAATCCGAAGAGGGAAATTTTTTCTACCAAATACGGTAATTTCCCGACAGGGCAAGAAATGCAAACAGATACAGACAGTTATCATAGTATCTGCGTTTCCCTTGCCGCATCGGTTCCTGATAAAAACGTTCCACCCACTCTTTTGCCAGCCTGGCCGTCCCGGACAGTTCTGCCCCGTCCAACCGTTCCGGTATCGCCAAGGTTCCCTGGGCCGTTGTCGCCAGCATCCCTACAGGATGAAGAGCCGGCTGATCGGTCACTTCCCCATCAATCCGATATGTCATGTACGGATTTTCTTTCCTGGTCACTCCCAGAAAATGTTGTAATCTGGCCGCTGCCGCACACTGCCCCGCATCTGTTTCATTCCAGCTGTAATCCAATCCGATATTGGCCACAGTGCGATAAGCATCCGAATAAAAGTATCCATGCTGGCCCCACTCAAATTCTGTATACAACGGTGTCCCGTCAAAATGAGCGTATTCCGCCGACATCCCTGTGTCCTCATGACAGGCCGTAGCCAGATATTCCCTGCTGGCCTTAGCTGCCCTGGCCCAGAATTCACGGTCTTCCTCATTGGCCCACCTGGCAAACAGCTCATAAAAATGCGGCAGGTGATAAGACGGATCCGTAAAGGGAGATCCCGGCACAAACAGAATCTGATAATTCTCTCTGTTCCACATAGGCTCCCCTGCCCGGCCTGCCTCTCCCTTATGAAGACAGGCTGACAGAATATCTCTCGCCTCTTTCTCATAGGAGTAAATACCTTCGCCGTCTCCCCATCTGTGAGATGCAAAGAACAATGCCATGGCAAAGTATTCCTCACCGTCCGGCGCCGGTCCGTCCGCATTTTTGGAACCGTCCGGCGCACATGACCAGGCAAAGTATCCTTCATTTTCTCCGGTGTCCATCCACATATAGGTCCTGGCCCATTTCCAGAGACGGTCAAACTCTTCTTTCATATCAAGCTGCACACACATCATCATACCATAGGACATACCCTCTGTACGTGCATCGATATTCCCCGTATCCTCAATATAAGCCATATCATCTCCCACCAGATGATACACCTTCTCTTTTTCATCATAAAAGAAGGTATGAACAATTTCTTTCAGCCTCGCTAAAATCTCTTTCTCCGAAATCCCGATCTCTTTAAATACATTACGATACTGCATACGAACAATACCGCCTTTCTACTCTTTTACACCGCCAATCGTCAACCCTGTCACAAAATATCTTTGCAGAAACGGGTACAGACACACAATAGGAAGCATCGTTGCAATCGTTGCCGCCGCCCTGATAGACGCAGGCGTAATGGAATTTGCCGAATTTCTCATACTTTCAGCACTGCCGCTCTGTTGCATAACAGAAGATAACAGCTTCATCAACTCGTACTGTAATGTAGTATACTTGTCGGACATGCGATTGTAAAGCATGGCATCAAACCAAGAGTTCCACTGGCCAACCGCCACAAACAAAGCCACCGTTGCATATACAGGCTTACAAAGCGGAGAAATAATCTTCACAAAGATTGTCATATATCCGGCACCGTCGAGCTGTGCCGATTCTTCCAGGGAGTCCGGCAGACCCACCATATAAGTTCTAAGTACCAGCATATTGAAAGCGCTGACCGCACCGGGAACTACATAGACCCAGAAGGTTCCTGTCAGGTGTAGGTTCTTATATAACAGGAATACCGGAATCAGACCGCCGTTCACATACATGGTGATAACCCAGAACAAGGATAACTGTGACTTAAATAAAAATCTCTTCCTGCTCACAATAAATGCCAGCAGAGCATTGGTCACCAAAGCCAGCAGCGTTCCAATTATAGTTCTCAACACAGTAATATAGGCACCTGTAATCATATTCTGCTTATGTAACACCGTATAGTAGTTCTGCCATGTAAACTTTCTCGGGATCAGATGAATTCCGCCGCGCACGGCATCAATACCATCATTCAGAGAAATTGCCAGGGTATTTAATACCGGATATAAGGTAATGACAACAAATGATATCATAAAAACGGCGTTAAATATTATGAAAATCCAATCACTAATGCTTTTCTTTTTCTTCATCTTTACACTCCCTCCCTTAGAATAAACTTTCTTCGCCAGATCGTTTTGCAAGCTGGTTCGCAAGCACAATCAGGAAAATGCTGACCGCACTCTTAAAGATACCCGCCGCTGTACCCAGCGAATAATCATTCTGACTGATACCCCAGTTCAACACATAAATATCAATTGTCTGCGATACCTTCTGTACAAGTCCGTTTCCTAACAAGTACTGCACTTCAAATCCTGCATTTAAGACATTACCTACATTCATCAGAAGCAGTATGATAATGGTAGGTTTAATACTCGGAAGTGTAATATATTTAATCTTAGCCCATCTTCCCGCGCCGTCAATGGATGCCGCTTCATAGAGACTTGGATCAATAGCTGTGATTGCTGCCAGATAGATAATTGCGTTCCAACCTGTTTCTTTCCATAGGTTGGAAAAGGCAACAATAGGCCAAAAATAACTTTCATGTGCAAAAAAATTAATCTGTGATTCAATAATTCCCAGTTTTAGTAATATTTCATTTATAATACCTGTAGACGACAAGGCATCATGCAAAATACCGGTAACAATAATCCATGACAAGAAATGCGGCAGATAAGAGATTGTCTGTACCAATTTCTTTCCCAGTACCCATCTGACCTCATTTAACAAGATGGCAAATAAAATTGCCATAACAAAAGATGTTATCAGGTTAATCGTACCCATTGCCAGTGTGTTCCGGATAACCCTGATAAATGTTGCATCCCCAAATAAGAACTTAAACTTATCCAATCCAATAAATTTAGAATGAAGCATCCCATCCCTTGGCTTATAATTCTGAAATGCCATAATCCATCCGCCCAGCGGAAGATAATAGAAAATAAAACCGTATATCACAAAAAATACCGACCATATCAGCAGGACTTTTTGACGTTTTACTTCTTTCCATGTAATTTTTTGTTTTACTTGTTTTTTCCCCCGACTCATATTCTTCTCCTCTACGCTCATAGATATTTTCAGAATAAAAGAGACAGCCACATAGCTTTTACAGCAATATAGCTGCCTCTTCATTTATCAATCTCAGACTGCTGCCTTTATGAACTTACTGAGCTGTTGCCACTCTCCGGTCTAACTCCGTCTGCATTTCAGCAAGGAAGTCCTGAGGAGCACAACCCTCATATGCCTCCATGTAGTCATTCCATGTTGAGTCGAAAGAACTAGACATAACTACCTTAGGAAGCCATTCATGTTTTACTTCACCCATCTTGGTCCATGCCACACCCCCAGGGGTTTCTGTTGTCATATTGTTAGAGTAAGAATACATCGGGAACCAAGGCCCTGTTTCTTTATTTACAGAGTCGATCATTTCCACATAAGTTGTTACGCCGTATGCATTAAAGCAATCTACCAAAGGCTGTGCCAGTCCACTGAAAAACTCGGAAGTCTGCTCAGGAACCTGCATTGCGTTCTTACCATCTCTGCTTGTTCCAAGATATTGCGGCAGATAAGAATAAGTACATAAATGGGAAGCCTTATACTCTGTATTCGCACACTGCATCCTCATATCTTCCGTTCTGTAATAAAGTCCCTCATCATCTACCAGATAGTCCACACCCTCAATACCCCAGAATCTGAGATCATGAATCTCCTGATCCAGAATATCATTCAAGAACTGGAAGGCGGCGTCTACATCCTTACAGCTTGTGGTAATTGCCACACCGTTTGCCACGTTCTGTGTATCGCCATATGTATGCCACATGTTGTCCATACCCTCATCAATGGTAAGGCCAAGAGGCACATAGTTACAACCCTGTAAGTCGAGTCCCTGCTGTTTAAATACATCGTTTACTGTGTATGCAAAATCCCACCACTGGTCGCACATACCAAGCACACGGCCTGTAGAAAGTTTTGCAATATATTCATCATAAGTCTGTGTTGCAAATTCGTGGTCAATCATACCCTTCTGGTATTCTTCATTGAGCTTCTGGAAATATCTGTAAGTTGTCTCACTGGTATTATAATCTTCAATCTTCATGCTATCTGTATTAACGATAACAGAACCGTCGTTCGGATAACCATCTAAGAACTGACCCGCATTCTCAATACAGAAATATCTCCAGTCTTCACAAAGGATTGTATAAGGAATCACCTCTGTACCATCTTCCATGGTCGGATTTGCTTCCGCATAACGCTCCAGCAGATCAAAGTACTGATCTAAAGTCTTAATCTCCGGATAGTTATCCCATGCAAGTACTTTCGCCTGAATCCAGAAAGCCTCGTCATTATGAGTTGTTGCTTTGCTCTCGCCATAGGTATTCTGGAAAATATTTGCCCAGTAAATCTTACCGTCTGCCTGACGGAATCTGTCCCACTCCTCATCGGAGTACATTTCTTTTAAGTTTGGATACTTATCAAGATAATCATCCCAGGCAATCAATGCCCCGGCATCATACAGAGCCATCTGCCCGTCGCCGCCGTCTATAAAATCAGGATACTCTCCTCCTGCAATAATCGTTCCCACTGCCTCAGCTGCTGTCTGTCCGGTAAGCCATGTCTCTTTGACTCTTACACCGGTCTTCTGTGCGATAATTTCCTGAATTTCATTGCCGTCATTGATTTCAGGACCCGGCATAGCAATAAACATCGTGAAATCGATAATATCTTTACTGCCGCTGTCGCCTGATTCGGATTCGGCCGTCTCATTTTGCCCCCCCCCGACGTTTCTGCGGGTTCTGAACCCCCTGTACTGCCGTTTGTGGCTTCCTGACCGCCACCGCAGCCGGTAAGTACAGATGCTGTCATAGCTGCTGTCAATAAAAGCGCCATTAACTTTTTACTCTTCATTTCTTAATCCTCCCTCTTTGATTTTATGTGATAGTACTATTTTATTACATGAAAAGAAACCTTCAACCCGATAAAGTCTATAAAGAAACCGGATAAATTCTAGCTGTTAGAAGTTACCCGGTCAGCCATTTAATCCTTTCGCTCAATTTTCCCGCACACTCTTGCGATACCTGGACGGTGTACAGCCTTCCTGTTCAATAAAACGGCTGATAAAATAATCCAGGTCATGATATCCTACATCTTCGGCAACCTGACTAATCTTCTTGTCTGTTCTGATTAACTGGGATGCGGCTTCCTTGATCCTGTAAGAATTCAGGTAATTCTTAAAAGACTGTCCATATCGCTTACGGAAAATCTGACCCAGATAAGAACTGTTAATATAATACTTCTGACCCAGCTCGCGCAGTGTCAGATTCTCTGCATAATGTTCCTTGATCTCATTCTCAATCTCCGTAAGAATCCCTTTGGAAACATTCTTGCGAAGCTGCACCAGATACTCTGCATACTCACAGGCAAACTTACGCATATGTGACCTGCTGCCGCGGATAATCTTTTCCTTGGATACACTTGTACTGATATAAGAAAGCACCTCATCCTGATTGACAGACTCATCCTGTTCAGCCGCCAGATTAATCAACCGGAAGATCAGCCAGTTTAAGTTCATGGTCACCGTCTCCCTGGTTCTGTCCAGCTTGTCCATCTCCATAAAAAGATGATCCACACTTTTATTGATCAAAAGCGTATCATTCTGGTCTACCGCCTTGACCAGATCATCCAAAGCCTGCTTACACAAAACTGTCCTGGAATGATTTACCTGCACTTCCTTCTCATAATAATAGATACTTTTCGTATCCTGGAATCCCTTGAAAGAGCGGAGTACACAGGCAGAGCTGTAAGAATGAGAAATCCTTGAGATGTCTTCTACCCTTTTGCCCACAAGCAAAATCACCGGCAACCTCTCACTGCCGCTCTGTGCCCGCTTGTGAAGTATTCTTATAAATTCCTCTTCTGTAAGGCTTCTCTCCTTTGCCATATAGTCAAAATATACCAGTCCTATTTCATAATCTTCCTCATAGACAAAGAAATCTTTAAACAGATGATCTGCATCCTCCCGCAGATAATGAGATACCTGTTCGTACACTTCCTCTTTCAGTTCGGACACTTCCTCATCTGACATTTCTTCCAGGGCAGATAAGTCGTTCAGGCAGATATGAATATACCTGACTCCCTCACTGCAACGAAAATTCTCCTTCACATAGGACACATCCTGTTCCTTCCCCTTACCCTGTAACAGCGCCATCATATTTTGCAGCAGGTATCCCCGCTGCATCCGCTGGCTGTCTATCTCTTCCTGCATCATATTTTCCCGTTTTTGGGCTATCCGTCTGATATTTTCAAGCAGCTGATCCTTCTGTACTGGTTTTAAAATATAATCCATGCAGGAATACCGGATTGCCGCCTGCGCATACTTGAAATCATTATATCCACTTAAGACAATAACATATGCCTCAGAAAGCTTTTCATTCCTTATTATCTCCAATAATTCAAGGCCATTGATCTGTGGCATACGGATATCCGTGATAATCAAATCCACTTCATTTTCCAGCAGATAATCAAGCGCCTCCCGACCGTCAGAAGCTTTTTTGACAATCTCATAGCCTTCCTTTTCCCAGTCGATAATCACAGACAGGCCCTGCAATATAAAAGGTTCATCATCCACTAACATCACTCTCATCAACATCGTTTTATCCTTCCTGTTCTTTTGTCTGTAAATAACCGGACTCCACTCTGATGGTCATAAAAGTACCGACGCCCTTTTCACTCTCCAGGGAAAAATCAACATTCCCTTTGGAAAACATCTTCAACCGAAGACAGGCATTAATAATCCCTACATGTTCATTTTCTTTGATATCCTCAATGGTACAATCCCGCATATGTTCATTCATCTTTATAACGGCTTCTTCTTCCATACCGCCGCCGGTATCTTCTATTTCTATACACAGAAGTGTTCCCTTCAGATAAACCCTCACGTAGATCCAACAGGCAGACGCCTTTTTCTCCATACCATGTACGCAGGCGTTCTCCGCAAAGGTCGTCAACGTCAGCTTAGGAATATAATAATCTGCACATTCTTCTGGTAAATCAATCTCATAATGCAGCCGGTTCCCAAACCGGTACTGCTGTAATTCCAGATATGCCTCCACAAAACTCATTTCTTCCGCAAGCCTTATATTGTCAAAGGCCCAGTTGATATTCTGACGCTCCAGAGCGGCTAGCTTTTCTATCATACTGGCAGTCACATCTTCTCCCTGGATAACCGACCGCATCCGGATACTCTCAAGCATATTAAAGAGAAAATGCGGATTAATCTGACTATGCAATGCCAAAAGTTCAGCGTTCTGTCTGGCAAGATCTATTTCCTGCCTCTCCAGTCTGTCCTTGTACACACGCTGAATCAGATTATTCATCCTCTTCACCATACGATTATAATTCTGCATCAGAAGACCAATCTCATCTTTACCTCTGACATTTTCTATCCCTTGCAGACTCCCCCCCTGTACTTGATCGAAAGCCGCTCCCAGTTCCCATAGTCTTTGCGTAAAAGACCGATTAACGGTAGAGACCATGACCACCGGTAAAAACAGATTAGCCACTATTAAAAAGATAATAAGGGATCTATGCTTCCCCAACTGTCTGATTATAGAATTTTGCGGCTTCATGATCAGAATATCTATTTCTTGGCCATACATGGTAAAAGATTTTTTATACGCCACTGGTTCTTGGCCGGAAAGCTTATAGAAATCCTCATGACTGCCAGAATGTCCTTCATTGGAAAAAATAATCTTGTTCCCCTGACATATATAAATACCATACCCATAATTTGCCAGCATTAATTTTTGAACGATTTTATTATAATCCAAATCCAATCTGAGAATTTTCTCACAGCCTTGTTTTTTAAAATAATCCAGATGCCGGACCAAAGAGATTCTCCGCATAGAAAGCGCTGACATATCTGATTTACCTATATAATATAATGAAAAGCCCAGATTCCGTCCTGATTCTATGTATGTTTGATACCACTCTGTATTTTCTGCTTCTGACAGACGATAAAAATGTCCTCCGTTGATAATCGTATCATTATCCGCATATATGACAATATTAGAAACCTCATATCCTCCTAACATATCCAAAGTAGATTTCCTGGATAACTCCACACTGGCAGCATAAAACTCATACCCATTCTGATATTCTTCGTTCAGAAAATCATTAACGGCTTCATCTACATAAATATCGTTCATCTTGTTGACGGCTTCATCAAAAGTATACTCCAGTCCATATCTGACAGAATTCGTTATATTTTCAAACTCATACCTCTGTTCCTTTTTTTCCGCATCATATAATATGTACAAGATAATACTGTCCGTCAAAACCAACGGTATGATCATGCAGAATACATAAATGATGATCAGCTTCTTCTTAATGTTGAAATCATTCATGATATTTTGCATTTTTCCAAGATATCTAATCATCCTCTCCCCCAACCTGATATCTGAATTTCATAAAATCCACATGTCCTCCGGACTGGCGCGTTGCATACATAAAGAGCCCGAACCTGCATCCTGTAAAGTGATCCAGCTTAAAATACAGTTTCTGACAGATTCCTATTTTCTTCCAGACCCCATTATCTTCATAGGCAAAATCCGCTTCGTCTTTCTTATCCTGGAAATCCAAATGTACTTTCAGGGTAATACTAGAGGTATCTACTAAGATTCTTTCATATTCCACCGGCGGATCCAAAATATCCCGGTCAGCGTGCAGCGTTTCATCCATTGCCGGTTTTGCCATCATGACCAGGTAGTACTTCCCCTCCTCCCTGGTCAGGGCGATTGCGCCATAACATCCGATCCAGGCACTGATTCCGGCATAATCCCCATCTTTCAATCCACTTCCGTCTAAAGTTACCCAGGCTGCACTCTCCGGACCAAAACTTCTTTGCGTCAATACATTATGGGCAAGGACAGGACTGTTACATAATTCTCCCGAGGTAATCCGCAAAGCTCCCGGATTCTTTATTACTGACCAGAGGCTGTCTACGGGATTATGGTTAAACTGCCAGAACGGCTTTAAATGTACCCGCCCATGTGCATCCGGCTGATACAGAAAATCATCATCCCCGTTTAACGGGCAATATACATAATCCGGCCTGGTACTCGGAATGGATACCTTGGCCGGAACTTTTCCATTTTCTCCGATAACCGGATACCCGTCCTCATCAAAATGCATGGACATTACCATGGGTGATCTGCCAAGTGCCCCTCTGTCATGAAACATAAATAGATACCAGTCGCCCCAGGGAGTATCCACCATACCGCCCTGCGCCACACCCAGATTGTGATAACCCATATCATCGTCAATAATACATTTCCCTTTAAATTCCCCTTCCAGGGAATCCGCTATAAAACAATCCTGTGTTTTTCTCTCACTGCCGTACGCGGGAATATGACAGGTAAACAGATAGTACCTGCCGTCCTTTTTATATAGATGGGAACCTTCATAACCAAGATGAAGCTTCCCTGTATCCTGCACGATCATTCTGTGCAGTCCACCCTCAAGGGGCCCTTTCAGATCCGGACTTAACTGTGTCAGATACAATTCGGTATTCCCATATACGATATAAATCCTGCCATCATCGTCAAAAAACAATGAATTGTCATGATAAAACCCTTCTATATTTGTCTTTTCCCATGGCCCGGCAGGATCCCCAGCCATAAACAGATATGTCTTCTGCGTATCATTGGCCGTAAAACAAATATAAAAAACCCCTTGATGGTATCGTAAAGACGGCGCCCACATGCCCTGACCATAAATATGTGCGCCGCCTTCCAACCGGTGCCCCGGAATATCTTCCAGTGTCTCATACACATGAGATACAAATTCCCAGTTCATAAGATCATACGAACGCAGAATGTCGCAGCCCGGCATAAAATGCATGGTTGTACTTGCCAGATAATAAGTATCTCCCACCCTGATGATATCCGGATCCGGAAAATCTGTATATAAAACCGGATTTTGTTTTGTCTTCATTTTGATATCCTCCTCTTTACGTTTTCTATCTCCATAGCTTCTATAATTAAAAATACCATAAATACATGATATTTTCCATTCTTTACGTTGACATCACATGATTTTGAGGCTATAACTATTTAAGGATAGAAATATATGAGAACTGTTCTTACAGGGAGGAGATATTATGGAAGTATATGAAATATTGTTAGACCTGGCAATTATCCTGTTTTTTGCCAAAGTATTCGGTATTCTGGCCAGAAAGTGCAAAGCCCCACAGGTAGTCGGTCAGATCCTGGCCGGTCTTATCATCGGACCATGTGTACTCGGCTGGGTTACCCAGACAGAATTCATCACACAAATGGCAGAAATCGGCGTAATCATCCTGATGTTTGAAGCAGGCCTCGAAACAGATTTAAAAGAACTGGTCAAGACCGGCCCCATCGCATTTCTGATCGCCTGTGCGGGCGTATTTGTTCCCCTGGTCATGGGCGCCCTCTTATATATGGGATTCTACGGCACTTCCCCGTGGGGAAGCGAGAATTTCTATAAAGCCGTCTTTATGGGCACCATTATGACAGCCACCAGTGTAAGCATCACTGTGGCTGCCCTACAGGAACTTGGTAAACTAAAAGATAAAGTCGGTACCGCCATCGTCAGCGCCGCTATCATTGACGATGTAATCGGTATCATTGTACTTACCTTTGTGATCGGCTTTAAGAGTCCCGATTCCCATCCGGGCATGGTAATCTTAAAGACCATCGCCTTCTTTATCATGGCGCTTATCGGTGGGTTTATCGTGTTTAAAATCTTTCTTATCCTGGATAACCGCTATCCTCACACCAGACGTATTCCTATCGCTTCCCTGGCGTTCTGCTTTCTTTTATCTTATCTGGCAGAAAGGGTCTTTGGGATTGCAGATATCACCGGTGCCTACGTAGCCGGTATTGTACTGTGCAGTTTGAGTGATAACCGTTACATAGAACGAAAGATAGATGTCAGCTCCTATATGATTTTCGGCCCAATCTTCTTTGCCGGTATCGGTCTGAAAACCTCATTCGATAATATAGACAGCTCGATGATTGCTTTCTGTATCTGCTTTGTCATCGTGGCACTCCTGGCCAAAGTCATCGGCTGCGGCCTGATGAGCAGACTCTGCCGCTATAATTTCTCCGATTCTCTAAAGATTGGAATCGGCATGATGACCAGAGGAGAGGTTGCTTTGATTGTGGCGCAAAAGGGAATGGCGGCAGGACTGCTGACCGCAGATTATTTTACCGCTGTTATTCTGCTGATCCTGGTGTCCTCATTTATGACACCGATCCTTTTAAAACTGCTATATGCAAAGGACAATAAGACCGAAAACCAAATTGCCTGAAACGATTCTTGACGTTTTCCTATATATCTAAAAAATCCCGGACTGTTCAACCTTATTGTATAAAGCGAGCAGCCCGGGATTTTCAGGTATCTGTAAACTAAGATAAAATTTTAGTAATCTGCGCCTCTAACTCTTCCTGCGCAACAGCTCCGACAATAGTACCTGCCTCCTTGCCCTTTACAAAAAACTTCATGGTCGGAATGGACATAACACGGTACAATCTGGCAAGTCCGTCTTCCTCATCAATATTACACTTTCCAATCTTCATCCTGCCATCATATTTCCCGGCAAGCTCCTCCACGATCGGCGCCATCATCTTACAGGGGCCGCACCAGTCTGCATAAAAATCAACCAGAACCGGAATCTCTGCATCCAGAACCTCTTTTTCAAAATTTGTAGATGTGAATTTGTACTCCATGCTGTTTTCTCCTTTTCTATTATTAATCTTGTGTCTATATACACTCTCCTGGCCTGCCCTATCTGCCGGACTGCCGCGAGATAATATATTTAAAAATCGGATTCCCCATGGAAGAGAATTTCTCTTCATATTCCGTCATCACATTATCCTGCATCATCTGCACATCATGGTGCAGATCTTCTGTCATCTGATCCAAATGCCATCCTGCCGGTTCAATCTCCTCCAGTGCAAACCGGAACAGCTCTTTATTATCCGTCTTAAATTCAATCACACCTTCCGGTATTAGTATCTCATCATAACGATGTAAAAATTCACGGGATGGCAATCTTCTCTTGGCATGACGGTCTTTGGGCCAGGGATCTGAAAAATTCAGATATATTCTTTCCACTTCTCCAGGTCCGAACACTGCTGTGATCTCCTCCGCTTCCATACGGATAAAATACAGATTCATCAATGGATCTGCTTCCATCTTCTGAATCCCGCGCAGCAACACACTGGAATATTTCTCAATCCCCACATAATTAATGTCCGGATTGGCCCTGGCCAGATCCATAATGAATCTGCCTTTGCCCATACCCACTTCTATCCGGATCGGATTATCGTTCCCAAATACTTCATTCCATCTTCCTCTGTGCTCCTGTGGTTCATGTACCACATAATCACAGCCGGCAATTACTTCCCTTGATCCTGTTATATTTCTAAGTCTCATATCCCTGTCCCTTCTTCTAAACAATATTCTACACCATTTTGTTTTTTTTGTGAACACGCTACAGTTTTTGCAAAAAATAGTGTATGATAATATATGTGGCGCAAATTCCGTTATCTTTATCACAAGAATGACAGGTAATTCATAAACATCTGATTTTGACATATACTTGTTACCATAAAAGAAAGGTCTGACATTATGTTTTCATTATATAAATTTAAAAGGGGAAAAGCAGTAAGAGGCATTACTCTGTTTATAACTATCCTGCTGTTTGTATGTAGTTTCTATGCAGACACGCTCACCGCTTATGCCACTTTAGAGGAGCTGGAGGCAGAGGCTGAGGCACGCAAGGAACTCCCTATTCAATCCAATGATATTGAGAACTGGCCCGTCGGTCCACAGGTTGGTGCCCAGTCTGCCATTCTGATGGATGCCAATACCGGTGTAATCCTTTATTCCAAAAATATCCATGAACGCCTTTACCCTGCCAGCACTACCAAAATCATGACCTGCCTGCTGGCGATGGAACAGGGTAACCTTGATGATAAAGTAGAGTTCAGCCACGATGCAGTCTTTACCGTTCCGGTGGGCGGATCCAACATGGGTATGGATGAGGGTCAGTCTATTTCTCTGGAAGAATGTCTCTATGGCATCCTGGTGGGTTCCGCCAATGAAGTGGCCAACGCCGTAGGAGAATATGTTTCCGGTTCCATGGAAGATTTTGTCTCCCTGATGAATGAGCGTGCGCAGGAAATGGGTTGCAAAGATACCCATTTTGTCAACGCAAACGGACTTCATGATACGGAGCATTATACCAGTACCTATGATCTGGCATTGATTTCCAGTTATTTTTTTCAGAATGAAATGCTGTGCAGGATTGCCAATACCGCTCGTTATCACTTCGAGCCCACGAGCACACAGCCGGATGATTTTTATTTAAATAATAAGCATAAACTGATCAATGGAGAAATTCCTTATAATGGTATATTGGGCGGCAAAACAGGATATACGGACGAAGCCCGCCAGACTCTTGTGACCTGCGCGGAGCAAAACGGTATGCGCCTGGTCTGCGTTGTGTTTAAAGAAGAATCCCCGGCACAGTTTACAGATACGGAAGAACTCCTTAATTATGGCTTTCATAATTTCCAGGTTATGAATATTTCCGAGAATGAAGACCGCTATAATATTGAGGCAACCGGATTTTTACAGATAGGAGATGATATCTTTGGCAGTTCCAAACCAATTCTCTCCATAGATACCGACAGTTATGTGATTGTTCCTAATGTTATCTCCTTCTCAGACCTTGACTCTGAGATAGACTATAATATTTCCGATGAAAACAGGGTTGCACAGATTCGTTATTCCTACCATGGTATGTATGTGGGAAGTGCCTATCTCGACCTTGCCACAGAATCTGCTACTACCTACGAATTTGACACTAATATCAAAACCACCGATGTAAGTGTGGAAAAGACAGAGGCAGATCCGAAACCTGCACCGGAACAGGACACCATCTTTATCAATGTTAAAAAAGTACTGGTCACCATTTTAATCCTGGCCGCTGTCCTTATCTTTTTATTCGTTGTCCGTGCCCTGATTGCCAACAAAAAAACAGCCAGACGCAGAGATAACCGAGTCAAACGAAAACAACACCGCAGATCTTCTGTGCGTTCAGATTTTGATGATTTTGATTTTTAACCAAAAGAGGGTATCCGTCAGATCAATTATCTTAACGGATGCCCTCCTGTTTTTTATATTCCTTCTGCATAGCCTTTTTTTCTTTATGCTGTGCCTTGGATTTCTCCTGCTTCGCCCTTAAAGTCTCCATTTCTTCCTGTGTGATAAACCGTTGTGTTTTCACTACATAAATCCTGTCGTCTTCCGATTTACGCAAACGTACCTTGGCCTTCATATAACCATGTTTATCACAGTAAGATACACTGTAATAATGCTTGCCGTTTGGAGTAAACCAACGGATTTTCCTGCGCAGATTCTTATAACACAGATAACATCTGGTACTCATCACTTTCCGATCCGCGACTGCTGCCATCTTATCTGCAAAACTGCGGGAAATATATTTTGCATAATCATCAAAGAGAACCTGCACTTCCGAATCTTTATCTTTAGGAAGATGAAATACATCGAAAGAATAATTCTTCATCACATTATAAGGAATCTTCGCCAGAATCTTCGCCGTATAATAAGCATCACTGAACGCCCTGTGAAAAGGAATGTCTTTCTCAATGTGCAGGAAATCTATGGCATACTCCAATGTCCTTCTTGATTTCTTATCTTCGTAAGCGATACTGAACAGTTTCTGCACATCAAGAAATGGAAACGGCCCCTCCGCCAATGGCTCCAATCCATAATATCTGAGATTTCTCTGCAATTCCACCAGATCCAGGCATCCCCAGGTACAGAAGATATAATCCTTTCCACACCAATCCCAGAACTCTTCTATCACATCTGTAAAAATACGCCCCTGTTCCAGCTGTTCCATCTGCAAATGAATCAGCTTTCTGGTAATATGATGCATCTCATGATACACCTGCGGTTTAATCAGCTCCGAAAACTCATCAATCATTTTTTTGTCACTATTTAATTTGATGGCACCCATTTCAATGATCTCAAAAGGAAGTACCTTTACCACTTCCTCCTCGCCGCTGCTGCTTTGGTTCCATTCTAAATCCAGAATAATATAATTCATGACTGACTTCCCTGTTTACTACAATATAAAAATCTGCTCTACCATTATTTTTATTATCATAGCATATATCCTTGAGACTTTGCAACGCAATGTCCGCCTGGAGTCGGTCCTGAAACCCACAGATAAAAATTCTGATTATGATAATTTTTTTTCACAAATTTTATGTATAATAAAAAAAGATAAAGAAAAACACATGAAACCCTTGACCTTATACTAACTATACCCCTTATACTCAGCTTAACAAAATTGAAGGGAGGAACATTTCCATTGAACATCAATGAACTGGAACGCCTGACAGGAATTACTAAACAGAACATTCGTTTCTATGAAAAGAAGGGATTGCTTCATCCGATGAGAAATTCCGAAAATAATTACCGGGAATATTCGGAAGAAGATCTTACTACACTTAAGACAATTAAACTTCTGCGGAAACTGGACTTCTCTATAGAAGATATCCACAAAATCCTGTCAGCGCAGATGCCGCTTCATACAATACTGGAACAACATCTCAAAGAATTGCAGGCAAGACGGCAGAAATTAGAAGCCTGCATTGATGTTTGCAGAGATCTTCTCAAAACAGATACTGAGACATTAGATCTGGATGGAACATTTGAAAAAATGGAGCAAATAGAACAGAATGGGGGTAAGTTTATGTCAATTATAGAGGATTATAAAAGATTTGCGGCGCTACAACGTAAAAAGAGTTTTTCTTTCCAACCGGATACCATGGTAATGAATCCCATGGAATTTAGCGAAGCGCTGTCACAGTATGCTAATGAAAACAACCAGAATCTGGTTCTTCTCAAAGGCGGTATGTACCCGACTTTTGAGCTTGACGGTGTAGAATATACAGCTCACCGTATCTTTGGACGTTTCGGTGCCACCATACAATGCACCATGACCCATCCCGAAGAGGATGGTCTGGAAGACATTCCGAGAAACAGAAAAGTACTTTACCGGCTGATCAACGGGCCTTATCTATTACTGTTGATTGTCTTTATCATCATGGCCATCAGCAGGCAGAGCATTGGCTGGACAGCTTTAGTGGCTCTGATGATCTTTCCCTATCTGCTCTGGCTGTTTCGGGTGTTTCCAAGATCCAGATAGGATGGGTGACAACCTTTTTCAACGTTCCCTGCGAGAATCGAACTCACAACTGGGGCTTAGGAGGCTCCTGTTATATCCATTTAACTAAGGGAACTAACATTATATATTATAACGTGTATGACATCAGATGTCGATATTTTTTTACCACATTTAATCCCCTGTCACAGTTTTCTGTCACAGGGGATTTTTATTTTTCTTATTTTTAATTTTTCATACCCGTAAGGACAATTCCTTCCACAAAATATTTCTGACCGATTAGATAGAAAATAACACCCGGAATAAAAGACATACAGGTTGCACACATGATTGCCGACCAATCCGATTTCAACGATCCCTTAAACTGAGAAAGTCCAATCGCAATTGTAAATTTGTCTGATGTGTTGATATAAATCATCTGTTCCAGCAGGTCATTCCAGATCTGAATGAACAACAGCAGTGCCACTACAATCATGGCCGATTTAATGGACAGTAAAAGAATATGAAATTTATTGCCGGCAAGCTTTCATTAGAAAAAAGAAAAGCATTGAAAATCCAGTGTTTTCAATGCTTTCCAGCGTCCCCGAGACGACTTGAACGTCCGACCCCACGCTTAGGAGGCGTGTGCTCTATCCAACTGAGCTACGAAGACTTATATGAAAAATCTGCGAATAAGCAGATCATTCATCATAACGGATAATTAATATACCCCTGCATCCAGATGACCCCTTTAAATCTGCGGCCAATCTGCGGCTCCCCATATAAATCTTTCTTGTTGATACAGATATCAAACTCAAGGTCATTGCAGTTAATCCGCATCACATATATTTCTTCTCCGGTAATCCTGTTCGTCCGCAGGGAAATATCCAGAATTTCTCCCAATACCGAGTACTGATCACATTCCACACCATATGGCATAAAATATGTGTCAACCAGGGTAAAGACATCCTCTGTAAGTATTTTTCTGGAAATGGAGGTATATAAATCCATATCTTCCAACGTCAGACTCTCAATTGCCTCTTCGTCTCCCTTGCGGGCAGCGGCAATCAATTTATTACGGCTTAAGGATGCTTTCTGTATTCTCTGCTTTTCACCTTCATCTTTATCAATCGGCAATATGATATTACCACTGATCGACAAACCTGACAACGTTAAAGTAGTACCCCTCACCGGCAGCAGATCCATATGTTGTGCCTTCACGTAAGGAACAATATTTTGCAGATAAAAAATGAGACTGACACCAACTTTAATATCGTCACAGACTCCCGCATAAGATTCCTTATCCGCATGACGCTCCACAGACACATCTTCGTAAGAACTGACACCTGTACCCCTCAGATAGGGATAAAAATAATCATATGTGAATTTATCCTCTGCATCAAATTCCCCACAGACAGCGATTCCCATATCCTTCGCAAAATCCTCACAAAACTCTGCAAGTATGGTCTCCTCCCCGTTGGATGTATAAGCGCGGTGTGACGCATTTACAATAATATCTGTGACCAGTTGCTGCTCTTTACGCCTGTCACCTAATTCACTAAAACCAATAGCCCGCATATATTTATGCAAAGATCTCACCTCCTCCAGGCAACCTGAAGAATCTATCTGATTTCTGTCATGCCGCCCATGTAGGGACGAAGCACCTCAGGAATACGGACAGAACCGTCAGCTTGCAAGTTATTTTCCAAAAAAGCAATCAACATTCTGGGTGGTGCAACCACCGTATTATTTAATGTATGTGCAAAATACTTGCCATCTTTACCATTGACACGAATACGCAGTCTTCTCGCCTGTGCGTCTCCCAGGTTGGAACAGCTGCCTACTTCAAAATATTTCTGCTGTCTCGGAGACCATGCCTCTACATCATAGGATTTCACTTTCAAATCAGCCAGATCACCGGAACAGCACTCGATTGTCCTCACCGGAATATCCATGGAACGGAATAAATCTACCGTATTCTGCCACAACTTATCAAACCACATAGGAGATTCTTCAGGCTTACATACCACAATCATCTCCTGTTTCTCAAATTGATGAATCCGGTATACGCCTCTTTCTTCAATACCATGTGCCCCTTTCTCTTTACGGAAACAGGGAGAATAGCTGGTTAATGTATGTGGAAGTTCTTCTTCCGGAATAATCTGATCAATAAATTTACCGATCATGGAATGTTCTGATGTTCCTATTAAGTATAAATCTTCGCCCTCAATCTTATACATCATGGCATCCATTTCCGCAAAACTCATAACACCGTCTACCACTGCACTTCTGATCATGAAGGGCGGCACACAATAAGTGAAGCCTCTGTTTATCATAAAATCTCTGGCATAAGCAATCACTGCGGAATGTAATCTGGCAATATCACCCATCAGATAATAGAATCCATTACCTGCCACGCGCCCTGCGGCATCCATATCAATACCATGAAACCGTTCCATAATCTCCGTGTGATATGGAATTTCAAAGTCAGGTACAACCGGCTCGCCATATTTTTGTATTTCAACATTCTCCGTATCATCTTTCCCGATAGGAACCGAAGGGTCGATAATATTGGGAATTGTCATCATGTCTTTTTTGATCTTCTCACGAAGCTCATTTTCTTTTTCTTCCAACTCGGCAAGTCTCTTAGCATTGGCAGCCACTTCCGCTTTCTTTGCCTCTGCTTCTTCTTTCTTACCCTGGCCCATCAAGGCACCTATCTCTTTGGAGATTTTATTTCTCTTTGCCCGGATGTCATCCGCCTCCTGCTGTGCTGCCCTGACTTCTGCATCCAATGCAATGACTTCATCCACCAGCTCCAGCTTCTGATCCTGGAATTTTTTTCTGATATTCTCTTTCACTACCTCAGGATTTTCTCTTAAAAATTTGATGTCTATCATAGTAGGTCCATGTCCTTTCATTACCATGCAGAAATCTACATGGCTTAATATAAGTTATTCGATAACTTCCTCAACGTACACATTGCTGATTTCCGAAAGATCCTTCACTTTATCGACCGCAATTCCGTTTCTGTCCTTGGTAATACGGATTACAGGTCTGTCAGGAGACTGCTTATTCTGATACAGCACAACGCCTGTCTCTCCTTCACTTGTCCTGACAATCGTACCTGCCGGATATACTGCTGTAAATTCCAGAAAGATATCGACTATTTTACTGTCAAACTTTATATCCTTATTGCTTTTTAAATATTCTACCGCTTCATAAACTTTCTTTCGTCTGCATCCAATGCCGCAGATCATTTCATCAAAGGCATCACAAACCTGTATGATACGACATTCTTTTGAAATATCTGTCGCTTTTAACGGATATCCGGATCCATCCAGACGTTCATGATGGTATAATATCATGTTCTTACTTTTATTAGAAATCCAGGTTTCATCCCGGAGTGCCGTATAAGCATAGACAGGATGTTTTTTATATTCCGCAAATTCTCTTTCTGAAAGCTCTGATAAATCCTGGTCGCCATAATCAATGGCTAAATATCGTAATCCTAAGTCATGAAGCAGACAACTGACACCTATGTCGTGTACTGTCTGCTGTGGAAGCTCCATTTTAAGTGCAACAATTGTAGCCAGACTGCACAGGTTAATCGAATGTTCATAGATATCGGAATTTCTCTCTTTAATATCATAAATCTTTTCCACCACTTCATCTTCCTGAAGAATGTTCGTGATGATATAATCCGCTGTCTGACATAACTCTACCAGTTTATTATTATGACTGTAGGTATGTTTTTCCAGAATACTCTTAACCTTTGATTTAAATGTCTCTTCCACATCCTCCTTCAGGATCATTACTGTTTTAGTATCCGGCTGATCATCTTTAATATACACCTGCCGGATATCCAGTTCCTTAAGCTTCTTGATATACTCCTGCTTAAGGACCGTTCCCTCGGAGAGCAATACTTTATATTCTATTGTGAAAATATCTTTGGCCAGAGTCTCCTGCCCTGTCAGTTCGTCAACTTTGCAGAGTTTCATCTTTTCCTCATATTTTCTTTATAAATCCATGGCAATATCCAAAGCTTTCTTTTCCTCATCACCTAATGATATATCACATAATCCGCCTTTAATCTCTTTCGTATAAGAATAACAGCCCTCCGTGCTATGAACAGAATTTAAGATAAATCCATTATCATTTTCATCCAGCAGCGCCAGGGAAAAACTAAGCTGTCCTCCCATCTGGTTAAAGGCATCATATTTCACAATACCGACTTTTTGAAATGTACCTTCAAATTTTCTGTATAACGTCTGGATATCTTTTTTGTTTTTTTCCATGGAAGTCTTTAAGAATTTATTATCCTCATAAAGGCCCATAATATCTTTTTCCAGACTCTTTGCGTTCTTACCTCCCATGAACTTCTTATATCTCTTGGACAACTTACTTAACTTCACTGCCTGCACAATAAAAAGAATTAACAGAATGATAATCAATGCAAACATACCTATAAACAAATAGGTCAGATCAAAATTGCCAAGTCCCATTTCACTAAGTAAATTATAATTCATTTATCTTTTGCCTTTCTGCTGCTTATTTACGAGTCAACAGTTCAATAATCTTATCTAAATCATCATGGGTATAAAACTCTATCTCTAATTTTCCGGCGCCATTTCCTTTCGATGCAATAGAAACCTTCGTACCCAGAGACTGTTTCAGTTTTTCTTCCACATCCTGATAAATAATATCCAGGCTCTTGTCTTCTACTGCTTCCTTCTTTGCCTTCTGCGGCTTATTAAAATCCTTAACCAGTTTCTCTACATCACGGACACTTAGTTTCTCATCAAATACTCTCTGGGCAATCGTGTACTGCTGTTCTGGATCTTCAATAGTAATCAATGCTCTGGCATGGCCGGTAGAAATCATATCGTCTATGATCATCTGTTGAACTTCATCACATAATTTCAAAAGACGCATGGAATTGGTAACCGCTGTTCTACTCTTGGAAACACGTTCCGCGACTTCATCCTGTTTCAGATTAAACTCAGTCAAAAGTCTCTTATAAGCCTGTGCTTCCTCGATTGGATTCAGGTCTTCCCTCTGAATATTTTCAATCAGGGAAATCTCCACAATCTCCTGTTCCGTATAATCCCGGATGATAACCGGTACTTCTTTGAGACCTGCAAGTTTAGCAGCCCGCCACCGGCGTTCACCAGCAATGATTTCATAATATGTTTTTCTGTCCTGTACCAGAATCGGCTGTAAAAGACCAAACTGTTTGATAGAATCAGCCAGTTCCTGTAAGGCATCTTCATCAAAATTTTTTCTCGGCTGTTCCCTGTTTGGCTCTACTTTTGTGATTTTAACCAGCGTCTCCTGTACACTGTTTTCATCTTTTGCTGCCGTTTTTACAGGATTCTCTTTCGGAGCTGCTGCCGGAATCAATGAATCCAGTCCTTTTCCTAAACCCCTTGCTGCTTTTGCCGCCATACTATACGTCCTTTCTGTTGATCACTTCATCCGCCAGTAACATATATGCTTCCGCACCCGCAGATTTAGGATCGTACATATGAATCGGCATACCGTAACTGGGTGCTTCCGCTAATCTGATATTTCTGGGTATAACAGTATTATACACATTCTGCTTCAAATGATTTTTAACATTTTCTACCACCTGCATGGAAAGATTTGTCCTGGAATCATACATGGTAAAGACTACCCCCTCCATATCCAACTCCGGATTTAATCTTTCTTTCACAAGATTAACCGTATGAATCAACTGGCTGAGTCCCTCCAATGCATAATACTCACACTGAATAGGAACCAGCACTGTATCCGCTGTAGTCATGGAGTTAATCGTCAGAAGATTTAATGAAGGAGGACAATCAATCATAATAAAATCATACTTGTCCTTCACCCAGTCAATTTCATTTTTTAATATGTATTCTTTCTTATCTACACCAATCAACTCTATCTCTGCCGCCGCCAGATTTACATTGGATGGTATAATGGAGACACCGTCTATCACATCATGCAGAATACATTCATTGATAGAACATTCACTTAAAATCAACTCATAAATGGTGTTCTCCAGATCGTTTTTTTCTACGCCAAAACCGCTGGTCGTATTACCCTGCGGATCGGCATCAATCACTAATACTTTCTTTCCCTTAGCTGCCAGTGAAGCAGATAAGTTGATGGCTGTCGTGGTCTTACCGACACCGCCTTTCTGATTTGCGATTGCAATTGTTCTTCCCATAATTTTTCCCTTTCGTTTTGTGTTTGCGACAAAACGTTTCTCTCCGAAATCTTTTCTCATTTTTACTGTCCGTTTACGATTATATCACTAAACTTCTTGAGAATCTACCTAAAATTATTGGGATTCAAAGTTTATTCCCGCTGGAATCACACTCTTCCTACAGACTTTCTATCTCATCAGGATACTTTAAACCCCATTCTTTTCTCAATCCATCCATAATATTCATCATTTTGATGGTATCCTCATGAGGCATTGAAGGACATTCCAGCTTATGATTCTTAATGCAATCTATAGTCTCCAGTATTTCATACTCGTATCCACTGATCTTTTCCGGTACGGAGATGTCCTTTATTAATTTTCTATCTTTATTATATACCTTGATGCCGATAGGATTATTGATATTATCTACCACCATGTATCCTTCGGATCCATAAAATATTCCCTGACGATCCGACAACCCATAAATCCCGGATGTAAGAACAGCTACTTTTCCATCCTCATAAAATAAGGTCATTACATTTTCTCCATCTACTCCTGTATCAGTCATTTGTACAGCAGACTGAATGTCGGAAATGTGATCTCCAAAACTCATACATGCAAAATTAAGCGGATAAATTCCCACATCAAGTAAAGCTCCGCCGGCAAGTTCCGGTTTGATAATCCGTTCCTTATCCCAAATACAATAATTCAGATTTGCAGTCAGCTTTCTCACTTCACCAATAATATTCTCAGCCAGAAAATCATTAATCATTTTCCTGGAAGGCATATATCTTGTCCAGATTGCTTCTGTCACAAGAAGATTCTTCTCTTTAGCCAAAGCAAATATTTCTTCCGCCTGTCTGGCATTAACCGTAAATGCCTTTTCACAGAGCACATGTTTCCCTGCTTCCAGACACATTTTCATATTTTTATAATGGTGAGAATGTGGAGTTGCAATATAGACCAGTTCTACCTCAGGATCAGAAAGTATTTCTTCATAAGAACCAAATGCCTTCTCAAAACCATGTTCTTCAATAAATATCCTGGATTTTTCTAAATTTCTGGAAGCCACACCATAACACTCTACTTCCGGCATCTTATTCATTGTCTCTGCAAGCGTAGCAGCAATTCCTCCTGCGCCTAAAATTCCTATTTTCATAGTAATCTGCCCTTTCTTTATTTTATTATTTAGGATTAAGATATCAAAAATCTTCTATTTTATAATTTGCACCTTTTGATACATAATTTTATTTAAGTAATTGTAAAAACTAAAACTTCTTCTTATATTTTATATGTTTCACAAGAGGTATTTTCACATTTTAGGGAATGTTTCACGGAAAATATCACAATATCTTGGGTTAAATTGTTTCACGTGAAACATTATCTTGTGTCCATATGATGTACAACACCTAAATGTTTCACGTGAAACATGTCCTAATATAATTTTATAATGTTATTTTTAATTGCAAAGACTGCTGCCTGTGTTCTATCAGACACATCTATTTTCTTAAAAATATTAGAAATATGATTTTTAACAGTTCTCTCACTGATATTTAAATTTGTGGCAATTTCTTTATTAAACATACCGTTTGCTACCTGAGCCAAAACCTCCAGTTCACGGCTGGTCAACAAAGCAATTTTATCTTTTTCTATATCTCTATTTACCAACTGACTATTTAACGCAGGAATCAGACTGGGCTGAATATAATTTTCTCCTTCTAAAACTGCATTGATAGCTCTCTTTAATTCCACAAACTCAGAATCTTTTAAAATATAACCATCCACTCCAATATCAACTGCGTTCATTAAATATTCTAATTCATTATGCACTGTCAGAATCAAAACCTTAACAGGAGAGTTATTAACTTTCATTTCTCTGAGAACTTCAATTCCATTTTTTTCTGGCATGTTAATATCCAGCAGTAAAACATCAGGCTCATAAATATTTAATTTTTCAAGACATTCAATTCCATTCGTTGCTTCAGCAACTATTTCAATACTTCCATCAAATTCTAATAACTGCTTAAGACCTTCCCTTATAAGACTATGATCATCTACAATCATTACTTTTATCTTCTCCACTACTCTTCCTCCACTTTCTTTGGAATCTCTATCAGAATAGAAGTTCCGTTTTCTGCATTAATCTGTATATTGCCATTCAAAAGAAATACTCGTTCTTCCACAACCAATAATCCAAAATGTCTGTTCTTTTTAATGGCCTCTTTTAAATCAAATCCTACTCCATTATCCTGAATTGAAATTTTATAAAATTTTTTTTCATCCTTAAGACTTACACTTATCCAGTCACCTTTGGAATGACTTATAGAATTTTGTACACACTCCTGGATAATACGATAAATATTGATAAGTGCTAATTCTGTCTCTGAATCTGATAAATCTGCATTGATATCATCAATATCTGTCTCAATCTTATATTTTTCATCCTGATTCAACACAACAAACAATTTTAATAAAGCCTCTTTCAGTCCAAGATCATCAAAGGTCATTGGCCTCAGATCATAAATCCTGTTTCTTATATCATCAATTACTTTGCGAAGTCCACTTTCTACTGTGGCAAGTTCCAGCTTCGCCTTTACAGGATCCTGATCAATATAGAGAGAACTCAATTCCACCTTATGAACCAAATGTGTAAGATTCTGTAGAGAACTATCATGCAGATCTCTGGCTATTCTCTGTCTTTCTTTTTCCTGCACATCAAGAACCGAAAGCTGCTTTAAATGAAACAGGACAGATTGATTTGCTATAATTCTCTCCAGGCGCTCCAGTTTAACTTCTCCCATGTGTAAAAATTTTTCTATTTCATCACATTCTGCAACAAGCTTTTCTCTTTTCTGTTTGTTCTGTTCTATCACATCGTGATATAAATTTTCCACTTTCCTTGGAAGAAAAACCTGTAAATCATTTTGCTCTTTACTGAGAATACCATCAAGATAAGTATCTATCTCCGCAATCTGACACTTCTTTTTTTTCAAAGACTCTAACTGTTCTTCCTGTTCTTTTTTGATATCAGAATATAAATCTTCTATCACTCCAAAATTTTCAATATCCATAATTCCTATACCTATACACTTAAAATTTTCACCAATTTTATAATATACTAAAATCTGCTTTTAGAAAAGATTTTTTATTATTGTTTGTAAGAAATTAAGAATTACAGTATAATAGAAACAACACAAACACATATTACACGAATAAATCTGATAAAGGAGCAGTAGATAAAATGAATAAAAAAATAACCACCATAGCTCTACTATCCGGATCCTCCATTGCAGCAATTCATGCTATCAACAAAGTACATACTTCTCTTTGCACAGTCAAAAATCTTCTCAGTAATTCAGAAAATTATTTTTATGACTGGCGTTTTGGTAAAATCAGATATCAGAAAAAGGGAAAAGGTGCTCCACTTCTTTTTATTCACGATCTGAGCATCGGAAGTTCTAATTATGAATTTCACAGATTAATTAACAATCTGACAGAAAAACATGAGATTTATTCTATGGATCTGTTGGGGTATGGATTATCAGATAAACCATCCATAACATATACCAATAATCTATTTAAACAACTGGTAGGAGATTTCATTAAAAATGTAATAGGCAAAAAAACCTCTGTTGTCGCAACAGGGGAATCAGTTCCTTTTGTCATCATGGCATGTCATAACAATCCGGAAATCTTCAATAAAATTATTTGCATTAACCCGCAGAGTCTTTATCTGCAAAATCAGATTCCTTCCAGACAGACAAGCCTTCTCAAATATTTTATTGAATCACCTGTCATTGGCACCTTTACATATCATATTCTGTCTAACAGAACAAGTATTGAAAAAAAATTCCATAAAGAATACTTTTTTCATCCGGAAGAAATCAGGGAAAAATATATTTATAACTATTTAGAGGCTGCTCACCTTGACGGCTATAATGCCAAATATGCATTTGCCAGTTATGCCGGTAAATACATGAATATGAATATTCTTTATGAACTTAAGGGAATTGACAACAGTATCCTTATGATCGGAGGAGAAGAAGAAAAAGATATTAAAACCACAATTGAAAATTATAAATACTATAATGCTGCCATAGAAGATGTTTATATTAAAGAGACTAAACATCTTCCTCAACTGGAGAATCCGGACGCAGTGTTAGAACAGATCAATATGTTTTTATAAAGGACTCTTACTTGCTGTTCCGGCTTTACGCGGATACTGCTTTGGCGTACTGTTACATTTTCTTATCACGATAAGATTTCTGTAAATGTCAGAGGAGGGAAGTGTAAAGCCGGTTTGCTTTATAATCTTTCCACCTAAAATTTTAATTGCATTATCTGCCTGATCTGTTTCTTCAAAAACTTTCTCAGATTTATAGGAAACAAAACTCCCGCCAATCTTTACATAAGGAAGACAATATTCAGAAAGCGTAGACAGATTTGCAACTGCCCTGGAAACACAAAGATCAAACTGTTCCCTCATTAAATTTGGTTTTGCAAAGTCTTCTGCTCTTCCGTGAAGTGCCTCAATATCATCCAACTCCAAGCTTTCTATTACTTCCTGCAAGAAATTTACTCTCTTATTCAGAGAATCCAATAAAGTCACCTTAAGAGCAGGAAATGCAATCTTAAGCGGTATTCCGGGAAATCCTGCTCCTGTTCCCACATCTAACAAAGAAATATCATCTTTCAGGTCACAGACTTTCACCAGAGAGAGACTGTCAATGAAATGTTTCTTAAGTACCTCCTCAAAATCTGTAATAGCTGTCAGATTCATCACTTTATTTTTTTCTATCAACAACTCATAATAGGTAAGAAACTGATCAACCTGAAAAGATGATAATACAATATCAAATTCTTCTAAATCTCTATAAAACTGCTTCAAATCCTTCTTTTCCAAATTTATATACCTTATCTTTCCCGGAAATTTAAAGTGTCTTTTTATGATAGTGTTCCAGATAAACCAATAATACAGAAATATCAGCAGGAGATACACCTGATATTCTGGAAGCCTGTCCTACAGATATGGGCCTGTAAACAGAAAGCTTCTGTCTTGCTTCCAGACGAAGACTTCCGATATCATTATAATCAATATCAGCAGGAATCTTTTTCTTTTCCATCTTCTTATAATGTTCCACCTGCTTTAACTGTCTTTCAATATATCCCTCATATTTTATCTCAATCTCTACCTGCTCTATCACATCATCAGGAAGTACTTCCCTCATAGGATCAATTGCAGACAACATTTCATAAGAAAGTTCCGGACGGCACATTAACTCTGACAGAGTGGCAGCCGTCTTTAAAGAAGCACTTCCATGAAAAATCAGAAAATCCTGATTTTCTCTGGCAGCACCAATCACTGTATTTTTAAGACGATCTACTTCCTTTTCAATCTGTTTCTTCTTAAAAAGACATGCTTCATAAAGATCTTTTGATACCAAACCGACTTCATAACCAATCTGACGCAGCCTGAGATCTGCATTATCCTGCCGCAGCAACAGACGATACTCTGCCCTGGAGGTCATCATCCGATAAGGCTCTCTGTTTTCTTTTGTTACCAGATCATCAATCAGTACACCAATATATGCCTGAGAACGATCCAATATAAGAGGATCCCTTCCATAAATAGACATGGAAGCATTAATACCGGCAATCAACCCCTGCGCCGCTGCCTCTTCATACCCGCTGCTGCCATTAAACTGTCCGCCGCTGAATAAACCTTTGATATTCTTAAATTCCAGAGAAGGATATAGTTGTCTGGAATCAATACAATCATATTCAATCGCATAAGCATTTCTGACAATTTTACAATGCTCTAACCCGGGTACGGTACGATACATGGCAAGCTGTACATCTTCCGGAAGAGAAGAAGACATTCCTCCCACATACATTTCATTGGTATGAAGACCTTCCGGCTCTATAAAAACCTGATGTCTCTCCTTATCAGCAAACTTTACCACCTTATCTTCAATGGAAGGACAATATCTTGGACCGGTTCCTTCTATAATTCCTGCATAAATAGGAGACCTGTCCAAATTATTTCTGATAATATCATGAGTCTTTTCATTGGTATAAGTAAGCCAGCATGATACCTGATCAATCTGTACATCTTCCGAATCTGTAGTAAAAGAAAAAGGAATTACTTTCTCATCACCAAACTGTTCTTCCATCTTACCAAAATCAATAGAACGTTTATCCATTCTGGCAGGCGTTCCCGTTTTAAAACGATGCATTTCCACGCCCAGCTCTTTCAGGGAATCCGTCAGATGATTTGCAGGCTGAAGACCATTCGGCCCTGTATAGGTAATGGCTTCCCCACACAGACATCTGGCTTTCAAATAAGTACCCGTACAGAGTATCACCGCCTGACATTCATAGACTGTTCCTGTAAATGTCTTAATGCCGACTACTCTTTTGCCGGAAAAATCCTGTCCTTCATAATCCTCTGCAATTATCTCACACACTTCTGCCTGCTTTAAAGTCAGATGCTCCTGATTCTCCAAAACTTTTCTCATCTCTCTGGAATAATCCGCTTTATCAGCCTGCGCCCGCAGGGAATGTACGGCAGGACCTTTTGATTTATTTAACATTTTAGATTGGATAAAAGTCTTATCAATATTTTTACCCATCTCTCCGCCAAGAGCATCAATCTCACGGACAAGATGTCCTTTGGAAGTACCTCCAATATTAGGATTACAAGGCATAAGTGCAACACTGTCTATGCTCACCGTAAAAATAACCGTCTCCAGACCAAGACGGGCACAGGCAAGAGCTGCCTCACATCCGGCATGACCGGCACCGACTACACATACATCTACTTTCTCTTTTAAATTTATCATATATATTAAACACTCCTATATGCGATCGAAACATAGAAATTCTTTTCGATTATTTCCCCATACAAAACTTAGAGAATATTTCATTCACCAGATCATCGCCTACTTCTTCTCCTATGATAAATCCAAGAGATGCATAAGCACTCATCAAATCAATAGAATAAAAATCCTCCGGCATATTCATTTCTAAACTTTTTCTCACCTCATCCATACTTTTTCGAGCATCAGAAAGCGCTTCCTTATGACGGATATTTGTAATATAAACTTCATCGTTATAAAGTAATTCTCCGTAAAAAAACATTTCTTTGATCAGAGATGATAATAATTCCATACCGTCTTCATTTTTGATAGAAGTTCTGACAATATAAACAGAATAATCAATCCCTTCTATTTTCTGAATGGAAGACGGTTCATGGGAAACTTTAACGTCACATTCTAATGTCTTACTGATAATATCCAGGACAGACTGTATATCTGTCACTTCTTCCAGATCTGATTTATTCAAAAGAATGATCGTATTTTTTCCCTGTATCATTCTGATAATATCCATGTCACTTTCATCAAGAGGCACAGAACCATCTATCACATAGAGAATCAAATCTGCTTCTTCGGAAATCTTCCTGGCTTTCTCCACACCGATTTTTTCTACCACATCATCCGTATTCCGGATACCTGCCGTATCTGTCATATTCAAAGTAAAATGACCAAAGTTAATCGTTTCCTCCAAAATATCTCTGGTCGTACCTGCCACATCCGTAACAATCGCTCTCTCTTTTCCTGCCAGAAGATTTAAAAGTGAAGATTTACCCACATTCGGCTTTCCAACAATAACTGTATTGATTCCTTCTTTTAAAATCTTACCATCATCAGCAGAACATAATAATCTGTCCAATTCGTGAATAATATGTTCCGATTTGTCTGAAAGTCTTTCACAATAACCATCCAGACTGATATGCTCCGGATCATCCAGAGCCGATTCTATAAAAGCAATCTCATAAAGAATCTCTTCCCTGAGATTTTTTATTTTTTCAGAAACAGAACCTTTCAACTGTTTTACAGAAGATTGCAGGGCAAATTCATTCTTGGCATGAATGATATCCATAACTGCTTCCGCTTTAGATAAATCAATTCTTCCATTTAAAAAAGCGCGTTTGGTAAATTCTCCTGGTTCGGCAACTCTGGCACCAGCTTTCATTACAACAGAAAGAATTTTCTGCATCATCAATACACCGCCATGACAATTGATTTCCACAGTATCTTCCATCGTATAACTGCGGGGCGCTTTCATGACAGATATCATAATCTCATCTACGACCGTTCCATCCTCTTCTACAAGAAAACCATAATGAATTGTATGAGATTCATATTTTTTGAGTACTTTCTCATGACGTACATTCTGATATATTTTATCAACTATTTCAATTGCTTTATCACCACTTACTCTGATAATCCCAATTCCTGAATCAGACATGGCAGTGGCAATTGCAGCTATGGTATCTGTTCTCATAAACATACTCCCGCCATATTCACCAATATAAAAAATTTTACTACATACACCTGTAAAAATCTATCCCAAGTTTCTAAAAACAAGAAAGAGACGGAATTGTAAGTCCCGCCTCTTCAAAGATTTTTATTTATTCTCTTCCTGTATTTCTTTCATAATTTCTCTCAAAATGTCTGTCACTCTTATCCGATCTCTTTAAAGTAACAACCACATGTCTGAAAGGTTCTTCCCCTTCACTGTAAGTGGTTACATATTTATCATTCTGGAGAGCGGAATGAATGATTCTTCTTTCATAAGGATTCATAGGTTCCAAAGATACAGGCCTCTTTGTCCTCTTTACCTTGTAAGAAATATTTTTCGCAAGATTTTCCAGAGTTTCCTTTCTTCTTTGACGGTAATTTTCCGTATCAACCTTAACCCTGATATAATTTTCAATATTCTTATTCACTACCAATGATACCAAATACTGTAGAGAATCAAGAGTCTGTCCTCTCTTGCCAATTAAAACTCCCATCTCATCACCGCTCAATTCAATATTCATGAAATTTTCAACTTCATCATATTCCACATTTACTACCACAGTAAGATCCATGGCTTCAAAAACATCTTTCAGGAAATCCTTTGCAGTATCTTCCATGGAAGATTTTACTCTGGCTTTGATGACAGCAGGCTTAGAACCAATTCCAAGAAAACCGGCAGAACCTTCTTCTACTACTTCATATTCCAATTTATCACTGGTAACAACTAATTTCTGACATGCTTCTGTAATCGCATCGTCAACAGTTTTTGCAGATACTTCAATATAATCCATTTCCAATCCTCCTGTCTTACTTCTTATTATTCTTCTCGTTATACTGTCTCACCATATTTGCCTTGGCCATCATACTGCCGGGTTTTGCATTTTTATTATAATACTCTGTAGATTTCTTTACCATTTCATCTCTTTCTTCCTGTGTCATGGAAGATTTTACAGAAGACTTAGATGCCATGCTGTTTACATTTTTTGTATTCATATTTGCATAAGCAGACATCTGATTTACACGGACACCGGCCTTTTCCATCTTCTTTTTGGCTTTTTCTTCATTTTTCTTAATCAGTTCATCAAGATCTATCTTATCAATATGTTTATTGATTACTATCTGCTGAATACTTCTGACCACCGCACCGGCTACCCAGTAAAGTCCCATACCTGTAGGAAGTGTATAACATAAAACAGCAGACATAATCGGCATCACCATATTCATAGTCTTCATGGACTGCATCATGGCATTTTGCTGATCATTGGCATTTCCGCTCTGCGTATCCTGCTGAGGCATCAGCTTTACATTGATCCACTGTGTCACTGCTGCCAGTACCGGAATAGCAAATGCTGCAATCATCATAATATAGGATCCGGTTGTTCTTGCTTCATGGAAAGTAAAAGCAGGAGTATTGGACATACTAAGTCCTAAAAAATTATTATATTTGTCAAGCAGAGAAACCGTATTATCAATATCTGTTGACAAACCTGCAAAATTTTCTTTGAGACTGATCCATTCAGCACTGGAAGCCTTATTTAATACATCCACAAAAGTATTCTGTACATAAGTAGTTACGCCGCCAATAAAATTCTCATTTTCAAACTGCTTGGCATACATCTTAGCATTAGAAAAAGTCTGGATAAACTCTAAACTTCCTTCCTGTGCAATCAACTTGTCTACCAGAGGAAAAAAAGCTTCCTTTACCTTACCTACATAAGCAGGAATATTACCGATAACTCTGTAGAGAGCAAGTAAAATAGGCATCTGAATCAAAAGCTGTACACAGCTTCCAGAAGGAGACACACCGTATTTTGCATAAACAGCTTTTGTCTCCATGTTCATAGCCATCATGGATTCATTATCTTTTTTATTCTTATACTTTGCCTGAATTGCCTGTAATTCAGGATTCATTTTAGCGGAAAGCTTGGAAAACTTCTGCTGTTTGATTGTAAGAGGCATCAATAAAAGATAAATTACAATAGTAAATAAAATAATGGCAAGTCCAATATTTGGAATACCAATCTTATCAATTACATAAAAAATGCCTTCCAAAATATAACCCAAAAGTTTTGCTACAGGTCCGAGAATCTTACCTGTATCCTGGGTCAATAAAATATTTGACAAAATTTCTTACCTCCTTTTTTATTTCTAAATACTAAGGGACAGGATCATAACCGCCCTTTGAAAAAGGATTACATCTCAATATTCTCCATATGGCAAGAAATCCTCCTTTTATGGCACCATACTTTTCAACAGCCTCCAGGCCATATTCGGAACAAGTCGGTATATAAGGACATTTCGTACTCTTCATAGGAGAAATATATTTTCTATAAAATTTAATTAGACAGATCATACCTTTTTTCATAACAGTTTCTAATTCTCCTCATCATAAAAATATATTTTAATCATATGATGAAGCTTTGAAAGATGTAATAATGCGCTCTCAATTTCTGCATATCCTGCTAAAGAGGCATTTTTTCTTGCGACGACTACTATATCTAAACCACTATTAAATATATTTTCATGTAGCCGGTAACTCTCTCTCACCAATCTGGTAAACCTGTGTCTTACGACACTGTTGCCAACCTTCCTGCTGACGGAAATTCCCAGTCTGTTCTTATCTGTGTTGTTTTCCAATACATACATTACCAAATACTTGTTTGCATAACTTTTACCATTCTTATAAACATTCTGGAAATCACTGTTTTTCTTTAAGGATTCTGAAAATACCATTTTTAACCGTACCTTTCTTAAAAAGATAATTATACGGAGAAAAAAAGGCCACATAAATGCGGCCTATGCTGATAATCTCTTTCTTCCTTTTGCCCGTCTTGCAGCTAAGACTTTTCTTCCACCTTTTGTACTCATTCTTGCTCTGAAACCGTGAACTTTCGATCTCTGCCTTTTCTTAGGCTGATACGTCATTTTCATTCCCATGCACCTCCTTCATATGACCTTATTTATTTATAAGGTAAAGATAATAAGCTTCATTTTAGGAAAACAACATGTTGATTATATATAATTAATAGGAAAACGTCAAGTAAATCCACTTATATTTTTTATAAAAAATTAATAAAACACAATGGAAACTGCCTATCCACTTTACATAAATCTATCCACAATATGTTCATAAGATGTTGATAACTTTATATGAACATGTTAATAATTTTTTTATTATCCTGCTTTTTCTAAATTTTTATATGTTGATATTATTTTATACAGTTATACACACCTTCTGTTTCCATATACAATAATATGTCAACTTGTTCATAATTTGTTTGAATATATGTGGACAACTTATCATTTGAATTTTTATAATATTTATATTATTATATATGGTAGGGTAATTTCGATTTTATAATTTCTTATATCATAAAAGAATGAGGTTTTGTTTATTATGGAATCTATCAGTAAAAAGTGGAATGAAATAAAAGAAACACTCAGAAAAGAATATGAATTATCTGATATTTCTTTTTCTACCTGGATTGAGCCTCTTAATTTCTATGAGGTAAAAGATAATAT
>RAYR01000003.1 GCA_003612405.1 bacterium 0.1xD8-71
TTACAATCCTGATTCCTTCCGATCAGGCTCATGCTCTTAATTATATTACATCTAAATATAAAAGTTTTTTTCAGGTTACTATTTCTGAAATGATGGATCATACTTATGATATCGCTTTTATATTGGAAAAAGATGCAAAGAATAAAGACAATAACAACGCTTCTGTTCCAAAACCGGCTTACAATATCAATTATGAAAATGCCAATTTAAGTTTAAAATATAAATTTGATACCTTTGTAGTAGGCAGCAACAATAAACTGGCACATTCTGCTTCTCTTGCTGTGGCAGAATCACCGGGAGAAGTATACAATCCACTCTATATATATGGAGGAGCAGGTTTAGGTAAAACACACCTGATGCACTCCATAGGACATTTCATTTTAGAAAGAAATCCTGAAATGAAGGTACTTTATGTTACTTCTGAAAACTTTACCAATGAAGTAATAGACTGTATCAGAAGCGGTGATGCCCTGAAAATGAATAAATTCCGTGAAAAATACCGCACAGTTGATGTCCTTATGATCGATGATATTCAATTTATCATAGGAAAAGAAAGTACACAGGAAGAATTCTTCCATACTTTTAATACCCTGCACGCCGCCGGAAAGCAGATTATATTATCTTCCGATAAACCACCAAAAGATATGGAAACTCTGGAAGAAAGATTCCGTTCCCGGTTTGAATGGGGATTAATAGCAGATATTCAGCCGCCTGATTATGAGACAAGAATGGCTATCCTCAAAAAAAATGCTGAAAACTATAACAAAGAAATAGACGATGAAGTATTTAAATATATTGCTGAAAACATCAAATCAAATATCAGAGAATTAGAAGGAGCCTTTAATAAAATCATTGCCTTTTCCAAATTAAATAAAGTAGATATTAATCTGGCATATGCGGAAGAAGCATTAAAGGATGTGATATATCCTGATAAACCCAAAGAAATAACCCCTTATCTTATTATAGAAGTAGTTGCAGAACATTTTGGAGTAAGCCCTGAAGACATTACTTCCAAAAAAAGAAATTCTGAATTTGTTCAGCCAAGACAAGTAGTTATGTATCTTTGCAGGGAATTAATAGATACTTCACTAAATAATATAGGTAAGTTATTAGGAAAGAAAGATCATACTACCGTTATTCATGGAGTCAATAAGATAAAAGAAGAAATGACCACCAATGAAGAACTGAGAAACAAAGTAGACATTATCAGAAAAAAAATTGTTCCTTAATATTAAGGATAAGTATTCACTCTTTTATCAACAATTCTTCAACACATGTTGTGAAACTGATGATTTTTGGTGTGAATTGACAATTATGTCATTTTTATCAGTAAAATTATGTTGTAGATAAGTTGAAAGTTATTATGAGGTTATACAAAGTTTTTCACAGCTTAATCGTTTTCATTTTGGTTGAAAAATAGTATAATAGATAAGGTTATGCACATATCAACAGCTATTATGATTAAGATTACTAAATAATTATTATATTAATAACCTATGACGGCACAAAAAATATATCACAGTGAAGAAAGGAAGATATGCACAGATGAAAATTGTATGTACGAAATCAAATCTTTTAACTGGGGTACAGACAGTATCGAAAGCTGTTCCTAACAAAACTACAATGTCTATTCTGGAATGTATCCTTATAGATACAAGAAACGGTGAAATTAAACTGACTGCCAATGATATGGAACTTGGTATCGAGACAACCATTGATGGAGAGATATTAGATAAAGGAATGATAGCACTTGATGCAAAGATATTTTTAGAGATTGTCAGAAAACTTCCTGATAATGATATCACCATCGAAACGAATGAAACTTATAAGACAACAATTACCTGTGAGAAAGCAAAATTTAATATTATTGGTAAATCAGGTGAAGATTTTTCCTATCTTCCTGATATAGAAAGAAACGATTCTGTCGTAATTTCACAGTTTACTTTAAAAGAAGTGATCAGACAGACAATTTTTTCTATTGCCGATAATGACAATAACAGATTGATGACCGGTGAGTTGTTTGAAATTAATAATGATACATTAAAAGTAGTGTCTTTAGATGGTCATAGAATTTCCATCAGAAGAATTGATTTGAAAAATTCTTATGCAGATAAGAAGGTAGTGGTTCCCGGCAAGACATTAAGTGAAGTAAGTAAGATTCTTTCCGGTGATATGGATAAAGATGTGAGTATTTTCTTTACAGAAAAACATATTTTATTTGAGTTTGATAATACACTGGTAGTCTCCAGATTAATTGAAGGAGAGTATTTCAGAATCGATCAGATGCTTTCCAGTGATTATGAAACAAAAGTTAAAATGAACAAAAAAGAACTGCTTGACTGTATTGACAGAGCTACTCTTCTTGTCAAAGAAGGGGATAAGAAACCTGTAATTATTAACATTACAGATTCTTCCATGCAGCTTAAGATGAATTCTACTGTAGGAAGTATGGATGAAGAAATTGACATTAAGAAAGAAGGCAAAGATTTGATGATAGGATTTAATCCTAAATTTCTGATTGATGCGCTTCGTGTGATAGAAGATGAAGAGATTGATTTATACATGGTAAATCCAAAAGCTCCCTGTTTTATCAGAAATGTACAGGAAAGTTATATTTATCTGATTCTGCCGGTTAATTTTACAACGGTCAGTTAGAAAGGTATAAAATATCAGTATCATGGAAATAATAAAAATCAGGGATGATTTCATCAAACTTGGCCAGATAATGAAATTAGCCGGGTTAGTACAATCTGGTGTGGAAGCAAAGATAGAGATACAGGAAGGCTTTGTCAAAGTCAATGGTGAAGTAGAATTACAGCGCGGTAAGAAAATATATCCCGGTGATGTAATTGAGTTTGATGGACAACAGATTAAGGTAGAAAACTGATGATCATAAAATCATTGGAACTGGCAGATTTTAGAAATTACGATTCTTTACATATTGATTTCAGTAAAGGAACAAATATCTTATATGGTGATAATGCCCAGGGTAAGACAAATATCCTGGAAGCAATCTATTTGTCTGCTACTACAAAATCACATAAAGGAAGCAAAGATAAAGATATTGTCAATTTTGATAAAGAAGAAGCCCATATCAGGACTTATCTTGAAAAGGACAGTATGGAAATCAGAGTAGACATGCACCTTCGTAAGAATAAAACGAAGGGAATTGCTATTGACGGGCAAAAAATAAAAAAAGCTGCGGAACTTCTTGGATTATTAAATGTAGTATTTTTTTCCCCGGAAGATTTAAGTATTATTAAAAATGGACCGGCGGAAAGAAGAAGATTCGTGGATATGGAATTATGCCAGCTGGATCAGTTTTATCTTTATAATTTAAATCATTATAATAAAATAGTGAATCAGCGCAATAAGCTTTTGAAAGACATGTATTTTAATCCATCTCTAAGAGAAACGTTAAATATATGGGATTCTCAGCTTGTTTCTTTTGGAAGTAAGATTATCGAGAGAAGAAAGCTTTTTGTGGAACAGTTAAATGATATTATCTATGATATTCACAATAAACTGTCCGGCGGAAAAGAAGAATTAAAAGTTAAGTATGAGCCTGATGTGGAGATTGCAGATTATGAACAGAATCTTCTGATGTGTCAGGATAAGGATGTAAAATTGAAACAGACTACGGTAGGGCCGCACAGAGACGATTTTTGTTTTATGGTGAAAGATGTGGATATCCGTAAGTTTGGATCCCAGGGACAGCAGAGAACTGCTGCATTGTCTCTTAAATTATCGGAAATAGAACTTGTGAAGAAAATAGCAAATGAAAACCCTGTTCTTCTTCTGGATGATGTCTTATCTGAACTTGATAGTCATAGACAGAATTATCTCTTAAGTACTATCGGAGATATTCAGACGATTATTACTTGTACAGGATTGGATGAATTTGTAAATAACAGATTTGAGATTGATAAAGTTTTTCAGATAGAAAATGGAAAAATCATCAATAACTCTGACAGTGAAGCATAAACATTGGCACAAATTAGGAGGAAAAGATGGCAAACGAATATGGTGCAGATCAAATACAGATTTTAGAGGGACTTGAAGCAGTACGGAAAAGACCTGGTATGTATATAGGCAGTACTTCTTCAAGAGGTCTTCATCATCTGGTATATGAGATTGTGGATAATGCGGTAGATGAAGCTTTGGCAGGATTTTGTGATACGATTTATGTGACGATTAATCAGGATAATTCTGTTACTGTTCTTGATAATGGCCGTGGTATTCCTGTCGGCATCAATCATAAAGCAGGAATTCCGGCTGTGGAAGTTGTATTTACGATTTTACATGCCGGCGGTAAATTTGGCGGCGGAGGATATAAAGTATCCGGCGGCCTGCATGGAGTGGGTGCATCTGTTGTCAATGCGCTTTCCGACTGGCTGGAAGTAGATATTTACAGTGAAGGTAAAATTTATAAACAGCGTTATGAGAAAGGTCATGTATGTTATCCGTTGAAAGTCATAGGAGAGTGTGAATCTGATAAGACCGGCAGCAGAATTCAGTTTAAACCGGATAGTACTATTTTTGAGGATACAATCTATGATTTTGATACCTTAAAGACGAGACTTCGTGAAACTGCTTTTCTGACAAAAGGTTTAAAGATTGTATTGCAGGATGACAGAGAAGGTCAGGAACAGAAAAAAGAGTTTCATTATGAAGGCGGTATCAAGGAATTTGTTACATATCTGAATAAAAGCAAAGAAGCTCTTTATGAACAGATCATGTACTTTGAAGGTACAAAAAACGGTGTTTATGTGGAAGTAGCGCTTCAGCATAATGATTCTTATAATGAGAGTGTATATACTTTTGTAAATAATATCAATACACCGGAAGGCGGTACTCATCTAGTAGGTTTCAGAAATGCTCTTACCAAAACATTTAACGATTATGCGAGAAATAATAAATTATTAAAAGATAACGAAGCAAATCTTTCCGGTGAAGATATCAGGGAAGGACTTACAGCGATTATCAGTGTTAAGATAGAGGATCCTCAGTTTGAGGGACAGACCAAACAGAAGCTTGGCAATTCTGAAGCACGAGGAGCTGTAGATAATGTAGTAAGTGAACAGCTTACTTATTTTCTGGAACAGAATCCTACAGTTGCCAAGACAATCTGTGAAAAGTCAATTCTTGCGCAGCGTGCCCGTGAAGCAGCCAGAAAAGCAAGGGATTTAACCCGTCGTAAGACGGCGTTGGAAGGCAGTGCACTTCCCGGTAAACTTGCGGATTGTTCTGATAAGGATCCTAAAAACTGTGAAATTTATATCGTAGAGGGAGATTCTGCGGGCGGTTCTGCCAAAACTGCCAGAAGCAGGGCTACTCAGGCAATCCTTCCGCTTCGTGGTAAGATATTGAACGTAGAGAAGGCAAGGCTTGATAAGATTTATGCCAATGCGGAAATCAAGGCAATGATCACTGCTTTCGGTACAGGGATACATGAAGATTTTGATATTTCCAAACTGCGTTATGATAAGATTATCATTATGACAGATGCCGATGTAGATGGTGCGCATATTGCTACCCTCATGCTCACGTTTATTTATCGGTTTATGCCGGAACTTATCAAACAGGGACATGTTTATCTGGCGAAACCGCCATTGTATAAATTAGAGAAAAACAGACAGATATGGTATGCATACAGTGACGAAGAGCTGGAAAAGATTCTGGCAGAAGTAGGCCGTGACCAGAATAATAAGATTCAGCGTTACAAAGGTCTTGGGGAGATGGATGCAGACCAGCTCTGGGAAACTACCATGGATCCTGAAAGACGTATTCTGCTTCGGGTAAATATGAACGAAGAAGAGGAATCGGAAGTAGATCTTACTTTTAATACACTGATGGGAGATAAGGTAGAACCCCGCAGGATTTTCATTGAAGAAAATGCAAAATTTGTAAAAAATCTGGATATTTAGATTTTGATATTATTTTGCACTTAAGTTATAATCTGAATGATTTAACGTGGAGGAAAGATGGACGACCGAATTTTTGATAAGATAGAAGAAGTGGATCTGAAAAAGAAAATGGAAGATTCTTACATTGATTATGCCATGAGCGTTATTGCAGCCCGTGCGCTTCCCGATGTAAGAGACGGTTTAAAACCTGTACAGCGACGGGTTTTATATTCCATGATAGAATTAAATAACGGCCCGGACAAACCTCATAGAAAAAGTGCCCGTATTGTCGGTGATACCATGGGTAAATATCATCCCCATGGTGACAGTTCTATCTATGGTGCGCTCGTTAATATGGCACAGGAATGGTCCACAAGATATCCTTTGGTGGATGGTCATGGAAATTTTGGCTCCGTAGATGGTGACGGTGCTGCTGCCATGCGTTATACAGAGGCAAGGCTCAGTAAGATTTCCATGGAACTTCTTGCTGATATTAATAAAAATACAGTAGATTTTGCGCCAAACTTTGATGATACGGAAAAAGAACCTACAGTGCTGCCAAGCCGTTATCCGAATCTTCTGGTAAACGGTACTTCCGGTATTGCCGTAGGAATGGCTACCAATATTCCTCCTCATAACTTAAGAGAAGTTACCAATGCGGTAATAAAAATTATCCAGAATCGTATTGAGGAGGACCGTGAGACAGATATCGAAGAGATTTTACAAATCGTGAAAGCTCCTGATTTTCCTACCGGTGGTATTATTCTGGGTACCAGAGGTTCGGAGGAAGCTTATCGGACCGGCCGCGGCAAGGTAAGGGTGCGTGCCGTCACAAATATTGAGACCATGTCCAATGGCAAAAGCCGTATTATTGTGACGGAACTTCCCTATATGGTCAATAAGGCCAATTTAATTTTAAAGATTGCAGATCTTGTGAAATTAAAGAAAATTGACGGCATTACAGACCTGCGGGATGAGACAAACCGTGAAGGTATGCGTATTGTTATTGAACTCCGTAAAGATGCCAATGCCAATGTTATCTTAAATCAGCTTTATAAACATACCCAGCTTCAGGATTCTTTCGGTGTGATTATGCTGGCGCTTGTGAATAATGAGCCGAAGGTTATGAATCTTCTGGATATGCTTACTTATTACTTAAAGCATCAGGAAGATGTGGTGACCAGAAGAACAAAATACGATCTTGATAAGGCGGAAGAAAGAGATCATATTTTGCAGGGTTTACTGATTGCCTTAGACCATATTGATGAAGTCATCCAGATTATCAGAAGCAGTCAGACAACACAGATTGCCAAAGAAAGGTTAATTGAAAGGTTTGAATTTTCTGAGGCCCAGGCTCAGGCGATTGTGGATATGCGTCTGCGTGCATTGACAGGTCTGGAAAGAGAGAAGCTTGAGAACGAACATAAAGAATTGATGGCAAAGATTGCAGAATTAAAGGCAATTCTTGCGGATGAGAAATTACTTCTTGGTGTGATCAGGGATGAAATGCTTGTGACTGCCGAGAAATACGGTGATGACAGAAGAAGTCAGATTGGATTTGATGTCTATGATATCAATATGGAAGATCTGATTCCCAGGGATAATACTGTCATTGCCATGACCAGTCTCGGTTATATCAAGCGTATGACAGTTGATAATTTTAAATCCCAGAACCGCGGCGGTAAAGGTATTAAAGGGATGCAGACGATTGAGGAAGATTATATTGAAGATCTTCTGATGACTACAACGCATCATTATCTCATGTTCTTTACCAATTACGGAAGAGTATACCGCCTGAAAGCGTATGAAATTCCGGAAGCCAGCCGGACAGCCAGAGGGATTGCCATTGTTAATATTCTTCAGCTTAATCCGGGTGAAAAGATATCGGCCATGATACCGATTAAGGATTATGAAGATAATAAGAATCTCTTTATGGTTACGAAGAAAGGTATCGTGAAAAAGACTCCTGTTATGGAATTTTCCAATGTCAGGAAAAACGGTCTGGCAGCGATTAACCTGCGGGAAGATGATGAACTGATAGAAGTAAAGAATACTTCCAGTGATACGGAAATTTTTCTGGTGACAAGACAGGGCATGTGTATACGTTTTAAAGAGACAGATGTGAGACCTACGGGAAGAACTTCCATGGGTGTTATTGGTATGAATCTGTCAGACGATGATGAAATTGTGGGTATGCAGTTGGATCACCAGGGAGATTCTCTTCTGATTGTATCAGAAAATGGTATGGGTAAACGCACTTATTTAGAGGAATTTACCATACAGAAACGCGGCGGTAAAGGATTAAAGTGTTATAAGATTACTGAGAAAACGGGTTACGTGGTGGGTGTTAAGGCTGTTAATGACGATCATGAGATTATGATGATCACAGATGGCGGTATCATTATTCAGCTTCGTATGGATGAGATTTCCACCTTAAAGAGAATTACATCCGGTGTGAAGATGATTAATCTGGATGAGGGAACAAAGGTTGCAAAGATTGCCAAAGTCCGGGAAAAAATCAGTAATGGCGAAGAAGAATTTGAAAATATTGATGACGCTATGGAAGATATTTCGGAGGAAGAGCAGTAAAAGTCTGATCAAATATGAAAGATTATAAAATAGCAGTAATCGGTGATATACACAGTAATCATATTGGTTTGGAAAGATGTATTGGACATGCTCTTGAAAGAGATGTGGATGAATTTCTTTTCCTGGGAGATTACATCAGCGACTGTGCCTATCCTCAGAAAACCATGCAGATTATTTATGAGATGGATCATAATTATCCCTGCATCTTTATCAGAGGTAACAGAGAAGATTATATGCTGGATTATCGAAAAAATCCTCAGAAAAACTGGACTTATTCTTCTGCCAGCGGTAGTCTTCTCTACACTTATGATAATTTGACGGAACGTGATTTTCAGTTTTTTGAAAAGATTGGAATTGCTGGATATTATGAGAGAAAAGGATTGAAACCTTTTCGTTATTGTCATGGATCTTTGACTCGTTCCAATGAGATATTGGAGCCGGATGCGGACAATACCGTACAGATTATGAAAAATCTGGATGTTGATTTTCTGGTTTCCGGTCATGTACATTTTCAGGAAGAGAAACTGTATGATAGCAAGAAAATATTTCATCCCGGAGCAGTAGGTATTTCCTGGTTTTTTGATGGTAAGACACAATATATGATACTGCATGGCACGCAATATGGCTGGGAAGGGGAATTTTTTCAACTGGAATATGATGTGGAAAGCGTCGTGAAAGAATTTGAAACTTCCGGTCTCAATCAGAAAGCACCTTATTGGTCTAAGATTAATATTCATACCCTGCGCACAGGGATAGACAAAAATAGCGATTGTCTGCGTCTTGCCATGAAATTGTGTAAGGAGGAAACAGGAATCGTATCCTGGCCTGACATTCCGGAAAAATATTGGCAGCAGGCAGTGAAAGAATTTGGAATAGACGATTAAAAACAGTCCTTCTGGAAATTCGGAGGGACTGTTTTTTATGTTTGTTGGTTTTTTGATTAATATTAAGATTCTTCTTCATTATTATTTCTGTCAATAATAGTTGCAATGATACCACAGAAAATCCCAAAAATCGGATAAACCACCCATGCTATTTTCCATAGATTTCCAATATATCCACAAGCAAGAAATATCATTGTTGCTACCATCATAATACATCCGCAGTACAATCCTTTTTTCTTATCGTTTTTATAAGTCTGGGAATTGTGATCCTGCATGAGATTATAGTGTTTAATGTTATATTTACTGCCCTGCGTACCAGCATAGACAAATAATATCACTGCAATGGTTACGCATAATAAGAATACACTGCTCATGAGATCTTCCAGATTAATTTTGTTTTTCCCTATATATTCGGGAAGAGTAATTGCTTCAGTCCCCATCATAATGATTAATCCTACAATAATTAATACAACACCCGAAGTAATTAAAATAATATTTTTCTTATGAAAATTGTCTTTTTCTTCTTCTGAATAAAAATCCTCAATAAAAGGATGCTTTTTGGCAAAGTAGCTGTCCTGTAATCCTGTCACAATAAAAATTGCCACCGCTGCTACCACAAATAGAAAAAATACAATGGTAGAAATCATATCTGTGTCCAAACCCTCTCTTTTTGGCAGTACTGTACTTAAGAAAGCGCACATTGTCAATCCAAAAAGAATGAGTCCCACACCGGCTGTGATCCATTTACTGAATTGATTTTTATGTTGGTCATAATGATTCTTATCTTCCACATACTGAGTGCTGATATCTTTCTGCATCAGATCATCTAAAGTACAATGAAATAAGTTTGTCATCTGTAATAATTTATCTGTCTCCGGATAAGTGGTATCCGATTCCCATTTGGAGACAGACTGGCGGGATACTTCCAATAGCTCCGCAAGTTGTTCCTGTGTTATATCTTTCTGTTTTCTTAAAAACTGTAAATTTTGTCCTAAACTCATAATAAACCTCCATCTTATAAATTTTCATGTAAAACTGTGCCGGTCACATATACCGTATGTCGCTTCGGTATGTGTGTATTGTATAAAAACATGGATGTAAATTCTATCAATCTGATGTTGCTTTTGAATATTTTCATGTAAAGATCAGGTTGCATCCCGTGTTTATGCGGGTTTTTCTTTCATAATGATAACATATAATGATTAAATTTCAATGACAGTCTTTTTAATTTATAAATATAGTTCATATCACTTTTTAGAATATATTTTACATTTCTTGCTTTTTATATCAGAAAATGTTATAGTACCTGTAACTTCAATATCGTGTTCATTCATACGATATATAACTTTCGGCATCGCTGGAAGATGAATGAGGCAAATCGCCTCTAATTTACCAACTTTCAACTGACAGATAAGGTTTAAAATCTTATGTTGTTTCCCTATGTTTTCTTACCTTCTCTGTTCTACTCAACAGCAAAGGAGCTAATATGTGCAAAGAAAACAGAACAATTATTGACAACTCACAATTTCGTGACAGCAGCAGTAAATTAATTTTTGGCGATAATATCCTAAGTTGCCAGTTTTTCAGGGATTATGCAGATATGGAGATTCTTCGTAATATTCAGCCGGAAGATATGGAAGCATTTGCTAATTTACCGGATGAGCAGGTGAATGAGATTCTTAAGGATACGCCGGAATACCTTTTTTCAGACAGATCTGTAAAATGTCCTTAAGAAAATGTTCTGATAAAGAAATAGAAGATTACCTGATTCAGAATTTTTCTATCACAAGAGAAGAAGCGATGGAAGAAATCGGGAAGTTGTATGAGGATTGACTTTATGTCAATCCTCAAATTACATGATTTTCTCAAAATCCTCTACACCATGTTTACACCAGGGACAGATAAAATCAGGAGGAAGTTCTTCTCCTTCATAGATATAACCGCATACTGTACAGCGCCATCCCTTAGCGGAGGAGGCAGCAGGCTGCGGTTTTACAAATTCGTGGTAGAAGGAATAAGTCATTGCCTTCTCACCGGAGATAATTTCACAGTCATTTACAGTTGCAATAAAAAGTAAATGTGTTCCCAGGTCTATTGTGTTTGTAACCTTACAGTCAATAAAAGCGCTGGTATGACTGGTCAGATAAGGCAGGTCCTGTCCGGTTAGTGCGAAAGGATAATTTATAAATTTATCTGTCTTCCGTCCGCTCTGAAATCCAAAATGTTCAAAAAGAGAAAAAGGTGCAGTTTCGGAAAGGACAGAGAGGGAAATCATTCTGGATTTTTGTACAATCTCGCAGGTCAGATTTTCTTTGTTGATGGCTACAGCCACCTGTTTGGGATTATCGGTTATCTGCATCACAGTGTTGACAATACATCCGTTCATCTTCTTGTCAAATTTAGATGCTGCGACATACAAGCCATAGGATATTTGAAATAATGCCTTTGGATTCATATTGTCTTCCTCATCTTTCTTTTTTATCGTTATTTTAACAAACCGTTTTATTTTGATAATGAATGTCAATAGTATATGAAGAGTTTGTTATTTTATTCTCTCTACTATAGGAACTCTTTTACAGTCAGGCAACATAATCCCGTTAATATAAAAATATAATGAAAACAGGGACAATTTTGGTATATGCAGCTTGCAAATTAAAAACTTTGGAACTAGAATGTAAAAGTAATTGTTATATAGGGAGATAGTTTTGACTCAGGAAAGGCAAGAAAATTCCATGGAATTTAAGAGTGCGGAAGAGAAACGAAACTATATGTTGGAAGAACCGGTGAAAAGACTGGTATGCAGACTGGCAGTACCCACGATTCTCAGTATGCTGGTAACTTCTTTTTATAATATGGCAGACACCTTTTTTGTGGGAAAGATCAATACACAGTCTACGGCGGCTGTAGGTGTGGTCTTTTCTCTTATGGCGATTATTCAGGCTGTGGGATTCTTATTTGGCCATGGATCCGGAAATTACATTTCCAGAAAATTAGGTGCAGGGGATATTGAGGAAGCACAGAAAATGTCTGCGGTAGGTTTTTTTACTTCTTTTTTGGCAGGCATAATAATTATGATAGGATGTCTGTTTTTTATAGAACCACTTTCTTTCGCATTAGGTTCTACGGTAACGATTCAACCCTATACGGTTGCGTATTTGAAAATTATTCTGATTGGAGCACCGGCAATGACAGCTTCTTTGGTATTGAATAATCAGATGCGTTTTCAGGGAAGTGCTTTTTATGCCATGATCGGTATTGTGTCGGGTGCGGTTATCAATATTGCCCTGGATCCGCTTCTTATTTTTGGCTTTGAAATGGGAGTTGCAGGGGCAGCACTTGCTACAACGATCAGTCAGTATATCAGTTTTGTTTTTCTGCTTGTTATGATGAGGCGGGGAGGAAACATCCAGATTAGTTTCAGGAATTTTAAACCTAGTCTGCACTTTTATAAAGAAGTAATCCGGGGAGGAATCCCTTCGTTGTTTCGACAGGGACTTGCCAGTGTGGCTACTATCTGTCTCAATCACGCGGCAGGTGTCTATGGTGATGCAGCGATTGCCGGTATGTCAATCGTATCCCGTATTATGATGTTTGTGAATTCCGCATTGATTGGCTTTGGTCAGGGATTTCAACCGGTGTGCGGGTTTAATTATGGGGCGAAAAAATATAAAAGGGTACTGGAAGCTTTTTTCTTTTGTGTGAAAGTAGCTTTTCTATGTCTTGCCGGTATTGCAGTCATTGTTTTCTTATGTGCGCCCCAGCTGGTGACAGTTTTCAGAAAAGGGGATGTCGATGTAATCGAAGTGGGAACGGCGGCGCTTCGATATTCTATTGTTGCACTTCCGTTAAGTTCCTGGATTATCATGTGCAATATGATGCTACAGTCTATTGGAAAAGGTTTAAAGGCTTCCATTGTAGCATCTGCAAGACAGGGTATCTTTTTTCTGCCATTAATTACTATTCTGCCCTATTTCTGTGGACTTACCGGGGTGGAAATCTGTCAGGCTGTGTCAGATATTTTTGCGCTGACAGTTTCCATACCGTTGGGAGTAAGTGTGATCAAAGAGATGAAGCGGGACGATACGAATGTTCCGCAGGATCAGTCGATCAGATAATTCTGGGCTTTATAAATCGAAAAATTAAAATTTCTCAGGTGCATGTTGTCTGAAAGATACTGTATATGTTGACAATAATTAATTGTCCAATAGGAATCATCACATTCAGGCATATGTTTTATATCAGAATAATCCATGGTTTTATAAAGTGAAAGTATTTCCTGTATCTGTGTCACATCAGGATTGATCTGAGGATTCAGTATTGCTGGCGCGGCATCGCTTGATAAGCTGGAAAGATATCTTTTTTCACTTCCTGTATATTCCTCATTCATCAGATTATAGCGGGCAATCCAGTAGTCGGGGCGGGAGAAAGATAAAGCAATATAAAATACCGTGACTACTACAATGCCATAAGAAAAAAGAGGAAATTCCTTAAAATATATGAAAATAGTAATACCAGTCATCAGAAAGAAGATAACAGCCAGGGCCCACAGTACCTGTATCCTTCTGAAGGTCAGATTATAGTTATTAATATACATGATCATCCGCAGAGCACTGGAAAGAATCATGATATAGGTACAAATACTGATAATTGTGAGAATGATTTTTAATGCTGTATTATCCCGGAATAAATACAGACAGGTTAATACCAGCAGCAGGTTAATGATACAGACAGCCAGCAGTTGGAAAAATCCTTCCCTTGCGTAACTTGCATAAGTGTAACCGTCCGGAAGCTGCATGTTGCCGATAAAGAGATAGACAATCTGTATACCGCTGAACATCAGATAAAGTATGGAGAGAGCTGATGTCACAACAATGGCAATGACAGGGTCGAAAATCTTTTTGTCCGTTACTTCTTCTGTTACATTTTTCTTTCCAAGCGCTGCATAGAGCGAGTAAGAACCAAAGAAAACCACAGTCATAAGCAATATGACACACATAATTTCCCATAGATTAATGGCCTCGAAAAATCTTTCAAACATCTGTGCAAAAACGATATCGGCACTGGAAAGTAATAGTATCATAATAAATAACAGAGGAATTGCAATGACTATTCCAATCGTAACAGACAGGAAATAGCTCTTTTTTTCTGTTTTTTCCCGTTTTTGGGCATCAAAATAAGAGATCATGTCTCCAAAGGGACGAAACAGGCAGGTGAAACAAGTGCCAATGGTCTGTAAAATAGCCATACAATATTTTGGCAGGTTCCATGTCTGGTCATTGTATACTGTATGCAATATCAGGACAAAAGAAAGCAGGAAGATGCCGAACTTGTTAATGGAAAGTATCTGCGGGGAACTGGTCATGCAGTTTGAAATGCCAAGTAATACAATACTAATAATGTAAAAAATGCTGTCTTTTTTGTATGGAACCCCTAACTTTTGCATAGAGAAGAAGAAATAGCAAAGGGTTCCGACGACGAAAAAAGGGTAGGTGATACCGGAAGCGTTCTTATAGAGGCAGAAAGCATAAAACATGGCATAAAGCAGACTGCCGATACCAAAGAACGGGAAGCGCTTTTTCATACTCTGGGTATATTGATTGTCTGGTTCTTCGCCGGTTGCAATGGTTGGCTTTACAGTGTTCAACTGGTTGGAGTAAGGTTGATTAGGATAAAGCTGGGCAGCTGCCTGGGGGTTTGCCTGCGGCTGATTCATAGATGGATAATTGTTGGGTTGATATTGATTCATGATTTTGTCTCCTTTCTTTTTATCAATCGACAGAATTTTCTTTGTTATCTTCGTCTTCCGTATCTTCCACATATTCCAGAATATCGCCCGGCTGACAATTCAGCGCCTTGCAGATTTCGTTTAAGGTGGAGAGACGGATTGCCTTGGCTTTATTATTTTTAAGGATGGACAGGTTTGCAAGAGTGATGTCGATATCGCCGGCCAGTTCGGTCAGACCCTTCTTGCGCATTGCCATCATGACGTCCAGATTAATGATGATTGCCATATCTGTAATTGCTCCTTTGCTGCGTATATATTGAAATCTATATTTTAAATGGTAAGGTCGTTTTCCAGTTTGTAAGTGACAGCCTTATCAAAGACCTGGGCAAGCACCTTACTGAAAAGTCCGGCGATCACAAAGACCAGAATGACGATAAAGACAGCCGGAGTAAGATAAATAAACAGGCGGCATGCGGTAATCACGGCGATAAAGAAGCTGTAAATGCTCATTTTTTCAAGACTGACTACATTCTCTCTGGTAAAACAGTCATCCCGTAATACGGAGCCGAACATCTGTCGAAGCTGCTGTAAGATTAATACAGCAAAGATGCCGGATAAAAATAAGATAACACAAAGAGAATAAAAGTTATCCGCAAAATAGCTGTTGTAGCGTCCGTAAAAGCGGATGCTCAATGGAAGTGTTGCAGTTACGATAATGCCGGCGTAAAACATAAAGTCTAATAAGTATTTGGTAAATAAGGTCAGTTTGTCTTTCATATGACAGGTATCCTTTCTACAATGAATGTTTCCATGACCCGTTTTGGATTGTAAACGGAAATCCTTTTTTGTAATTTTAAAATAGCATGCTTGGAAATGAATGTCAACAAAAATTTATTGAGTTTCGATAAATTTTTGTTCCGGTGCAATAAGGAAGATTAGATTTTCATTTGTATCCTGATATGTTATAATGCGTTCAGCAGAAAATCTGTTATAAATTTCGGAGGAATCAGATGCAATACACATCTACCTATAAATCACCGCTGGGGAATATACTTCTTGCCGCTGACGAGACTGGCCTGATTGGACTATGGTTTTATGGGCAGAAATATTTTGCTCGTAATCTCGATCCGGAACATGAAGAAAAAGACCTGCCGGTATTTGAGACAGCAGGAAAATGGCTGGATATTTATTTTTGCGGACACAAACCGGACTTTATGCCGCCTGTGCATCTGCTAGGCACGCCATTTCAAATCAGTGTCTGGAAATTATTACAACGGATTCCTTATGCGAAGACAATAACATATGGGGAACTGGCCAAAGAAATTGCTCGGGAAAAAGGCCTTGCCCATATGTCTGCCCAGGCGGTAGGCGATGCGGTAGGACATAATCCGATTTCTGTCATTGTGCCCTGTCACCGCGTGGTAGGTTCCGGTGGCAGTCTGACAGGATATGCGGGAGGTCTGGATAAAAAGAAATGCCTTCTCTCCTTAGAAGGCGTGGATATGGGGAAATTGATTCTGCCTTCTAAGGGAACGGCATTATAGTTAATAAAGTGATATCTTTATTGAAAATATTGTGTAAGATATTCCATTGTAGTTTCAGATACCCGAAAAGATATTTTTACACCGGCTGTTTTTAATGTCAGATAAGGAATATCCTCATAGCAGAGTATTTCGCAAATGGTAGATATTTCTCTGTCAGATGCATCTTGTCCAAATTTGAGAGTTTCTTCCTGTGAAAATTGAAAAGTGCCGGTCAGTTTGGCTGTTTCAGGTAGGCTTTCCAGTTCCCAGTGTTCAATATCCAGTGCTGATATAAAGTCAGATATTTCTTGCTTTTCTGTCATTTTCTGTAAAATATCAGAAGTATCTGCTGAAATAGCGGTAATTTCCTGTGTCTTGGCAAGATCCGAATAATATTCAGATTCCTGTTCTTTTTCATTTACAGCATCACAACCGCAGAGAAAAAGTGCTGATAGTATGATTGTTAATATTATTTTTTTCATGGTTTTCCTCCATTCTGATACATTTACGTGATAAGGCTATATAAAATCAGCCTTCCATTTTGTTCATAATCAACAGCCGGTATGCTCGTGTAATACCAGACATATATACACATAGAAAAGCTCCCACACCAGCTAAGATGAATCCACAGGCCAGAATAATATTATCTAAAATATCAAACTCCGCAGGAACGATAAGCGGGCAGAGTAAAAAGCCGACAGCAATCAGGGCAATTCCGATAAGGTTAGAAATGTGTATGAATTTCTTTTTATCGGCGTAAGCCGAAACCAGTTCAGATTTGACAGTTTTGTCAAAGAATAAGGGTTCTTTCCATAATTTGTGGTAAGGATTATCTGCAAGTTTTACAGAAAACAATAAGATAATTCCTATGATCACAAAAATCATGAACAGGATCATGTTGATTTCGACAGCCCAGAAGCTAAGGGATAAGCTTGCAATCATAAAACCGATTGCGGTACTGGTTTTCAACATTTTTCTTTTCTGATAGGAAAGAAACCCTTCCGCCATTTCACGGCTGACGTATAATCCCTTTTCATGTAAGTTATTTTCTGGCTTGGGTGTATCTTCTTCCCCCAGAAGGTAGTCTATCGTTACCTGAAACATTTTGCTCATACGCACAATTTTTTCGGTTTCCGGATAGCCGTTGTCTCGTTCCCATTTACTGACAGCCTGTCTTGATACATTTAGCTGATCTGCAAGTTCTTCCTGAGATAGACCGGATTCTTTTCTTAATTTTTGTAGTTTTTCCCCAAATGTCATATTGTGTTCCTCCTTCTGATGTCAGTTTATCTTTTTGGATGGCAGCAGGCTACCAAAATACGGTTTCTATTACGCAACTTCAGGTTGCAACCAGATGTTGCGGGTATTTTTTGCTTATCTATGTTATGATATATAATAACATACAGAAAGAGGATTGAAACCATGCCGGAACTGCCAGAAGTGGAAACAATCAAAAGAGTTTTGGAGCCGCAACTCAAAGGACTTACCATTACAAAGGTAACAGTAAACCGTCCGGAAGTAATTGCCCGTCCTGCAGCGGATGAGTTTTGCAGATTATTGATCGGTCAGAGTGTATCGGGAATGATGCGCAGGGGGAAGTTTTTACATATTTTGTTAGACAGTGGAGACCGCGTTATATTGCATTTACGGATGACGGGCTGTCTGTTATTTACGCCGGCTGATTTTCCGGAAGAAAAGCATACGCATATTGTTCTGGAAATGAGTGACGGCAGGCAGCTGCGTTTTTCGGATATGCGGCGTTTTGGGCGTTTCTGGCTGCTTCAGAATGGAGAAGAAGATACATACAGCGGGATTGCAAAACTTGGGATGGAGCCTTTTGACGAAGGACTGACTGCCGATTATCTGATCAGCCGTCTGGGAAAACGTAAGAAAACAATTAAAGAATGTCTGTTAGATCAGAGTGTTGTCGCAGGTATCGGCAATATTTATTCCGATGAGATATTATTTGCGGCCGGCATCCATCCGGCGTGGACGGCGTGCAGTCTGCAACAGGAAGAATGGGAATGTCTTGTGCGGGTGATTCCAGAACGGTTATCTTATTTTATTGAAAGAAATGTGATTAGTCCGGAAGAATATCTGGAGACGAAAGGACAGGATTATCGGAATACACCATTTTTGCAGGTGTACGGGCATGGAGGGGAAGCCTGTCCGGTTTGTGGGAAAATGCTTTGCCGTATGGTCATAGGCGGCAGGAGCAGTGTGTATTGTGAGGGGTGTCAGAGGAAAGGCGGTATCGTAAAATCATAATTTGTTTATATTATGTGAATTTTTTAGTAATAGGTACAGTTTTCCAGAAAACCACTAAGCATCTGCTGTAAATCTTCAGGATAGTCCTCCACACATGTCAATTCCATGCAGACGGCCATATCTTCATAGATGCCGAATACGGATACTCCATGGTCATAGGGGTTTTCCGTGTTGGTAAAATGATAGGTAATCAGAACATATGATTGACCATTACAGTCAATACTTTCTTCTTTTATTATCTCATAATTTGACTTACCAGCGGCAAGCCAACTGTCCATATTTTCCTGTGCGGCTTCAGCGGATTTAAATTCCCCTGCCAACAGGTAAAGCTGAGCATCGTATAAAGTAACCGATTCTCCGTCACTGTTTTCATAAGGGGCAGAATCTCCGGCAACCCATGAAGCGTAATAGAGTCCATCGGCTGAAAGGGCATCCATATGCTCAGACAATGTCATTCTCTCGTCGGTATTTTGGATTGTCAGATGGGAGCCGATTGTTATCTGGCCGGATGCTTTTTCCTCGGAGATATCATTATTTGTGGTATTTGTAAAATCAGGTAAAAAGGCACAGCCGGATAAAGTGACAATACATAGTATCATGCATGTTATGGAAATGATTTTACGGGTTCTTAGGCAGGGTTTTCTATATTTGAATTTCATTTTTGTTTTCTCCCATCTATAGTTTTTATTTGATTTCATTGGATTTAGTCAGGTTTAAAATGATAATTTCCCATAAGAAAAGTTTTAATTATTTTGGATACTTTGACGCAGCGTATCCCACAATCTGGCACATTCTTTGACATGCTCCGTGACAGTGTCGGTGTAGAAACAGCGTCTGCCAAGATAAAGTCCGGAAAGTATATCCTGGTTATTACCGGTCGTTGTCTGCCCAAGCGATGTGTCGGTGTAGGTGCCAAGTTCCATATCCGCGAGAACAGGACAGTCTGACCATTGCAAAATCTTGCCCTCTGTTTCATAATCCGATGAATCCGGACAGCTTCCGTCTGCAGAAGCAAGCAGCTGATAGGTACGCTGAAAATCTGCGGGATCTTCCAGAAGGAAAAAGTAACTTTCACAATCTGAGATATCACCGATCAGTGTTATTTCAGAGGCGTATTGGTAGTAAGCTGTATCCGCATCCGGGTTGTCGTTGCCGTTTACATATTGATTCACCTGGACAATGATTTCACCATCATGGTTATAGTCCGCGGCCAGGGAGGTAAAAGCTTCCTGTATGGCAGCGGCCGTATCTGCGGGAAGAGAAGCCTTGCCAATATAAGCAACCTGCAGGTCGGGAGATTTCCGGAAAAGTCCCAGGGCATTTCCGATCAGGTTACAGATAATCAGAAACAGAATGACGCCGATTATGACATACCATTTGTGATAATACCACCAGTTTTTCATACGATTCCTCCGCGTTATTCTCTGGTAGTGCCGCCATAAGCATAGGTAACGGGCAGGCACACGAGCGGCGGCTTGGAAGATATATTTTCCTGTAAAAGCAGATTGACACACATTTCGGCAATTTCCGGAACAGGCTGTACAATGGTGGAACATACATAGTCCGTTCCCTGAAAAGGACGAATACCGTCGAAGCCGATAACCTGCACATCCTCCGGGACGCGGAGATTTAATTTGCGAAGTGTCTTGATGATCAGATAAGCCAACCGGTCCGTTACACAGAAAATACCGTCAAAAGAAAGTCTTCCGTAGTGAATATGTTCGGCAAGAAAATACTCAAATTCTTCATAGGCGTCTCCATCATTTAAGATTTTCATTTCATAAGAAAGCCCCCGGGACAGACAACCGTTTTCAAAACCGGCTTTCCGTTTGTTGGGTTCGTTATCCAGCGAGGAACCGGTGCGCAGAAAAGCAACGTTAGTGCAGCCAAGATCCGCTAATTTCTCTGCGGCTAACTGGCCGCCGGCAAAGTTGTCACTGGCTACGCAGGGGATTTTGGTTCCCATGGAGCGGTCGATGGCTACAAAGGGCGTATTTTCTTCAATCTGCAGATTCGGATTGTAAGTCAGGCCGATGATACCGTCCACCTTGTTCTGCTGTGCCATGGTGACATATTCCTGTTCCTGATCGCAGTCAGAGTCGGTAGAGCACAACAACATACGATATTTCCGCTTTAAGAGTGCAAGATTAATATAGTAGACAAGAGAAGCAAAAAAGGGTTCTTTCGTGTTGGGAATCAGAAGCGCGATAGTATAGGTTTTGCTTGCTTTTAAGCCCTGCGCATAACTGTTTACCTGATAATTCAGTTTCTTTATGGCATCTTCCACACGGAGCCGGTAAGATTCACCGACGGGAATTCCATTTACTACCTTGGATACGGTTCCCAAGGCAACACCGGCTTCTTTTGCCACATCTTTCATAGTAGGAATGGAATGTTCGGATTTCATAGCAACCTCTTTTCTGTTTCATGAATTAGTATGAAACATAATGAAATATACTTTCTAAATAAAGAATATAATTTGTTAAGGACATTTAATATTTGAATATTCAGTAGGAAAATCTTTTCATTGATGTCATTATAAGATAAAAAAAAAGGTTTGTAAAGACTGAAATGAAATAAATTATGAAACGTTACATGAAATTATAATGTATAAAATACAAAAAATAACTATATAAAATAGTATAAAATAACAAAAATTATAAATAATCACGAAAAAATAGGTAAAATACATTGACTGGTTTTTAAAATAATGTTAGCATACGGATAATAAGTGGTATAACGCTTCACGAAAAATGTGGAAATTATAAAGTCCACATGCAAGGGAAGGAGAAAGGATATGAGTGGAAGTAAATCGGCAGTTACAAGTCTGGCAGTCATGTCGGGAGGCAAACCACTGGGAAAACGCATCAAAGATAACTAGCAATTATATCTGATGCTTTTGATTCCGGTGATTTTGACCATTATTTATAAGTACATCCCCATGTATGGCATACAAATTGCGTTCAGGGATTACAAGGCCAGCAGGGGTATGTGGGGCAGTGAGTGGATCGGTCTGGAGTGGTTTGAACGTTTCTTTACCGCACCGACCTGTGCACGTATGATTAAGAATACTCTGCTTCTTAGTTTTTACAGTCTGTTGTGGGGATTTCCGATTCCGGTTATTCTGGCATTAATGTTGAATCAGTTGAGATTCCAGCGTTTTAAGAGAGTGACGCAGACAGTGCTCTATGCGCCGCATTGACCGTGCGATTGAGCGTCTGACAGATTTACAGGATTTTTGGATGCCATATGTTGACAGTACTGTGACCTATCCTGTAGACTGTGTCTTTACAGGAAGAGAATTAGATACTATCGACTGGTATAAAGCCAACTTCGAGAGTACAGTATCTGAAAATGAAGGTTTGTGGCTCAAAAACGGCGGCCCTACAGATGAAGAGTGGCAGGCGTATATTGAATTGTTGGAAAAGAAGTGCGGTATGAATAAACTTCTGGAAGTATATCAGGATGCGTATAACCGGTACTCTGGGATTGAAGTGGAAGAATAGGATATTCCCCGCATAGAGTTAATATGTCGGAAGGCGGCATTATGGAGGATTATTATGATAAGTCAGATCTTACGTGACGCAAGAAAATATGAAGAGGCGATGGAGAGAAAAATTGATGGAAAGAATCGTCCGGGTTTTCATCTGGCGGCCAGAGTGGGTTGGATGAATGATCCCAATGGTTTCTCGTATTACAAAGGCGAATATCATCTGTTCTATCAGTACCATCCCTATGATTCTCACTGGGGACCGATGCACTGGGGCCATGCGGTAAGCAAAGACCTGCTGCATTGGGAATATTTGCCTGCAGCGTTGGCGCCGGATGCTGACTTTGACAGGGACGGTTGCTTTTCCGGCAGTGCGGCGGTTCTGCCGGATGGAAGGCACCTGTTGATTTATACAGGGGTGGTCAGGGAAACACAGCCGGATGGCAGTATGCGCGATGTACAGACACAGTGCCTTGCGGTAGGTGACGGTATAGATTATGAAAAATATGTGGGGAATCCGGTGCTTACCAAAGAGGATTTGCCGGATAATGGAAGTAAATTTGATTTCCGTGATCCTAAAATCTGGCGGAAATCCGACGGCTCTTACCGGTGTGTTGTGGGAAATTGTACGTCGGAAAGAGACGGACAGATTCTTCTTTTCAGCAGTCAGGACGGGTTTCAATGGCGGTACGATAAAATCCTGGCAGCAAATCATAAACGTTATGGTTTGATGTGGGAGTGTCCGGATTTCTTTGAGTTGGACGGCAAGGCAGTTTTGCTTACGAGTCCCATGGATATGCTTCCACAGGGATTTGAATATCATAATGGAAATGGAACTTTATGTCTGATTGGATCCTATGATGAGGAAACCGAAACTTTTACGGAGGAACATAATCAGGCAGTGGATTATGGCATTGATTTCTATGCAACACAGACCATTCTGACACCAGACGGTAGAAGGGTTATGGTTGGTTGGATGCAGAACTGGGATACCTGTAATCTTCATTCACCCGATCAGCCTTGGTTTGGACAGATGAGCCTGCCCAGAGAACTGTCAATACAAAATGGCCGGTTGTATCAGAATCCCATACGCGAGTTAGAGGCTATGAGAGGGGAAGAGATTCGGCATGAAAATGTTACTTTTCATGATGTGATCAGGCTTGCGGGAGTGGAAGGCCGTAAGGTCGATATGGAACTGACACTGCGCCCTGCGGATGAGGAAAATGTTTATCATAAATTTGCGGTGAGGTTTGCACAGAATGATACATACCATACTTCTATCAGTTTCAGACCTTACGAATCCATTGTCAAGATAGACAGAAAGTTTTCGGGATCCAGAAGGGCGATAATCCACCAGCGTCGCTGTCAGATAAACAACAAGGACGGACACATTAAGATGCGTGTGATTCTGGACAGATTTAGTGTGGAAGTGTTTGTAAATGATGGAGAGTATGCAATGAGCGCAACTATTTATACGGATTTGGCAGCGGAAGGTATTTCATTTTATGCAGATGGAGATGTGTCTATGGATGTTGTGAAATATACATTGGAGTGAGCGTTTTAGGGTATATCTTGCAACACGAATAACAGTAGGAAAGGAGACACAGATGTGAAAAAGTATGATGTGACTGCGCTGGGAGAACTACTGATTGATTTTACAGAGAATGGGGTGAGCGCACAAGGGAACCCCATTTATGAGGCAAATCCCGGTGGTGCACCCTGCAATGTACTGGCTATGCTTACAAAGCTTGGCAGAAAGACTTCGTTCATTGGCAAAGTAGGACAGGACATTTTTGGAAATCGTCTCAAAGAGATATTAGCTGAAATGGGAATAGATACTTCCAATCTGGTAATGGATGAAGAGGTTAGGACAACATTGGCATTTGTGGAGACTTTTCCGGATGGTGACAGAGACTTTTCCTTTTATAGAAATCCTGGCGCTGATATGATGCTTCGAGAGGAAGAGGTGCAAGAGGGTTTACTGATGGATACAACGGTATTCCATTTTGGTACCCTGTCGATGACGCACGAGGAAGTGCGCCGGGCCACGAAGAAAGCAGTGGAAACAGCGAAGGCGGCGGGAGCAGTCATTTCCTTTGATCCTAATTTGAGGGAGCCTTTGTGGGAATCCCTGGAGGATGCCAGAAAGCAGGTTGCTTATGGTTTGTCCAAGTGTGACTTTTTGAAAATTTCCGATAATGAGATTCAGTGGTTTACCGGTGAAGAGGATTATGACGCCGGTATCCGTAAACTGAAAGAACAGTATGACATTTCCCTGATTGTGTTGTCCATGGGAAAGGCGGGGAGCCGTGCATATTATAAAGATTTGCGTGTGGAAGCAGCGCCGTTTTTGCAGGAACATACGATAGAGACCACAGGAGCGGGGGATACCTTTGGAGCCTGCTGCCTGTACTATATTTTACAGTATGGACTGGAGGATCTGGATGAGGATAAACTGCGGGAGATGTTAACTTTTGCAAATGCTGCTGCGTCCATTATTACGACCCGTAAGGGAGCGCTTCGTGTGATGCCCGAGGCCGATGAGATACGGGAACTGATAAACAGAATGTAATATAAAAATACAGGGGGCGGTTTTCCGCCCTTTTGTTTTAGGAAAGTTTTCCGCTTATCCGAGATCCGCATGACAAATAAGTTTTTTCAGTGTATGATAATAATAAATTAGGATGGCTGACAGACAACCTGTCAAGTTGGAAATATTCAGGGAGCAAACATGGAAGACGGGAAAGTAATAATAAAGAAAAGAATTATTAAAGAACATGATGAACCGGAGAGTGTGAAGAACAGTATACCCACAGAGATTCCCGAGGATGTCAATATGCTGGTGACAGGAATGTTACACAAGGGGAATAAATCTTTTGTACGGGTTTCATTTCTGCGCGGAAAGGACTGGGCCGAAGGAATCGTGCCGGAGGCAAAGATTGAGAAATCGGAAGGATTTACCGAAGAAGAGATCAGCCGACTGGAGACTTATCTTCTGGAACAAAAAGGCATGATCCTGGAACAGGCCAAAGGGGTCAACCCGCTGAGAAATATGTTTGGAATGTAATATGGAGGACAAAATGCTGATTGGAAACTTTTCCGAATGGACAGTACAGAATCTTATCATACGAGTTGTGGCATCCATGCTTCTTGGCGGTATCATTGGCTTGGACCGGGGTATGAAGCACCGCGGCGCAGGGACCAAGACCATGACTGTGGTCTGTCTGGGAGCCACACTGGTGATGTTGACGGAGCAGTATATTCAGGTGAATTTCCCGGGGCTTGCCAATATGAACCGCCTGGCAGCACAGGTGATCAGCGGCGTAGGCTTTCTGGGAGTGGGTACGATCATCATATCCAACCACCGGGTCAGAGGTCTGACCACGGCCGCCACACTCTGGGCCAGCGCCACGATCGGACTGGCTGTGGGAATCGGGTTTGTGGAAGGCGGCATACTGATCACGTTAATGATGTTATTGTCTCTTCATGTACTTCCCTTCGTGGAGCGTTTTGCCACCAGAAATTCCCGGTACTGTAATGTGATTGTTGATCTGGAGGAGAGCCGTTATCTTCATGTCATTATCCAGGATTTAAAAGCGGCCGGGGTCACAGTGGATTCCATGGAACTTAGTCCTTCCAGGATTGGGGACAGCGTCTCTGTCTATCTGATCCTTCATACCGGCAAAGGTATGGAAAATACAGAAATCTATGAAATCATCACCAGGTCGGACAAGGTCGAGTCGGTGGATTTCCTGTGATGGGTCTATTGTAAGATTAATCCAACCGGGCAGTGATCTGATCCCATGATATCTTTATAAATTATGGCATCCTGAAGCCGGTCTTTTAAAGCCGCAGATGTAACGAAATAGTCGATACGCCATCCTGCGTTCTTTTCCCGGGCGCTGAAGCGGTAAGACCACCAGGAATAGATGCCTTCCAGATCCGGATAGAAATAGCGGAAGGTGTCAATGAATCCTGCTTCGGTCAATGCGGTAAACTTTCCCCGCTCTTCATCTGTAAACCCGGCGTTTTTACGGTTGGATTTAGGATTTTTCAAGTCAATTTCCTTATGGGCAACATTTAAATCACCGCAGAAAATGACAGGTTTGGTCTCTTCCAGCTTTTTCAGATAGGTCAAAAAGTCGTCTTCCCATTTCATACGATAGTCCAGACGGGCCAGTTCATTCTGGGAATTGGGCGTATAGACTGTGATAAAATAGTAATCCGTATATTCCAGGGTGATGACACGGCCTTCATGGTCGTGTTCTTCAATGCCGATACCGTAGGAAACACTTAGCGGCTCTTCTTTGGTAAATACAGCCGTGCCGGAGTACCCCTTTTTCTCCGCATAATTCCAATACTGATGATAGCCGGGAAGATTCAGATCAATCTGACCCGCCTGCAATTTTGTCTCTTGAAGACAGAAGATATCTGCATCCGCTTCTTTGAAAAAATCCAGGAATCCCTTGCCTACACATGCTCTGAGTCCGTTTACATTCCAGGAAATAAATTTCATACTCATCTCTCTCCTTTTTCTCCATAATATCTTAAAATTTCCGTTTTTACAATCTCTTCCGACAAAGCATGCATGCCGTCCAGACGTTCTTCATAATTCTCCAGGGTAAGCCGGCCCTCGCCCTTTGCCAGTTTCTCATAAACCTGATAATTGATATCCTTGGAAAAATGAATCATGTCCATATAATTGTCCAGGTTGGTGATGGTCTCTTTGTCATCCTGATAGAAATAGATCTCCACATTGTCATAAGCAAGCAGTGCTTTCACAGCTTCTTTTTCATTATAGATGACAGAGTCCCGCTCGCCGGTTCTGTAAGCATTATCCCACCAGAGCATGGAGTAAGGAGAAAAGAAAAACTTAAAGGTTGTCTCCGGGTGCGCCTCCACCTGTGCTGTGAGGAGAGAAATATTCCCCTGAAGGGTTTCTGCATTGACGGTTTCCGGCTGCATTTCCCTGATGGAAGGCAGGCGGCCATAAAGTCCTGTTGCCATATCGGCACCGAAATATTTCCATTGGGCCCAGTTGTAAGAATCACCCTCGTCATAATCACCGATAAAAGAGTAAGCCAGCATATAGGGAAGTTTTTCCATCAGCACATCCTTATTCAGCACATAATGATAATCGTTTAAAAGATTTGTGTCATATAAGTACATGGGGCATCCGGTGGATTCATAGGTAGGTGTCGTATCTGCGGACAGGGAAGAAGGGTCTATATTGTAGAAAATATAGTCCAGGTCATGCTCCTCATAAGCCACATCCAGAAGATAACAAAGATCTGCTGTGGCACCGTAGGAACGGATAGCCTTGATGGTCTGGCAGTCAAAACCCTGGTCAAACCAGCCGTTGTTATAGTTTTCACAGACAGAGGATCCTACGATGAGGGCATTGTAGTCAAAGTTGCGCAAAGTTCCCACACATTGATATTCTTTGTCTGTCAGTACGGCTTTTAAGCCGGGCAGCGGTTTATGGTACTGGTAAAAGGGGTCAAAGATAACCACTGTCGCAATCAGCGCTGCCAGCAGGATACAGGTTCTTATAAAAAAGGATCGGATAAATTTTTGTTCCATGAGTGCTTTCCTCGCTGTCAAAAGTTAAAGTACAAAAAGGTACTTATCTGGGAGAGGGAGATGACGCACCATACAAAGAGGATGCAGATGCCCCAGCATTTTCCCGAGGTCAGTTCATTGTAAGTTGCCCGTTCGTAAGCGTTTCTCCGGAAGATAAGGAAGAAAGCCAGTGCAAATAATATAAACATAAAGATCAGATACACATAATTCACAATACTTGGGGCTGCCATATCCAGAGCCTGTCTGATTACATAAATTTCAGAAATATCAAGCTGTGCGGCAACCTCATGGATTTTGCCGGTATATTTGCCGGAGAACAGATTTTTAAATAATTGTATTGCACCCAGCATACTCTCACTTCTGAAGAAGAAAAGAGAGAGATTAAAAAGCGAAAAAGTGAAGATCCAGCCCAGCCAGGCGGGGATATGGAATTTGGAGGGCCTTTTTTCTTCGTGCCCCTGGATACCGATGATTCCCAGATTATCCCACACTACCAGAAGACCCTGCATGGCGCCCCAGGCCACATAGGTCCAGGCGGCACCGTGCCAGAGACCGCTTAATAGGAAGATGATAAAAGTGTTTAGCAGCATACGGGTTCTGCCTTTTCTGCTCCCGCCCAGGGGAATATAGACGTAAGTGACGAAAAAGCGCGATAACGTAATGTGCCAGCGCTGCCAGAATTCCTTGATACTACAGGAACGATAAGGCGAGTCAAAGTTTATGGGAAGTTCAATGTGGAACATTCTGCCCAGACCGATTGCCATATCGGAGTAACCGCTGAAATCAAAGTACAGCTCAAAACTGTAAGCCAGAATGACAATAACAGTAGAGATACTGTCCAGGGAAAAGGTCTGTGCAAAGCCATAGTTGGCCATCAGGCCAAAGGTGTCCGCCAGCAGCACTTTTTTGGCAAGTCCCAGAACAAAGAGATAAAGTCCCCTGGCAAAGGAAAGGGCGTTAAATTTACGCCGGGAATTGTCCTCAAATTGGGGAATCATTTCCTTATAGAGGACGATAGGCCCTGCAATCAGCTGCGGAAAAAAGGTAACAAAGGTCAGATAGTTGAGAAAGCTGTAATGTTCACATCTGCCAAGCGCCCGGTCGATGATGAAGGACAGCTGCTGGAATGTAAAGAAACTGATGCCCAGGGGCAGCAGGATATGTTTCAGATTAAAATCCGTATGAAAAGCCATGTTTATATTTTCGATAAAGAAATCATAGTATTTAAAGTAAAATAAAATGCCAAGATTTAAGATGATACCGGCCAGCAGACCCAGGCGGTTTATAAGCGGCAGAGCGGTTTTTGTATTGGACAGATTTTCCGTGGAAGCGCGTTCGAGCGGGGGAAGTTTGGTAAACAGATAACTCAGTCCGTAATTCATGCCGATGCTGCACAGAATGATAGCCAGATAGCTGATATTAAAATAGCCATAAAACCACAAAGACATACCGGCCAGAAAAAGGCTGGCCAGTTTATATTTCCCGTATCGATTGAGCCCATACCACCCAAGCAGGGCAATGGGCAGAAAAATGAAAATAAAAATATAGGAGTTAAATAACATAAAATACCGGAATTCCTTCCTGCATACATATTTTTCTAATATAGGTAAAAAATAATAGTGACTGAAGATATACCTTGCTATAGTATATCAAATCCAGACACAGCTTACAAATATTTCCTTATATAATAAAATAATGCCCGCTTCACTGCAATTTGATACAGACAGTGAAACAGGCAGAAATGGAGACTATATGCAAAAAACAATAGCAATAACCATGATGTTAAGTATGCTTTTGCTGACGGGGTGCGGTGACAGCCTGCCGGAAGATGAATTGGTAAACAGAGGAAGAGAGTCCCAGATGGAAAATGCCAATGAGGATTTACAGGCCAGCAGTTTCCCTTATCTCAATATGGAAGAGGATTATCAGAAAGAGCGGAAGTTTTATACACTGCCGGAATTAAGACAGGAGGTAAAGGATCTTCTGGGTGACCATTACTGGCCGGAGGTAGACTTATCGAAAGAAGAGTTAGAGAGCCTGACGGGGATATCGGAAGATATGTATGTAGATTTTCTGGCGGAAAAACAGCCTCTGGACTCTCATATAGATACCATGATTATTATTCATGCAAGGGAAGATTATGTGGGAGCCGTGGAAGCGGCAATTGAGAAATACCGCAGTAGTGTTATAGAAGAAAACTGTAATTATCCGCAGAATCTGGGTAAAGCCAAGGCTTCCCGGATGGAGACCATAGATGATTATGTCTGTTTTGTACAGTTGGGGGCAGATACCACCATAGTGGCGGATAAAGGATCGGATGCAGTGACAGCATATTGTCTGGAAGAAAATGAACGGGCTCTTTATGTGCTGGAACAGGCAATCTTTGAACGATGAGAAAGAACACGTATTATTTAACGTAGTAATAAATCCAAAGTTATGATAAAATGATATGGATAACATATCATTTCAGAAGAGTTTACGAAACGTTAATCAAACTGAACGTGAAGGTAGGGGAATTGCGATGAATGGACTTATTCAGATTTCAAAGTATGCAGGCATGAGAAACGATCTGGCGCAGGCAGGCGGTGGGAATACGTCTGTTAAGATAGACGATCAGATTATGTTAGTGAAAAGTTCAGGCTGTCAGCTCGCTGATATGAGTAAAGATAACGGTTACATGAAAGTAAACTACCGTTTGATTGCAGAGTATTTAGAGCAAAATACGGCAGCAGGGGAATTGACAGAAGAAGAAGGGAAAAGATTACTTGTTCAGGCACAGATGGAAGACGGACATGCATCCATTGAAACTTTTCTTCATGCAGTGACAGATAAATATACGCTGCACTCCCATCCGACACTTGTAAATATACTGACATCCAGAAAAGGCGGACGAAAGGAACTTCAGGAGCTTTTCCCGGAGGCAGTTTTTGTGCCTTATAAGAAACCAGGGGCGGCCCTGGCGGAGGCCTGTTACAGAGCGTGCAGAGAGCAGGCTTCAGGGAATCATAGTCAGGAGGTTATTTTTCTGGAGAATCATGGTCTGGTGGTCAGTGCAGATACATCGGAACATGTGATTGAGAAGACAGAGGAGATACTTAGAAAAATTGCCGACCATTTACATATTTCTAACAGAATCTATTCTTCTGCCACCCGGATATGGGATATGTTTTTACGTATTCCCAAATTGCAGGAGATGATCGTATATCCTGCACAAAACCAATATCTTTCATGGGACTACATAGGAGATGGGCTGGTAGGGCCGGGTCTGTGGAACCATGCCTTCTGCCCGGATTGCGTTGTCTATGGATCCAGGAAAATGCTGTGCCTTAGTGACGATTTCAGCCGCAAGGATATTGTGGACTTTATGGATGCGTATGGGGCACCTGTACTGATTTGTTACCGCAAACATATTTACATTGTGGCCGAAAGTGTGAAGAAGGCACAGGAAATAGAGAATGTCATGAGTTTTGGGGCGCAGGTTCAGATGGCCAATCTGGGGCAGGAAATGAATTATCTGAGCGAGAGCGAACAGGATGAACTGTTGAACTGGGATTGCGAGAAATACCGCAGGATGATGAAGTAGGAGGAGTCGTTATGTATGTTATCATTCCGATGACCGGCTATGGTTCCCGTTTTGTGGCTGCCGGGTATAAGGAATTGAAACCCTTTATTCCGGTTATGGAGACACCGGTGATAGAGTGGATTGTGACAAGAATGTATCCGGCAGATACAGATTTTATCTTTGTGTGCCGGGGAGAGCATCTTGAAAAAGAGCCTGCCATGAGAGGACGGCTTATGGCGCTTGCTCCGAATGTAAATATTGTTGCCATAGAGGATTGGATCAAGAAAGGGCCTGTTTATGATGTGCTGCGGGCATACCGGGAACTGAAAGTATCCCGCCGGATTGATGTGGAGGTTCCCTGTATCATTAATTATTGTGATTTCTATATGACCTGGGATTTTCAGGCCTTTGCGGATATGGCGCGGGAGAGGGACTGTGACGGCAGTGTGCCCTGTTATACAGGGTTTCATCCGAACCTCTTACCGGAGAAGAATTATTATGCGTCCTGTCTGACAGATGAACAGGACAATCTGATTGAGATCCGGGAGAAATATTCTTTTGAGAAAGATAAGACGAAAGCAAAACATTCCCCGGGAGTATATTACTTTAAGAATGGCGGTATCATGGAGAAGTACTGCCAGATCCTGACAGAGCACGAGGAGTGTGCCATCAACGGAGAATTCTATGCCAGCCTGCCCTATAACTTTATGGTGCAGGACGGTCTGAAAGTGTGGGTACCCACGAATGTGGAATATTTCTGCCAGTGGGGCACACCGGAGGATATGCAGGAATTTGTATATTGGACGGATTTGATCCGAAATGGGGGCAAAGACGGGCTGATAGAGAATCAGGCATCGGAGAAATTCCCGTCTGCGGGTAAAGTGCTGATTCCCATGGCGGGTGCCGGAGCACGATTTACGGAAGCGGGGTATTCAGTACATAAGCCGGCTATTATGACCATAGACCGTTGTGACGGGGAGGAAAAACCCATGGTGGTCTGTGCTACAGAAGATCTGCCGGGGGTTAAGAAAGATGGCAGTAATGTGATCTATGTAGACCGGACATTTCACCGGGAAGACGGGGTAGAAGATGTTATCAGGCAGTATTATCCACAGGCACAGTTTATTACCATCGACCATCTGACACAGGGACAGGCCTGTACCTGTATGCTGGCGGAAGAATATCTTGATCCGGAAGAACCGCTTCTGATAGCCGGCTGTGATAATGGTATGGATATTGATGTGGAGGAGTTTCATCGCCTCGCCAAAGACAGTGATTGTATTGTGTTTACCTATCGTCATAACGAGGCCGTTCTGGCGAATCCTAATGCCTATGGCTGGATGATAACGGATGAGGAAGGGAACATTACAGGGACTTCCATCAAGAAGGCGATTTCGGACACTCCTATGGAAGACCCGGCGGTAGTGGCTACATTCTGGTTCAGGAAAGCCAGGATTTTCCTGGAGGCCACGGCCAAAATGATTCAGGAAGATGACAGGATTAACGGAGAGTTCTATGTAGACCAGACAGTGAAACATGTACTGGATTTGCAGTATCAGGCAAAGATTTTTGATATTGACCGTTATGTAGGCTGGGGCACCCCGGCAGATTACGAAGCCTATCAGAAGACATATACCTATTTTAAGGATTTCCTAACAAGAGAAAATTTGGTATACTGTATAAAATAGTGCACTCAGGAAAGGCATAGCCTGTCAGATGTTACAGAAATTACATGCGCTTGATATGGAGAGAAATTATCAGAAGTTATTAAAGGCTGCCATAGCCATGGGAGTCTTATTCAAGTTATTCTTAATGGGATTCTTTTCTTCCGATTATCAGGACATGATGTTCATTCCTTTTGTCAGATGTTTCTTAAGCGGGGAGAATCCTTATCAGTTTTACTATGATCACCAGCTGCTTTCCTCTTTCCCCTATCCTCCGGTGATGTTGTTTGTGGAATGTATCGGAGGTATCTTTGTCACCTTATTTTCGGGGATGCCGGTTTTTGTCCAGAATCTGGTCTTCAAACTGCCCATTCTTTTCATGGATTTACTGGGGCTGTATTACCTGATGCAGATTTTCAAAGATAAAAGAAAATATATTATGGTCTTGTATTTTCTGTCGCCCATCATTTTATACGGATCTTATATGCATGGCCAGCTGGATATCATTCCTACGGTGTTTCTGGTAGGTGCGGTTTATTATCTGGCGGAGACGGGTACGCTTGCAGAGAAGCATTTATCCAGTGAATGGAAGTTTATGATCTTTCTTACCCTTGCACTGTCATCCAAGTTCCATATTGTTGCGGTTCTTCCCTTATTTTTTCTCTATATCTATAAGAAAAAGGGCCGCAGGAAAGCTATTGTTATGATGGGACTGCCCGTTCTTGCCACGGTAGCGGCAGTACTGCCATTCTGGGGGAGCGGATTTGCCAATATGGTATTATTCAATAAAGAACAGCAGGCCATTGACAGTGTTTATCTTGATTATGGAAATGCGCATCTGCTGCTCTCTGTGCTGGTGCTGCTTTTTATTTACTTTCAGGCTTTTCAGATCAACCAGATGAACAGGGATCTGCTGATCAGTATGACAGGGTTATTATTTTCTGTTTTTCTGGCGTTTGTACCTGCCATGCCTGCCTGGTTTATCTGGATTGTACCGTTTTTTATGCTGTATCTTGCGGGACTGTCCGAGAACCGGGGTAAGATGGTTCTGGTCTATGGGATGTTTAATCTCCTGTATTTATTGTATTATGTCTGTTTCCATACAACGCAGTTTGTGGATCTGTATTTCCTCGGCAGGGATTTAAGTTGCCTGAAACTGTCTGATGGCATGTTAAAAAATATGGTCTTCACGTTGATGGTGGGTGTTTTTCTGATACTGGTGGTCTGCATGTACTTGTACGGGGTCAACAGCAATTCTTATTACCGCAGGAGAAACCGCCCCTTTACCATTGGTATTGCGGGAGACAGCGGTGCAGGCAAGAGCAGACTGCTTTCCATGTTAAAGGAGCTTTTGTCCAAGGAGCGTATCCTGTGTGTGGAAGGCGACGGTGACCATAAATGGGAGCGCGGCGACAGTAACTGGAAAGAGATGACGCATTTAAATCCCCAGGCCAATTATCTTTACAGACAGGCGGAGGACTTGCAGATACTTCGTGGGAATAATACTGTCAGACGGGAAGATTATGATCATGAGACGGGTACTTTCACCACTAAGAAACGAGTGGCACCCAAGCCCTATATTGTCATGTGCGGACTTCATTCCCTGTACTTGCCGCAGATGCGGCAGGCTTTGGATATGAAGATTTATCTGGATACGGATGAGAGCCTTCGCTGTTATTGGAAACTGGAAAGGGATCATGACAACAGGGGACATGACAGAGCGGATGTGATGGCACAGATTCAGGCGCGCCGGGAGGATGCGAAACGCTACATTCATCCACAGAAACAGTACGCTGATTTGGTGATCCGGTATTTCGATCCGGCACTGTCCCAGGGCGGGGAGCAGCCGGGAGATTATAAGGCGTCCTTAAGTGTGGAGTTTCTGATTGACATGGGTATTAACGCGGAACCGTTACTGGCTCTTTTGCGGGACAGAGGGGTATCGGGCACACTGACTTATGATGACCTGTTACATCAGAAAATAGTATTTCGCAGCGAAGACCTTAAGGTGGACAGAGAATTCTGGGCCGCTACAGCCTGTAGCGTCATTCCGCAGATTGAAGATCTGACAGGCAGTCATATGGTCTGGGAAGACGGCGTCAACGGGGTTGTGCAGCTGATGCTTCTGATGGTGATTGGCGAGATAATGAAAAAAGATTAAGGAGAGGAAATACAACGAATTGTTGTATAGATAATCCATGATACAGGCCGTGATATTTGATTTGGATGATACCTTATATGATTATAAAGCTTTAGACCGCGAGGCGGGCCGCAGGGTGCAGGATCTGGTCTGTAGAACGCTGCACATAGACGAGGCGGAGTATCTGGAAGCCTACAGGCGGGGCCGCAGGGAAACGAAAGAGCAGCTTGGGAATACCGGTGCCTCCCACAACAGATTACTATATTTTCAAAAAACACTGGAACATCTGGAGTGTAAGCCCTTGTCCTTATCTCTTCAGATGTATGAGACCTACTGGGGTACTTTTCTTACGGAAATGAAGTTGTATCCGGGAGCCCGAAAGCTTCTGGACAGGCTGCATGAGAGAGGGATTCTTGTGGGAATCTGTACGGACTTAACGGCACATATCCAGCATCGTAAGCTGGAAGCTCTGGGACTTACCGGAGATATTGACTGTCTGGTAACCAGCGAGGAAGCCGGACAGGAGAAACCGGCACCGGAGATCTTTGCACTGTGTCTTAAGAAACTGGGTGTAAGTCCGGGAGATATCTGTTTTGTGGGGGATGATTATAACAAGGATGTGGCAGGAGCCCTGGCGGCAGGTATGCATGCGGTATGGTTCTGTCCGAATACAGACCCCATGTGTGGGAGAGACAGCACAGAGTATAATGTAGTTACAACATATGGACAGATAGAGGAACTGCTCGATGTTATGTAGAATCACAGGAAGGGGCGGAAAACAGATGAAGCTTTCGATCGTAGTGCCGTGTTATAATGAAGAAGAAAACATACCGCTTATTCTGGAACGCTTTCAGGAAGTGATAGAGCGGGAAGATATCGAGGTTATTCTGGTCAACAACGGTTCCACGGATAACAGCGCACAGGTACTGGAACAGTTGCTTCCAAAGTATTCGTTTGCAAAGACCACGCTGGTGGCAGTGAACCAGGGCTATGGTTATGGTATCTTACAGGGACTTGCCATGTGCCGGGGAGAGTATATCGGCTGGACCCATGCGGATATGCAGACAGATCCGGCGGATATTATCAAGGCGCTTCATGTCATCGAGCAGGAGAAAGGGCTTGTCTTTGTGAAGGGCCGCCGGAAGGGCCGGCCGTTATTTGATGTCTTTTTTACGGTGGGGATGAGCATCTTTGAGACTTGCTACCTGCATAAGAAGTTATATGATATCAATGCCCAGCCAAATATTTTCCCGAAGGTCTTTTATGATGGATGGGAGGAACCGCCGCAGGATTTCTCACTGGATCTATATGCCTTATATATGGCCCGTAAGAAGGGACTGAAAGTAATCCGTTTTCCGGTGCTTTTCCCTGAGCGGATTCATGGAGAATCCAAATGGAATACAGGGCTGCAATCCAAATGGAAATTTATTAAGAGAACCATTGATTTCAGCGTAAAGTTAAAAAAGAGCGGGAAATTATAAGGACAAATGCAGACAAAAATGGAGGAAAAATGGAATATATAGCACACAGAATCAATACCGTGGAAGAATTGCGTAAACTTCCCACAGAATATGGCGTGGAATTGGATTTAAGGGATGACTTAAACGGCAGGATTTATATTTCCCATAATCCATTTGAGGCGGGAGAGGATTTTGAGGATTACTGTAAAGAGTATCATCATGGGACGATGATATTAAATATCAAAAGTGAACGGATTGAGCATGAAGTACTGAAGCTTATGGAACAGTATCAGATAAAGAATTATTTTTTCCTGGATTCTTCTTTTCCGATGATTAAACTGCTGACGGATATGGGTGTAAAACAGGTAGCGCTCCGGTTCAGTGAATTGGAGGGACTTGATACAATCCGCAATATGGCAGGCAGGGCAGAGTGGGTCTGGGTGGACTGTTTTACGAAGGTGCCAATTGAGCAGGCAAGCTTCCAGGAATTAAAAGCGTTGGGTTATAAACTGTGTTTCGTATCTCCGGAACTGGAAGCCCAGGAAGAAAAACTGCCCTTGTATAAGCAGTATATAAAGGAGCAGGGTATTGTATTTGATGCGGTCTGTACCAAAAGTTATCATATTAAGGATTGGATGGAATGATGAAAGGAAAATTACGGGAAAGAGCCGGAATGGCGGCGGCTGTTGCAGGCACGCTTCTTGCAGGTCTCTTGTTATTTTACAGACACTGGCAGTTTGAACTGCCCCTGTATCCCAATGTGGATGAAATGCTGTCGCTTCAGAATATTTATAATCTGCTGGAGCAACACCTTTATACGGGGGATATCTATGTGCTGGACTTTTTCCGGTATCCGCACCTGACCTTTTATTATGCGGCTGTGGGAGCCCGGCTTCTGGGAAAGATCCTGTCCGGAGCAGACACCGTAATTCTTCTTCGGTATGTGGTCTGCGGCACGGCGCTTTTATCGAATGTCTGTGTCTATTTTGCTATGAAGATCATGACGGGGAGCCGTAAGTGGGGATATATAGGTTTCCTGTTGTCGGTCTTTTCCCTGTATGGTTATGCCTACCTTTATTATACGGGGCCGGATACACTTCTGTATGCGGTGGCCAATGTCCTGCTTTTATTGGGCTGCATTATCTATCAGGACCAGAATGAGGAACGGGTGGTGTATTTGTGGTATCCGCTGATGGCAATCTGTATCGGACTGGCCATGGCGGCCAAATATCATGGGATTGTGTTCGGCATCTTCTGGCTGGCACTGCATATCCGCAAGAAGTACTGGAAGAGCCATCGGAATAACTATCTGTTTTTTATGGATTGTATTGTGCTGGCGCTGGTGTTTTGCCTGTGCAACTATTCCCTGTTCTTTCATTTTAAGACCTTTATTGGGGACAACCTATATAATCTGAATCATTATGCCTGGGGCCACCCGGGTATCGAACATAACCTGCCGTTTCTGGGATATCTGGAGGCCTTCGGGTTTACCAATTACGGGGCGGTGGGCGCAGTCCTGCTGTTTGCAGGGATTGCCTGTCTGATCCGGAAGAAGGATTGGGCACAGATGGCGGTATTTTTGCTGATGCCTGTCTGCATCCTGGTTCTTCTGTCCAAATATCAGATTGTGCTAGGCAGAAATATGTCTCTGGTACTTCCTTTTGCATTTCTTTTCATGACCTATGGACTGATGGAAGTGGAGAGACTTCTGGGGAAATGTCTTGTAAAGAAAAAGATTACGGCAGCAGGCGCGGTGACAGTCCTGGTGGCGCTGATGGTGTTGTGCAATGCAGCGGTTGTCTGCAATCATTATCGCTATGAGCTCACCTATATGCAGGCATCTACAGATATAGAGAGTCTGATTCCGCAAGGCGCCAGGATTTACTGTACCTCCTATGCGCCGGTGATGGATGTGGATAACTATGAGATAATCGATATCGGAGAGGATATATCACTGCTTCCGGATCAGCTGGCACCGGGAGAATATTATATTGATGTGCAGTATGCCACGGGGTATTTTACCCAACGTAAAGATTATCTGATCTGTCAGGGCAAGGATATGTATCCGGACAAGAAGGCGGCCTATGAGGCAAAGACAGACGGTTATACGATGGTAAAGACCTATCCGGGGATTTCCTATGGCGGTGAATGGAAATACAGGATCGGGTATCTGGATGTTTTCCGGTATACACCAAAAGAATATTATGTGGGACCGGGCATTGCGATTTATGCAGGGGAGTAGAGGAGGTACCCATTTTAGAGATAGTATAAAAATTCTGCTTACGAAAATTCTGTGACAATGATAAAATAATAAAGAAAGAGTGATTGTTTGAAATAGGTGGAAGATCGCTATGCGTTGGATACCATTACAGAATATAAACAGCAGAAAATGGGTGTTGTGTGTCCTCTATGATGACTGTATGTCGTATGACGTCACATTAATAGAGTCGGAGCATGTAGAGAGGATTCTCTCCTATGCGTCCTATATGAATGATGGTGTTACAGACAACATTGATCCTGCCACACTTGTGCGTTTGCAGAAACTGAAAAAACGCATTATTGACAAACACAGCGATTGAATTGTCAGGTCAGAAATTCTTTCAGTAAAAGTTCCAGTTCCTCGGCTTCCGATGATGTGAAAGCCGGGGAATTTTTCATGTCCTCTTCCTTATGTTCTGAAAGAGAAATATCGGGAAGTATGATGGGTTTGTCCTTTTGTTCCGGTTCTTCGGAAACATCCGTCTGGATCATGCGCATATCCAGCTGCGTCTGCTCCAGACGGCTGGCCAGATGATTTTCCAGATAGTCCACCAGATTGGTGCGCAGTACCTTTATCTTTCCGGGAATATCCACCAGGGAAGAAACCGCAAAGTAACTGTATAAGCCCAGAAAGCTGATCAGATAAAAAGGTGCGATCTGAAAGAAATCCTCATCGTGGATGATCCCCTGGCAGGCGCCGATTCCTGCCACAAGTACGGCAAGAAGCATAAGCTGGCCGGCTATATGCCTTAGATAAGATAAGGGCAGACGTCCCACTTTAATCTGATTAATAAACTTGTCCACAAAAACAGGTACGTTGGGAACACTCTCATGAAGCTGACGGCAGCTTGTAAACTTTAATTTTAGTTTCTGTAAAGTCCTGTTAGTGGTGGTGGACATATTTTCAGTTTCCCAGATTAATTTATGGTATATCACTCCGCTCACAATCTGGCATATGATACTAAGAGAAAGAAGTACCAGAATGGCGAGCATGAAATTTCTGTGTCTGAAAAAAAGTGCGAGCATAATTTATAATACCTTTCGCTATCATAACAACAGGGTGCATACTTATATTATATTGCAATCTGCGCAGGGAAAAAGACGTAAGGCATCGACAGATTCCGCGCAGTCTCTGTGACAGGGATGGTGTTTGAAGAACAGCATAAATAAGGGTACTGGAAAGTGGCGGGAAACTGTGGTATAGTAGAAACGTTAGAGAAAAAGGAATTTATCATGAAAATCTGGAGAGCATGAATAGGAGGGAGAAGCTATGATCTATCGACCCAAAGGAGTCTGTTCTAACACAATAGATGTTGAAGTGGAGGACGGTGTCATCAAGTCTGTAGAATTTACAGGAGGATGCAACGGGAATCTGCAAGGGATTTCACGACTGGTTGCCGGTATGAAGGTAGAAGATGCAATAGACAGGCTGAAAGGCATCAAGTGTGGATTTAAAAGTACTTCCTGTCCGGATCAGCTGGCCTGTGCATTACAGGAAATCATGAATGACTAGGAGGGTTCTTTCTTATGGGCAGTAAGAAGATTGTACTTACCGGCGGCGGTACAGCCGGGCATGTAACCCCGAATATGGCGTTGATACCAAGACTTAAAGAACTGGATTATGAGATTGTTTATATAGGGTCTTATGACGGGATAGAAAAAAAACTGATTGAGGATTTTGATATTCCTTATTATGGAATTGCCACAGGTAAATTCAGAAGATATTTTGACCCTAAGAATTTTTCGGACCCCTTCCGCGTGATCAAAGGAATGGGAGAAGCCAGGAAATATTTGAAAGAGATCAAGCCGGATGTTCTTTTCTCCAAAGGTGGGTTTGTCAGCGTACCTGTGGTGCGGGCGGCCGCTTCCCTGGGGATTCCCTGTATTATCCACGAGTCGGACATGACACCAGGGCTGGCAAATAAACTTTGTATTCCGGTGGCCAAGAAAGTATGTTGTAACTTCCCGGAGACATTTAAACTCTTACCTGCCACGAAGGCAGTGCTGACAGGTTCTCCAATCCGGAAAGAACTGGCGGCGGGCAATAAAGAAGCAGCATATAAACTCTGTGGTTTCGATGCTTCCAAGCCGGTAATCATGGTAGTGGGCGGAAGCCTTGGTTCTGCGGCGATCAACCAGGCGGTCAGAGACGTTCTGCCGGAACTTCTGAAAGATTTCCAGGTGGTACATCTGTGCGGTAAGGAAAAAGTGGATAACCTGCTTCTTACCACATCCGGTTATAAACAGTTTGAGTATGTGAAATCAGAGATGAAAGATATCTTTGCCATGGCGGATATTGTGATTTCCCGCGCCGGCGCCAATGCCATCAGCGAGATTCTGGCCCTCAAGAAACCCAATATCCTGATCCCGCTTCCTTCGGGCAGCAGCAGGGGAGATCAGCTTCTTAACGCCAGCTCCTTTGAGTCACAGGGATTCAGTATCGTGATTGACGAAGACGATCTGACTAATAAACTGTTCCTTGAGAAGATACAGGAACTTTACTTTAACAGATTCACCTATATTGATGCCATGAGCAAAAGCAGCCAAAGAGATGCCATTGGCACGATTATCGGATTGATTGAAAAGGAAGTAAATGTAGAATAATAGTGAAGCCAGGCAAAGCCTGGCTTTTATAACATAATACAGAGGGAAAATGAGACAGGTTAAAGTAGTAACAACATGGATGTTTCTTTGCATGATGTTGTCAGTACTTTATTATGGAACAGTGGAGGCCATGGAAGAGACTACTTATGGATATTCGGAAGTGTCCCTGTCCGATGTTCGCCAGCAGTTTCTGGAAAAGTACCGGCAGAAGCAAGAACTCATGAAATACAGGGATATCGGGCAGGCAGACTGGCCATTGGTGGATTCCGTGCAGATGATTTATGAGAAACATTATCAGGATGATCCTGACAGTTTATCTGTGCCTTATTGTACTTATAATGCCAAAGGCAATTTCTATGCAGAGGTGGTGGACAAGAGTCATGCCCGGATTGTGTTGGTATATAACGGCGTGTCGGAGAACGGGAAGTGTTATTTGTTTGTGGCTGAGGAAGAGCACTTTGATACAGAAGGCTCTATGCTTGATAATACCAGTTTGTTGGAATTTTATGCGGTGAATGTGGAAGAAGGAAAAGTCTATGAGGCACATAAGACTACCTGGGGCGGGGCAGAATCCCAGGAGTACCGGGAAGCGACCAGGGAGTGAGGGAAGAACCCGCCCAAACCCTCTTGAAAAACCAAACTGTCAATGCTACACTTAGGAAAGAAAGCACGGCCAGAAATAAAGAAGATAGGAGAAAATGAAAATGAGCAAAGTGACATTTGACTATTCTAAAGCGGCACCGTTTATTAAGGACAATGAAGTGGAGTCCATGAAGAAACTTGCCCTGGATGCAAAAGAACTGTTGGTGAGTAAGACAGGCGCAGGCAATGATTTCCTGGGATGGATTGATCTGCCGGTGGATTACGACAAAGAGGAATTTGCCAGGATTAAGAAAGCAGCGGCAAAGATTCAGAGCGATTCCGAAGTGCTTCTGGTAATCGGTATCGGCGGTTCCTATCTGGGAGCGAGAGCGGCGATTGAGTTCTTACGCCACAGCTTCTATAATGTGGTGGACAAGTCTGTGAGAAAGACACCAGAGATTTATTTTGTGGGTAATTCCATCAGCTCCACTTACATTAAGCATCTCATTGATGTGATTGGGGACAGGGATTTCTCCATCAATATGATTTCCAAGTCCGGTACGACCACGGAACCTGCCATTGCTTTCCGTGTATTTAAGGAGATGGCGGAGAAGAAATACGGCAAAGAGGGCGCAGCCAAGAGAATATATGCCACCACGGATAAGGCAAGAGGATCTCTTAAGAACCTTGCTACAGAAGAAGGCTATGAGTCCTTTGTGGTTCCGGATGATGTGGGAGGACGGTTCTCTGTTCTCACAGCTGTTGGTTTACTGCCTATTGCCGTATCCGGTGCAGACATTGACAAGCTGATGGAAGGTGCGGCAGAAGGCAGAAAGATGGCATTGGAAGCTCCCTTTGAGGAGAATGACGCGGTGAAATATGCGGCTTTGCGCAATATCTTATTGAGAAAAGGCAAAGCAATTGAGATTCTGGCAAACTATGAGCCCAGCGTGCATTTTGTATCTGAGTGGTGGAAACAGCTTTACGGCGAGTCTGAAGGAAAAGACCAGAAGGGAATCTTCCCGGCAAGCGTGGATCTGACCACAGATCTGCACTCCATGGGACAGTTTATTCAGGACGGTTCCAGGACTATGTTTGAGACGGTTATTAATATTGAGACCAGCAGGGAAGAGATTCTGATTGGCGAGGAACCGGTAGATCTGGACGGTCTTAATTATCTGGCAGGCAAGAGTGTTGATTTTGTGAACAAGAGTGCCATGAACGGCACCATTCTTGCGCATACCGACGGTCAGGTGCCTAATTTCATGGTCACGATTCCGGAAGTCAATGAGTTCTATCTGGGCGAGCTGTTCTATTTCTTTGAGTTTGCATGCGGTGTCAGCGGTTATCTGTTGGGAGTAAATCCTTTCAATCAGCCGGGCGTGGAGAGTTATAAGAAGAACATGTTTGCTCTGCTTGGCAAGCCGGGATATGAGGCACAGAGAGAAGAGCTTTTGAAGAGATTGTAAAAGAATTACGATAAGAAAGATAAAAAGGCAGTTCCGTTTCCTATGGGCGGAGTTGCCTTTTTACTGTTTTTTGAAATTTGTGTTTTGCTTTTCCTGCATCTAAACGCTGCCATACCCTCAACAGCCTTTATTTTCGCTTTCTTATACATAGTTTTCAGCCGTTCCTCAAGACTTTCAGCCGTTTCGTAGGGCGGTGTAAAATATCCCTTCGGTGTATAAATTTTTTCTATGAACCAATCGGTTCTTTTGTTTTCACCTTTCACATAAAAACAGCCGCAAAAAATCCCGCCGGGTTTAAGGACGCGGTAAATTTCACGGTAAGCCGCTTCTTTGTCTGGAAAGGCATGGAAGCCGTTCAGCGATAATACCAGGTTAAAGCTATTGTCATCAAATGGCAGATGCCCCACATCTTCCTGCATAAAACGGACATTTTGGATACCACGTTTTACTGCCTGCCGTTTTGCCCGTTCCATCATGTCCGGAGAGTAATCCAGACAGGTGATATCCGCATCCGGCAATGTTTCGTATACCGGCATGGTCAGAATACCTGTACCTACAGGCACCTCCAGCATACAGCCCGAAAATCCCTGTGGGATACCGGATAATGCCAGTCTCAGGTAATGATCATCTGAGAAAATATAAATGCAGTATGTTACTTTTATTAGCCTTCATACGTGTTACAGGCAGAGGAGGTGAAATACATGGATATCGAGAACGACATAAGAGAAGTGGTCATAAAATACAGCGATATGCTCTATAAAATCTGCATTGTCATACTGTGCAATGAACAGGATGTGCAGGATGCCATTTAGGATACCTTTTGCAGATATTGGGAAAAAGGCACTGAAGACGGATCTAGGTGCAAAAGGGAAGGGAATGAAATTACGCCTATGGGAGGAACGTTATGGATGGAAAATAGATTTATGTGTAGCGGATTGGAGTGGGATTAGGGAGAAAGACAGGGGAGAAATCGGCTATTATATGCAGTTTGATTATGGTGATGATTCGGATGACTGGACGAGTTATCATTGTACGGTCAATGTCGTGGATGGCAGTATTTTGGAGGCTTATATTGGATACCTAATTTAAGATATATATGGTATAATCTAAATATATTAAACATATTGGGGGATAAAAGAATATGAAAAAATTTAAATTATTCGTTATAAGCGCATTGCTATTATGTTCATTGTCGGCCTGTAAAAAGCAGGAAGATTCCACACAGGCGGCAGAGGTTTTTGAAGCGGTTGTATTGGAAGTATCCGCCAATTCCATTCTGGTAGAGCCGGTTACCGGCTCACCGGAACTGAATTCTTCAGACCAATTTAATATACCGGGCGAGGATGGGATGGAACTGTATGTTGGCGACAAAGTAGAGATTGAATATAATGGGGAGATTTTGGAGACTTACCCGGCACAATTAGGAGAAGTATATAAAATTACATTATTGGAATAAGATAAAGAGTATTGTATCAGTATTATACTGATGATAGAAGGAGGATTCCAATGACAGTAGAATATGCTCAGACAGCAGATATACCTTTATTGACAGAATTAAGACTGGCCTATTTGGAAGAGGATCACGGCAAGCTGAGCGAGGATGAGTTCGAGATTATCAGTCGGGATTTGCCGGGGTACTTTGAGAGAAACCTGAATCAGAACCTTTTTTGTTATCTGATAAGAGAGCAGGAAGAAATTGCAGCCTGTGCTTTTTTGCTGGTGGTTGAAAAGCCGATGAGTCCGGCGTTTATTACCGGCAGGACAGGGACAGTTTTAAATGTATACGCCAGACCTGCCTGCCGTCATAAAGGGTATGCCAAACAGATCATGGAAAGATTGTTGGAAGATGCGGCCGAGAAAAAATTGAGTGTTGTGGAACTGAAATCTACAGAGGATGGATACCGGCTGTATCAATCTGTCGGGTTTGTGGATGATGTGACGGAATATCGTTTGATGAAGTGGTATAATTAAATGAACCATGAAACTGACGCTATCTATGGATAATATATTGTCAAAGCACAGAATCCGCCATTGAAATTGTGAGATAGATTATGTATAATATGTTTAACAAGGGAGCCGATACGATAGATCACACCTATCCGTTTCCGGCGAAAATATTAGTAAAAAATAGCACCTTTACTTTGTCAGAGCGGGGGTGCTATTTTTTATTTTTCATATTCAGAATGGCTACGACCAGTAATGCAAAAGTAAGTATAATTTGCAATTCTTCGTATGTATTCACACCCTATCGGCTGTCCAGGTAAGCATATTATGTTGTCAATGTCCAGTGTTTCCATAACAACTCCTAGTATAACTATAACATAAAAAGATTTTAAATAAAACTGTTTTATGATAACAGACTATTGAGAAACTTTTAAGATATCCTTAATACTGTCAAACTTCGGTTAAGACTATTGAGCTTCGGATAAAAATATGATAGTTTTAAGACATAAACTGTAAGAATTATTCTTAAGATAATTGTCATAATAACTGTATCAACAGAGAAAAGGATAGGTATACGGATGAAGAGTAGATTGTATTATGCACTGTATTTTTTATATGTCATTGTTGTGGCTTTTGTACTATATTTGAATGGGGTATTTACCGGGGAGGAGATTTCCCTTGTAAACCTTTCAATCAATATCGGTTTTCTGATTATTATCGGAATTGTCTTTATCATATCTTCCGTCAGCTTTGGCCGGCTTAACAGGGTTACTTATGAACTGGAAGATGTTATGTTCCGGTTACAGAAGGAATATAAGGAGGCCGACGGAAAGAATCTCTGGGCAAAGTATAAAGACAATACGAAAGTTTTTGAGGAAGAGGTCTTGCAGGATGCGTTTGATAAATACCGTCTGCGGGTAAAAGCCACAAGAACCAAGCGGGGAGCTGCATCATCCTGTGATCTGGGAGAGTATATCAATGAGGATCTTCTGGACAGAACAGGCATGAGTTTCTTTAATTCCGGCGTTTCCGGGATGCTTACGGGTCTGGGGATTTTAGGAACGTTTCTTGGTCTGTCCATGGGGTTGGGGGCTTTTACCGGGGATGATATTTTTTCGATTTCTGATAATGTGGGTTCCCTGCTTTCCGGCATGAAGGTAGCTTTCCACACTTCGGTATATGGCATCTTTTTCTCCCTGGTGTTTAATATTGCCTATCGAAGCATTATGGCGGATGCATATGAGACATTGAACGAATTTCTGAATGTATTTCGTCAGACGGCGCAGCCGGCTTCTTTGAAAGAGGACGATAATGCGGCGACAATGCTGGTATATCAGGCGGGAATAGCAAATTCTTTAAAGCAGATGATGGAAATGATGAAGGGCAATGCAATGGAACAGACGGCAGGTGTGGAGCGTATTGTAGATAAGTTTACTACGCAGATGCAGTCTGCTCTGGATACGGACTTTAAGAAACTGGGGAATACTCTGAAGGCAGCAGGAGAATCGCAGGCAGCCAGTGCCGTCAATGCGGCGGAAATGGTGGAAGCGGTTACAGCCTTGGTGGAGGTAAACCGTAACGTGCAGGAGGCTCTTGCAAAAGTCATGGAAAGGCAGGAGGTATTTGCGGGACAGATTGAGGAGCAGAAGAAAATGCTAGCAGACACATGCAGTGATATGAGTGATGAGATCAGCAGCCAGATATATACCTTTGAGCAGATGAGGAATTTGTATGAAAAATAGACGAAGGAACAGGGAAGCTTTTGCAGAGCACAGCTATTGGCAATCCTATTCAGACATGATGGCGGCGCTTCTGTTGATTTTTATTCTGATGATAGCGATTACCCTTGCCATATACAGACAGAAAACGGATGATCTGGATAAGACAAGGCGGGAGCTCAGCACGGCACAGAGTGAACTGGATGCGACAATAGCGGATCTGGAGAAGTCCAATGAGGATCTGGCTTCTTCTCTGGCACAGTTGCAGCAGGCTTACGATCAGGCAGCACTGACACAGGAAGAACTGAACAATGCCTATCTGGAGATAGAAAACGCCAGACAGGAACTGACGACGACAAAACAGGAATTACAGGACATTGTGGGGATTCGTACAGATATTATCGGGGCGTTGCAGTCTGCGTTCAGTAATTCCACGATGAAGGTGGATGCCCAGACAGGATCCATTACGTTTTCTTCAGATGTGCTTTTCCGTTATAACAGTTCTTTACTGACAGCGGACAGCAGGGACACATTGCAAAACGTTATTCCCACATATCTGGATGTACTGCTTCAGGATCAGTTCCGCGATTATATTGCGGAAATCATTATTGAGGGACACACGGATACGGACGGCGGTTACCAGAGCAACATGGAATTGTCTTACGAGCGTGCCAAGGCCGTGGCAGACTTCTGCCTGGACAAGAGAAACGGGCTTAGCGAGACAGAGATTGAACAGCTGCAAAAGATTCTTACCGTTAACGGAAAATCATGGAGCAATCCCATCTATCAGAAGGATGCTTTCGGTAACTCGACGGATGAGGTGGATATGCCGGCCTCCAGAAGGGTGGAGATTAAGTTCCGGTTGAAAGAAGATGAAATGATAGAGAAGATGGCAGGGATTCTGGAACAGGAGTAGGAATTAAGGAGGATAACAGATGAAATATTACGTCAATATTAGTGCGGCACAAGACGGTGATGGCAGCAAAGAGAACCCTTTTCGGCGGATTCAGGAAGCGGCGGATAAGGCTATGCCTGGTGATGAGGTAATTGTCGCACCGGGAATTTACAGGGAAGCGGTAAGTCCTGTAAATGGAGGCAGGGAAGACGCCAGGATTGTTTATCGTTCGGAAGTGGAGCGTGCGGCCGTGATTACGGGAGCGGAACCCGTAAAAGAATGGGAAGCCTGTGAAGGGACTGTGTGGAAAGCGAAAATTTCCAACAAGGTGTTTGGTGATTATAATCCTTATACCACATTGATATATGGGGACTGGTTCGTGGCTTCGATGATTGCGCATACAGGGGATGTATATTTAAATGGCAAGTCCATGTATGAGGTCACAGAATATGACAAAGTCCTGCACCCGGAGAAGAGCAGGGCATCCTGGGATCCGGAGTTTTCTGTTTATGTATGGTATACAGTTCAGGATCAAAAGGCAGATGAGACGATTTTCTATGCCAATTTCCAGGGCAGGAATCCCAATGAAGAAAATGTGGAGATCAGTGTTAGGAGAAACTGTTTTTATCCGGAAAAAGAAGGTGTGGGATACATTACCCTGTCGGGCTTTACGGTGAGACAGGCGGCAACCCAGTGGGCTCCGCCAACGGCTTATCAGGAAGGAATGATAGGCCCTCATTGGTCGAAGGGCTGGATCATTGAGGACTGTGAAATCTACGAGGCGAAATGCTCCGGCATTTCTCTGGGGAAATATTTGCAGCCGGAAAACGATAATAAGTGGTCTAAATGGAAATACAAGGATGGAACACAGACAGAGCGGGACTGCATCTGCCAGGCGCAGCGGGAAGGATGGAGCAAAGAGAACATAGGCTCTCATATTGTTAGAAGATGCAATATTCACGATTGTGGACAGACGGGAATTGTGGGGCATATGGGCGGTGTATTTTCTGTCATAGAGGATAATGAGATTCATCATATCAATAATAAGCAGAATTTATGCGGCGCCGAAATCGGAGGCATTAAAATGCATGCGGCGATTGATGTCATTATACGCCGTAATCAGATTTATCATTGTACTCGTGGTTTATGGCTTGACTGGCAGGCACAGGGAACCAGGGTGACAGGGAACCTGTTCTTTGATAACTGTCTGCCGGAAGAATATAATCATGTGGAGGGGAATGAAGTCGGAGAAGATATTTTCATCGAGGTATCTCATGGCCCTACACTGATTGACCATAATGTGCTTCTGTCGGACTGTGCGTTGAAACTTCCCACGCAGGGTGTTGCGGTGGTACATAATCTGATTGCCGGTTCTTTGACGGCAGTAGGCCGCGGCGTCTTAAATGGTACGCTTACCAGATCAGCACCGCGTTATACACCTTACCATGTGCCGCATAGCACGGAGCTTGCAGGGTTTATGACAATTCTCCATGGGGATATGAGGTTTTACAATAATATTTTCATGCAGAAGGAAATGCGTCCGGCTTTGAAGCAGATGATGGATGCCATGAAGGATGATGAATGGACGGATGGAAACCTGATTGCAGGCACGATTCCTTACGAGGAATATCCGACGCTGGAAGAATACCAGGAGCAGTTTGAAGGTTATTGCGGGATGGGATCGGCGCCCAGCGACAGATATTATAATCCGCTTCCTGTGTGGGCGGAAGGGAATGTGTATTTTAATGGCGCCAGGCCTATGTCGAAAGAAAAGGCATTTGTGGATGAAACAAACAAAGTATCTGTCAGTGTGGAACAAACGGAGGAAGGCTTTTTCTTAAAGACCAATCTGTATGATTATATGCCGGAAACGCAGAATAAAGTTATCACCACGGATGTACTTGGCATGGCATTTGAACCGGAGCAGAAGTTTGAGAATCCGGATGGCTCTCCTATTGTGTTCAGTGAAGATTATTATGGAAAAGCACATGGGGAATTCCCGGTTGCAGGTCCATTTGCACAGCCGGGTATGTTGAAAGTCTGATATCTGTATAAAATATTATATGAAAATATAAAGGAGGCATTATCGATGGGGACAATTATCGTATTAGCTCTCGTGGCTGGTGCGGTGGTACTTGCGGTCAGGAGCATGATCAAAGCCAAAAAGGCAGGCAAATCGCTCCAGTGTGGTGGAGATTGCAGTCGATGCGGCGGATGCCGGGAATGAGGCATACGCATTACCACTGATTTTTCATTATAATAAATGTTCCTGTTTTTTAAAAGAACCTCTGCTGTGCTCTTGCATGGCAGAGGTTCTTTGTCAGAATTGCTATTTTTTTGAAGGTTTTCTATTTTTCCTAAGTATACGAAGAGATGGTTTGAAGGTATGATAACAAACAAAAGAAACAATTGGATGGAGGAAAATAAATGGGAAATTTATTCAATATTAACAGTGTTCTTTATCGGATACTTGCGAAGATAGGAAACCTGGTAATTTTAAATCTTCTTTTTCTTATTTGTTCCTTGCCGGTAGTTACCATCGGAGCATCAAGTACGGCATTGTATACAGTTACGTTGAAAATGGCAAAAGATCGGGAAAATTATATTGTAAAAGATTTTTTATATGCTTTTAAAAAAAATTTCAGACAATCTACGATTATATGGGTGCTTTTGCTGTTTCTGGCGATTATCCTGCTTGTAGATGCCAATCTTTGCAATGCACTGGCAGGACCGGGGATTATTGTTCTGGCTGTCCTTATACGAATTTTTATGCTTATCTGGATTATGATTTTTACCTATGTATTTCCGGTTCTGGCAAAATTTAACAATACGGTCAAAGCTACGATGAAAAATGCGTTTGTAATGTCGGGTGTGCATTTATTTACCACAGTAGTAACAGTAGGAATGAACTGCCTTCCCTTTGCATTTCTGTATTTTTCTGAGAAAAATCTGATTTATATTGTTGGAATTTATACCGGAATAGGGTTTGCTGGAATTGCCTATCTCAACTCAACTTTGTTGAATCGTGTGTTCCAGAGATATATGGATGATATGGATGAGGAGGAGTCATTATGGGAACCATAAAACTTCGGATTCAGTTTTTGATAGGAAAGTTACGGCGGATTTTCTTTATGGCATTGCCGGAAAATGAAAAAGATTATCAAAAGAGCAGAAAACTGTACATTGTGAGTGATACGGCTTCCCAGATGTTATCCGGTTTTGCGGGTGGAGTGTTTCTGGTAACTTTGATGTCTTCTGTGGGGATAACCGAGGGAAATATTGGAATTATTCTGTCAATGGGAGAATTATCATCATTTTTCCAATTGATCACCATGAATTATATACAACATCTATTGAAGTTTAAGTTGTTCATATGTATGGCAACTCTGCAAAAGGTATGGTTTGCCTTTATCTACTTTATTCCTTTTTTTTCATGGCCCAATTCCATAAAGGCAGTTGTTTTAATGTTATGTTATTTTACCGCCAATATTTGTATACGGCTAGGTACACCTCCTACGAATGATTGGCTGGCAGATTTGGTTCCATCGAATGTCAGAGGCAGGTTTTTTGCAAGAAAAGAAGGCATTGCTGTGTTTTTCTCCGTTCTGGTATCCCTGATTATGGGGATTATGCTGGATTATTACAAAAATACCAGATTATTGCAGGGCTTTGTTATTACCGGAACTGTCATTTTATTCCTGGCTATTGTGAATGTGGTTTCTATTATTATGATGAAGGAGCCCAAAACAGGACCTTTAAATGAACAGGGAAAAGAAATTCATGGCAGACTGGCAAAAAGGCTGGTACAGGAACAAATAGAAAAATGCAGCGTTTTTGAGGAGCTCAAACAAGCATTTCACGATGTTTCCTTTTTAAAGATTCTTATATTGAATTGTATGTGGATGACAGCATATTTTGTTGCCATGCCCTTTAATTTTAGTTATCAGTTAAATGAACTGAAGCTCTCCTATACATATATTACTGTCATTGGCTTTGGATGCAGCCTGCTGCGTATCTTTATCACGCCAACTGTGGGAAAAGAAGCTGACAAGGCGGGCATGGCGAAAACTGTGGAAAGAGGAATGATACTGGTTGCAATTCACTATTTGGTCATGGTTTTTGCGAAAGCATCCAATGGATATATCACATATACACTTGCCACTATTTTCTCCTGTTGTGCATGGGCATATACAGGAATTGGCTTTTTAGGGATTCAGTTAGAGTTTTTTGATAAAGAAAAAAGAGTGTTGTTGTTTTCTTTGTTCTCTGCAATCTCAGGTCTCTATGGTTTTCTGGTATCCTTTGTTACTGGAAAATTATTGGACTGGATTCAGAAAAAGGATATTTTCATAGGAAATGTACCGATATGTGCACAACAAATAACAAATTTCATGGGTTTTTGTGCAACGGTGGGAATCATTCTTTATATCAGAACGATGCTGGAAAAGAAAGATTTCAGAACCCCATTACAAAAATTTTAAAAATTTTCACATTTTTCAAAGAACATTTTGTAACCAGATTCTTAAATTTTAAAGATTTCTTCCAATTCTGTTTGGTTCACAAGATGACTGTACTTACGGATAATAGACTTATCAAGTGCAGGAGGTGAAAAAAGTGTCACAAGCCATAAAGAAGGTTACAAAACCACAAAAAAGAGTAAGTTTTCTGTCTGACATAAAAAGAAACAATTTCTCTTATATGATTGCACTTCCGGCAATTATATATATGTTTATCTTCAGTTATATGGCGTATCCATACTTACTGTTGGCATTTCAGAGGTATGATTATCGGAACAATACAATCAAGGATATCATTTTTCATGGAAATTGGGTTGGATTAGATAATTTCAAATTTTTCTTTTCCTCACAGAATGTATTCAGAGTTACCTATAATACACTTTTCCTAAATATTTTATTTATTATTACCGGAACTGTAATGTCTGTATTATTGGCGCTACTCTTAAACGAATTAAGATGCAAATGGTTTATTAAATCTACACAGTCTATTATGTTGTTTCCGAATTACATTTCCTGGATTATGGTAAGTTATATTTTATTAAGTCTGTTTTCTACTGAATATGGTATTGCAAATCAGATGCTGACAGCACTGGGAAAAAATCCGGTTAACTGGTATGCGGAGCCTAAGATCTGGCCGGCAATCCTCGTTATTATGAGAATATGGAAAGGGGCAGGAATGAATGCGATTATCTATCTTGCTGCGATAACAGGTATGGATTCCTCCTTAAATGAGGCTGCGGCAATTGATGGTGCAAACCGCTTTCAGATTATGACAAAAATAACATTACCCCTTATTACACCAACCATTGTGGTTATGACACTTCTTTCTTTAGGGAAAATTATGTATGGCGATTTTGGAATGATTTATGCGCTGGTTGGTGATAATGGTTTGTTATATTCCACAACAGATATTATTGATACTTATGTGTTCAGAGCCCTGCGTCAGGTTGGAGATGTTTCCCAATCAACAGCGATTGGTTTATTTCAGTCTGTCATTGGTTTTGTTATGGTATATGGTTCTAACTGGCTTGCACGCAAGTTTTATCCGGATGGAGCTTTATATTAGGAGGTGACAACATGAAAAAATATTCCTGGGCGAATTTCTTTATTGGTTTGTTTATCTTACTTTTTACGCTTGTATGTTTTTTGCCAATGCTATTGACAGTCATTGTTTCTTTTACTGATGAAATGACCATTATGCAGAATGGATACAGTTTTTTTCCGGAAAAGTGGTCTTTATACGCATATAGCTTAATCTTTAAAGGAGGCTCCAGTGTAGTACGAGGTTATATGGTTTCTGTTGTTGTTACTGTTATAGGTACAGTATTGGCAATTGTGATTACAGGTCTGACGGGATATACATTGGCAAATAAAAATGTTTATTACAGAGGGGCGTTGGGGCTTTATTTCTTTATCCCCATGGTGTTTGGTTCCGGTATTGTACCGTGGTATTTGATTTGTACAGCATTACACCTTCGTAACAATATTTTTGCGCTGATTGTACCGAATCTGCTGTTCAATGTGTTTAATATGTTTTTGGTACGAAACTTTATGAGCGGGCTTCCGGATTCGCTTCGAGAGTCAGCTACTATAGATGGTGCCAATGATATGATTATTGCCCTGAAGATTTATTTTCCGTTAGCACTTCCCGTTTTGGCAACGGTTGGTTTATTTTACGCATTGGGATATTGGAATGACTGGTGGAATGCAATTATGCTGGTAGAGGATAAAAACCTTTATCCTGTGCAGTACCTGCTTTTACAGTTGAAATCACAGATTAGTATGATTCGGGATTTGCAGCTTGCAAGCGGAGCAGCAATTCAGACACCGCCTTCAGAATCTTTAAAGATGGCAACAAGTGTAATTACAGTAGGACCAATTGTACTGCTTTATCCATTTCTTCAGAAATATTATGTAAAAGGTATGGTTGTAGGGTCCGTAAAGGGCTAACACTAAATATTTTAACAGGAGGAAAAATAATGAAAAAGACAACAAAGAGGATGGCAGCAATTATAATGACATTTGCGATGATGGCAACATTATTTGCTGGCTGTGGAAAAGGAGAAAATGCAACAACAGCGGCTGGTGAGACTCCGGCAGCTGACAGTTCTGTAGAGAACACCGGAGCAGCCACGGAAGAAACAGTTGAATGTCTGTATGTGGTTCCCGGGGATGAGCCGTCTGACCTTGAGGCCGGACTTGCAGCTATTAATGCCAAGATGGCGGAGGATGGTGTGGGAGTGACCATAAAACTCCAGTATATTCCATGGGATGCGTGGGATCAGAAAATCAATTTGATGCTCTCCACAGGCGAAAAATTTGATTTGTTCCAGGTTATGAATGACCGTGTTTCTCTGGCAAACTATGCTTCGCGTGGTGCACTGGCTGATATTTCAGAAGAGATGCAATTGTACGGTGAAAACATTTTAAAGGTAAATCCTGAAATTATGATGAAATCAGGGCAGGTAAAAGGTGTGCAGTATGCAATTCCTGCATACTGGGTTGAAAGTGCTATTGATCCTGAAATCTTTATCAGAAAAGATATTATGGAGAAATACGGAATTACAGAAGTTCCTACTACCTGGGAAGAACTTACTACAGCATATGAAACTGTTATGAAAAATTGGGAAGGCGCTCAGAAGCCACATCTCTTGATGACTGGAAATAATACATCAAGATTTGCCTATGCAGCAAAAACTTATGATGAATGGCCATTTGTAATTTATGACAGAGTTTTTTATGTAGATCAAGAGGGTAATGTAGAAAATTATTTTGCAACAGAAGTATTTAAACAGGATTGTGAACATGCAAGAGAGTGGTATGAAAAAGGGCTCATCAACCCGGATGTAATGACTGTTACAAGCGAGCAGACAGATGCACGTAATCAGGCCGGTAACTACTTCCTTGGAGCCTCCTCGAATATCGATACATTAAAACAGAACTATCCTGATATTGATGTAGATGATTGGATCAGAGTAGAACTTGCTCCGGACAAACCGGATATAAGACCTTATGGTACAAGAAATATGAACGCAGTTCCTCTCTCCAGTGAACATCCGGAAGCAGCTGTTAAATTTGTAAACTGGGTATATGCAAGTCAGGAAAATTATGACTTGTTCATGTACGGCAGAGAAGGCATTGATTATGAGAAGGAAGAGCCTCATAACAGAATTGATATTATTAATGAGACCAATTTCCCGGGATATTATTTCAGCGATTGGATGATGGGAAATGTAAATTACCTGCGTCCTACAACAGCGGGTCCTACTGAATATAATGAACGTTTATATACGGTAAATGAAAATGCAGTAGAAGGTTATGCAGCGCAGTTTACCTTTGATGCTACACCTGTTCAGACAGAATATGCAGATGTGATGACTGTTATTTCCGAGTATATCAATCCGATGGCCTGTGGTGTGAAGGATTACGAGTCCAATATCGATGCGGCATTGGAACAGTTGGACAAAGCAGGTGTTTCAAAGCTAATTGAAGAATACAAGAGACAGCTTGAGGAAAGCAAAAATAATTAAATTATAATTCTTAGGAAGCTGCTGTCGAACCAGGTGTTAGTTTGACAGCAGCCTTTTTTGACGGTGAATGGAATGTGCGGTTACTGGTTTGAGGGGGAAGAACAAACAGGCTGATACCTCAAAGTTTGATAGAGCAGTAGTTGGATAATTTCTATGGAACGAAAGGGTATAATAACAAATGACAAGGAGAAACACATAATGAAGAAGATTAAAAAGATGTTGTCACATTCCATATACCGGAGAACATTTTATTTATATGCCATTAGTAGTGTGTTGATTATGATGACTATTTTGATCTGTGTTTTTGGAATGGTCTCAGCAGAGGTAAAAAAACAGGCAAAAGAAACATCCTACCAGATTTTACAACAGTTAGTCAGTTCATCTGATCGAGTGTGTGAAGATATAGGAAACATGATGTCAAGCATATTAAGTAAGGGTAAAGCTTTGAAGGTAATGCAAAATACAGAGGTAGATAAAACCGATGAATACTGGTTATTTTTAGAACTTCAAAACTTACAGGGATATTATTCCTATATTGATAATATTGCCGTTTTAAACTTGAATCAGGATATATGTGTGCAATCCATCGGAGCAAATGAATTTACTTCTGAAACACTGGAGACAGCAAGAGCAATGGTAGAAACAAATCAATATATTTTGCCAAGAGATATTAGTGTGGTGGGTAAAACAAAGAGCGTTATCACTTTTCTGCAATACTATCCGTCTCAAAATTCCGGGATTCTGGTTGATATCAATTCAGATATCTTTCAATACAGTTTGAACGAACAGACAAAAACTGCCAGGGTCGTATATTTAATAGACACAAGCGGAAAACCGGTTACCAAGGTTACAAGAGAAAAGTTCAATGATGAAATGATGATTGCCGAGTATTTGTTTCAAATTGTTTCTGATATGGAAATGAAAGAGAATAACGGTGTATATGATGATAGAAGAAATCAGCAGATGGTACTGGTGACTAAGTCTGAAAGCCTGGACTGGTGGTTTTGCGATATTTTAAGCTATTCTTATTTTAACGAACAATATAAAAAGATGAGTATTATTTTTGTTGGAATAGCGGGTGTAATTCTGGGAGCCTGTGTCTTAACCGCCTTTTTGTATAGTAAGAAAACGAACAGAAAACTTTTGAAAATTGCAAATCACTGTAGACGCATTGCGGGATTGGATGAATTGCCAACAGATAATGAACTGGCTTATATTGAAAAAACAATGAGCCATATCAGTCATGAAAAATATATGAATGAAAATTATATCAACTTTTGGTTTTTAAAAAATTTAATTTCAGGACAGGGAATACCATTTATCCTGTCTAAGGAAAAGATACTTTCCTTGCAGGAAAAATATGCTTCTCCCTGTTATGCTGTTTTGCTCATCGGGATACAGACAAAGGAGGAAATCCAGGAAGACAGGCGTAAGGAAGAATATGGAATTTATCGTTTTATGATATGTAATCTTGCAGATGAAATATTTGGAGAAAACTATCGCTGCAAAGCAGTAGATTTAGAGGAAAGTATAGTAGCGGTTCTGCTCTTTATCAATTCTGAGACAATTTCTGAGGATTATCTTCTCTGCTACAATAAACTGCGTGATTTTGCGGAAGATAATATGGGACTTCTTCTCGCCGGCAGCCTGGGAAGTATAGTGAACTCGCAGGGTGAGGTGTTCCTTTCCTATGAAAAAGCCAGGCAATATATGAAGGTAAGTAATTTAATCGGTAAGAAGGAACTGATAGATTCCAATCAGGTTTCCAATGTGAATTATCAGGAAAAAAACCAGAAGCTGGTGGAGTCTATCATCGAGTATACGGAACTGAATTACTCAGATGCGGATTTATCCTTAAAGAGTATTTCACAGATGTTTCACCTTTCCACGGCCTATGTGGGAAAAATATTTAAAACGATTCAGGGGAACTCCTATGCCTCCTATCTGGTAAATTATCGTTTGGAAAAGTCAAAGACACTGCTCTTGGAAACCAACAAAACAGTAAATGAAATAGCAGGGGAACTGGGCTTTACCAATGCCACATATTTTACCACATTGTTTAAAAATGAATATGGAATGACACCGACAACATTCAGGAATAAAGGATGAAAAGAAATATGAGATCAAAAATGAAAGCTTTTTATCAAAATTTGAAAGCCTTCTTTGCAAAAATTATATTTTTTTGGCATCTATCACGGGTATACGGGTCAGTTGGAAGGAAGGATAATGATAGCATAGAACCCTGCAAAATGCAGCAGTGATAGGAGGTATGAAATGCATCAGACGAAAGAAAAAGCTTGCAAGGAGGGATTGGAAACTGTGAATGACAATTATCAATTTCCTGATTTGGAGGATATGAAAAAACTTCCGGAACTTTCGCTTCCGGACTATCAGGAATTGAATAAGCGTTTTATAGAAGCCGTGCATGATCCGGCAAATAAAATATACAGAACCAATCCTCAAAACGGACATCCGATTTTTGGAGCCTACACCTTGAGCAACTCTAATGAGATGGTGACATGGGGAATTTTGGCGATTGGGGAATGGCTGATGAATCGTGATACAAAATGGATTGCACCTACATATTTCGATTTTTATAGTCAGACACACAGGATATTTTTAAATTCTCCAGATGTGGACAAAGTCGAATACTGGTATCTGTTCTATGTAAATCTTCTTGCCGGGGCTGTTTACAGAACCTTATATGATGGAGAGGAAACTGCTAAGAATTACCTGATGGAAGCGGCGTCGTCCATGAAAAAGTTAGCGAAAAGCATCAACTACGATTTTTATGCCCAGGGATTTGACTTTACCACCTATCAATCCTTTACAAACAGAGATATCTTTTGTCAGCCGGATTCTATGGCGGGCTATGCATATCAGATGCTTTTTGCCAGTCAGATTCTTGAACAGCCAGATTGTCTGGAGGAAAGTGTAAACGCGATCAGAAGATATCAGGCTTATGAGAAAAATCCCTGGTATGAGATTCCCAATGGAAGCGCGGGCGTATTGGCGGCAGCCTGGCTTCAGGCGCATGGTTATGAAAATGATGTGGAAAAAACAGCTTTCTGGATATTTGACAATGAAAACGGTCCCCTCCAGAAAGGGAACTGGGGAGATGAATGTGTAAACGGCCTGATGATGGGATGGCGCGGTGAGAGCAGAAAGGATGCCATGGATTCTGCCTACAGCATGGAGAGCCTGATGCCGATGCAGCTTTTACTTCCTTCGGTACGTTATTGTCCTGCGCTGGCAGAAGCTGTTTCCAACTGGGTGCGCCATGTGATGTCTTCGTTCCAGTTATATTATGGACAAGGTAAAACAAAGCTGAAGGAAACCAGGCCGGAGTTATCTTCTGCCGTTCCCTATGAGAGATTGCAGCGGCTGGAAGGAGAAGAGAATCCGGTGGCCTGCGGCGACTTTGACGGGCACAGGTCTGTTTATGGCGCCGGATACCTGATGTGGCTGGATGCACTGGTACGAAATACGGACAGAGAATGGATCTATGCATTGGACTTGTCTGTAACCGACTGGCTCAGCCGGAAGAACTGTCCGGTTTATTTGATTCAGAATCCTTTGGAGGAGGAAATCACGGTACAATTTACAGCGGCAGATATCTGGAAGAAAAAAAGACCGGATTTATTTGAAAATGCATTTCTGGTATGGGAATTGCCTTCTGTACGAAAATTAGGAATGTATGAAGAGAAAATTACGGTTACGCTGAAAGCGAAGGAATATAAATTCATGGCAATTTCAAAGGAAATGCCGCTGACAACCACGAATTTCATCTGTGGAGCAGATGGAGAAGAGCTGTTATATACAGGGAGATAAAAAGATGGATAAAAAAATATTGCAAGAGAAAATGCGGGAAATCTATGAGAAAACTCTAGAAGAAAGCAGCAAAAAAAATGACGCAGATTATTCTATGGAATATTTCTTTGGACAGTACGGGAAATCACCGTCCTGGTGCATTGGACCAATGAAAAAGGATGAGTCTCTTACATTCCGGAAAAATGTACAGTGGAATGATCCTACAGAAACCGGTTGGAAATCAGGGTTTCTGTTTAATCCATCTGCTATTGAGAAAGATGGAAAGCTATATTTGTTCTACCGGGCGGCTCCCAGGATGGAAACTTTGTGTTCACGTATTGGCCTTGCTGTATACACGGAGGAGAAAGGGTGGGAGGACTATCAGAACAATCCGGTTGTTTTTCCTGTAGTGGAAGACGAAGTGTATGGTACAGAGGATCCTAAGGTCTATCAAATAAAGGATGACAGCTATATTTTATTTTATAATGGTGTATCGCCGATTACAGAAGAGGTTCGCGCAGAGCTTACGGCAGAGGGCACAGAGGTTCCGTCTCTTGTCTGTACCGTAAAAGCCATGGTATCCAAGGACTTGCTTCATTGGGAGCGGGTGGGACAGATTGTTCCTACAGAAGTTTCCCGATACTGGGCAAAGGGTGCTGTAATTCCCAGAAATCCCCGGGGAGAGGCAGTGAAGATCAATGGTGAGTACTTAATGTATCTCAGTGAAGGCTGTGGCGGGAAGCAGGTAATAGGACATTCTGAGGATATGATTCACTGGACTTTTGTACAGCAGGAATATTTAAAGATTGATGAACTGGGAAGTATCTGTGAGGTTGCCTGTGCTGTCGTGGATGATGAGAAAGACCAGAATACTTTGCTTCTGGATGTGTATTATCACACAAAAGAAGGAAAAAGGGCAGGGCTTCAGGCATTGTATTCGAGACAGCACCCATTTGAACAGCTGGAACTGAATTTCGGGGCAACCCTATGCTGGGGTGGTCTTTGGAAGTACCGGGGTAAATGGATGTGCGCACAGGGCTGGGACGCAGAGGAAGGAAACGAAGAAATCTATTTTTACACAACAGAGACAAAATAGGAGGAATATAGATGTCAATTCAGGAGAAAAAAGCAGAATTCGAGAAAAAAAGGCAGGAAAAGATTTATGAAAGCGTAAAGCTTACCTTTCATGGTGTGGAGGGGTTTGATGTATATAACTGTTCCATTCCTTTTAGCTGGGAAGGCAAGGAATACATCTATGGGCGTGTTGAAAAAAGAGAAGAGTGGGCTCGTTCCTGGGTACGGCTTTTTGAAAAAACAGGCAAGGATGAGTACACCGTTGTAAGGGAGCATATGATTTATCCACTGGAGGATCCTTATGTCAGTATTGTGCAGGGAGAACTTACTCTGGGAGGCACCCATGTAAGAAAAAGAAGCGGAGAAGTGGACAGCTTTTATGGTTATTTTTACCGCGGTAAAGATATTGAGGATATGGTGTATTTTACAACGGGTCCTGATTTTATGAAGGATATCCGTCTGGTAGAGCTGGACAATGGAAAGGTTGGAGTATTTTCCAGACCCAGAAACAAGGAAATTGAAGAGAAATATGGAAGCAGCGCCATGATTGGTTTCGCTGTGATTGACAGTCTGGATGATCTTACGGATGAGGTTATTTTGAATGCGAAGCCCATTGAGGGTATCTTTGAAAAGGGTGAATGGGGAGGCTGCAATCAGGCATATCTTCTCACAAATGGAAACATTGGTATCATTGGGCATCAGAGCTTTTCGCAGCCATGTGAAAATGTTTCGGAAGAATCTGCTTCCAATGACTTTACCAAACCTAGCACGACCAGTCTGGATGTATACGTCAACATTGCCTTTGAGTTTAACCCGGAGACTTTTGAGGTTACGAATCGTAAGGTAATCGGAACCCGTTCATGTTATCCGGAAGGCCTGTCAAAACGGCCCAGTCTGGTTGATTGCACGTTTACCTCCGGCATTACGCTCCGGGAGGACGGTAAGGCCGATCTTTATGGTGGAATGAGCGATGTGGAAGAAGGAAGAATTACAATCGACTATCCATTTTCCTGTCTGATAAAGTAAGACAGATATAGAAAGGTTTTCTTTTTCAGGTGCTGTCTTTAAGAGTGAGGTGCTGTTATGGTGGAAACTACAGAAATAAGCGGAATGGTTAGTAATATACAGCGGTCAAGTATGCATGATGGGCCGGGAATCAGAAGTACTGTTTTTTTAAAGGGCTGCAATATGAACTGCCAATGGTGCCATAATCCGGAAACTATCAGCTTTTCTGAGGAATTACTCTTTTATCCGGACAAATGTATTCATTGCGGCTTATGTGAGCAGGGATGCTTTTCCGGGGCAAAGGTGCCTTGTGGGAGGAGGATGACAGCGACAGAGGTTCTTGAGGAAGTGCTGCTGGATGCAGCGTATTATCAAAATGGCGGAGGGATTACTGTTTCCGGTGGAGAACCCTGTTGCCAACCCCGGTTTACAAAGGAAATACTGTATCTGGCAAGGCTGGCGGGAGTGCATACGGCGATAGAGTCTAATTTAAATGTATCCGTTGATGTTCTGTCAGAAGTGCTTACGGAAGCCGACCTGCTGATGTGTGATTGCAAGATTTTTGATGAAGAAAAACACAGGAAGTATACAGGGGTGTCTAATCGACAGATTCTTCAAAACCTGGAGTGGCTGTCGACCTTGAAAATTCCTGTCATCATCAGGACGCCGGTAATTGCAGCAGTCAATGATACACCGGATGATATTCTTCCGATCGCAAAGCTGGCAGCGAATCTGCCGAATCTGCTGTATTATGAACTGCTCCCCTATCATGCTCTGGGACTTTCCAAAGGAACGGTAAACAGTGAAAAAATCAAGTTTGACGCGCCTTCCAGGGAGACGCTTTATGCTCTGGCAGAAAGTGCGTTGCAGCAGGTAAAAGAGGTCTATATTGCTTCTAAAAAGTATAAGAAAACGGCAGAGAAGTAACGCTGTGAAAGGTGGGTAGATTTCATGGAAAAATTAAGTTATCCGGAACGTGTGAAGTTTTTACGGGAGAAGAAAATTGAGCATACCATAAAAAAGAAAGAACAGAACGGGTATATGGATGGGGACGATTATGGGACGGTTCCGTTGCCACCGGATTATGAATTTAAGCCTATGTATTTTGCCGACAAGGATTTCTTTTTTGGGGATATTTCCTATGCGCTTAATTTCAAGCATTTTTTAGAGGGACATCCTCTTTATGTAGATCCACTGGAAATCATGTGTGGGCGGTGGGCAGATATGCTTCCTCATTATACGGGCAGGGATAAAGCCTATGACACAGTATATCCTTATGAGGAACTGAAACCGTTGCAGGAAAAGTATGACATTGTGAGTGGAATTGGTGCGGACGCGCATTTTGCCTGTGACTATTCCATTGGCTTACAGTTGGGATTTGGTGGACTTCTGGAAAAAATCCGTCATTATAAAGCTATCAATCCCGAAAAGGAAGAGTTTTATCTGGCAGAGGAAATTACGGTACAGGCAATTATTGACTTTATTGGACGGCATATCGAGGAAATCAGACGCTGTCTGGAAAAGGAAACTCGTCCTGAACTGAAGGAAACCCTGGAAGAAATGCTGGAGGCAAATAAATCGGTTCAGTATGGAAAACCGGAGACCTTTTTGGAGGCCTGTCAGTGGATTGCCTGGTTTAATACGGTTTCCCGTATTTATGATAGAGACGGCGCAGGTTGTAATCTGGATATTCTTTTGTATCCCTATTATGAGAAAGATATCCAAAAAGGTTTGCTGGATGACGAGAAGGCCACGTTTATCCTGGCAAATTTACTGTTGATTGATACCCACTATTATCAGCTGTCAGGGGCAGATGAGGAGGATAAGGATTTAACCAACCGGCTTTCCTATTTGATTCTGGATGCGGCACACTGGTTAAATTGTTCTGCCAACCTTACAATTCGTATTCATGATAATATTGATCCGGAATTTTTGCGCAGAGGTGTAACCTATCTGTTTGAGGACCGCAATGGCTGGCCAAGATTTTCCGGTGATAAAGGCCTGATGAATTATCAGAAAAACGAAGGGATTACCAGGAAAATTGCCAGAAACCGTATTGCAGTAGGCTGTAACTGGATGGCTGTTCCGGGGCTGGAATATCCGTTAAATGATTGCGTGAAAATAAACGTTGCAAGAATTTTTGATATTTCCTTTCATGAGATGATGGAGGATGCTGATTCCGAGAAATCCACGGCGCGGTTATTTTCCATTTTGGAAAAGCATCTTGAAATTGCGGTGGATGTGACGGCAAAAGGGATTCTTCACCATCTGACCTGTCAGCAGTATGTGATGCCGGAACTGGTCATGAATCTGATGATGAAGGACACTCTGGAAACCGGTCAGGACATCAGCGTGTGTGCAAGGTTGAAGACCGTGGGAGTTGACGGCGTAGGTCTTGGCACTATTGCGGATTCCTTCGCCGCTATGGAGCAAAGAATTGAGAAGGAAAAAAGGATTTCCTGGGAGGAACTCTTTCAGGCTGTTGAGCATAATTTTGAGGGAACCCAGGGAGAACGAATTCGACTTATGCTCAAATCTTCTGAAAGATATTGTCAGGGAAGCTCGTTAGGTGATGAGTGGGCTGTCAGAATCAGTAAGTTGTATGCCTGCAAGGTAAGAGAGAGGAAAATGCCGGGTGTGATTGAACTGATACCGGGGTGGTTTTCCTGGTCAAGTACCATTGCCTTTGGAGAAAAGGTGGGAGCCACAGCCGATGGAAGGTTTGCGGGGACACCTGTTACCCACGGAGCAAATCCAAATCCCGGATTCAGACAGGATGGTGCCCCTACAGCGATGGCTACAGGAATTGCTTCCATCCAGACCGGGTATGGAAATACCTGCCCATTGCAAATTGAATTTGATCCCAAGGTTTCTGCGGAGCAGGGAGGAATTGAACGGGTAGAGCAGATACTGAGAACTCATGTGGACAAGGGTGGAACGCTGATCAATATCAATATCCTTGACAAGGATAAAATATTGAAGGCAAATGAAGACCCCATGCAATATCCGGATCTGGTGGTAAGAGTTACCGGTTTTACTGCCTACTTTGCAACTTTGTCGCCACAATTTCGTAAACTGGTGGTAGATCGTTTTATAGATGGGATATAGGAGACGTATGATTGTAAGAAAAATCTTGGAAGAAGAATATATCCGGACACAGGAAATATTTGGAATTGCCTTTGAGCTTCCAATGGAAAGGGAGTTTCTTTCTGAGGAAAAGCTTAGACAGATTAAGGAAAGTCCGGCAACCAGAGAAGAAGTTTATTACAAGGAACGTTGGGCGGCTTTTGATGAAAATGGACAGATGATGGGCTTTCTGATCGGTTTTCCGGCCAGGGTGCACTTTGATGGCGGTGAGGCTGTCTGTACTTGTATCGGTGGTGTATCAAGTCTCCCACAGTACAGAGGTCACGGGATAATTGCAGAGTGTTTCCGGAAACATCTGGAGGACAGCTATGAGGCAGGACATGTATTTTCTTATCTTTATCCTTTCAGTACGGTATTCTACCGCCAGTTTGGTTATGAACTGTGCAGTGAGACGGTGGAATGGGAATTTGATATCAGAACCGTACCTTATTTTGAAGAGGTGAAAGGAACGGCTTTCCTGAATGAGCATGGTTCACAGAAGGGAGCAGTTGAGCAGGTGTATGAAGCTTATACGCGGGAGTGTAATCTTGCCTTTGTCAGAGAGGAATGTGACTGGAACCAGGTAATCCGGGATAATCCGGCGACAGAACATTCCTATACCTATGTGTGGAAGAACGAGCGGGGAATTCCCAAAGGAGTCATAGGATATCATAAAGAATACTCACAGGAATATCCAGGAGGGCTGATGCAGGTGGAAGCCTTTTACTTTGCGGATGAAGAGGGATTAAAAGGGCTTTTGAATCATATCAGAACTTATCGGGGACATTACCAGAGTGTGAAAATGTCGCTGCCCAGACATGTGGCTCTTCAGAGAGTTCTTCCGGAGGTAAGCGGCTGTGCCTTTCATCGAAGGCTTTACTTTAACGGAATGGGAAGAGTCATTCATGCAAAGAACGCGCTTCGCCTGGCACGCTACCGGGGGGACGGAATCGTTGTTATCCGTTTGACGGACAGGTTCCTGGAAGAAAATAACAGAGTTTTTAAGGTGACTTTTGAAAATGGACACTGTATTTCTGTAGAGGATGACATTCATGCAGATATTGAGCTGGATATTGGAACTTTTTCCAGATGGCTGTTGGGATGCCTGGATGAAGAGGAAATCAAGGATGAGAATTTAAGAAAAGTTTTTTATCCCAAAAAGAATTATATCTGTAACGGTTTTTAAAATGCATATAGGTGAGAAAAGGGGGCAGCTTAGGCATGATAAAGAGGGAAAATGGACGGATTGAGTTGTATTGTGAAAATCAGTTCTTGTCAGATGCCATGTCAGATCAGATGGAAGTGCTTTATGAAAATGGGGATGGCAGTATTTTCGGTCAGGTACTTTTTGATGAATGGAAAGTGGAAAACTGTGGAGAGGATCAGTGTATTCTCACTTCGCAGAAATTTCTACCGGACATTAATGTGGAGCTTGCGCTCAAAGTGAGCTATTCCGTACACGAGCATCTGCTCACGAAAAAGATTGTCTGTTATCAGAATCAGGTATCTGATTTAAGAATTGCCATTTCTCAGAGAATCCGGCATAAAGACACCACGAAAATATGGTCTTTTGGAGGAACGCAGAATCCGGATCGTGTCATTTACGGAGGCTTTGGAAGACAGTCCTTTCCGGCTGCCGGTATGCTTCTTGAAAATGGAAATGTACTTGGTATCCTCATGGATACCGGAATTGCAAATGAGTGGTCGAGATGGCATCTTCGGAGAACTGCTGACGGCAATGCGCCGGTCGTGTCAGCGTATGATCCTATGCTGCTGGAGGAATCTGTCAGAAACAAGGAGATTAGAATTAATGCCGGACAGTATTATCCTGTCCACAGGATTCCTTTTGAACAGATGGAAAAGGAAAATGCATCTGCTTTCGGAAGAAGGGGCTATGTGTATCTTCTGGAGTGTAATGTGCTTCAGGCGCCTGCGGCCCTGACAGTGACCGCAGGGGGAAAGACGGTTTCTGCCCGGACATGGGACGAATGTGGCAGACAGGTACTGGAACTTGCTGAACTTGATGAAACAGCTCTGCTTGAAGTGCACTGGAAGGAAAACCAGATAGAGCTGCTTCATCTTTATGAAAGGAACCAGAATCTTCATCCATGGCATCATTTGAAACAGGATGAGGAGAAATCCTATCGGTACTTTTTCTTTGTGGACAGATTCGATTATACCATCCGGAATCTCAGGAAATATTCCCAGATCCGACTGGCAGAAGCGCTGGAATTTGAGGGAACCGCTGCGGAGAAAATATTGTACGCCGATTTTAAAATGCTGAACTGGATGGCGGAACCGGGTCTGGACAGACCGCTGTGTGTGCCCAGCATTGATTATTTTGAAATGTATTTTCGGGATGTATTCTGGAGTGTAAACGGCGTAGAGGATGAATGGCTGAACACAACGATTCTGAAAATGGTGGAACGGACGATGGACGCCGGAGGATGGGTGGACAATATTATCACGCCCTATTTTGGAAGCATCGAAAAAACGGATAACGAGATTAATTATCTATATCTGATCTGGAATTATCTGAACCAGAAACGGTTCGGACACAAGCCGGACCGGAAGCGTCTGGAAAAGGTGGTACATCTTTTGACAGACCGTTATGATCTGGACAAAAAGGGCAGGGTAAAAATCAATAATCCGCAATCTCTGATGGATGTTATGTGGCAGGATCACCCCAGCTTTTTTGCAGTGAGTCAGGGATATTATTGTGTGGCCATGAAAACTGCGCTGGCTTTTGAAATTCCCGGTGTGGATATCCAATATGTGGAGAGAACCAGAAGAGAATATGCAGCTTACTATCGAGAAGACCAGAACGGTAAAAAATATCTTCAGACATTTCTGGAAAATGGGCTTGGACAAAATGGCGAGGATATGGGAATCATTTCCTGTCTGGATATGGAACCTGAATTTCTGAGCCTGTATCTTTTCGGTGAGAGTCTGCTTGGAAAGCAGATTGTAATCGACACCCTGAATCAGATGCCCATATTCGAGGACTGTCTTATGCCGATTATTGCCTATGCAGATGGAACTTTCTTTACCAGGGAACGGAATCCTTTCAGCGGCGGTATGTTCTGGGAACCGGGCCGCTATGCCAATGGCGGCAGCTACTTACGGCCTCAGTACATTGCCATGGCGGTTGGAAAATATCATGGTTGGGAGAAGGCGGACCTGTTAATGGAGAAACGGATCCGCGCCGAATTTGAGACCTGCGAGGAGTATCCTGTCAGCATCGAATATCTGCACACGCTGGGGGAACCCCAAAAGGCAAGCAGCCATAAGGTATTTGCCTGGAATGTATTTGTCAATCAGATTAACCGCTGGATCCGCAGTACCATAGACCATCATTTCCAGGTGGGCGGGGAACTGAATTGAAGATTCTTGCAGATAGATTTTAATATCTTGAATTATTATAGATCAGAGAAAGTTGTATCTGGTTTCTATTAAGTTTAGAGTTTGATTTGTATTAAATTTGTATTTAATTGCGCAAAAAACTTGAAAAAATATCGCCTTTAATGTATTATTAATTTAAATATTTTT
>RAYR01000034.1 GCA_003612405.1 bacterium 0.1xD8-71
CTTATGCCTGACCTGCTTCGGTCTCGGATACGCCATCGGAAGCAAGGATAATAATAAACCACAAAAATAGCCGCCCCACAGTCTGCAAAACTAAGGCGACTATTTTTGTTGACCTAAATTCGGACTAGCCGTCTATCGGCAGTACCTTTATGTAAATATATCTTAGCAGATTTATATGGAATTGTCAAACGCTGCGGAGCTTTCCACTGAAATCATTTTATAGCGGATTCCGCACAAAGGCAAGGGGCTAATTTGTCGATTTGTCGAATCGCAAATAGGGGTGGGGTAAATTTCGCACAGATGGGGTAAAAGGGGGAAATCATTTACCCCTGGGGTAAAAGTCATCAGAATCTAACAGCGGCACAGGCGGCTATCAATAATTGATGCCATAGGAATTTTCGTACTCGCAGGCAAAAGTAAAGAGAAATGGCGCAAAATCAAGGGATTTTGAGCGTAGAGGGGTTCACCGGAGTGGCTGGTGGGCTCCTCTTTTTTGAGCTTTTGGATACCGCTGTGAGTGTGGCGATTGGGGGTGGAAGTTTACTATCACGCAAAACTGCCGACTTTTGCGTGATAGTATGAGTTTTGCGTGAAAGTATGGGGTTTTGCGTGATAGTTTAAAAGTTTCGCGTGTTTGTATGCAAATGCTGTTGAAATTTGGCGATATTGTCGAAATGTAGCTCTGTAGCTTTCTTTTTCAAATGGTGTATGCTATAATATATTTTGTACGCAAAAACAAATCCAAGGAGGAAGCATGGAACAGGTTTCATTGAAGATAGGGGAGCGGCTGAAAGAAATCCGGAACACAAGGCAGCTTACGCTGGATGATGTTGCGGAACTGACGGGCGTGAGCAAGCCGATGTTAGGGCAGATTGAGCGAGGGCAGTCCTCACCTACCATTAACGTATTGTGGAAAATTTCAACAGGGCTTAAGATACCGTTGTCCTTTTTCTGCAGGCAGGAAGAAGCGGAATATACGGTTGCCGGGCTGGATGGGAAAGCTGTGATTACGGAGGAAAACGGCGGAATGAAGGCATACCCGCTGTTCCCCTTTGACCCGGTAAGGAATGTGGAAGTATTCTATATTGAGTTTGATGCCGGTGTGCGGCATGGTTCCCTTCCCCATGTGGCAGGGGTGGAGGAATATGTTTTTTTGGTGCACGGGACGCTGAAAATGGTGATTGGCGGGAAAGAAGTACTTTTGCAGGAAAAGCAGTCCTTACGGTTTGGGGCGGATATTTCCCATGAATACCACAATGTTTCAGAAAAATCCTGTGCAGCTTACAATGTGATTTTTTACCCGAACAATTAAAGGAGGAAACATAAAATGTATGAATTGGTACAGGTGAGTGAGAAATGTTATTACATAAACTGCCCGGCGAAGATAGGCGTCTACGTGCCGGATAAGGATCATGTCTATCTGGTTGACAGCGGGAATGATAAGGATGCAGGGAAGAAGGTCAGGAAGATACTGGATCAGAACGGTTGGCATCTGGCGGCAGTCCTGAATACCCATTCCAATGCAGACCATATCGGCGGAAACAAATACCTGCAGGGGCAGACGGGGTGTAAGGTTTATTCCGGCGGGATAGAGGCGGCTTTTACAAAATATCCGGTGCTGGAGCCGTCCTTCCTTTATGGCGGTTTTCCATGTAAGGATCTGCGGCATAAGTTCCTGATGGCGCAGGAGAGCGAAGTGACGGATTTTTCGGATGCGGAGTTCCCGAAAGAGGTTGAGGTAATACTACTGCCGGGGCATTTCTTTGACATGGTGGGATTCCGTATGCCGGATGGGGTGGTGTTCCTTGCGGACTGCATCGGCAGCAGAGAGACGCTGGAAAAGTATGCGGTATCCTTCATTTATGACGTGGGAGCCTATCTGGAAACGCTGGATAAGGTGGAAGTGATGGAAGCAACCATGTTTGTCCCCGCCCATGCGGAAGCCTCTGCGGATATCAAGGAACTTGTTCAGTATAACAGGGATAAGGTGCATGAAGTGGCGGATAGAATTTTATCCATCTGTGAGAAGCCCGTCTGTTTTGAGAAAATTTTGCAGGAAGTGTTCAAAAGCTACGGGCTTGTCATGAATTTTGAGCAGTATGTGTTGGTGGGCAGTACGGTACGTTCTTATCTGTCGTGGTTGAAAGATGATGGGAAGGTGGAGGTTGCTTTTCAGGATAGTACGCTGCTGTGGCAGAGGGTATAATATATTCTGAAATCCTATATGTAGAGCCAGTGGAGCCTTATGGTAGGAATGGCTCCATTGGCACAGGGAGCTGGGGTGTATAATGAAAGCGAAAGGAGGCTCCGCTTATGAAAATGCGTACAGAATATACCTGCCCTTTGGAGCTTGTGCATGACATGATCAAGGGGAAATGGAAGCCAATCATCCTATGGCGGCTGCGTTTAGGGGCGACATCTTTGGCGAAGCTGGAACGGGACATAGACGGCATTACACAGAAGATGCTGTTGGAGCAGTTAAAGGAACTGACCGATTATGGGTTTGTGGAAAAGAAATCTTATGAGGGATATCCGCTCCGAGTGGAATATTCCTTAACGGATGATATGGGAATGAAGATACTGGAAGCGTTAAGGATCATGCAGCATATCGGGATTGACTACCTGAAAGCAAACGGCATGGGGCATATTCTGGAGGAAAAGGGCGTAGTCCCGGATTAGTACCCACAAAAAAGTGGGTAATTTACTGTCCGGGAGCCGCCGCTTATAATATCATCAGAAAATAAAGATGGAGGTTATCGAAGATGAATGTTACAAGCAGCGGTATCATAGACGGGGTGATCCAGCCCCAGTATGGCGGTCAGGGGACACGGTTCAATGAAAACGGAATCCCTACCTATTCCCTGCCGTTTACGGTTGAAGATGCACCGGAAGGAACGGTGTCGGTTGCCATTGTTCTGGAGGATAAGGACGCATACCCGGTGACAGGGGGATTTGCATGGATACACTGGCTGGCGGCAAACATAACCCGTTTTGAGATCAAAGAGAATGAGAGCCAGACGGCGGATGATTTTGTTCAGGGCAGGAACAGTTGGACGAGCATACAGGGCGGAGAGCAGTCTGCGGAGATTTCCTGCTATTATGGTGGGATGACCCCGCCCGATAAACCGCACATATATGAACTTCATGTGTATGCCCTGGATAAGATGCTGGACTTAGAGCGTGGCTTTCTGCTGAATGAGCTTTACCGTGAAATGGATGGGCATACCTTAGCGCAGCATACCTTAAAAGGGATTTATGAAAATTAGCGGGCGCACAATAAAAACGCTTTGGCATATCCATGTTCACTGATTATGAATTATCCATCAATGGTATAAGTAAAGCATCAGGAATCAGAAATCCTATATGCAGCGTAAGTGGAGCCGTGTAAGAGGAATGATTGGCACGTTTGGGAAGACGGAACAGTGGCATTACAGGTTTTATGTAGAGCCGTCATTTACACGCTCTATTTCTTTCTTGTAAAATTCTATCTTCTCATCCAGTTTTGTTTTGTGTTCCTGCAACAGTGCTATTTGTTCATTCAGTGCCTCGCGGTGCTGCACCAGCATTTCCATCCTTTCGGACAGGGTGGGATCGCCGTCTGCACGGAGTTTGGCATAGTGCTTTATTTCCTTAATGGGCATCCCCGTATCTTTTAGGCGTTTGATGAATTCGATCCATGTAAGGTCTTTGTCGGAATAACAGCGGCGGTTGCTGGCATTTCTTTCCGGCATAATCAAACCTTCATGTTCATAGTAGCGCAGGGTATGTATCCCAAGATTTGTTAGTTTTGAAAATTCACCAATGGAATATTCCATAAAAAATCACCCCAATCTTCTTGACATAGAGTTTACTCTACATTGTATGGTATGGATTATACCAAATCGAAGGAGGATTTTCAAATGGTTCAGGAAACGGGGAAATATACAGTTATTACCGGGGCGAGTTCCGGCATAGGGTACGAGGCAGCAAAGGCTTTTGCGGAACGGGGCAGGAATCTGGTCATCATAGCGAGGCGTGAAAACAATCTGAAAATGCTACAACAGGAAATTTTAGGGAAATATCCAGATTTGGATGTTGTCATTAGAAGTACCGATTTATCCGTGCCGGAAAATGTATATCAGCTTTACAGAAGTTTGGAAAAGTATGAAATTGAGACATGGATCAACAATGCAGGTTTCGGAAATTATGACAGCGTGGCAAAACAGGACTTAAAGAAGATAGGGCAGATGCTGCATTTAAACGTAGAGGCTTTGACGATCCTGTCCTCATTATTTGTCCATGATTACAAGGATGTGGAAGGGACGCAGCTTATCAATATATCCTCCTGTGGGGGCTATACCGTTGTTCCTACGGCAGTGACTTACTGTGCGGCAAAGTTTTATGTCAGCGCATTTACGGAAGGACTGGCAAGGGAACTGGAAGAATCAGGCGCAAAAATGAAGGCGAAGGTGCTGGCGCCTGCGGCAACAAGGACGGAGTTTGGGATGGTGGCGAACAATGTCAGTGAATATGACTATGATAAGTCTTTTGGAACATACCATACAAGCCGGCAGATGGCCGGATTCCTGCTTGAACTGTATGACAGTGGAAGAGTGGTTGGACTGGTAGACAGGGAGGATTTCAGTTTCCGGCTGACTGATCCATTGCTTCCGTATGCGGGCAGTTCGTCACATAATCAAAAACGTATGTGAGCATAGGAGTATAAGGATAACCGTACAAAAGCCAACCGCCGCTATGGGGAGCTTCGCCTCATAAGCGGCGGTCTGCCGTTTCCGCTGGGTTATCTGCTTGGAAGTGCTGTCGGATAAAAGGCGAAAAACTTTAGGGGTGATTTGGGATTTTTTCAAAACGATTCTGCCTTTCGTTCCCGAAAAGTGGTCGTTTCGTTCCCTGCGTCCGAAAAACGGAAATTTTCTGCCGATATAAAAGGTGAAAGCCTTTGCAGGATTTGAGGTGATGGATATTGGATATAGCAGTTGTGGATGATGAAAAAGCAATCAGGGAGCATATCTGCGCCCTGATTGAAGAACAGAAACCGGGGAACAGCATAGAAGCCTGTGCTACGGGAGAGGAGCTTCTCGCATCGGGGAAGCGGTTTGATATTGTTTTTCTTGACATACAGATGGACGGCATGAACGGCATTGAGGCGGCGAGGAAGCTGCGGGAACGGCAGGAGGACGCTGTCCTCATATTTATCACGGGCATCAAGGAATATGTGTTTGATGCCCTTGACCTTTATGCGTTCCACTACCTTTTGAAGCCGCTGGATGAAAAGAAATTTGCGGAGGTGCTGGAAAAGGCGGCATGGGAGGCAAAGAAAAAGAAAGAGAAAAAGTGCATCTTCTTAAAGACGAGAAACCTTACGCTTGACCAGTCTGACATTCTGTATGTCGAGAGCAGGGCGAAGAAACTGGAGATACACACCGCCGGGGCGGATAAGGCCATAGAAATCTATGCGTCTATGGATGAACTGGAGGGGCAGCTTGGGGAGGATTTCTACCGCTGCCACCGGGCGTACATCGTGAACATGGCGCATATCACGGAGTATGACAATGAGAGCATAACCCTTACAAACGGCGACAGGGTATATCTGACCAAAAAGAAGTACGGCGGGTTTGTAAAGGCTTATATGTGGTTTTTGCAGAACGGAGGTGTGTCCAGTGTTTGAAATGGTAAATGTCATTTTCTCCGTGTGCCTTTATTTAGTTCAGGGATACTGCCTGCAATATTTTTATGGGAGCTTTCTGGAAAGCAGGACAAAGGACGGGAGATGGGGCGGTCTGGCAGTGGCGGCTTCGTATGCAGTGTTCAGACTGGCTTTGTTCTGGGCTGTTCCGTCAAAAAGCTGGGATTACAGGGTGGAAGTCTGGAAGATGCTGTTGGCATTGTGTGTGCTGGCTGTTCTTGCCGCTTGTTTTTATAAAGCATTTCATTTGATTACGGTTTTTCTTGTGGTTGCTTTTCAGGCTGTTGCGGACATCAGCCGTTATGTGACAGCCATACTGTCGGGTGAGCTGGGTAAAGGGTTGGCTGCTTTGTGGAATTGGCTTGCCGGAAATGGGCTGCTTGCAATGGAAGATACATTCCTTATTGCCGTGAATGCAGGGCTGGTTATCCAGCGGATTATTGAGTTTCTGGTCATTGCGCTGGTTCTGTATCTGTCACTGAAAAAGATTGTACGGGATTTTCGTGAGAAAGAGCATGGCATCAGCAGGATGGAACTTCTATTTATCCTTACTCCGGCGGCTACGGGGCTGATGCTCTGTTTGCTGTTACGCATTATCATGGTCACGGTGGAGAATGGTGCGGCGAGGCTTTTGTATGACAGGTATCCAATATTGTTCTTTGTGCTTCCTGCAATCCTGTCCCTGTCGCTTCTCTCCATCCTGTATGGGGTGAAGCTGTTCCAGGACATGGTCTGCCGGAACAGGGAAAGGAGCAGCCGGATCGTCCTTGAAAAGCAGGTGCAGAGCCTGCAGGAACACATGGAGGAGATGGAGCGCATCAATTCCGGCATAAGGGGAATGAAGCATGACATGAAGAATACCCTTTCCGTCATCCAGCGGCTTTCCGCCGGGAGCGGCGCAGATGAAAACCCGGAACTGCAGGAATACCTTTCCGATCTGAACCAGAGCATGGAAAGGCTGGAAGTCCGCTTTAAAACGGGTAACACGGTGGTGGACACCCTGCTGAACATGAAGTACCATGAGGCGGAGCGGGATGTGCCGGGGATTGAAATGGATGCCGGGAAACTGCTGATCCCGAAGGAACTTGCCATACACAGCTATGATATAGGCGTTGTTTTGGGGAACGCTGTGGATAATGCGATGGAAGCCTGCCGCAGACTAAGGGAAAAGGAGCCGGGGGCGGCTGCCTTTATCCGGCTGTGTTCCCTGCAGAAAGGGAACCTGCTTATCCTGAAAGTGGAGAACAGCTTCGATGGGCGGCTGGTGCGGAAACCGCAGAAGGAATTTCCCATGACGGATAAGGCGGACAGGGAGAACCACGGGATAGGGCTTGCAAATATCAAAAGCACAGCGGAGAAGTATCAGGGGACAATGGATTTCAAAGTAAAGGGCAGGGTATTCATCCTGTCCGTGATGATGAAAAATGAAAGGAGAAATGGAGATGGACTTTGGAGTGACAGGTAAGGTAGGAGGGTACTATTTGGCGGAACAGTACCGGAAGAATACGGCGGCAAGCACGGGCAGCGGCGTGAGTTTTGCGGAGCTTGCGGCGGCAAAGGCGGCGGAGAAAGGGACTGTGGCGGGGATGAGTTTCAAGGATATGTGGCAGTCGAGGTTTCCGGGGGCATATTACCATGTGATGGATGCGTCAAACATTCCGCAGGGGGTGTGGGAAAGAAATGATTTCCCTTTTGAAAAGTTTTTCCGGAACGATGTTGATGAATCCACCATGAACTGGAAGCCTAATGGGGCAAATCCCGCTATGGATTCAGCCGGGGTGCAGTCAAGACTCCACTCGATTGCGGGGCAGAAATCAATCGTTGTGCCGCCGGAGCTGGAAGAAAAGATGAAAAATGATCCGGCGCTGGCACAACAGGTAATGGCGAAAGTAGATGGTTTCATTGCTGCCAACCAAGTACCCGGCAGGGTATGCTCCCACCTGATTGTTTTAGATGAGAATGGGGAAATTGCGCGTTTCCGGGCTTCGAGCCATGGTGGTAACATTACCGGCCCGACAGAGGAAGAAATGCGGCAGTTTGAGGCAGAGCAGGCGGCAAAGAAGAAAAGGCGAGAGGAATATGCCCGTCTGAATGAGGAAAGCGCCTTGAGACGCCGGCTGATGGAGCAGGATGTGGATGAGAGATATTACAAGAGCTGCATAACCAAAAAGGCGGTTTCTGCTGCGGCTTATGAGGCATCGGGCATTTTGAAGTAAAGGGGATATGCCCGGACCTACCATAAGGGGGCATGGGCGGCTCCGAATGACAGAGGAGTCGCTGTTAGAAAAGTAAATAAAATATTCAGGAGGATTGATATTATGGCAATTTCAGGAGTGACAGATTACACAAATGCTTATGTGGCAGACAGGACAAACGGAAGCGGCGGGCTTTCGGGAAACACGCAGGACTATTTGAACGGGCTGAAAGAGAAATACCCGGATGTGAACATAACCGTGGCGGACTTTAAGAATGGGAAACAGGAAGATGCCTATATGCTTGGAAGCCGGGGCTACAATAACATAGCGGTTTCTCCCGGTATTGTGGAGAGGATGGCGTCAGACCCGGCAGCGGCGGCAAAATACGAGAAAGTCTTTGCGGAAATGTCCGGCAATTCGGAACGGATAGAAAAGTTCGCAAGGGAGAACAATGACGAGATACTCAGTGCGGGCGCACTTATTGACAAGAATGGGAAAGTGTCCTACTGGATGGTCGGCAGGAGCAGGGACACGATGGAGAACCCCGGAACGGTCTATAAGGAGAAAGTGCAGAAGCAGATAGCGGAAAAACGTGCAAAGAAGAAAGAGGAAGAAGCTCTGAAGGAGAAAAAACTGGCAAAGGCGGAATCTGTGGAGAAACTGATGGAACAGATAAAGGCGGGATCAAGCCAGCCGGTGAAAGTGCAGGAAGAAGGCAAGGGCGCACAGTTGGATTTGACCATATAGAAGGAGGGATTTATTATGCGTATAGGAAACAACAATCAGGGAATCTGGCAGCTTTTTAGAAAAGGGACAAATGGGAATCTTCCGTTTGCGGGGACACCCGGCAATGTAAGCAAGGGGAATGAGAAGGCTATTGCTGATTTGCTCTCCGGGCGCAGGAAAAATTCTTATGGCGTTGAGGGCATGAGGATAACGGGCAGGACGGACTGGAAAAGGATTATTAACGTATCGGATGAAATGAAACAGCACGTCCTTGAGGATGTGAAAAAGGAATTTTACAAATACGGCGGGATGTCTGGAGATAATGCCGCTGAAACAGATGCGTATTATGACAAGATACATTCTTATGTGAAAACGCTGAAAGCGAGTGACCGTTCCCCGGCCACATGGACGCTTAGCCAGCTTCATTTAGACCTTGCTCATGCAGTGACCAGTGCAGTTAAGGAAAAAGTACCCGGATGGACGAATGGGAAGCCGATTCCGTCAGATGTACTGGATGAGATTTTTGCTGACGAGAGCATCACATCAATGGTGGCCGGGAAATCCGGCACGGCGAAAGGGCTGGATATACAGATATAATCTTTACACCCTATTCCGCAGAGGCGCATAAAACTTTGTCTCTGCGGACTGCAAGGGTGCAGGGGCGGCTCTGAACGGGAGAGCAGCGAAGGGAGGTGTTTGTCATGAAGTTTGGCAGAGGAAGTTAGGAGACATGAAACAATAAACTGCTCGGACTTATATTGAGAGAGCAGGAGCGGTTCTGAATGACAGATGAGCCGTAATACTAAAAATAATTGACGATAATGGAGGACTTGAAAAATGAGCATTAGTGGAATAGGAGTAGGCTATCCTGCGTGGAGGGAAACAGGAAAGACGCAGAGAAATAATTCAGGAATAGGTTTTGCAAACAAGATGGCTGGTGCAGATACGGCTGGGAGCGTTCCTGCCCAAAGAACCAGCGTGAGGACATCTGCGCTGGAGGCATACCGTGCATCGGCGGCTTCGGCAGTACGCAATGTGAAGCCTGCCTATGAAACATATGAATCCGAGAATTACAGGATTGTGCCGGACAATGAGGCTGGATGCTTTGACATCTACAATAAGCAGGGAGAAAGGATAGGCGCTTTTGACTATTCTGATATCAAAGTCAGACAGGACAGTGCGACAGGAAAGCAGTTCCTGATCTCGGAGCATGGAACCATGAGTTATGACGCTGTGGTATTGGACGGAGAGCTGAAAGATGCCCTGCAGAATGTCATGGGTGTGGAAACGCTGGAAACGGAGGAAATGCAGGGATTCACCTTAAAGACACATTCCGGTACGGGCATACAGTATCTGGTGCGGGATGGAGAGGAAGGCCGTGGCGGAAAAGTCCTTTTACAGAGCCAGACGGATATAGAGAAGTATGAGGCATTGGCGGAAACCTACTTCAATAAATATCCCAACCTGATCCATGACAAAAATGCCGCTTACATATGGGCAGATCTGGAGATAAAGGGGCTGGCGCAGCATACGAATAATGGGATTGTCTCTATGGGCTTTAACGGGATGTCCTATAATGACAATGTAGATTATAAGAACAATTGGAGCGTCCTGTTTTCGGGAGATACCTATAAGGCGATTTTTGATTGGCTACAGAACAACAGGGGAAGCATTGAGGAAATGCAGAAGTTCGCCACATGGCAGGATGTGTTTGATAGCATTGGCAGCCGCTATGAACGGGTATGGTCTGATGAAGAAGAAAAGCAGGGGCATCTGAATAACTGAGCAGCCACAGTCTGACAAGGCAGGGCAGGCATCCCCGATATTCCGGCAGATTGGGAAATCGGGGAGGGGTGGCTTTGAACAACAGAGGGGTTGTGGGATGATTTAAGGATAGGTTTTCTTTTGAATGGTACATCTGTTAAAAATGGAGGAAATGTTGATGAAAAAAGAGGCAAGGTTCTTCTTAGCGATGATGTGTGTGCTGACATTAGTAGGATGTGGCACATCAAATAATGCGGAAAAAGCGAAAAACAATATTTCACAGTCCGCTGTAGATGAAAGCATATCATCAGCAGAAATCAATGTTGTGTCAGCGTCAGATGATGCACAGGAGTCGGTGCAGGACTCTCAATCAATAGCTGGTGAACTGTCACAACTGGAAGAAATTGATCACCAAAAGGATTTTGAACAGGGCATTTCTGATATACAGGGGGAAGAAAGTTTACCGGACGTTTCTGAAGCCGTGGAAGAACAGAACAGCCAAATAGCTGTTCGTCAAGACATAATAGACGTAAATGAAGTTAATGAGCAAGGCGGAATCATTGAATTTGCAGGAGATATGACATATAAAGAGTTTACAGATTTGAATTGGGTTTCAGATATTGATAACAGTTTGGACGGGAATACAAACGTATATGTTGTTAAGATATATTACCCGAATGGGTTCGAACATCATAAGGTTGGAAAAATTGAAAACTGCGAGGCAATAGGAATATACCGTACAGATGATAGTGAGTATTTGGGCGGCAGTTTCAGAGAGAGAGCCACTCAAAATTAGGAGGGGTAGGTGCGCATCAAAGAGAGGAAATTGAAATGGATATTACAGGAATAGCAAAAAGCCATCATTCGAAAAGCACCGCAACGGGAAGACCATCATCCAGGAAGGACTGGAAGCTGTCCGATTCCCTCCGGGAGAAGATAATTGGATACGCCAGGGAGGATGCGGCGCAGAATGTCTATATGGGGAATAAGTTCCTCGCCCTGCGGAAAAGCGAGGTCGCCAAAGTCGCGCCGGACAGGTCTGCACTGATGGGGAAACTCAATCAGGAAATGGCTGATATGAAGGAAATAAGGGAGGCGGACGAGCGGTGGCTGCACCTTCTGTTCGGTGAGCCGTATGAAGCCAAGTTCCAGTCTGAGGGTACGGGTTCTGCCATCCATGTGTATGACGGGAACGGTGACGAGATACTGACCTATACCGCGGGCGTGGGCTGGCATGAGAAGGAATCGAAGGCGGAGACGCAGGTACACGGGGCTTTGAAGGCTGCCTACTATGATGCGTTTCGGGCGGCAAGGCAGGAGATAAATTCCGGGATGGAAATTCCGGGCGGATTTGATGCGAGGGCATGAGAAGAATACATAAATACCAATGAGAAATAGAAGCAGTGCGGCATGAAGGGGAGGCGTTTATTGGGAAATACCAATAGGCGTCTCCGTGCTTTTAGGAGAGGAGGTGGTCATCATCCAGAAAATTAAATGCCCGAACCATAAGTGCGGGAGACGCATTTTTGATATCGGCATAACGCGGTTCAGGATCATAGTAGAACTGAAATGCCCGCACTGCGGTGAAGTGGTACGGGTGTACTGGAAACCAAAGGAGAAAAAAAATATACATAGATAAAAAGAACGGCGGGAGGATATCCTGCTGTTTTTGCTTTTACGGATTAAAGCGTTCTTTTTATGGGCATACTTATGCTATCAATGGAAAAAAATGGAAATTCCATTGTACGCAAAACTGAATAAGTACCGAGCGAGTGGGACCGCATTGCGTCGAGTCACGAATGGCCGGAGTAAAGCTAGTGAGTTGTTTTAAGAGTGTATGTATAGTGTAGCTTTCCCTGGCCATTCTCTGCCATTTTTTTCAAAGCCAGTCCCACATCTATAATTTAAAGCGTTCCTATCTTTACGAAGGCGTAAAGGAAGGAACGCTTTATGTCTGTCAGGAAGATCACAGTCAAGTCAGGAAACGAAGAATTCACACTGGATGTTACGGAAGAAGAATACCAGAGATATTACCGCCCGTGGTGGCAGCAGAAGAAGAGGGAGCAACGGAATAGAGAGGCGATGGAGCAGAACGGTTATACGGAAGAATCCTATGAGGCGTGGCGGGATAATGCCTCAGAGGGAGTGGGCATCCCGGATATGGAGATGCCGGGGATGGACGAGCTGTTGGAGAAAAAGCTGCTGCTCGGCGTGCTTGCGGATGCGATGGAATCCCTCCTGCCGGAAGAGAGGGAGCTTGCCATGAAGGTGTTTGGGGAGCAGGTTCCGGTTACTGAACTTTCACAGCAGATGGGAGGGAACAGGAGGACGCTGGCTTTCCGCAAAGATAAAGTATTGGAGAAACTGCTCCATTTTTTCCGTGAGCGTGGGTTTGATGTGTAATTCCCTTATATTCGACAGAAAAAGATACGTTTGTCGAACGGTTTTCAAAAAAGTTTCATTTTTCATTGCCAGATTTCAAAAAAGTGTCATTACGAAAGGTAGGAGGGTAAATTTCGGAACCTCCAAAAATGCGGGAAAGGAGGAATGGAACCTATGGAACAGTCACAGGAGCTTATCGGCATCTTACAGGCAATCAGCATCGTTGCGAAGAGCCTCGCCGCCAAGCTGATGCAGATCGAGAAGGAAGTGGAAGCCTATGAAGCCGCAAAGGCGGCGCACGGCAGGAAGATGAAGAAAGGATGGAGGCGCTGATGCGTAAGAAGGTTTTTATCTGCAGCCCTTTCCGGGGCCACATGGAAGGGAATGCAAGGAAAGCGGCAGCCTACAGCCGCAGGGCGGTGGAGGAAGGGTATCTCCCCATCGCGCCGCACCTTTTATTCCCTCAATTCCTGAACGAGGGCATTGAGGAGGAACGGCGGCTCGGCATCGCTATGGGGCTGGAGCTGTTGGATGGCTGTGACGAGGTGTGGGTGTTCGGGGAAGCCACCGAAGGGATGGCGGCGGAGATCGCATCTGCCACAGAGCAGGGTAAGAAAATCATATTCAAGGAAACGGAGGGAATGTAAATGGGAAGTGAATTGTTAAGGATTGCGGAAGGCTTCTCCATCGTTGCGGAAGGTCTGCGCGGCCTTGCCAAAGCGGAGGGAGGCACAAAGGATAAGGCTGTGAAAGAACAGAAGCAGGATGCAGTGAAAGCACAGAAACAGGATGCGGTGCAGGAACAGCAGGAATCCCCCGCCACGCTGGAGGGCATCCGTGCGCTGATGGCACAGAAGACCCAGGAGGGGAAGTCGAAGGAAATCAAGGAACTTTTGCAGAAGTATGGCGCGGCGAAGCTCTCGGCGGTGAAGCCGGAGGACTACCCGGCGCTGATGCAGGAAGCGCAGGTGCTGTGATGGGGAAACACGCATTGCTTTCCGCATCCTCGTCCAAGCGGTGGCTCTCCTGTACGCCTTCCGCACGATTGGAGGAGCAGTTCAGGGATGAAGCGGGTGGCAGCGTCTATGCCGAGGAAGGCACCGCCGCCCACGCCCTTGCGGAGCATAAGCTGAAAAAGGCATTAAAAAGGCGGTCAAAGCGCCCGGTGTCGGATTACCACTGTGACGAGATGGAGGAATGCACGGACGGGTATGTGGCCTATGCGATGGAGCAGGTGGAGCTTGCGAGACAGGAATGTGCGGACCCGGTGGTGCTGATCGAGCAGCGGCTGGACTACTCCGCCTATGTGCCGGAGGGTTTCGGCACTGGGGATTTACTGATTGTCGCGGATAAGGTGCTGACCGTCATTGATTTAAAGTACGGGAAAGGCGTGGCGGTGGATGCGGAATGGAACCCGCAGATGATGTTATACGGATTAGGGGCGCTGGAACTGTTCGATGCCCTCTATGACATTGAAATTATCCGCATGACCATCTACCAGCCGCGGCTGGAATCCGTCAGCACATGGGAAATTTCCGTAAAGGACCTGATGGAATGGGTGGAGATGGAACTTAAGCCAAAGGCCGTGCTTGCCATTAAGGGCGAGGGCGAGTACCATTCCGGCGACTGGTGCCGGTTCTGCAAGGCGAAGAACACCTGCAGGGCGAGGGCGGAGGAATACCTGCGGCTGGTGCAGATGGAGTTCAGGCAGCCACCATTATTGACGGATGAGGAAATCGCGGAAGTCCTGAAAGTGGCGGACGAGCTTGCCAAGTGGTCTGCGGATGTCTATGCCTACGCACAGGACGAGGCGGTCACGAAGGGGAAAAAGTGGGATGGCTTCAAGCTGGTGGAAGGCAGGAGCAACAGGAAATACACGGATGAGGAGGAAGTGGCACAGGCGGCACAGAAGGCCGGGTACACGGACATCTACAAAAAGACGCTCATCGGCATCACGGAGATGGAGCGGCTGCTTGGGAAGAAGAAATTTGCAGAGGTGCTTGGAAAGCTGGTCTACAAGCCCCAGGGCAAGGTGACCTTAGTGCCGGAATCGGATAAGAGGCAGGAAATAATGGCAGCAACCGCAGAGGCGGATTTTAAGGAGGAATGAATACCATGAGTAATGAAAATGCAAACCTTACAAAAGTGATCGTACCGTGCAGGTTTTCCTACCTGCACTGCTGGGAGCCCAATGCAGTGAGCGATGGGGACCCGAAGTATTCCGTATCGGCCATCATACCGAAGTCGGACACGGAGACCATTGAGAAAATAAAGAAAGCCATCGAGCAGGCGAAGAAGGATTCCGTCTCCAAGTGGGGCGGCAAGGTCCCGGCGAACTTAAAGCTCCCCTTGCGTGACGGTGATATTGACCGCCCGGAGGATGAGGCGTATGCGGACAGTTATTTCTTCAACGCCAACAGCAAGCAGGCACCGCAGGTGGTGGACAAGAACGTACAGCCCATCCTTGACCAGTCGGAAGTGTACTCCGGCTGCTATGGCAGGATCAGCGTGAACTTCTACGGCTTTTCCACCAACGGCAATAAGGGCATTGCCGCAGGGCTTGGAAACATCCAGAAGCTGCGTGACGGGGAATCCTTGGGCGGCAGGACCAACGCGGAGGATGACTTTGACGCGGTGGAAGTGGATGACGGGGAAGATTTTCTTGGATAAGGGAACCGGGGCGGCGGGTGACTGCCGCCCGTCATCCAAAGTAAATACGCAGGAAGGAGCCATGAAATGGGGCATGAGTTGAGTATTGACCTAGAGTCGTTTTCGGATGTGGATTTGATCAAATGCGGGGTATACGCCTATGCGGACAGCCCTGCTTTTGAGATTTTATTGTTTGCCTATTCCTTTGACGGAGGGGAGACACAGATCATAGACCTTGCACAGGGGGGGCAGCTCCCGGCAGAGGTGGAGGATGCCATCTTTGATGTGTCAGTGACCAAGACGGCATACAACGCAAATTTCGAACGCACCTGCTTATCAAAACATTTCGGGAGGTACATTCCCCCGGAGTCCTGGCATTGCAGCGCGGTACAGGCGGCCATGCTCGCCCTGCCACGGTCTTTAGAGGATGTGGGCAGGGTGCTTGGACTGGACGAGCAGAAAATGAAAGAGGGCAAGGAACTGATCCGGTATTTCTGCGTACCCTGCAAGCCAACGAAAGCAAACGGCGGAAGGACGAGGAACCTCCCCTGCCATGCGCCGGAGAAGTGGGGGCTTTTCAAGACCTACTGCAAAAGGGATGTGGACGTGGAGAAATCCATCCGCAGGAAACTGCATAATTTCCCCATCCCGGAAAGCGAGATGGAACTGTACCGATTAGACCAGTGCATCAATGACCGGGGCGTTCTGGTGGATATGGGATTGGTGGAACAGGCCATTGCCTGTGAGCGGCTCCATAAGGAGGTTGTGACGAAACGCGCCTATGAACTGACAGGGCTTGAAAATCCTAACTCTGTGGCGCAGCTCAAAGGCTGGCTTGGGGATATGGGGATGGAGGCGGAGAGCCTTTCCAGGAAAGCGGTGGCGGATATGATAGCGGAGACGGACGGGGAAGTGGAGGAACTGCTCAGATTAAGGTTATTGATGGCGAAAACGTCCGTGAAGAAATATGAGGCTATGGAGAGAAGCGTCTGCTCGGATGGAAGGATACACGGAATGCTGATGTTTTATGGCGCGAACCGCTCCGGGCGATGGAGCGGGAAAAATGTTCAAATACAAAATCTGCCCAAAAACGACATTCCCGACTTGGAACTGGCGAGGGAACTTGTGAAGCAGGGCAGATTTGAAGATGTGGAGATGCTCTACGATTCCACACCGAATGTGCTTTCAGAATTAATCCGCACAGCCTTTATCCCAAAGCCGGGATGCCGCTTTGTGGTGGCGGACTTTTCCGCAATCGAGGCGAGGGTGCTGGCATGGCTTTCCGGGGAGCAATGGAGATTGGATGTGTTCACTTCCCACGGGAAGATTTATGAAGCATCGGCATCCTCCATGTTCCATGTGCCTGTGGAGGAGATCACCAAGACATCCCCGCTCCGGCAGAAAGGGAAAGTAGCGGAACTGGCCTGCATTGCAGAAGACAGCCTTGTGCTGACGGATAAAGGCTTAGTGCCGATTCAGGATGTGACGGAAGAACATCTCTTATGGGATGGTGAAGAATGGGTAAAACATGACGGCGTGGTATGCCGCGGAAGAAAGGAGATCATGGAGTATGAAGGACTCAGGGCAACCGCAGACCACCCGGTCTGGGTGCATGGGCAACAGGAGCCGGTACAGCTTGGAATCGCCGCCGCCCGCGGCGCACATCTCATACAAACCGGAAATGGTAGGGACACAGTACGGATGGGTGGAGATCATTTCACCGGAGAAAAGGTGGAGCCGGACATGGAACCACTGTTATGTGCTGACAAGGTGCGTGGGATGTGGGAGCGTACAGTGGCAGTGTTTAGGAAATTTAAGGGAAGGAAAATCCAAAGGATGCCAGAGGTGTTCCAAGCCCCGGCAGATACCCCGGTGGCTGGACAGGAGGCTGACGGCGGCAAAACAGAGATGCGAAAATCCCAAAGAAAAGCAGTATGCAAGATATGGAGGAAGGGGAATCGAATTCCGTTTCTCATCCGTGTTGGAAGCAGGTCTGTGGATATTGGAAAATGTGGAGAATGTGCGGCGGGACCTGGAACTGGACCGCATCGACACAAACGGGCATTACGAGCCGGGGAACCTGCGCTTTGTGGAAGGCGTGGTGAACAGGGCAAACAGGCGCATCAGCGTGATCCCATTTTTCTATCAGGACGAGTGGCCATATGCAAGAGGTGTCGTGACAAGGAAACTGTCCGATGGGATGAGCAGGGAAGAGATTATTGCGGATGCACAGAAGGCGGTGGACGAAAAGAGGAAGAACTGGCGGCTGATAGAGGCACGGCTAGAGTTTATGACATACGAAATGCGGGACCCAGACACCGTTTTACCGTATCGGGGCGCTTAGTGCATAATTGCGGATATGGCGGCGGGATTGGCGCACTTACAAGTATGGGTGCGCTGGATATGGGCGTGGAGGAAGCGGAGCTTCCGGGGCTGATCGCTGACTGGCGCAGGTCTAACCCACACATTACAAAGTTCTGGTGGGATGTGGATGCGGCGGCAATCAAGGCAGTTACCGAAAAGCAGAAAACCAAAGTCGGGAAGATCATTTTTGAATACAAGAGCGGCATCTTATTTATCACGCTTCCGTCCGGGCGGAAGCTGTCCTATGTGAAGCCGAGGATGGCGGTGAACCGATTCGGCAGGGATGGCCTGACGTATGAGGGCATTTCTGAAAACAAGAAATGGAGCCGGATAGAGACCTACGGACCCAAGCTGGTGGAGAACATCGTGCAGGGGACGGCGAGGGATTTGCTGGCGGAGGCGATGTTGCGTGTGGAGAAGAAAGGTTATCCCATCGTGATGCACTGCCATGATGAGATCATAGCGGAAGTGCCGGAGGGCATCGGCTCCGTGGATGAGATGTGTGAAATTATGGCGGTTCGGCCTAAGTGGGCGGCGGGATTACCGCTCCGGGCGGATGGCTATCAATGTAATTTTTATCAGAAAATGTAGAGGGAGAAATATATGGAGAGAAGGAATGCGGAAGGGTACCATGACCCGACTGCTTACGGCGGGATGCGCGTGGCGGAGCAGAAAACGGAAAAGGAAACGGTGAAGATGGTTTATAAGAACGGGAGGATGGAGCTATATATCCATGAGTTCTTCCCATGCACGGCAGCGGTGGCAAAGAAGGTGTTCCCGCTGATCCGGCGCTTTGCAAAAGAGGATGACAGGGAGAAACTGAAACAGTTTTTACGGATAAAGGCACGGGAGCATTCCGGGAAAGTTAAGGCGTTTTCGGAAAAGGCAGACTCCCTTACTGCCAAATCGGAGGAATGGCATTTCTACCAGAGGAAAGCAAGGGAAGAACAGATCATTTATAACCAGTGCGTGAAAAATCTGAAATTATTGGAGGGCAGGAAGGAATGAAACTGTATATATCAACGGGCAATTCAAGGATGGAGAAACGCTGGAACGGCGGGGAGATGGAACTGGAGGAATTCAGGGAACGCATCTCCCATACCATCCGCACGGCGGAGACTGTGGAGCAGTATGGAAAAATGACGAAAGCAAAGCAGGACGCCATCAAGGACGTGGGCGGTTTCGTCATGGGAAAGCTGAAAGGCGGCAGGCGGAAGAAGGACTGTGTGGAGTTCCGCTCCGCCCTGACTCTGGACATGGATCATGCCATGCAGGACATCCCGGAGCAGGTGGAGATGTTCTTTGATTTCCGCTGCCTGATCTATTCCACCCATAAGCACACGGCGGAGAATCCGAGGCTGCGGCTCATCATCCCGCTCTCCCGGAACGTGTCGCCGGATGAATATGTGGCAATCGCAAGGAAGGTGGCGGAGGATATCGGGATTGAGATGTTTGACGATACCACCTACGAGCCGAGCCGACTCATGTACTGGCCGTCTACCTCCGCTGACGGGGAATTTATTTTCCGTGATATCGAGGGGGAACCGCTTAACCCGGACGAGGTGCTTTCACGGTATAAGGACTGGCGGGATTCCTCCGAATGGCCGGTGAGCAGCCGCCAGCAGAACATCGTCCAGAGGGAAATGCGGAAACAGGCAGATCCGCTTTCCAAAGACGGTGTCATCGGCGCATTCTGCCGGACGTATTCCATCGAGGAGGCAATTTCAAACTTCCTCCCGGACGTCTATCAGCCAAGCGCCATGCCGGGGAGGTATGACTATATCCCGGCTGACTCACAGGCGGGCGTGGTCATTTATGAAGGGAAATTCGCCTATTCCCACCATGCCACGGACCCGGCCTGCGGAAAGCTGATGAACGCCTTTGACATGGTGCGGATACACAGATTCGGTGAAATGGATGCGAAAATATCTGAGGACACGGAGCCTGCCAAGCTGCCGTCCTTTACCGCTATGAGCGAGTTTGCCGTGAAGGACGGAAACGTAAAAACCACGCTGGCGCAGGAGCGGCAGAAAGCGGCGGGGGAGGAATTCGCCCCGTCCGATGACTGGCAGGGAGCGTTGGAACTTGACAGGCAGGGCGCGGTAAAGCCCACGCTGGATAACCTTGTGCTGGTCATGCGCAGCGATGAGAAACTGCGTTCTATCGCATTCAACCTCCACCGGGACGGCATAGATGCGGGGGAGGGGCTGCCGTGGAAGCAGATCAAGCAGGGATGGAATGACTCTGACTTCGCATCCCTGAAAGTATATCTGAGCAATGTGTATGGCGTGTACTCCCCGACCAGGACGAAGGACGCGGTGCTTGCGGTGGCGGCGAAGCGGGCATACCACCCGGTGCGTGAATATCTGGAGAGCCTGCCGGAATGGGACGGCACGGAAAGGGTGGCGTCCCTGCTGGTGGATTACTTCGCCGCGGAGGATACCAGCTACACGCGGGCGGTCACCCGCAAGACGATGGCGGCGGCTGTGGCGAGGATATACCAGCCGGGGATTAAGTTCGACTCCGTCCTCATCCTGAACGGGCCGCAGGGCATCGGGAAGTCTACGCTCTTTGCCAGGCTGGGCGGCGCATGGTTCTCCGACAGCCTGACCCTCACCGATATGCGTGACAAGTCCGGCCCGGAGAAACTGCAGGGCTACTGGATATTGGAACTTGGGGAGCTTGCCGGAATGCGCAAGACCGATGTGGAGACCGTGAAGTCCTTCCTCTCCCGCGTGGATGACAAGTACCGTGCAAGCTACGGCATGAACGTGGAGAGCCACCCGCGCCAGTGCATCATTGTGGGAAGCACCAACTCAGAGAACGGCTTCCTGCGCGATGTGACGGGCAACCGCCGCTTCTGGCCTGTCCGGGTAGGAAGGGAGAGCCGGAAGAAGCCGTGGGAGATCACCGAGGAGGAGATATGGCAGATATGGGCGGAGGCGGTGGCGTTGTACCGTTCCGGGGAGAAGCTCTACCTCGAAGGGGAGGAGGCACAGATCGCCATTGCGGAGCAGGCGGAGGCGATGGAGACGGATGACCGGGAAGGGCTGGTGCGGACGTACCTTGACACGCTGCTCCCGGAGGATTGGGATGAAATGAGCTTATATGACCGCAGGAACTTCTTAAACGGCAGTGAATTCGGGGAGACGCAGCGGAAGGGGACCGTGCGCCGGACGCTCGTCTGCAACATGGAAATATGGTGCGAGTGCTTCGGGCGGGAGTCCTCGGCGCTCAAAAAGATAGATTCCTATGAGATCAATGCCATCATGCGCAAGATCGAAGGGTGGGAGAAGTATGCCGGGACGAGGACGGGGATGTATGTTTTCCCAGTTTATGGGAAACAGAGGGCGTACTGCCGGGAACAAACGGAACAAGGCAGATGATTGTTCCGGCAGATTGTTCTCTGAAAAAAGCCAGCAACTATGGGCGTTAGCGGATTTATAGGAACAACGGAACAACCTTTACTATATGAGAAATATAAAAATAATAGAGAAAGAGGATGTGTGTGTATGTCATACACGCGTATAGCAATATAGGGATTTTTTGTTCGTTCGTTCCGTTGTTCCTGAGACTGGAGGCAGCTATGTTTTTGGAAGATATCCTGAAAGACGGATTTGTGAATTATAAAAATGTGTATGAACTGGCAGAGGAAAATGGCATAAAAAAGACGGAAGTAAAGCGGCAGAAGGCTCTGCTGGGCGTGAAGTCAGTCCATGTGGACGGAGAGGAAGGTGAGACGTTATGGCTGTGGTTCATTCCGAAAAACGTGTGGAAAAGATATTCACAGACGCAGTGAAAAAGATGGGAGGCATGGCGGTGAAATTCACCTCACCCGGTTTGGATGGGGTGCCGGACAGAATCGTCTTACTGCCGGGTAGGAAAATCGCGTTTGTGGAATTAAAGGCTCCGGGGAAAAAGCCCCGGCCCCTGCAAATAAAAAGAATGCGGCAGTTGGAGTGTTTGGGATTCCCTGTTTATGTGATTGATGGCGTGGAGCAGATAGGAGGTGTACTGGATGAGATATGTGCCACATGAATATCAGGAGTATGCAAAGGAATTTATCATAAGCCACAAAGTGAGCGCATTATTTTTGGATTGCGGATTGGGAAAAACGGTGATCACGCTGACTGCCATATGGGAATTACTGTTTGATTATTTTGACATCCGAAAAATACTGATTATAGCGCCTTTACGGGTCTGCTATTTAACATGGCCTGCGGAACTGGAAAAGTGGGAGCATCTTTCCGGGATTGGGATGTCGGCAGTGCTTGGCTCTGAACGGGAGCGGCTTACGGCTCTGGATAAAAAGGCGCAGGTGTACGTTATCAACAGGGAAAACGTGGAGTGGCTGGTGGAAAACCATAAATGGGATTTTGACATGGTGGTGATTGATGAGCTTTCGTCCTTCAAATCCCATAAGGCAAAGCGGTTCAAGGCATTAAAAAAGGTGCGTCCGATGGTTCGGCGCATCGTGGGGCTGACCGGGACGCCCGCGCCGAATGGATTAATCGACCTTTGGGCGGAGATCGGGATATTGGATATGGGGCAGAGGCTTGGGCGGTTCATCGGCGGCTACCGGGAGCGGTTCTTCGTGCCGGACAAGCGCAGCCGGGAGATGGTGTTTTCCTATAAGCCCAGAGAGGGCGCGGAGGACATGATCTATGAGCTGATCTCCGACATCTGCATCAGCATGAAGGCCGTGGACTATCTGGAAATGCCGGAATGTATTTATAACCGTGTGGAGGTTATTCTGGCCGAAAAGGAAATGGCACTGTATGAGCAGTTGGAGAAGGATATGCTCCTTCCCTTTTCTGACGGTGACATTGACGCGGTGAACGCGGCGGCATTATCCAACAAACTTTTACAGATGGCGGACGGCGCGGTCTACGATGAGAACGGGAATGTGAAACACATCCATGACCGCAAGCTGGAAGCCTTAGAGGATTTGGTCGAGGCGGCAAATGGCAAGCCTGTGCTGGTCGCCTACTGGTACAAGCATGATTTACAGAGGATTGTGGAGCGCACCGGGGCGGTGGAACTGGACACGGCGGAGGATATGAAAAAGTGGAATGCCGGGGAAATCCCGGTGGCGGCGATCCACCCTGCGTCAGCCGGACACGGGCTGAACCTGCAGGCGGGCGGCTCCACGCTGGTGTGGTTCGGGCTGACGTGGTCATTGGAACTGTATCAGCAGATGAACGCAAGGCTGTGGCGGCAGGGGCAGGAGGAGACGGTGGTGATCCACCATTTGATTTCCAAAGGCACACTGGATGAGCGGGTGATGGCGGCGCTGGAGAAAAAGGACTGCGGGCAGTCGGCACTTGTGGATGCGGTAAAAGCGAGGATCGGAGGCGAAGGGAAATGAGGGCAGAAGAAATGTTTAAAAATTATACGAAGATGAAGCAGGAAATGACGGTACTGGAATTTAAGATACGGGATTTTGAGGGGATCAGGAAAGAAGATGTCATTGAAAGCATGAATTTCTCCAAGCCGCAGGGGGAACGGGTGCAGGAGGGCATGGTTTCCGATAAGACCGGGAAAGCGGCGGCATATTACAGGAGGGTGGCGGACAGGCTGGACGATGAGTATTTTGATGAACTTTTCCGGCGGTACCTCTACCTGAAAGAAGAAATAGATTTCTTTGGGTTCCTGATGACACAGTTGAGCGGCAGGCTGCCGGAATTCGTAAGGGACATGGTCATGGAGCAGATGGACTGGAACGGCCTTATGGAGAAATACAGCATCAGCTACAGCACCGTGGGGCGGTACCGGAAAAAGGCGGCAAGGGAGATGGACCAGATGTATGAATTCAGGGATGATGTGGAAATGAAATATATTTTAAGTTAGGTGATACTAACATGAGACTAAGTGTAGACTATATCGGAATTGTTTTTTCAAAATTTTTATGGTAGTATCAAACTGCGGAAAAGTGTAAGGGGCCCTGTTGGAGAATCCACGGGGCTTTTTTCACGCCTCCGCACAGGGCAGCGGGCTTTATCCTTTCACCGCTGCCTTTTCTTTTGCGGAAAGGGTGGAAAGGAGCTACTGATGGATTGTTTTGCAAAGAATGAAAATGGGAACTGCAACATTCTGAGATGCGGGAAGTGTGGAGGCGAGACCTGCCACTTCCATAAGACGAGGGAAGAACAGGCGCAGTCGCTTGAAAAAGTGAGTGAACGCCTGCGGAGCCTGCCGGAGTACCAGCAGGAGGCCATCGCTGATAAATATTACGGCGGCGTGAAGAAGTGGTGACGATTTCCGGGCGGCAGCATTTTCCGCCACTGCCGCCCGTCTGCGTTACCCGCTGTTCACAAAGCGGCAGACGGTAAAGCCGTCCTTAAGCCCCTCGCGGTAATAAAGCTCGTTTTCGCGGGCTGCCCTGCGGAACGCCTCCGTCTGCATCCCCTTTAACAGTTCCCGGTCATCTTCCGGGAGGCTGTCAAGGATGCGCCGGAACTGTGCGTCCCGCTCCTGCCGCTCTGCCTTTTCTTCCCCTGTCGGCTCTTTGTTATTCCGCCGGAAGATAAGGTCCATCCGTTCTATGATGGTCTGGGTGAGGAATTCCCCGTCCGTCATGGCGCGCCACCTCCTTTCGGGAGACAGTTTAAAACAGGAGGGGCGCAGCAGCCAATACCAGATAGTGACAAAGAAAGCGGCGGTATTTTAAGCATACTGCCACTTAGGAAGATAAGCGGGAAACCACCTTGCTATTGACGGGATTCAGAGCTAAAATGCCCACACCAAAGGAAGAAGGGAGGTTTTAGCATGATGCCGGAAGGCTGGGAGGAAGCGCTGGAAATGGCGGAAAGATACCGGGATTATTTTTCGGAGAGGGATGCAGACATCGCGCTTGGCAGGAACGGCACACATTTCTTTTATGTGTACGATAAGGAACATGGGCACTTTGAGGTGTTCCATACATTCCGCACGGCGGCGGAGCTGGAGGAACTGATCTTAGGGACGCTGGCAGAGGATTTGGAGTGCATGAACGCGGTGATGGCGGAGAACCTGCATGAGCGGTTCGATCTGACGGACATCAACGAGACGCTGGATAACTACGAGCCGCGGTTCCATATGCACACACTGGCGGAGCAGCTAAAGGCTGTGGCCGGTGAGCAGGAGAAGTGGGGCAGGATGATGGCGCAGACCTACAGGGCGCTGTGCGGCAGGCTGCCGCAGGAGTAAACAGGAAGGAGGCGTACAGCCATGCCGAGGAGACCGATGAAACCATGCAGGCATCCGGGATGCCCGAAGCTGACGGACGGGATGTACTGTGAAGAACATTTACGGCTGCACGCCTCTGACCGTGCCAGCGCATCCGCCCGTGGGTATGACAGCAGGTGGGAGAAAGCACGGACACGATTCTTAAAGGCACAGCCCCTCTGCGTCAGGTGCATGGAGCAGGGGAGAGTGGTGCGGGCGACTGTGGTTGACCACATCGTTCCCCACAGAGGGGATGCGAAGCTGTTCTGGAATGAGGCGAACTGGCAGGCGCTTTGTAAGAGCTGCCACGACCATAAAACCATGACGGAAGACCGCTATCAGGAGTACAGATACTGACGGTTTCTGTGATGGTTCTTTTTCTTTCATATTACGACAAGGCACAACATTTCCCGTGGAAATCTGCATGGGGAAGGGGGTCAAGTTATCTCTAAAACTGTCGAAAAATATCGACCGCCGCCCCCTCAAACGCGCGTTTTCGCAAATTCGCACAGGGGGGATAGGAAAATGCCCCCGAATCTTACATAAACATTGATTTTTCAAGGCTTTCAGGCGCTTTAGTTTTGCGTGAAAGTACCGAAAAACCCATGTTTTTGGGCTTAAAAACCATCAAAAAACGCTGGTTTTTGGCCCTTTTTTGATGGAGGTGATGGGAAAATGACCGATTTTGAGGCGGCGCAGGTGAAGGAAATGCGCTTGAAAGGCATGGGCTACCGTGCCATAGCGGAGGCGCTGGGGCTTTCCCGCGACATCGTCCGCAACCACTGCAAGGCGAAAGGGATGGGCGGCTATGTGGCGGCAACCGTGAAGAACCTGCAGGAGCGGGAAGGGCAGAATAGCATCTGTATCTGCTGCGGGAAGGAAACAGCGCAGGCAGGGACCGGCAGGCCGAGGAAGTTCTGCTCAGAGAGATGCCGGAGGCAGTGGTGGAAAACCCATCCGCAGGAGGGGAACAGGAAAGCCCTCTGCACAAAGAAATGCGAGTGCTGCGGCAGGGAGTTTTCCTTTTACCGGAGCAGGAAACCGAAGTATTGCAGCTATGACTGCTACATCAAGGCAAGGTTTTGGAGGGATTAGAGAATGGAGTTTAAGAAGATCAGGATTGCCGACCTTATCCCGGCATCCTACAATCCGAGGAAAAAGCTGAAAAAGGGTGACAGGGAATATGAGAAGATCAGAAACTCCATCACGGAGTTCGGCTATGTGGAGCCGGTGATCGTCAACTCAGACATGACCATCGTGGCGGGACACCAACGCGCCACAGTCCTCACAGATTTGGGCTATGAGGAAATTGACTGCATCGTCATTGACATTGACAAGCAGAAGGAGAAGGCGCTCAACATTGCGCTCAATAAGATTACGGGCGAATGGAACAAGGAACTGCTGGCTGACCTTATCGCAGACCTACAGGATTCGGACTTTGATGTGTCCTTCACGGGCTTCGAGCCGCCGGAGATCGAGCAGCTATTCAATTCCGTCCACGATAAGAAAATCACGGAGGATGACTTTGACATTGATGCGGAACTGGAAAAGCCCGCCGTGGCAAAGATGGGCGACATCTGGACGCTTGGGCGGCACAGGCTGGTGGTAGGCGATTCCACCCTGCCGGAGACATACGATGTGCTGATGGCAGGGGCGAAAGCAAACCTTGTGGTGACGGACCCTCCGTACAATGCGAATTATGAGGGGAGCGCCGGAAAAATAAAAAATGATAACATGCCGGACAAGGAATTTTATCAGTTCCTTTTCGCTGCATTCGTAAATATGGAGCAGCACATGGAGAGCGATGCCTCTATCTATGTGTTCCACGCTGACACGGAAGGGCTGAATTTCCGCAGCGCATTCAGGGCGGCGGGATTCTATCTTTCCGGGTGCTGCATCTGGAAGAAGCAGAGCCTTGTGCTTGGCAGGAGCCCCTACCAGTGGCAGCATGAACCCTGCCTGTTTGGATGGAAGAAGGGCGGGAAGCACAACTGGTATTCCGACAGGAAGCAGACCACCATATGGGAATTTGACCGCCCAAAGAAAAGCGAGAGCCATCCTACCCAAAAGCCAGTGGGACTGATTGCATATCCCATCAAGAATTCGAGCATGAGCAACTGCATTGTACTGGACCCCTTCGGCGGCTCCGGCTCCACGCTGATCGCCTGCGAGCAGACGAACCGCATCTGTTACACCATAGAGCTGGATGAGAAGTTTGCGGATGTGATCGTGAACCGCTATATCGAGCAGGCCGGCTCTGCGGAGAATGTATTTGTGGAGAGGGATGGAGAGCGGATTGCTTTCTCTGCACTGGCGGGGGAGGTGGCTTCGGATGGATGAGAATGGAAAACTGACGCTGGGCAGCCTGTTCTCCGGCTCCGGCGCTTTTGAACTTGGCGGGATGCTTGCCGGAATCCGCCCGGTGTTTGCAAGTGAAGTGGAGCCTTTTCCTATCCGGGTGACCACAAAGCGGCTGCCTTTCGTGAAACATTACGGTGACGTGAACAGCATCCGCGGGGATGAGGTGGAGCCCGTGGACATCATAACATTTGGAAGCCCGTGCTTTCCTGCGGGTACGCTGGTCCTTACCGACAAGGGCTATACCGAAATAGAGCGGATAGAAGTCGGGATGCGTGTGCTTACGCATAAAGGCAGATGGAGGAAGATAACGGCTGCCGGTTCCAGACAGGCTGAAACCATAGTCCTGAAGGGGAACCATTACGGGCTTGAATGTACTAAAAACCACCCTATTTATTGCAGCAGTGAATCGAAAATTGAAAATAAGATAAGGATCGAGGAAGAAAAATCATGGATACCAGCGGCGGATATGAAAGGCCGGCTGTGGGGCGTTCCAAGAAAGATTGAGAAAACACAGATGATAAGTCCGCATTATTCGGGGAGCAGGAAGCAGAAGCCGATGCCCCTGATGGATGGGGACTTTTTTTATTTTGTGGGAAGATGGCTTGGTGACGGGTGGGTTCGTGACGGGCAGAGACCCGGCAGGCCGGAGGGGCAGTGCAGCGGGCAGATTTACCTCTGCGATTCCTACGATAAGGAAGATGAGCTCCGCTCCATAGTGGAAAAGGTCACATCCTCGTACAGCGTGGAAAGGTGCAGGACCGCAATCAAGTTCAGGTTCTGCGGGCAGGTGCTTTGTAACTGGCTCACGGACAATTTCGGGAAATATGCCGGCGGAAAATATATAATGCCGTGGGTGTATACGCTGCCGGAAGAATACAGGCAGGCAATACTGGACGGGCTCTTTGACAGTGACGGATACAGGCCGAAGGAGAATGAATGGAGGGTGACGACCATCAGCAAAAAGCTGGCGGAAGGGCTGCGGATACTTGGGGAAGTCCAGGGGTATTCGACTACTGTGTTCAGGACTGTGCCGTGTGAATACAGGATGATTGAAGGGCGGAAAGTCACACAGAAGCCCTGCTATATGGTGGCGTTTTCCAGGAATGCCAGCAGGCCGCACCTGACAGACGCAGCCCACGCATGGTACAGGGTGAGGAGCGCCGAACCGACAGGGGAAGTTAAGACGGTCTATAATCTGACCGTTGAGGATGATAACAGCTATGTGGCTGACGGAATCGTAGTCCATAACTGCCAGAATCTGTCGATTGCAGGCAAACGGGCGGGGCTTGACGGAAAGCAGTCCAGTTTATTTTTTCAGGCAATCAGGATCATAAAGGAAATGAGGTGTGCGACAGATGGGAGATACCCAAGATTTATCGTATGGGAGAACGTGCCGGGAGCCTTCTCCTCAAACAATGGGGAGGATTTCAGGGCAGTGCTTGAAGCGGTCTGCTCCGTCAAAGACGGGGGCATTCATGTTCCTGGACCTCCAAA
>RAYR01000035.1 GCA_003612405.1 bacterium 0.1xD8-71
GCTTCACCTACAAACACCGATTTTTCAAGGACTTGCTGAAAGGTTTCCCCATGCTCTTTAGAATATTGTATGCAAGCATCAACAATCTCTAACACTAACACCTCTTTCTCTTTCTCACTAAAATCCGTAGTCATAGCCCCTCCTCTTATGTTTTTATTTTATTATATCGCCTTTAAGCAAATTTCGCAATGCTTTTAGCATAGTTTTGATGTCCCAAAGGAATATAAAATATTCTAAACTTTTAATGAATGGAGGATTGTTATGGTACAAGGTCTCGGCGAACGCCTACAACAAAAACGTTCCAGTATTAAACTATCTCAAAAGGAAGTGGCAAATGCCGTTGGCGTGAATCCCAGTGTTATATCAAACTATGAAAACGGTGAAAGGACTCCCAGTGTGGAAGTCCTAATGTCTCTAGCAAGCCTCTTTCATTGTTCCGTTGACTACCTCCTCGGTATTGAAAAAACATCCCGTGCAAGTATAGATGTGTCAATGCTCAATGATGAGCAAATCGCACGTTTACAATATTTTCTTTCCAGTATAAACAAATAAACAGTTGCTTACATTTTCAAACCGTCCAGTACTTTTCTCAGAATCTCATGTATCATTCTGACCACCCGCAAGTAAATTTCGTCCGACTGCTGTGTTGTTAAATCATTTTCGAGGATAATTAACAGGCTAAGTGCGTCCTGCATGTTTTCTCTTGCCTCCTCCACATTGATTTTGTTTTCTGACTGGCTCATACGCCTGCCTCCTTTCTCCACTTGGGAGTGAGAGGGTAACGCCTGAAAACCGATATGTCAATATAGATATAAAATTTTTCGTTAAATATTTACATATGTTTTTCCGTCCATGCTATAAGGAAATTGAATATTAAATTGCTGTATGAAATTCTCAATTCCAGATATCCCTTTCACACCCGATTCGTTTTTTAGGAATCGCATCGCACTTATGGTTTTGTAATGCTTAAACACATTTATCTCAGTCAGCCAGTGGCATCGTATACGCCTTTTTATTTTCTATATTTATTGTCGCTTATGTCGATTTAGCTGTAGTTAAAATTTTTGCCTTGTATGGGGAAAAATAAAAGCATGGAAACTTATCGTTCTGACTGTTTCCGTGCTTTAGTGTTTACCATTTTTTTCAAACTGTTGCCTGTTTATCTACAGGATTAGATTTTCCAAAATAGATGCCTTTTCACCCTTTTTCACCATGCAATCCATATCCAAAACTCATGGCAATACACCACTGTAGATTACAATTCATTTCTTATTACAAGATTTCCCCTCGACTTTAACGCCTATTTTTTCCAAAATAGATGCCGGTATCCCTTTTCTTGCAATTTCTCTTATCCCCTGCATTGCAAAATTATCTGTACACTGCATTTCAGATGAAATTCGGGGGATAAACCATCCGCTCTGATGCAAAAGATACATTATCACATTTTTCTGCTTTATCGTATCGTAAACGGTTGATTTTGAACATTGCATGATTTCAACAATCTCCCGCACTGTCTTCCCTTTCGTATGCAGTCTCCATATCTCCTCCCTGTCACATTTTCCTTTTTCTGCAATCTTCGCCCCTTTCTTCAGCCTCCCACGACTATCCCGTATTCTATTTGGATTATAGCATATTTTTTCTGCCCTAATTTCGTCCTTTATGAGTTCATAAAATTTGCCAAAATCCTTGATATCTTTAATTATTATTATTATCATTGTTGCCTCCTAAATTCATTTTATGTTTTTATCCCATTGCAAGTTTAATTTACAATCAATTTGACTTTTTTATATTGAAAAAATTTGAAACATTTGAAACAACAATTACGAATTTTCCTAAAAACACTCTGCTGATTTAAGCCGGATTCTTTTCACCATGTAATCTTGTATATCATACGTTTCTTATTTCTACTATTTTTTACCGAATTTTTTTACCCCATTTTTTCACCCCTTTCACGCTCCTAAATTTTACCCACTGCAACCACTTTGATTATACCAACGTACCCGAAAATCAAGCCCATTCTGTCACATTCCTTATTTAATACCCATCCAGCAATAAACATTCACTTTAACGCTGGCGGCATACCTGTATTCCCCGAATATCACCCACGCAATCTTGACTGATTTACCGCCAAAATCGGTTCGTAATCCCCTATGCTTTTAATCCCGCCATACTCGTATTCACCCTTGTAAAAGCCCTCCCTGTCAAGAATACGCTTAACCAACATCGGATTGAAGTCCTTCCCGTTTCTCCCCGTGAAGCCCAGAAGATTCATAAAGTCTGAAATCTTTTGCAAGGTAATCTGTGGCATTAACTTTTTTAATTGAAAAACCTGTTGTACCGCCTTGGCTTCTTCCTGTTGTATGAACAGTTTTTTCCCACCGTGGGGACAATAATAGCCGAACGGTATACCCCCGCCTGCATATCCCCCTTCTTTCGCCTTCTGTAATCGTCCGCGCTTTAACTTCAACGCAATCTCCAACCGCTCATAAATATCTAAAAGTTCAAGCATCCCGTTTATCAGCACTTCGTTTGGATTTTGCGTATAAATAGAATATTGCGGGCGGTCAATCGCCTTTACATCCGCGTTGCATTTTTTGAGTTCCCTGTGGATCAGCACCCGCACCATGTCACTACGCCATAATCGGCTTGTACTGAGTACCACAATATAACGTACTCCCCTTTCCTTCACATAAACCAACATATCCAACAGCCCGTCACGCGCAACCGTCATTTCGTCCTCGTCCGCCTTCGCCCCACTGACCCCCTCGTCCGAAAATATCTCCAACAGAGCGTATTGCTGATTGTTACAGTATCTTACTATCTCCTCCCTCTGCTCGTCCAACGAATACCCATGCCTGACTTGGCTGTCAGTCGATACTCGGACGTATCCTACAGCCTTTATCTCGTCCCTTTCCATGTTATAAAACCCTCCTTCAATACATAAATTTTATAACACTAATTTCAATCCATGTTATTTTTACAGACTGCATTGAAAAATCCGCAAGGTTCTCTCCACATGGGCAGGGCAACTTCTTATTTCCAAAAGATTTCCAGTGTACCGTCTTCGTGCAAAAGTATCTTATTGATAAGGGTATGGGTGACTCTCTTCTTCTGTTCGTCCGACAAACGATTCCATTTGACCGGTATGTCATAAGATAAACCCAATCGGTCGGTAACGCGGGTATCAAGGTATGCGTCTAACTCCAATTCGCTAATCTGCCGTTGCTTTTCTTCTATCTTGGAATAAACTATTCCTGCCGGCTCACCGCCATAAGAAGCCACTTCCAGAAGATTGTCTATCTCTTTTTTTAATTGCTTAATCTTTTTCTCCGCTATCTGTTGTTTCTTGAGATCTGCGACTATTTTCTTTGCCACCTCGTCCAATTGTGACTTCATTTGTATGCCTAGATTTTCTCTAAGCTGTTCAAACTTAATCCCCTTGAAGCTTACGTCACAGCACCGTAAAGCTCTTGCACCATAACATCCTAAATAGGGTTTGGAATACATTTTGATACTGTAGCCGCATTTTGCGCATTTCAATAATCCTTGGAATTCCTTAAGGTTTGTCGGTCTGTTATCTTTTCCTAATTGCTCATTTTGAGCCAACCGTTCCTGCACTTGGATAAAGGTTTTGCTGTCAATGATTCCTGCAAAATTGGTGAGGTAAATACTTTGTTCCTTTAGCGTGGTGTATTTTCGCACATTCGCATTTCCCGGCTTTTTCCCTACGATATGAGCAGATGTGGTTCCATTCCACGCCGACTGCTCATTCAAAAAATGTATGTTGCGAATTTCGTAATATTTATAGAGAATCTGGTCTGCCACACAATAAACTGGATTTTGCAGTATACGCGCCAGCGTCACATTATCAAACATTTTGTTCTCTCTGCGGCTTTCATATCCCAAACTTGTCAATTCCCTGCATAAAATGCCCAGTGAAATATGCGGTCGCTCCGCATAATTCTTAAAGATGTATTTTACAATTTCAATCTCTTTTTCGTTAATTTCCAAAGTAGGTTTATTGTCTGCCGTGCGGGCGTTCTGAAAACCACAGGGCGCCGGACCACCAGCCCAACGCCCATCTGTTTTAATTCTTTGATAATAATTATCTTTTACACGAAGCTGAATGTTTTCTCTTTCCATTTCTGCAAACACCATACTGATCTTCAACATGGCTCTGCCCGTGGCTGTTGTCGTATCAAACGTTTCATTGACGGAACAAAACTCAACCTTATGCTCTTGAAATTCCTTATACATAGTTGTGAAATCCAAAAGATTACGACTGATTCGATCCAGCTTGTAAATCACTATTTTTGCAATCTTGTTCTCCTTGATATCGGAAAGCAACCGTTGAAATTCTGGTCTTTGTATATTCTTTCCGCTGTACCCTTTGTCTGCATAAACTTCAATCGGAAGTTCATTCGGGTTTGAGTTAATGTTGTTCCTGCAAAACTCTATCTGTGTTTCGATGGACAAACTATCTTTCTTGTCTATTGATTGTCTGGCGTATATCGCTATCTGCTTTTTCATTGGAAGCCGACTCCCTTCTTTCCTTTTCAATCTCGTTTGACTGGTAGATATAGTCCAATAATTGTAAGTAAGTGTGGATTTTTTCCTCCATTGTCTTGTTGGAAAAGTGATTGATTACCATAGGCTTTTACCCTTTTAATCTCTTTTCACTATTATATTACACCTTCTTTACAATTATATCAAGAGTTTCAATGGACCATTGAATGGAATAGTATCCACAGTCATGGGCATTAGTTATGACATGATTGTCATAATCACCGTAAGGGGGTCTGAAAAGGCACATTTCATATCCGGTCAGTTCCTGCACCTTGGTATGTACTTTCATCAGTTCTTCCTGACACTGTTCATCAGAGAGCTGTGACATATTTTTATGATTCTCGCTGTGGTTGCCAAGATCATGACCTGCCGCCAGGATTGCCTTCACATCATCCGGGTAAGCTTCTACCCAGCCAAATGGGCATATCTGAAAACGCTTTTTTGTTACTTTTATCATAATTTACAGATAGGTAATCCACACTCTTTAGGAAGTCTAAATACACATCCAATCTTTTTTCATATACCCTAATCTGCTCTATATGAGCGCACATCAGTGGAATTTCTATTCCTTTCTCTGTCCCATTTTCAAATAAAGTTCTCACGCTATTTAGACGATTAAATAATTCACCATTTTCTTCTTTCTTTTCCTGTAGTTTGATTTCTTTCTCATTCAGAGTTGCAATTTTCCTTGTAATATCATTCATTTTGATTGAGTAATCCGTTTTCGCAATCGTTCCGTCAAGCAGCAAATCCATAAGGGTATCTTTTCTTCTACTCAGCTTTTCTTTCTGCGTCTGGATATCTTCTAAAGTTTCTCCGCTGTTAGTATTAGATAATCCATCATAAATCCTTCTGATTGCATTGCTCAATACTTCTTCTGTCTTTTCCTTTGTTATCAACTGTCTGCCTAGATGTTCAATCAAAGACAATACCTCATCTTCTTTCAGATTCAACGAAACACACTTCATTCCTGTTTTTTCTCTAACTTTCCCGGAGCGTGCGCCCTCACTGCAATACCAGTAAACACCTTGCGCCCTTTTATTTCTCCAATACTTAGAATCACATTCGCCGCAAATGATTTTAGATGATAAAAGCGTATTCCCTTTATTAATGCCGACATTATGTGTCCTGTCTACGGTCTTCCGGCTGTTAATCTGTGCATTTGCCCTTTCCCATAAATCATCATCTACGATCTGCGGTACAATCCCTTCTCTATAAATCCATTCACTTTCAGGATTCTTGATAATCTTCTTCGCCTCAAAGTCAAAATGCTCTTTATTCATGACTGCAACACCTTTATACAGCGGATTCTTCACAATATCACGGATTGTATTTTCCGATAGTGTCTTACCATTCCGATTCCTGATGCCTTCATCCCTTAATGTTCTGGCAACCACGCGCCCACCAAAACCATCAGCAAACATTTTATAAATGCGTGTAACAAGTTTCGCTTCTTCTTCATCTATCAGAATTTCACCATTGATATTCTTAAATCCCCAAGTACGATTTGTAATAATTGGCTTGCCCTTTTCCTGTCTTCTCTTCTTGGCGGCATTGCCTTTCTTACTCAAATCACGGCTGTATTCTTCTGCCATCATAGCTTTAATACCAAATATGAATTTATCCTTGGAATCAAAAAATGTATTCTCTAAATACAGGTATAGTTTCTTTCGATTCTGCACAATCTCATTAAGGAATATGTACCAATCCATCGTGTTACGCTGTAAACGTGACTGATCTTTTACCACGATAATATCAAACTTATCCTTGCTGATATCATCAAGCATCCTTATATATTCGTTTCTTTTCTTTGTCTGTGTGCCTGTTATTCCTTTATCTATATATTCATCAACCAGAATCCAGCCTTTAGTGCTGATAACATCCCGGTTTTCTTCAATCTGTTTTTCGATTGCATTTAACTGTTCTTCTTCCTCTGTGCTTACTCTTGCATAGAATACGGCTCTCAATTTCTTCTCTTCCATATCTCCGCACCCCTTAGTTATATTTATATAAAACTGCCTGATATTCTTCTTCTGTAATTATATCATGCGCTCTCATAATATCCAATAAATACTGGATAACAACTGCTTCATCTTCCTGTGTAACTTTTGATAGTTCTTCTTTCACACACGTTTCCTCGTTTGGAAAAGAATCACTACTAATATATTCAGATAAATACGATTTATCAATCATAAAAGAAAGATTATAATTTCGTTTTTTAATTGGCATAAATGTATTAATAATATCAGTTCCTTTCGCGTAGAAATTTATTTAAAAAGGTACTGCTACAACCGCAACAGTACCACTAAATTATATCTATTTTTAATTTTTACTTCTTTTAATAACAAATAAACACATTCCAATATGTCCAGTTTCATGTCTTATAAAATCCCTTGAATTATCGTATAATCCTCATATGATTCAATTCCAAGCTGTTCAAGCGTTTTATTTCCTTCTAATGTAACTCCGTTAATCTTAGGTTTATTTTTTAACAAATTGTAATTATCTGTACCGCTTGAACCAGAATTGTTACCTCTGCGTGATTCAACAATATTACAGATATACATCCCTTTAACATCGCCCATCGGTATCTTTACCCAGACCATCTGACCTGCACGCAAGCTGACATTTGGTATACAACACCCCACAGTCCTTTCACTTCCAGACTCATCAAGAATGATATATCCTTTGGGAGTGACTTTTTTGATTGCTGTTTTGAATGTGCGGTCTGCTTTATAATCACCAATAGATTTATCAATCATTGATTGGATTGATTTTAGGATTTCTTCTTTAAAATTCATTTTTGTTATTGCTCCTGTATTGTTGAACTTACGTTCTGGGTATAATTATAAATGTGTTAATGATATAATTATATTCATCAAACAGTATTACTGTTTATACTTAATACATCGGATAAAATTTCAGATGCACTCTTGTATAATTCAGATATTTTAGTTTGACGTTCTTCTTTACTATATAGACCAATATTGATATAAAAATCTACTCGTTCCTCTGGTGTACAACCAAGTAATGACATAGACAATCAGATCACCTACCTTTTGAGAAAATTATTATGTATGAAAATTTATAATACAACCGCACCCATGTCACAGGGTTCGGTTATCCTATATTGTTTATTGTTGTCTTTTTGCTCCTTATAAAACTAATGTTCTGACTATCTAAAACATTTCTCCCATGATAAAATATGCATATATTTACCATAGGAGAAATTTGCCATGACACATGAAGAAATGAGTAATTTTACACACGAAGAATTATCTAATTTTAGCCATTTGGAGTTATCATTAGAACAAACTGAATTAATAAAAACTATTGTTAACGATTTTCGTGATGAGATTCCTTCTTCTGTAATAATAAAATTAGAAAGAATATGCCATAATTTTATATCTTCATGTGAACAAAACAATATAGAAATCCCTTCCGAAATAACAGAATTAAAGAATAAAAAGCCTCTTTCGATTCTTGAAATATTATCAGTTTTAGGAACAATTATAACAATAATATCATTTGTAATGGGGATATTTTCATCAGATGACAGGACTACGCATAATACATATACCAATCAAATAACAAACTATGTCATTAATGAAGAATACATTACAAATATCTATAATATTAATAATGAATTAAAACAAACCTACAATATATCTATAAATACAGATACCGCATCCAACGATGCCAATACCGATGATTGATTTTAACATTATATCAATTGCATTTATAATGAGAAAGAAATCTAATATTCTGTATCGTAATTTGTGTTTAAACAAATAATTCTCAATCTCTAATATTCGTTTTTGGTTATTCATGTTTTCTAATAATCTTTTGCCATTTTCTATTACCAATTCCCTAAATTCATTTTCATCCATAGATTACACATATACCGCATAAGATATTAATCTTAGAGGCGGTTTCCCTTTCTCTAAAATTAATATCTTTTTACCTAACTCTGCTCCTCTGGTCAGTCCAATTATGAAATCCGCTGAATTGTTTATCAAGTTCTTTGCCTAGTACACTACCAAGCTGTTCTGCTACCTGCTGGCTTGTAACGCCTGGACAAGTTACATTGATATGGTTTACTACAGGTTGCGTATTTCTATTATTATTTGTAACACTACTCACATAATTGATCTGCTTCGCCATATCTTCCATTTGTCGTTGATGTTCATAGAATGAATTTGGTACGAGTTTTTCGAGATTGCCGTCAATGCTCTTTAAGTAAGCGTCAAACGCATGGTAAAGATCCCACATCTTATCTCCGGGCTGTAAGGGGCGCACTTTACTACCATCTGCTAGAGTAGTCCAGATAGTGTCATCTGTACCATCAGCATGAGCATTACCTACTGGATTTGACTTGTTGTCCATAATCTTTTTCGTTTCTTCTTCATTATAGATAACTGTACCTTTTGGCAAATCACTCATGACAGGACTTGTAGTAAGTTCCGTTGTGCCATTTGGATATACTGTTAATTCAGGCTGTCCATATTCAGAACGCAAAGCATTCTTTTCATCATGTTTAAGTCCGATTGTACCATTTGCAAATGCTTTACCATACTTGGCATTATAAGTAGCACTTTCTATCTGCATATTGCCTAAGACCGTGCCGGATGCAAATGCCGGAATACTGCCGTTCATCTTAACATTGACAGTAATACTACACTCTACTTCTTTACCGTCAATCTCATCAAGACCTTCTGAAATACTCTTCACTTGGTTGGCAGCTTCTTCAATAACACCTTTGAATTCATTAAATTTGCCAAGAATCCCGTCACCGTCTGACTCGCCCATTTCCTCCTCAGTCTTATCGCCAAGGTATTCAATGGAGCCAACAAGTGTATCATCGCTTTCACCTTTGCCACCAGAGCCGGATTTACCACCTTCACCGCCTTCAGAACCTTCCGTTCCAATCGCATCACGTACATCATTGACAGCGGTTTCCATAGAGCCAAACTCACCGATTACAGTACCATCACCTTCAGCATCAGGTTCACCGATGACTTCTTTAGCGGTTTCACCCATTGATTTGATTGCACCAGTGAGAGAGTTGTCTCCACCACCAGATTCACCTTTACCTTGCGAGCCTTTACCACCTTTACCACCTTTACTGCCCTGTTTGCCACCAGAAGATCCAGAACCACCGCCAGAACCTTCACCCTCTGAAGATTCGCCGCCACCACCACTGATTGCGGCTGTAACGGAGTCGATAGCCTCTTTCAGCATTGTAAACTGTGCAATAATACCTTCTTCCAGTGAAATCTCATTAAGTGCCTGTATCGCACCAGAAATGCCACTTACCGCACCTTCCTCTGCACCTTCCATGCCAACACCAAGTAGATTAGATACAAGCAGAAGTTTGTCATAGAGTAACTGAAATGCGTTTGTAAGGTTGTCAACCGGCTGTCTATCCATTGTGGTGACAGTATTGTTTACTTCATCCAGTTTCTCTTTTACTTCCAGAATCTTATTGATCAATAACTGGAAGTTTGCCATTTCGCTTCCGACTGCACTGGCTACTGTACTTTGTCCTGTTTCAATGGCTTGTATCTTTTGGTTGATTGCTTCTACGATAAGGCCTATTGTTTGTTTAAGGTCATCAAAAGCACCTTTTTCTTCATTGATAAGACCTGTTGTTTCACCAATATTTGTATTTACATCAGAAACATTAGTTGCCACATCACTTGTAGTAGATGCTGTTCTATCAAGAGATGAATTGACATTCCCTACTTCTGTGTTTGCTGTACCCAACTCATCATTCATAGTACCTAACTTAGTGTTAGATTCTTCAAGCATAGTAGGAGCCGTACCTTCATAGCCAGAAAGTTCCCTAAGTTTGTTTAATACTTCATCGTTTCCTTCATTAAGCTGGAATACGATGTTCATGTAAGCATCTTTGAGTTTATTGAATTCTTCTTCTGACCCGTTAAGGAGTGCTTCTTCATCAATACCTAACTGTTTGAGTTTGGCTGAGAGTTCTGCTTTCTCTAGGATCTCGGTAAGTTCTTGGAATTTCGATTTTTGATTTTCGAGATTTTTTGTGATGGATTCAAAATATGACTCTGTTTCCTTGCGTTGTTTTTCAAGATTTTTTAACTGAGAATTATAGTAGTCTTCAGTCTGCTTTGATAAAATATCATAAAAATCATTAACTCGATTTTCTTCTTCGTCTAATAGATCGAGTTTATTTTCCAATAAACTTATCTCTTTCTCAATGAGATCGATTTGTTTCTCTTTGTTAGCTATTTCGATTTCTAATTCAATCTGACGAACTTGTTCTTTGGCATCCCTTATGCCGTTCGTATCTTCACGATATACGAGCCCGTCTGATTCGGTATAAACCAGCTTGTTTCTAATGTGCTGCTGACGCTCCAACTCATATTTAGCTTTGGCGAGGTCGAGTTCCCGCTTGCGCTGCTCGTTTGCAGAACGCATGGATTTTATTTCCTCATTTATGGAATCTATGATTTTCTGTTTCTCAGATATATTCTGTTCAATCTGTTTTCTCTGCTCTTCAATAGCATCAAGCCTTGCCTGACGCTCCTGCTCAATGGCCTCTAGCGCATTTTCTTTTGATTCCTCAAGTGCCTCCATCTCCTCACTTATGGCATCAAGCGCGGCAGATTTTTGTTCATTTATGGATGAAATCTGGTCATCAATTTTTCCTGTTATGCCAGAAATTACACTATCTAGGTCGCTAAGTTGTTCTCTTAATCCATCCTTATAATCCTTACCCGCTTTACTACCGGCTGATTTCGCTCCTTTGCCAAGTCCAGAAAAATCAATCGTGTATGATTTCGCGGCTCTCCCAATTTGCGCCATCATATCAGACATAATTGTTTCAAGATCTCCATGCCCATTCGCAACTCTGTCTGCTGCAGCGGCGGCTATCGCTGCGGTTGCTGTATCACCATATGCTTTCGCAAGATTTCCGAGCTGATCAATTTTATCTTGTGTACTTAAACCAGTGCTGTTATATGCGATTTCAGCGGCGGCAAGCCTGTATATTTCGCCTTGTGTAATACCGGCAGACTCAGCTTCACCCAGAAGTCCAGCCATTGCTTCTTGTGTCATGTTTGCCAAGTTTAACGTTGCTATTCTCGCTTCTTCTTTTGCAAGTGCCAACTGATGCATAACAACTTCTTCAGCATTGGCAACGCCCATTGACTCTAATTGTGTCTGGTAATATTCCTTATTCTGCTCCGTTAATTGGGACAGGAAATTTCCGCTGTTCACCCACTCCCTTGCTAACGTTTCAGCCGCATCCTTGCATTCCTGATAAGAAGAAGTGGTACTGCCCAATACAGACTGAAACTTATCCCATGAGTCTAAACCTTTGATTTCGACATCAAATTCAGATAATGTATCTGCATCTACAAATTTATTTTCCCGTTTATCACGAAGGGCTTCTGAAATCTTTGATATCTCACCAGACATAGAAGAAAGCTGCTTCGCTTCATCTACTAATTTATTGATTTTGTCTACAGCTTCATCAGCCGATATACCAAGATTCTTAAAATAACCGCCCGCATTTGAATCTACTTCCTCAAACGCCCGTTTAGAAAGCCGTCCTTTCTCTGCAAGTCCAAGCAGATCATCTCCAAGCTTTTTGACCGCTTCGCTTTCTGAAGTAAAAGAATCTGCCCATGCCTGTTCAAAAGAAATGGATTTTGCTGTTTCTGATACCTCTTCCTCTGCCTCAGCCTGTTCCTCCAACGCTTCTGTTGTTCCATTTATCTTTTTAAGCCATTGTCCATATTGGGTAATTACACCCTCTATTTTCGTGAGTAATGTCTGGCTTGCATCCGTACTCCCATTTAACCCCTGTTTCTGTTCATCTAAAGAAACAGCTAATTCATTGGCATGAGCGCGGGCATCTTCCATTTTTTCGGAATATGTAGAAACAATCTGTTCCTGCTCTTTCCATTCTTCTTTCGTATAATCGCCCGTCTTTGCCATATTAGCAAGTGCATCATTGGCTTCATCAACCTTCGATTTATACTTCTCATAGGCTTCAATCGCATTCTGTAATTCTTCATCCTTGGTAACATACGCCGCACCAGATTCAACACCACCGTAAGCAGATTCTCTTTCCTCCGTTTTGTAACGGCTTGCTTCTGTCTTGCCAAGGGATTTCCGTGCCGCCTTATCAGCTTCAGCACTAGCAATACGCTGTTTTTCTTTCAGGATTGCAAGCTGCTTCTCCAATTCTTCTGTCTCTAATTGGAGGTTTTCTATATCCTCGGCATCTGTAATCGGATCAAGTTTGCCTATCTGTTCATTGAGCTCAGAAAGTTTATCCTCTAGTGATTCTACTTCGGATGAAATGGACTCAAATGTTTCTATCGCTTCTTTGGTTGCCTGACGAAGTTTTTCTTCCCTCTGAATGAGATAAGCGATACCCTGTACCGCCGCCTGAATCGCAATGCCAATCCCCATGCTGATAGCTGAATTGAGCAAAATGGTTTTGAGACGTAACGCATCGGTACTGATCCCAGCAGCATTGAGCGAAGTTTTGTAACCTGCTAGTGATGCTGGGGCATCTTTGGATGTTGTCTGTAGGTATGCTTTGAACTGGGCATTATTCTTCACAAGACTACCACTAAAAGAATCCAAATCAGCTTTACCACTACGCAATTCTTTATTCCAATACTTTATTTCCTCACTAGCTTGTAAAAAATGTTTCTTTTGCTCCTTAATCGCTGAGAAATCTATACCCATCAAATTCCCTTGAATGTCTAGTTCCTTTGTTTCTGGATTTACAAGCTGCGTAATTCCATAATCCTTTTTCATTGCTGTCATAGCTGTATTCAAAGTAGTAAGCACAACTGGAATCTCACCGATAGTATCCGTCAATGTTTCCGCTCCTTGGATAAGCCTGTCAAAGAACGAAATTCCACCCATAATGGCTTCTTTATTAGTAAGCGTATTAATGAAAGAGTCAAAACTGTTCTGCAGGCGGTTCATGGAACCTTCCCAGGAATTGGCCGTTTTCTCTGCTTCTTCAAGTGCTGATCCTGCGCCCTGTGAAAATTCACTTAACATTTTCTCGTACAAATCCCATCGGCTGAGCAATGCAGATAACGCGTTAGCATGATATTTTCCGCCAAGGTCACTGATCAAGCCTTGCTTATCTGCACTATTGTCAGGCAATGAATTATAAACCTCAGCCAGTTCTTTCAAGACTTCTATAGGATTTCGTAAAGTTGCAATGCCATCTTTCATGTATTCCAGCTCCACGCCCATAGAATGACATCTTGCTTCTACCTTCTTAAGCTGTTCCTCATCAATGACTTCTCCGTCAAACTCACCGCTTACCTGCTGTAAATTCAATATGATACTTCTAAACGCACGTCCGATTTCAGAACCTGATCGCTTTGTGGTTGCAATCATAGTAGCTTCTGCTGCTGTCAGTTCATCAATTGCAATTCCCGCATTTGCAGCAAAGGAAGCTGAAACACGAGTTGCATCAGCGATGTCCGTAAGTGCTGCACTATTCTTATTTGAAATATAGTTCGCCCCATCAAGAGCTACATTTAATTTCTCTATGCTTCCACCATATTTGTATGCCGCATCGGTTGCTAATAAATAGTTATTTGCGCTATCAGCGGTCATATCACCAGCGGATTGTGCCAGTAAAGACAATTCTCCTAGTTCCTTAGACATGTCTTCATATCCGCTTCTTGCCATTTCTTGTACACCGAGTAAATAATTTGATGATAATTGTCCATATTTACTTGCAGTTTTGAATGCCTCATCGCCAAGTTCACGCAGTTGATTTTTGGTCAATTCAGAAGTCTTTGATATCTCAGTAAGAACCGTATCATTCTCACGTAACGTCTTCATTGACTTAGTAAAGTTATTGAGCAGCATAGTAGCTACACCAAGAGCACTGGAGATTTTCGTCACATGGGAAAGCATGTCCTTGATCTTGTCTGTTGTACTTTTTGTATTGAATCCGGTAGCCGACACTTCGCTACGGTAAAGCTGAAATGCGTCCGTGGCTTCTCTAAGACTCTTCTTATCATTAATTGCACCAATAAGATTTCGTACTTTGTCTGCTTCTTTTAACAATACAGAAGATTCACTTATCTTAGTATGCCGATTCAAATATGCTGTCAGGTCATTATCTAATTTATTTCGTCTATTCTCATAATTTATCCCAATGTTAATCGGATTCTTCTCTATATATGCCTTTGTATCAGCAATTACTTTCTGCGCCTTTAATTTTGTTTTATTTCCATCAATATTTAAAACATCTATGTCTTTGAAAGATACTTTGCCTAACGCACTATTAATTTCACTCTTTAGATTCTTACTGTCGATTTTTGCTCTCAGCTTTATTGTCGATAACTGACTTGAAAGGGTTTTAATATACGCATTTATCTCTTTCTTGCTACTGCCTTTTGCCAACGTTGCCGTGAGCCGTAACATATTGATTGTCTTTTCGAGCGTCTTTATATCTGCATTTACCCGTTTCTGACTTCTACTTTGATCTAAAGCACTCACCAAATCTAACAAGAAATTTTCTTCCAAATTGTATAATCTCCTTTTCATTTTTTATTTTTGGCATAATAAAAGAGAGATTATGACCAAAACAATCTCTCCCGTTAATAGTTATTCAATATTTAGTTGTTCATTTCATTAAAATCTCTTCTGACACTTTACACAAACACGGTCTATTCTGTTAGTGGCAAATCCTGTCAGAAGGCTAAATTTTCTGGGAACCATTTGAATCTGTGTACTTCTACAGCGTGGGCACCTGACTATATCCGGTGAATTATTATTTACAAGTGGGCTGTTGGGTAAGACTTCTTTTAATTGTCTTTCCGCATCTTTCATATCTATAGCATTAAATGTGTATAACGGTTCTTCATCATCATACAATGTAGTTGTTAAGATTCCTCCTGCTCCATCATAATAATACCACTTAGTTTTTTCTTTTTGGGACTCCACACAACTATCTACATCCACAATTAAAGAGCCGCCACATACCAAACAAACATTCTCACTATCCCGTTGTTTCAATATATCTTCATTCAGTGCAGATTTACAATGTGGACACAAGATTGTTCGCTTCATAACAAAATCCTCATAATCTTTTTACTTCTACTTTAGTTTATTCTACCACATCTTTCTTCTCTTCACAAGCGGATTCCGAACAAACATTCTTATTTTCCTGCACACTACCTTCAACACTATAATATTTACTCTCAACCACTGGCAACATGTCGTACAACCGATTCATTCCATTATAGATATCCAATTCTTTATGTAAAGTTTCTGAAAAACTATTCTTTAACTGTTCTCTCTGTTCATTACTGGAAACATTGATAAATTCTAAGATAGTGCTGACTTTCATGTTTTCCAGAATATTTTTCGCTTCATTTTCTGGCAGTTTACTCATTGCCGCCAATAAGTCTTCTTGTGTATAAAATTTCTTTTCTGTAATTGTTGTTATCGTTTTCAATTCCTCCGTATTCCTTAATTTTCTATTCAGTTTTTTCGTTATTCAGTTTTCATTAATTTGATTTTCACAGCTTGATTGTGTGCTGCTTTGAATGATTTAGATTATAATTTGAATTTTTAATATGTGATTGATTTTTTAACGAGTTACTTTGATTTGATTATTAATTTACTGGATTATTGTCCAGATATTCATTTAGAGCTAATAATGTAGATTCCCATAATTTCTTTTTTCCCAACTTAAAATCGGAAATAAGCTGTTTCGGGACTCCTATTTGTTTGGCAATGTAAGTCTGTTTCTCTCTTTCTGCTCTTTTAATCAACTTCTCCCTTACTTCCTCCTGAAGAATCAATTTTTTCTTAATTTCTTCTTGACTGACCATAATTTCTCCTTCCATTATCTCTATCACATATTCTTTTTGTCATAATAAAAAGCATTAAAATAAGACGTTGCTTAATTGGCAGCGTCTTTGTTCAATTTATCAATAAAAACTTCTTCTGTATTAGTTAATAGATTAATTTTTGATTTATATAGCCAATAAGACCTTACCCCTTTATACTCCACACCAGGATTTACAAAGAAAGAACAAATGCAATATGTATCTGATTTCGAGCGTTTTCTTATAAAGATATATGCTTCTTTATGATCTACAATACTTTTGATCATAAAATCAGCTTCTATTGAAGAATATCTATTCATATTCTTTACATACTTGAAAATTATATTATTGGATTCTATATATTCACGTAAATATTGTAAACCATGAATCCTGTCTTTTACATTTGCGTAGCTGTCATTAACCTTCAAATAATTCACACTATCACTCAATGTATTATCATTAATCTTGCCAGAATCAATTTTGCAAAATAACTGTTTCGCTGATTTTGGAATATCAATATCTGATAAATACTGAAAACCTGCCAAATGATGAAAGTCCCTTTCATCAAATACAAGTAAAATATCAAACATTTTTTTACTATAGGATATAGCAAAATGATATTGATAATCAAGCAGTTTCCTAAATGCATTTAAAGCATTAGAAATAGTCGGCATTTTTTGTTCCCCTTTGTATATAAAAATAGAAGAGCCAAAAGACTCTTCTATAGTAAGGACTTTCTTTCGGTTTGTAACCTAAGATGGGCTTTGGTAAATCCTCATACCCTTATAGACCTCCATGTAAACCGCTTCCCATCACGGCGTACATTTCATCAGCCAATCTAAGCAGTCATATTTTCGCTGCATTTTACGATTTTAAGGAATCCATACGATTCCTTACCTATAATATACCCGAATCCATCCGAACATTCAACGAACATAATGTGAACATTTTGTGAACATTCTGTTCGTTTTCCCAATGTATAGGGCTTTTCTATCATTATAACATCACCACTTTGAAAATCAACACGTTTTTCATACTTCGCCGCATGATACCTTCCAAGCACCATGCGGCTCCATACGATCCAGAAGCATGTGCGAGTGTGCTTCCAGATTGTACCACACTGCCTTCTTCCAAAAAGCCATATGATACCGTTGTTATTGTGTTGTGCGCCTAGTGGAGATCAGCGCACAGATGCTCCGTTGTGGATGCGGAGCAAATGCTGATATAGGCTATGACCCCTATATCAACCAGAGAAAAGAAAACGGATTTATAAGAAACTGCATAATACAGTTATTAGCGTGGCACAAAAGGTTTTATGCCGGGCGAATCTTCCACAATCTTCCCAGCCCTTTTGTGCCTTCATAGTATGATATTCAAATCTTTCTTTGAATATTTGGGGAAGAGAAAATTACATACACTACACGGCTTACGCTCCTTTCATGTATATATACTTCTCCTTCCCCTTATAGGGAATTTCAAAACGCCGTATTTATGAGCTTTCTAAGCATTTTGTGCAAGAGTTTCACTCTGATTTTGACCATTTTTTATAAAACAATTCATGAATTCATCCTTATGTAGCTTAAACAGAAAATTCAATATTGTTGCACGGACATCCGAATTATTATCATCTGTAGCATAAATTACTAATTGCATAATAGTCTCCTGGTCTAATTCTTTACTAACTTTTGCCAAAAATTGTGTCATGTTACGATTTTTCAATGAGAAAAAAGTTTCTTTACTCATTTCTACTTCGTGCTTTTCAAGCCATTTATCATATTTATTATAACTTCTTACCCCTTCCACAAATTTATCCTTTTTATATCTATTGCCTTTCGCGATAACACTATGATTCCAGAAATCACGCAATGGCAGATGTGATTCACGATCCGCATATTTAATGACATTCTCCTCAATTATCTCTGCCATGATATCCATAGGGCAATTCATAGATACAACTTTTTTACCCTCAAAAACTTTATTATTCCTACTCTTTTTATTACTTGCAAAAAACTGGGGGATTCTATTTTGTTTCATACATGAAAGGTTTCTGATACGGTTGATTTCCTTTACAACATCTATATCAAAACATTTCTTTGCAAGATCAATACTGATCTGACCTATTACGGATAAAATGATAAAGCAGTCTTCTAATTCCCTGCTTTCCATACCCCCATCATAATAATAGCTTAATGCAAGCTGTGCAGTATCTGTAGATGTCCCTATTGATTCCTGTGCGTCTGCAATCTGGTTATCCATTTCCGCATAATCCTCTAATGTAAAATGATAATTATTTGCCCCATTTTCATCTACATCATTAACTATCGTTGGATATTCAGTATATGCCCTTCTTGCAAGGTCAGCTAAATCCTGCTGGTTTGTGACATATACAAAATCGGAGTCACAGTCATGCCCTGAAAGCCTTGCTTGCGTGTCTGTTTTTATCGCATTGAATACGACCACATTCTTCCCAATATTAGGGAAATACTTTATCAACTTTTCAGGATAAACATTGTAAAGGTGGATGATATTATTTGGCGAATTATGCGGACTCCTAAAGGCTGCCATCCTCTCACCATCCTTAAATCTTGGTGTGTAACACTGGACACCATCTTCCATAAGCCCAAAACATCCCTCATCCAAAAATTTTTTATCCCCCACAGCTTTCATCAACAGCGAAATTGGATTATCCATGATTGTTAGGTTATCACCTACCTGTGGTAAACGCCCCTCTTTACAATCCTTCACAAAATCGCTGATATCCTTGCTCTTCTTAGTACGGAAAAATTCAGTTTTTGCAAAATTCGGATTCCACTTCACCAATTCTATCAGTAATTCATTAATGTTAAAATCATTACTCGTCTTATTCAGGTACTCTAAATATGCCGTATCACTATTTTTTAAGTCATTGCAGAAATTCACCCCACATTCTGTAATACGCCCCAACACTTCCTTATCTGTTGTTGGAACTGAATTATCCATCTGATATGCCATCAACTGTAAATCGCCCCAATGGCTAGGATGTGCAGTTTTAACAATAGAAAAGAAATCATCGAATCTCTTCATATAATTGTAATAATATTTATACGCTTTCTTCTTCGTTCCTCCCATCATATTATCAAATTTATCCAGCCATTTTAGCGATTTATCTGTAATAATCACCTTTATATCCTTCAGCCTTAATTTCCTGCCAAACATATCGGCTTCTGTGATATAAGTACCATAATCCAAATTATGTTCTTTACAATAATCTTTAAAAAACTTCTGTATATTGCCACGAAACAAACAGCTTTTAAAGAAATGGGAACGGCAGTATATAAAGCCATTCATATTTTGCGGAAATACATTTTCATCAATCAGTCCCATACCATCCCACAAAATATTCTTGATTTTTGCATTTGAAACACGGGTTGTTACACATTCTTTTTTCGTGTACTCTATTAATTTATGTTCACCTGGATATTTACCATTAATGCGAAACCCATTTTCTTTTAAAGCGTCCTTTGTTTTTTCTGTAATCAGTTTTAGGTTTTGTTCATTTGCCTTTTTTTCATCAAATGTAAATCCCTTTTTATTAATAATATTCTCTAATCTGGGTGAATCGAAATCCAGTTCATATTCAGGTTTAAAATATACTTTATCTTCTATTTTTACAATAGCAGCATTCATTTCATTAGTAAAAACTTCTTCATCTTTTACGACCAATATATTTTCTAACGGAATCTGGATATATCCTTTTGCCGTTGCAGTGGTCAAAGTCTGATATGCCGATAGTTCTACCAGCTTAAAAACTTTCTCTGGATCATTCTTTGATTGCTCATCCATTAAGTCATATAAACCCATTGTAAGGAAATTTATAGCCTTATGGTGCAAACTATCTCGAATAAATACACATTCACCGTCTTTTGCCTTTCCTGTAGATCTCATTAACATTTTAAAGTGAACAGGTATTCTTTCAACAATCTCACCTTTTCTATTCTTCTTTTCAAAAGTATAATTCACACCGTTTTTATAAAACATCTTTCGCAAATCATGTTTAGTTACTTTCTCTTCTGTACTTTCAATTCTATATTCTGCATCATAATTAAATTTAACCACAATAAAATCTCTGCAAAAATCACCACTATACCTGACAATCCTATTGTTCATATATCTTAAAAACAAGCTATCATTTAAAACTGCTTTTCTTGTTTTGATCTTCTGGAACTCAAACCAGCTATTACCGATTTTATACTCTATTCTTTTGTCAGTGTTTTCAGCGACATCATTAATATAAATATGATTTGCTTCTATTGAATCAATATAAATCGGCTTTAATTTCTTCATATAATCAATTTTACTACTCAAAACTTACTTCCCTCCACAATTTAAAAAATAGAATTCACAATAACATTGCCTATACTTAATACTTCTCCATTCACCCAAAACTTTTCACGCATTTTTCTCAAACTTGCGAAAAACATATAAAATCACATTCAAAACCAAAAAATCCGTAACAAAAACCAAACTTAAAGCAATCCCATTTCTGAAACCACTCTAAATTCATTCATAGCATCTTATTCCCTATTAAATTTTCACTTACTAATGGAATTTCTGAATTTGTGTGTTGTATGTTAATTGTTAAAATTTTCGGATGTCACTTTTTTTCACATCCAAATGTAAAATCACCATACTGCCACATATAATGATTTTACGCCACCAGCTAAGAACATATGTTCTGCATCTGTAATCATATCGAATATATGTTCGTATGTCAAAGGTAAAAAATACCAGCCATCATTTTTAATTTTGATCGCTGGCATAATTCTTTTACTGATTATTTTTAATATCATTTGTATAATTTTCAACCGCTTTATAATACTCTATAATTTTCTCAATCCATTTATGGAAAGTTACCATTGCAAGTATACTATCACCATGAGAATAAATTGTGAAAAAATTAGCAGTTATCTGTGATAATGAAATAGCTGATTGTATTGCCGATATTGTCATACCAAAATCAGTCCTACCAACTGGTAAACTATAAGAAGTATCTCCACCCAATCTATACATTGTACCTTGAGGCGATGCATGAACCAATTGATTAACAAAATTATATTCCTTTTTCCATTCTTTTGTTGCTAACTCACAATTATCTTGTATTGCAGAAAAAGTAATATATTTTCTATTATAGTCTTTAAAACAATCTGCTTCTCTCGCCCATTCGTACCTATCATCAGTATTCGCTGATTTTATAAAAGCCTTAGCAACATTCTCACCATATTTTTTTATAAAAGCTGACATGATACTTAATTCATATAATGAGCGCCATCTAGCATAGGCTCCATCAGCAAATCCATTTTTATTTAAGCAAACTATTTCCAAATATATCTGTAATGCTCTACCATGTATGTATCTTAATGCATGAAATAATTGACAAATATCCTGACCATATACTTCATTTACATAATCAGTGTATAATTCCGCAGATTCTAAAACACATATATACATTGCATCAGACGCAACAAAAGCTTTACACCACTTTTGATTCTGTCTTGCCAAAAATATATCTGCATATGTCCTTTCTTCAAGAACTTTTTCATACATTATATTTTCGATTGTTTCAAGAGAATCATCAGACGCTTTCTCAATGAGATTTTTATATGCTGTTGATATATTATCCTGACTCAATCTTTCATCGAGTTTTTCGTCTGGAACACCATTTCTAACTTCTTCTATAACAACTTCTTCTATAACTTGTTCCATAATATCATGCATTAAGTCTCTTGCCATATATTCTCCCGCATGGATTCAATAATATTATATCCACTACTACTCTTCTCAAATACTATTCCGATCTATCTCATTTTCATATTGAGATATTTTACGACCAATCACATTACCGCATTCATTACAAAACCACATACCACCAATAGCAATATCTGTATCTTCTCCCCAAACATCCTTTTTATATACTTTTTGTCCTAATATAATGCTTTTACTTTGACATTGAGGACAATGATCAGGATCTTCAAACGTAAACATATCTCTGTATTTCCTCCAATTTTTGGTCTAATCATACCATATCAACCATCAATATTCAATTGTCAAAGAACAAACATTCGCTCAAATTAACTTTTCAAACCTCTCCACCCTATCAATTCCACATCCACACCCCTAAAACCCCAAATCAGCCTCAAAATCCTTTACACACTATACAATCAGAACCAAATATACAGCATAATCTCCCAACTATTGAAAGAGGGATTTCATTGACAAAATTCTCTTGATTTTTCATTCAATGCATTTTATTCTGTCAGTAACAATATCAATCAGGAGGTTACTTTATGTCATATATACATCCAATGGTCTTAGATACTATAAATTCATATAAAACCTTTTTACAGCAAAATATTAATAATCTCATTAATCTTAATTTAAACACTGCAAACTGGAATATTTCTTGCACAGGTGAATACAAGTTATTTTCAATTATCAACGAAAATGTACGCATGGATTTAAATTATTTACTTGTATTAAATCCTCATTATGATATGCTTGGCTTCCCAGCGTTAAAACGAAATATACGTATTAGCATAGAAGCATACTATGATCTATTTAATTTAACAACTGATCGCTCTTATTTAAATCTACTAAAATATCAATCTGTAAAAAATGTTACTATTGAAAATTCTGTAATAAATACATACAAGCATTTCTTAAAAAGAAAGCATTTTGATATTAATAAAAGACCATTAACCATCTCCGAAAAAGCCAATATCGCAAAAGATAAAAACAATTTGCGTTTAGATATATATGACTACTTCAAGGATATTGCAACCAAATCTAATTCTTATATACATCCTGATATCTTTGTCACAGATAGCTGTGATAGAGAAACTTTATTAAAATCACTAATTATATGCGATTGTCAATTATTAGTATATGCTTTTGAGTTATTAAACAATTTCGTCAAAAAGCAAAATGCACCCTATATCTCAGCCATTAATCCTTATTCTGAATATAATAAACTTTATAATTACATAATGTCTGTTTATTGGATTTATTTATAATTACAATAATTATTTTCTCACCATACAAAACAGTGCCTTTGATCTCCCACACTCAAAGGCACATTTTTCTCAAATCACGCTTTCTCTTTCACAGTCATATTTAATAATTTCATTCCATAATCAAATAATTCCTTATTAGAAAAATCTTCCCTATCATTCCCTACAGCCATCAAAACAACGTCACGGTTAGCATTAAAAGCACCATCTTTACAATTCAATTCCTTACACTTCTTTTCTAACTCAGGAATGACAAATACCAGCTTATCATATAAACCTTGTTCTTCTTCGCCCATTTCTTTGTAAGCATGAGCATCATATATACCACACAGATAATGAAAAATGGCATCTTCATCCAAATACTTCATACCACTCATATACAAGAAATAATGTAATAGTTCATGCCGTATATTTCGTTTCGTATCCTCTACATCATCCATGCAATAATATACATTTATCATATTCTGTTTACCTATACTGGTAAAATTACCTCTTTTAGCATAATTAGTCTTTCCTTCGCTATCTTTTGCGAAATCAGTATGAAATACAATCGGTAAAATATCTGTGCTCATATTTTCAAAAAAACTGTATTCTTCCCGTAACTTCTCACCAAATTCTTTCGCATACTCCATGAAGTCACTGTATTTCTCACCAAACTCAGCATAGTAATCTTTATACTGCTCTATTTCTTTCTTAAATTGAGACATTTCATCCATAAGCTGTTTACGATTATTTATGTAATGGATTCCTTTGTTTACAGACGGTTTCTTTGCAAAAACATAGTTTCTCTGGAAATCTGAATAATCCCAAAATGACACATCAACTTTTACATGCTTCTTATATGGACAATGCTCGTAATATTCACATTCAAAACAATCGCCATATGTAACGTCCTCGCCTGTCAGTTCACAGATATCCCTTATTGAATTTGTTTCTGTCTCATATAAATCATATTCATCTTTCTTTAATGGCTCTGTTATGAGATTGATAATATCTATACATTCCTGTTTTAATGACATTTGCTTATTTCTCCTTCTCAAAAATCTAATGGCAGAGATAAGGAATATCCTTGCAATTCTCTTTACCCGTCTAACTGACAGACCATATATATTATTCACAAAGTCATTTCACAACCTGAATATGACTTACCTTTTTAGTTTTCATAATATCGCCTGTATGATTATTCTTCATGATTCCTGTTTCTTTATCCTCTGTAAACGTAGGAATACCCATATTATCACACCATGTTTCCGCTATGCCCTTTCCAGTCTGCGCTCGAAAAATACCACTTGCAGATGTAGTAAACTCAATGTAAGCATGTCTCAATTCATCATTCTCATAATCCCACAACAATTCGGATAGTTTATCTCCGCCTATTGGTTTATCCCAATCCATATTCTTCAGGACATCCATTGTATAGAAATAATCTTTACATTCCCACTTTGCACCATCATAATCTTTATCTATGGGAAATGTGGTCACAAAATTACGCAATGTCAAACAACCCAAAACACCAAATATACTATCTATCATTTGAAAACGGTATTGATTCTGTTTTAATGTCTTAGGTTCATCTATTCCCAACCTTACATTCTCTCTCGATACATCACGGCATGAACAAATATATTTAATACCCGCAAGTCCAACTTTCGCTAATTTGTCTTGTGGCAGCTTATATAAAGTTCCATACTCTTTTGTGTATCTCATTACCATATTAAAGAAATATCTCTCCCATATCTCATTTAACTTGACAATTTTACTGATACGATCCATTTCTTGAAGTTTATCTTCGTCTGTTGATTCAATCACTGTAAATTTATTGTTCATATTTCTTTATTCTCCTGTAATACATATTTCTATATGCTTATCAAATTGACTTTCTGGATTATCTGTAATTATAATTTCTTCACATTGGATATTTTTAATCTTTCGATAATCACAAACCACTTCTTTTTCGTTTCTACTGCTAAATAATGCAAGTATATCTTTTTTATTGATTATTCCAGTAAACATATAGCACTTATCTCCATTATGTCCGAAACGACTTGCAAACCATTCAGCAATATTTTTATCAATAGTCCATGATAACCCACGATAATTATTTACCTTCACGCCACGATAAATAGTAACCGTATCTTCATCTGATAAATCATCTATATCCGATTGAAGTAATGGTGATTTTTCAGCCATTTTCATCATCTTAATCAGTTTTTCTTTACTCATGCCACAACGATAGAAATTTTCTTGCATAGTCCAAATAGAATATACGGCATTAGCACATTCTTGATCCGTTATCAAACCTTCTTTATGTAACCAGTTTAAATAATCAAAGCGATTCCCTTTGTTAATAGCACTAAGGCATTGTGAAAATCTATCTGCTTTGTTAATTCTCTCTATCCTTGTTTGTTTTTCATCTTCTTCATAATAGGAACTATTATATTCTAAAGAAGATATGTATATACAAGAAGCATTTTTTATTTTCCCTATATCCATTTAAACCACCAATCCTATTCACAAAGTATCATTTCAATTTGTTTACATTCAGCAACCAATTCTTCATATTCAATTCTTATAAATTGGTCTTTCTCCAATCCATAATTTATTGCATCTAAAAATGTAAATATGTGACAGTCTTTTATACTTTCATCAAATATATTCCCACTAAGACATATGCTATTATTTTGTGCATCTTCGATACTCATATTTGCACAATTAGGATTATCTGTACACCAAACGCCCATAGGTGTGCCACATACTCCCTCAAAAGTTTCAAGTATATTTGGCACACGATATACTATTTTGATTTTTATCATCATTTATCACCCTTCACGCAATTTTCTTATTCTTATTACCATAAACAACTGCTTCTTCTATGCCATCAATCACACCAGAAGTCACAACAACCTTTTTCGCATCTGTTCTATCAGGAATAGAGAACATAACATTTTGCATCGCTTTTTCAATGATACTTCTCAATCCTCTCGCGCCTATTTCCTTCTTAATTGCCAGTTCAGCAATCCTTTTCAATGCATCATCTTCAAATTCAAGATTCACACCATCCATAGCAAGTAACTCTTTATATTGCTTTGTGAGTGCGTTTTTCGGCTCTGTAAGTATCTTAACAAGATCATCTTCAGATAATGGCTGCAATGTTGTTACAACTGGTAATCTACCGATTAATTCAGGCATTAAACCGTATTTGACCAAATCTTTTTGCTGTACACCTGATAAATCCAAGGTATCCCTGGCAGGGACACCTTTAATATTAGCATTAAATCCAATAGGTTTACTATCTGCTCCCTTATGTACTATCTTCTCTAATCCGTCAAAAGCACCGCCACAAATGAACAAAATATTTGACGTATCAATATCTACACATTCAGCTTGTGGATGTTTTCTACCACCAGACAACGGAACTCTTGATATAGTACCCTCTATAATCTTTAGTAATGCCTGTTGAACCCCTTCGCCGCCTACATCTCTTGTAGTTGACATATTTTCACTTTTCCGTGATAACTTATCAATTTCATCTATGTAGATGATTCCTTTTTCAGCTAATTTATTGTCAAAATCCGCGTTCTGTAATAATGTCAGCAAAATATTTTCAACGTCCTCACCAACATAACCGGCCTCCGTGAGTGTTGTAGCATCTGCAATGGCAAATGGTACTCCCAAAAACTTTGCCAAACTTTGTGCTAAATATGTCTTACCGCTACCAGTAGAACCAATCATCAGGATATTGGATTTCTGAATCTCTACATCTGACTTTTTATTCTGTCTCAGCCTTTTATAGTGATTGTAAACTGCAACAGATAGTGTTTTCTTTGCTTCGTCCTGACCAATCACATATTGATCCAAATGTGCTTTAATCTGTGATGGAGTTGCTAACTGCATATTTTCAGAGATTTCTTCCTCTTCCTGCTCATTTAAAACCTCGTATCCTTCACGGACACATAAGTCACAGACATATCCGAATTTACCTTTTAATAACTGATTTACTTCTGATTTTGTTTTTCCACATAGGAAACATATTTCTGTTTGTTTATTTGACATATGACTTTAGTTCTCCTTTTCATCCAAAAATATAAGTAGGCGTTTGCGAAACGCCAAAAGCCGCATAAATACAGCATTTTTTTGTTGACAAAATAAAATATCTCCTCAAGGTT
>RAYR01000036.1 GCA_003612405.1 bacterium 0.1xD8-71
CAGGTTTCTATGTAATCGGAGGGTCACAGTCCCTCCGCAGAAGAACTAGCCGCCTACCGTTATGGCAGTACCCGTATGAATATTTTATCAGAAAATGTCGGACGCTACAAGATGGTTTTCCGGCTTTTTTCTTTTTCCACTTGCAATCCCGCCAAAACAGAGGTAAGCTACGACACCACGGAAGGAGGGATTGGATTGGAAAAAGATTCTGCATTGTACCAATTGATGGATGTCCGTATGCACAGCGTCATGAACGGCATCGTAAACAGTGACGGGGAATATCAGGCGATTCTCCGAGAGTCGGACATATATTCCGGCGAACTGGACAGGATGGATTTATCAAAAGAAATCCGGCTGCTGATCGACCGCTACGTCAGCGAGCAGAACGCTCTCGGCTCCCGGTATGGGATGCTTGCATATCTGCTTGGATTTTCCGACTGCAAGGCTATGTTTTTAGGAAAATGCCTGCCAACAGAAGTAAAAGAAATGATTACAGAGTAAGACCGCAAAATGCCGGACAGGACGGAAAGGCTGCGCCCACAGCCCTTCCGTCCTGTCTCTCTTTCGTCTAAATATAAATCCATGCCTCCAGCTCCGCATATTTGTTGGACTTTGACCACTGCGGGTGCATCCTGAACCATGCCCGCTCGTCATCCGGCGTGACCGTCAGCTTCGTAAAATAAACAGGGGAACCGGCGTCATCCAGTTCCCCGCGGGCTTCGGGGCTTAAGTTTAAGAGCCACTCAAAGCGGTCTTCGTAAACCCTTACCCCGAAAACATATTTATCGATATCTTCCTCCGAAAACTCCCCATCCTCCGGCAAGGGCGGCTGCCCCATGAGCCTCTGCAGGTTTTCCAGCTTGCCGCTCACGTCCGCCTCCGTGGCAGGCTTCACATCGCCGTACTGCATCATCTGCTGTTCCAGCTCCGCTATCTTTTTCTCCACCTCCTGCTGCTTGCGGCTGAATACCTCTTTCGGTATCTCGTTGTTCATCCGCATATCGAGCAGCGTCTCGTAGCGCCCCTGCTCTTTTTTCAACTTTTCCTCTATGATGGATTTATCCCGCAGCACTTCCGTCTGCCCCACCCCTGCCGCGCCGAGGCCGAGGACTGCCGCTGCTTCCCGGAGCGTCCCCTCTGGGTCATCGAAAACGGCGTGGAGGACTTTCTGCGCCATCGTGTGTACCTTCCAGTCCTGCACCAGCGGCACCCGGCAGACGCCCTCGATACTCAGGCCGTTTTTCAGCCTTGCTGAAACCGTCCCCGTCCGGGTCTGGTCATAGCACTTGTAGGTGTAGGTGGTGAAGTCCCTTGACTTGGAGTGCCACCTGGTCTTTGCGAAAGCGTGTCCGCACTGGCACCGCAGCTTCCTGCGCCAGAGGTCATCCGAGTGGATGCCCCTGTTCTTCCTGAAATGCTCCATCTGCGGCCTCTTTTCCTCTATCAGTTTCTGCACCTTTTCAAATTCCTCTTTGGTGACGATGGGCTGGTGCTTCCCTTCCACGATGATGCGCTCCAACTCCCCGTTGTTCTTCGCCCTTTTCTGTTCGAGGTAGTCCGGCACATATTCCTTCCGGTATTCCAGCTCCCCGCAGTAGAGGCGGTTCTTCAGGATATGGCTGATGGTGGCGTAATGCCACAGGCTCTTCCCCATCGCCGTGAGGTCGCCGTCTTTTTCAAGCTGTTTCTTAATCTTCTGGCTGCCGTTTCCCGCAAGGTACATATCAAAAATCTTCCTGACCGTTTTCGCCTGCGCCTCGTTGATGACGTATTCCGGCCCCACTTTGTCGTAGCCAAGCACGTTCCCGGTGCCGTAGACCACCCCGTTCTGGAAGGAGACCATCTGCCCCGCCTTCACCCGCATGGAGGTCTTTTTCGATTCGTTCTGCGCAAGGGTGGCCATGATGGTCAGCCGCAGCTCCCCGTCCTCATCGTTCATGGTCCATATGCCGTCCTCGGTGAAGTACACCTCAATGCCCATCCGCTTCAAGAGCCGCGTCTGCTGGAGAGTGTCCACCGTGTTCCTTGCGAACCTCGATACCTCCCTCGTGACGATCAGATCGAAATGTCCGTCCTTTGCGTCCTCCATCATCCGCACAAAGTTCTTACGTTTGGCTATGGAGGTACCGGTTATCCCTTCATCGATATACCGGCGGTACAATACCCAGTCCGGGTGCCTGTCTATCAGGTCATCGTAATACTGCACCTGGTTCTCCAATGCCGAAAGCTGTGCCTCATGCTCTGTTGACACCCTTGCATATATCGCAACTTTCCGTATCCGCATCTGCATCCGCTCCTTTCCGTCCCTGCCCTGTAGGGCTTCCATATTTTTCTTCCTCGTGAGAATCCAGGTTTTCCGGACGCCCCACCCTGCAGTACATCGCAACCCTCAGTTTTTTTCTCTCTTTATCTGCCATATCCGTCTGCGCTCCTTTCTTTTTGGGTAGTCTATTAATCACTCTGAAAGCCCGTAAAGTCAAGCGGTCTGGCCGCTTTCTTCCTATATAGATGCCGCCTTACATTCCCCCTAAATCCGTGTGGTGAACGCAAGCGAAATCCACCCGTCCCGCTTTTCCTGATAGGCTTTCAGCAGCCCCCAGCCGTCCTTTTCCTCCACGATATTGAATACACCCACACCCGTGAATTTGCCCGTCTTTGGGTATGACGTTCCGGGGCCTCTGCGGATATTTAAATCGGGAATAGATACGCGCACCATATAAGGTGCGGAAATGGTGAGGCTCTCCATGAACTGCACTTTCCCTTCGTCCATAACGGCTTTCAGGATGGAAAGTATCTTCTCCCCATACTTTTCTCCTGCCGCCCAGCCTTTCCCCTGCGGGTTCTCCTTCTGACCGAGCCACTCCGCATAGGGCGCGCAGCCCCTTGTGACATAACGGAAACGCGGGTCTATAAGTGCGTTCCGCAGCTTATCTGTGGAGGCGTAGGCTTTGAGATGCTGTATCTGCGCCCGGATACCAAGCTGCGGTGTGTCAAAGGACAGCCCCGTTTTGCCCCTCTGCGTCACCCCAAGACCGCAGAAATTGTTCTGCGAAAGAGTGACCGCCGAGCCGGAAAAGGTAAAATTCCCCGTTTCGAGACAGGACTGTGCAAAGGCGATATCGCCCCTCACGCCCTCCGCCTCCCCTTCGGAAATATACAGCGGGATCATATCCAGAACGGACTGCGGTACAGCCGGATTCTTCTTTTTTAGATATGCTTTCATCTGTTCCGCAGTTGCCGCCGCTTTCCCCATAATGGCGGTAAGGGAATCCTCCGTTGTGCTTCCCTCCATCGCCGCCTTGATATCCTTGCGGAACTGCACCATCGTCAGACCGAACTTCGACCACAGATGCTCTACGTCCCCGTGGTTGCTGGCAATGCCTCTTTTACATCCCTCGGAATGGGAAATCACCACGCCATCCGCAAGTGGGTCCAAACGGAACTGCTGACAGAGATGTGCAAACAATTCCACTGCATATCTGTAGGTGGCAAGCACATGGTTCTTCGTACTCTCCCCCTCCCCGGTCTCCGTCCAGTTTGAGCCGCCCGTATATTTGATGGTGGCAGGCTCCGTCATTTCCACACCGATATGGGTATTGTTTGCGCCGCCTCCGCAGTGCCAGCCCCGGAAATCCCACGGGAGCAGTTGGTACACGTCCCCGTCCGGCTCTACTATGGCATGGACGCAGGCGGATGTCTCTGCCCTGTTCCAGTTCTTCATGAACACATCCGCCTTTGGCTGCGGGCATCCCACCGAGTGGATCATAAGACCTTTCACGGTGATGTGCTTTCCCGCTTTATAACAGCCGGACTCTGTAAGGTAATTCTGTATTAAATTCATCCCATTTCCCTCTCTTTCCGCACATGAAAAAAGGCACCAGTTTTTACACCGATGCCTGTCACATAAATTTATTCGTTCCCTTTTTCCTCCCGTAGCTGCTCCAATACCGCTTTCAGCTTCCCCGGAATGGGCAGCCCCGTCCGGGCGGCATTCTCCAAAATAGAGATGCCTTCATTGGAAAGGTAAAAGAAGATGACCGCCGTCCGCAGGACGCTCCCTTCCCCGATGATGTGCGTATCTACGATATGCCCCACCGCCACAAGGCAGAAAATAACCACCTTCTTAAAAATACCTTTGAATCCCACCTCGCTGGAGAGCTTCTTCTCCACTGCCGCCGCCATCAGCCCCGTTGCATAATCCACGATGACGAATACCACCAGAGCATAAAGGAAGCCGTCAAAGCCTCCCATGACCGCGCCCAGCGCACCGCCGAGTGCCGCAAACGCATACTGCGCCGCCTCGATAAAATTTTTCATTCTGATTCCTCCATTAAAAAAACACCTTTTTGGTGCCGTTTCCAGTTACGCGCATTCCACATACCGGATGAATGCCCTGCCGTTCCCCTCGTTCACCCCCGCCTCGGTCTCTGCTGGATAATATTTCCCATTATGCGTGAATGGTGCAACACCGTCCACATAGCCGGAGCCTCCTGCGCCTGACTCACCGCGCAGGCCATAGTTCCCGCCGAACCATCCGCCTCCACCGCCGGATTCCGCAGTATTGCTATAGGAATAGGTCGGGGCATAACCAAAGTTTGTGGAAGGGCTGCTCCCCGTAGAAATCTGCCGCCCTCCCAATGCGCCTCCTGAGCCGTCACCGCCGCGTTCCCCGCCCCCATGCCCGCCTTTGTGGATGGCGCCGTTATCTATCCCGCCACCGCCGCCTCCGCCAGCCACAATCAGGACACACTCCCTGCTGGTATAATTCAGTCCACTGCTGTTGCCATACCCCAATGCCCCGGACCTTGTCGCCACATGGGTCGAGCCTCCCCCACTTGCCCCGTACTGCTTACCGCTTGCATAGTTGCTTCCACCCCCACCGCCGTTTGTCCCCGGAGATGTCCCGTTTGCAGAACCGCCATTATAGACATAGACCACTTCGTCCTTTTTCATCTTCTTATATCCTTTGGAATGACCTCCAAGACCGCCTTCTGCCACAAGGGAGTCCACTTTTGCGCTGCCCCCGGAACCGCCCCACACTTCAAACTCATAGATGCCGTCCTGCGGGATGGTGAACTGCACATAACTGCCTGTGTAGGGAAAATCGTACTCCGTGGTCACCCACATGGCATAGAGCGTGGCTCCTGCCGGGAATACTCCCATTTCTCCCGGTTTGTAGGATGGCGTGGAAAGGGAGTCAATGCTCCATCCGCAGAAGGACATATTCTTTCTCGTGTAGGGGCTTGCCGGTACTGTGGTAGGCTCGCTCTGGGAATTCCCGTTATTGTAATAGCAAAACGCGGTGAAACTTTCCTCCGCCCCGCTCTCTGCAAGGGTACCGCCGTTGGGCATCAGACCGATGGTCATCTGCTTTTTAAACACCGCATAGAGCGTGACGGGTTCCTCACTGCTGATGAGATATTCCGAAAGCACTTTTTTCTCTGCGGAATCATCCTGCCGCCATCCCACAAAGGTATAGCCCTCCAGCGCGGCGGGCGGTGCGGCGGCAATGGCGTCCTCCCTGTCCGGCACAGTCCTTTCTAATGAATATCCCGTGTCGATCTGGTATGTCACTTTGACACCCGCCGCATACACCCTGTCCTCGCCTACGAAAATCCGCGTCACCCTTTTTGTGGCTTCATCCTCATAACAAAGGTAAATGGTGGTGGCGCTGTAACTTTCCATTGCCCGGTACTCGTCAAGGCTCACCAGTTTCATCACAAGGCCCGTGCTGCTCATCATCTCCGTCACTTTGGTATCCAGTTCGGTCATGGATTCCCCAAGGGATGCATTGGAAGAAATAACGCCGTCCAGCTCCCCGATGATATTTCTCGCAGTAAATATCGCAGTTCCGTCTAAAACCCTGTCTCCCACTTTGGTAATCCTCGAATACCCGGAAGGCTCCGATGCCGCCGTGGTGCCTGCCTGTGTGCAGACCAGCGTTGCCCACCCCGGAGCGCCTACTGCGGTCACCGCATCACCAACGGAATAGGCAGTAGCACGGGTGAGCGTCTCGCCTCCTCCCCCGCCGCCTCCGCTCCCGGCTTTCAGCGTGGGGAACACTTTCGTAAGGCCATCCAAGCCCGCAGAAGATACGGTAAAGATGGCAAGTTCCAGGTCGTAGGAGGAATTGTTGTAATTGATATTTACATCCGCATCCAGCGGCGGAAGCTCCGCTGCCGCCTGCGCCAGTATCTTGATGGGTTCATCCGCATTGGATAAATCCAGATGGATATACACCCGCCCCTGTAGTGTTTCACCCACGTCCGCAAGGCGCACGTCAATCTCCGTTTCATACACCTCAAAGAACCGGCCACGAATCATGCCAAAGCCCTGCGAGATATGCAGCACATTTCCTCTCGCATAGGTCACTTCGCAGCCTTTGAAGATGCCGCTGCCGGGGATCGCCGTCTCGTAGATGATGGCGTCATCCTGCGGTGTGACATTGCCGCCCTTATAGGTTTTCAGTGTGATGTTGTCAGCCATTCTCCTGCCTCCTTAAAATCTTAGTCAAATCCAGCCGCACCGTGCCGAACACCAGCTTTGTATTTTTGCCACGCTCCCTGCCCGTGAGGATGCTGCGGTAACTCTCCCCATCCGATATGATGTCCGCCACCTGCCCGAATTCCAGTTCTTCCGGCTTCACCAAAGCGTCACCGTTCATCATGGTAAGTTCGATTAAATTTGAATAGGATAAATTTGCGAACTTGTTATGGGCGGCGCTGATGGCCGCGCTCTCAAAGCTGCTCCCCTCCTCATGGGAAACAGCCTGCATCTCACAGACCACCGGAACAATGCGGTCACGGTCCTTCGTATCGTAGCCAAGATCGGGATGCAGATAATAAATCCGGGTGTTGGCATAGTTTTCCGCATCATAAATAATCAGCTTATTCACATCCGCGCTGACCTGCTTGATGGTGACGCTCTTTTTGATAATGTTCGGCAAATCGCTCTCTATGGTGATGATTCCTGCCGCCGCCCTCCCCACCGAAATCTGCACTTCCCGGTTCTGGATATCCAGCTTTGTCTTTACAAGGATGCTGTACTTCTCCATTGCCGGGATGATGACGGAATCTATGAGGTTTACGATGTTGTAATGCCCGCCCTTATCGGAGGGCGTGATGTGAAGGCTCCAGTCCTTTGTGGCTGTGGATGCACTGACCGAAAGACCTTTGATATTCTGCATTTCATCTTCATTGATGATAAACATTTCTTTTATCCTGTCACAGATAAACTGCTCCATGCTCCCCTGCCCCTGCAAATCCACATCAAACAGCACATCCGTATTGAGCAGTTCCATAAGGGGCTTATAGGAAATGGTCTGTAGCTTTTTGGATTTATCCGTGCCATACCCGATCTCTGTCACGATTCCGGCATATTCCTCACTGCCCCGGCTGATGCGGATGTAGTCCTGCTTTTTCACACCGGGCAGAGCAAGCACCGTAACCGTGTTCCCATCGGAAGATAAATAGTCCTCTTTATAGGTGATCTCATTTACATTGGTGTTCCCTACCATCTCAAAGTCCTGCGTGAATATCTCCACGTTATACGGTCTCATAGCTGATCCTCCCCTCTACCATAACATTCAGAATATTCAGCCCCTCATGCACCACGGAAATGCGGTTGCTGCCGTACTGCAAATGGAAGAACCGCTCCGTGGTGAAATCGCACATCTGGTACCTGTCCGCCACCACCTCGTCACTGACGCCCCGCTCCGTAATGCTGTAGGGAATCTGCGTGGTGTCGATGACCAGCTTATGCCCATCCGGGATATTCCCCTCGTACCTTCCCGTTTCATACAAAACATTATTCACATAGTGCTTCCATACGGGATTCGTGCAGGGGCCATATACCGTCACTTTACACGGGCTGTCCCCGTGGCTGTCGCTGTCGATCATCAGCGTGTTCTGCGTCACGTCCGCATAGGCATAGGTGTATTCGTATGGATAAATCTTCCCGCCAATGGCGATTGTGCCGCTGTAGCCGGAAACATTCTTATAAAACAGCCCGGTTGCCGTAAATGCAACTTCACAATCCAGCCCCGCCCCGCCAGTGATTAACTCACTCTTAGCAATCTCCGTCATCCGCACCGGAACACGGAACGCCTCCTCCATCTCATACACGAGGGTCAGCGGCACCGCCCGGACGAATCTTGAAAATGCACGGTAATTCACATAGGCATTCCTGCCTCCGAAAAATATCCGCCCGGTCATCACACCCTGTGAGAATAATTCCTCCAGAGGGATGAAGTCCGTGCCGATCTGTTCATACTGTGTCCCGTCCTTATAGCCGAAGCCGCCAATGGAATGGAAAAAGGACGTCCGGGCGTTCAAATCCCATGACACCCCTTCCCCGTTTATAAGCCTGAATTTCCTGATCATGAATACGCCTTTCCCAGCTCCCGGTTCAGCCCGTCTGACAGTTCCCCGACCAGCACCCCGGAATCCAATACCACCTGTGCGTCTGCCAGCCTGGGCAGATACTTTGTAACCACTTCATACATGGCATCCAGCCTTGCCGCCAGTGAAGCATTCCCGTTCCCGCCATTCCCGGAGGATGTGATGCTTTCCATTGCCCCCGCCTCTGGAATGAGCATCCCTGCCAGTTCCTTCATGGGACCGGTCAGCTTCCCTAAATTCCCACGGATGCCTTTGCCCAGCAGGTCAATCATATCCGGCATAAAGGTGTGGAAGTTGGAAAGCGGCCCCTCGTCCGGCTCGGAGAAATGCAGGAAGGACGCAATGGTTCCCGCGATGTCCTTCACGCTGTCCACAAGGCCGCTGATCTTGGATTTGATGCCATCTATTAAGCCGCCGATGATATCCTTGCCCCACTGCAATGCCTGTGAGGGCAGGCCCTTGATGAAGTTAATCGCCGCATCGAATCCGCTCTTCACCGTACCCGCGATACCGCTCATGGCGTTTTTGATGCCGGAGAGCAGGCTGTTGAATACGTTCACCACCGCGTCCTTGATACCGCCCACGATACTGGTAACTGTGGATTTGATGGCATTCCACACACTGGTGATGACTTCCTTTATCGCATTGACCACGGAACTTACTGCGGATTTGATGGCTTCCCACGCTGCGGTGATGGCGGATTTTATCGCCTCCATAATGGAAATGACCGCTGACTTGATAGCCTCCCATGCCGCCACAGCCACATTTTTTATCGCTTCAATCGCAGAGGACACCGCACTCTTTATTGCTTCCCACGCGGCAATGACCGCAGAGCGTATCGCCTCCATTGCTGTGGTGATGGCACTCCTTATCGCCTCCCACGCGGAAACCACCACATCCTTAATGGCGGAAAGCACCGCCGTCACTGCGGATTTAATGGCTTCCCATACCGTGGTAATGACATTTTTGATTGCCTCCATTACCGTGGTGACAGTATTCCTGATTGCCTCCCATGCGGAGGAAAGGAAAGAGCCGATGGCGTTTGTGACGGTTTCAATCACGGTTTTTATCGCATTCCAAACCGTGGATACCACCGTCTGAATCACATTTAAGACTGTGGTGATAATGGTTTTGTAAAACTCGAACCGCGCCACGATGAGTGCCTTTATCACATCAAGCACGGTCTGGAAAATATTTTTAATCCCTTCCCACAAGCCGCTGAAAAAATCCTTCAAGCCGTTCCAGATAGACTGCGCCGCCCCGGTGATGGCATTCCAGATATTGGAGAAGAAATCCTTCAATCCATTCCACACAGCTATGGCGGCATCTTTTATCACATTCCATAAGTTGATCCAGAACTCCCGGAAGCCCTCGCAGTTATTCCATAAGGCCACGAAGATAGCGATTAATGCCGCGATTGCCGCAATGACCAGCGTTACCGGGTTCGCCGCAAGGATGCCCCACAGCGCACTCAGCCCTCCACCGATACTGGAAATGCCGCCGATCAGCGTAGGGATGAAGGTCATGATGCTGCCCACCGCAGAGACCACCCTCCCGATAATGATAAGCACGGGGCCGATTGCCGCCGCGAGCAAGCCGATAGTAACAATGGTGTTTTTGGTGCCTTCGTCCATGCCGTTCAGCTTGTCAACAAATCCCTGCACCCATGTGACGATCTGGCGGATGGCGGGCATGAGGATTTCACCGAAAGAAATGGCAAGCTCCTCCAACTGGCTTTTCAGGATGGTAAGCTGTCCGGCGAGGTTATCCTGCATGGTGGCCGCCATCTCCGCCGACTTCCCGTCACAATTTGCTATGGCGCTGCTCACCTTCTCAATATCAGCAGGGGCGGCGTTCATCAGCGCGAGGAATCCCGACATAGCGTTCTTCCCCACCAGAGCCTCTGCCGCCGCTGCCTTCTCCGATTCGGACAGGCCGCCGAAAGCCGTCCGGCAGTCTGCGAGGATGGCGCTTAAATCCCTCATGCTCCCGTCCGCATTGGTGGTGGCGATTGTGACCTCGCCAATGCTCGAACCGCAGATTTTCACTTCCCCGGAAAGGTTGCTCATGATGGTACGCAGCGCAGTTCCGGCCTGCGTGGACTTGATGCCCGCATTGCCCATCAGACCTATCGCCTCTGCGGTATCCTCCGCAGAAAATCCCAAAGCCCCGGCAATGGGCGCACAGTATTTGAAGGTCTCACCCATCATGGAGACGTTGGTATTGGCATTACTGGATGCCGCCGCAAGGATATCCGCGAAATGCCCGGAATCCGCCGCCGTTAAGCCGAAAGCGGTAAGGGCATCGGTGACAATATCGGAGGTGCTTGCCAGGTCTTCCCCGGAGGCGGCAGCAAGGTTCATGATGCCCTCAATGCCGGAAAGAATATCCGAGGTTTTCCAGCCCGCCATCGCCATGTAGTTCATTGCCTCGGCTGCTTCCGATGCGGAGAACTTGGTCTTGCTCCCCATCTCCCTTGCCTTATCCCGCAGGGCGTCAAGGTCTTTCCCCGTTGCCCCGGAGACCGCACCGACCTGGCTCATGGCGGTATCGAAGTCAGCCGCCGTCTTTACCGCCACCGTGCCAAGCCCCACGATGGGCGTGGTCACGCTTTTGGTGAGGGTGGTTCCCACCCCGGAAATCTTATCTCCAAGGTTCTTTATATCCTCGCCCACGGCGGCGATCTTCTGCACGGCCACCGCCGACTGGTTGGCTTGTTCTTCGAGGCTTTTCAGCTTTTCCTCTGTCTCGATGATCTCCCGCTGCAAACCATCGTACTGCTCCTGTGTGATCTCCCCTTTTGCCAGCGCCTCGTTAGCCTGTTCCGCAGCCGCTTTCAGGGTTTCCAGCTTTTCCTTCGTCTCCCGCACCGCATCCGCAAGGAGCCTGTGCTTCTGTGCCAGCAGTTCCGTATTGCCGGGGTCCAGTTTCAGGAGGTTATTCACATCCCGCAGCTGAGACTGCGTGGTACGGATATCTGTATTGACCGATTTTAAGGCAGTGGTGAGTTTCGTGGTATCGCCGCCGATCTCCACCGTGATTCCCTGTATCCTTGACGCACCCACCCAAAGCACCTCCCCACGAAAAAAGGAAGCCCGGAAGCTCCCTGAAAAAATGCATAAAAAAAGACACCTGCTGTTATGGCAAGTGCCTATGTATACACGATTTTATAATTCTGATTCAATCTTTCAATATGCATTCTGGTTTACATGCATATATTTTAACATCTGGCTTTTTAGATAAAGTAATAAGTTCTTGATATATCTGATCAATTACTTTTCTCGACGCCTTTATTCCATTCTTTACATCCCATCCACAACTCTCTCTTTCTCCAAAAGTAAGGGGCTTTAGGACTTGTTCGACAAAATATGGCATCCAAGAAAAATCTTGTTTTCCCGAATGAATATAGAGGTTTGACCATTTATATATCCTCTCAACATTTTCCAAACTAATAGGTAAATATATATCATCTTTATGCTTTTTTAGGCACTCAAACACTAGAGACAATTCCAAAGGAAGCAAATTCCCTTGAGCATCTATATATGATAATGTGCCAAATGCCCGTCGCATTCTAAATTCTATTAATTGCCGAATCACTGCTATAGCAGCCGATATTTCCATATCTGCAAATGAATTTAAAGAAAACTGACCAAATAGTGATTGTCTCAATACTTGATGAACTGACACATAGTGTACATATCTTGAATCAATATTGGATGGGTATTTATAATCATTCTTTATAATATTGCAATATAAATTACATAGTTCCTGAGAATCCAATAAAATCCATTTGAGAATATGCTCATAATTATGAAGAATTATCTGCGGAACATCTTTACCATTTAAACGGTTATATAAATCAATACTAAATATCCTACGTATAACTTGCAATAGACATAATGCATTGCAAATATAGTAATTTTTATCTTTTCTTTTTTTCTCTAAATCTTTAAGTGTTACAGCTACAATCCCCTCAATAATCTGTTGATCACTTCTTTTAGGAAAGTTTTTCATTTCCATCCTATCTTTTAAACTATCCTCTACGGCTACAAAATCCGAATCCAAAAGATACTTAAAATAATCCATAAAATCAACTCGTAAATTTTCTGATAATGCATTGCCGCCTAAAAATATAAAATCTTCATATCTTATTTCTTTTTTCATTTGTCGCACATTCCTTTTCTTTTCAATAATCTTTACGTCTTTTCACACTACAGAATATCTTTCCACCCCACCGAACTTACGCAGTCACTATTCTTCATAATTTCCAACTTAACATTGTTACCATTTAAATGTCTCTCATAAAAATCTACCAACTCCTCTTGATTCATATATTCATTATTTCCATCTTCGACAGCCACAGGATTAACTCCAATTATTCTAAAACCCCTACTCTCAGCTAAATCTTTTATAAAGTCCGCCATCTTACTACCCATTCCACATTTCTGCCCACTTAATCTACAAAATTTATTTATATACAACATATGCTGATTGGGATTATTCAAATTTACTCCATATAATACCTCTAATAAAAAAACGTCTCTCTTGGCTTTGTCTTTTATTATAATCTCAAATAATTCATCGTTTACCACACCACAAATAGAACTATATTTTATACCATTAATACAAAATTCATTATTTAAAAATCCATTTTTATTTACTAATCGAACAAAATGACCACTTTGATTAATGCCATAATAATCCCTTTGAATATCATCACATAGTTTCCTAGATGGCGATTCTCTTTCATTAATCTCTGACTTGTACTTTAACTTTTTATTAATTAAATTCTTTATCATTAGTTTAGCCTTCAATATTTTTATCCTTTCTTTAGTGGTATATTATCCTTTCCAACTGCAAATATAGCAGAAAAAAGTTGGTTTTTCAATTAGAATCGGTCAAAATCCTCCTGCGTTCCAAGCACTGCATAGGAGCAGGAGTCATTCCTGCTCTCACAGTACATATCATTGATTAATCCGATGGAGAGCAGCTCCAAGTCCGCCATCGAAAGCCCTAGCTGCACACACCGGAGCAGGAATAAAGGTGTTGTCATTTCCCGCTCAGTTGGGCGAAGTTTTTTTTAGCCTCCACATCCGTCTGCACGTTGAGTCCCCACAGTTCTATCAATTGCGGAAGAACCTGATAAATAGAAAAAGTGTTGAAACTGTCCAGCCATTCATCCACTTCATTGGGTATCTGCGGGTCGGCGTGTTTCGCCATCGTGTAGGCGATATTCTCGAACATTTCAAGCGAAAATAAATCGAGGTTGGAATTCTCCTCATCCCCTTCCCCTATGCTTTTCTCCAAGATACGCAAATCCTTATAAATATCACGCTGGAACTTCAAGCGGTAAATCCTCGGAATCGCCGCAGATGCCTTAAAAAGTACATCCTGCCCGTCTATTTCTATTTTTCTGACAATGCTCATATCCTTTCAGCCTCCTTATCCCTGTCCTTCTGTTTCCGCATCCACCGCTTTGGGTTCCGGCAGATACACGCTCTTATACCAGTTGGCGTAAGTCTCCGCAGATGTCTTGTTCCCGGTCTTGGCTTTCACATAGCCGCTCGCCAGCGGACGCGCCTTGATGGTCAGCGTCTCGGTCTGCACCTCCCGGCTCTCCTCATTGGTCTTGCCCTCGATCTTGGGGCGGCTTGCGGAACAGTTATACAGCACATGGCGTATCTTGCGGATGTCGCCGTCAAACTCAAACAGCAGCGCAAAAGCCGCAGTCTCGGAATGGGCGTTCTCCACCAATACTTCATTATTGTCCGCTTCCTCCTTCAGCACGTCCGTGCGGAAACTTTCAGGAATGAGGGCAAGTTCCAGATCCCCGTCATAGCCCATGTTGTTGGCTATGATGTAATACTCGATGCCGTCCGCATAGAACGATTCCGGCTCCCCGTTGGGGTCTAATGCGATGGAAACCGCTCCGGGCATTGCCACAGGCGTCTCAAACCCGATCTCCCCATTCTCCTGTGTTTTCTGCAAAGCGTAATGGCAGTTGCAGATGTTGAATTTCACTTTATTGTTGTTCTTCATTTCAGACCTCCATTTCATACAAAACTTCGTACAGCTTTTCCGACTCTATCCACGTTTCCGATTTCCCATAGAAAATACCGTGCTTCAAAAGCACCGCCTCTATGGTTTCTTCCAGTTCCGGGTTTTTCAGATCGGTGTACAGTTCAATGTCGAGTTGGTTTATTTTGAAATATGCAATCCCGTCCGCTGCGAAATTCGCAGCTTTGGGGTATAAAAATACGAGGAAGGGCGGCTCCGGGGATTCGCCTTCCACGAAATGGTCATAAGCGAAAGGCAGCCCCATTTCCCCCATCATCTTCAATACTTTTTCGTGCTTCATCCTTCCAGCCCCCTTTTAATACCTTCCTCCAGTTCCCGGATGCCCGCCTGTTCCGCAGGGGCGATATGGGGGAATGCCCGCACCCTCCCGCCGCCACGCTTGGCATGGCCTTTCTCCAGAAGGTGGGTAAGCTGATACCTTTTCTTGTTATGCACCACCAGTTCCAGTGCATTGGCGGTCTCTTTCTGCTTTTTCACAGCCCATCCCTTTTTGTACTGCCCCGTCCGAACCGGGGCATTTGCCTTAACCTCGCTCTTGACGGTGTTCCCGGCTTTGGTCACACAGTCCTTCATCACGTCCGTGGCAAGCCCGGCGTATTCAATGAGGCCGTCCATGACCGCCTCCGCCATCTGCTCGATGGATACTTTTCTTTCTGACATTCCTACCTCTTTTCCAAAGGGAGAATTTATTCAGCCTCCCCTCTTTTCCAAAGCCGCCCGCAGCTTCAATGTTTTATTCTGATATTTCACGTTGTCGATAAATGTGATGTTATACACCTGTTCCCGGAACAGGATGCGGAAATGCTCCGTGTCAATGGCGGCGGCTTCGCTGCAATAGCGGATGAGGAAAAACACTTCTTTCTCCGCATTTAGCTGCGCCGCCTCCCAATACTCCTTCCCGGAAAGGTTGTTCACATAGGCGTGGCAGGTGTAGTAATCCTGCCACGATAAAATGTGGTTCCCGGCTTTGTCATTGCCTGCCACGCTCTTCTGAATAATGATCTTATCCTTCCATTCCCCAAGCGCCATCAGAACACCTCTTTCCGTATGCCAAACAACAGGGAGCGCAGCGTTCCCACCAGCTCCCCGTGGTCTGCCTGCTCCCGGTGTTCATACAGATAAGCGGCGGCATAGAGGACGGCAATCCGCGCCATAGGCAGATGCGCTTCCAGTTCTGATAATTCCATCCGTGCCACATCCTCACACAGCCTCTCCCCGGTCTCAATCAGCCCGGAAATGAAACCATCCTCATCACTGCTGTCCACCCGGAGATACTGCTTCGTTTCCTCCAATGTCAGGACTGCCATCCATGCCGCCTCCCTTCTTATGATCCCGATGATGCAGAAGATTTCACCTTCATGGTCTTTACCGCTTCGGCAAGGATCAGCTTGCCGTCCACACGCTGTGAAGCGAGGAATCCCACCTGCCCGGTGGCCGCAAACAGTTCATTCAGACGCTTAAAACTCCTGCCCTGCCTGTCAGCAATCCAGTAGTAAGAGAAATCACCGAATGCCATCACCTTGCTGCCCGCCGCTGCTTCCGGCACATAGGAAGAAGTGTGGTAAGGGCGGTTCAGGATCATGTCCGGCACGCCCGCCTGCACACTCGGCTGCCAGATATAGTTGCCGTTATTATCCTTTAACTTCCGCAGCGCCTTTACCGTGGTGTCATTCAGCAGCCACACCGCCTTTTTGCGGTAAGGCGCTTTCAGGGAATAGAATAAATCCATTACGTCATCAAAGGTGATATTCGCCGTGGCGGTGGTCACGCCATCGGAAGCGCCGCCCGTGGCATTTAAAATACCAGTCGGCTTGCCCTTGCCGTCCCCAATGAAAAAGGCTTCCTCCTCCTTGGTGCCGATCCTGCGCCCGAACTCCTTGGAGATGTAAGCCTCTAAGTTGAATACATTGTCATTCAGTAACTCATCCGATACCTTGATCATGGTCGCCACCTTGAAAGCGCCGATGGAGACCTGACCGAAGGAATCATCCGATTCCGGGTACGCCCCTTCCTCGTCAATCCATGACGCCTCGCCTTTGGATGCCACCACGGGAATCTTCCTGTCGCCGCTGGAGGTCTGGATGACTGTGGCAAGTCCCCGGAAACAGTTCTCTTCCTCCAGCGCCTCCACCAGCGTATGCTCGAATTCGTCCGGCACAAGGTAGCCGCCCTCGGAATCCGTGCCCACCTGCAGGGCGTTCTCCACATCGAAGAAATTCTTCCGGCGCATGGCGTTCCAGAACGTCCTCCTGTAATTGTCAGTCGCCCTGCCCGTTTTTTCCTCCCCATCGGGATGGTTATTGGGCTTGTTGGTGATCGGCTCGGAAGTGGGTTTATTCAGTTCCGCGTCAATGGCGGCCTGCCGCTCCAGGCGCTCGATCTCCTTCCCCAAATCCACCACTTCCTTCTCCATTTTCTCATAGGCGGCGGTGTCTTCTGCGGAAAGCAGACCATCCTCCCCGCGCTTGCTGTCCAGGAACTTCTTCGCCGCCTCCCATGCCTTTGCCCGTTTTTCTCTCAGTTCTAAAATCTTACTCATAACATTTCCCTCCATAAATTTTTAATGTGATAAAAGTTGCAATCGCTTTTCTAACTGCTCTATGGGTACTTTCGCCTCCGGCTTTTTCGGAATCAGTTTTGTCAGCAGGGAATTGGTCACTGCCGTGCGGGAGAACATCAGCCCCTCTGCATCTTCTTCCGTATCTTCCTTCCCGTGCAGGATGCCGTCCGCAAAGCCAAGCTCCACGGCCTTTTTTGCGTTAAACCAGCTTTCCGCATCCATGAGGTGGGATATCCTCTTGCGGTCCATCCCGGTCTTGATCTCGTAGGCATTCATGATGCCCTCTTTCACTTCCTCCAGCATCTCCCCCGCCTTCTGCATTTCTTTGGAATCACCTATCGCCACGGTGATGGGATTGTGGATCATCATCATTGCCACCGGGGACATCAGCACCGTGGTACCTGCCATAGCGATGACGGAGGCTGCGGATGCCGCCAGCGCGTCCACCTTCACGGTCACATCGCCCCTGTACTCCATGAGCAGGTTATAAATCTGTGCCGCGGCGTACACATCGCCGCCCGGCGAATTGATCCACACGGTGATGTTACCGCTCCCGGCATTCAGCTCCTTTGCGAACAGCGCAGGTGTCACCTCATCCCCGTACCACGTCTCATCCGAAATCTCACCGTTCAGCACGAGGGTGCGCTCCTCCTCATCCCCCGCATCGTTTTTGATCCAGTTCCAGAACTTCCTTTTCATTCTCTGCTGACCTCTCTTTCTGCATAGAAAAAACAGGCAGAACATTCCCGCCTGTCCCTGTATATTTATTCCTTCTGTGACTCCCCCGGAATTCTCCCGAAAAGTCCTGCGTCCTTTAATCGGCATAGGTTCCCGTTGGTGAGAAAAAATTCACCACCCTCCTCCACGGGTATCAGATCCATGCTTTCCAGCCGCCGTATGTCATTCGGACACATGAATCCGTTCTGGATGCCGATGGAATAACCCTTCATCCTGCTTTCATAATCACCCCGGAGAAGGCCGTCCACGTTCATCTTCACGAAATACTCCTTCTTCTCCTGCGGAAGGAACAAGGCTTTCTGTATGGACTGCTCCCACCGGATCACCCACGGGTCTAAGGTGTATTTCACGAATTCCAAAGACTGCTGCTCGATATTGGAAAAGCTGCTCTTATCCAAATCCCCCACCATGTGCGGCGGGATGCGGTACAGCCGCGCGATCTCGTCTATCTGGAACTTCCGCGTCTCCAAAAACTGTGCTTCCTCCGGGGGAATCCCGATCTGCTGGTACTTCATGCCCTCCTCCAAAACGGCGACCTTCCCGGCATTTTTCGAGCCGCCGTAAACGGAATGCCAGCTCTCCCTTACCTTCGCCGGGTCTTTCAATACCCCCGGATGCTCCAGCACCCCGCCCGGTGTCGCCCCGTTCTCGAAAAAGGATGCGCCGTATTCCTCACAGGCAAGCGTCATGCCCACCGCGTTCTTCGCCATAGCGATGGGCGAATACCCCACCAGCCCGTCAAAGCCAAGCCCCGGTATATGCAGCACATCCTCCGGCTTAAGGCGCACACGCCCGTATTCGGAAAAGTTGGGGTTCTCATCGGTATTCCGGGTATAGGTGTAGAAAAGCCGCCCATGCTCGTCACGGTCAACCTCCATCTTGTCCGGGAGCAGTGGATATAAAGATAATACCCTGCCGCTCCCGTCACGGATGATCTGCGCATAGGCATTGCCCCATATCAATAAATGACTCATGAGCGTCTCCCGGAACACGAAGGAAGTCATCTCCGGGTTCGGCTCGTCATGGAGAAGATAATATAATGGATGGTCATACACCCGCTCCTTCCCTGTTTCCGTATAGCGGTACACATGGATTGGCAAAGACGCCACAGCCTCCGCCAGTATCCGCACACAGGAATAGACCGCCGTGGTCTGCATGGCGGTCCTCTCATTCACATTTTTCCCGCTGGTGCTTCTCCCAAAGAAAAAGGAATAAGCCTGACCGCCGTAGCTATCCTTTGGCTTATCCCTCGCACCCCGATTTCCAAAAATGGATGGCAGTTTCATAGGCACCTCCTAAAAATGAGCAAAAAGAAAGCATCTCCGAAGAGATGCCCCCAAGCAATATGATTTATGGAACTTTCGAATTATTAGCCTAAAATTTCATCCAATAATTCCATTTTCTCATCCCGCACTGTTTTCATTCCAAAAAGATGCTTTACATCATCATGATTGGAGTATTCATAAACAGGTCTTATATTAAACAGGTTTAATATTTCATTGCAGTAATCTAAACAGACGTTTGATATTTCAAATATATCATCATAGGTCTGGTCAGTCATTCCCCAATTATCAATATATGCCGCCGTAAACCAATGATACTCTTGATCATTGTGAGCATAAACCCTTTTTCTGCTATTTATGATGATATTCTTTACATCCTTGTATTTTTCTATATTGGCTTTTAATTCCCTCTTCATATCCAACAATTTCTGTTGTACATCATTGAATTCATCCATCTTCCCCATTTCTATATAAACCTCATTTGCCATACCACAAATATTTTGGGAGTTACCCTTAGTGTCATAAAGCATTTTGTATGTTTCCAAGATTATACGAAATATACAATTATCCTGAATACACCCATAAAAAGCACCTGTACTTCTTTCTTTAAAATAGGGTTGGAGTTTCCAAACATCCTTTAGAATTTGAATATTAGTTTTTATACATAACGCCTGATTCCTAAAAGCTAATACTTTCTTCAACCACGGAAACTCTTTTGTGATTTCACTGTCGTCTATATTCACGTTCTATCTCCTTTACTTCTGTATATTGTAAAATATCAATTACTGAATCAGTATACCATAAACCACATTTGTCTAAAAGGACAAAATCCCTCTCTCATCATAAACGCTGCCTGTGCTACCCTCGTTCCTGATCGCCCGGTCAAGCCCCATAATGGCTGCCACAGCGCCGTCAATCTTCTCCGTGGATTTTTCCTTGTCCGGCTTGATGTTCCCTGCCGGGTCTGTGCGGACGAAGATGTTATCCATCATCCACCGCAGGACGGGATGCCCGCCGTGGGCGACATTCTTCTCCAGCACCAGTTCCATCAGCCGCTTGGTGGGCGGCGACATATCCTTAAAGCCCTGCCCGAGGGGAACCACCGTAAAGCCAAGCCCCTCAAGGTTCTGCACCATCTGCACCGCTCCCCACCTGTCGAATGCAATCTCCTTGATGTGGAACTTCTTTCCCAATTCATCAATGAAATTCTCTATGAATCCATAATGGATCACGTTTCCCTCGGTGGTCTGCAAATATCCCTGCCTCTCCCACACGTCATACGGCACATGGTCACGGCGCACACGCAGGCGCATATTTTCTTCCGGTATCCAGAAGTACGGAAGTAAAATATATTTTTCCGTGTCATTTCTCGGAGGGAATACCAATACAAAGGCGGTAATGTCAATGGAACTGGATAAATCCAAGCCTCCGTAACATTCCCGCCCCAGCACTTCCCGCTCATCCACGGGAAAGGCGCAGGCATCCCATTTCTCCATCTGCATCCACCTTGTGGACTGCTTCACCCACTGGTTTAATCTGAGCTGCCGGAAAATATTTTCCTCTGCGGGATTATCCTTTGCACTCAGATACGCATTCCGCACTTTCTCGATGTCAATGGTATGCCCCAGCGAGGGGTTCGCTTTCCTCCACACATCCTCCGATGACCAGTCCGCATCATCGGACGCGCCATAGATCACAGGGTAAAATGTAGGGTCTATCTTCCTGCCCTGCAGGATGTCCTCCGCCTTCTGGTGCTGCTCGAAACAGACGGAATGTCTGTCCGTCCCGGCTGTAGTTATTAAAAAGAATAAGGGCTGCGTCCGTGCATCGCCGGAGCCTTTGGTCATGACATCGAACAGTTCCCGGTTTGGCTGGCTGTGCAGCTCATCGAAAATAACAGCGTGTACATTCAGGCCATGCTTGGTGTATGCTTCCGCCGAAAGCACCTGATAAAAACTGTTCGTTGGCTTATACACCAGACGCTTTACCGACATAACGGGTTTTATCCTCTTTTTCAGTGCCGGGCACTGCTCCACCATATCCACCGCCACGTCAAAAACAATAGATGCCTGCTGGCGGTCAGAGGCACAGCCGTAGACCTCCGCGCCCCACTCATTATCGCCGCAGGTCATATATAACGCCACGCCCGCCGCCAGCTCCGATTTCCCGTTTTTCTTTGGAATTTCCACATAGGCAGTGTTGTACTGCCTGTAACCGTTCTCCTTCACCGTGCCGAACACATCCCGGATGATGGCCTCCTGCCACGGGAGCAGTACAAAGGGCTGCCCCCGCCATTTGCCTTTGGTATGTTTCAGGCAGCCTATGAAGTCCACGGTGCGTTTTGCCTTTTCCTCGTCAAACACTATCCCCCGCCTCCCTTAAAGAGCAAAAGCTCCATTGCATCGCTTTCCTTGTCCTCGCCGCCCTCCGCCACGATGCGGCTCCGGGAGGAAGGGGTAAGGCCGAACTGCTCACAGAAACGGTTCATGATCTTTAAATAGGTCTGCGCGATGGATACCTGCGGGACCTGCTGCCAGTAGCCGGAAGGGGTCTTCACGATGGTGCCGTGCTGGGTGATGAATTCCTCGGCTTCCTTCCAGCGCGCATATGCCTGGCAGTACCCGGCAAAAGCCGCCATGTCGATCTCCGTGAGGATGCCCAGCTTCTCCATCTGCCCCGCCATCCGCTTCCATTCTTTTTTCGCCTCGCCCTCCAGCCATGCCGGACAGCGGGGCGCTTTCTTTTCCGGCTTCGGCTCGCCCGTGTTAAGGCTGCGCTTGCCGGGGTTGCCCTCCAGCGCCTTGACCGCCGTGGGCTTGGGTTTCCTTCCGCTCTGCACCTGTGCCGCCTCCTTCCCTTAAATTCACGCAGCAGAAAAGGGCTCCCGGAGGAACCCTTTCCCGCTGCTATGTATCTATTTTATTCCTGTTCCGGGAGCGCGTCCGCCGCTGCCCTCGCCGCTGTCAGTGCGTTCTCCTCATAAAAATATGGGTCAACGCTGCGGGAAACCTCCGCGCCGTTTTTGTCATGGACGCTGAATCCAAACCCAAGCGCCTCATCATCCCATTCCGTACTCAGTTCATATCCGTTGTAAGTTTCCTTCATTGTGTTCTCCCTCCTTAGTTGTATTCCATGATCAGGATCGCCAGCGCCGCTTTTGTCGCGTCATCCTCCGGCTCGCAGTCCCATCCCCTGTCGTAGCAGCAGGTGGTCTTCCCGTCTATCTTTATGGCCAGCCTGGAAATCCTCCCGCCGTCAATCCCAAAAACGCTCCCTTCCTCATAATGCTTTACCGTATAGCTGCAGGCTGTCATCCTTCCGTCCTGCGGTATCCCGATTACCCCTTTTCTTACCATCCTTTTTCCCTCCGTTTTCCTTTTGTTAGACACATGTTACCTCTGAACGAAGGTATTATCCACTTATATCTGCTTCATAAATGTACCAGAGATAACAGCCGAGGATTGTGTACATTATGGCGGAGGGCTTATGCCTCTTCCGCCTTCATCCTGATCGCCGGGATGACCGCCCGCTCCTGTGTCTGCCAGTCCGTGTAGTTTGCCTTTACCTCGGTCAGCCCCGCCATCCGGAAGCCATGCTTTTCGAATTCCGCAAGGGTCGGTATCAGGCTTGAAAAGGTGCTGCTGATGGTGAATTCGCTGATGCCGTTCTCCTTAAGCGCCCTTGTGATCTCCGGGATGTCGTTGTCCCATATGGTCTCGCCAAAATCGATCCTGTCGTTGCCCGCCGTGATGCTGTTCCGGTACGCCCAGAACAATGTGGCGTTGATCCCCCACTCCTTAAGGCTTCCTGCCTGCTCTGCAATGGCTCTCTCAAAAAGTTCAATTTTTTTCATGGTGTGTGCCCTCCGTTTTTTCGTATTTTCCCTTTCGGCAGTACACATGTTACCTCTGAAAGCGCACATTATCCACTCATATCTGCACCATAAATGTGACAAAGATATGGGTGGATAACTGTGCATCTTATGGCGGTTTATGAGAACTCCACCATATGTAATGTTTTGCACACGCGTTTATAATCCCCGCGCTTTAATGCCTGCTTACTGCCATACCGCACCTTCCGGTTCAGATATTTCTTATTCAGGGAAATACCGTGGCGCAGCTCTCCCCTCATGCTGTAGGAGCCATTGCCCCGCTGCCAGCAGTTGCGCTTTTGGTGTGCATTCCCCGGCATCCTTTCCTGCATTGCCATGTCCGTCCACCCCCTTTCCGATTCCAGCATTTATTTTCTGACCACACCGCGTGTCCTGATCTCATAAGCTGCCCCGACACGGTTTCCGTTATAATCCTCGCAGCTCACGAATCCCTCGCCGTACATTCCAGAATTGATGTTGATGTATCCGCACTGCTGTATCTCATCCACTCCTTCCGGGTGGTAATAGACCGGGTACTGGCAGTTATTGCCGATACCGTAGGCGTGAGTGACGGTGTTCCCGATACTCATCCTGTAATATTCCAGATAAGCGCCGAGCTTCTTTTTCAGCAGGTGCATCTGCACCCTGTCCGTCCCCCATTCATAGCGTACTATTTCTTCCACGTTGAGGGCATCCATGAACTCCCCGACTGCCGCCGCCATCGTCTCCTGCATTGTGTCATCATATACAATCCTCATGCCGCGCCCTCCTGTCTGCTTTTTCTATCCGGCAGACCATGCCGTCCACCGCCGTGATCCGCCACCCACTTCCCCGCCAGAGGACCTCCGCCATCCATATCCCCACATATTCGTTGCTCCTGCTCCGCCCGGAAAGGACTTCCCCGTGCCGGAGCATCCATTCCGCAAGGTTTGTTTTCAGGCGGTTCTCCCGCTCCATCTTTTCAGCGTAGTTCATCCGTACCCTCCCCATCAGTACACAAGGGCGCTCACGCATCCCCGTCTGTCACGGACATCCGCCTCTTTGCACCGGAATCCCAGCAGTTCCTGAACCTCCATCTCCACGGCATATTCCGGGTTCCCCGGATGGCCTTTGGGTTTCATCTCCCCCGCCAGTATCTTTTCCGCATCCTGCGCCGTAAGGTCAACGTATCCTGACGGCGTCATGAAATGAAACTCTTTCCTATGGGAAACATAGCGCCGGAGCAGCTCCCCCACGGTCACCTCCCCGTCCCCGATTTTCACCGCATGGTCTTCCCCGAATATCACCGCAAGGCTGCTTCCGTTCTGCCAGTCAACGTGGATGGAGCCGGAATCGTCCACCCCCGTCACCACACCCTGCATTCCGGGCGGCATCTCCCTGTAGGGGTCATCCATCTTTACCAGCTCCACCCTGCACCCTTTGGGGTATTTCTCCCGCAGGGCTTCCAGTTCCTCTTTTTTGATAGCAAGGTTCATTCCGCATATCTCCTTCCGTAAATTCCGGCAGGGAGGGAAACGCCGCCTCCCCGCCCGTCCCACTCCTTATTCCTCCGTGTCAAAACTCTGGTTGACCTGTTCGATCAGGACCGCGTCCGCCGCTGCTTCCGCAAGTTCCGTCCCCGGCTGCCCTGCCGTTTCCCCTGCGGGTGCCTGTTCCTGCTGTTTTGCCGCCTCACGCTCGTTCCGGCGCGCTTCCTGCCACCTCTGCCTGTTTTCCTCGGTGCGGAAAGCGGAATGCCCTTTCAGCTTTTTCATCAGAAGGTCCCGTATCTCCTTGCCCTCTGCGCCGCCAAAGCCGAGGCGCAGAAGCCATATCCTCATGTAGTATTTCTCGTTTTCCTCGATAGTCTCTTTGGGGCTGATGCGTTTCTGCTCCTTTGCCTGCCGCACCATCGCCGCCGCAAGGTGCGTGAATGCCTTTATCATGTCGGGGTCACCCGCCGTGGGAAGGGTGAAGGTAATCTTCCCGTCCTGAAAGCTGATGCCTTTGCATCCTTCCGCATGGTTTTGGAATGTCTGCAGGAAAGTTTCCGCATCGGGAATCTCCGTGCTGCCCAGCTCCGCCACCAATGCTGTCGGAACCCGGAAAACATCTTCCGCAAAGGCGCGGCCTGTCAGATACTGTTTGCTGCGGATCAGGAAAATAAGGTTCTTAAGCCCCTCCGCCGTCATGCCCTCCATCGGCAGGCTAACCGTTGTTTCATCCGCCTCCGGCTCCGGGCTCCCGATGACCCCCTGCTCCAAAAGCCCTGCCCTTACCATCTCCGCCGTCTTTTCATCCTCCGTCTCCACCGCGCCGCTCCTGTCGATGGTGCAGTTCCCGATCTGGTAGCTGCAGGTCGGAACCCCAAGGTACTTTGCGGGCTGCCCTAAAATCCCGCTGACTGCCTTTACCACATCTTTCCTGTTTGCTGCATTCGTTTCAATCCTCATCCTTTTTTCCTCCGTTTTTTAAGCCCTCCGGCTTTGTTTTCCCTTTCGGTATTACATTAATCACTCTGAATGGGGATAAAAGCAACATAAATGTCAGAATAAATGTCACAATAAATAATCCGGGAACTGTGCATAGTACACAATGCCGCAAAGCACGAAATACACGTTCGGCAGGGCGCAGCCATTCCCCCACATACGGTATTCCGCCGAATCGGAATGGGGGTCTTCCAGCCATTTCCGTATCTGGCTGTCGGACTTGGGCTTACTGGATGTTCCCATTATTTTACGGTGGGTCTCGAACACCTCACGCCAGAATATCATTTCTTCCTCCGTGGGATTCTCCGTCCCCAGCCCGTCACACCACCAGTCCGGGAAGCCCTGCAGCCTCGCGCATTCCGTGGGTGTGAGCCTTCGGACGATATAGTCCGGCTCTACGATATGATAATCGCCGCTGAACGCTTCCTGATTGCCCAGCCACTGCTTGGAGCCCATGCTCGCGGAGATCGTACCAAATACATCCTTACCCGATGCCGTCCGCACATCATTTATTACCGGCGGGTCCTTATAATCCGTAGCCACCAGCGTGTTTGCCAGTTCCTTTTCCGCCCGCATGAAATAGGAATTCTTGCTCGTGCAGTAGGTGGGGTATGCCACCGCATGGCGGTCTGCCCCGGTCAGGCTGAAACACACGTCCTCATTCACCCCGCTGCCCTGCGGCCCGTTCTTATCATCCCTGCCGATCATGGAGCCCTGCACCGCAACTACAGCGATGCCGCCCTGATTCGAGGACGGATTATTACAGTTACAGTCAAGTGTCCGTGCGGTCTGCGCCTCATAAAAACCGCTGTGCGGGTTATCGGATTTCATGGCGTTGCTCTCTTTGGAGCAGATGCCGAATGCCTGCACCACAAGCTCATTGCAGCGGCTCTCTCCTATATCGAAAGTATTCAGCGTATTTGCCACTTCCCCGTCCTTCCATGTAGGCGCTTCCTCCGCAGAATGCGGGCGCGTCCCTTTGCAGAAAGGAACAAAGACAGTCTGGTCATTGCTGCAGGAAAGGGTGGCCGATTTGTCATCCTGTATCAGCGCGCCTTTCCCTCCATTTCCACCTCCAGCACGGATTTTCAGCGTCTTTGGCGTTCCCGCATCCATGATGAGAGGCACGTTACCGCCGCCGGTCCCCATCCGGGAAGTCAGCGTCTGCACCATATTATCTTCTGACATTTTCACCCGGCTGTCCGTTGGGTGGTTCTCCAGAGCCACCGCCGCCGGGACCGTACCCGCCCGGAGCGTGGGGGAAAGTTCCTCCCCATAGCCGATGCCCCGGCTGTCAGCGGAATGCTCTGTGCAGAATCCCGCAGATTCAAGCACACACGGCGGATGGCCGTGGCTCTGCGCCCTTAAGGTACACGCCATTTCATTGTCCACGGAAATATACTGGCCGCCCATGTCATTTAAACAGATGCCGCCTGCCGCTCCAAAGCCTTCCGCAGCACCTCCGGCAGTTCCTTGCCACGCACGGAAGCCCTGCGGAGTATACCCTGACACGCCCTCGGACTCAA
>RAYR01000037.1 GCA_003612405.1 bacterium 0.1xD8-71
CCCTCCTCTTATGTTTTTATTTTATTATATCGCCTTTAAGCAAATTTCGCAATGCTTTTAGCATAGTTTTGATGTCCTAAAGGAACGTAAAATGCTCTAAAATTTCAACAAAGGGAGGATGTTACCATGATACAGGGTCTCGGCGAACGCTTACAACAAAAGCGGTGTAATCTCAAATTATCACAAAAGGAAGTGGCGAATGCTGTCGGCGTTAATCCCAGTGTCATATCCAATTATGAAAACGGTGAAAGGACTCCCAGTGTGGAAGTCCTCGTTGCTCTCGCAAGCCTCTACCATTGTTCTGTTGATTATCTTCTCGGTATTGAAAAAACATCCCGTGCAAGTATTGATGTGTCAATGCTTGATGATGAGCAACGGTCACGCTTGCAATATTTTCTTTCCAGTATCAGCAAATAAACTGTTGCTTACCCTGTCAATTCTGCTTGTACATCTCTTAATAGATTATGTATGACTCTGACTGCCCGTAGGTAAATTTCGTCTGACTGCTGTGTTGTTAAATCATTTTCGAGAATAATTAACAGACTTAGCGCGTCCTGCAAGTTTTCTCTTGCCTCCTCCACATTGATTTTGTTTTCTGACTGGCTCATACGCCCGCCTCCTTTCTCCACTTGGGAGTAAGAGGGTAACGCTTGGACTATGGGAAGTCAAGGGATTTTCGGTATGCCTGTTTTGATAAATAATGTCCTTGAAAATTGGTCTTTACCTAGAGAAAATCGGTTCTTTATCTCTTCCAAAATTTATCAAAAAATTTGACACCTCAATGTATCCCTTGTTTTTGAAATACTGTATTGACCGATTTTGGGCAATGTAGAAAAAGATTGTTCGGGAGCAGTCTGCAAAAATTTTGCCCCTCCTCCAATTTACCACCAACAAACCCATTATTTTTGATCATGCAGGGAAACACCTAATGTATCGGGAATGTATCCCCTTTTTCATCAAATGTATTGACCGCTATGTATTTGATCGCTTTTCAATATGCCCTGACAACTTAAAATACAGGCACCAAAATACGGTATGGAATAAATCTTCACTTTTTATTGATTTATTACCTTGTCACACCCCTGCAAACAATGCTGACTTTTTGTTTTTTCGTCTTTTTCATTGTCCTTCTGCTCTTTGTATTGCTTCAACTTTTTATAGGCTGTTGTCCTGCACACGCTCATTAGTTCCGCCGCCTGTGTGCCTGTAATCTCACCTTTTATCCATTTCTCACATATCAGAGATAAATTGTCTACCTCGATTGGCTTGCGCCCCTTGTATTTTCCCTCCTGTTTTGCAATCTCTATCCCTTCCGCCTGTGCTTCTAAAATATAGGCGCGTTGAAATTCATAGATTGCACCGATAACCGTTATCATCAGTTTTCCCATTGAGGTAGATGTGTCGAAATTTTCTTTAAGTGATATCAGCTTGACCGACTTGCCGTTAAATTCCTGTATCAGTCTTAACAAGTCCTCTACACTCCTGCTGAGCCGCGACCAGTCCACAACGTAAACCACATCGCCCTCCCTCACAAATTCCCTGAGTTTCTGCAATTCTGTCCTTACGACATTCTTTCCGCTTGCTTTGTCTATATACCATTTGGTTATCCCATACTTTTTAAGCATTTCCACTTGTCTTTCCTCGTTCTGCTCCACTGTACTTACACGGACATAAGCAATCGTCTCACCTGCCATATGCCTGACCCCTCCTTTTTGTACATTTAGCCTATACCTTAAACATACACTCCACATTCCATCAAAATTGTCCATTTTACATTGTATTTTGTGTAAACTAAACACAAAAAATAAATATATACACTTTTTATTTTTAAGCACTTGTTAAAGCCGAAAAACAAAAGATACTGGCTACAACTTTTTAGTAGTCGGTATCTTCTGACCTTACGGCTGTTATTGTTCCCCTAAATCATCCAATAACTTCTGTATCTCCACAAACTTGAATACCATCTGGGCAAATGCTTTCAACAGATACGCGATAGCGCATAAATCAATCAAAGCAAGCGAAACACCACATAACACGATAAATCCGTCCATAGTGACCTCCTTGTGTGAAGGGGTGTCTCCCGACACCCCGCCCCCTGTCTTTACTGTTTCTGTTCTGTTTTCTTTGACTCTGCTTTCTTCTCCGGCTTAGCTGTCCTGCCCTCCAAAACGGGAAGTACCACTTTATCACCTTCAAGTTTTGCCCCGCCGAATACCAGCCCCATCGACAGGAACATTTTCAACATATCTTCTGTCACGACCTTACGTTCCCACTTGGTAGAGATAATCTCATAACCGCTGTCCGCCTTGCCGGTCACGATGTAAGCCACGTTCGCCACACAGTTTTCATCTTCAAACATGGGTGTGTAATTGTTTACATGGCGATGTTCCATCAAATTTCTCATAAAGAAATTTTTGTCCAGTGCCAGCTCCTCATCGTCTCCAACCACTAAACCATGAATCGGATCCCCTTTTAACAGTGCCGCCTTGATCTCCTTGGCTGTCATCTCAACGACCTCGCCCTTGTCCTTGTTCCAGAGTTCAAACCCGATCTCCCTGTTTCCCAGCATCGTCCTCAATACCGCTACCTTTGTCATGCACATACTCTTTTCCCTCCATTTTCTACGTTTTTTTTGTTTCATTTCTTAACTACAATCAAATTCTAACGCTGAAAAAACGTGGTGTCTGTGGTGGGAATAGCCAGAGTTTACGCGCTATGTTGTACGAAGTGACGGCTAAACAATATGAGTTTCGGATATGAAAAAAGGACACTCACTGTTTGGGTGGTGTCCCAGTAAAAAATATATATCTTCATAATCAATTCTATAAAAAAATGTATTTATTTAATTTGCTTCTATATCCTGTATACTGCATTTTGCATTTTTCTGTTCATATCCGGCAACTGTTGTATATGCCCCGGCAAAATATATTGATAACTTATCATCATCATCTGAAAGTCTTAATATTCGCACTGGTTGATTATCCTTGGTATCTATGTTCAATCTCTTATTTACAGTGTCAATCTCGTATGTTGTACCATCTAACATTGTAGCCGATACTATCATATTCCAGTTGGCTCCCTCTAATTCACTGGCTATTATTGGCATATCAACATAATACAGTCCATTCATTTCAAAATTGACTCTGTATAAATCGCCCTTCGCTTCTCCACCGAATCCCCTAAATGCTACATCTCTTTTTTGAAGCTTCGCGTTAAAGCTATGTTCAAGATCTTCTCCAATGCCATTCCATATCGGAAAAAGTGACCCTGTATCTATCAAAGCACGACAGCCCTTAAACCATTCTAAGTTTGCTATCGGACGCCTTGCTCTATTATCCAGCTGAATTGGTTACTTGCATTATAATACCCCCGCTACACCTGTCGGTAAACCATTATCATTCGTATACCAACGTATTATCCCCTCTTTGCCTGCCAGTTGCATTGTCAAGAGTTCTCTGCCTGTTTTATCTGTGTAAACCACATCTGCTGATTCAAGGGTTACACCATCATCATTTTCGTATTTTATGTTTGTTATCCCTAAATAGGTGTTAGGATATTTTTCTGCCATCTGCTCCCTTGTTAATCGCTCTGCCATATAGGACCTCCCTTTCTATCTATATGTTTCTTTTATTATACCGCAATATCATTGAAAATACAAATTTATGCAGTAACGGAATGAAAGATATTCTTGATTGAAATGTGGAGCATTGTCATATAATGTCAATGCCCTTCCGCATTTCAATCTTCAACCCTATCTCTCTCTTTTCATGTGTTTCCCTTTTCTCCTGTGGTGAAATAATAACCCTTTCCCTGCCCCGTTTCTGCCAGTCACGCGGGCGCGGCTGTTGGCGGATTTTTCCATAAGTATGAACTTATATTTGATAAAAACGGGGTAGGCGGAAATACTGCCCTCCTTCCCTATGCCGAATTGACGTGACCGGCGCATAACTCCTGCCACCGGCGAATTATAATTGTGAAAAAACTTTGGTATCTTATGATATCAGACTTAAACCATGCCCTTGACACGCTTGCCCATAAGACAATAATTGTCTTTATTGACTTTTCCATTCCTTTACTATCCCAGAGAGAATGTATTACAATCTAAGTTGACTGGTTACATAAAAATACCCTCACCTATCCCTGTTTTTATCAGGGTGTGAGGGTAACGCTGAATCGTCATAATGGCAACGATTTTTATTGTGTGCCTTATATCACAATATTTTGGTAATCTATGATATCTTACAAGCCTAATATCTCATATGGTTGTCCCACGGTCTTATATTTTCGTGGCTCCAGTTTTATCACCAGTTCCCTATACAGATACCTCTTTCTATTTCCTTGTTCCCCATTACTTAAAACCATAGGTTTCTCTGTATCGCAATAAAGGCTACAATTTCACCATCACTTCCTCCACCGCCTATGACCAGAAATGGATCCGAGGACGAAATATCTACAGCAATATCGACAGACTGGTAGACAGCATCTTTGCCAACTACCTGTCCCGCCCCGGTGTGCGCCAGCCCATCTTTACCTCCTACTGTGACGGGCGGAACGTGACCTGCAACGGCTTGAGCCAGTGGGGTTCCAAATATCTGGGAGACGAGGGCTATTCTCCTATCGAGATCATCCGCTACTATTACGGCAGCGACATGTATATCAACAGCGCAGTAGCCGTCTCCGGTGTCCCCTCCTCATGGCCCGGCTATAACCTGAATATAGGAGCCTCCGGTGATAAGGTGATGCAAATCCAGCAACAGATAAACCGTATCGCCCAGAACTACCCTGCGATTCCAAGAATCGCCGCCGATGGTATTTATGGTTCCAACACGGCCAATGCCGTGCGTACCTTTCAGAGAATCTTTAACCTGCCCCAATCCGGTATTGTGGACTATCCCACCTGGTACAAGATTTCGGAAATCTATGTGGGCGTCAGCAGGATTGCGGAGCCAGGGTGAGATATCCTGTACATTTCCCTGACACATAAAGCAACCGGTCAAATCCTTTTACAGGTATTATGACCGGTTGCTTTTTTATTGCGACGCCATTATGAGTTTACATAACTTTGTTTACATAATTTTTAGACTACTTTGTCAGAAGCATCATGATATCATTGCTCCTGGCAACAAACTTAGTCATAGCCTCCGGCTCCAGGGGCGCCTGTTGCAGGAGTGCCAGATCGTAGAGCTGTTCACAGATCATCTTCACATTATCACCGTCCTGATGCTCGATCACATACTGTACCAATGGATGATTTGCATTGAGGATGAGCGTCTCGCCCTCCTTACCGAACATTCCCATATCCATTCCGCCCATGCCCTGTATGGAATACATCTTCATCATATCCTGCATCCGGCGGCTCTCCTCAGAGAGGGTGATCATGGAAGAAATCTTTTTATTCTTCAGCTTTTCAATCTTCACCTTGATGGCATCCTTCTTAAGAACTTTCTTCATCAGCTTAGCCACAGCCTCTGCCTGTTCTTCCATCTCCTTCTCCGCCTTCCTGGATGTCTTGGCCTTAAAGGTGTCTGTCAGGTCCGCATCAATACGCTGGAACTTAATCCCCTCGTTTTTTGCCTCCAACTGCGATACAAAAGGCTGATCGATATTGTGGGTCAGGATCACCGCATCCATCTTGGCTGCCCTGAACATATTGATATACTGGCTCTGCTGTTTCTCATCGGTTACGTAATAGATGACCTTCTCTTTCTTCTCGTCTTCCCCGTCATCCTCTGCTGACTCTGCGTCCGCATCGACCACCTCTGCCTCTACCTTTTCACCGTTCTCATCCACTGCGTTCTCATCCGCCTCGTCCGGATCCGTCTTATTGACCTCCAGGCACTCCGGCAGCGTCATATAATTCCCATCCAGGTTCTTAAAGAGAATATAATCTGTCATCTTCTCGCAGAACTTGTCGTCCTTCAGGCAGCCGAACTTGATAAAGGGACTGATATCATCCCAGTATTTCTCATATTCTTCCTTCTCGGTCTTGCACATGCCGGAAAGCTTATCTGCCACCTTCTTGGTAATATATTCGCTGATTTTCTTCACAAAACCATCATTCTGCAAGGCGCTTCTGGATACATTCAGAGGCAGGTCCGGGCAGTCGATCACGCCTTTTAGCAACAGTAAAAACTCCGGAATGACCTCCTTGATGTTATCCGCAATAAACACCTGATTGTTATACAGTTTGATTGTCCCTTCGATGGACTCATACTCCATGTTAATCTTCGGGAAGTACAGAATACCTTTCATGTTAAAAGGATAATCCATATTCAGATGAATCCAGAACAAGGGCTCCTTGTAGTCCTGGAATACTTTCCTGTAAAATTCCAGATATTCTTCCCTGGTACACTCATTGGGATGTTTGGCCCACAGCGGATGGATCTCATTGAGCAGTTCCGGACGCTTCTTTATCTTAAGCTTCTGCTCGTCCTCCTCCTTCTCTTTGGCAATCTCCTCCACCACCTCATCGATATCCAGTTTCTCATCCGCTTTGATGACCTGGGTCTCCGTGCTGTTTGCCTTGCTCAGATATATCTCGGTGGGCATGAAAGAACAATACTTTTTGATGACTTCTCTGGCCTTATATTCATTACAGAACTCCAGACAGTCCTCATTGATATAAAGGGTTATTTCCGTACCCACTTCACTGCGGCTTCCCGCCTCCATATCAAACTCTGTACCGCCGTCACATTCCCAGTGAACGGCCTGCGCTCCATCCTGATAAGACAAGGTGTCGATATGCACCTCATCCGCCACCATAAAGGCAGAATAAAATCCCAGTCCGAAATGTCCGATGATCTGGTCGTCGTTAGCCTTATCCTTATACTTCTCGATAAAATCCGCCGCACCGGAGAAAGCGATCTGATTGATATACTCTTCCACTTCCTGCGCCGTCATACCGATACCGTTATCTATAAACTTAAGCGTCTTCTCCTCGGGATTCACGATAACCTGTATCTTTGCCTTATAGTCATCCGCAAGTGTATATTCGCCCATCATATCAAGCTTCTTTAATTTGGTAATGGCATCACAGCCATTGGAGATCAGTTCCCTGAAAAAGATATCATGGTCTGAATACAGCCACTTTTTGATAATTGGGAATATGTTGTCACTGTTGATTGATAGATTACCATGTTTCGCTTCCATAATTTCCTCACATTCCTTTCCGTGTCCATTTCGCCTGGCCTCATCCGTCGGCCGGTGTCCTGCTTTTCTTCCTGTGAAATAGTGTAATACCCTCCAAAATAGAAGTCAAGACAAAATTAGCACTCATTTAAACAGAGTGCTAATAATTCGCAGTTTATTCAGATTTCATGCGGGTTTACGGAATTATAAACTTTTTCTAAAGTGTGCTTTTCCTACGCCCCAAAATACTGTGAATACACTTCAAAAAAGTTCTGTGTGGTCACGCTGTCGTCGTGAATAAATCCCACCGTATTCCATAACTCTTCATTCAGATTCCTGGTCAGCGTACTTACATAGGCGTCATACTCTCTTCCAAAGGCCTCTTCCCGCCGCTGTTCCACTATTTTAATCTTATTGGCGTCTGTCTCCTCCCTGTCAAAGGTGTTGATACATTTGATGATATGATATCCGTACTCCGTTTCCACCACATCGCTGATTTCTCCCGTACCGAGGTTAAAAGCCGCATCCTCAAAAACCGGATCCATCTCTCCTTTACCGAAGGAATAGGTTGCCTTATCATCCTCGCTGTACTTACGGATCAACTCATCAAAATCCGCATCCTCCTCCCCTGCGAGTCCGTGCACCTCACAGGCCTCCTTATAGGCAGCCTGCCTTGCGTTTTCCGTATATTCAATCTTCTTTCCGGTTCCATCCAGAGCATAGGTTTTGATGAGGATATGCTGCACCGTAATGGTTCTTGCCTCGTCGTCACTGATCTCCGGATTAATATCCTTGATGGTATACTGATACATCTTCTCCGCCAGGGCCAGTTCTGTATAGAGGCTCTCAATCAGCTTCCGGGAGACTCCCATCATCTCAATCTCCTGGGCATTTAAAGACTCATAATAGGTCTTCGCTGCATTTTCTGCCCGCACCTTTTCTTCCTCATCCAGGCTCACCTCATATCTCCCGGCCATCAGATTCATGGTCTTAATCTGGGCGATCTGCGCCAATGCTATATTTTTGACATTCTCTTCCAGGGTCACACCATCCGCATTGGTATTCCAGATTTCCGTACCATAAACACTCTCATACCGGTTCTGGATGGTTGTCAGATACACCATCAGTTCCGGCAGTGTACAGGTGCTGGTTTCAATTCTGAAAATTTCGTCCTTATCAAATCCTGTAGTAAGCACTACCTTAGTTCCGGTTCCGTCACCAATCCCACAGCCTGTCAGGCACACAGATAACAGACCAATGATCAGAAGAAAAGCCACTATCCTGCGATGATTATTTTTGTTCATATCGTTTCCCTTATTTTCTGAATCTACAGGCCGATCACGCCGCATGACCGTCCCAGTTACTTTATTATCCTATTACATTACCATCCTTATCATACCACACCTTGCCATCCGTCAGCACACGGTCTTCATTTTGCAGAATTGCCCGTACATAATCCTGCGCAGATTCAAGCTTTCTGCGAAAAGCCACGCCGCCGCCAAACAGATCCACCGAATGAATATCCGACCCGGCGCTCATGGGGAAATGGTACTTGCGCCCATAGGCAGCCGCACTTTTATCAAATACCCGTTTGTCGCGCCCCACTCCTTGATACTGGTGATGTGCCGCATTAATCCCTTCTATGCCATCCACCCATTCCGGGAAAAGACGCACCTTGGGAATATAGTATTCCTCCCGGAAAGGATGAGCATGCACCACCAGACCTCCTGCCTCATGCACCAGCGTATACTGCTCCTCCACCGTAGCAAAACGCAGCCTGGGATGCTCTTTCATCCATGCCTTATCAATCCCGTATATCAAAAACTCCGTGCCGTCATAACCGGCCTCATAGCCAAAGAACACATCCAGTCCTATCTGGTCTCCTTTTGCCTTTGCCTGCTCATACCCCAGACAGAACTGATCCACCCATCTATCCCAGTCAAGCCTGGGATCTATGCTCGTATTGCCTCCCCAGTTATGATCTGTCACAAATATACCTGTATAACCATATTCCTTACAGGCCCTCGCCATATTTGCCCCGGTGTCTCTGGCACAGGCGCTGGCCTGGGATGTATGCAGGTGTGTCTCATACAGATAAGGATATTTTTTCCGAATTGTCTCATGCATATGTGTTGTCTGTCCTCTTGTCTGCTAATAAATCCAAACTCTCTTCTATCCGGCAAAAAGGGATTAAATTGCATGCCCTGTGGCGCCAACCTAATCCCTCTCATTCGTTTTCTTGCAGCACAACTGTCTGATTGCCGTGCTTCTTCTTATTTAATCACATGAATCCAGCCTTCAGGTGCTTCAATCCTTCCCATCTGAATCCCTGTCAGGGTATCATAAAGCTTCTTTGTGATCGGGCCCATTTCATTCATGCCGCTGGGGAAAACAATCTCTTTGCCGTGATCTACCACCTTGCCTACCGGTGAGATCACAGCCGCAGTCCCACAAAGTCCGCACTCCGCAAAGTCCTTAACCTCTGCAAAATCAACTTCTCTCTCCTCCACCTCGAGTCCCAGATAATCTCTGGCAACCACCATCAGGGAACGTCTTGTAATGGAAGGCAGGATGCTGTCTGATTTAGGAGTCACAACCTTATTGTCCTTCGTCACGAAAAGGAAGTTAGCCCCGCCGGTCTCCTCCACCTTGGTTCTGGTGCCGGCATCCAGATACATATTCTCGTCATATCCTTCTTCATGCGCCGTAATGATCGCATGCAGACTCATGGCATAGTTAAGACCTGCCTTGACATGTCCCGTCCCACGCGGTGCCGCTCTGTCAAAATCACTTACCTTAATGGTCAATGGTTTCGCACCGCCTTTAAAATAAGGGCCAACAGGTGTGGTAAACATTCTGAACTGATATTCCTCCGCCGGTTTTACGCCGATAACAGGAGAAATGCCAAACATATAGGGTCTGATATAGAGAGTCGCTCCGGAACCATAGGGCGGCACATAAGCCTCATTTGCTGCTACCACATCCGTCACAGCCTGCACAAACCGATCTCTGGGAAACACAGGCATTTCCAGTCTCTTACAGGAATCTTCCATCCGCTGCGCATTGAGATCCGGGCGGAAAGTGACGATACGGCCATCCTCTGTGGTATACGCCTTTAACCCCTCAAAACAGGTCTGCGCATACTGTAACACGCCGGCACACTCATTCATAATGATATTGGCTTCCGATGTGAGTTCACCGTCATCCCATGCTCCGTTCTTGTAATTGGCTACGAATCTTTTATCTGTCTCATGATACCCGAAACCGATATTCGCCCAGTCCAGATTCTTTTTTTCCATCATTCCCACTCCTCTCACGTATCTGACCATATAGAAAATCTCTTCACAGATTACTTTTACTACAACTTATATTATACCAATATCCTCAAAAGTCAAGCCTTGTATCCGGACATCACGGCTTACAACACTGCATTGACCACCTCGAGCGCAATATCATAAGCAAAATCCTTGACCGCTTTTTCACAGAGTCTGAGCATCTTCTTATCTGACTCCGGCCTGTCATACCACTTCAACTCTCTTATCTTAGCCGACGCCGTATCTCCGTCGAAATCATCCAGCCGGTCTGCCAGTTCCTGAAGAGCCTTTCTCCAATCGTCCTCTGTAATCTTCTCCATCTCCGGCTGCTCCTGCGTTTCCTTCTTTACTTCCTGTTTCTCCTCATTATCCAGATACACCTTAAGACTGTTTCTCATGTTGTTCATCATGCTGAATAAAATCGGTGAACGGACCGTCACATCCTCAAGCTGTCCGGCCTTGGCCATCTTCTCCAGTTCAAAAGCCTCATCCGCCAGATCATCTGCACCCACATTTCTGGCATTTCCCTTCAGAGAGTGCACAATAATCGTATAGCCCGGCATATCCCCTTTGTTCAGAAAATCTTTGAGCGCTTCTTCCTTCTCCTGTAAAATCGAGTGGAAGTCATGCAGTACTTTGCCATAGAGCACCTTATCCCCGCCCATGTATTTAAGACCGTTGCGGAGATTAAATCCCATCAGGTACAGCTGGCTTTCCCTGATACTCAGTTCGTTTCCTGCCTCTTCCTCTTCATAGGCATCATTGATATCCATGTTATGTGTCAGATATACTACATTGCTGGGCAGATATTCGATCAGCATATTCTCGAATTTATCCGCATCAATGGGCTTGGTCAGATAATCCTGAAATCCTTCTTTGAGATAAAGCTCCCTGGCACCTGCCACTGCATTTGCCGTCAGTGCAATGACCGGAATATCTCTTGACGGATTCCCCTCAAGCCCCCTGATAGCATGGAGTGTCTGGACGCCGTCCATCACCGGCATCATATGATCCATACAAATCACATGATAGGTCTTTCTCTTAATCAGTTCCAGACATTCCTCTCCGCTGGATGCCACATCAATCTGTAATCTGGTTCCCTTCAAAAGCCCCTGGGCCACCGCCAGATTCATGGAATTATCATCCACGATCAGAATCCTGCCCATCGGCGCTATAAATTTCTCATGATAATCCTCTATGCTGCGAAGACTCTCCCGGTACTGCTTCTCAAAATCCCCCAGGGGCGCACGATCCACTACCTTCTGCCTGATTTTAAAAGAGAAGGCTGACCCCTTGCCATAGACACTCTGCACATTCAACTCGCCGCCCATCTTCTCCACCAGACCCTTGGTAATGGCAAGGCCGAGTCCTGTCCTGTCATCCTTGTTCCTGACTGTCGAATCCATACGCTGAAAAGCCTTGAAAAGCTTAGGAATATCTTCATCCTTGATACCGATTCCCGTATCCTTCACGATTACATCCAGTTCAATCTCATCCTCAGCCACATCTTTCCATGCAAAATACAGGGTCACCCTGCCCTTCTGCGTATACTTCACGGCATTGGACAAAAGATTGCTGATAATCTGCCGGATATGAATCTCATCTCCTTGCAGTTTATAGGGAATGTCCTGCGCGATATTAAGCTGTAAATCCAGTTTTTTTCGACGAAGCTGCAAGGAAATGCTGTTGATCAGATCATTTAACAGAGAGCTGACATCATAGATACCTTCGTTTAATTGCAGTTTATCCGCTTCCAGTTTGGAGAAATCCAGAATATCGCTGACCAGCGTAAGCAGGATGTTGCCTGCCTGTCTGATATCCCTGGCATATTCTTTGATAGCCTCCTCCTGACTCTCCCGTATGATCAGCTCATTTAATCCGAGAATCGTATTGATCGGCGTCCTGAGCTCATGTGACATATTTGCCAGGAAAATATCCCTGGCCCCTTCCGCCTTCTCCACAGCGCTCACAGCAGCCTGAAGCTCCACCTTCTGCTGTTGCAGCTGTTCCTTCGCCTGAGAAAGTGCAGACACCTTTTCGTCTTTTCCCGTTGTTTTCTTTGTCTCCTGCCCCATTCTGATACCCTTCCTTATATCAATTCATACCCCGTTTACTTTTTGCGTTCATATTTTACGAACCGGTAAGGAATGTCAAAATACGTCTGTTCCTCACTGTCCGCTGTAACCATCCATTCCCCGTCTTTATCCAGATTGGGAAAATAAGCGTCCGCTTCGTATTCGTGATCAATCTTTGTCACATGAATCACATCACAGTAGGGAAGCATCATACGATAAACACTCTCTCCGCCGATAATATAGATATCCTCCTGCGGATACTCCTCAAGTTTCTCAAGCAGTTCCTCCTTACTGTGTACGACAATGGCTCCCTTCACCTGATAATTCGGATTCGTTGACAATATAATATTCGTCCGGTTTGCCAACGGCATACCCTGGGGAAACGTCTCCAGAGTCTTTCTTCCAAGCACCACTACCTTGCCCGTCGTTTCCTGTCTGAAATACTTATGATCCGCCGGAATACTCACCAGAAGGCTGTTCTTGCAGCCAATCGCCCAGTTATTATCCACCGCTACAATTCCGTTCATGCTGTCCTCCCTGTTAAACCCTGCATTATGCCTGCTTTCCCTTGTCTGTCCCCTAAATAGCCACCGGAATATTTTCTATCTGCGGCCCTGCCACATAGTTTTCTACCTTCACATCATTTCTGGTAAACTGATAGAAATCTTTGATCTCCGGATTCAGCCAGAACGCAGGCGCATCATACACCGGCCGTTCAATCAGTTCTTTGACAAGCGGAATATGCCTGTCATAGATATGGGCATCCGCAATCACATGGACAAGTTCCCCCACCTCCATGCCGCAGACCTGCGCCAGCATATGCAACAGAACTGCATACTGCACCACATTCCAGTTGTTGGCCGTCAGTACGTCCTGGGAGCGCTGGTTGAGGATGCCATTGAGCGTCAGCTTTTCATGTCCCTTTTTCTGTGTCACATTAAAAGTCATGCTGTAGGCGCAGGGGTACAGATTCATCTCATGAAGATCCTGGTGCACATACAGATTGGTCATAATCCGCCGGCTGTAAGGATTGTTCTTCAGATCATAAATTACCCTGTCAACCTGATCCATCATGCCTTCTTTATATTGGTGCTTTACACCCATCTGGTAACCGTAGGCCTTGCCGATGGAACCACTCTCATCGGCCCAGGCGTCCCAGATATGACTGTGCAGATCGTGAATATTATTGGATTTTTGCTGCCAGATCCAGAGCATCTCGTCCGTGGCGCTCTTAAGCGCCGTTTTTCTAAGCGTCAGAATCGGAAACTCTTTGGACAGATCATAACGGTTCACTACCCCAAAAAGCTTCACCGTATAGGCACTCTCCCCGTCCGGCCAGTGTGGCCTTACTTTCTCCCCTTCCGTACTGGTTCCATTCTCCAGAATGTTCCTGCACATATTGATAAAAATCTGATCTGCCGCACTCATGTCCGCTCTCCTGTATCCTGTTCATTAAATATCCCACTTATCACATAACGAATTGATCTGATCCGCAAACCTTGCCAGATCCTTGTTGGCACCGCCCTCATTCTTATGAATGATCGCCATAAGACGCTGTCCGCTGGCCAGAAGTCTCGCAAAGACACTGGAAATGCCATGTACTTTCTTCTTCACTGCCACCGGTTCCGCCTCATAGATAAACGCACCGCTTATCAGATCAAATCTCGTACCGCTGTAAGGTGCGTAGGCATCCATCTTATGTTCCACCTTCAGACATTCGGTAAAGAGCATGGACACACTGTCTTCTCCATGCACCACAAATACTTTCTTCGGTATTTCCTGAAAGCCCTTAATCCAGTTTAACAGCCCATTCTTATCCGCATGGCCGCTCATGCCCACCAGCTTCTTTATGTCCGCCCTGATCTCGATCTGCTCTCCGAAAAGTTTTACCTCCCTGGCACCTTCCACGATCATTCTGCCAAGCGTACCTACCGCCTGGTATCCTACAAACAGGATCGTACACTCCGGCCGCCAGAGATTGTGCTTCAGATGATGCCTGATACGGCCCGCTTCACACATACCGGAGGCTGATATGATAACCTTCGGCGTGTTTTCAAAGTTAATCGCCCTGGACTCATCACTGGTGATTGCCAGCCGAAGTCCCGGGAAAGCAATGGGATTGATCCCCTGTCTGACAAGATCCATGGCTTCTTCATCAAAGCAGTCATCCTCATTTTTCTGGAAAATCCCGGTTGCCTCCACTGCAAGCGGACTGTCCACATAAACGGGGAATCCCTCGTGTCCCTTTACCAGCCTGGCTGCTTTTATCTGTCTTAAGAAATACAAAAGCTCCTGTGTCCTGCCCACTGCAAAGGAAGGAATCACCACATTTCCTCCCCTGTCAAAAGTAGTCTGGAGTATCTTCGTCAGCTCCCCTATGTAATCTACTCTCTCCGCCGCATGGAGCCTGTCGCCGTATGTGGATTCCATAACCACATAATCCGCCGTTTCCGTATTCTTCGGCTCCTTGATGAGCGGATGCCCTGTATTGCCGATATCTCCGGAAAACACAATCTTCCTGGTCACATCATCCTCTGTGGCCCACACCTCGATACTGGAAGAACCCAGAAGATGTCCGATATCCGTAAAACGTATCCTGACCCCTTCACAGACATCCACATCTTTCTCATAGTCACAGGGGACAAGACATTTGATTGCCCCGTCCGCATCCTCCATCGTAAAGAGCGGTTCCACCAGTTCATTCTCCGCGCTTCTCTTGGCCTTGCGGTTCTTCCACTCTGCCTCCTGCATGTGAATGTGTGCACAGTCCCGCAGCATAATGCTGCACAGATCACAGGTAGCTTCCGTAGCATAGATGCTGCCTCTGAATCCCCTTGCATACAGAAGGGGCAGAAGCCCGGAATGATCTATATGGGCGTGGGTCAGAAACACATAGTCTATCAGTGCTGACTCCACGGGCAGTTCACAGTTTTCAAATACCTTAATTCCCTGCTCCATACCATAATCTACCAGAATATTTTTGTCTCCTACCCGAAGATAATGACAGCTGCCTGTCACCTCATGATCGGCCCCAATAAACATTAATTCCATAAAAGTTTCCTCCTATATTATACATATCATACCATTTTTTGTGGTTGGCGTAAATCTTTTCGGGAATTCTTTTCAGATTTCTTATGCCCCTCAACATCTCATTACTTCTCCATACAATAAAGTAAAATCACGCATAAGGTGAATATTCATGTCTCACTTTATTCCTGCCCTGATCCTCTTTCTCCTTGCGGTCTCTCTGGATTCCATGACCGCCGGATTCTCTTACGGTACCCAGAAGGTCCACATCAGGATCTCTGCCTTTTTTCTCCTGGTCTGTATCCCGGCAGTGTTTATCACCGCAGCCAGCCAGCTCTCCCACCTGCTCTTTTTCTTTCTTCCCGAAGAAGCGCTTCCCTTTCTCTCCTTCTTCCTCCTGTTTCTCATAGGATGCAGTAAACTCACGGAAAGCCTGATCCGTTATCTGGCCAAAAAACACCCCAGTCTCGCCAGAAACTGGGGATGTCGTATTAAACAACTGAATATCATCTTTACCATCTATCTCTCTCCCGAGGATGCCAATAAAGAAGATTTACAGATCTTAAGCGCCAAAGAAGCCCTGCTTCTAAGTCTGGCTCTTTCCCTGGACAGTATCCTGGTGGGTATGGCCTTTACCACAGAATCCATCTCCTGGTTGTCTTTCCTCCTTCTTTCCATGTTCTTTAATCTGCTTTTATTTTCTGCCGGGTACTGCCTTGGCCGCCTGCTATGCAAAGTGCTCCACATGGATCTCTCCTGGTTAAGCGGCCTCTTTCTTCTCCTGCTGGCCCTGCATGCACTCGCATGATCTGGGCGCCACCCTTCCCACAGCCACCAATAATTCATGTACAATCAACGGTGTGGCGGAAAGCGCGATCAACTGCGTCCACTCCATCATACTGAGCTTCACCGTACCAAACAGGTAAATAAGCGGTGTAATCTCCGTCACGGCCACCTGTAATAAAATCCCCACCACAAATGCCAGCAGCATATAGGGGTTATTCCTGTGGTTCATCTTAAACACAGACCTGTTCACATCCCGCATCCCAATGGCGTGAAACAGCTGGCTGATGCCCAGCACCGTAAAAGCATGAGTCTGCGCCTTGGCCAGCACCGTCGATATCTTCAGCCCCTCTAATATATTATGTAAACTAACCGGCAGGCCTTCCAATATGATCCTGTCATAAGGCACCTTTAAAAAGGCCGCCAGACTCACTCCGCCGATGACCAGTCCATAGCAGATCACACACATCAGTCCGCCCTTGGCAAACAGCGAATCCTCCCGCCGCCTGGGCGGTTCCTGCATCAGTCTCTCCGTCTCATTGTCATCTACCCCCAACGCCAGTGCCGGCAGAGAATCCGTAATCAGATTAATCCACAGAATAAAACTCGCTTTTAATGGCGCCGGCAGTCCTGCCACAATCGTCACCAGCATGGTGATAATCTCCCCCAGATTGGAGGATAGCAGAAAAAGCACTGACTTGCGGATATTCTCATAGATACCCCGGCCTTCCTTGATGGCAGTATGTATGGTGGCAAAATTATCATCCATCAGCACAAAATCCGCCGCCCCTCTGGCCACATCCGTACCATTAAATCCCATGGCGATTCCAATATCCGCCGCCTGCAAAGAAGGGGCATCGTTGACGCCGTCTCCTGTCATGGCTACCGTCTTGTTCAGGGAGCGGTACCCTTCCACGATCCGCACCTTATGTTCCGGCGTCACTCTGGCAAACACCTTAAGCTGTGGAAGTTTCTGTAGGAAAACATGCTCCTTTAAATGATCCAGCTCCCTGCCCGTAATACACTCACTGGTCTGACTGGCAATTCCCAGTTCTCTGGCGATGGAAAAGGCTGTATCCGGATGATCACCCGTAATCATCACCGTAGACACCCCTGCACTCTTAAAATCCTGCACTGCCGCCACTGCCTCCGGCCTGACCGGATCCTGCATACTGACCAGTCCCAGAAATACCATGTTCTTCTCTGACATGCGTCCCTCCGGCTCCATGGATAAGGCCAGCACACGCCTGCCCTCCGCCATCAACTGCTTCTGTATCCTCCGAATCGAATTTCTCTCTGTTTCCGACAATTCAACAATCCGGCCGCCTCTGTACATCCTGTCACATCCATCCAGAATCCGTTCCGCGGCCCCCTTGGAATAGGCGATTCTGTCAGCCCCGACCTTGTGCAGCGTTGTCATCATCTTTCGCTCCGAATCAAACCCCGCTTCGTCCAGACGGGGATATTGTTCCCTGATATGCGCTGCATCGACACCACACTCCCTGGCCATATATAGAAAAGCCATTTCCGTGGGATCACCCAGGCCGCCTGTCTCGTTCAACATACCGTCATTGCACAGAACACTTCCCAACAGAAAATGTCTGTAGCCAGAGTCTGTCTCCTGATTATCCGGCATCCCCTTAAGAATTTCAAACATCTGCTCCCGTCCGCGCAGCCTGCCATCCAGACAGCACTCCGTCACTGTCATTTTATTCTGGGTCAGAGTTCCTGTCTTATCCGAGCATACCACCTCTACAGCCCCCAGCGTCTCCACTGATGAAAGCTTGCGCACGATGGTTTTGGCCCGTACCATGCGGGACACGCTCAAGGCCAGTACAATCGTCACAATGGCCGGCAGTCCTTCCGGCACCGCTGCCACGGCTAAAGATACCGACGTAAGCAGCATTTCCCCTACATCACGTTTCTGTAAAACAGCCACCACAAACAAAAAAGCACAGATTCCCACTGCCAGGGCGCTCAGCACCTTTCCCAGCTCCCCCAGTTTTATCTGCAAAGGCGTAAGCTTCTCTTTACTGCCATGCAGCATGTCCGCAATATGACCGATCCGAGTATCCATACCAGTGGCCGTTACCACCCCTTTTCCTCTGCCCCGGGTCACATATGTGGACATATATGCCATATTCACACAACTATTATCACCCGGTACATCCACCACATAATCCGCATCCTTTTCTACCGGAACAGACTCTCCCGTTAGGGTAGACTCTTCTGCGAAAACTCCAATACTTTCAATAAGTCTCAGATCAGCCGGAATCCTGTTACCGGCCTCCAGCAACACAATATCCCCCAATACCAGATCTTCCGCCGGAATCTTCATGCGTTCACCGTCCCGCACGACCACTGCCTGCGGAGAAGATATTTTCTTAAGGGCCTCCACCGCCCTGCCTGCTTTGCCCTCCTGGATAATCCCTACCGCGGCATTTAAGACCACCACTGCCACAATAATGACTGCATCCCCAAACTCATGCAGCATCAAAGATATTGCCATGGCCACCACAAGAATCAGAATCAGCGGGTCATTCAGCTGTTCGAGCACCATCTGCCAGACACTCTTCTGTTCCTGTTCTTTCAGTTTGTTTGCGCCATATTTTGCCTTGCGCTCCATAGCCTCCCTGCGGCCAAGACCATTCTCCCTGTCCGTTTCCAGACTTCGGATTGCTTCCGAAGCTGTCCTGCTCTCATACATGCACACATCCTCCTGCCTTTCCCTGAAACGAACCTGCCCGTCTATACATGCAGGCTTGTCATTTCTTTGTAAGATATATGCATGTACAAAATCTAATATTACATATTATGTAAACTAATTTTATATTCTTATAAAAGACACGGAGCTTTCAGTCTCCTAAAAGCTCCGTATCTTATCGCTACCGTCATCCACCGTATTCTCTATCGCTTTAATGACCACATAATAACCAGTACCAGCACTGACTTCCACAAACACCCTGTCTCCGGTCTTATGCCCAAGAAGCGCTTTCCCAAGCGGCGATTCCGTACTGATCAGCCCTTCCAGGGAATTTCCCCGCACCGTAGTCACCAGTTTGTATTTCTCTGTGATCCCGTCCTCTTCAAAAAATACCTCCACCGTGTTATTCATGCCCACCTCGTCCTCCGCAGACTCGTCAGACACAATCACGGCAGTCTTAATCATCTTCTCCAGATAACGGATCCGGCTTTCATTCTGGTTCTTAAACTTCTTCGCCGCATAATACTCAAAATTCTCACTTAAATCCCCCTGGGCACGCGCCTCTTTCACATCCTCCAAAGCGTTCTTACGCACCACCAGCTTGCGATATTCGATTTCCTCCTCCATCTTCTGGATATCCTGTCTGGTCAGTTCATTATACATCTCTCTATCCTTTCCCATATGCAAAGAATCCTGCTAAACGCAGGATTCCCAGAATTACTCTTTTTCAATTTGCCACACCAGATCTATTTTACATTCATCATGTAGTTGATCAGACGATTCACATCATCAGGCTCATGTGCAACAATCTCCATTTCCGGAATTTCATTATCTGCAAAAAGCTTGGTAAGTGCAACATATTTTGTCAGCTGGGATTTCAGATTTAATCTGTCACCCTCTGTTGTCACCAGCTCCACTGTACCTTTACACTGATTTATCACCTCAAAAAACTTTTCAGGATCGTCTACGTTCATAATCTTCATCTTATTTTCCTCCTTTTTCTTCTCTTTTTCTCTTCGCACTAACATATATCATCTTTTGTAAATTTTGTCAAATATTTTTTCAAAAATTTTTTTGAGAGATTTTTCTATTTTTGTTGTTGACAAAGTAAAATTCATATAGTATATTAATATTTGTCCGAGCGATAAAACAGCTCAGACAAGACATGCGCGAGTGGCTCAGTTGGTGGAGCACGACCTTGCCAAGGTCGGGGTCGCGGGTTCGAGTCCCGTCTCGCGCTCTTCTTAATGAAGCGGAAACGTTGATATTTACAGCGTTTCCGTTTTTCTTTGTGTCTGCAAATTTGAAGACAGTTGAAGACAGTCTATAAAGCCTGTGATATGAGATTGTATGTCTCTGATTCTGTCAGCGGATTGTACACATATCCTAATGTAGTTGACAGACTGCTATGCCCTAGCATCTCCCTGATACAATCCAGAGGTACACCGTTCGCGTTCAGATTGCTTGCATAGGTCTTTCGCATTTTGTGTGTGCTTTTGGTTGTTGTTCCTTGCCGCTGTGCATACTTTTCAAGCACATATGCAATTTGTCTTGTGGTAATCCGTTCGCCGTTCCTCATAAAGATATAACTTCCCTGTTTTGGTATTTTCTCCAAAATAGATATCGCTTTAGGGACAAGTATCACATAACGGTCACGGTTAGTTTTTGTATGTTCCACCACATCATAAAGATTTGTTTCCTGATTTCTGACTTCTTCACGGACAACATGAAGATGTGGTTGCTCCGTGCAATCTTCCCATTTCAGAGCGACCAATTCACCAACCCGCAGACCAAGCAGGAAGTTAATTTTAACGGCTAAGAAAACTACATCTTCTGTTTCCGCATACATTTTATCAAGATACTTATTCAGGTTTTCTAATTCTTCTGTATTATATGTTTCGGTCTTGCCTGTTTTTTTAACAACCTGTCTGTACTTTACAAGAATTTTCACATCATCCATTGGATTGTGTGCAATGTATTTTTTCCGAACCGCATATTCAAAGCAACCTATAAGAATAGTTTTTACATTATTCCATTCTTTTCTTGTCATTCTGTATTCTTTTACAAGACGGTTGCATTCGGATTCCAATAACAAAGTATCAATCTGACGAACTGGCGTAGTATGCAGTTTCGACTTTTCAAAATAACGCCTATAATGCTGTTCGTGCCGCTTAATCGTGTTAGGGCTGTCGGTAACTGTTTTCTTGTATTCCAACCATTCCAAAAACAAATCAGAGAAAGTAAATTTGTCAAGGTGCGATTCCTGAAAATAAATCGGGATAAGTTTTTCCAGTAGAGCGTCTTTTGTCTGTGCGCGGAGGATTTTTCTTTCCCCGTCTGCATCCTTATAATACGTCTGCCACCGCCCATTTTTTGACTTTGGCTCTGTGATTTTATAGGGATGTATTTTTGATAATAACTTTTCTTTTTGTGCGTTCATAATTGCTTCTTGCACGTTGTCTGTATTTATTATATCATCAGAGGTAATTGCAGACAAGATATTGCATTGATTAAGTTTTTGATTGATGCCTTTTCTTGACATAGCAAATACCTCTCCTTTCTGATAACATTCCTTTTTATAAGTAACGGGAAAATTACCGTAATATATATTTTCTAAATACAAACACAATTTTTTATCTTGGCTAAATATCTTTATATACTTCTTACTTACGCACTTTCTACAGAAGTGGTACTATCGGTTTCCACGCATGGAGCCTCACGAAACATGGATTCAAACAGTTCTTGGGGGTTGCTGGCGGCGCTGTCCTGTTCCCGGTAATGTCTGGAATATCTGTTTTCCTTTTCGGCCTTGTCCACAGCCCGGTAAATTTTTTTTCCCCTGTCATATTCAACCGCCCTGATATGGGATACGTCCATTTCAACAGTCAGTGTAATCCTTCTAAGTAACTGTTCCAGACCGTCAACGGAATCCCCGTTGGTCTTGCTGAATAATTCCCTGTAGAATTCTGCCGGATTATATGGGGATGTTATGAGAATCAAGTCACAAACCAGAGGCTTATCACTGTATCTGGACGGTGCCATAACCTGACTGCCGAAAGGGTCAAGGATTCGTAACAAATCCGGGTATTTCACTATGTCAGCACGGAGTTCGTCAATTATCATGGTATGCTCCCCGGCATAATTCTGGAATAAATCACGGCTGCTCCCCGTAATGAAATAAGGCTGGTTTGATTTTTCGGCGTATTCTTTGGCTAAACTTGTTTTTCCTGTTCCCGCTTCTCCGCTAATCCATATGACTTTTATCCGTTTCCCACTCTTTTTCATTTCTTCCCGCCATTTAGCCGCCTGAAATTGCAGATGCTTGCACCATACGTCCTCAATCTGGCGTCTCATTCTCCCGTACTGGCTGCCGCTTAACCGTTTTTCCAGTTCCTCTTTCGAGATTTCCCCTTTATAGAGGGAATCCAGCAGGATTTTACTGTTTGCCGTCTGCCTGCTTCGCTCAACCTCTTCCGTGATTCTCTTTATCTCTTCCTGATAATTGAAATTCGCAATGACTTTTGATGGGGGGTACTGGTATTTGTTTCCGGAATCCTTTGTGGCGTGGATAAGGTAAGAATAGCCGTTTTCCGCTTTTCCTTTCCACATTTCAATGGACTGCGGCTCGTCTCCCAGTTCCCTTGCAATGCTGTTAATTGAGCGGGCATTCTCAAAGGACAGCATCACGTGTACATGGTCTTCTGCGGGTTCCCCCTGTTCATTGACATCACTGTCATGCACAATCAGTGCATATCTCTTCGGTGCCATCTTTTTCACCCGGCTGACCAGCTGGTCTGTGCTTCTGGCGGGCAGGTGCCTTATCTGTTGTGTGTACATCATGTTTTTAGACCTGACACGGCTGTTTTCTTTGTCTGACATTCTGGTGTCACTCCTTCCCCTGATTTTCCTGTGTTTCCGAACGTTCCTGACACTCTGACACTTTGGTTTTCTGGCGGTATAACAAGCCCACCGCCAGAAAACAACAGTTTTTTAGAAACTGACACTGACACCACGATTCCGGCAGGCCGGAATCGTGGTGAACCTTCATTCTTACGAAGCGTAGTATTCCTCCAGAAGCCTTCCCAGTTCCGCATAAACTTCAAACTCCATGTTCGGGAAATGCAGATACCCTGGCGTGTCGTGTATGCCGTCCGTGGAGGAAAACAGGCAATCTCCGGCTCCATATGCACGCCCCGCATTAAAGGTCCTTAGCCGTTCACTGTTCCAAATCAGCCGGGCTTCCTCCATCGTAGGCTTGAACAGGATTTTGGTTGTCATTGCTGACTTTAACATGGATGGTAGGCCGCCTTCTTCCACTGACGCTTCCGCAATGGAGATGATGACAAAGCACCCGGCAGACGCCCCCATGGTTATAATGCGTTTCAATAAACTTTCAAAATCAGATATATTGAATCCCCCGTTCCCTCTGGCAGACTTCGGGAAAAGGCTTTTTAATGTCACATATTCATCAATGAACAGGATGCTGGGGTGCATCCCGGCATCCCACCATTTCACGGCATTACCGGTCTCCTGTGAACGCCGGTTCAATACTGCCTGCCGGGTCTTTCTCGTGGATTCAAATTCTTCCATCAACGCTATGACTGGTTCGACATCCCCGTTGGGATTTACGGCCACAACATTGGGGAGCATTGACAGTTCCGCCAGTTTCGGGTCAATGATGAAGATATTGGAATCATACTTATCACGTCCGCACAGTAAGAGCGGAAGCAGGATTGTAATGGTGCCCGTGGTCTTCCCGCTTCTTGTCTTCCCGGCGATAAGGATACTGCCGGAGGTTTTTAGGTCGATAAAGGTTTCCGTGTCAATCGGGATTTTCGTTTTGTCCGGTGCTCTCAGCCCTTCCACGGAATCCACCGTCAGGCTCCTGTCGGCCAGCACGTCTTCAATCCGGTAATCCACCCGGTTAAAGGCTTCGTCCGCTTCACAGCTGACAACCGCATATTTCCCTAATTTCCCGTTCAGGGAAGACGATATGACTGGCGCAATGTTCAGTAAATTTTCTACTGTGCATGAAACAGCCATGACAGAGATTTCAAATGTTATGCTGTTGAGCCTCCGACACCTGACGGGCGGGAGCAGTTCCCCTTCCCGTAAGACGAGCGGGTTCCCATACACCGGGTCGTACAGCCTCTTTTTTACACGGTGTTCTATCTGCTTTTCGGCACCGCCCTTAATATGCAGGGCAAGCGACAGCGTGAGCAGGGCAGCCGCCATTGCCATGGATATGGCGGAGGCTTTCCCAAGATAAAGGTTCAGGCCGAACACGTCCGAATGGTTCAGCTGTTTCATCAGTCCTAAAAAGGCGGAGTAAAAGAGGGAAAATCCCCCCGCCGCAAGAATCCAAGCGGCGGGGGAAAAATACCTGACTCCCTTCTTATAATGGTTCATAATGGTTCACTCCCTTCACTTACTTATTCGGTGTAAGTACCCGGACATCGTCAGCAGTTATTGACAGCTGGTTGCGGTAATCCCCGTACACGGTAGCGGTCGCATTGACAGGCACTACAATGGCATTCATCGGGATGTTTACGTCCTTACGTACCTTTATGGTCAGCTTCTCATAACGGTTCGTGACGTTTTCCCCGTCTTTCAGCTTATACAGAGTGTTGTCCTTGACAATAGTCGTTTCAAGTTTGGTTCCCATATGGGCTTTGGTGCCAAAATCCTTCCATTCACTTATGCCAGTGACCTGAAGCATCTTGTCTTTGGAAAATTCCTCGTAGTCAAACTTCAAAAACTGGTTTAATTTCTTTAATGCCATTTCTTTTGTCTCCCTTCTAAAATGAATTTATTTTTGTTTACATTGATATGGTAACATATCCTGCTTTTTTTACCCACTCCGCAGTATAAGGCGTTTATTGTGTGACCCCGCATGGAAGGAGGGGGAACTCAGACAGAGTTCCCCTTCCTTTCGCATTGTTCTTTCATCAGGGTAAAAATCAGACGTTCTATTGTGCTTGTTTCCATTTCTCCACACGTCTGACGAATAGCGGAGCAGATACTGTTTTCCCGTATGCTTTTCAGGGTTTCTTCGTCCTGATAAACTTCTGTTATCTCACTTAACGTGAGCGGTGGGAGCCCCAGCACGTTAACAATTTCTGTAGTGGAAAAATGCAATACCTGAAAGATTTCGAGGATGTCAAAAATATCAGACAGGCCACGGCCAGTGGATTCCAGCCGTTGATAGGTCTTTTCAGACTTGCCAAGTAACTCGGCAACTTCATGTTGTTTTAATCCCAGTTTTTTACGGTGTAAAAACATCTGTTGTGTTAAACGTTTGGTAATCATATAGATATTCTCCATATGATGCGCATCATAATATTTTCTTTTATAGGCGGGTACCCTGATTTGTCAGTGACGTTTTCCGCATTTGCAACTGCGGGGCGGCAGTGTTCATTACTGCCGGAACCATCATTTCAAGATGGACTTTATTAAATTTTTATTAATTTTTGGACAAATCGCTTGACAACTTTCCCTAAAATGCTAGCATTACATTAGATGAGGTTAAGAAGATAGGAAGGTAGACAAGGGGAAATTGAGAAGCAATTTTTTATCATAAGAAAAAAGGGGAACGGGGATAGGGATATCCCCGTGGAGACTCAGACGTATGTCTGAGTCTCTTATATGATATAAAAATGATTAAGGTTGAAATATAGTGGATTGATAAAAGAAATGTAAAAGAGAGTGGGATTTGAACCACTCTCTTTCTATATTTGGAAGAAATAAAAAATTGAATAAACTCTTTTACCGCTATCAGCTTATCATCTTAATCTTCTTGCTGTTTTAGCGGTGTTATATGCCGTGACTACAGAAGCGGCGGCATTTATCTTTGACGAAGTTGCTGTTTCCTGCTGTAAGCGCCTGATATCTTCCTGAATTGCCATCTGGTCTTGCTGGAACTGTTGCGTCTCTAACAGGTTATACGCTTCTTTTAGACTTTCGGCTCTTCCTTCATTGATAATATTCCACAGGCGGAAAAGGTCAGAATAATTGTAAAATTTTGCCGGGAAATTTTTTGAACCGTTTATATAATCCGGCTTATTTTTTTCCTGTCTGAGAATATTCTGTGCTTCTACCAGCTTCTTTTCTGCCGGAGTTGTATAAAGCAGGCTTTTTACATATAGTAAAAGAAATAAAATACCCCCAAAAAGAATAATCCCACCAAGGCCACCGGCCTGCAAAACATGGTGTTCATCAAAGTAGAACAGCTCCCTGTCACCTGACAGGAAAAACAGAATATAAAGAATCAAAAAGACTATTGATATAACTATCCCCCATTTCCATTTTTTACGTGCTTTTTCATAATTGCTCTCGGCGGCTCTCACGTTATTTTCTGCTGTAGCAACAGGCGCCGTTAGTCTTTTCTTTTCAGATAAACAGTCTAAAATTTCTTTTTTGTCCATATCTTGTCTCCTTTGTAGAAAATCTGTTTTTTTATTTTTATCATAAAGAAAACAGGGTGCAGGGAGTTTGTTCCCGAGGAGGACGGCCGGCGTATGTGGGCCGGGAGAAGAAAAACCCCGAAAAAAAGCGGTGGTAAGGGCAGTTATGCCCTTGCCACTACTCTTATGTGCATAATCTTAGAAGGTAAACTCTTCAGACATTCCACCCTCTGCTTCCATCTGAGCCTTGTCTTCCGCCTCTTCTCTGGCTTTGCGTTCTTC
>RAYR01000038.1 GCA_003612405.1 bacterium 0.1xD8-71
TTTGGAGGTCCAGGAACATGAATGCCCCCGTCTTTGACGGAGCAGACCGCTTCAAGCACTGCCCTGAAATCCTCCCCGCCGTTTGAGGAGAATGCCCCCGGCACGTTCTCCCATACGATGAATCTTGGGTATCTCCCATCTGTCGCACACCTCATTTCCTTTATGATCCGTATTGCCTGAAAAAATAAGCTGGACTGCTTACCGCCAAGTCCTGCACGTTTTCCTGCTATTGAGATGTCCGTGCAAGGACTCCCAAATGTTATGATGTCCACGGGCTCTATTTCATCCCCACGGATGCTGTTCACGTCACCGTAATGTTTCACGAAAGGCAGCCGCTTTGTGGTCACCCTGATAGGGAACATCTCAATTTCCGATGCCCACACCGGGCGGATTCCGGCAAGCAGCCCGCCAAGCTCAAAAGCGCCGGAGCCGGAGAACAGGCTGCCCAGCGTCAGTTTCCCATTCTCATCCATCAGAGCCACCCCCGTCCAAGTCGTCATAAGAAATGCCCGTCAGTTCCGTCAGCACATCCTCGCAGGAAGCCACCGCCGCATCCCATCCCCGGCTGAATGATTCCGATGCATTGCACCCGCCGAGACCGTGTATCCTGCGGAATATCTCAACCAATAATTCCCTGTCACTCATTGCCCTTCACCTCCCCCGTCAGTTCCGCATAAGGGATTTTCACGCCATCCCGCTCTACAAATACATTTTCAGCAGAGCCGGCCTGTTCGATATAGCGGTTCACGATGACGTCCGCAAACTTCTCATCCAGCTCTATGGTGTAGCAGATGCGGCCCGTCTGCTCACAGGCGATCAGCGTGGAGCCGGAGCCGCCGAAGGGGTCCAGTACAATGCAGTTGCTCATGCTCGAATTCTTGATGGGATATGCAATTAATCCCACTGGCTTTGCGGTTGGATGGGTCTCGCTTTTCTTCGGGCGGTCAAACTCCCATATGGTGGTCTGCTTCCTGTCGGAATACCAGTTGTGCTTCCCGCCCTTCTTCCATCCGAACAGGCACGGCTCGTGCTGCCACTGGTAGGGGCTGCGCCCCAGCACAAGGCTCTGCTTCTTCCAGATGCAGCACCCGGAAAGGTAGAAGCCCGCTGCCTGAAACGCTTTCCTGAAATTCAGCCCTTCCGTGTCAGCGTGGAACACATAGATAGAGGCATCGCTCTCCATGTTCTGCTCCATATTTACGAATGCGGCAAAAAGGAAGTTATAGAACTGCTCATTTTCCATGTGGTCATTCCTGATCTTCCCGGCGCTCCCTTCGTAATCGACATTATAAGGGGGATCGGTGACCACGAGGTTTGCCTTCGCCCCTGCCATCAGCACATCGTATGTTTCCGGCAAAGTGGAATCGCCAACCACCAGCCTGTGCCTGCCAAGCGTCCACACATCACCCATCTTCGCCACGGCGGGCTTTTCCAGCTCCGCGTCTATGTCGAAATCATCTTCCGTGATTTTTTTGTCATGGACGGAATTGAATAGCTGCTCGATCTCCGGCGGCTCAAAGCCAGTGAAGGACACATCAAAGTCCGAATCCTGCAGGTCGGCGATAAGGTCAGCCAGCAGCTCCTTGTTCCATTCGCCCGTGATCTTATTCAGCGCAATGTTGAGCGCCTTCTCCTTCTGCTTGTCAATGTCAATGACGATGCAGTCGATCTCCTCATAGCCAAGTTCGGAAAGCACAGACACGCGCTGGTGTCCCCCGATAATGGTCATGTCTGAGTTGACGATCACCGGCTCCACATAGCCGAACTCCGTAATGGAGTTTTTTATCTTCTGGTATTCCTTATCGCCGGGTTTCAGCGCCTTCCTCGGATTGTAGGATGCCGGAACCAAATCGGCGATCTTGATTTTCCGAAACTCCATTCTCTAATCCCTCCAGAACCTTGCCTTGATGTAGCAGTCATAGCTGCAATACTTCGGTTTCCTGCTCCGGTAAAAGGAAAACTCCCTGCCGCAGCATTCACATTTCTTTGTGCAGAGGGCTTTTCTGTTCCCCTCCTGCGGATGCGCTTTCCACCACTGCCTCCGGCATCTCTCTGAGCAGAATTTCCTCGGCCTGCCCGTCCCCGCCTGTGCCGTTTCCTTCCCGCAGCAGATACAGATGCCGTTCTGCACCTCCCGCTCCTGCAGGTTCTTCACGGTTGCCGCCACATACCCGCCCATCCCTTTTGCCTTGCAGTGGTTGCGGACGATGTCGCGGGAAAGCCCCAGCGCCTCCGCTATGGCACGGTAGCCCATGCCCTTCAGGCGCATTTCCTTCACCTGCGCCGCCTCAAAATCGGTCATTTTCCCTCCACCTCCATCAAAAAAGGCCCAAAAACCAGCGTTTTTTGATGGTTTTTAAGCCCAAAAACATGGGTTTTTCGGTACTTTCACGCAAAACTAAAGTGCCTGAAAGCCTTGAAAAATCAATGTTTATGTAAGATTTGGGGGCGATTTCCTATCCCCCCTGTGCGAATTTGCGAAAACGCGCGTCTGAGGGGGCGGCGGTCGATATTTTTCGACAGTTGTAGAGATAACTTGACCCCCTTCCCCATGCAGATTTCCACGGGAAATGTTGTGCCTTGTCGGAATATGGAAGAAAAGGAACTATCACGGAAACCGTCAGTATCTGTACTCCTGATAGCGGTCCTCCGTCATGGTTTTATGGTCGTGGCAGCTCTTACAAAGTGCCTGCCAGTTGCCCTCATCCCAGAACAGCTCTGCATCCCCTCTGTGGGGGATGATGTGGTCAACAACTGTCGCCCGTGTCAGCCTCCCCTGCTCCATGCACCTGACGCAGAGGGGATGTGCCTTCAAGAAACGTGTCCGTGCTTTCTCCCACCTGCCATCGTATCCACGGACAGATGCGCTGGCACGGTCGGAGGCGTGCAGCCTTGCGTGTTCCTCACAGTACATCCCGTCCGTCAGCTTCGGGCATCCGGGATGTCTGCATGGTTTCATCGGTTTCCTCGGCATGGCTGTACGCCTCCTTCCTGTTTACTCCTGCGGCAGCCTGCCGCACAGCGCCCTGTAGGTCTGCGCCATCATCCTGCCCCACTTCTCCTGCTCACCGGCCACAGCCTTTAGCTGCTCCGCCAGTGTGTGCATATGGAACCGCGGCGCGTAATTGTCCAGTGTCTCGTTGATGTCCGTCAGATCGAACCGCTCATGCAGGTTCTCCGCCATCACCGCGTTCATGCATTCCAGATCCTCCGCCAGCGTCCCTAAGATCAGTTCCTCCAGCTCCGCCGCCGTGTAGAATGTGTGGAACACCTCGAAGTACCCGTGTTCCTTATCGTACACATAAAAGAAATGTGTGCCGCTCCTGCCAAGCGCGATGTCCGCATCCCGCTCCGAGAAATAATCCCGGTACCGCTCTGCCATCTCCAGCGCTTCTTTCCAGCCTTCCGGCATCATGCTAAAACCTCCCTTCCTTAGTTGGTGTGGGCATTTTAACTCTGAATCCCGTTTATGGCAAGGTGGTTTGCCGCTTATCTTTCTAAGTGGCAGGGTGCTTAAAAAACCGCCGCTTTCTTTGTCACTATCTGGTATTGGCTGCTCTGCCGCTCCTGTTTTAAACTGTCTCCCGAAAGGAGGTGGCGTGCCATGACGGACGGGGAATTCCTCACCCAGACCATCATAGAACGGATGGACCTTATCTTCCGGCGAAATAACAAAGAGCCGACAGGGGAAGAAAAGGCAGAGCGGCAGGAGCGGGACGCACAGTTCCGGCGCATCCTTGACAGCCTCCCGGAAGATGACCGGGAACTGTTAAAGGGGATGCAGACGGAGGCGTTCCGCAGGGCTGCCCGCGAAAACGAGTTTTATTACCGCGAGGGGCTTAAGGACGGCTTTACCGTCTGCCGCTTTGTGAACGGCGGGTAAGGCGGACGGGCGGCAGTAACGGAAAACGCTGCCGCCCGGAAAGCATCACCACTTCTTCACGCCGCCATAGTATTTATCAGCGATTGCTTCCTGCTGGTACTCCGGCAGGCTCCGCAGGCGTTCGCTTACTTTCTCCAATGACTGCGCCTGTTCTTCCCTCGTCTTATGGAAGTGGCAGGTCTCGCCTCCACACTTCCCACATCTCAGCACGCTGCACTTTCCATCCTTCATAGCGAAACAGTCCATAGCATCCACCTTTCCATCCTTTCTGCCAAAAGGGGCAGCGGTGAAAGGATAAAGCCCGCTGCCCCGTGCGGAGGACGTGAAAAAAGCCCCGTGGATATTCCATCAGGGCTCCCTACACTTCTTCGCATCATAACCATAGCACAATATTTTTTCCTTTGCAATAAACCACTTGGTAAACCATCCAGTAAACCACTTAGTAAACCAGTCAGTAAACCATCACGCAAAACCCTGTCCGCAAACACGCATAAACACTGGATTCCTGCTTACCCCGCCCTTGAAAAAATCTCCTCCGGGGCGGGAAAAACTTTTTCAAAAAAATTTTTTTATTTTAACTCAGCATCACTTCCAGGTCGTTTTTCTCCCGGATTTCGTAAAAAACATCCATTTCTTTCAGCGCCTTCCTCCTGTATTTCCCGATCATGGTATGGGAGACACCGTACTTCTCGGAAAGCTCCTGCCAGTCCATCCCTTCCACCACCATGTCCGTTATGACCTCCGGCAGCTTCCCGCTTAAGCGGCTGACGCAGTAATGGAAAAACTCGATCTCCGCTTTCTTCCTGCGGTACTGCTCTAAAAGGCCGTCAAACATCTCATCCTCCAGCCTGTCCGCCGTCTTGCGGTAATTTAACGCCACGGATGCCGTCCTGTCGGAAGTCTCGCCCTCCTGCACCTTTTCCCCTTCCGGCTTTGCAAGGCACATGGACTTTATCACCTCGTCCGCATCGATGCCACGGAAATTGGTGATGCGGAATTTCAGTAAATCCACCTCCTGTTTTCTTGCCGCATAACTCCTGAACATTTCTTCTGCTTTCATTCCACGCCTCCAATCCTCGCTTTTACCGCATCCACAAGTGCCGACTGCCCGCAGTCCTTTTTCTCCAGCGCAGCCATCACCCGCTCATCCAGTGTGCCTTTGGAGATTAAATGGTGGATCACAACCGTCTCCTCCTGCCCCTGCCGCCACAGCCTTGCGTTCATCTGCTGGTATAATTCCAATGACCATGTCAGCCCGAACCACACCAGCGTGGAGCCGCCCGCCTGCAGGTTCAGCCCATGTCCGGCTGACGCGGGATGGATCGCCGCCACCGGGATTTCCCCGGCATTCCATTTCCGCATATCCTCCGCCGTGTCCAGTCCCACCGCCCCGGTGCGCTCCATGATCCTCTGTAAATCATGCTTGTACCAGTAGGCGATTAACACAGGCTTGCCGTTCGCCGCCTCGACCAAATCCTCCAGTGCTTCCAGCTTCCGGTCATGGATGTGCTTCACGTTCCCGTTCTCATCGTAGACCGCGCCGTCCGCCATCTGTAAAAGTTTGTTGGAAAGCGCCGCCGCGTTCACCGCGTCAATGTCACCGTCCGCAAAGGGCAGGAGCATATCCCGCTCTAGCTGCTCATACAATGCCATCTCTTTTTCACTCATGGAAACCTCCACCCGGTTATAAACGCATTCTGGCATTTCCAGATAATCCACGGCCTTCATGCTGATGCAGATGTCGGAGATTAAATTATAAATCATATCCTCCGCACCCTCCCGCGGCTTATAGGAGAACACCATCTCCCGGCTTCGCTTGTCCGGCACGAAGAACCGCTCCCGGTAGCCGCCGATGAACCGCCCAAGCCGCTGCCCCATATCGAGGATTCCGATCTCCGCCCAAAGGTCGATCAATCCATTCGGCGCGGGCGTCCCGGTCAGCCCCACGATGCGCCGAACCATTGGGCGCACTTTTTTAAGGGCCTTGAACCGCTTTGCCTTATGGGACTTGAAGGACGAAAGTTCATCAATCACCACCATGTCAAAATCCCATTTATGGTTTTCCACCAGCCACTCCACGTTTTCCCTGTTGATAACATACACCTGTGCTTTCCTGCCAAGTGCGGCTATCCGTTCTTTTTCAGAGCCGAGGGCTACAGACATCCCAATCCCGGAAAGATGCTCCCACTTCTCCAGTTCGGAAGGCCAAGTCAAATAGCAGACTCGCAAGGGCGCTATAATTAATATTTTTCGGATGTCAAAATAGTCATACAGCAGTTCCCATATGGCGGTCAGCGTGATCACTGTTTTCCCCAATCCACAATCCAAAAATAATGCGCTCACCTTGTGGTTCACAATAAATTCTTTTGCATACTCCTGATATTCATGTGGCACATATCTCATCCAGCACACCTCCGATCTGCTCTGCCCCGTCAACCACATAGACGGGGAATCCTAAACTTTCAAGCTGCCGCATCCGTTTCACCTGCAATGGCCGGGGCTTCTTCCCCGGAGCCTTTAACTCCACGAATGCAATCTTCCTACCCGGCAATAAGACGATTCTGTCCGGCACCCCATCCAGACCGGGTGAGGTGAACTTCACCGCCATGCCTCCCATCTTTTTCACTGCGTCTGTGAATATCTTTTCCACACGTTTTTCGGAATGAACCACAGCCATAACGTCCCACCTTCCTCTCCGTCCACATGGACTGACTTCACGCCCAGCAGGGCCTTCTGCCGCTTCACCTCTGTCTTTTTTATGCCGTTTTCCTCTGCCAGTTCATACACCTTTTTGTAATCCATAAATCCGTCTTTCAGGATATCCTCCAAAAACATAACTGCCTCCAATCTCAGGAACAACGGAACGAACGAACAAAAAATCCCTATATTGCTATACGCGTGTATGACATACACACACATCCTCTTTCTCTATTATTTTTATATTTCTCATATAGTAAAGGTTGTTCCGTTGTTCCTATAAATCCGCTAACGCCCATAGTTGCTGGCTTTTTTCAAAGAACAATCTGCCGGAACAATCATCCGCCTTGTTCCATTTGTTCCCGGCAGTACGCCCTCTGCTTGCCATAAACGGGGAAAACATACATCCCCGTCCTCGTCCCGGCATACTTCTCCCATCCCTCGATCTTGCGCATAATGGCATTGATCTCATAGGAATCTATCTTTTTGAGAGCCGAAGACTCCCGCCCGAAGCACTCGCACCATATCTCCATGTTGCAGACCAGCGTCCGGCGCACTGTCCCTTTGCGCTGCGTCTCCCCGAATTCACTACCGTTTAAGAAGTTCCTGCGGTCATATAAACTCATTTCATCCCAATCCTCCGGGAGCAGCGTGTCAAGGTACGTCCGCACCAGCCCTTCCCGGTCATCCGTCTCCATCGCCTCCGCCTGCTCCGCAATGGCGATCTGTGCCTCCTCCCCTTCGAGGTAGAGCTTCTCCCCGGAACGGTACAGCGACACCGCCTCCGCCCATATCTGCCATATCTCCTCCTCGGTGATCTGCCAGGGCTTCTTCCGGCTCTCCCTGCCCACCCGGACAGGCCAGAAGCGGCGGTTGCCCGTCACGTCGCGCAGGAACCCGTTCTCTGAGTTGGTGCTTCCCACGATGACGCACTGGCGCGGGTGGCTCTCCACGTTCATGCCGTAGCTGGCACGGTACTTGTCATCCACGCGGGAGAGGAAGGACTTCACGGTCTCCACATCGGTCTTGCGCATCCCGGCAAGCTCGCCCAGCTCCAGTATCCAGTAGCCCTGCAGTTTCTCCGGGCCGGACTTGTCTCGCATATCCGTGAGCGTCAGGCTGTCGGAGAACCACGCGCCGCCCAGCTTTGCAAAGAGCGTGGACTTGCCGATGCCCTGCGGACCGTTCAGGATAAGGACGGAATCGAACTTGATCCCCGGCTGGTATATCCTCGCCACAGCCGCCGCCATCGTCTTACGGGTGACCGCCCGCGTGTAGCTGGTATCCTCTGCGGCGAAGTAATCCACCAGCAGGGTCTCCACCCTTCCCGTGCCGTCCCATTCCGGCAGGGCATCAAGGTATTCACGCACCGGATGGTATGCCCGCTTCGCCGCCACCGCAAGCACAGCGTCCTTCGTCCTGGTCGGGGAGTACACTCCGTATACACTGCTCAGATATACTTTCAGGGATGCGAAGTCGGCATCATTCCATCCCGGCTTGATCTGCTTCCACGGCAAACCCTCCCCGGCGTCTATCCCGTCCCGGTGGAGGTTGAATGCGATGGAGCGCAGGCGCTCATCGCTTCGCATGACCAGCACAAGGTTATCCAGCGTGGGCTTCACTGCGCCCTGCCTGTCAAGTTCCAAGGACTTCTGCCAGTCATCGGACGGGGCGAATTCCTCCCCCGCCGCTTTCTGCCGCTCCTGCGCCAGCGTGGCTTTCACGTTCTCATCCTTCACGGCAAACTCACTCATGGCACCAAAAGAAGGGAGCTTGGCAGGCTCCGTGTCCTCGGATATTTTCGCATCCATCTCACCGAATCTGTGAATCCGCACCATGTCAAAGGCGTTCATCAGCCTGCCGCAGGCCGGGTCGGTGGCATGGTGGGAGTAAGCGAACTTCCCCTCATAAATGACCACGCCCGCCTGTGAGTCTGCCGGGATATAGTCATACCGCCCCGGCATGGTGCTTGGCTGATAGACGTCAGAGAGAAAGTTTGCGATGGCATCCTCGATGGAATACGTCCGGCAGAATGCGCCAATAACGCCGTCTTTGGAAAGCGGGTCTGCCTGCTTGCGCATTTCCCTCTGTACGATGTTCTGCTGGCGGCTGCTCACCGGCCACTCGGAGGAATCCCGCCAGTCCTTGTACCGTGAAAGCACATCGTCCGGATTTAACGGCTCTCCTTCAATGTCACGGAAAATAAATTCCCCGTCAGCGGAGGTGGACGGCCAGTACATGAGGCGGCTCGGCTCGTAGGTGGTATCGTCAAACATCTCAATCCCGATGTCCTCCGCCACCTTCCTTGCGATTGCCACATATTCATCCGGCGACACCGGGCGCGACAGCGGGATTGCTAAACGATACCTCGGATTCTCCGGCGTGTGCTTATGGGTAGAATAAATAAGACAGCGGTAATTATACAGCATCTCTATCTGCTCAATCACGCCCGGAACCGCATGGTCCATATCCTCCACAATCATGGTACGGTATTCCACGCAGTCCTTTTTCCTCCTGCCGCCTTTCAGTTTTCCTCCCACATAACCGCCCACGTCCTTGATGGCATCCTGCTTTGCTTTCGTCATCTTCATATACTGCTCCACGGTCTCCGCCGTGCGGATGGTGTGAGAGATGCGTTCTATAAATTCACCCAGCTCCATCTCCACGTTATTCCAGCGTTTCTCCATCCTTGAATTGCCTATTGCTATCTGTATCCTCATTCCTTCCTGCCCTCCAATAATTTCAGATTTTTCACGCACTGGTTATAAATGATCTGTTCCTCCCTGGCTTTCCTCCGGTAGAAATGCCATTCCTCCGATTTTGCAGTAAGGGACTCCGCCTTTTCCGAAAATGCCTGTGCTTTCCCGGAATGCTCCCGTGCCTTTATCCGTAAAAACTGTTTCAGTTTCTCCCTGTCATCCTCTTTCGCAAAGCGCCGGATCAGCGGGAACACCTTCTTTGCCACCGCCGCTGTGCATGGGAAGAACTCATGGATATAAAGCTCCATCCTCCCGTTCTTATAAACCATCTTCACCGTTTCCTTTTCCGCTTTCTGCTCCGCCATACGCATCCCGCCGTAGGCTGTGGGGTCATGGTACCCTTCCGCATTCCTTCTCTCCATATATTTCTCCCTCTACATTTTCTGATAAAAACTACACTGGTAACCATCCGCCCGGAGCGGTAATCCCTCCGCCCACTTGGGCTGAATCGCCATAATTTCACACATCTCATCCACGGAGCCGCTGCCCTCCGGCACTTCCGCTATGATCTCATCATGGCAGTGCATGACGATAGGGTATCCTTTTTTCTCCACACGGAGCATCGCCTCCGCCAGCAAATCCCTGGCCGTCCCCTGCACGATGTTCTCCACCAGCTTGGGTCCGTAGGTCTCTATCCGGCTCCATTTCTTGTTTTCCGCAATGCCCTCATAGGTCAGCCCATCGCGCCCGAATCGGTTCACAGCCATCCTCGGTTTTACATAGGACAGCTTCCGCCCGGACGGGAGCGTGATAAATAAAATCCCGCTCATATACTCAAAAATGATCTTCCCGACCTTCGTTTTCTGCTTTTCGGTAACCGCCTTTATTGCGGCGGCATCCACATCCCACCAAAACTGCACCATGTGCGGATTGGCTTTCCGCCACGCAGCTACGAGCGGGGGAAGTTCCTCTTCTGTCAGCCCCATATCCAAAGCCCCCATTGAGATGAGCCCATTTGTGGAGCCCCCATATTGGCAAGATAAACTTGCAACCTTACCTTTTGCCCTCTCCGGGCTGCCTTTTCCAATCTCCGCCATCGGGATGCCGAACATCCTTGATGCCGTCATCTCATACAGTTTCCCGTCACCACGGAAAACGTCCAGCACCCATTCCTCGCCAGAGAGCCACCCCATGACACGGGCTTCAATGGCAGAAAAGTCTGCCACCACAAAACGGCATCCCAGCTTTGGAATAAAAGCGGTACGGATTAATTCTGAAAGCACATTTGGTGTGGAATCGTATAATAATTCGATATCCTCAAATCTGCCCTGCTTCACAAGGTCTCTTGCCAGTTCCAGATCGGGAATGTCGTTTTTTGGCAGATTTTGTATCTGCACGTTTTTCCCGCTCCATCGCCCGGAGCGGTTCGCTCCATAAAACATCAGCATCCCGTGTACCCTTCCATCCGAACAGACGCTTCTCTCCATAGCCTCATATTTCTTCACAGAGGTTTTTGCCATTAACAGCCGAAGCCGCAGCAGTTCCTCCACTTCCCCGTCCGTCTCCGCTATCATCTCTGACACCGCTTTCCTGGAAAGGCTCTCCGCCTCCATCCCCATATCCCCAAGCCAGCCTTTAAGCTGTGCCACGGAGTTGGGGTTCTCCAAGCCCGTCAGTTCATAGGCGCGTTTCGTCACCACTTCCTTATGGAGACGCTCACAGGCAATGGCCTGTTTTACCAATCCCATATCCACTAAAACACCCCGGTCATTGATGCGCTGGTCTAAACGGTACAGTTCCATCTCGCTTTCCGGGATGGGGAAATTGTGCAGCTTCCTGCGGATGGATTTCTCCACATCCACATCCCTTTTACAGTAAGTCTTGAACAGCTCCCACTTCTCCGGCGCATGGCAGGGGAGGTTCCTCGTCCTGCCGCCGTTTGCTTTGGTCGGCTTGCAGGGGACGCAGAAATACCGGATCAGCTCCCTGCCCTCCTTCATCTTCTGCTCGTCCAGTCCAAGCACCCTGCCAACATCCTCCAGAGACCGGGGCAGGGCGAGCATGGCCGCCTGTACCGCGCTGCAATGCCAGGACTCCGGGGGAATGTACCTCCCGAAATATTTAGAGAGGCAGGTGCGCTCGAAATTGGCGTTGTATGCGGTCTTGGTCACTGACACATCGAAGATGGCTTCCTCCACCTCTGCCGGGAGTTTCTCCCCCTGCGCAAGGTCTATGATCTGTGTTTCCCCTCCGTCAAAGGAATAGGCAAACAGTAAAATCTCAAAAGCAGGGCTGTCCGCATAAGCGTATACCCCGCATTTGATCAAATCCACATCGCTAAAGCACTCGATATCAGCTGCTAAGATTCGTCCCATTTCATGGCTCCTTCCTGCGTATTTGCTTTGGATGACGGGCGGCAGTCACCCGCCGCCCCGATATGCCTATCCAAGAAAATCTTCCTCATCATCCACTTCCACCGCGTCAAAGTCATCCTCGGCATTCGTCCTTCCGCCCAGCGACTCCCCGTCACGGAGTTTCTGGATGTTGCCAAGCCCTGCGGCAATGCCCTTATTGCCGTTGGTGGAAAAGCCGTAGAAGTTCACGCTGATCCTGCCATAGCACCCGGAATACACTTCCGACTGGTCAAGGATGGGCTGCACGTTCTTATCCACCACCTGCGGCGCCTGCTTGCTGTTGGCGTTGAAGAAGTAGCTGTCCGCATACGCCTCATCCTCCGGGCGGTCAATGTCGCCGTCCCTTAAGGGGAGTTTCAGGTTCGCCGGGACCTTGCCGCCCCACTTGGAGACGGAATCCTTCTTCGCCTGCTCAATCGCCCTTTTTATTTTCTCAATGGTCTCCGTGTCCGACTTCGGTATGATGGCCGATACGGAATACTTCGGGTCCCCGTCGCTCACGGCATTGGGCTCCCAGCAGTGCAGGTAGGAAAACCTGCACGGTACGATCACTTTTGTCAAATTCGCATTTTCATTACTCATGGTATTCATTCCTCCTTAAAATCCGCCTCCGCGGTTGCTGCGGCAATCTCCTGCCTCTTATCCAATTCGGGAACTAAGGTCACCTTGCCCTGCGGCTTGTAGACCAGCTTCCCAAGTATCTCCGCAAATTTCTTCTTCCCCAAAAGCCGCTCCATCTCCGTGATGCCGATGAGCGTCTTTTTGTAGATGTCCGTGTACCCGGCTTTCTGCGCCGCCTGCGCCACTTCCTCCTCATCCGTGTATTTCCTGTTGCTCCTGCCTTCCACCAGCTTGAAGCCCGCCCATTTCTTGCCTTTCGTGACCGCCTCGTCCTGTGCGTAGGCGTAGACGTCCGCAGACCATTTGGCAAGCTCGTCCGCCACTTTCAGCACCTCTGCTATTTCCTCATCAGACAATAGCGGCGACTCCCTGAACTCCATCTGCGCCAGTTTCAGATATTCCTCCGCCCTTGCCCTGCAGGTGTTCTTCGCCTTGCAGAACCGGCACCAGTCGCCGGAGTGGAACTCGCCCTCGCCCTTGATGGCAAGCACAGCCTTTGGCTTCAGCTCCATCTCCACCCATTCCATCAAATCTTTTACGGTAATCTCCCATGTGCTGACGGATTCCAGCCTCGGCTGGTAGATAGCCATGCGGACAATGTCAATGTCGTAGAGGGCATCAAATAATTCCAGTGCGCCTAATCCATATAACATCATCTGCGGGTTCCACTCCGCCTCCACCGCCACGCCCTTCCCATACTTTAAGTCAATGACGGTCAGCACTTTATCAGCGACTATCAATAAATCCCCTGTGCCGAATCCCTCCGGCACATAGGCGGAATAGTCAAGGCGCTGTTCGATCAATACTACCGGGTCCCTGCATTCCTGCCTTGCAAGCTCCACCTGCTCCAGCGCATAGGCCACATAGCCGTCCGTGCATTCCTCCATCTCGTCACAGTGGTAATCCGACACCGGGCGCTTTGACCGCCTTTTTAATGCTTTTTTCAGCTTATGCTCCGCAAGGGCATGGGCGGCGGTGCCTTCCTCGGCATAGACGCTGCCGCCCGCCTCATCCTTAAACTGCTCCTCCAGCCTTGCGGAAGGCGTGCAGGAGAGCCACCGCCTGGAGGAGGATGCGGAAAGAAGTGCGTGTTTCCCCATCACAGCACCTGCGCTTCCTGAATCAGCGCCGGGTAGTCCTCCGGATTCACCGCCGAGAGCTTCGCCGCGCCGAACTTCTGGAGAAGCTCCTTCACTTCCTTCGACTTGCCCTCCTGGGTCTTCTGCGCCATCAGCGCACGGACGCCCTCCAGCGTGGCGGGCTGCTCCTGCTGTGCTTCCGGCTGTACCTTCTGTGTTCTGCCCGTATCTTTTTCTGCTGTCTTACTGTCTCCCTCCGCTTTTGCAAGGCCCCTTAAGCCTTCCGCAACGATGGAGAAACCTTCCGCGATCTTCAATAATTCACTTCCCATTTACACTGCCTCCGTTTCTTTGAATATGATTTCTTTTCCCTGCTCCGCGGCATAAGCGATCTCCGCCGCCATCCCTTCGGTGGCCTCCCCGAACACCCACACCTCGTCACAGCCATCCAGCAGCTCCAGCCCCATAGCAATGCCGAGCCGCCGTTCCTCCTCAATGCCCTCGTTTAAAAATTGGGGGAATAGTAAATGCGGCGCAATGGGGAGATACCCTTCCTCCACCGCCCTGCGGCAGTATGCCGCCGCTTTCCTTGCATTCCCTTCCATGTCTCCCCGGAAAGGGCTGCAGATAAATACCTTCTTACGCATCAGCGCCTCCATCCTTTCTTCATCTTCCTGCCATGTGCCGCTTTCGCGGCTTCATAGGCTTCCACTTCCTTCTCGATCTGCACCAGCTTGGCGGCGAGGCTTTTCGCAACGATGCTGATTGCCTGTAAGATGCCGATAAGCTCCTGTGACTGTTCCATAGGTTCCATTCCTCCTTTCCCGCAATCTGGGAGGTTCCGAAATTTACCCTCCTACCTTTCGTAATGACACTTTTTCGGTTTTCGGTGGGTAAAAATGAAATTTTTTTGAAAACCGTTCGACACTTCCCATAAAAAATGTCAAAAAGGCATACCGACAGCCGGATGCTGTCATTTGTTGTCAACTTCAAAACCATGCTCTGTGAAAAACTTCCGCAGCTTGGATAATATTCTTCTCTTATGGTCGGAGAGCGTCCGGGGATTTTTTCCTTTCATCTCCGCATAATCGGCAAGGGGCATTTCCTCCCCAAACACCTTCATAGCAAGCTCCCGTTCTTCCGGCAAGAGGGATTCCATCGCATCCGCAAGCACGCCGAGCAGCAGCTTTTTCTCCACCAGCTCATCCATCCCCGGCGGCTCCATATCCGGGATGCCTACCTCCTCCGAGGCATTATCCCGCCACGCTTCATAGGATTCTTCCGTATAGCCATTCTGCTCCATCGCCTCCCGGTTCCTCTGCTCCCTTTTCTTCTGCTGCCACCACGGGCGGTAGTAATTCTGATATTCCTCTTCCGTGACATCCAATGTGGATTCTTCGTTTCCTGACTTGACTGTGATTTTCCTAACAGACATAAAGCGTTCCTTCCTTTACGGCTTCGTAAAGTTAGGAACGCTTTAAATTATAGATGTGGGACTGGCTTTGAAAAAATGGCAGAGAATGGCCAGGGAAAGCTCTATTGTAAGAAATCTAAAAATTCACTAGCTTTACTCCGGCCATTCGTGACTCGACACAATGCGGTCCCACTCGCTCGGTACATATTCAGTTATCCGGCATGGCAGGCCTGCCAAGCCGCACAATGGAATTTCCAAAAATTACCATTGATAACTATAGTATGGCCATAAAAGAAACGCTTTAATCCATAAAAGTAAAAACAGCAGGATACATTCCTGCCATTCTTTCCCTCTATGTATATTTATCTTTTTCCATTCGGTTTCCAGTACACCTTTATTACCCTGCCACAGTTCGGGCATTTCAACGACACAATGATCCAGCCGGAGCCCGTCTCCCCAATATCACAGGCCCGTTTCTTGCACCGCCTTTCCGGGCATTTCATTCTTCGGATAATACCACCTCCTCTCCCCCCAAAATACATCTGCTGCTATCCCCCGCACTGATATGTAACAAGGGAACCCGACATTCTCCTGCCGGATTCCCTTTTATCGTTTGTGCTTTATTGGTTTTCTTCCGTGGTTCTTATGTAGCAGGACTCCCACTTTCCAGAAATCCTAAGAACTTCTTCCACTCCATGTAGCCCTTCCAATCGCCATAACTGTATTCCGACTGCATAATGTCATTCACTATCTTTACCCAGTCCGTTTTCTCCGAAAAGCTCCATGCAGCGGAACTTCTCTGCTCCGCATTTTTAACAGCCTTTGCGACTGCGGCTTTCAGCACCGTGTCCTCAAAACTGCCTTTCCCGCTTTCTTTCAGGTTTGCGGTGTACGCATACATTTCAGCCGTATCACAGTTTTTCGGGTCTACCTTAGATACGTCCACCATCTGCTCCGTCACATTTCCTTCCCTATCCCATGTTTTCACTTTATATACGGGATTCGCCGGGTCAAAGTCTGGTGTCTTATAGACAGAAATGGATGATCCGCCCACAATGTCCGCCCATGAACTGACTGCAATATCCCCTGATCCTTCATCCGCACCATGCAGGGTGGCTGTCTGGGTCTGCCCTGCTGCCTGTGCCGCCTGCTTTGCAAAATTTCCTCCTGCCGCATTTCTTTCTGTCCTTCTTGTTTCATACCCTGCTACTGGGTATCCTGCTGCTCCAATTCCACTTACACTCATTTTGCAAGTCCTCCATTTATTTTTAGTATTGCAGCTCATCTGTCGGTCAGAGCCGCCTCCTGCTCCCCATGATAAGTCCGAGCAGTATATCAGTAGTAACACATTGCCTAAGTTCCTTTATCAACAACACCCATGACCAACACCTCCCTTCGCTGAAATTATTTGCCCCCGCCATCCACCAAAGCCGCCCCTGCTACCCGATTTGCCTATCTGCTGGAAACCGGGGATGCCTGCTTATCCTCTGTGGGGCATTGGGAATATGCTTTATTTCTTATTCATGAAATCCCAATATGCCTGCATACTGTACTGGTAATATGCCGCCGCCTTTTTCTGGCTCAGCAGCTTCATATCGCTTATCTGCTTTTGAAACATATCCATGAAATTTGTTCTGTCGTGCAGTCCCATCATTCCTGTTTCCGGCGGAAGCGATGTAAGCCCTCCGTTTTTATCCACACCCATATAAGATTCCAGTGCCGTCATTTCTACCAGTGATGCGTTCCGGGGATTTATCTTGTTGATATGTATGGTCTGCTCAAATTCGTTCCCATTCTCATCAACACCTTTTGCAATCACAGTCGGGTCATCTTCCGTTGAGCCTTCTGCATACTTGATGTAAAAAGATAATCCTGTCCCATTACCACCCGAATACAGCATATCATCCGTTTTCATGTAAACAATGGATGTATGTGGTTTTGCGCCTGACACATTGTTTACCTGCTCTGCAAAACTCTTTCCTGCCGCAATCTGCTGTGTTCTTTTTGTTGTATATCCAGCCGCCTGATAGCCCGCTGTTCCAATTCCGTTAATGCCCATTTTTCAATTCCTCCATAGTTGTCAATTTTTTATTATCAAGGCTCTTCTGTCGTTCAGAGCCGCACCTGCTCCCTTATAATAAGTCCAAGCAGCATATTTACAGATACCCATCGCCTATGTTCCTTTGTCCCTAATTCCCATGACAAACACCTCCCTCCGCCGAATATACGATTCAGCCCTCAAAAAAGTTTCATGCCGCCCATGCCCCCTTATGGTAAGTCCGGGCATATCACGCTTTACTTCAAAATGCCCGATGCCTCATAAGCCGCAGCAGAAACCGCCTTTTTGGTTATGTTGCTCTTGTAATATCTCTCATCCGCCTCCTGCTCCATCAGCCTGCGTTTTAGGGCGGCTTCCTCTGCCAGCTTTTCATATTCCTCGTGTTTTGCTTCCCTTGCTTTACGGGCTTCAATAAATTCTGCTGATGATACTGACATTTTTTCACTTGTTACACAGGCATGGGCAATTTCACCGTTTTCATCCAGTGCAATCAAATAGCCCTTCCGGGGATTGGGATTCATCATGTCCTGCTCCGCAATAAAGTTCTCGACTCTTGCCATAACACGCTCAGCCAGCTCCGGGTCATTCTTCATTTTTTCTTCCAGTTCCGGCGGAACGACAACAGCTTTTTTACCGATGGTGGAATTTATTTTTGCCTGTACCTTAGAATCAAGCATGGGTGGCTCCGCTCCTGAAGGCTTCCAGTCCAGCACGGAATCATCTGCATTATTGCTGAAATATTTATCCCACGGATAATCATTCCTGCCCCATAAAGAGCCATCAATTTTAGATGTGTCCATGACGTTGTAATATGCCCCCGGAAACCTCGCCTGCCACATATCCTTGAAACTCATCCCCGCCGCTGTTCCTTTCTCCTCCGCCTTTGCCGCCGCAAGTTCCGCAAAACTCACGCCGCTGCCCGTGCCTGCCGCCGCATTTTTCCGGTACTGTTCCGCCAGATAGCGTCCTCCAAAATTACCTGTCACTCCAAAGTCCATCTTCATTTCTCCTCGTATTATATAGTAGTAGTGTTTATAGTCCCTCTCCAAGGACTGTATGCTATACTATTGGAGATACTGTGGATT
>RAYR01000039.1 GCA_003612405.1 bacterium 0.1xD8-71
GTTGTACTCTTTTTTCTATTAAATTTTCTTTTGATTTTTTCATTTATCTACTTGACTTTTAATAGTTGGTCTTTCTTGGTGTCGTATCTTACCTCTGAATCGGGAAGTTGGCAAGTAGGAAAATAAAAAAGTCGGAAAACCGCTTGTAGCGTCCGGCATTTTATGATATATTATGAAAAATAGTACGCAAAGTTATTTATAAAATTTTCTGAACATCATTGACAGTGAGGTATATTTCCGTTAATATTAACATATAAATAAGTCAGTGATATCACTGATTGGGCTGGTCGAAAGACCCTGGTCCACCGAACGGCGGGGAATTTCCCCGCTATTTTTGTTAGGGAAATCTGAGAAGGATGAAGGAAATAATCTATGGCTGAAAAGATTTTAAGTGTTTTTATAGATGAATCGGGCGATTTTGGGCCATATGATTTTCATGCGCCGTTTTATCTGGTTGCAATGGTTTTACATAATCAAGATGTGGATATTAGCAAAAATATTGATGATTTGGAGAGTCATTTGACAAACATTGGATATAAACAGCATGCCATCCATACGGGGCCACTGATCCGCAGGGAATCCGTTTATGCCAATGACCTTATGGAAGAACGAAAACGGCTTTTTAATGCATTGTTTAATTTTGCCCGTAAATTGGATTTCCGTTATGTCTGTGCAAAAATAAGAAAAGATGAATGCCCGGATGTAATTACGTTAACGGCGAGAATATCAAAAGCGATTGCAGGAATACTTAAGGATCATCAAAATTTTTGGGAGCAGTTTAACCGCATTATAATCTATTACGACAATGGACAGATAGAACTTACCAAAATTCTGACTTCTGTTTTTAATACGCTTTATGCCCATGTAGAGTTCCGAAAAGTTAAGCCTGTAGATTATAAATTGTTTCAGGCGGCTGACCTGATCTGTACGATGGAGTTACTTGCGGAAAAAGCAGAATCCAACTCATTTTCGAGATCAGAGCAGGAATTCTTCTGCTCAGTACGTGACTTTAAAAAGAACTATCTTAAGCCGTTATTGAAGAAACATTTATAGGGAGCAGGTGTGTTGGAATGGAAAGGGATATTGCCGATTATGCGAAAGACGGCAGGCTGACGGAACCGTCAGACGGAAAGTGTTATGAGTGGCAAAAAATGATTGATGCGGTAAAGGCGTTAGGCAGACCGCTTACGGACTAGGAAGCCGAGCAGTACCGGGTAAAATAGCATGGCACGGCAAAACAGCAATTTGTCGATTTGTCGAATCGCAAATAGGGGTGGGGTAAATTTCGCACAGATGGGGTAAAAGGGGGAAATCATTTACCCCTGGGGTAAAAGTCATCAGAATCTAACAGCGGCACAGGCGGCTATTCAGAAATAATGCCATAGGATTTTTGGTACTTACAGGCAAAAGTATTGAAAATGGCTTAAAATCAAAGGTTTTTGAGCGTAGAGGGGTTCACCGGAGTGGTTGGTGGACCCCTATTTTTGTGTTTTTTAACGCCGCTGATAGGATGGCGATAGGGGCAAAATTATACTATCAGGCAAAAGTCGGGAGTTTCCGTGATAGTATCCGAGTTTTGCGTGATAGTATAAGAGTTTCCGTGTTTGTTTGGAGTTTCGCCTGTTTGTAGAAAAAATGTTGTTGGAATTTGGGAGATATTATCGAATTTTGTCAGGGTGTCTCTTTCCCCGGCAGATACGGACACGGAAAGCCTGCAAAGCCCGTAAACACTGAAATCCTATATGCAGCGCCAGTGGAGCCTTGTCGGGGGAATGGCCGGCACGTTCAGGGAGATGGAGTAAGTGTGTGTAAAGGGTTTTTGTGTTTGCTGCGAGTAAAACGGTAAAAAATGAATGGATAAATGATGATGGGAGAAAAGAGCTGAAAGACGGCTCTTTTTTTGTTGAGTGCGCTCTGCAAACACACGTTCTGATGGCCGGATGATACAATATGTGGTGAAGAAGGGGAGTGTAAAGGTTTCCTTATTCAAGCTGAGATGGTTTCAGACCGCCCGGTTATTTTGCGATATAGAAATAGATTTGCAAGGACTTTGGAGTGTTTGTAGCGTAACGCGGTCTAAAGAAAGGGTGCTGGACACAGCTTAGTATCGTCTATGATATTTTAGAAAGAATGCCTTGACAAAATGAAAAATAAAACTATAATATAGAGTAGTCTATAAAATAGATTATAGGAGGAAAACAGGATGCAGAATGTTGCAGAAGCAATTGAAGAAGTAAACTTGATCAAAAAAGTAATTGACAGAACCCAGAATGATTTTTCGAGGATAGCCAATTTTTTCACTTCTATTGTAAGCGTCAAATAAGAACGTGTAGTGAAATATATGGCGTTCTCCTGTAAACTTGGGGTTAGAGTTTTTAGAGTCCACTCCCAAAACTCTAAATCCAGATAAAGGAGAATACCCATGGACATTTCCACTTTGACTCCGGATAAACAGGTAAAATTTCAATACTGGCTGGATGTGATCCGGCAATGCAGAGCCTCCGGCCTGACAAACCAGGTATGGTGCGAACAGCATGATATCTCTTTAAAAAGCTATTATTACTGGATCGCAAAGATCCGGAAGCTGGCGCTTGAGGAACTGCCCCGAAAAAGGAATGGATCCAGGCCGGTAATGGAGCAGACTGCATTGCTGCCGGATGGGGCTCCGGAATTTACGGAGGTATCCCTTCACGGCAGACAGGATTTCTCTGCCGCTCCTGCGGCAGTGCTCCATATCGGTACTGTGACGGTTGAACTCTTTGAAGATACTTCCTGCGAATTGCTGGAGGCTATCATGAAAGCAGTGCGGTCATGTTAGGCGACCTCTCCCGGGTGGAAAAGATCTATCTGCGCACCGGGTACACGGATATGAGAAAACAGCTGGATGGTCTGATCGATATCATCCAGTACAGCTTCCGGCTTGATCCTTACAGCAATTCCCTGTTCCTTTTCTGCGGGAAACGGGCGGACCGGATCAAGGCAGTCCACTATGAAGGAGACGGTTTCTGCCTGTTCTATAAGCGCTACGAAAACGGCCGCCTAAAGTGGCCACGGACAGGCGAAGAAGCCAGACAGATCTCCCATCAACAGCTCCGCTGGCTGTTGGAGGGCCTGAACCCGGAGCAGCCCAGAGCGGTTCGCAAATGGGATCCCCCAAAGCCCGGGAAACCCGAAAATCCCTTATAAGTACTGGAGAATCCTGCTGTTTTATGGTATAATGGGCACATCAGAACAGGAAGGTTTTCAGCCCATGCCGGATACAGAACAGGAATACAAAAAGCAGATCAGAGAACTGGAACAGCAGGTCCGGCTCCTTAGGGAACAGGTTGATTTCCTTACCCGTAAACTTTACGGAACAAAATCAGAGAAGACGTCTGCCCTTGAAATAGAGGGACAGATGTCTCTTTTTAATGAAATGGAATCCTGTGCGGATCCGGATGCCCATGAGCCGGACCTGGTCGAAGTCGAAAAGCATCTGCGTAAAAGGAAATATGCCGGCCAGCGGGAAAAACTGATCAAAGACATTCCCCGCAGCAAAGTGCTCCACACGATTGATGAGAGGGAACAGATCTGTGAAAAGTGCGGGAGCGCCATGGCAAAAGTCGGGGAGGAGTTTGTCCGTACCGAGGTACAGTTCATTCCTGCCAGCCTCAAGGTGATCGACCATTACCGGGAAACCTATGAATGCAGGACATGCCGCAAAAACGGAACACCTTATATGGAGAAGTCCCCGGTGCCCCATCCCCCGGTCATGCATTCCCTTGCGTCTGCTTCCACAATCGCATGGCTCATCCATCAGAAGTTTGAACTGGGCATCCCGTTATACCGCCAGGAAAAGGAATGGGAGGCCCTGGGCCTTTCCTTGAGCAGGGCAACGATGTCGAACTGGCTCCTTTGCGTCTACCGGGACTGGCTCTCCCATGTGGCCGGCCGCCTCAGGCAGGAGCTTCTGAAACAGGAGTATCTGCACATCGATGAGACCCACGTACAAGTGCTGAAGGAACCAGGGAGGAAGAACACTTCGGATTCTTATATGTGGGTATACTGCAGCATCAGGGACTGCAAACAGCCGGTCCGGTATTTTGAGTACCAGCCGGGGAGAGGCGGGAAATATCCGGAAGCATTTTTAAAGGGCTATACCGGATATATCCATACGGATGCTTATTCCGGGTACAATGGGGTGAAAGGGGTTACAAGATGCCTGTGCTACACCCACCTGCGCCGCGCCTTTGTGGACGCGCTGCCAAAAGACCTCCATGGGACGGAAGCTTCAAAGCCTGCGGAAGCGGTCGTTCGTCTGAATAAGCTGTTTGAGATCGAAAAGGAACTGGAGGGCCTTGACCCGGAACAGAAGAAAAAGGAACGGATCGACCGCGAGAAACCGCTTCTCGAGGCTTTTTGGTCATGGGCAGAGATACACTCTGCCGGAGAACTGCCAAAGTCGAAGCTCCATACAGCTTTCCGGTATGCCCTGAACAACCGGCAGGAGTTCTTCAACTATCTTGAGGATGGGAACTGTTCCATCAGCAATTCCCTTGCGGAGAACTGTATCCGCCCCTTTGTGATTGGCCGGAAGAACTGGCTGTTTGCCGGAAGTCCGAAGGGTGCTGCGGCAAGTGCAGGAATCTACACGCTGGTCGAGACAGCGAAAGCCAATGGGCTGGATGCAATGAAATATATCAAATATATCCTGTCAGATATGCCGGGGAGTATATTTCTTGAAAATCCGGAATATCTGGATGACTATCTGCCATGGGATCCCATGGTACAGGAACGGTGCCGATGACCACTGCCCTTTCAGTATAGAGGGGTAGTGGTTATTTTTCTATCCACTATCTTATTTGACGCTTACCTTCTATTGGCATTATAAACACGGTGACAAGTTTACTATATGTTACCGTGTTCCAGATAATAAAAAGGATGGACCATGTGGAATATGCGGTCTGGATGCTTTTCAGGGGGCTTAATTACATATCAGTATTAGGGTATATCGTTTTGTTTTTTATTTACCGGCATAAGTTAAAAAACCGAAATAATGCTTTGAGTCTGAGCATGATCAATATTTGGGGGACTCTCCTGATTGGCGGAGAGGTTTTCCGGATATTCTTTTCGGCTGTAAATTTTGGGAAACAGGATGTTTATTTTTATCAGAAGACATTAACGTTTCTTTTTCCCGTGATTGGCTGTCTGGTCTTAGGTTTTGTGATACAGGATAAGCTGATACAGTGGGCCGCTTTTTTGACTGTGATCTTATATATGCTTTTGTCGGGTATGGGGATTGAAATCAAAGTGGGGAGTATGCTCGGAAATAATGTAAATGTAGGCATTGGCAGCATTTTAACAGGTATTATTGTTTCGGCAGGGATGATACTTCTTGGAATCCATCTGAAAAGAAAAGGAGAAAGATAGCATGGAGATTTCTTCAATGCCGGAGATATTTGGCAATAAATTGAGGCTTTCCGTGATATCGGCGCTGGTTACGGGAGAAAAAAGTTTTTCTGAATTAAAAAAATATACGGACGCAACCCCTGGTAACCTGGGAGCGCAGCTTTTGAAATTAGAGGAATGGGGTTATATCAGTTGTAAAAAAGAATTTGTAGGTAAAAAGCCGCAGAGTTCATACAGGCTTACGGAAACAGGTATCTCCAATTTTAAGGAATATGTGGAGATGCTTGAGAAGGTGCTGAAAAGCATGGAAGCCTAGGAGGGAAGTGGAATGCTTGCGAAAATGGTTTACAAAAATATGGATAAGAAAAATGTGCTGCTTTATTCTTTCAGCATCATTCTGTCAGTTGCATTGGAGATGGTTTTTGGGACTGCTTTTATGGTAAATGACAAGTATGGGCTGAACGAAAAAACCGGCAGCATGAACTGGCTCTGCACCATGTTCTTTCTGGCGGCGGGGGTGATGTCCATCTTTTTTATCCTTTATTCTACGGCGTATTATGTCAGGACAAAGAATAAAGATTACAGCCTGCTGCTCATGCTGGGAAGCAGCAGAAAATTTATATTCAAATTTTTTTCTGTGGAATTTCTATTTAGTTATGCTTTTTCTTTGGTTTTGGGTATTTTGGCAGGAGGGCTGTTTTCCGCCCTGCTTTTGTTTATTCTTGACTTATTTCAATATCTGGTTGCGGTTTCCGTGCCTGATGTTGTTCAGGTTATCAAATTAGTGATAAAAGTAAATTTAATGCTTTTCCTGTTAGAATATCCATTGGTATTATTGTATTTCTGCAAAAGGAACCTGTCAGAAATGCGGCTGAGGGAAATGAAAAAGGAGGGGAGGCATAACAGAACCTGCTTTCTGGTAATTGGAGGAATCGTTCTCATCACTGCCTCGATGCGCCTGCTAAGGAGAAGCGAGCTTCCATATCGTTTCATCAGTATGGGCATATGCCTGGCCGGGGTATACATGGTTATGTCATATGGCGGCAGCCTGGTGTTGATGCTGCTGAAACTGTTTAAGAATTTTTATTATAAACATATGGTCACGTTAAATGAATTTTATTATCAGTTTAAAAGGAACTGCAGGCTGCTGTTTATTATGCTTGTCCTTAGCTTTGCAGTTCTGTATTTTACGGGTGGGTCTGTGATCTCACAGATGCCGGAAGATGTGGACAGCCCGATATATCCCTATGGTTTTGTAGGAGTCATACAGGACGGCGGCATGAGGGATATGGCACGGGAAATGATGGGCAGGGACGGGATTGAGATACCGGCAGTAAAGGGATATCTGTGCAATGGAACGGCTGTTTTTTGTATATCAGACAGGGACTACAGCCGGCTGACAGCACAGGAACTGCGTCTGGAGGATACAGAGGCTGTATGGATAAATGAATCTACGATGCTGGATATTGAAAAGCCGGAATTTATCTGCTTAAGTGAAGAAAAGGTCTTTACTGTTACAAAAGGGCAGAATGAAATTGTGTTTGGAACGGAAAAGCCGGACAGCCTTTGGCAGTTTGCCGTATTGCCGGAGGCAGCGCTTGCAGACTATCAGGATGAAGCATATAGCATTTTCGCTAAAAATGGAAGCCTGCAGAAAGAGTTTGAACAGTATGGATACTGCTTTCAGGAAAATGGGACGGATATATTTTGGAGATGCGCATTCTTAAAAGATGCGGATGAAAATATGGCTTATGTCAAGATTATCAGTATATTCGCAGGAGTTTTCTGCATCTTTTCCTTTTTTGGAATCTTTGCATTGAAGCTGCAGGGAGATATGCCGCTTTTAAATCAGAAGTATAGGATTCTGCACCATATTGGTATGTCGGAAAAATCAATCTATAAGACCATGTCCTCGGAATACAGGAAGCTGATAGTAATACTTGTTGCTTTATCTCTCTTATTGTCGGATGTATACATGGCGGCGGAAATGACAGGAACGGATACGGCCTTTGAAGATTTTATATGTAAATATATACCATTCCAGATCATATTTGTGTGTTTCAATGTCATGTACTTTTGCTGGATCAAAAAAATGGTGTTTAAAAAGAATACGGAAATTATTATGAGTGAATAGGAGAATATGGGATGAGTCTGGTAAATATATGTGGACTGAGGAAAAGTTACAACCATTCCATCGTGAATAAAGTAGCTGGGGACAGGGAATATCCCGTTTTGCGGGGAATTGATTTTAATGTGGAAAAGGGCGATTTTATAAGCATCATGGGGCATTCCGGGTGTGGGAAAACGACACTGCTGAAAATCATGGGAACCATTGATAGACCAACCAAAGGGAAGGTGTTTTATGAGGATGTGGATGTACAGAGACTCAGTACGGACCAACTGGCGGAACTTAGAAAAAACAGGATTGGCTTTGTATTCCAGGATTTTAATCTAATGGATAATCTGTCTGCTGAGGAGAACATTATGATTCCGATGGTACTGAATAAAGCAAAGTACCGGGATATGCGGGCAGTTGTTGACAGGAATGCGGGGCTTTTGGAAATATCGGGCCTTTTGAAAAAATATCCTTATGAGCTTTCCGGCGGGGAAAAGCAGCGGGTAGCGATTGCAAGGGCATTGTCTAATGAGCCGGATATCATTCTGGCAGATGAGCCGACAGGAAATTTAGATACGGTATCAGCAAAAAAAATTATGGATTATTTTACAGAAATAAATGGCCGGAAGAAAAAGGCGGTTGTGGTAGTGACACATGACCCAGTGGTTGCAAGTTATGCCAGAAGGATTTTATTCATAAAAGATGGGAAGATCATGAAACAGATGGAGAATCATTCAAAACAGCAGGAGAACGTACGCGCCATATCAGATGCCATGCTAGATTTGTAAAATAGGCAGGCTGGTGTTATACGGATCAATACCAGATAGGATTAGACCGCCGCTATGGCAGACCGCCATATGCGGCGGTCTGCCTGTTGGAAAACCTGATGGGAGTTTCCATGTTTGCATGAGAAAAACGGTAAAAATTAAATGGATAAATGATAAACAAGAAAAAGGGGATGTGCAATGGCTCTTTTCCTATACTTTTTTACAGACATATACATTAATCTATTTCAAGACTATTTTTCAAATCAGCAATCCATTTTTCAATCGCTTCCACCAAAACAAACTGCTGGCGTAAGACAGCCATCCCTGTTTCGGGAATATCCGAGTTATTTTCTTTTTCATGGAAATTTTCTTCCAAATAAGCCTTCAATTTTATTACATTCTTTTCAATGTCTGCCACACATTCCTTTCGTGTTTCAAAAGGCAGACTATCTAAATTTACGATCACGGCATTAAAGTCCAAAAAGATATGGATGGGGTTAGATGCAATCTCTAGCATAAGTCTTTCAAATTCTTTCTCACCCGCATCTGTAAGGGAGTAAATGACTTTTTCTGGCATTTTTCCCTCTTTAACTGTACTGCCTTTGATAAAGCCCCTTTCCTCTAACTGTATCGCCTTTTTGTAGATGGAAGGGGTGCTGATCTTTACCCATTTAGAGATATTGCGGTATTCTACCAATTTTTGAATATCGTAGGCACCCATAGGTTCTTTTTTTAGCATTCCTAATACAATCAAATCAATCGCAGCCATAGCATCCTGCCTTTCTTTATATAGATGGGAAACGGTTAATAACCTTTATGCTGTAATTTATACTATTTTAATTTATAGCTTTTGTCAAGAAGGTCTTGACAACCACTATAATTTATAGTAGGATTTCATTTGCAACTAAATACTATAAAATATAGTAGTGTAAATTATATTTCAAGAGAGGAGTAATGAAAATGAGCGGAAAGAATAGTAAGATGGAATTATTAGGGAGTGCGCCAATCCCCCAGGCACTCATGGCCCTGGGTATTCCGATTATGATAGGTATGCTGATCAATGCCCTTTATAATCTGGTGGATGCCTATTTTGTGGGAGGTCTGGGCGAAAGCCCTATGGGGGCGATTTCCATCGTGTTCCCGTTAGGACAGGTAGTTGTGGGGTTAGGACTGATGTTTGGCAACGGTGCTGCATCTTATCTTTCAAGGTTATTAGGGCAGGGCGACAGGGATACGGCAAACAGGGCGGCGAGCACAGCATTGTATAGCAGTGTGTTGATTGGCGGGGTTCTGATTGTCCTTGCTGCAGTCTTTCTCGGACCGGTCTTAGCATTGCTCGGAGCCACGGACACCATTATGCCATATGCCCTCACTTATGGCAGGATTTACATCATTTCCTGTATTTTTAATGTGTGCAATGTGACAATGAATAATATCGTGGCAAGTGAAGGTGCGGCTAAGACAACTATGACAGCCCTGCTTTTGGGGGCAGTATTGAACATTGGTTTAGACCCGGTATTTATCTATGTGTTGGATATGGGCGTTGCAGGTGCGGCAATTGCTACCGCTATTTCCCAATCAGTCTCTACGCTTGTTTATCTCATTTATGTACTGCGAAAGAAAAGCGCATTTACTTTCCGCTTACAGGAATTTAAACCAACCAGGCAGATCTATGCAGAAATCTTGAAGATTGGTATTCCAACTCTGACATTCCAGCTTCTCACCAGCCTTTCCATTGCGCTGGTCAACCGGGCGGCAAACGGATATGGTGATGCGGTGATCGCCGGGATGGGAGCGGTTACGAGAATCACTTCTATGGGGACTTTGGTTGTATTTGGTTTTTTGAAGGGGTTCCAGCCTATCGCGGGATTCAGCTATGGAGCCAGGAAATTTGACCGCCTGCGGGAAGCAGTCAAAACGTCCATTTTGTGGTCATCCGTTTTCTGTATCCTTGTCGGACTTTTGATGGCCCTGTTTTCCACACAGATCATATCGCAGTTTGCAAATGGAAATAGTGATATGATCGCTGTAGGCCGGAAATCCCTTTTTGCAAATGGGCTGTCCTTCTTCCTGTTTGGATTTTACACGGTATATTCCTCGCTGTTCCTTGCGCTTGGAAAAGGGACGAAAGGCTTTGTACTTGGAGCCTGCCGGCAGGGAATCTGCTTTGTGCCTGTCATTTTACTGCTTCCCAAAATCTGTGGTATCAATGGAATACTTTATGCGCAGCCGATTGCGGATGTGTTTTCGGCTGTGATCACTATTTTTATGGCATGGCAGCTTCATAGAGAACTAAGGGTAACAGAAGAACAAATCTGTCATGATAAGTAAGAATAGTATTTCTGATACATGAATAAGCCGGATAGTTACTATTTCTGCGTATCGGCTATGTGCCGCCTTACTGGGCATCCTTTTATTGAATTCCCGAAAAATAGTCGTTTCGTGCCATCGGGTGAAAAACAGAAAATTTTTATGGTATAATTCAGTGGATGCTTTTGCTTTAGCGGGAACGGTTTTCTGCCGAAGTAATAGGAAACAGCGGAAAGGGTGATATACGGATGTATGATGTGATAGTGGTCGGGGCGGGGCCTGCGGGATGCACGGCGGCCAAGGCTTTATCGGAAAAAGGCTATAAGGTTCTTTTGGTGGAAAAATTCAAAATGCCCAGGTACAAGTCCTGTTCGGGCGTGCTGATAAAGAAATCAATGGAGCTTGTAAAGAAGTATTTCGGGGAGACCGTGCCAGAGTCTGCCATGTGTACTCCGACAGATAACAGGGGCATGATCTTCACAAATGATGCGGGGAAGGAATACCGCTTCGAGCAGGAAGGGCTTAATGTATGGCGCAGCCATTTTGACGGGTGGCTTGCGGGGAAAGCAAAGGAGAGCGGCGCAGAGGTCATGGACGGCGTGGCGGCTCTTTCCTGCACGGAAAAGGACGGGCTTGTGGAAGTCAGCTTGCACGGGCAGAAGAATGATACAGAGGGTGCAAGATATGTCATTGACTGCGAGGGCGTTGTCGGGGCGTTGAAGCGGAAGATTACCGGGGAAGTTCCCGGATACATAACCACATACCAGACCTTTAACGAGGGCAGCATAGACTTAGACCCGCATTACTTCTATGCGTACCTGCAGCCGGAGCTTTCGGAATATGACGCATGGTTCAACGTGAAGGATGACCTGCTGGTGCTTGGGGTGTCCGTGAAGGATATGGATAAAATCGGTCATTATTATGGGCGCTTCATTGCCTATATGGAGGAGAAGCACCACCTGCGGATCAGCAGGCAGACGAAAGAAGAAAAGTGGCTGATGCCGCATATCCGTCCGGGATGCCGTGTAGATTACGGCGTGGGGCGCATCCTTTTTGCGGGGGAAGTCGCCGGGTTCTTAAACCCGATGGGCGAGGGCATATCTGCCGGGATGGAGAGCGGGTACTGTGCCGCCAGTGCAGTCATGGAACATTTTGACAACCCGGAAACAGTCCGGGAGGCATACAGGCAAAGCACGGAAAATCTGAAATCCTATATGCAGCGCCAGTGGAGCCTTGTCGGGGGAATGGCTGGCACGTTCAAGGAGATGGAGTATATAGGCAATAGATAATATAATTGAAAAAAGGTGATGGTCCAATTAAGAATGTCAAGGGGGGAAATTTAAAACAGTCTCGGAACGAAGGTGTCCGGAAGGGTTTTCAGACGCATAGCGGCTGAATAACCCTTCCCTTATAGGGGCACCGTAGTGCAGAGATGGAACTGGAATAGAAAATATCCGTATCTTTATGAAATCTTCAAAATTATCTGTTATTCTTTCTGCAACAAACAGAAAGGATATGCAGAGTATGGACATCATTTTGAAAACAACAGATCTAAGTAAAAGTTTTAAAGGGCAGATTGCGGTAAACCGTATATCTTTAAGCGTACAAAAGAATTCGGTTTATGGTCTGTTAGGACCAAACGGGGCTGGAAAATCAACAATTTTAAAAATGATTGCAGGAATCTTTAAGCCGACTTCCGGCAGGATAGAGGTTGACGGCCATGATTGGAGCCGCAATGATTTGAAGGAAATTGGTGCTTTGATTGAAAATCCGCCGCTGTATGATAATCTGACAGCATATGAAAATCTGAAAGTACGCGCCCTGGCGCTGGGTTTATCAGATGAGCGAATTTCAGAAGTCCTTACCACGGTACAATTAACCAACACAGGAAAAAAGAAAGCAGGGCAGTTTTCTTTAGGCATGAAACAAAGGCTTGGAATAGCGCTTGCACTATTGGCCCAGCCTAAACTCTTAATTTTGGATGAGCCGACAAACGGATTAGACCCTATCGGTATTCAGGATCTGCGTAAGTTGATCCGCTCTTTCTCAGCGAAAGGAATTACTGTTATTTTATCCAGCCATATTTTATCTGAGGTTGAGCTGATTGCAGACCATATCGGTATTATCTCAAATGGAAAGCTGGGTTATGAAGGTGAAGTCCATAAAGATGTGGATTTGGAACACATTTTTATGGAAGTTGTCGGCAACACCAGGGGGGAGGGCTGATTTATGCTTGGTATCATTCAATCCGAATTGCTGAAAATGCGACATACTTTTTCTATGAAGCTGATAATTTTGGCTCCGTTAGTCACATTGTTGTTGGGGTATCTGTTAAGCGGCAGACATGTCCAGCTTTCAACATATAACTGGTGGTATTTCATGGTTCTGCCACTTGTAGTTTCGCTATGTTCTGCGAGCATGATTGCCGGGGAGAAAAAAAGCGGGATGCAGAACATAGTTTTCCTGCCCATACGACTTGATAAAATCTGGTTTGGAAAAACGGCAGCATTAGTTATTCTACTCTTTGTGGCAAACCTTTTCCTGTGGATTGCAACGACTGTTGCCGGCATGGCGGCAAGTGTTACGGTTTCTCCTTTGGATGGGCTGATTGGCTGTATGCTCCTTTTCCTGACTTATTTGTGGCAGATTCCCGTTATTATGCAGTTAACATGTTTCATGGGGCATATGAAAGTTGTTTTTGTATCTTTAGCTGCGAACGTGATTTTATCTGCTGTCTGTGCTGAGAAGGAATGGTTCTTATTTGTCCCTTATGCGATCCCTGCCCGTGTTGTATGCCCATTCTTCAAAATGCACGTTAATGGGATTCCCCTTGAAGATGCATCTTCTCTTTTATCAGCCGGGTATGTTTTTCCGGCAGTGATTGTCAGTCTGGTGTTTGCATTAGCTGTTTTTTGGGGTGGTTCAAAATTGTTTTTGCGAGGAGGCTGGGTACATGAGTGAATATTACCAGTATCTGAAAAGTGACATTTATAAGCTGAGGCACTCATGGTTTTTGGGGATTCATCTGCTCTTTCCGGTTTTTGGGGCAGTTCTAATGCTGTTTTATTCCCGTTTATCGTCCGGCAGCGAACTGAATAAGCTGGCAGCCTTTGCACAGATTATCGCAATTGCATATCCGTTTGTAATCTCGGTTGTCTGCCAGATTGTTGCAGAGCAGGAATTACAGGCAGAGCATTCCCAAAATATACTCACGCTCCCCAGCCGCAATAAAGCTATCTTTTCAAAACTCACCATCCTGCTTTTGGCGGGACTGTTTTCCACTGCGCTCAGTGCTGTGCTATTTGGGATTCCGTTTTCCTATATGACAGGAACCAAACTTCCGGTAAGGTTTTTTGCCGCAATTTCGATTGTACTTTGGGGAAGCAATGTTATGCTGTACGGACTGCACCTGATTTTAGCGTTCCGTTTTGGGAGAAACTTATGTTTAAGTATCGGTGTGATGGGAAGTCTGCTGTCAGCGCTCCTGCAGACAGATCTTGGTACGGGATTGTGGTATATTATCCCGTATGGTTTGGGAGTGCGGTTTGCAGAAAGTGCCTTGGCATACCTGTTCCATCTGCAGCCTGTGGGGACATTCGAAAACCAGATAGGGATTCTTTTCTGTACCATTGTCACTTTTGGTACAATAGGCTTGACAGCATTTTGGTTTTCACGATATAGCGGAACATCTTCTGATTGAAATGAGGATTTTGTATATAGGTAATTGCGAAACAAGTTCAAAATCTTGATTCCAATAGGGTAAAGGCCCGGTTGAGCCGGACTTACAGGAGGT
>RAYR01000040.1 GCA_003612405.1 bacterium 0.1xD8-71
TTACCCTTTTTTACCACCGATAGGAAAAAGAAATTTTTTGTTAATTTAGGCTTGACTTTTCATAGCTGGTCTCCTGTAATTTTTAATACTACACCGCAGTTTCAAGTATACATTCATCCAAGTGTAGTGTCAAGATTTACACCTTCATTTTTTTATGCTATGATAAAACCGTAAACAGGAGGTTTCAGTATGCATTTAAGCACAAAATATTCCATTGCTGTCCACTGCCTTATCTTCATTCATGAATACGGTGAACAGAAAAAAGTAACGAGCGAGCTGCTGGCGCTTTCTACTGGAAGCAATCCTGTTACCATCAGAAACATCATCAGCGCCTTAAGGAAAGAAGGAATCATATCCGTGAAATTCGGCACAGGCGGCGCAGCTATCAACTGCCCTTTAGAAGAGATCAGTTTATACCGGATTTATTCGGCCATAGAACCGGATTTCCTGTCAAAATTGATCGGCCTCCATCCCGCCCCTTCACCCTTCTGTCCGGTTGGAAGGAATATCCACAATGTTTTAGATGCTTCTTATGGGAAAATACGCAGCGACTTATGCAGCAGCCTTCAATCCATTACTTTGGAGCAGATCATAAACGAGTATCATGCTATGCAGTAAACGGCTTAAAGGCAGTGGCTTTATCAGCTTCTGCCGTTAAATCGTTTACGCGGGTCAGCTATGGTCCGGTTTTTGATATATCGTTAAAACAAATCCATGTCCTGTTGCGTTCCAAGCACCGCATAGGAGCAGGAGTCATTCCTGCTCTCGCAGTACATATCATTGATCAATCCAATGGAGAGCAGGTCAAGGTCAGCCATCGAAAGCCCTAGCTGCACACACCGCAGAAGGAACAGCGGCGTGATCATTTCCCGTTCTGTTGGGCGAAGTTTTTTTAGCCTCCACATCCGTCTGCACGTTCAATCCCCACAGTTCTATAAGCTGCGGCAGGACTTGATATATCGAAAAGGTGTTGAATCCGTCCAGCCATTCATCCACTTCATTCGGAATCTGCGGGTCGGCATGCTTCGCCATCGTGTAGGCGATATTCTCGAACATCTCCAATGAGAACAGATCAAGGTTGGAGTTTTCCTCATCGCCCTCACCTATGCTCTTTTCCAGAATCCGCAGGTCCTTATAAATGTCACGCTGGAACTTCAAACGGTAAATCCTCGGATCGCCGCCGATGCTGTTAAACAGCAGAATCCCGCCTGCCCTTCCTGTGGCGCCCCGCGCTCTAAATACCGGCGTAACGGATCTTATCAGCTCCACTTCGTCTGTTATGCGGATGGTGCTGTATGCAGCAGCCACACCATTACCATCCGCTCCCTCAGATGTTCCTCCTGCATGAAATCCCATGCCATGCTTGTCTCGATCATCATCCCATGGTCTTCTTACAGCTTGGGATTTATCATATCACTCTTCTATTCCAGGATGACGCGGAAGTTCCCTTCCGTCCTTTCCCTCTGTGAACATTTTGATATATCCGAGAGCACTTACTACCGTTTAAGGAAGCGCCTTACCCTTGATTCAAAAGAACTTCTTGCTGCCCTTAATACGCTCATGGAGGTTCTTGATCTAATGGAATCGCTTTTCTCATCGGATCCCGCGGACATACATTCCGCGCTTTCCCTCTTCTTTAAATCAACAGGCTACTCCTTTATGCAGCCCTGCATCAGAATGAGACCGAAAACCGGCATCCATGATATCCCTCCCGGCTTCTGCCAGATAACCTGACAGTGCAAAACTGGACCGCCGGGTGTTACCCTGTTACCGGAGGTGATTTTAAATGAATGAAAAAGAAGCAAACAATGGGATTGCCATTGCAGCCCTTAAGCTTTCGGTGATCCAGCTCGCTTTTAACGGTACTTTCCCCGATATGAGCAAAAAAGACTATTACATCCGTATCGCTGCAAAGCCGTTAAAGCTTCCTGACGGATGTGAAGCAAGGTATTCCCCCGGAACCTATGCCTGCTGGGAATCGGATTACCGTAAAGGGGGATTTGATGCACTCATCCCAAAGGAAAGGGCAGACAGGGGGCACAGCCGGAAACTGGATCCCGATGCAATCGCCAAGATATATGAGCTGCATGAAAGATACCCTAAGTTATCAACGGCCGGCATCAGGAACAGGATGATCGCCGACGGCCTTATAAATGCAGCTGATGTATCCGTGACTACTTTCCAGCGTTTCTTTAAGAAGAACAACCTGAAAGGCGCCTCTACTCCCGGACAGAAAGACCGCAGGGCATTTGAGGAAGAATTCTCCACCGGAATGTTCCAGGCCGACACCCTTTATGGCCCATATATAAGCGAAAACGACTCCCCTTATAAGAATGAGCAGCTCTCACTTATCTGTGGACAGTTAGGCTCTGTGCTCATCCACACCCCTGTAAGGGACGGCGCCAGCAAGGGAAAGGTGGAACGCAACTTCCGGACCCTCAGGTCTAAGTTCCTTAATGCCATTGACCCGTCCAGGTTAAAGGGCATTGCTGAACTCAACCTCATGCTGGCCGATTACATACGCTCCCATAACACATCAGTCCATTCCGCCACCGGCATGACGCCGTACAGCCGGTACATGGAGGATAATATTCAGCCGTACTGGCAGCAAGCATCATGGCCAGATATACCGGAAATCTGTATCGGCAGAAAGGAATCCCCTTCTTCCGGCCCAGAAAAGTGTCAAAGAAATACACGCTCCCCATGCCTCTACCACCATGATACAAAATGAAAACATCCACCGTCCCATAATCACTCCGCCCCCTTAAACAATGTGTACTGCCGTTTCACTTCCGGGTACCTGGACTTCGGAACGGATATCTCCTTCCCTGTGGTCAGCACCATGACATAGCTGCTGAGTTTCCCGATGTACCTCATGTTGATAAGGAAGCTCTGGTGTATCCGCACGAAACCCATCCCCGCCAGTTCCGCCTCCAGCTCATCCATCTTCTTATAGATGCTGTATGTCTCCCCCGCCGTGTAGAACACGTTCTTATGCTTGCTGGTCTCGATATAGATGATATCGTCCACCCGCAGGCACACGTTCCCCTCCACGAAGCCGAACTCCACCACACGCTCCTCACGCAGAATGTCCTCCACGCACTCCGACAGCGTCTGTTCCAGGTCATCCTTTAACAGGAAACGGCTGGCCTTCACCTTGTACCCGTCCAGCGCATAGTTCACATAGGCAGTCACCAGCACGATATGTACCTTTTGGCTTTCCGCCTTTATCTTCCCCGCCGCCTCCAGACCGTCCCTGTCCTCCCTGCTGTCATCGCAGACCGCTATCTTCATCCATATTTTCCTCACTTTCCGTCATAAATTATATCGGATTATAAGGAATCCTATCAAACGCCATTGCACAAAACGCCCATAAATTGCACGAAACGACTATAAATCAATCTCAGAATATCACCGAAACGGCTAAAGTTTTTCGCCATTCGTCCGATATAGGGGGCGGCACAAACGCAAACCGCCGTGTAAGCATATTACCTCTTATTTCCCCGCTTTCCAATAGACAGACCGCCGCATATGGCGGTTAGCTTTTGTGTATTTCTTTAGTTTGCTTACATCAAAGCAAATTTCTCATTACCGAAATTTAAGCATCCGAAATGATCAGTTTTCCTCAGTAGTATAATCAGCGGAGGCTGTGGGCTTATTTGCCTGCAGCAGTAATTGTGCGTCACTTTCTGAAATGGTTTCTATTTCTGTGATGTTATGGTTTCCGTCTCTGCTGACAGAAAGGCATATTCCCTTTTCATCCGTGTAATAAACAATAGCCCTTTCGCTATCAATCAGTATCTTAATCTCATTACCGCCATAAAACCAGCGGCCATACTCGCCGTCAAAGGATACACCATACTCTTCATAATCCTTTAACGACTCTCCGTTGCTCTTCCCTGTTTCGGCTGCCATTGCTGCATTCGGTTCCGTACTTATAGACATATCCTTAAAATGCTCCTGCTTCCGCGTATGACGGTCATATACTTCCTGAGAGCATTCTTCGATACCGACAAGGTTATTGTCTGCGTCACGCTTCGCTTCAATATCCACCGTCCCCGTGAAGAAATTCGTAAAGCTCGCCCCTGCTGCCGGATCATTGAAAAAACGCACGATGTTCCCATTGTAGGTATAGCAACCCGTCTTTTCATCATAGGACAGCCCATATGCTTCATATACAGACCAGTCCACGCTGCCGGGAATTTCCGCCGCAGACGAATCCTCTACCATTCCAGTGTCATATGCAGGTATTGTAGACAGCAAAGTTCCATTCTGAACGCTTGCGGCTACATTTCCCGCACAGCCCGTAAGCATACATATACTGATCAGGACAGATGCGGATAAAATCCTTTTTATCATTTTTAATTTCATTTGAAGTTCTCCTTTCTCGCTTTGATAGTTCTATCTTATCAAAAGTATTTGGAGTTTCCTTGTGGACTTTATGTGTTTTGTGTGAAGTTTCCCACAAAAGAAGGCGGCAGGCAAATCATATGCCGCCACCCAGTTTCTGATGATTATATAAAAATTCAATGTTAAAACATACGCCTTGTTCGGTATTCCTTATCTGATAGTCCGCTCCATGCTGCTCCAGAATCATCTTTACAATATAAAGCCCCAATCCGCTGCCACCCGTTTGTCGGCTGCGTGACCGTTCCACCCGGTAGAAAGCGTCAAAGAGTTTTGGTATGTCATCTTCCGGCAAATGAACCCCCGTGTTCTCTATAGAAAATTGTATCCTCCCGCTCCTGGAATGAGCCGTAACAAAAATATCACTGCCCTCCGGCGAATAATGGATTGCATTGGAAACAAGGTTATTTACCACTTTCCCCAAGAGTGCTTTGTCTCCCCGGAGTATCAGCCCATTCTGTATATCCTCATGCCATTCCTGCCCCTTGCCCACAATCATATCTTCAAATAGTCCATACTCACTTTTTATCACGTCTGAAAAATCAAATATTTCCTCCTGCAAGGCAGTTTCTGATGATTTGATGCGGGAAACAGTCAGGATTTCCTGCACCATCCCTCCCATTGCTTTTACCACTTCAAGAGAACGAGCAAGATATTTATCACGTTCTTTGTATTTCCCCACATTCAGCAGCATCCCTTCAAGTTGCCCCTTAATGACCGTGATCGGTGTTTTCAGTTCATGGGATACTGCCGAAAAGAAATCAAGCTGTGCCTGTTCCAACATACGCTCCCGCTCAATGTCCGCTTCCAACCGGCTGTTTGCCGCCTGCAGTTCACTGAGCGCCGAAGACAATTTCCGGGCCATTTCATTCAGGCTGTGCGCCAGTATCCCTAATTCGTCGGAGCGGCTTTCCGTACAATCCCATGAAAAGTCAAGGTCGGACATTTTTTCTGACACCCTGCTGATCTCTATGACAGGCTTTGTGACATACCTAGAATAAAGTGCTGCACCTATGGCTGAAATGAATATCACCATGACCAACAGAGGCGGGACTATATTGCCGATGGTATCCATCAGCCGGTTTACCGGCTCTGCGTCTCCGGCAACAGACAGGGTATAGACCATCTCAGAATCGCTGAAACGAAACAGGTAGCTGTGCGTTACCCCATACGCAGAAGGCACCCCTTCAAAAACAATGCCGTCACGAACTACACCCGGAAAATCAGTGTTATACTGTGAGGGCAATGCAATCTCCCTTCCGTCCTCATCATACAACTGGAGCAGCACATCATTGTTCAGCAGAAATTCGTCAAACAGAATCCCACTTTCCTCTCCCGCAGTAAACTCCAGTTCTGAAATGAATGCATTCACTTCCTTATCCAGTGCTGCATCCAGATCTGTGCTGTATGATTCTGGAACCAGCCATGCGATAAAGCAGTAGGTAGCCAGGCAGCATATCACCATCAGCAGGCAGGTTACGGCAAATATTTTAATAAACAGACTTTTCTTTCCCCTCTTTTTCAATTTTATAACCAACTCCCCGGATTGTCTCTATGTAGTCAATGTTCAGTTTTTTACGGAGATTTTTGATATGCGTGTCAACCACCCTCTCATCCCCGTAAAAATCGTACTTCCACAGTTTGTTCAGGAAATGCTGCCGTGAAAGCGCCTTCCCCTGATTCAACAGCAGCTCCTTCAATACCTCAAATTCCCTTTGTGTCAGGTCATATTCCACATCCCCGGCGTAAATCCGGTAACCATCCATATCCAAAGTAAGCCCTTTGTAATGGAGCAATGCGCTTTCGCCATCCTCCCTATTTCCGGTCCGCCGCAGGACAGCCGCTATTTTTCGCAGCAGCACCGGCATGGAAAATGGTTTTGTTACATAGTCATCCGCCTGCAGGTCCAACCCTTTGATCTGGTCGCCTTCACTGCCCAGGGCCGTCAGCATAATAATGGGAACCTGTGACTGTTTCCGGATCAGTTCGCAGACAGTGAACCCATCTATTTTAGGCAACAGGATATCCAGCAGGATCAGGTCATAAAGATTATTCGCAAACATATCCACGGCTGCCACGCCATCACCTGCAATATCGGCCTTATATCCTGCCACCTGCAAAAATTCCTGCAGAAGTTCCTGAATATCCATATCATCTTCAACAATTAAAATCCTCTGCATGGTATCACCTCCACACTCTTTAACCATCATACCATACTTTTTTGTAGTTTGTGTGTAGTTTGCCTAAGTTATATAAAACCATCACCTCTGTCATTCCATCTCCCTGAACGTGCCGGCCATTCCCCCGACAAGGCTCCACTGGCGCTGCATATAGGATTTCAGATTTTCCGTGCTTTGCCTGTATGCCTCCCGGACTACTTCCGGGTTATCGAAATGTTCCATAACTGCACTGGCGGCACTGTACCCGCTCTCCATCCCGGCAGATATGCCCTCGCCCATCGGGTTTAAGAACCCGGCGACTTCCCCTGCAAAAAGAATGCGCCCCATGCCGTAGTCCACACGGCATCCCGGACGGATATGCGGCATCAGCCACTTCTCCTCTTTCGTCTGCCTGCCAGTCCGCAGGTAGTGCTTCTCCTCCATATAGGCAATGAAGCGCTCATAATAATGACCGATTTTATCCATATCCTTTACGGACACCCCAAGCACCAGCAGGTCATCCTTCACGTTGAACCATGCGTCATATTCCGAAAGCTCCGGCTGCAGATACGCATAGAAGTAATGCTAGTCTAAATCTATGCTGCCCTCGTTAAAGGTCTGGTATGTGGTTATGTATCCGGGAACTTCCCCAATAATCTTCCGCTTTAATGTCCAGACAACGCCCTCGCAGTCAATGACATACCTTGCGCCCTCTGTAAAATTCTTCTGCCCGTGCAGGCTGACTTCCACAAACCCGTCCTTTTCCGTGCAGGAAAGAACCGCCACGCCGTCCATGACCTCCACGCCGCTCTCCTTTGCTTTCCCCGCAAGCCACCCGTCAAAATGGCTGCGCCATACATTCAGCCCCTCCTGCTCGAAGCGGTATTCTTTCCCTGCATCATTTGTGAAGATTATTCCCCTGTTCTCTGTTGGAGTACACATGACAGATTCCGGCACATCCTCCCCGAAATAACTTTTCACAAGTTCCATTGATTTCTTTATCAGAACACCCGAACAGGACTTATACCTTGGCATTTTGAACTTCTCCACCAAGAAAACCTTATAGTCTTTTTCCGCTAAAGCCTTGGCAGCCGTGCATCCCGCAGGCCCCGCCCCGACCACTATCACATCATACATCCGTATATCATCCTCTCTGCTGTTTTCTATTACTTCGGTAGAAAACCGCTCCCTCTAAAGTAAAAGCACCCACTGAATTATACCATAGAAATTTTCTGTTTTTCACCCGATAGCATGAAAAGACTATTTTCCGGGAATGGAAAGCAAAAAAGAGCCATTGAACACCCCTTTTCCCCCGCTATCATTTTCAATTTTTCTGTATACTATCACGGAAACCCCCGACTTTTGCGTGAAAGTATACTTTTGCCTGATAGTACGATTTTTCCCCAATCGCCATCCTATCAGCGGCGTACTAAACACAAAAAAGTGGGGCCCACCACCCACCGTGATGAACCCCACCAAGCCTGAAAACCCTTGATTTTAAGCCATTCTTCAATACTTTCGCCTGTTAGTAGCAAAAATCCTATGGCATCATTTGGAAATTGCCGCCTGTGCCGCTGTGAGATTATGACGACTTTTACCCCTGGGGTAAATCATTTACCCCTTTTACCCCACCCCATTTTGCTATTCGACAAATCGACAAATTACGCTTTTGCCAACAAATCCCCTTGTTTTTGCGCGGAATCCAGTATAGAATGATTTCAGCGGAACGCTCTGCTAGATTTGACAATTCCGCATAAATCTGCTAAGATATATTTACATAAAGGCACTGCCGATAGACGGCTAGTCCGTTTTATAACTTGCAAAAATAGCCGCAAAGTTTTCCAGACTAAGGGCGGCTATTTTTGTGGTTTATTATTATCCTTGCTTCCGATGGCGTATCCGAGACCGAAGCAGGTCAGGCATAAGCCAAGCACTGAAATCAATCCTTCAATCGTCAACATCCACTTAGCCCTCCTTTCCCAGATTCCTACAAGCAGGTTTCTATGTAATCGGAGGGTCACAGTCCCTCCGCAGAAGAACTAGCCGCCTACCGTTATGGCAGTACCCGTATAAATATTTTATCAGAAAATGTCGGACGCTACAAGCAGTTTTCCGGCTTTTTTCTTTTTCCACTTGCCAACCCGCCAAAACAGAGGTAAGCTACGACACCACGGAAGGAGGGATTTGATTGGAAAAAGATTCTGCATTATACCAGCTCATGGACACACGCATGAACGGTGTCATGAACGGCATTGTAAACGGTGACGGGGAATACCAGGCGATTCTCCGGGAGTCGGATATATATTCCGGCGAACTTGACAGGATGGATTTATCAAAAGAAATCCGGCTGCTGATCGACCGGTACGTCAGTGAGCAGAACGCGCTGGGCTCCCGGTTTGGGATGCTCGCCTACCTTAGCTCAATCTGCACCGGATCGCCCATAGGTGCAATTTTTTGAAGCGTAACCTCCGTTTTTGGTCTAAGCCCCATATCGAGTAAGTGATGCCGAAGTGCGCCTGTTCCTCCTACGGAACGGATAAAGGCGCTCTGCTTTGGCTTCAATTCATCCATTGTCATCTTATCATCACCTCATTTTTACCGTTGCAGAATGTGTTCTGTTCCTTTTTCAAGAACCATCTGCACATGTTCATCCACTAAAGTATAAAAGATCATTTTTCCATCCCTACGCCGCCTCACCAGCTTATTTGACTTTAAAAGGTTTAGCTGGTTGGACACCGCAGACTGCGTAATTCCAAGCTGCTCTGCCAAATCACCAACACATGAATCCTGCTCCATTAAAAGGAGCAGGATACGGATACGGGTAGGGTTCCCAAGCACCTTGAAAAATTCCGTTAATATATACAAATCACTTTCCTTCAATTCTTTGGAAAAATGACTATCCTGATATTCTGTCAAAGGAACCCCCTCCTTCCTTACAGTTTTTTCACAAACAGGCAACGGATCGCATTCAGCACCGCAAGAATCATAACACCTACATCCGCAAAAATAGCCAGATACATATTTGCGATTCCCACAGCCCCTAATGCAAGGCAGGCAAATTTCACTACAAGCGCCATCGAAATATTCTGGTAAACAATCCGCAGACATTTCCTTGAAATCTTGATTGCCTTTGCTATCTTGATTGGATCGTCATCCATCAGAACAATGTCAGCCGCTTCGATTGCCGCATCTGAACCCATTGCGCCCATAGCAATACCTATGTCCGCTCTGGAAAGCACTGGTGCATCATTGATACCATCGCCAACAAATGCCAGCTTTGCTTTGCCTAACTTCACCCGCAGAAGTTCTTCTACCTTTTCTACCTTGTCAGCCGGAAGAAGCTCACTGTAAACCTCATCAATTCCAAGTGATGTAGCAACCTGATTTGCCACTTTCTTTGCATCCCCAGTCAGCATGACGGTCTTATCTACCCCTGCTTTCTTTAATTCCGCAATTGCAGCCTTAGAATGAGGCTTTATAATATCGGAGATTACGATATGTCCCGCATATTTCCCATTGATTGCCATGTGAATAATCGTACCTGTCTGATGACAATCCTGATAAGGAATGTTTAAGTGCTTCATCAATTTGTCATTACCAGCGGCAACCTTTACGCCGTCTACTTTTGCAGTCACCCCATTTCCGCTGATTTCCTGTATATCTGCCACACGGGTTCTATCAATCTCTTTTCCATATGCCCGCTGTAAGCTCTTGCTGATTGGGTGGGAAGAAGCGCTCTCTGCAAGAGCCGCATATTCCAACAGTTTCTCATTGTCTATGGTGGAGTGATGAATCCCATTTACTTCAAAAACACCCTTTGTCATCGTTCCCGTTTTGTCAAAAACAACATACTTGGTCTGTGAAAGGATTTCCAGATAGTTGGAACCCTTTACCAGCACGCCCTCTTTGCTTGCGCCTCCTATTCCTGCAAAGAAACTCAAAGGAATACTGATAACAAGCGCACAGGGGCAACTGATAACAAGGAATGTCAATGCCCGGTAAATCCAAACACCCCAATCAGCAGACAGTCCCATAAAAAGCATTCTGACAACTGGAGGAAGCAATGCCAACGCCAATGCTGAGTAGCAGACAGCCGGAGTATATACTTTCGCAAACTTCGAGATAAAATCTTCTGATTTTGATTTGCGGGAGCTTGCATTTTCCACCAGATCCAAAATCTTAGAAACCGTAGATTCTCCAAATTCTTTTGTTGTCTGTATCTTCAATACTCCAGTCATACTGATACATCCACTGATTACCTCATCACCAACTTTTGCCTCTCTGGGCAGACTTTCCCCGGTCAATGCGCTGGTATTCAGGCTGGAAGATCCCTCAACAATCATTCCGTCAATCGGCACTTTCTCGCCCGGCTGTACAACGATCACGCTGCCAATCCCTACCTCATCCGGATCAACCTGCTCTAATTTCCCATTTCTCTCAACATTTGCATAATCAGGACGAATATCCATCAGGTTACTGATATTGCGGCGGCTCTTGCCCACAGCATAGCCCTGAAACCATTCCCCGATCTGGTAAAACAGCATAACGGCAATCGCTTCCAGATAATCACCGTTCTCATAAATAGCAAGCGCCATCGCCCCAATAGTAGCCACTGCCATCAGAAAACTTTCATCAAATACCTGACGGTTTCTGATGCCTTTTGCCGCTTTCCTTAAAATGTCATATCCGATGATAAAATAATTTATCAGATAGCACGCAAAACGAATCCACCTTCCTGCGGACGGAAATAAATAACTGTCAGCCTTATCAAACATCTCTGCTGAAACAAACTGGAGTGCCAGTAAGATTCCGGCGCTAATCAAAATACGGATCATCATAGCCCTCTGTTTTTTTGTCATACCATCCTTGCGGCTGCCGACAAAAATAAGAAGTACAGCAGCCATTATAATAACAACTGTCAGCAATATGCTTATTACTAATTCCTGCATGGTAAAAACTCCTTTCAAAATATGCTTAACTGTTTAATCGTTTCTGATAAAAAAGACACCCCAAAACTGCAGCCGGGCATTTTCAGGGTGTCACCTTTTCATGGGCAGATCTGGCTTACAGGAAAATCTCGCAGTCCGGCTCCACTTTCTTGCAGGCATCCAGCACGTTCTTCATAACATCTTTCGGCTCCTGCCCTTCGTCAAATTCCACGATCATCTTCTGTTGTTAGCGCCACTTTGACCGCCTTTTTAATGCTTTTTTCAGCTTATGCTCCGCAAGGGCGTGGGCGGCGGTGCCTTCCTCGGCATAGACGCTGCCGCCGGGCTCGTCCTGAAACTGCTCCTCCAGCCTTGCGGACGGCGTGCAGGAGAGCCACCGCTTTGATGAGGATGCGGAAAGCAATGCGTGTCTGCCCATCACAGCACCTGCGCTTCCTGCATCAGCGCCGGGTAGTCCTCCGGCTTCACCGCCGAGAGCTTCGCCGCGCCGTACTTCTGCAACAGTTCCTTGATCTCCTTCGATTTCCCCTCCTGGGTCTTCTGCGCCATCAGCGCACGGATGCCCTCTAGCGTAGCGGGATTCTCCTGCTGTTCCTGCACCGCATCCTGTTTCTGTGCTTTCACTGTATCCTGCTTCTGTTCGTTCACAGCCTTATCCTTCGTGCCTACCTCCGCTTTGGCAAGTCCCCGCAGGCCTTCCGCCACGATGGAGAAACCTTCCGCGATCCTCATTAATTCACTTCCCATTTACATTCCCTCCGTTTCCTTAAAAATGATTGTCTTTCCCTGTTCCGTGGCGGATGCGATCTCCGCCGCCATCCCTTCGGTGGCTTCCCCGAACACCCACACCTCGTCACACAGGGCGAGCAGCTCCATCCCCATAGAGATGCCGAGCCGCCGCTCTTCCTCTATCCCCTCATTCAAGAACTGCGGGAATAAGAGGTGCGGCGCAATGGGGAGATGCCCTTCCTCACACGCCATGCGGCTGTAGGCCGCCGCTTTCCTTGCATTCCCTTCCATGTCGCCGCGGAAGGGGCTGCAGATAAAAACCTTCCTACGCATCAGCGCCTCCATCCTTTCTTCATTTTCCTGTCATGCGCCGCCTTTGCGGCTTCATAGGCTTCCACTTCCTTCTCGATCTGCATCAGCTTGGCGGCGAGGCTTTTCGCCACGATGCTGATCGCCTGCAGGATGCCGATAAGTTCCTGTGACTTTTCCATAGGCTCCGTTCCTCCTTTCCGGGACAGTTAAACCTATCCCCTTCACTGTCGTAATGACACTTTTTCGGTTTTCGGTGGATGGAAACGGATATTTTTTCAAAAACCGTTCGACAATTCCCGTAAAAAATGTCACAGAAATACTCTTGCTGGCAGATATGGTCATCTGCTGTCAATTTCAAACCCATGCTCTACAAAGAATTTCCGCAGCTTTGATAATACTTTTCTCTTATGGTCGGAAAGCGTCCGGGGATTTTTCCCTTTCATATCTGCATAATCAGCAAGGGGCATTTCCTCCCCGAACACCTTCATGGCAAGCTCCCGTTCTTCCGGCAGGAGGGAATCCATCGCATCACGGAGGACATCCAGCAGCATCCTCTTTTCCGCCAGTTCCTCCATGCTCTCCGCAAAAAGCTCCGTCCGCATATCGTTCTCTTTCCATTCCTCATAAGATTCTTCCGTGTATCCGTTCTGCTCCATTGCCTCACGGTTCCTCTGATCATGCTTTTTCTGCTGCCACCACGGCCTAAAGTAATTCCTGTATTCCTCTTCCGTAACTTCCAGTGTGAATTCTTCGTTTCCAGATTTGACTGTGATCTTCCTAAAAGACATAAAGCGTTCCTTCCTTTACGGCTTCGTAAAGTTAGGAACGCTTTCATTCAGATGTGGGACTGGCTTTGAAAAAAGGCAAAAAATGGCCCTGAGAAAGCTCTTTGTAAGAAATCTAAAATAATTCACTAGCTTTACTCCGGCCATTCGTGACTCAACACAATGCGGTCCCACTCGCTCGGTACATATTCAGTTATTTGGCATGGCAGACCTGCCAAGCCGCACAATGGGAATTTCCATAAATTACCATTGATAACCTTAGTATGTCCATAAAAGAAACGCTTTAATCTATAAAAGGTAAGCGCCAAATAATACCGCGGTAAGATACAAAATTACCCCAGCCCTTTGCGAGTTGGAGTAATTTACTATAATTC
>RAYR01000041.1 GCA_003612405.1 bacterium 0.1xD8-71
TCTCCTGCTTTTGGAACATAAGAACCAGACCATTACCCGTGAGCAGATTTTGGAAAAGCTGTGGGATGTGGATGGCAATTATGTCAATGACAATACGCTTACCACGCTGGTAAAGCGTCTGCGGCAGAAGGTGGAGGATTATCCGCAGATGCCGAAGATGCTCCTGACAGTCCGGGGATTTGGGTATAAGGCGGTGGACTATGAGGGATAAAAAGAAGGGGAACAGGATTTTAATATGCGGGATTGCGCTTTCCATCTGCCTGTGCGTTCTGGCAGGCAGTGTTATCCTGCATCTGTCAGAAACTTTTATCAGAAGCAGTATTGCGGATATGGCAGGGGCTGTGGGGATTGCAGCCACGGAACAGCGTGGCGATGTCATGCATCTGTACAAGTCTGGCGATGGTCTGAGGATTGCGGGGGAAGAAATCTTAAGGCAGTACGGTTATGGGAGGGATGTATATTCTTTTGTTCCGGCATGGTTTGGGGCAGCGGCATATGCCATCCCTTTCTGTATTACGCTGATTATGATATTTTCTTTCAGGCTTTACTGGCAGAAAAAAGTGCGGGAGGATGAGAAGCGGACGGCGGTGCTTTCCGGCTATTTGGACAGGATTATGGAAGGGCAGTATGACACCCTGATGCAGCATGATACCGGTTCCGAACTGGAGGACAGCATCTATAAAGCGGTGGTGCTTCTCCGGGAGGAACGGGAGCAGGCACAGGGGGCAAAGAAGAACCTTGCGGACAACATGGCTGACCTGTCCCACCAGTTAAAGACCCCGGCGGCATCCATAGGGCTTACCCTTTCGCTGCTGAAAAAGAAAGCGTGGGATGAAGAGACAAAACAGGACATCGGCCGGATGGAAGGACAGGTCGGCCACCTCCAGCACCTGGTTGGCTCCATGCTCACCCTGTCAAGGCTGGATGCGGGCGTGCTGGAACTGGAAGAAAAAGAGTTTGACCTGGAGGAAATGCTGGTGGATGCAGTCCAGCCCTTTGTCCGGCAGATGGAAGAAAAGGGGATATGCTTTGGGATACGGGGCGCTGACGGGATTTCGCTTTCCGGGGATTTCGGATGGTGCAGCGAGGCGTTCGGCAATATTATCAAAAACTGTGTGGAACATACACCGGAGCAGGGAAATATCAGTATTGCCTGCCGGGACAATCCTATCTATACGGAAATCGTTATTCAGGACAGCGGCAGGGGATTTGATGAAGCAGACCTTCCCCACTTGTTTGAGAGGTTCTACCGGGGCGCAGGTTTTTCCAAAGACAGTGCAGGAATCGGGCTTGCCCTGGCAAAATCCATCATTGAGAAAGAAAACGGGACGGTCACGGCAAAAAATACAGAGACAGGGGGCGCAGGATTCTATATTAAATTTTACCATTGTCACTGAATTAGCACATAAGGGTGGTAGTATGTAAGGAAGTTCCAAGCCTTGTGGTGCAGGGTTTGTTACATACTTAAAACAAGAGAGGTGCTGTTTATGGATATTTTAAGGACCGAGGGGCTGACCAGACAGTATGGGACGGGGCAGACAATGGTGACGGCTTTAGACCATGTAGACCTGCAGGTGGAAAGGGGGCAGTTCGTTGCCATCATCGGGGCGTCCGGCTCCGGCAAGTCAACACTGCTCCATCTGCTGGGAGGCGTTGACCGCCCTGACGGCGGGAAGATATTTGTGGAAGATGTGGACATAGCGACATTTGGGGAGGAACGGCTGGCGCAGTACCGCAGGCGCAAGGTGGGGCTTATCTACCAGTTTTATAACCTTATCCCCACGCTCAGTGTGAAGAAGAACATCTGTCTGCCCATGCTCCTGGATAATAAGGAGCCGGGTAAGGAACGGTTTGATGACATTGTAAGGACATTAGGGCTGGGAGACAGGCTGGAACACCTGCCGGGGCAGCTTTCCGGGGGACAGCAGCAGAGGGCGGCAATCGGGCGCGCCCTGATCTACCAGCCTGCGATCCTGCTGGCGGACGAGCCGACAGGGAACCTTGACCGGAAGAATACGGAGGAGATTATTTCCCTGTTGAAACTGTCCAACCGCCAGTATAAACAGACCATCCTGCTGGTCACCCACGATGAGAATGTGGCGCTGGAGGCAGACCGCATCATTAAGATAGAGGATGGGAAGATCATCTCGGATAAGGCGGTGCGGCCATGAACATCATACGGGAATACAGCTTAGACCAGGTGCGTAAAAACCGCCGCACCTCCATTTCCATTATGGTTGCGGTTCTGATTGCTTCCACGTTCTTATGTACATTGCTTGTTTTTGCGCAGAGTTTCTGGAACCAGATGGTACAGCAGGAGATTTATATTGGCGGGGATTGGGATGCGGAGCTTATGGATGTCCCGGCAGACAGGCTTGGCATGGTGAGGGACAATGCAGGCGTAAAAGCCATGTTTGTGAAAGGGGATAATAAGACCGCTTTCCTGCCGGAAGGGACGGCGCTCCCCCGCCTGCTGATACAGAATTGTGACAGCGGCTATTGGGGCTCCATGTATGAAAAGAATATGCTCCTGCGGGGGCGCATCCCGCAGGCTTCTGGCGAGGTCGTGGTCAGCAAGGATTTCTTTTTGCAGAACCCGGCATATGGCATTGGCGACACGCTTGCTGTGGGAATAGGCAGCAATGTGCGGACGCACATGGAAGAAAGCCAGCAGAAGGATGCCGCCAGCCTGACCATTGTGGGGGAACTGGATGTGTCTGTTTCCTCCGGTTATGAAGGATACCTTGCCTATGGCTTTATGGAGCCGGAAGCGCTTTCGCCGGACAGTGAGGTGGTAGTCTACCTCCAGATGGAGCGGAGGGGGGAAGTATATACGGCAGTCCCGCAGATTGCGGAGGCAATAGGGCTTCCGAAGGATGAATACGGGAACTACCCGTGCCGCTACCATGCCGCGCTGCTTGCATGGCACGGGGTATATGCGCCGGGGAGTTTTTGGGGGAGTGATGTGCCGAAGCTGTTCCTGGGGCTCCTGCTTGCGGCAGGCACATCGATGGCGGTATTTGCCTATATCATAAGGGGCGCTTTCGGGATTTCGGCGAAACAGAAGATTCATCAGCTCGGCATACTGAAATCTGTGGGGGCGGGGCCGAAGCAGATAGGAAGGACGGTCATTTATGAGGCGTGTATCCTTTCGGTTATTCCCATCCTGCTTTCAATGGTTTTGGGATACCTGTTTTCCCTCGGCGTCCTGTCTGCCTATTCCGATATGACCAGTGAAGTGTTCGGGAGCAGGATGGAGGTTTATTTTTCCCCGGCAGCGGCGCTCATGGCGGCAGTGCTTTCCTTTGCTATGGTCCTGCTTGCCGCGCACGGGCCGGCGAAACAGATGTCAAAGGTTCTGCCCATAGAGGCAGTGCGCGGGGAGCAGTACAGCATTTCCGTAAAGAAAGCAAAGAGCCATCCCGTATTGGCAAAGCACTTCGGATTCCTTGGGGAGATAGCGGTGAACTCGGTAAATGCGGGCAGAAAACTGTACCATACCTGCATGGTGACGCTTTCCCTGTGTATGCTCCTTGCCTTTGGGTTCCTGGCAGCGTTCACGGTTTCCGATATCAGCAATGCGCAGGCGGAAAACAGGAATCATTTTGATGTAAATATCACGTTGAGGACAGGGGAGCGGATAGACGGTGCGCTCCTTGCAGAACTGAAAGCCATGCAGGGGGTACAGGGAATATCTGTTTATGCAAGGGCAAACTGCGCTGTCTGGCTTTCCGGGAGTGACCAGTCGGCAGAATTCCTGCAGGCAGGAGGTTTTGATGCCGCAGACGGCTATATCGTGGAGCGGGACGGGCGTTACCGTGTGCCTTGTGTGTTGGTAGGGATGGAGCAGGATGCCTATGAAAGCGTTCTGCGGGAAGCAGGTGCGGAGGCTTTGTCGGAATCTTACGCTATCATTGTAAACAGTGTGGCAAAGAACCCCGGTGCAAGGGATTATGCGGCAATGCAGGAAACAGTCCCTTACCTGAATTTCCGGCAGGGGCAGAGGGTGGAGCTGACAGAGAAGTATTCGGATGATACTCAGGGTGACTATGAATTTACGGTGGATGTTGCAGCCGTAATCCCGTCAATGCCGGAGATTGGGCTTGATCCTTCGTTTTATACACTGCCTGTTATCGTGCCGATGGAAGATTATTACTCCATCATCGGGAATTTCAGTGATGAGATGGAGGTTTATAATTACAGGAACTATGTAAATTATGCTGTGCCAGATGGAATGGATGAAGAAATTCAGGGCGAAGCGGAAAGGATATGCGGCGCATATCTGGGCAGCAGTGATTATATGACTTCCAGTAAGACGGAACGGATGAGGAACCGCGGGAGGATGACAGGCGCGACAATGTTTATCGTGTGCAGCCTTGCGGCGCTGTTCGGGGTTGTGGGCATTTCCTCGGTGCTTTCTGCAATTCTGAACAGCTTAGGTCAAAGGCGGAAGGAATTTGCCATGTTCCGTTCGGTAGGAGTGGATGAAAAAGGAATCCGGCGGCTGCTTGGGATGGAAGGATTTCTGCTGTCAGTCAGGCCAATATTGATCGGACTTCCGTTGCTCACCATTGTATGTGCCGCACAGTGCTATATGATGGGAGTGTCCGTCATGGAATTTCTATACGCATTCCCGATGTGGGTGCTGATGGTGTATATTGTTCTGGTGCTGCTTGTGATTAACGGGATTTATATGCTGGCATCTAAGAAAATCAGGGATGATGTCATTGTAGAGGCAATCAAGGACGATACAGTGTAGGAACCATTGCAGTAATAGAAAACAGTCCAGGAGGCATACAGGCAAAGCACGGAAAATCTGAAATCCTATATGCAGCGCCAGTGGAGCCTTGTCGGGGGAATGGCTGGCACGTTCAGGGAGATGGAATAAAGGATAAAGCCGGAAAAGGAGCGGTTGCCTTTTCCGGCAGAGTAATACTCAGGAAGAAACATTATTCTGTGTTCGCTTAATCTCATTTCTGTAAAAATCAATTTTTTCATCCAGTTTTATCTTATGATCCTGCAGCCGTGCAATCTGCTCATTGAGCGCCTTCCGGTGCTGCACCAGCATTTCCATCCTGTCAGAAAGGGTGGGATCACCTGCGGCGCGGAGTTCGGCATAGTGTTTGATTTCCTTGATAGGCATACCAGTGTCTTTCAGTCGTTTGATGAATTCAATCCATGTGAGGTCTTTATCGGAATAGCAGCGGCGGTTGCCGGAATTGCGCTCCGGGGCAATCAGCCCTTCCTGTTCATAGTAGCGCAGGGTATGGATGCCAAGCCCCGTCAGCTTTGAAAAATCTCCGATGGAGTATTCCATAAAAAATCACCTCAATCCTCTTGACATAGAGTTTACTCTACATTGTATGGTTGGATTATACCAAATCGAAGGAGGATTATCAAATGGTTCAGGAAATAGGAAAATATACAGTCATCACCGGGGCAAGCTCCGGTATTGGGTATGAAGTGGCAAAGGCGTTTGCGGAGCGGGGAAAAAATCTGGTCATAACAGCAAGGCGTAAAAATAATCTTGAAATGCTGAAACAGGAGATTTTAGAGAAGCACCCTGACTTGGATATTGTCATCAGAAGCACCGATTTATCTGTGCCGGAAAACGCACATCAGCTTTATGAAGATTTGAGGGGCTATGAGATTGAAACATGGATCAATAATGCGGGCTTTGGTAACTATGACAGCGTGGCGGATCAGGACTTGAATAAGATCAGTATGATGTTGAATCTGAACATAGAGGCTCTGACAATTCTGTCCTCACTGTATGTCCGTGATTACAAGGATGTAGAGGGAACACAGCTTATCAATATATCTTCATGTGGAGGCTATACCATTGTGCCTACGGCTGTGACATATTGTGCGGCAAAATTTTATGTAAGTACGTTTACGGAAGGGCTGGCACGGGAACTGGAAGAAACGGGAGCGAAAATGAAGGCAAAGGTGTTGGCACCTGCGGCAACAAAGACAGAGTTTGGAATGGTGGCAAACAATGTCAGTGAATATGACTATGACAAGTCTTTCGGAACATACCACACGGGCAAGCAGGTAGCTGGATTCCTGCTTGAACTGTATGACAGCGAAAAAGTGGTGGGGCTGGTAGACAGGGAGAGTTTCAGTTTCCGGCTGGCAGACCCACTATTCCCATATGCGGGAAAATCGTCACATAATCAGCAGCGTATGTGAGAACAGATATTTATGAAGAAATGCACAAAAGCTAACCGTCGCACTATGGCCATCATCCGCCATATGCGGCGGTCTGCTTTTTTCCCAGGCAGGCCGGGCGGCCTGATAATGGAAATTACTTGGAAAGGGAATATGCGGGTGGGCTTATCGGACGAAAAGAGAAAAACTTTAGGGGTGATTTTGATATTTTTGTACTTCATTTATGCCTTTCGTTCCATTTCGTATGCCTTTCGTTCCCTGCATCCCAAAATAACAAAAAATCTGCCGATAAAATAGATAGCGGAACATAATAGAATCCGAGGTGATGAATTTTGAATATAGCAGTGGTCGATGATGAAGAAATCATCAGGCAGCAGATACACGGCTTCATAAAGAAGCAGAAGCCGGAATCCGAGATCAGTGATTTTTCCACAGGGGAGGGGCTGCTTGCGGCAAAAGCTGATTTTGACATTATCTTTCTTGACATACAGATGGAAGGCATGGGCGGCATAGAGGCGGCGCGAATCCTCCGGCAGCGGAATGTGGATGCGGTGCTGGTCTTTATCACAGGCATAAGGGAATATGTGTTTGAAGCCTTTGACGTGTCGGCATTCCATTACCTGCTAAAGCCGATTGCAGAGCAGAAATTCATGGAGGTGCTTGAAAGGGCGGTGGACGAGGCGGGGAGAAGGAAGGGGCAGAAGGAACAGCAGATATTCATCCGGACGAGGAATCAGGGGTATACGCTTAACTTAAGCAGCATCCTGTATATTGAAAACAGGGGGAAGAAAGTGGAAATCCATACCACGGACATGGAGGAGATCATAGAGGCGTATGCCACGATGGAGGAACTGGAAGGACAGCTTGGGGGCGGCTTTTACCGCTGCCACAGGGGGTATCTGGTAAACATGGCGCACATAGTGAGGTATGACAATGACAGCATTTTCCTTTCCAGCGGCGGCAAAGTCTACCTGACAAGGAAGAAGCACAATGAGTTTGTAAAGGCATATATGTGGTATTTGCAGAATGGAGGGGTGTCCTGTGTATGAAGTGGTAAGTTGGCTGTTAGAAATTTTTTCTGCCATGTTCCAGGGGTACTGCCTGCAGTATTTCTTTGGGAGCTTTTTGGAAGGAAGACTGCGGGATCGGCGGATAAACGGGCTGATAGCCACAGTACTGTACGGGGTTCTTCGGCTGGGAGTGGGAATCTTCCTGCCAAGGGGTTATGGAAGCCCCGGCACTTTTGCAAGGCTGGCAGTGATCTTGTGTTTTATATTTGCGATTGCAATGATTTTATATAGGGTAATAGGGAAGATAACCTTATTTCTTGCAGTCACCTTTATGGCGGCAAACGAAATAAGTTTTTTCATTGCATGTATGTTTTTTAAATTAGGAAATCATCTGTTTTCTCTATGGTATTGGTGTTGGGAAAAAGGATATATGCCATCCTTGGAATGCTATGAAATAGTTGTAAACATTACTCTTATAGGCAGCCAGATTTTGTTGTATGTAATCGGGGCGGCATTGCTGTATTTTACTATGAGAAAGATTGTAAAGGATTACCGGGAAAAAGATTATGCCATCCACAGGACGGAACTGTTGTTTATCCTTACACCGGGGCTGGCAGGGCTGATGGTATGCACATTGTTGCGTATTACCATAGATACGGCGGAGAATGGAGTACCGGAACTGCTGTATGACAGATACCCGTCGCTAATAATCATAGTGCCTGTTATCCTGCTGCTGTTACTGCTTTCCATTGTGTCCGGGGTAAAGCTCTTTCAGGACATGATCTGCTGGAACAGGGAAAAGAGCAGCCGGATTATTTTAGAAAAACAGGTCAGCAGCTTACAGGAGCATATGGGGGAGATGGAACGTGTTTACTCTGGGATAAGGGGGATGAAGCATGACATGAAGAATACGATCTCCCTCATCATGCAGCTTGCGGCCGGAAAGGAGGAAGAACTGCAAGCCTATCTGGAAGAACTAAACCAGACTATGGATAGGCTGGAGTTTCGGTTCAAGACGGGGAACACGGTTGTGGATACCCTGCTGAACATGAAATACCATGAGATCACCAGCACAGTGCCAGACCTGCGGATGGATGTGGAGGGGCTGCAGTTCCCTGAAAAACTGTTCATCCAGAGTTATGATATCGGCATTATTTTAGGAAACGCACTGGATAATGCAATGGAGGCGTGCCGGAAACTGAAAGCGAAGGAGCCGGATGCGGAAGCCTTTATCCGTATCAGTTCATTCCAAAAGAGGGAACTGTTTTTCCTGAAAGTGGAGAACAGCTTTGACGGGCAACTGGTGCGGAGACGGCAGGAGGAATTCCCCATGACGGAAAAAGCAGACAGGGAGAACCACGGGATAGGGCTTGCCAATATCAAAAGCACGGCGGAGAAATATCATGGGACAATGGATTTCAAGGTAAATGGCAGGGTGTTCATCCTGTCGGTGATGATGAAAAATGAAAGGAGAAGTGAAGATGGATTTTGGAGTAACAGGTAAATTAGGAGGGTACTATCTGGCAGAGCAGTACCAGAAGAATGGGGCGGCAGGCAAGAGCGAGGGCATGAGTTTTGCGGAGCTTGCGGCTGCAAAGGCGGTGGAGAAAGGAACTGCGGCGGGAATGAGTTTCAAGGATATGTGGCAGGCGAGGTTTCCGGGTGCGTACTACCATGTGATGGACGGTTCAAAGATATCACAAGGAGCATGGGATAGAAATGATTTTCCGTTTGAGCGGTTCTTTTCAGATAGTGTGGATGAATCTATCCTGAATTGGGCTTCTTCTGGAGCGGAACCGTCAGCTAACAGTCCGGAAGTGCAGTCAAGGTGGAGTGCAACGGCTGGAAAGAAAGCAGTCATTGTACCTCCTGCTTTGGAACAGAAAATGCAGGGCAATCCTGAACTTGCAGAGAAGGTGATGGCCACCGTTGAGAATTTTATAGCCACATATCCGGCGACTCCGGGTTGTTCCTATCTGATTGAATTGGATGAAAACGGAGAAATCTCCAAGTATCGTGTAACCAGCCCCGGAACAATTACTGTTTCGTCATCAGAATTTGTTGAAGCCCGCAAAGCAAGAGAAGCAAAGCACGCAGAATATGAGAGGCTGGCGGAGGAAAGCGCATTGAAACGCAAAATGCTGGCGCAGGAAGTGGACAGGAGGTTTTACCAGAGCAAGGCGGTTTCGATTGCCGCATATGAGGCGGCGGGCATTTTGAAGTAAAACAGGATATGCCCGGACTTACCGTAAGGGGGCATGGGCAGCTCCGAATGACAGAGGGGCCGCAGGTAAGATTTTTTGAAGGAGGAAAGGCAGATGTCAATGAATGTAAACGGAATAAACAATGGCGCTTATATGCCCGTTCAAAAAAGGGAAAGCCCTAAAACGAGAAACACGGCACCCGGTTTCCAGAACAGCTTTAACGGAGTACATACTCTCGTAATGGGCGGCCTGTGTTCAAGAGGATTGGCCGATGGCGGCTGTGTCACAGTTTATAAGGCAGAAGGGTATAGTGCTGAAAATCCAATCATGCGGGTTGTCACCAGGGCGGCGGACGGGCAGGGGTATGAGCAGTTGGTTGATCCGGCAAAGGTAGACCCGGCAAGTGCGACAAGAACGGAAATAGATGCACTGGCGGCATACTTGGTGGACGAAAAGAAACTGGACAGCATATCTGCGTTAAGGATAGGGGCAGGGGCGGAAAAGGGGACGGAAAGTTTTTCTACCGCTTTTGCTGAAAAGAAGAATTTCTATGCCATTGCGGAAGAAATGATGAAGATGCAGTATGAATGTCACAATCTTGCGGGCTATGCATCGTATCAGAAAATTCTAAGCGCGTTTGATGCGTTTATGGATAAAGGCTGAAAGCGAGATGTTTGACCATATAGAAGGAGGGATTTTATCATGCGTATAGGAAATAACAGCCAGGGAATCTGGCAGCTCTTTTCAAGGATGAACGGGAATAACGCTTTTGGCAGAAGTTCCGGTGCAGGCGGCAGGAATACGCTTGAAGACCAGCTTACCGGACATAGAAAAAATTCCTACGGCGTGGAGGGAATGTGCGTTACCAACAATCCCAATGCAAGGAAAATCATCAAAGTATCTGATGAAATGAAGCAGCGTGTTTTCAACAGCGTGAAAGATGCATTTTACAAATACAATGGAATGTCCGGCGATAATGAGGCGGAGTGGGAAGAAATGGCACAGGCAAAAAACAATTATTATAAGACATTAAAGAAGGAAGACCGGGTAGCCGCATCATGGACATTACAGCAGTTAGAAATAAGCATTGGGAGAAAGGTGGCCAGTGCCGTGAAAGAAAAAGTACCCGGATGGACGCATGGTCAGCCAATCCCGTCAGATGTACTGGATGAGATTTTTGCAGACGAGAGTATCACATCGATGGTATCCGGGAAATCCGGCACGGCGGAAGGGCTGGATATACAGATATAATCCTTACACCGTATTCCGCAGAGGCGCATAAACCTTTGCTTCTGCGGACTGCAAGGGTGCATGGGCGGCTCTGAATGATAAAGGGATTTAATCAAAATAAATAGGTAATTGCGAAACAAGTTCGCAATCCTGATTGAAAACAAGGATAGAATCCTGCAATGCAGGATTCTTGGGATG
>RAYR01000042.1 GCA_003612405.1 bacterium 0.1xD8-71
TCTCCTGCTTTTGGAACATAAGAACCAGACCATTACCCGTGAGCAGATTTTGGAAAAGCTGTGGGATGTGGATGGCACCTATGTGGAGATTCCGAAAAAGAACGGGAAATCGGAGCTGGCGGCGGGAGTGGCGTTATATATGACCTGCGGCGATAATGAGTGGGGCGCGGAGGTCTACGGATGCGCCTCTGACCGTCAGCAGGCATCCATCGTCTTTGATGTGGCGGTGGACATGGTGGAGCAATGCCCTGCGCTGAAAAAGCGCATCAAGCCTGTTATGTCCGTGAAGCGGCTGGTCTATAAGCCGACCAACAGTTTCTACCAGGTATTATCTGCGGAGGCATATACCAAGCACGGGCTGAACGTCCACGCAGTCATCTTTGACGAGCTGCACAGCCAGCCGAACCGGGAACTGTTCGATGTCATGACCAAAGGCTCCGGCGATGCGAGGACGCAGCCGCTGTTCTTCCTCATCACCACCGCAGGCACAGACCGCCATTCCGTCTGTTTCGAGCAGCACCAGAAGGCGGAGGACATCCTGCAGGGGAGGAAGATAGACCCCACATTCTATCCCGTCATTTACGGCGCGTCCGATGATGCGGACTGGTCATCGGAGGAGGTGTGGCGGAAAGCGAACCCCTCGCTGGGGCATACCATTGACATTGAGAAAGTGCGGAATGCGTACCTCAGTGCAAAGGACAATCCGGCAGAGGAAAACATCTTCCGGCAGCTAAGATTAAACCAGTGGGTGAAGCAGTCCACGCGGTGGATGCAGATGGAGAAATGGGATGCCTGCGCCTTCCCCGTGGACGAGCGGGAAGTGCTGGGGCGGGAGTGCTACGGCGGTCTGGATTTATCCAGTTCCATTGACATCACCGCCTTTGTCCTGGTATTCCCTCCGAGAAATGACACGGAGAAGTACATCCTCCTGCCGTACTTCTGGATACCGGAAGAGAATATGCGTCTGCGGGTGCGGCGAGACCATGTGCCTTATGACGTGTGGGAGCGGCAGGGATATTTGCAGACCACGGAAGGGAATGTGATTCACTATGGTTTTATTGAAAATTTCATTGATGACTTAGGGAAGAAATTTCACATTAAAGAAATAGCATTTGACAGGTGGGGCGCTGTGCAGATGGTGCAGAACCTTGAGGGGCTTGGCTTTACAGTCGTTCCCTTCGGGCAGGGCTTTAAGGATATGTCGCCGCCCACAAAGCGGCTGATGGAGCTGGTGCTGGAGAAGAACATCGCTCACGGCGGGCATCCGGTTCTTAGGTGGATGATGGATAACATCTTCGTCCGCACGGACCCGGCAGGGAACATCAAGCCGGACAAGGAGAAGTCCACGGAGAAGATAGACGGCGCTGTTGCCACCATAATGGGATTAGACCGGGCGATCAGGAATGAGGGAAGCACGGGCAGCGTGTATGATGAGAGGGGGATTTTGTCCTTTTAGAATGGTGGAATTTATGATATACTGACTAAATGTAAATTTTAGTATATGGGGAGGCCGTAATGAAAAAACAATATTCTGAACCAGATAGAAAAAATGTAAATAATTATATGCTTGATACATCGGCATATAACCATATTGTGGCATCATCTGAAAAGTTAGATGCTGCAAAGAAATCAGTTTCTCTTGGATTTTGCTATTATTCAACAGCGATTCAAGATTTGGAACTTTCTGGCGAAGGGGCAAAGACATATAACAAAGAGTGTGTTCCGATTATTAAAAAACCGATGCCTTCGGAAATGATACAGAAATTTAGACAACTTGATAAGGAACTTGATGTGAAATTACTCCCTGAAATAGCAACGTGTATGCTAAATCATAGCAGGGTAGATGGAACGAACCGTTTTTATGATTCTGATAGTGTGGAAGGGCAGTTATTTGAGAAAATTGCAAGTAAGAATAAGCATGAAAGTAACAGACCGTTTGAGTACAGCCATGATGCAATAATTGCGGAAGCGGCGGTTCACTATGGATGTACGCTTGTATCAGATGATAAGGAACTCAGGGATTTGATGAATGCAACTCCTTCTGGCAGAGCTATCACTACTGATGAACTTTTAGAGAAAATCAACACATATTAAAAGCGTGTTTTGTTGGAGGCTTGAGTAGCATCTCTTCGGAGGTGCTTTCTTTTTGCCCATTTTTAGGAGGTGCCTATGAAACTACCATCCATTTTTGGAATGAGGGGTGCGAGGGATAAGCCAAAGGACAGCTACGGCGGCCAGGCTTATTCCTTTTTCTTTGGGAGAAGCACCAGCGGAAAGAACGTGAATGAGCGTACCGCCATGCAGACCACGGCGGTCTATTCCTGTGTGCGGATACTGGCGGAGGCGGTGGCATCATTGACTGGAAACAACGCAGTGGAAGGAAATTCCTTAAAGCAAAGAGTGTAGTTAATTGAGAAACGGTGCATTAATTGAAAAAAATGTAAAAAAGAGGACTATATATTAAAAGATTTCATTGATATTTATTGTAAAGAAAACTATAATAATAAATAGACATAGAAAAATAGTTTTACTTCAAAGAAAAACTGCATAAGTTATTAAATTATGGAGGGAAAAATGGTTGAATACAAACCGTGGTCAAAGGAAGTATTAACAATACTTACTCAAGAAGCATATAAAGGCGTTTTTTCGTGCTTAGATATTGAACTGGGTGGTGAATGTCCATATAATTGTATTTATTGTGAGACACCCTATAGAAATAAAAAAGCCAAAATAGATATTAATAAGATTTGTGCGTTATTAGATACAGGGCAGTTTAAGTGGGTTTATATTTGTGGTATAGGTGAACCAACTTATAGTACAAATGGAGAACAATTGTTGCGGATTTTAGAAAGATGTGAAAAGAATAACGCAAAGTGTAGTATATTTACCAATTTGTCAAATTTATCAAATGAGTTTATAGAATACATACAAAAGGGTATTTTATATTGTTTATTTAAATTTGATTCATTTTTGCCAAGAGTAATTGAACAGCTATATCACCCTACGAATTTAAGACAACATTTAAACAATATTGAAAGAATGCTGGAACTTGTTCAATGTGATGGGAAAACAACAAATATTGCAGCATCAATTGTTCCAACGAAAAATAATTTGGTTGAGATTCCGGATTTAGTACAATGGTGTAATGACCATAATATTTTTCCTTTGGTAGCGCAGTTAGAATATGCAGGTTCGGCTAAAGATGTTTTTGATGAACTCGTATTGGAGGATAAAGTTCTCGGTGAGCTAAAGACAGAAATTAACAAAATTTTGGGAGAGGATTATAAAGTGCCATTTTGTCCAGCGGTGCTATCGGGATTTTGTATCACATACAATAATGAGATTGTCATAGATCATAGAACGGGATTATCATGTCATTCTTTTTGGCTTGAGGATCCTCAACGGGATGTTGTATGCAATAATATTAGTGAATTATTATCAGTTGATGATATCACAAGGAAGGTAATCAGTGCTCGAGCAGAGCGTTATGAAGAATTCTGCAAGAAGTCAGAAGAGTACCAGTTTGATGTTTTGGGAGGTTGTGGCGGTAATAAAAAAGATATTTTTAAATTTTATAAAGAAGTAATGGGAAAAAGTTATTACTCACATCCATCAAACGAAGATAATTTAAAAATTAATAGATTTGTTTATTTAGACAATAATGCAACAACTAAGATTTCTCAAAACGTATTAAATGAGATGAGACCATATTTAGAATTAGGATATGCGAATCCAAATAGTAATAGTCAATTAGGAAGAAATAATCGACTTGCAATAGATACTGCACGGATGCAGATTGCCAAAGCAATAGTTTGCAGTCCCAATGAGATATATTTTACTAGTTGTGGTTCGGAAAGTAATAGTTGGGCAATTAAAAGTTGCTTAAATAATGCTGATGAAAAGAATAAACAAATTATACTTTCTACAGCTATTGAACACGAGTCTATATTAAATTATTTAGAGGTGTTAAAGAAAAAAGGATTTAAGATAATTAATATTCCTGTTAGCAGCAAGGGAGACATTGATATAGATTCCTTTTTGGCGGCTCCAGTCCCGTGGGAGAATGTGTGTTTTGCTACTGTAATGTTTGTCAATAATGAAACAGGAGTTATTAATGATATTAAAAGGCTTGCTGATATTCTGCACCAATATCATATTCCGTTACACTGTGACGCGGTTCAAGCATTTGGTAAATTGCAAATAAATGTAAATGATTTGGGTGTAGACTATTTATCAATAAGCGGGCATAAGGTACATGCACCTAAGGGGATAGGAGCTTTATATGTAAATAAAAAACAGTATTTGGAACCCTTAGTTTATGGACAACAAGAAGGTGGAAAACGTGGAGGAACAGAAAATGTGGCATATATAGTTGCCTTGGGTAAAGCAGTAGAAGAGGCATATTCTGTTATGTTTATGGACAATATTAAGCGTCAAGAATTGTATCGCAATAAAATAGAAAGAGTTTTGGAAGGGAGCGTAGATAATGTAATTATTAATGGAAGAAATGCGAAAAGAGTAGCAAATACAGCTAATATTGGTTTCATAGGCATAGATGCAGTTAAGTTATCATTATTACTAGAAAGTCGTGGAATTTATGTTTCAAATGGAGCAGCATGTAATACTATAAATCCCAAACAATCTCATGTGCTTAAGGCTATGAGAAGTGCAGTATATGAAAACGGAGCGATTCGTATTAGCTTATCAAGCTACACAGAGGAGAGGGATATTGAATATTTTTTAGATAATTTGATTGAATCAATAAAAAAAATAAAAGGAGGAGAATAATATGTCAGTTTTTATTAATTTCAAAATTTGTGATAATGCTCAGGAATGCTCAGGAGTAGCAGTATGTCCAACGGAAGCCTTAAGTTGGGATGAAAGTAAAAAATCTGTGATAATAGATAATACAAAATGTATATCATGTGGAAGATGCGTAATGGAATGTCCAGCGGGGGCGATAAGGGTGGCGCATAATGCCATAGAGGAACGTGTAATTGCAAAAGATTATGAAAATGATCCTAGAACAATTAAAGATCTTATGGTAGAACGATATGGCGCATCTCCTGTTAATGAGACAACGCTCATAAGTATACAAGAGGCAGAAGAAGCAATTAAAAAAGAATTCCCACTAATAATTATTGAGGTTATTGATAGTGATGATACACCATGTTTGATAAATAGTGTTCCTATTACTGAGATATTCGGTTTTGAAGATTATGAATACTATAAGGTTGTAAACGGAGATGAGTTGTATGATTCATTTGCCAAAAGAAATAATATAAAGGTATGTCCATCACTGTTAGTTTTTAAAAATGGAGTCATTTTAGCACGAAAAGAAGGAAGTGTTGAAAATGGGAATTATATAGAAAGAGCAGAATTTATAAAAGATATGAAGGAAGCATTGAAAAAATAAAAAAGATACTATCTTAAGGAGTTTTAGTATGGCTAATGAAAAAACAGGGGAATATGCTATTTTACATAAACAAATTTGTGATAATTTTGAGCGATGTCCATCAATGCTTGCATGTGAAGAAAGTGGACGGAAATATGGGCATCCAACAGCTATATATATAAATGAAGAAGGTAAAATTGATATAAATAAAGATAATTGTATTGGTTGTGCTAACTGTATGGAAAAGTGTGGATTGTTCCGTATAGTGTCGAGTTTATACAAAGAATTGGAATTTTTGAAAGAATTTGATGATGATCCAAGAAATAAGTTAAACTTTACAGTGGAGAGATTTGGGTGTGACTTAATTAATAAACAAGAGTATTCCATTAATGACATATCGTTAGTTGATGAATATATAAGGAGTACACAAAATGATGAAGTGAATATTTTGGAGTTCGTAGATGAAAATCTTGTGATGTGTCCATTTCAGGCTATTGAAGTAAATTATATAAAAAATCAGTTTGCGTGCATAGGGGAGTACAGAAAATATGTTATTGGTTCTTCGGAAATTGACACATTTAAAAGGGTAAGAAAGCTTTTTGGAATAGATCGATTTCCCGCAATTTTATTAATATACAAAGGTAAAGTTTTAGGTAAGCCTATTGACACAGAATTTAGGGTGGTGAGTGAGGATCAACGGGTTCAAGTTCAAATTCTTTTGCATACAATGATTTTAGAGAGACTGTTAAAGGGCGGTATTATTAATGAAGTACATTGAGAATTCAAAAGCATATAGTGAGTTAGTTAGCCGTAAAACTAAAAGAACTAATATTTATGTTGAAAAATTACAATTGTTAGAGGATTATCTTGTAGAGGAATATCCCAAATTAATAATTTCTTTTGAAAGTTATACAAAGCATGATTGGGCACATACTATAAATGTGCTTAATTATATGTATGACTTATTGGATAATCCGAAAAAAGTGACTGAAGAAGATTTAATGTTAATAATTTATGTTGCATTGTTACATGATATAGGAATGGCTTGGTCTGATGAACAGATTAAGACTTTGTTGCCAGGGATAAATGTAGAGGATAAGAAAAAAGTTAGTGAAATAATTAGAATTAAGCATGGTGAATTTGCTAAAATTAAAATCAACAACCTTATAGAAAAAGAAGATTTTAAAGATATATTTAAGGTGTATGGTGATAATAGTGAAATAGATAAATGGAATTTGGTTCAGATAGTAGGTGAAATTTGTAAATCACATACAGAATCAGTGGAGTATATTGAGAAGGTATTTAAGGACAATCCGCAGGCTATGTTTATTGCGTGCTTATTAAGATTAGGAGATTTACTGGATATTGATGTAGTTCGGGCAACTCCAGTTTATAAAGCGACTCATTATATTGAATCCAACAGTGAGATTTATTTTCTATTTAATGAGATAGTAGGTGATTCGGAAAAAATAAAAATTTGTAAATATGGGGCAAACAATAAACAATGTTTGAAAAATAAAGATTTTAACTGTGGAAATTGTTGTAAACGAATAGAACTTACAGTTACATATCCCATAAAAATTGATTATAAGGCTGAAGCAAAAATAAGTAATATGATTAGTGAATATGTTGCTGATCTTAAACGGGAGATGCAAGATGTTAAAACTCTTTTGGATAAGGCTAATAAAGAATATAGTATTAATCTATTGCTAGATATTACGTGCAAATCAAATAAAATTCATTCAGCTTTACATCCTCAAATAGATACACAAAAGATTGCCATTGATTATTCTGCCATGAAAGATATTTTGTTTGAACAAGAAGTTTATCCCAGTAAATTGTATGGAATCCGGGAAATTATACAAAATTCATACGATGCTTGTAAAGCTTTTTGGGAAATAAGAGGGGATAATAGTAATTGGGATCCTAAAATTATTATAAGGTATGATTCAGAGAATAACACATTAAGGATAAATGATAATGGTATAGGAATGACGGAACGTGTTGTTAAGGAATATTTTCTTAGTATAGGTAAATCCATATATAATTTTGAATCTAAATATCTCTATGAAGGCTGCCAAAAAGACCATATTGGTCATTTTGGCTTGGGATTTTTTGCTGCATTTATGCTCTCATCTGAAATAGAGATACATACACAGTCATATTTATCTGATAAATCAATAATGATTGAACTCAATAAAGATACAAATTATGCCACACTTACATATAACTGTCAACCGATTGAGCATGGAACGGAAGTAATTTTAAAATTTGATGAAGTGCAGAGTGTTTTAAAGATAAATAATAAAGATGAGTGCATAGACATATTATGTCAGTATATTGTGGAGACATTTGCTTTTGATGGTATAAACATTATTTATAAGGATGCCAGTAATAAAAAAAAGCTTAATTTAAATAAAATAGAGGTAGATGGGTGGGATAACACTAGCAAATATCTTGCCAACATAGACGCATATATAAGTTTAGTTGATAAAAAAATGCCGTATATTTTTTATGCTAACTCACAGGATGAGTTTGAAAGTGTGACTTACGAAGAATTGCTTAAGCAATTAGCATTAGATTATGATAAAAATTGCGAAATTCCTTTTTTAGATGCGGGTTTATTTTATATATTTCCAGGTACATCAACTATTAAAGCTGATTTTGAAAATATCGCAGTTAGTTTAAATCCAAGAAGGAATTATTCACTTCTAACTAAGTTAAGTGATAGCCTTAATATTGAGGTAAGCAGTTTTTGCAAAAAATTCAATATTGATCATTTTCCTAATCATTGTGATTATCGGGTTCTTGATTTGATTGTAAGTGGTGGTAATGTTGCACTTTGCGAAAAAAATGTAATTTGTGCCAGATATCAGAATGTTATGAAAATGAATGATGCTTGTGGCGATGCACAACGAGATGACAAGGTATATTTAAGAGATGTTCATTTGCCATCAATGCATATTAATTTGCCTATAATAAATTTTCGATATACTTTTGCTGGCGCAGTGATAAATATAAAAACTGATGATGTTTTTCCAACACTTACACGAAATGCATTGACAGATGAGAAATCAAAAGAATTATCTTACGCAATAGGATATGCAATATCATCGTATAAATTTGAAAAGGGTATTGATGCAATGGAAAATTGGTCAATTATCAAAGAAATGTACAATGAAAAAAATTTATTTATTGGAAAGGAATAATGAAATGTTTGCCGTAAAAATTACAGTTGTAAAAACGGAATATTATCCTGAGCTAGTTAAAGATGTTAATATGGACATAGAAGGAGAATTTGGTCCATGTCCATTTTTTAAAGAAGGTCAGGAAATAATTGTAAAAAGTATAGATGAGATACCGGAGAAATTTTGCTCTTGGGCGTGGGGGGATATAGAAAGAGATGTTGCACTCATATTGTTTGGTGCGCAGCCTCAACCTGTGTTAAAAAACCCTAATTCTATGTATTCGTGTTGTGATGAAGGCTTGAGACCTGTAATATTTAAATTAGAGCGAATTGTTTTAGCAGATGATAATAATTAGTTTGGGGTATATTAGATTGTGAATAAAATAATAACATCGCAGGAAATAAATAGTCTACGGTTTTATCAAGGAGATATCTCTCATTATATAATTAATAATATTGAGGAATATAATAAGTATAATTCACAATTTTATCAGACAAAAGGTGCATACCATATTTTGAACATGCTATTATATCCTGGTATAGAAAATGAAAAAGTAAGAATTTGTCATGAAAACAAAAAAGTTCCGCTTTATTTATTAAACAATATAGAGGAATTGCTCGTAGTTTATAAAAACATATTTAATTTAATGTGTAAATATTCGTGTTCTAATAAGAAACACGGTATTATTCATGCTTTTAGAAAAGATCGTGTACAATCTATGGAAATGTTCAATAACGATTATTTGTATGCCATTACATCATGCTCTTTAAAAGACGAAAGTGAAGATTATTTTTTGAAAAAGAATGGTATTTTATTACTTGAATTTGATATACCTACTTCCGTGCCATTTGTTATTTTAAATGATGTGTTGGGAGTGAATCTTTTTCAATATCAAGAGGAATTATTGCTTCCCCCTTTTTTATCATTTTCTAAATTTAAACTTGACTTTACTCAGAAAGAGTGGGAATATAGGGATATTAATAATGCCCATCCGAAGGCTAAATATCTTCTTAAAATTACAAATTATATGAGTAAATTAAAGAGATATGACAAATTAAATAAAGAATATGATTTATGTAATATGTCTAAAGATACTAAATATATAATAAGTGTGTTAGAAAGACTTGTAGAGGGCTATGATATTCAAAAAAAAGAAATAATAGAATATTGTAGCTACAAAGCAGAAATTCAAAAATTTGTACAAGAAATGTTTCTAAATATTTATAAATCATTTTTTCAATAGCATAACAAGGAAATATATAATTAAGTTGTGGTAAGAAAAGAAACTTACCTTAGCTAATAGAAATCATAAATATTCGCGATAATAATTCACGAAATTAATCCTAACATTACATTGCAGTTCGTATTAATTCGTGCTACAGCAAAGCTGATTCCATTCTGTTTTCTAGAAAGCCAGTCATCGCAGTAGTTATGGGAAGCTGTGTTAGTGCTGATGTAGGGGCAAGTCACATGTCTTGGATGGGTAGCATATTTGTGAGATTTGACTCTTATGGAGATTAGAATGAAAGATGTTATTGAGGCGGTGCAGTATGCGTTTAGCGGTGTGCTGGTGGTATTCGTCATTGTGGACTATACAACCGAGTCGATGGTGGCTACAGTGTATAAAAAACTGTCTTGAGAGGTGGCTTCAAGGGCATTTTTAAGAAGGTGATTATGTAGTGGGCTATCATAGATGCTCATGTTATCCGGGAGGGGTAGCGTCTTGTGGATGATGTTCATCTTCTTTTACCTTTCCAATGAAGGTATCTTGATTTTGGAAAATGTTGCTCGGACGGGTATACTCATTCCAAGGATGCTGAAAGCCGTGTTAGAGCGGTTACGGGAGAAAAAGAGAATTAATGGAGTTTTGGCGTGAGGTATCGGTGTAAAAACTGGTGCCTTTCTTCATGTGCAGAAGGAGAAGGGAATGGAATGAATATGAGTAAGCGTCAAATCGTAAACGGCAGATAGTGCTTACTTTGATTGTGAAGGAAAATGTGTGACAATAGACTATATTTCTATCACGGTATGGAAAGTTAGTAAACGTCAAATCTTAGTAAACGTCAAAAATCCCCGCCTTTTCCTAAAACCGTTTTTAGTCCATACTTGAAAAAAACAATAGATTTTTTCAAGGAGGCTAATGATTAT
>RAYR01000043.1 GCA_003612405.1 bacterium 0.1xD8-71
CTCGGCGTGCTTGCGGATGCGATGGATTCCCTCCTGCCAGAAGAGAGGGAGCTTGCCATGAAGGTGTTCGGGGAGGATATGAGCGTCTATGAATATGCACGGGTAAAAGGCGGGAACAGGCGGACGCTTGATTTCCGCAAAAACAAGGTTATGGAGAAACTGCGCCATTTTTTCCGGGAACGGGGGTTTGATGTGTAGTTCTTACCTTGTTCGACAGGAAAAGATACGTTTGTCGAACGGTTTTCAAAAAAGTTCCATTTTTCATTGCCTGTTTTCAAAAAAGTGTCATTACGAAAGGTAGGAGGGTAAATTTCAGGTGCCTTCCAAAACGGCAGGAAAGGAGGAATGGAGTCTATGGAAAAGTCACAGGAGCTTATCGGTATCTTGCAGGCGATCAGCATCGTGGCGAAAAGCCTCGCCGCCAAGCTGATGCAGATCGAGAAGGAAGTGGAAGCCTATGAAGCTGCGAAAGCGGCGCATGACAGGAAAATGAAGAAAGGATGGAGGCGCTGATGCGTAAGAAGGTTTTTATCTGCAGCCCCTTCTGCGGCGACATGGAAGGGAATGCGAGGAAAGCGGCTGCCTACAGCCGCATGGCGTGTGAGGAAGGGTATCTGCCCATCGCGCCGCACCTTTTATTCCCTCAGTTCTTAAATGAGGGGATAGAGGAAGAGAGGCGGCTGGGAATCGCTATGGGGATGGAGCTGCTCGCCCTCTGTGACGAGGTGTGGGTGTTCGGGGAAGCCACCGAAGGGATGGCGGCGGAGATCGCATCCGCCACGGAACAGGGAAAGACAATCATATTCAAGGAAACGGAGGGAATGTAAATGGGAAGTGAATTATTGAAGATCGCGGAAGGTTTCTCCATCGTTGCGGAAGGTCTGCGCGGCCTTGCCAAAGCGGAGGGAGGCACGAAGGAGAAAGCTGTGAAAGCACAGCCGTCAGCCACGGAAAAAGCGCAGAAGCAGGATACGGCAAAGGCACAGCCGGAAAAAGCAGAGGCACAGCAGGAGAATCCTGCCACGTTGGAGGGCATCCGTGCGCTGATGGCGCAGAAAACACAGGAGGGGAAGTCGAAGGAGATCAGGGAACTTTTGCAGAAGTACGGCGCGGCGAAGCTCTCGGCGGTGAAGCCGGAGGACTACCCGGCGCTGATGCAGGAAGCGCAGGT
>RAYR01000044.1 GCA_003612405.1 bacterium 0.1xD8-71
CTTCTTTCCGCATCCTCCTCAAAGCGGTGGCTCTCCTGCACGCCTTCCGCGCGATTGGAGGAGCAGTTCAGGGATGAACCGGGCGGCAGCGTCTATGCCGAGGAAGGAACCGCCGCCCACGCCCTTGCGGAGCATAAGCTGAAAAAGGCATTAAAAAGGCGCTCCAAGCGCCCGGTGTCGGATTACCACTGTGACGAGATGGAGGAATGCACGGACGGGTATGTGGCCTTTGCGATGGAGCAGGTGGAGCTTGCAAGGCAGGAATGCAAAGACCCTATTGTTTTGATCGAGCAGCGGCTGGACTATTCCGCCTATGTGCCGGAGGGGTTCAGCACCGGGGATTTACTGATCGTGGCTGACAAAGTTCTGACCGTCATTGATTTAAAGTACGGGAAGGGTGTGGCGGTGGATGCAGAGTGGAACCCGCAGATGATGTTGTACGGGCTTGGCGCATTGGAACTGTTCGATGCCCTCTATGACATTGAAACCATCCGCATGACCATCTACCAGCCGAGGCTGGAATCCGTCAGCACATGGGAGGTTTCCGTAAAGGACCTGATGGAATGGGTGGAGATGGAGTTAAAGCCAAAGGCCGTGCTTGCCATCAAGGGCGAGGGCGAGTTCCATTCCGGCGACTGGTGCCGGTTCTGCAAGGCGAAGAACACCTGCAGGGCGAGGGCGGAGGAATATTTAAGACTGGCGCAGATGGAATTCAAAGCACCGCCGCTACTATCGGATGAGGAGATCGCGGAAGTCCTGAAAGTGGCGGACGAGCTTGCCAAGTGGTCTGCGGATGTCTACGCCTATGCACTTTTGCTTCTGTCGGCAGGCATTTCCCTAAAAACATGGCCTTGCAGTCGGAAAATCCCAGCAGGTAGGCGAGCATCCCAAACCGGGAGCCGAGAGCGTTCTGCTCGCTGACGTAGCGGTCAATCAGCAGCCGGATTTCTTTTGACAAGTCCATCCTGTCCAGTTCGCCGGAGTATATGTCCGACTTTCGGAGAATCGCCTGGTATTCCCCGTCACTGCTCACGATACCGTTCATGACGCTGTGCATGCGTGTGTCCATGAGCTGGTACAATGCAGAATCTTTTTCCAATCCAATCCCTCCTTCCGTGGTGTCGTAGCTTACCTCTGTTTTGGCGGGATTGCAAGCGGAAAAAGAAAAAAGCCGGAAAACCATCTTGTAGCGTCCGACATTTTCTGATAATATATCCATATGGGGTACTGCCATAACGGGATAGGCGGTCAGTTTTCCGATGCAAACGCAGAGGGGACTGCCCCTCTGACTACGGGTAAAACCGGGAAAGGGGGGGATGCTTGATGAGTGACTATGAACTGTTGACGGTTGTTCTGATGATTCTTGGGATCATCGTATCAATCCTGATTGCTTACATAAATCACACAAAAAAGTAACCGCCCTTTGGTCGAGGAACGCGGTTACTGTTTTTGTAACTAACTTTCGGAACTGACCGTCTATCGGCAGTATTCCCTTTTGTATTTTCATTGTAACAGATTCCCCCGCATCTGTCAAACGCTGCGGAGTGTTCCGCTGAAATCATTTTATAGCGTATTCCGCATAAAAGCAAGGGGATTTTGTCGAATCCCGTTTGTCGAATGTCGAATTGGGTGGGGTAAATGGGGTAAAGAGGGGTAAAAGTCATCAAAGTATAACAGCGGCACAGGCGGCTATCAATAATTGATGCCATAGGAATTTTCGTACTCGCAGGCAAAAGTATAGAAGAATGGCGCAAAATCAAGGGATTTTGAGCGTAGAGGGGTTCACCGGAGTGGCTGGTGGGCTCCTCTTTTTTGCGTTTTGGATAGGGCTGTGAGTGTGGCGATTTATACTATCACGCAAAACTGCCGACTTTTGCGTGATAGTATGAGTTTTGCGTGAAAGTATAGGGTTTTGCGTGATAGTTTAAAAGTTTTGCGTGTTTGTATGCAAATGCTGTTGAAATTTGGCGATATTGTCGAATTTTATTCGTTGGTTGATGGAGTTATTCAAACCGCACAAAGCTATGGAACGAGTAATAGATCGACCAAAGAAAGGTTTTCTTTTGGTAAATTTATGCTTTTCATTCCCGGAAAATAGTCGTTTCGTGCTATTGGGTATTAAACCGAAAATTTCTATGGTACAATTCAGAGGGTATTTTTACTTTAGAGGAAACGGTATTCTGCCGAAGTAATAGGAAACAGCGGAAAGGAAGATATGCGGATGTATGATGTGATAGTGGTCGGAGCCGGGCCTGCAGGATGCACAGCGGCCAAGGCTTTAGCGGAAAAAGGCCATAAAGTTCTTCTGGTGGAGAAATTCAAGTTGCCGAGGTATAAATCCTGTTCCGGCGTTCTGATAAAGAAATCAATGGAGCTTATGAGGACATATTTCGGGGAGGATGTGCCGGAGTCTGCCATGTGTACCCCGACAGAGAACAGGGGCATGATCTTCACGGATGACAAAGGGAAGGAATACCGTTTTGAGCAGGAAGGGCTGAATGTATGGCGCAGCCATTTTGACGGATGGCTTGCAGGGAAGGCAGGAAAAAGCGGCGCAGAGGTCAGGGATGGCGTTGCGGCGCTCTCCTGCATGGAGCGTGACGGCTTTGTGGAAGTCAGCCTGCGTGGGGAAAATAATTATACGGAAAGCGCAAGGTATGTCTTAGACTGCGAGGGCGTTGTGGGGATGTTGAAACGGAAGATTACCGGGGAGGTTCCCGGATACATAACCACCTACCAGACATTCAACGAGGGCGGCATAGATTTAGACCCGCATTATTTCTATGCGTACCTGCAGCCGGAGCTGTCGGAGTATGACGCATGGTTCAACGTGAAGGATGACCTGCTGGTGCTTGGGGTATCCGTGAAAGATACGGAAAAGATCAGCCATTATTATGGACGCTTCATAGCCTATATGGAAGAAAAGCACCACCTGCGTATCAGCAGGCAGACCAAAGGTGAGAAGTGGCTGATGCCGCATATCCGTCCGGGATGCCGTGTGGACTATGGTGTGGGGCGTATCCTTTTTGCCGGGGAAATCGCCGGGTTTCTGAACCCTATGGGGGAGGGCATATCGGTAGGGATGGAGAGCGGGTATTGCGCCGCTTCTGCAATCATGAAGAATTTTGATGAACCGCAGATAGTTTATGAGGTTTATAAGCAAAGCACGGAAAATCTGAAATCCTATATGCAGCGCCAGTGGAGCCTTGTGGGAGGAATGGCTGGCACGTTCAGGGAGATGGAGTGACATATGGCAAAAAAATATAAAAAAATCAAATCTACACAATAGATTCAAATTACCCTGTTACAATCATGGTTAGGAGGTGCGCTATGAGTAAAATTTTAATTGTTGAGGATGATTTATCCATACAGGCATTGCTGCATGATTTTATACAGGAGGCGGGATATAGCGTTGTACTGGTGACTGACGGTGTAGAAGCCCTTGCGAAGTATTCCGAACAGAGCTTTGATTTGATACTGCTTGATATTATGCTTCCCAAAATTGACGGTTTTGGTGTTTGCGAGGTTATCCGGCAAAAATCAGATGTGCCTATTATCATGCTTACGGCGTTAGACGATGAGGAGAACCAGCTTAAAGGCTTGGACTTGCAAGCTGACGACTATATCACAAAGCCGTTTTCTATGCCTGTACTGTTGCGGAAAATCGCCGCTGTTCTACGCCGCTCTGCAAAGCAGAATGATATTCCGCAGACCATGAGCTATAAGGATTTAACACTGGATTTAGAGGGGTACAAGGTATATATAGGGGAAAAAAGCATTGACCTCACGCCCCGCGAGTTTGAAATACTGCGGGAACTGCTGATACACAAGGACAGAATTTTAACGCGGCAAAACCTGTTACAAACACTTTGGAAGTATGAGTTTTTCGGAGAAGAACGTATTGTTGACACACACATAAAGAACTTACGGAAAAAACTTGGTGCTGCTGACTACATAGAAACGATTAGAGGGGTGGGATATAGAATTGATAAAGAAGATTAAAAGTAAATTGTCGATCAAAGTTTTTTTGATTACATTAATACTTATGGTGGTTTGTTGCTCTGTAACATATTTGTGTATATCCCACTTTGCCCCATATATTTATTCACATGATTTAGCGGAAGTGGAAGAATTGGCTGATATGCTATCAGAGGAATTATCTCATATTCCTAAAGAGGAAGTACAATATTTTATTCAAGGGTATAATGATATTCTTACAAGGCAGTATGATAATGAGTTTGCTTTTCACCTATTCCAAAACTCTGGCAAAGAAATAGCCCTGCCGGACATAAATAAATTTACTGGAAATAAAATTGATGATTATAAAAGCACAGATACGACAGGAGAATATGAAATATCGTTTGCAGACAGCACAGAAACATATATTTTATTGCTTGCTAAAAACACTAATAAAGAAAGTCAAGTGGTTTTAGCACTTCAAAAAACGCTGCCTATATTGAGTGTTACTATTTTATTGGTATCTGTAATCGCAGCTTTTTTCTATACTTGGTATATGACAAAGCCAATTAAAAAGATAAGCAAATTATCAAAGCAAATGGCTGATATGAATTTTAGCGGTTTATGCCCTACTAACCGTACAGACGAAATAGGGGTGCTTTCTCATAGCTTAAATGACTTATCAAAGAAACTGGCGGCTGCTTTTTCAGATTTGCAGGAAGCCAATCAAAAGTTACAAGCTGATATTGACATGGAAAGACGGCTTGAAAAACAACGGGTAGAGTTTTTTGCGGCAGCTTCCCATGAATTAAAAACACCTATTACTATTATTAAAGGGCAGCTTCAAGGTATGCTTTATCAAGTGGGACGCTATAAAGACCGGGAAACATATCTTGCTCAATCCTTGGAAATTACAGACACTTTAGGGAAAATGGTACAGGAGCTTTTAACAATATCCAGATTAGATACTCCGGGTTATACTTGCAAAAAAAGCAATCTTAATCTTAGCAATCTCATAAATGACCGCCTTACAGCATTTGAAGATTTATTTATGCAAAAGGATTTGACGGTTGAACAATCCATATCCCCGGAAGTTTATATATTAGGCGATATGCAACTGCTACAAAAAGCATTGGATAATCTTTTGGGAAATGCGGCGGCGTATTCGGAAGCCGGAAATCAAATAATCGTGAAGTTATGGGAAGAAAATGAAAAAGTTAATTTGACGATTGAGAATACAGGCGCACATATCCCCGACGAAGCCATTTCCAAACTGTTTGAACCTTTTTATAGGATAGACCAATCGCGAAACCGGCAAACTGGCGGCACAGGTTTAGGACTGTATATTGTAAAAACCATTCTTAACTTGCATGAAGCAAAAATTGAAGTTACTAATACCTTGCAAGGCGTCATTGTTTCAACACAGTTTTAGGTAATATCTCAAAGGCGACGAGCTTTTTCAGCTTGCCGCCTTTTCTAACGCAAGTTTGCGTTTCTCCACATAAAAAACATATTCAATTCAAAATAGATTCAAGTTAGGACAGTATTCTTTAACTGTACCCGGAAAGGGTAACAGAAAGGAGCTTCTACTATGAAGAAATATTTAACAATCATTCTCGCCACCCTTTTTACTATGAGTGTGTTTACGGGGTGTGCAAGGCGAAGCAGTTCGCCGGAACAAAGCAACGTATCGACCACCAATTCCCCTATCACTACTTCGGAACCGGGGGAAATGCCGGACAATTCCTTTAGTAAAGAGGAATACCAAAAATTGTTGGCTCTGCAATTAGACGGTTATGAGGATATGACTGTTTCAGATTATCGAAACCATATTGCAAAGTTGACAGATACGGCAGAATACAGAGATTTGTTGGAAAGGTTTTGGAAAAGCCAAATTCTCTATGGGGTGAAAGATACCGACGGAACAGCTTCATTCTTGTTTTATGTGCTGCCACTTGCAGGAGATGAATGGGAAACCCAAAATTTCAGTGAGGAAGTGAGGACTTCTAATACAGCAGATAACACAAGGTTGGAATATTCATTTTCTTTAACTATTTTAGACGCAGACACACTTACTATCCGGGAATACAATGCTACCCGCTTAAATGTAATAAAGGGTATGCAGGATATATTAGGCGATAAGACAGTTGAGGAATTGCAGAATACTAATTCCATATTGGCTGACATTCAAAGTGATACGGATAATCTAATTAAACAATTAGAAACAGAAAAAATGGAAATCTCCATTGAATACGCATACTTTCCAGCTCCAATACAGGGCATAGACAAAGAAAACAGTCAATCGCAGGAGGGGAGCGAACAGGAAACACGCGAGTATTCCAATGGAACGGAAGAAGATTATCGTTCTCTGCTTACTTTGAAAACGCCTGATTATCAGAATACGCCAATTAAGGATTTTAACACTTCTTTATTGGCGTGGGCGAATGAAAATCGTGAAAGAATGGAAAGAATTGATGAAGATACTAAATTCAATGACTTTTCCGTTACTTTAACCGCCGAGGAACTTTCTTTTGTGAAGTTGACGGTATTTTTATCCGGCATGGAGAATGGCAAAGCGATTCAGAGCAGCTACGCCGAAACAGAATTGAATCCTTACTACGGTGAATATCTGCCGGAAAAAATCACCAGTGGAAGCCTTGATGTGGCAAGATGCAGTTTATACTATCAATTTTCTTACCGCATTTCAGAAACAGAAACAGTCACAGTCGGTGAACGTGACCGTCAAATTGAAAATATGATAAATGCGGTACAAACATTTTGGGGCGATATGGATGTTGAAAGCGCATTGAAAATGAACGAAAATGATATAGCAAAAAAACTGGAAGAGATTGCAGCCATATATACCACTGACCATATAACAATCACTATCAACAAAGAGCAAATTCATTTTGAACGTATGGACGAAAGGGCATATAGAAATTAACAGATACAGCTCCTTTCGGGGGTGACAAACAACTACACTTTTTATTATCTGCCGGACGATGGCAAAGAAAAAAAGCCGCCGCTATGGGGAGATTCACCTCATAAGCGGCGGTCTGCCGTTTCCGCTGGATTATCTGCTTGGAATTCGGGAAGGTTAGAGGTAATATGCAGATGACCCTATCGGATGAAAGGCGAAAAACTTTAGGGGTGATTTGGGATTTTTGCAATACGATTCTGCCTTTCGTTCCCGAAAAGTGGTCGTTTCGTTCCCTCCGCCCGAAAAACGGAAATTTTCTGCCGATATAAAAGGTGAAAGTCTTTGCAGAATTTGAGGTGATGGATATTGGATATAGCAGTTGTGGATGATGAAAAAGCAATCCGGGAGCATATCTGCGCCATGATTGAAGAACAGAAACCGGGGAACAGCATAGAAGCCTGTGCCACGGGAGAGGAGCTTCTCGCATCGGAGAAGCGGTTTGACATTGTTTTCCTTGACATACAGATGGGCGGCATGAACGGCATTGAGGCGGCGGGGAAGCTGCGGGAGCGGCAGGAGGACGCTGTCCTCATATTTATTACGGGCATTAAGGAATATGTGTTTGACGCCCTTGACCTCTATGCGTTCCACTACCTTTTGAAACCGCTGGATGAAAAGAAATTTGCGGAAGTGCTGGAAAAGGCGGCATGGGAGGCAAAGAAAAAGAAGGAGAAGAAATGCATCTTCTTAAAAACGAGGAACCTTACGCTTGACCAGTCTGATATCCTGTATGTCGAGAGCAGGGCGAAGAAACTGGAGATACACACCGCCGGGGCGGATAAGGCCATAGAGATCTATGCGTCTATGGATGAGCTGGAGGGGCAGCTTGGGGAGGATTTCTACCGCTGCCACCGGGCGTACATCGTGAACATGGCGCATATCACGGAGTATGACAATGAGAGTATAACCCTTACAAACGGCGACAAGGTATATCTGACCAAAAAGAAGTATGGCGGGTTTGTAAAGGCGTATATGTGGTTTTTGCAGAACGGGGGTGTGTCCAGTGTTTGAAATGGTAAATGTCATTTTCTCCGTGTGCCTTTATTTAGTTCAGGGATACTGCCTGCAATATTTTTATGGGAGCTTTCTGGAAAGTAGGACAAAGGACAGGAGACGGGGCGGTCTGGCAGTGGCGGCTTTGTATGCAGTGTTCAGGCTGGCTTTGTTCTGGGCTGTTCCGTCAAAAAGCTGGGATTACAGGGTGGAAGTCTGGAAGATGCTGTTGGCATTGTGTGTGCTGGCTGTTCTTGCCGCTTGTTTTTACAAAGCGTTCCAGTTGATTACGGTTTTTCTTGTGGTTGCTTTTCAGGCTGTTGCGGATATCAGCCGTTATGTGACAGCCATACTGTTAGGTGAGCTGGGGGAAGGGCTGCTCGGACTGTGGAACTGGCTCGCTGGGAATGGGATGCCTGCAACGGAAGATGCATTCCGCATTGCCGTAAATGCAGGGCTGGCTATCCAGTGGATTATTGAGTGCCTGGTCATTGCGCTGGTTCTGTATCTGTCACTGAAAAAGATAGTGCGGGATTTCCGTGAGAAGGAGCATGGCATCAGCAGGATGGAGCTTCTATTTATCCTTACTCCGGCGGCTGCGGGGCTGATGCTCTGTATGCTGTTACGCATTATCATGGTCACGGTGGAGGATGGTGCGGCGAGGCTTTTGTATGACAGGTATCCAATATTGCTCTTTGTACTTCCTGCAATCCTGTTCCTGTCGCTTCTTTCCATCCTGTATGGGGTGAAGCTGTTCCAGGACATGGTCTGTTGGAACAGGGAAAAGAGCGGCCGGATTGTTCTTGAAAAGCAGGTGCAGAGCCTGCAGGAACATATGGAGGAGATGGAACGCATCCATTCCGGCATAAGGGGGATGAAGCATGATATGAAGAACACCCTTTCCGTCATCCAGCGTCTTTCCGCCGGGAGCGGCGGGGCGGAAAACGGGGAACTGCAGGCATACCTGTCCGATCTGAACCAGAGTATGGAAAGGCTGGATGTCCGCTTTAAGACAGGGAACACGGTGGTGGATACTCTGCTGAACATGAAATACCATGAAGCGGAGCGGGATGTGCCGGGGATTGAAATGGATGCCGGGAAGCTGCTGTTCCCGAAAGAACTTGCCATACACAGCTATGATATAGGCGTTGTCTTGGGGAACGCCGTGGATAATGCGATGGAAGCCTGCCGCAGACTAAGGGAGAAAGAGCCGGAGGCAGATGTCTTTATCCGGCTGTGTTCCCTGCAGAAAGGTAATCTGTTGATCCTGAAAGTGGAGAACAGCTTTGATGGGCGGCTGGTGCGGAAACCGCAGAAGGAATTCCCCATGACGGATAAGGCTGACAGGGAGAACCACGGGATAGGGCTTGCCAACATCAAAAGCACGGCGGAGAAGTATCAGGGGACAATGGATTTCAAAGTAAAGGGCAGGGTGTTCATCCTGTCCGTGATGATGAAAAATGAAAGACTAACTATTAAAAGTCAAGCCTAAAATAAAAAATTTTGAATGGATTGCAGAAATGCACTTCATATATATCA
>RAYR01000004.1 GCA_003612405.1 bacterium 0.1xD8-71
TACTGCTGGTTGGTTAAACCTTCGCAGACAGGCTTCTCACCTGCCAGACTACCCGCCCTTCGTCTGGGCGCACAATTTCGATGTATCTATTTTGCAACAAATCTATAAATCGCATAAATTACCCATATAATCCAAGAATATGTCCACGTATCAAACACAATACTTATTATTAAATATCCGATGGCTATTATGATTGCTATTACCCAATTCATTATTTTTTTCTTATCCATTTTAATTCCTCCAAAATAAACCTTGATTTGCCTCTTTGTCAATCACTTTTTTGCCCCAAATCTTTTAATAAATAAAAAGAGCAATTCATTTTGTGGACTGCAAGTTTAATTGTTACACAAGCTCCACCAGAAGCAATATTTGAAAGTTCTAAACTTCCGCCGTGTTTCTGGCTAAGGACACGGCTTGTAGCCAATCCCAGGCCCATATGCTCTCCCGTTTTATCCTCAGAATAAAGAAAGGTGTTCTTTTTACGGAGCATTGCCCTTGAAAAACCTTTGCCATCGTCTGATATGGTTATCATAAGCATACCATCGGTAAGGGAGTACCCAAAATCCACCTTGCTTTTGGCATATCGAATGGCATTAGAAAAGATATTCTCGACAATACGGTAAAAGATCTGCTCGTCTAATTTCACCTGACATTCGGATATGGCAGAATGGTATGCAATCTCCAGGCTATGTTGTTCCGCAAGAAACGAAAGGCTTTCCGTAGCTCTTCTTAAAAAGTCCGGTAACTGAACTACGGAATACTTTGTTTCCGTTTCTTCAATGGCATTCAGGTCACGGATATAATCTGTATAATGTTCAAGCCGTTTTGCCGTTACCGCAAGGTTAGACAGTGTATGCCGCAATTCTTCGTCATTCAGATTTCCATCTGCCAGGCATTGCTGCATATATTCCACATATCCCTCAACAATCGCAATGGGATTTCTTAAGTCATGTGCCACTGATGCCTGCAGGATTCTGCGCTGCTCAATCATGTTCCATAGCTGACGGTTGTTATCATAAAGCGCCTGCCGCATTTCTTCAAAAGCGGTGCAGAGCCTTCCTAATTCATCATTCCTGTTATAATAAACCGTAAAATCAAGGTCTTGCTCCCGAATATGTTTTGTCGCATCGGCAAGAACCTGAATGGGCGGTGACAGTTCTTTCCTGTAAAACCACCATGCGCACAGCATGATGCCTGCAATGGAATAGAAAAAAGGAAACAGCACCATAGAAATGCCTGCCATTCTGTATACAAACTTTTGCTTTGAACGAAGCGCCGCGAAGCCGGACTCGATTTTCTCTATTATGAATTCCGTATTCTCCAAAGTTACATCCACTCCGGTAGGAACGAGCATATTCACCTGGGCAGGTTCGTCAAGGATAACCCTCTGCCCTCCCTCTAATACCCTCCCGTCCGCTGTGACCGTCCGGGTATTCAGCCAGACTTCCTGAGAATCAGGAAGTATCACTTTTTGTATACGGTAGCATCCATAAATCGTCATGACAGATGCCGCAAAAACAAGAAACATGGTAGCGGCTACCGCACAGATAAAAGCTCTTTTCATTGATCCGGGTTTCCTCATTTTTTCCATCTGTAACCCATCCCCCAAACTGTTTCGATGTATTCCCTGCCCGTAGCTTCCTTCAGTTTATTCCTGATCTTTCGGATATGCTCTTTTATGACTCCACTATCTCCTTCGGCATTCAGCCCCCACACGGCTTCATAGATCCGCTCCCTGTCGAATATCTGATTGGCGTTGCGCATCAGAAACTCCACAATGTCAAACTCACGGTTTGACAGGTTCAGCGGCTTTTCCCCATAAAAACAAGTACGTTCCGCAAGATTTACGATCAAGCCTTGGGAAGATACGATTTTAGGCGCACACTTGCTTCGTTCATCCCTTCGCAGGTGAGCCGCCACTCTTGCCGTCAACTCTTTCAGGCTGAACGGCTTGGTTATGTAATCATCACCGCCAACCTGCAGGCCGATTATTTTGTCCTGTTCCGTAATTCGGGCTGTCAGAAACAAAATGGGACAGACGACATTCTGGCGGATCATTTTACATAACTCCAATCCGTCTATTTCCGGCATATTGATGTCAAGCAGAATCAAATCCGGATAGACATTCAGCATGGATATTGTCTGCTGTGCATTTTCCGCTACAAAAGCCTCATATCCACACTTCTGTAAGTGACTTGACAATAACTCTGTCAGCATTTTTTCATCATCAACAATGAGTATTTTGTATGCCATAGTAACCTCCTCTCCCAGAATATGATACGATCAAAAAGTCAAAAAGTGGTCAAGTTCCTACTTTTCAGAGCGTTCTCAACCGCTTTTTTTATGACAGTGCTTCATCACTCCCCACTGTCTGCAATAGAACAATACAACATATGAAAACCATACTCCGCTTTTCCCATTAAAAGACCTCATCCTCCGACTCAAAATATTCCAACAGGGAAAGATACAATTCTTCTGGACGGTCTGGCAGGTAATCCTCATAACTGCAAATATCCTGCTCTGTATGGTTCGTGTACTCCACCTGCACCCGCCATGACGGACTGCCCTCCGGCTCTTTTGGGGGCTGAATTTCCAGTCTGTCCTCCAAATCTTCCATGAAAAAGCCTTCTTCCCCGTCAAGAAACGGGTCATAATCCTCTGCATCAGGACGCATGGAATAGTCCTGCTCCCACATAAAGATTTCCAATGTATGCACGATATACCGCAACAGCTTCGCCATCTGCCCGCCCTCCAGCGTGACAGACTGCTCCATACCCCCTGTATGAAAATCCGTCATGGTAAGGACACGGCTTTTCCGGTCAATGGTAAAACGGCAGTCAGCCATTTCCATATCGCCGTACCCATCGTAAACCTCCGTATGCACTTCAAAAGACAATGTATTGATGACAAGCTGCTTTTTCATGGCATTTCGCTCCGCATGGAGAAAGCAGGCATTGAAAACCTCCTGTGCCGTTTCCGCCACTTCCGGGCAGTCGTCCTTCATTTAAGCTTTCAGCCATTTCTTCTCACCCTCTGAAAGCCGCCTCATTGGGAAACTCATCAACCGGTTCATATCCATTGCCGCCGCTTTTTCCGCAGCGTTTAAACGGGAGCAGGCTTTGCAGATATGGGCTGCGTGGCCTTTCCCGGAAAATTTCTCATTTGCTTTGTATTCACCGCATATTTTACAGTAATGCCCATGCGGGCGGTTTTTCTTTTTTGACATCGCAGATTCCTCCGTTCCTGCACCCATTATACCGTGAAGCGTCAAAACTTCAAAGATAGCTGTGGGTTATTGTTTTTTATGTTTTCTTCCTGCTCCCTTCCCTGTCCTGCCACCTGCGCTTTTTTCTCCGCAAGACGGGCTTTTAAGGACGGTTTTGCGGCTGGCCTGTCCTGTGCCTTTTTGTTTTCCTCTTTCTGCGCTTTCTCCCCTCCGGCTCCGTTCCGTCCGCAGCTATGTCGGCAAACCACAATGCCATGTCACGGGTATCTCTCTGGTTCAAGGCTTCCGCAATCTCTGATACGTTCTCCGTCATGCTCTGGTTATTGTCATGGTAGAGGGCTGTGTCATAACCGTAGATAAAACGGTCAATCTCCACCGCAAGCTGTTCTGCAGGTGTCAGGTCAGGCATACGCATTTCCCATACCTTTGCTTCCATTTCTTCACTCATGTTGCCGTCTATCTCCATTTCCGGCAGCTTCGCCACAAGCTCCGCAATCATTCCCATCGCCTGCGGATTCCCCTTTATGTCAGGGATATACTCCAAAATGTCAAGATCAATCCTGTTCCCGGTTAAAATATCCATCCCCACATCCTCAAATGCTTCCGTTCCCGGCATATGGATATGGATGCCGATTGCGGGGATTCCGTTCATGCGCTCCGGCGGTATCTGTTTCCAGATTGCCACTGCTTCCTCCACGGTAGGGATATTCTCATAGAACTCGCCCAGGTTGTGGAACTCGCCGCACTCCGCAACCGTCAGCGTCACTTCTGTTTCCGCCTGCTCCTGGGATAAGGACACCGGCTCTTTCTCCCTGGCTTCACGCACTCCCTTCAGATAGTCCTCCACCTGCGGGAGATAAGTTTCAAGCGTTCCCGTCCGCTGTGCGGTGATCGGGTTTATATCCACTTTTACACCACTGATATGGAGCGCATCCCCATTAAATGTATCAAACAGGACATAAATCTGGCTGAAATGGTTCCTCGTATCCTCTGAAATACCGAGAATGTAGATTAAAGCCTTGTGATAGCAGTCCTGATACCTCGCCTGTTCCAGTTTTTCATAATAAAACTTCTCATGTTCCTCGTTTGCAAAAACCATGTGTGTGTTGTTGGTGCTTCGCACCTCTGCTCTTAACGCTGTGTTGTTCATCCCGTGAACCTCCTTCATTAAAGATATTGAATAAAAAAAGGGAACAAACCCCGAAATAGGGTCTATTCCCAAACATCGAACAAGGGAAAGCACTTTGCTTTCCCTTGCAGAACTTATATATAGACTTTTACCACAATATCCTTAAATCTGTTGGCCTTTGTGTACTCTGGACGTTCAGCCATAAATGCCCTTACATCCTCTCTCGACACCGTTAAGGTACAGAAGTAAATATATGGTTGTCTAATTCCTCTTTTCGTTAATCGCCGCCTGCGCAGCCGCCAGGCGAGCTATAGGTACCCTGAACGGCGAACAGGACACATAAGTCAGTCCCACTTTATGACAGAACTCCACGGAGGACGGATCGCCGCCATGCTCACCACAGATACCGAGTTTGATATCCGGTCTGGTGCTTCTGCCCTTCTCGGCAGCCATCTGTACAAGCTGTCCTACACCGCTCTGGTCAAGTCTTGCAAAAGGATCAGACTCATAAATCTTATTCTTATAATAGTCACCTAAGAACTTGCCCGCATCATCACGGGAGAAGCCGAAGGTCATCTGGGTCAGATCGTTGGTTCCGAAGGAGAAGAACTCTGCCTCCTCGGCAATCTCATTTGCCAAAAGAGCCGCCCGCGGAATCTCGATCATGGTACCCACATGATACTTGATATCGGAATTTTTCTCTTTCTTCACAGCCTCTGCCACTTCCACGACCACATCTTTGACAAACTTAAGCTCTTTCTTCTCACCTACCAGAGGAATCATGATCTCGGGTTCGATATCGAATCCTTTTTCATTCTTCACTTCGATAGCTGCTTCCATCACGGCTCTGGTCTGCATCCTGGCAATCTCAGGATAGGTTACTGCCAGACGACAGCCGCGGTGTCCCATCATGGGGTTAAACTCATGGAGAGAATCACAGATTTCCTGTACTTCTTCCGCAGTCATCATCATCTGCACTGCCAGGTCATCTATGTCAGCCTGCTCTGTAGGCACGAACTCATGTAACGGGGGATCCAGGAAACGGATGGTCACCGGTCTGCCCTCCATCACTTCATATATGGCTTTAAAATCACCTTTCTGGAAAGGTATTAACGCATTAAGCGCTTTTTCTCTCTGTTCCGGCGTCCTCGCCAGGATCATCTGACGGATTTTGGGAATTCTGTCCGGATCAAAGAACATATGCTCTGTCCTGCACAGGCCGATTCCCTCTGCGCCATACTTCACAGCGTTCGCCGCATCTGCGGGTGTATCTGCATTGGTGCGCACTTTAAGTCTGCGGTACTTGTCCGCCCACTCCATGATTCGTCCGAAGTTACCGCTGACAGAAGCTTCCACGGTCTTGATATCGCCTTTATAAATCTTACCGGTGGAGCCGTCCAGGGACACGTAATCGCCCTCATGGAAGATTTCTCCGCCCAGTTCAAATACTTTATCCTGTTCATTGATCGCAATCTCACCACAGCCGGATACGCAGGCCGTACCCATACCGCGGGCCACTACTGCTGCATGAGAGGTCATACCGCCGCGCACGGTAAGGATACCTTCTGCGGCATGCATCCCTTCAATATCTTCCGGAGAGGTCTCCAGACGTACCAGTACGACTCTCTCCCCTTTCTCATGAGCTGCTTTTGCCTCATCGGCTGTAAAATACACTTTACCTGCCGCAGCACCGGGAGATGCGGGAAGTGCCTGTCCCACTACCTGTCCTGCCTTCAGGGCATCCGGATCAAAGGTAGGATGCAGAAGCTGATCCAGGGATTTTGCTTCAATACGAAGCACTGCCTCTTCCGGGGTAATCTTGCCTTCATCTACCAGATCGCAGGCAATCTGTAAAGCTGCCGGCGCGGTACGTTTACCGTTTCTGGTCTGTAAGAAGAACAGCTTGCCGTCCTCAATGGTGAACTCCATATCCTGCATATCGCGGTAATGGTTTTCCAGGCGGTTGGCAATCTCCATGAACTGTTTATAACATTCCGGAAGATCCTGCTCTAATTTGGTAATCGGCTGTGGTGTACGGATACCTGCCACAACATCTTCACCCTGGGCATTGATCAGATACTCACCGTAAATGCCTTTTGCACCGGTAGACGGATTTCTGGTAAAAGCAACGCCCGTACCGGAGGTATCGCCCATATTACCGAATACCATGGCCTGCACATTGACTGCTGTACCCCAGTCACCGGGAATATCATTCATACGGCGGTACACGATGGCTCTCTCGTTATCCCAGGAACGGAACACTGCTTTTACAGCTTCCATCAGCTGTACCTTGGGATCCTGCGGGAATTCTTCCCCTTTATTTTCTTTATAAATATTCTTGAAACGGACGATAATCTCTTTCATATCCTCGGCTGTCAGATCTGTATCAAATTTAACGCCTTTGGACTCTTTGATTTCGTCTAAGATTCTCTCAAAGTAAGATTTGGGGATCTCCATGACCACATCGGAGAACATCTGAATAAATCTGCGGTAAGAATCATAAGCAAACCGGGGATTACCGGTCTTTGCTGCAAAACCTTCCACTGCGATATCTGTCAGGCCCAGATTTAAGATAGTATCCATCATACCCGGCATGGAAGCTCTTGCACCGGAACGGACAGACACCAGAAGGGGATTCTCGGTATCACCGAATTTCTTTCCCTGTTTCTGCTCCAATCCCGCAAGCGCTGTAAAAATCTGCTCTTTGATCTCGTCGGAAATCTTTCTGCCATTATTGTAATAATCTGTACAGGCTTCCGTTGTTACGGTAAATCCCTGTGGAATCGGCAGTCCCAAATTGGTCATCTCCGCAAGATTTGCGCCCTTTCCACCCAGAAGGTTGCGCATGTCGGCATTGCCTTCCTCAAATAAATAAACCCATTTCGCCATTTTGCTGCTATGCTCCTTTCTTTGCCTGCAAATTTGTGCTTCCTCTTCCTGGCACAATCTTATCTTTTCTATCTATTCTTCTGATTTTAAAACATTTTACCATATTTTTGTAATTTTAGCACGATTTTTTTGAAATTTATTACAAAAATAAAAACCAATTCTTCTACCTATTTGTCAAATATTGATTATTCTGCCCTCACAGGGCAAAAACTATCAAAGATAAATATGTCATACTCTCCTTTGAGCTGTTCCAGATCTTTCTGGCTCTGGATTGTCCAGGCGGCAGAAGGACGTCTGTAGATATGTCTGCATATCCGCCTGCCCGGCTCTCTGCCAAACTTATGATTATAGGCAATAAAATCCGGTTTGGTCAGAAAATTAAGCAATAAATGAGCCATCACAAAGTAGATCACATTGCGGTAATCGCCATCCTTCCGGAAATTAGAAGAAAGCTGTCCGCGTACCACCCCGTTGTGATGTCTGCGAAACCACCACAGAACCATGGGATTAAAAGACTCAATACAGTAAGCGCCCCCATAAGCGCGCAGAAGTTCATCTATCACAGCACAAAAAGAAACATTGGCTGTCTCCGCCTTAATTTCAATAATAAGCGGCACCTGTCCGTCCACCATGGCAAGAAGGTCAGTAAACTTCGGTATACGTTCCTGGGATTTACAAAGTGTATATGCCTGTAATTCTTCGTATGTATGATCTTTAATTTTACCCTCCACACCGCAGATTCTATCCAGTTTAAAATCATGAAAAATAACCGGCACACCGTCCTTGGTCACCTGCACATCCAGCTCCATGCCAAGACCTGCCTCCACCGCCTTGCGAAAAGCCGCCATGGAGTTCTCCGGAGCGTCCGTGTCATTATCATGCAGTCCTCTGTGTGCAAAATATACCTTTTTAAACAGTGTGGTATCCGGTCTTTTGACCATACGCGGCATGATGGCCAGCATATAAAGCAGGCAGGCGCCGCCAATAATTTCCAATATAATTCTGATGATCAGTGAGATCATATCTCTTCCCATCCTTTAACAGATACTATAATATTACACAACTGCCCAAATACTTATAGTTATTGTACAACCCTGTCGGTTCGTTTTCAAGACCTTCGATGCCAGGTAAAACACGGAAATTTCGCAGAAGTGCTGAGAAAAAGTCTGGTATATAGATATGCTTTTATATGACAAGATTCCAAAAACTATACCATAATGGTATAGTTTTTGACAAATAACCTTATTTTATAATGTTCTTTTACATATTTTCCCATCAATCAACGCTTTCTACGGCTCCGAAAGCCTCACCACATCCCCCTTTGTCACTTCACCGGTAGAAGATATAATGATCCGGCTGTCCTCTGTGAGAGCTCCCTCTACAGCCGCCCAATTATCGTTTTTATCTATCACACTGACATTGATTTCCTCTACATAGTACTCCTGCCCCAGAATACCTTCCCGCTCACTCACTACATACACGAAATACCTGTCATTCTGTCCCTGAAGTGCCAGAAGGGAAATACAGCAAGGATGTTTTTCACCGGCTTTTGCACACCGCAAAACACCGGACTGCCCCGGCATACCTGTCTCTTCCGGCAGCTTTACAAGCGCCGTGAAGGTCCCCGGCGCGTTCTCATTTTCCGCCAGATAATCTATCGTTACATTGATCGCTTTTCTTCCGTCCAACTCCAGTTTTGCATCATCATTTAAGTTTACATAACTTTTCTGTTCTTTGGTCAGCGTTGTACTGAACTGACAGGCCACTTCGTCATCCGCCAGAAGAAAAGAAGCCGTATCCGGTACTCTGCCGCCCACTTCCACATATACATCCGTCACCATGCCGCTCATATCTGCCGTAATCTTCCCCTCCCGATCTATGATCGCCTGGTATTCTGCAATCTGTTCCCGGATACTGTCCACCTCTGTGCGATAGACGGAAAGGGTTGCATCCACATCCTCTTCCAGAAGTATGTCTTCCACTTTACGCCCTGCGTCCTTCATGGTCGTCTCCCGGTTCCACTTGGCATCCGCCTCTGCATAAGCGGCCGACTGTAACTGCTGTTTTAACCGCTCTTCCTCCTGTCTGCGTGCCTCCTGCTCATCCTCCGTCTCTGGCTCCTCTCCATTCTCATGTTCCCGGTTTTCGTCATACAATTCCTCCAGATCTTCTTCCGCCTGGGCCACATCCTCAGCGGCTCTGCCCACCAGGGTATCCTGATATCTGGCAAGCGCATCATAGTCTTCCCTGGCTCTGGCTTCCTCCAATGCCTTCTGAGCTTTGGCCAGTTCTCTGTTCTGTAGGATGGCGTCAATCTGTAGCTGCACTTTCTGACAGTCTGTCTCCTGCTGCGCTATCTTCTCCCGTATATCCTCAAGATCCACCGTAAACAGAAGATCGCCCTCTTCCACTTTGTCCCCGGTATGCACCGCAAGTTCCTCCACACGAAGGCCGCCTAAGACCACCACCGGCAGTTTGGCACCTGCCTCCACAATGCCCTCCATCTCGACCACATGCTCAATATATTTAGAATCAATCCGGGTAGTACTGACAATTGGCAGCCTGGAAGCATAGATACTCTTGGACACCAACGTACAAAGCCACATAAACCCCAGAAAAAGCACCAGTCCCCCGGCAATCCTCTTCTTACGCTTCTCCATTTACTTTCCTCCTTACCCTATCTTATACCACCTCAGTAAGCCATTCCATACCGTATAATCAATTCTCCAATACAAGAGATAGAACTTCTTGGCGTCCCGTCCAATGGCGGGACGTCTTTAGAAGTTCTTCTTGTATTATTCTTTTAGTCCCGAATAAATAATCCCCTGTTCCAGGTAATCCTGTCCCAGCACAAACACAAAAGCCGCCGGAATCAGTGTAATAAAAGAGGCACACATGGCGAATCCCGCCTGCATCCAGGATATCTCCGGCAAATAAAGGGACAAAGGCCACAATGCCTTATCTTCCAGAAACGCCAATGGCTGTTCCATCAGGTTCCAGTATTCCAAAAACCCTAATACTATGGCAGACAATAAACCACTTTTCCCCAAAGGAAGCCCTATCGTGACAAATATTCTCAGTTCACTGGCCCCATCGATTCGGGCCGCCTCCAGAAGTTGTATGGGAACTGCCCGGAAGCCTCCATAGGATAAAAAGATGGGAAAGGTGGAAAACACCGCCGGCAGAATAATCGCCAACTGCGTATTCATCAAAGATAACCTGTCAAGCACCAGATAGCTGGACAACATGGTCACCTGAAACGGCAGTAACATCAGCACCACATAAAGCACAAACAGCGTCCTGCTGCCCCGCACCCGGTATGCCGCAAACGCCCAGGCCGCCGGCACCCCCACAATCATCTGTCCGATTAAGATACAGACTACCATCCTCACGGAATTCCAGAAGAGGACAAAAAAGGCGGGTGTCAGAAAAAGCAGTCTTCCATAATGCTCAAAGGTAGGATAATCCGGCATCAGTTTCCAGCGGATAAACTCCTCCCCGCCGCCAAAAACAGGATAAAGATACTGCTTTAATTCGATACTGTCCATCACGGAACCGGTGATGATCAGCACCACCGGCAGGCAGACCAGAACTGCCGGCAGAAGCAACAGGAGCACTGTCATATTCTTTTTTACAGATTGATATACGGTTCTAAACATCTGCCGTCTCCCTTTCTACTCGGCCTTATCCCAAAGTCTTTGCAGTAACATGATGGCCCCAAACAGGACAATGCCCACACAGACTGCCGCTGCTGCCATTTTATCAAATTCCATATTCACAAACCAGTTATTAAACAGATGCTGTAACAGATAAATGTCCTCCTGAGGGTAAGAACCCGCCACCAGATACGCTTCCCTGTATATCTTAAAGGAATTTAAGAAGGACAAGATCACTATCGTATAAAAACTCCCCTTCAGGTTCGGCAGGATAATATAGCGGATACATTTCCAGCGCCCTGCCCCATCCACCCGGGCAGCCTCCAGAAGTTCATTGGGAATGGCCAGGATGCCGGCCAGCCAAAGGACTACTGTATAACCGGTATTTTTCCACAGATAACTTGCCACCAGTACCCAGAAAGAAGCGCCAGTTCCAAGGTAATCTATCCGCACGGCCTCCCACCAGCCTGTCACTTCCCCCAGTTTTGTCAGAAACAGATTTAAGAATCCCTGCCTGTAAAAAACCATCTTCCACACCAGCACGATTGTGGCCGTAGGCATGGCTAAGGGAAACAGGTACACGGACTTGATCAGCCCGGCTTCTTTTAAGTTACTTAAGGGCAGAGCCACCATAAGCCCCACCAGTACCAGAAGGGGAATACACACCAGTGTAAAACGTATGGTATTGTGCACCGCCAGCACAAAAGCCTGATTGTGAAAAATCACATCATAATTCTTCACGCCCATAAATTCGCCGGTGACCGCCGTCTGCAAAGATCGTTTCATCACATCCAAAAACGGCAGGAGCACAAAAAGCATCACCCCTGCCAGGCTGGGCAGAAGAAACATCACAAACGGGCCGTTATGCCTGACCGCCATCATAATACTGCCTTTCTTATGTCTGTTCCTCTTTTGCCCTGTCATCTTATATGAGCCTCACAATCCTGTCTTTCCATTTTATAATAGCTTCCCTGTTATTTCATTTCATACATTGACGCTTCTTGCACTATTCCGTCATATAAATCTCCGTTCTCTTCTGTATCTCCTCCACAGCCTCCGTTGACAATCCATACCCTCCAAAGGCTTCTCCCGGTGTCCGTCTTTCTTCCGGCAGCATCCCGCCAAGGCTTTCCAAATATCAACGGCCCCATCTTCCAAAAGCACAAGTCGTCCATCCGCAAGTTCCCTTAAATCCATGATTGGGCCGGCATCCACCTCTGTCACCGCTTCCACATACCGTCCCAGGGCAACAGCCTCATTTCCATCCTCCATGCTTCCAGAATGTGTACCATTTTCCATGGTTTCCCTGCCGCCTGCCGGGCCGCCGCATCCTATCAAGGATACGGCAGTCACCACCGCCAGACACAGGGCCGTCCATCTTTTCTTTATTTTCGTCTGCAATTCTTTTCCCATTCTCTGCACCAGATTTTCCTCCATGCCTTAGCCCGTCTCGATAACATCTACTCCGCTATATACAAATCCACTTTGCTCTTAATCTTCTGTACGGCCTCCTCCAGAGACAGATACCCGCTCAGATATTGCGCGCCAAACTCCACTAATGCTTCTTCCACAACCGGTTGGGCAATATATGGTGTATCCAGTTTACAGAAAATATCATACAATTCCTGATACTCCTCCCTGGTAGGCATATAGATATTCATATTGAATTCCCGTCCGTCTTCCATACTGCCGCCGATACTGCTTGAAATCTCTCCATAATCCACATTCATGCCACCGTTTGACAAAACCACCCATTCGGGACTGAGCTGACTTTCCAGCGCCGCCTTATTGACCACAAACCCGTCATAGAGAAGCTGCTGTACCTCCTTACCCATGAGCACATCGAAAAATGCCTGTGCATCCTCCGGATGAGTGGAGGAGGCGTTGATTCCCGTGATGACATCCGGCACAAAGACATGACTACAATGTCCGTCCAGGGGTGCCATCCGCATTTCCTCATACCCTTCTACTTTATTGACGGAAAGTACCTCCTGAAACGTATAAGTATTCTTCAGTTTACCCGCCGCAAACACTGCCTCATTCATGAGAAACTCACCCGTCACATTTCCCAGACTATTATATGCTTCCATATAATAACCATCTGCATCGGACCTTCTGTATAATTCCCGCCTGGTTTCATTGTCCTTCTGTAAGGTATCGGACAGTCCGTCCATGGATGCCGTATAGATCCGGTTGATTTCCTCCAGATATTCCGCAAGCACCTTCGTGTCAAGATTTCCCGTCTCATCCACAAATGCCGGAGCGGAAACCGGCAAAAGCCACTTTACCGCCACCTCTTCCGAAAACATACTGATAATCTCCTGACCTGGATTATCTTCCCGCAGCCGCTCCATGGTATCCGCCAGAGATGCAAGGTCATGAATCTGTGCAAGATCATCTCCCTTGCCTAACACAGCCGGTATGTCAAAGGTAATCGGCATCCCATAAATCTTGCCATCCTGCCTGAAACTCTCCACAATATTGGGCAGCAGTTCCTGCTCTCCCGTCATCTGGCTGATATGGTCACTCAAATCCAAAAGTACGCCCTTTTCTATATAAGAGTCCATCGGCAGACCGTCCAGAATCAGAATATCCGGCCCTGCACCCGCCATCAGCTCCGTGTTCAGCTTCTTGATGGCATCTTCCCTGCCGGCGGCATCCGAACCGCTCATCCCCACCTCATATCTGACAAACGCCTGGGGATTCTGGGCCTGATACTGGGCAATGGCCTGCCGCACTTTATCTTCCTCCCGCAGAGAATACACCGTCACCAGTTCATCCGGTACTGTAGGCACATTGGGATCATACGTGTACCGCACCAGTCTGCCGCTCGAAAAAAGCACCATAAACTCATTGTTCTCCAGGGTAATCATGTTCACAATACTGATGGACGGATTGCTGAAAGTGGACAGGCCGCCGTCAATAATCTGCTCCATCGCAGCACCGCCAATCGCATGACGATACACACCGCCCTTGCCCGCTACATAAATAACGTTCTCCTCTCCCGGCACCATATAGACTGAAAATGTCTCATGACAATAATAGTCATCCAGGTAATTCTGCCGCATGAAATCCGCCAGCACAGCATCATCCACCCACTTCTCTTCTTTCATATTATAAAAGGTAATCCCGTCCTTGGCAGTGAGCAGAATCATATAATCTCCCTGAAACTGTATCAGATCCGGTGTGTTGGGAAGTGCCATGTATTTACGCATTTCACCGGATTGTGTATCCACTTCATAGAGTGCACTGCCGCCCATAACCTTTGCAAACAATCTGCCCTCCGGCCCAAACCAGATATCATGTACATATCCTTCCTCTGCGGCTGTCAGTTCCGGAATCGTCCGGGTGCTGCCGTCCGGCCCGGTCAGAATCAGTCCCGTATGAAAATCTCCGGTCCCGTCTGTGTTGGGGGATGACAGTACTGCGATCGTGCCGTCCGTATCCGCCTTCATGGTAAAGATATAATTGTCCTTGGTAAAAGCCGCCAGATCCGGGATTCCCGGTATCGCCTCCGCCCGCCAGGACGCACCGCCGTCCCCGGACACCAACATGCCTGCCTCTTTATCCAGAATCACAAAGCTGCCATCGGACAGTTGTGTAACCCCGCAGGATAACGTCGTATACTCTGAAATGTCCATAGAGCTTTCCACATACCGCCCCATGGCCTTATTCTCATTTCCCGTACCCTCAACGCCTGCCTGTGTATCTTCTGTACCCGTCTGCGTCCCTGATGTTGTCCCTTCTTTTGTACTATCCGCTCCCTTCGTTGAATCCGCCAGGCTGCCGTTTCCACAGCCGCCAAGCACCCCCATAAGCAGGGCAAGTATGAGACCGACTGCTATTATTTTTCTGTTTTTTATGCCTTTATGTTCTTTGTCTATATCATATAAATGCCACTTCATGGTTTCCTGTCACTCAGCCTTTCTTTCTGTTCCATTCTTTCTATATCCATTCTTTTTTGCAGATAAAATTTCCCTTATCTTACATCCACAGTCCTGTCATCTATCAGACAAATTCCATCATCTCAATACTGTCCGCATAGAAATTTCCATCCCGCCAGCTCCCTGTCATGATACATGACATTCCCTCTTTCAGATCACCAAAAGAGCCTTCCCTTTCTGAGACATCCTCCGAATTCACACCGCCGTTTCTGACAGTCTTGTACCGATACGAACAGTTCTCGTTCACATACACCGTGGCCAGATCCTCCGCCTCCTCATAGCCAGGCGCCGGGGCTGCGACCATATCCGCATCACCGTCAGAATATGTCATACTCTTACAGACTACCAAACTGTCCTGTCCTATACTCTTCACATTACAATCCATTTTTTCCGTTCCGGGAAGCTGATTAGTCTGTGTGTTGTCTCCTTCTGGCTTATCATCAGCCTGTGCGTTGTCTCCTTCCGGCTTATCATCAGCCTGCGAACTGTTATCCATTTTTGTTTTCTGATCCGCCTGATTGTCTGCCGCTTCCGGCTCTTTCTCTTCTGCCTGCTTCTTCTCTTTCGCAGCCTCATCACCGTCCGATAAATCACCCAAAGCGTCTTCACCTGCATCTACCGCCGGACTCTCTTCTTTCTCCTGCCTGCCCTCGGAAGACAGGTCTACTGGAATCGGCGCTTTCTTCTCCTCTCCACAACCTGTTACAAACATCATCACCATAACGGCACATACCACCGTCAAAACCGCTCTGTTCTTTTTCATCATCCGTAAAATTCTCATTCTGATCTTCCTCCTATCATATCAAATTTTTCTCTAAAGAATCTCTAAGAAATCTTTAAAAGCTCTGTCACTATTGATACTCTTCAATCAACACCTTCGCTGCCACAAAGATGTCTCCCTCATAATTGCCTTCTAACTCTACGCCCTGGCCTGCCCTGATGTCCGAGACAGCCGCATCCTGCATATCAATTCCGGCACCGCCGCCCTGAATGACCCAATGTTCCACTTTCGTATCCGCCGTAAATTTTACAGAAATCTTCTTCGCATCTTTCTCATCCACCAAGGTAACCATACTGTCTTCTCCCAGTATCGTCGTCTGGGCAAAGATCATGCCGTCATCCGTTATACTCTGTACCTTTCCACCAAGATGTTCTGTCCCCTCACTAAATGCAACCTTGCGCGGTGCGGACTGTTCTTCCGGACCGCTCCCTTCATCCTGCCTGGCCTGTTCCTCCGTATGGCTCTCTGCGTCTTCATCGTCACTCGGCTCTTCCAGTTTTGTCTGCTTTTCTACTTCATCGTCTGATTCTTCCGGCATTGTCTGCTTTCCCGCTTCATCGTCCGACTCTTCCGGCACTGCCTGATCATTCTCTCTGTTACCGGTCTCCTCTTTCGTCTGCGATGGAGGCTGTGTCGTCTTCGCGCACCCCGTCACTGCCGTCAAAAGCATCATACTCATGCACACTGTCATCATCCATTTCTTTATTTTTTTCATCCTGCTGCATCCTTTCTACGGATCATCTTTTGTATGTCCGCTCTTTTTTTAATTTCACATCATAGCAGGATTTTCTCTAAAGTTTCTCTAAAAGTATCACAAAAAGAGCCTGCAAAGTGCGAAAACCCACGCACCATACAGACTCTTTTTATTTCTTAAACTAACAACTGACCATGTCCCGGAGAGACTCATTCCCTGCCGACATAAACCTCGATCGCCTGCCTGACAAATTCTGCCGTTCCACTGCCTCCTGCTTTGTCAATGTTTTGCCGGAAGCGTTCATCTTCCGTATACATCACACCCAGTCCTCTCAAAATCTCATTTGTACAGTTATAGTAATGTTCCGTAATAAAACTTTGCAATTCACGAATTTTATCCTGCACATTCATGTCCGCCGGCGGTAATTCACGTAACCTGCCTATCCCTGTAAACAGCGACAAAAGCAGGTTCCACTCTTGTTAAAATCTTCCCCATCCCGCTGTCTTTGCATAAATTCACGATAGGCTTCGCTTTGCCCCCATCTTTCCTTTACCTCCTGCTCATACTGTTCCATACTGCTTTTATCAAAAACACCAAATTCCATCTTACGCACTCCTTTTTCCTGTATTTCACGGGCAAAGGAAATCAGTCCTCCTATATGCTCATACTGCAACTCCAAAAGCCTGATCTGCTGGGCAAGTGCCGTATCTGCATCAAAGTCCGGTGTGTTGAGAATTTCCTTAATTCCTCCCGTGTAATGTCATTGTAGACTATTACGTTACGTGAGAGTCAATCACTTTTATCTTCTGGCACTGCGAAATGCTTTATTACCTCTTTTATGTCATTCTGCCTTTGTAAAATCGACATTAATAACTGTATATCCTTCTTATATGATCTGGTCATATCCACCTGACTTCCTGCATTACTGTTTTATATGCTGAATACTTATTAATCGGCAACCCGTTTGCTACCGCAAATCTATCTAATTCATCATCTTCTTTTTTCATCAGATCAACCCATAACACATCTACTGTTATATCAAATAAACTTTTTATATATTCCATGATATCAACTCTCATGGAGTCGCCTTCCATAACAACATCTATGTCACTTGACAATTTCTGGGGATCATTTACACAAAAAATTTCCATAAACAAAATCATCCACTGCTCTGTAAACACCGCTCTCTGTATCATCATACTGACGGCAACCTGCAAAAAGCGGCATAGCCCGCAAGCCACACCGCTTTTATCACTTTCATCCCATCCTATATTTCTATCTTCTTTTTTAATCACACTTTAAAGGACGCCACCGTCTGTTTCAATTGCTCACTCAATCCAGACAACTCCTCCATCTGTGCCAGTACAGCCCTGGAGCTCTCGTTGGAATCCGCCGCCGACTGCTCCATTCCCTTCATATACTCCGCAATATCGCCCACTAGTCCTGTAATCGTGGTAAGCGAATCACTGATGCCTTCCATGCTGGCACTCATCTCCTGGGACGAAGCCCCCAGGTCACTGGAAATATCACTGTAAAAGGCTGCATCTTTCTCATACATCCCCGCCAGTTCCGTCATCCCCTGATAGTCCTTCATCACTTTCTCATTCATAAAGGTCAGAAGCTTCTCGGAACTCTCTGAAAGGAACGCCACACTATGTACCACATCATCCGTTACCCGGCGTATCTGATCCACCGCATCCTTGGAATGATCTGCCAGCTGCCTGATCTCATCTGCCACAACCGCAAATCCTTTCCCTGCCTCTCCGGCTCTTGCCGCCTCAATAGAGGCATTTAAGGCCAGAAGATTGGTCTGGGAACTGATGGCAAGAATCTCCTCCGTCAGCGTATCAATCTCTTTTACTTTCTGGCTCTGCGAAATGGCCGTGCTCAATTCTTCCATGGTAGAACTGCACAGATTTACCGCTTCTTCGGCTGATTTCTGAGACGCCTCATGCTGTTTGCCGGCACGGCTCATGATAGCACCGGACTGGTCCGCCGCCTCTCCTGCTTTCCTGGCCACATTGTCTATCGCTTTTCCCAGTTCTTCCCCTGTAAACTTTATCCGCTCCGCCAATTCTTTGGCCTCAGCCGTCTGTCTCATGACCTCGCCGGCCGTTGCCGCCATAGTGGAAATATCACCGTCTAACACTGTCATCCTGGCAGAAGTTCCTTCTGCGATGCTATTGATATTCTCAGCCTCTTCCTTGGTATTTAAAATAATACCTCGAATCTGCTGTTTGACTTCCACTGTAGCAGTTTTAATCTGCTCTATCTCATTCTTATATTGACTGGGAATCTCTTTCTCCACCACGGCATTTTCCGAAAAATCGCCGGAAGCAAACTGTTTGAGCATCTGCACAGGTGCCAGTGTCCTGCCGATCAGCCCTGCCATAAATGCTGCCACCAGAATGATAATCACCAATGCCGTCACCACAGCTACCACAATCATGACAACCAGGGAACCCCACACATGGGAAGTAGGACATACCACGCCCAATTTCCACTGACTGCCCGTAATCGGAGCCGCCGCAAAATAACATGCCGTCCGGTCATAATCCGCCGCTTTTATAATCTCTTTTTCATTCCCCTCCATAAGAGGCTTCAAGGCTGGCATAATGTCCATGACAGCAACGGCTGCCTCTTCCGAGGGTTCATATTCTTTATTTCTGTGCGCCACATACTGTCCGCTGCTGTCCGCCAGGAAACCATAGACTCCCTCGGCATAATTGATACTGCCCGTCAGATCTGTCACCGTAGCCAATGTCACATCCAGACCGATAACTGCCGCCAGTTCCCCGTCTATATACACGGGCGATGCAATGGTGGTACACATCTGCCCGGTCAGCACATCCCAGTATGGATCTGTCACAATCGTCTCTTTGGCTGCTCCCGCCTGCTGATACCAGCCTCTTTGCACCGGATCATATCCTTCCGGTATGCCAGCCTCCCTGTTGGACTGAATAAACAGACTGTCCTTCGTACCACAGTACAAATTCAGCAGTTCTTCTCTGCCAGCCGCATGTACATCTACCACAGATTGCAGATATGCTGTATCCAGACTCCCTGCGGCCTCAATACTGCCTGCCGTTCCGTCCGCCAGCATCTTCTCATTCTCAATCCAGGTATTGATCTCTTCCGCGTATTTATCCGCATAAAGCTGCAAAATATCCTTCTGCTCCGCCATCATACGCTGCCCCGCAATCATGACAATCCCAATTGTGGTAAACAGGATACTTGCCGCAACAATACAGATTACACTGATCGTCAGCCTGCCCTTCATAGTCTTTGCCACTGTTATGCACCTCTCTCTTCAAGTCAGTTTAACAAGGATTATTTTAAAACAATGCAGCCCTCTTTTTAAGGTTAGCGGTATACATCGCATTTTTTAGGGTATACTTTGCAGATCACACCCTTCATGATCTACCCCCCCCCCACAGTAATACCGGAAATAATTCTCCCGCAGTACCCCATAGGAACCTCTGGGCAGATAAATGGAGTGTCCGTTGTCAAGATGTGCTTCCCTGGCATTTAAAGTATCCAGATGATTCATGTTGATAATATAAGAAATACCGACTTTGGTAAATTCCGGGTATTCCAGAACCAGACCCCCGATTTCTCCCATCGTCATATTTAAGACCAGATGTGTCTCGTCTGAAAGATGAATACACTGTCTCTTGCCCTGCGCCTCACAATAGAGGATATCCGCCAGCGGCACTCTACGAATCCTGCCATCCACCTTGAACAGCAGATACTTCTTCGCCTCCTCCTCAAGATCCCGAAAACACTTGTCAAGCACCGCAAACAATTCCGCCTCCACCACCGGTTTCACCAGATATTGTGCCGCCTCCAGACGAAACGCTTCAAGCGCATGTTCCCTGGATGATGTCAGAAAAACAATCCGGCTGGTACTGCCCATATCCCGAATCTCCTTCGCAAGCGTTGTTCCCAGCTTTTCCGGCATATAGATATCCAATAAAAGAACATCCGGCATATACTCTTTGTATTTCATCCTGTAGAGCAGTTCTTCCGCATTTTCAAATCTCTCTATCGCAAAATCTCTGATGGCCTTTTGCCGCATATACTGATTCAGACTATCCTGCGTCCTGTTCAATTCTTCCGTTTCATCGTCGCAAAGTGCAATTGAATACATGATTCATCTCTTTCATCGTGTGGTATTTTATATGCTATTTCATTTATTATACCCATTTTCCCATTCCAACGCAATATCTTCCATAGATACCCAACTTCCAAAAGGAAGAAATTTTTAGAGATTCCTTCCAGACAGTTGTGTTATAATGTTCACGAAAGCAATGAGCAGTGCCAATCTGCAAGAAAACAAAACGGCAGCTTGCTGACAGTTTTGTTTTCTTACAGATTGATAGGGCGAAGCCCGTGAGCGAAGCGAAGCTGAGCTCACACTGCGAGGCAGACCGCCGTGAGCGAAGCGAAGCTGAGCTCACACTGCGAAGCAGACCGCCGTGAGCGAAGCGAAGCTGAGCTCGCACTGCGAGGCAGACCGCCGTGAGCGAGGCAAAGCCGAACCCGCACTGCGGAGTAATGAGGACCAGCCACCATGAGAATACTTCTTGCCGAAGATGACACCAAACTGAATGAAACCCTTGCTTACGGGCTGACGCAGGCCGGTTTCACCGTGGATTCCTGCTTTGACGGAGAGGACGCTCTCTTCTATGGAGAACAGAACATCTATGATGTGATTCTCTTAGACCGTATGCTTCCCTGCATGGAGGGCACCGATGTCCTGACATCCCTGCGGGATATGGGCATCAACACACCCATTATCCTGATCACGGCCCTTGGCACACTCTCCGATAAAGTGACCGGCCTGGACATGGGCGCCGATGATTATCTGGTCAAGCCCTTTGCCCTGGAGGAACTTTTAGCCAGAATCCGCTGTGTGACAAGACGTCCCCGCCAGATTATAGACAAGGAATCCGTCACTTTCTTTGATATTACCTGGTCTGCCGACCAGAACCGGCTAAACGGTCCTGCGGGAAGCTGTACAATTTCCAGGCGGGAATCTGCTCTTTTAGAGGCTTTCCTCAAAAGCGGCGAAATGACTCTTTCCCGTTCTACCCTGCTATTAAAAGTCTGGGGCCCCGACAGCGATGTGGAAGAGGGCAATCTGGATAATTATATCCACTTTCTCCGCAGACGGTTAAAGACCGTAGGCAGTCGTCTCACACTCAAAACCGTCCGGGGTATCGGCTATTGCATGATCAAACCTGTCTGAGCTATCGGAGGAAACATGTTTCAGAAAGTACACCTTTATCTGACGGCAATGTGCGCAGGTATCACTGCCGCCATCATGGTTGTTATGTCTCTGTGCTATCTGTATATCTCGGAAAAGGGACTCTATGACAATCAGTACGCTTCTTTTCAGAATGATATCAACACAATCGCCACCAGCCTGGAACAGCAGTCCATTATTTCCATGGAATGGCTCTCCAAGATGGAATCCCGGGGAAACTATTCCTTTTACGTTTTGGATAACGGTATACCGTTTTTGTATAATCGCCTTGTCGGTTTCTCCGAGATGTCGGACACGAAAGCACTTCTGGACAAGTGCCTTGAAACTTATGAAGACTCTTTTGCATATGAAATCGTAAGTACAGAAAGGGACTTGAACTTCGGTCTCTACAATACCTGTTTCCATGCAGAATTTCCTTTTAATCCCACAGGCCGGAAACATGAATATTATGCCAGTGTCATTGAACTGAACCGGAATGACTCTTCCCTTCAGATGGTAATACTTTGTGCTTTGGATTTTCTGGAGGAGCAGATTCACAGACAGCGTACCCGTTTTCTTGTAATTGATATCGCCGCCGTCCTGGTTCTGACTCTCTTTTCTTTCTTTTTTACAGGCAGACTTTTACAGCCCATTATCGAGAACCGCCGGAATCAGACTGCTTTTATCGCCGCGGCCTCCCATGAACTGCGCACGCCTTTATCTGTTATTCTCTCCGCCGCAGACTGCTGCCGCAGCGCCGACACGAAGAAGCGGGAAGGATTTCTCGACACCATCCGGCAGGAAGGCGCTCTGATGTCCTCCCTGATAAACGATATGCTTACCTTAAGCAACTCCGATAATCATAATTTCCCGATCCGGCCAAAAGAAGCAGAATTGGATACCCTGCTGATGAACACCTACGAAGCCTTTGAGCCTCTGGCCAGAAAACATTCTCTGACCCTTGGCATAACCTTGCCTGAATCCACTGTCCCGGCCTGTATGGCGGACGCTGAGCGCATCAGCCAGGTATTGTCCATTCTTCTGCACAATGCAATCAGCTACACACCTTCCGGCGGCAGAATAGACCTTTCTCTACTATATATAAAGAATCGTTTCAGTCTCATTGTTGCAGACACCGGAATCGGCATACCGGATGAAGATAAAAAGAAGATTTTTGACCGCTTCTATCGGGCAGAAAAATCCCGAAGCACCAAGGGGCACTTCGGGCTCGGTCTTTCTATCGCTTCAGAAATTGTCAGGCTCCACCACGGTACGATCACGGTTACTGACCGTCCGGGCGGCGGCAGTATCTTTACCGTAATGCTGCCCTGACTCTGCGTCTTCTCTTATTTCGTCGATTTGGGCCGGGGATTCATCAAGGCGCTGGGAATCTTAAAGAACACATATCCTGCTGCAAAATCCGTAGCCGCCTGGGAGAGCACGGAAGGGTTGACTCCCAGTTCCTCCTCTTCTCCGGTGGCTCGTTCCATGGCCCACTGCTGTAACAAGGCGCTGCTTACCTCCTTGCGCTGTATGTCGATGGCTTCCCGGTAATGCTGTTCGTTCTCATGCTTAAACCATGCTTTCTGGGCCAGATCCATATACATCTTATGCCGCTCGGCCCGCTTTTCCCAGTAACTCTTCTCTTTCTTTCTGGAAGAATCCGTACGCTTTCCTCCGTTCCGAAATCCCATGGGAAAGCTGTCGCCCCGGTATTCCTCTTTCGTTGCGCCAAAATAATGCACCCTGTAGCTCCCTCCTGCGTAAGTACTCCAGGGATTATGCCAGGCAAAATCCCTGCGCAGGGTATCTAACACCCATTTCTCATAAGCCGGATCCGCCTGCATGGCCGCAAACCCTTCTTCCGAAATATTCACGGAGACCGCGTCCCATTTCTGGGAAGGATGCATGGGTATCCCGGCAATCTGCTGATAGATATAGAACTTATATTCTTCCCTGGACATGGCCTGTACCATAGCCTCATTCCTGCCGCCTATCCTATCCGGAGAATCAGGAACCGCACCCTCTTTCTGAGAAAGCTTTTCCTGTACAACACCGGCAAAGCCGGCTCCGGTTCCACTGCCCTGCCCGCTGACCGCACTTCCCGCATCGGTCCCTCCCGTCTGCCAGACAGCCGCTCCCCCGGCAGCATGATTCATATTCTGTAAGACCTCCGCATAAAAGCGTGTCATCGGTGTCAAGAAAAATCCGCTCATGTCATTCCTCCCCCGCAGGAAATTCCCTTTTATAGTAATACGATTCAGGATTCTGATAAGTTTCACATATACTGCATTTTATTGGCAAAAAGCGGACATTTAATGACCCTTGTGATTTTTCTTGAAAAAACAATGTTTTCATGTATAATGATATGAGTAAACAGAAACGGCAACACAAAGAAAATATGAGGTTTCAAAATGATACAGGCAAATAATGTAACATTACGTGTAGGTAAAAAGGCCCTCTTCGAGGACGTCAATATCAAGTTCACCGAGGGCAACTGCTATGGACTGATCGGCGCCAACGGTGCAGGCAAGTCCACCTTCCTTAAGATTCTCTCCGGTGTCCTGGAGACCACCAACGGCGATGTCTCCATCACCCCGGGACAGCGGCTTTCTGTCCTGGAGCAGGATCACTTTAAATATGACGCTTATCCTGTCATGGACACGGTCATCATGGGCAACGAGCGCCTCTACCAGATCATGAAAGAGAAAGATGCCATTTACGCAAAGGAAGACTTTTCCGATGAAGACGGTATCCGTGCCAGTGAACTGGAGGCGGAATTTGCGGAGATGGACGGTTGGGACGCTGAGACCAATGCCGCCATGCTCCTTAACGGTCTTGGTATCGAAACCGATCTTCACTACAGTATGATGTCGGATTTAAACGGTAACGAGAAAGTCAAGGTACTGTTGGCCAAAGCGCTCTTTGGCAATCCGGATATCCTGCTTCTCGATGAGCCTACCAACCATCTGGATCTGGATGCCATCGCCTGGCTGGAGGACTTTTTGATTGACTTTGAGAATACGGTTATCGTGGTCTCCCACGACCGTTATTTCCTGAATAAGGTCTGCACACATATTGCGGACATCGACTACGGCAAGATTCAGCTCTACGCAGGCAACTATGATTTCTGGTATGAGTCCAGCCAGCTGATCATCAAGCAGCGCAAGGAAGCCAACAAGAAGAAAGAGGAACAGATCAAGGAATTACAGGAGTTCATCTCCCGTTTCTCCGCCAATGCCTCCAAATCCAAACAGGCCACTTCCAGAAAACGTGCCCTGGAGAAAATCGAGCTGGATGACATCCGTCCTTCCAGCCGTAAATATCCTTACATTGATTTCAGACCCGAACGCGAGATCGGCAACGAGGTGCTGACCGTGGAAGGACTTTCCAAAACCATTAACGGGGAAAAGGTTCTTGATAACCTCTCTTTTATTGTGGGACATGACGACAAGATTGCTTTTGTGGGCGGCAATGAACTTGCCAAGACCACATTGTTTAAGATCCTGACCGGTGAAATGGAACCTGACGAAGGTACTTACAAATGGGGTGTCACCACCTCCCAGGCGTATTTCCCGAAGGATAATACCACGGAGTTTGACAACGATTACACCATTACGGACTGGCTGATGGGATACTCTCCCGTCAAGGATGTGACTTATGTGCGCGGTTTTCTGGGACGTATGCTTTTTGCCGGGGAAGACGGTGTCAAGAAAGTGAAAGTCTTATCCGGCGGCGAAAAGGTACGGTGTCTGCTTTCCAAAATGATGATCAGCGGCGCTAACTGTCTGCTGTTTGACGAGCCTACAAACCATCTGGATATGGAAGCCATCACAGCTCTCAACGAAGGCATGAAAAAATTTAAGGGTGTGGAACTGTTCTCCTGTCACGATCACCAGGTCGTACAGACCACAGCCAACCGCATCATGGAGATTCTGCCGGACGGCACACTGGTGGACAAGATTACCACCTACGATGAATATCTGGAAAGTGATGAGCTGGCCAGAAAGCGTACAGTCTACACCAGCACAGCCAGTGAAGATGAGGACGATTGAGTATGCGGGCGGTAGATCTCCACACCCATACCTCCAAATCTGACGGCAGTTTTACGCCCACGGAGCTTGTGGATTATGCCACCGAAAAGGGCCTTGCCGCCGTGGCCATCACGGACCATGACACCACGGACGGGCTGGCCGAAGCCCTCTTACATGCGGCGTTTATGGCCCAAAGGGGAGAACCCTGCGCCGAGGTCATCCCGGGAATCGAGTTTTCTACCAAATATGAGCAGAAGGATGTGCATATCGTAGGTCTCTACATCTCCTACGATTCCCCTGCCTTTCAGAAACAGCTTGATTCTTTTGTCGATTCCCGGATCAACCGGAATCATAAAATGTGCCAGAATCTTCAGGCGGCAGGCATTGATATTACCTTTGACAAACTACAGGCCGAGAATCCCGGTGCGGTAATCACAAGGGCACATTATGCCACGTATCTGTTAGAACACGGTTATGTCAAAAGCCGCCCGGATGCCTTCTCCCAGTATCTGGGAGACCATACAAAATACTTTGTGCCCCGGGAGAAAGTAACCCCCGCCCAGGCTGTGGAACTGATTCTATCCGCCGACGGCGTTCCGATCCTGGCGCACCCCACCCTCTACCATATGGGAAATGACCGGCTCTGTCATCTGGTGGCTTCTCTCAAAGATGTGGGTCTCATGGGGATTGAGGGCTTTTACAGCACTTACACACCGCAGGATGAACGGGACATGCGAAGAATTGCGGACAAATATGACCTGCTCTTAAGCGGCGGATCAGATTTTCATGGCGCCAACAAGCCGTCCCTGGACTTGGGAACCGGCTACGGCGGATTGTTTGTCCCGGAAGAAATACTGGATCGGATCAAGGAAAAAAGAGGAAAACAGAAAGACCATATATAAGGACTCTGCACGATATGAAACTTTTATTTACTGACTTAGACGGCACTCTCTTAAATAACGACAGCCAGGTATCTCCCGGCACCAAAGCCTTTCTGGACGACTTTCTTCAGGCAGGCAACAAACTGATTCTGTCTTCGGGCAGACCACTTTTAAGTATATTGGAAGTAAAAGAGAAAGCCGGGCTCACACAGCCCGGCATCTTTCTGACCTGTAGCAACGGCGCCCTGATTTATGACTGTGACCGTTCCTGCTCTGTTCTGGAAAAAAGGCTTTCTCTTTCCTATGTGCCCTATCTACAGCAACAGGCGGACAAATACCACCTGCACATTCAGACCTATCGAACAGATGCCATTGTCTCTCCCGCGGAAGATGAGGAGATTCAATATTACCGCCGCAAAATCCATCTGCCCCTGATCGTCTCCCCGGTTCTAAGAGATGCCCTCACCGAAGGCCCTTTTAAAATGCTGGCCATCAGTCTTCATGATCATGATAAACTGGAAGCTTTCCGTAACAGCATCTCCGGCTGGGCCGAAAACAAAGTCCGCACCATTTATTCTAATGACATGTATCTGGAACTGTTTGACTGGAACGCCGGCAAAGGCAGCGCCGTGCGCTTCCTCTGCGACTATTTTCATGTGCCTGCCTCCGACTCCTACGCCGCCGGGGATGCGGACAATGATATCTCCATGCTTATGGCCGCCGGCACCGGTATTGCCATGCAAAATGCCGCCGACAGTGTAAAACAGAGGGCCGATGTGATCACCGTCCTGGATAACCATCACGACGGCCTGGCTGATACCATGCGCCGCCTGCTGTGCATGTAATTAAATGTCTAGAATTAAATATCTGCCGTCTCCGACCGCAAACACTTCCGCCGCCTCCAGGATTTCCTCCTCATCGGCGCCTTCCATATCCATACCTTCTTCTTCAAAAAACTCCCAGACTTCTTTGACAGAATCTACTACCACCGCCATACACTCCTCCAGGAAGTTCTCTGCCTCCTCGGGTGTCTCGGCCACCTTCTCCGGATAAAGCTGCAACTGATTATCCAGAAAACATTGTATGACATTCTCATCAAACATCGTATTTGCCCCCTTTTCAAGATATTGGGAAAAGTCCCCGTCTTTTCAATTCCTGGCAGAGCCGCCCCACCGGCAGTCCCACCACATTGTTATAATCCCCACAGATTCCCTGAATATGTGCTGCACACAGCCCCTGTATCGCATAGGCACCGGCCTTATCCATCGGCTCACCGCTGTCCACATAACGCTTAATCTCTTCCCTGGTCATGGTATACATGGTCACATCCGTACACTCGCTGAAGGTTGCGTACATAGGAGACATATCCTTATATTTCCAGGCAATGGTAACCCCGGTATATACCTGATGTCCTGCCCCTTGCAGATCGTCAAGCATCCGCATCGCATCCTCTTTGTCTTTCGGTTTCCCCAGAATCTTACCCCAGGCGGACACCACTGTATCCGCCCCGATGACTATGAAGTCTTCTTTGCCTTCTGCGGTCAGTCTGCCGCAGACATCCACCGCCTTCTGATACGATAATTCTTCCACTGCCTCATCCGGTTTTTCCCTGGTAACCTTTTCCTCCACAGTGCTGGGCATGACCTTAAAAGAAAGCCCCACCTGTTTCAACAGTTCCTTCCGTCTTGGCGATGCCGAAGCCAGATATATTTTCATAACGCTGTCTTACCTTCCTTCTGCTGCCCTATGCTGGCATATTCCTGTCAATCATTATGATGTGTTTTGGGAATAAATATGCGTTTATGTGCCGCCTCCACCTCTTCTCTGGCCACTGATTTTGCTTCCATGCAAAAGGCAAGCTGCGCATTAAACACTTCTTTTCCCCGCTTGTCAATCTTCTCATAACTGCCGTCCGGCTGTAGAACAGAAGCCTTCACCGTATCTTTCAGCTGACAGTCTAATATATGCTTCAGTTTCTCCTGTAGCGGCGCTTTCTCTATAGGGAATAAAATCTCCACCCGGCGGTCTAAATTTCTCGGCATCCAGTCCGCACTGGCACAGTAATATTCCGGCTTACCATCGTTTTCAAAGTAAAAGATCCTGGCATGTTCCAGATAATTACCCACAATAGAACGCACCGTAATATTATCGCTGACGCCTTTGATGCCTGTCTTCAGGCAGCAGATGCCCCGGATAATCAGTTCAATCTTCACGCCGGCTGCACTGGCCGCATAAAGCGCTTCAATAATACGCTTGTCACACAGAGAATTCATCTTGGCAATAATCTTCGCCGGCCGGCCGTTTATGGCGTGCGCCCGCTCTCTGTCTATCAGATATAAGAATCTGTCTTTCAGCCAGTAAGGAGCCAGGGAAAGCTTATTCCAGCTGCGCGGTTCCGAGTAACCCGAAAGCATATTAAAGACCGCCGTGGCATCCTCCCCAATGGCCTCCGAACAGGTAAAGAGTCCCACATCCGTATAGAGTTTCGCCGTGGAATCATTATAGTTACCGGTACCAAGGTGCACATACCGCCGGATACCGTTCTCCTCTCTTCTGACCACCAGCGTGATCTTACTGTGCGTCTTAAGACCCACCAGCCCATAGATGACATGGCAGCCCGCTTTCTCCAGTTTCCTGGCCCAGACGATATTGTTCTCCTCATCAAATCTGGCCTTTAGCTCCACCAGCACCGACACCTGCTTGCCATTTTCCGCTGCCTGCTCCAAGGCTGCAATGATAGGCGAATGACCACTGACACGGTAAAGAGTCTGCTTGATGGCCAGCACTTCCGGATCCCTGGCCGCCTGCCTGATAAACCGCACCACCGGCTCAAAAGTCTGATAGGGATGATGCATCAGGATATCCCCTTCTCTGATCTTTGCAAACACATCGGCGTCCTCCGGCAGTTCCGGCACAGGCTGCGGTTTTAAATAACTGTGTTCCTTCAAATAATCAAACCCGTCCAGACCGTACATCTTCATCAGGAATGTCAGATCCAGAGGTCCGTTAATCGCATAAATATCTTCCTTCGGAATCGCAAGTTCCTCTCTGATCAGCTTTAGGAGTCTGCTGTCAATGCCGTCCTCCACTTCCAGACGGATGACCTGTCCCCACTGTCTCTTTTTCAGCTGTTTCTCAATCTCCTGCAACAGATCCTCCGCTTCCTCTTCCTCAATGGTCAGATCTGCATTTCTCATAATCCGGAAAGGATACGTACAGACGATATCATAATTTAAGAATAACTTATGGATATTGCGCTCAATCACTTCCTCCAGCAGAATCAGTTTCGTGCCTTCCTCAGAAGGAATGGTCACAATCCGCGAAAGGACACTCGGCACCTGCACGGTGGCAAACTCCAGCTCTCCATCACCGTTCTTCTTGGTTACCAGGGCACCCAGATTCAGAGTCTTATTGCGAATCAAGGGAAACGGCCTGGAAGAATCTACCGCCATGGGTGTGAGAACCGGGTATACATTGTCCGCAAAGTAATGATCTACATAGGCGGCGTCCTCTTTGCTCAGATCCTCATGATGACCGATCAGGTGCAGGCCGTTCTCCAGAAGCTGGGGCAGAAGAGATCTGTTGTAGGTGTTATACTGCTGCCCTACCAGCCTGTGGGTCTCCTCGTTCACCCGCATAAGCTGTTCTTCCGTGGTCATCCCCGCAATATCCCGTTTCTTGTAACCGGCGTTCACCATGTCCTTTAAAGACGCCACCCGCACCATAAAGAACTCATCCAGATTGGACGCCGTAATGCTCAGGAATTTAAGCCGCTCAAACAAAGGAATCTGCTTATCCTTCGCCTCCGCCAGGACTCTCTTATTAAAGAGCAGCCAGCTGAGCTCCCTGTTACTGTAATACTCTTCTTTGGAAAAATCCTTTACCTCCGCCATACCTTCTATGGCCTCCTTCTTTCTCAACTTTTCTGCCGTATCACCGGCTTCACACTGTACACTTCCTCAAAAAAATCCGCCCGCCTCGTAAACAGACCCTTCTCCAGCGTAATATCCACAGAGGCATCTACCGTGATGATCAGCCTTTCCTCTTTCAGGACCGTCTTTACATTCTTGAACTTCTGTTTATGGCTGCGGTCCAGGCCGTTTGCAATTTTAAGGATCGCCGTCAGCTTGGCAATGGTCAGATAGGCTGTCCTGTCGATGGTGCCATTGGCCGCCATCACCTCACTGTACTCGAAATCTATATGGTTATATTTTACCACATTGGCCACAATCTCCCGTTCTATATGGGAGAGCCCGATAATCTCCGTAGACATGATGATATTGTAAGAACACTCGCCCAGATTCACCAGACTGATGTATTTCCCACAATCATGTAACAGTGTGGCAATCCGAAGCAGTAATCTCTCCCGCTTTCCCAGCCCATGCACTTTATTCATACTATCATAAATCGTAAGCGCTATCTTTTCCAGGGTTTCGCTGCGGCGCCTGCTGCCCATATATCGCTTACTGATATTCTGTGCACAGGCGATGATATCCTGCTCAAAATCATGGTTTTCTTTAATGATTTTATTCTTTTCTCCATACTCATATGCCATACCGTCGCAGAGCGTCACCCCCGGCGCCCAGATCAGCTTGGCATCCATCACCTTGGCAATCCGGTTGACCAGTACCCCGGAAATAAACAGAAGCGGTATGTTCTCCTCCGGCATATCAAGGGCATGTGCCGCTTCCTGGGCAGACTTCACTTTAACCCGCTCCAGGAACCGCTCTATGGCCGCCGACTCAATGCTGCTCTGCTCCAAGCCCTGCACATTCTTACCCACGATCTCGGAAATATAATCATCTACCACAATGATATTATCGATCTGCCTGTCTTTTAAATATAACTTTTTAAATACCGCCAGCTGGGAACTGACCATCTCGTCCAGAATCTCATCATACTGTCCCGGACGGATATTCAAGCGATCAATCTGATCCTGTAATCTTAATACCCCAAGCCGCATATTCTGGGTGGTTACCAGAGTATCCTTATCAAACAGGGATATCTGAATACTGCCGCCGCCAATATCCACGATCGCCGTGCCCTTTTCTATGATCCTGTTGAAAGCGTCTCCTTTGGAGGCAATGGATTTATAATTCAAAAACCGCTGCTCCGAATTGCTCAGAACCTCAATCCGGATTCCTGTCCGCTGGGCTATCTGGTCCAGGACGATTACCGTGTTCTCCGTCTCCCTGATGGCGCTGGTGCCATATGCCTTATAATCCTCCACCCTGTAACTTTTCATGATAGACGCATAATCCCGCAGCACCCTGCACAACTCGTCCACCCGCTCATAGCTGATCTTACCTGTGGCAAAGGTATCCGATCCCAGATCGATGCGATGTCTGATATGATCGATCTCCTTAATCCCGCTTTTAGAGGATATCTCGAAGATTTTCATTGCCAGTTCATAAGAACCCACATCTATGGCCGCAAATGTTTTCATAGGAATCCCCCTTTTTGCTCTATTCTTTTATCTGTCCCAGAAGGTAGTCAATAAACTGCTGCGCCGTTCTCCCCGATAGTCCTCCATGAGCCAGTTCCCATTTATTGGCCTCCAGATAAAGCTCCTCTTCTTCCATATTTATGCCGTTTCGGTCTGCCAGTGTCTTTACAATCTGCTGAAACTGCTTCTTGTCCGGTGCACAGAAGAAAATGGATACGCCGAAACGGTAGACCAAAGACAGCTTCTCCTGTACCGTATCTCCCGCATGCATGTCCTCCGTCCTGCGGTCTTCCTTATCACTGTAGTTTTCCCGGATCAGGTGCCGTCTGTTGGAGGTCGCATAGATAAGCACGTTGGCAGGCTTTTTCTCAAGACCGCCCTCTATCACCGCCTTCAGATATTTATATTCAATCTCAAAATCTTCAAAACTCAGATCATCCATATAGATAATGAACTTATAATTCCTGTTCTTAACCTGGGAAATGACACTGTTTAAATCCTGAAACTGATGTTTGTAAAGTTCAATGATACGAAGCCCCCTGTCATAATATTCATTGGCAATGGCCTTCACACAGGAAGATTTGCCCGTTCCGGCATCCCCGAAAAGCAGACAGTTGTTGGCCCGTCTGCCCGCCACAAAAGCCTCCGTATTATCAACCAGCTTCTTCTTGGGAATCTCATATCCCACCAGATCGTCCAGATGTACATGGGCAATGTTTAAGATTGGCACAATCTGCGCGCCCTCATCGGTATGCACCACCCGGAACGCCTTGTGCAGTCCCATATTTCCCACACCGTATTCCTGGTAGAACTGGGTGAGAGTTGCCTTCATGGCCCGGGCATCCCTGTTCTCCACAAACTGTCTGGCAAGCGTACAGATTCTGTCCCGAATCCGCTTATTGTAGACCTTGCCCGCATGGGACGGCTTCTCATAGGATAAGATTACCGCAAACTCCGGCGCCTTTAAGATTTCCATCATCTCTGTAAAGTCATAATCATAAAACTCTTTAAAAATGGCAATATCATGTAACACCAGCTCATTGATACTGCCCTCCACCTCTCCTCTGATCTCACAGGCCATACTGTAACTGTTCTCATTGTTGACCAGAAGATTCGTCAGGTAGCAATGCCAGAGATTCCCATAGAATCCATGATCTGCGGCTGTTTTTAACAATCCATGGATGCACTCATAAAGGAGTGGCCTGGCCCTGCCGTCTCCCGCCCGGTAATGCTCCATCAGCCATACCATATCCTTCAGGATGGTGTCATCCCCAAACTCTCTGTAAATAACCAGTTCTTCCTCTCTCATTGCCTTATGCCCTTCCCTGTCAGTAATTTCCCAATATCTTCATGTTGCGTGCCTCATCCCGAAGACCGCGCAGAGAATTCTTGACGGCACCATCTGCCAGATTTCCCTCGAAATCAATAAAGAACCTGTATTCCCAGTTCCTGTCTTCAATGGGCCTGCTCTCAATCTTCGTCATATTCAGATTATTGTATATAAAATGCGACAGCATATGGTAGAGTGAACCGCTCTCATGAGGCACTTCCAGGCAAATGCTGATCTTCTTGGCGTCTTTTAAGAATATCTTCTGATTCGTAACGATGATAAAACGGGTGGAGTTGGTCTCCGACTGATTCACGCCCCGCTTCAGGATATCCAGCCCATAAATCTTCGCTGCCTGTTCGCTGGCAATGGCTGCCTGTGTGACATCTTTCTCCTCACTGACTTTCCTTGCCGCAAAGGCATTGTTCTGTATGCTGATCTGCTGCCAGTTCTCATGAGCACTCAAGTACCTGGCACTCTGCATCAGGGACTGTGGATGGGAATATACCGTCCTGATCTTAGACAGATCCGTTCCCGGCACCCCCATCAGACAATGCTCTATCCTGATGATCTGTTCCCCTACAATATAGTTCTCAAATTCCACCAGCAGGTCATAAATCTCATTCACGATACCCGCCGTGGAGTTCTCTATGGGCAGTACTGCAAAGTCCGCGCTGCCCTCCTCGATAGCGCACATGGCATCCCGAAAAGTGTCCACATGAAAAGAATTCACATTTTCTCCAAAGTACTGCATCATGGCCATCTGGGAGTAAGATCCCTCCGCCCCCTGGAACACCACCCGCGCCCTGCCGGCATCCAGGCTGTCCACGCCGATAAAAGGCAGTCTGCCAAGGGCTCCTGCTTCCGACAGCTTACTGTATTGCAGCTTGCGGCTGGCAGACATAATCTGCTCAAAAAGTTCCTGCACGCCATGGGCATTGAATTCATTGTGGGTCAATTCCCTCACTTTTTGCAGCTTTTCTTCTTCCCTGGTCTTATCAAACACTTTCTTTCCGGTCTCTATCTTATAATCGGCAACCCTGGAGGAAATTTCCATACGCTCCTCATAAAGCTTCACAATCTGCGCATCAATCTCATCCAGCTGCCCACGTAATGTCAGTAAATCCATGCCTTCCTGCCCTTTCTTGTGCTAATCTTGCTCTGCCATAAACTTAACATCAGTTTACCCCAAATCCCCCTTGATAGCAAGCGGGATTATAGATATAATAGAGGTATCAGTCAGTAGGGGGATGAGGAAATGACCAGTTCACGAAAGAACATTCTGATTTTTGTAATAACGGGTGTTATACTTGCTTTGATACTTCTGCTAACCTATTTATTCGGCAGAGTTCCCATGAATGATGAATATACAAGCGGCAATACCGCCGGAAACCTGAACAACGGCGGATATTTCTGCGAGGCGGACGGGCGGGTATATTTCGCCAATGCCTATGATAACAACGCACTCTACTCCATGAATCCCGATGAAACAGACATGAAGAAACTTAACAGTAACTCCGTCTCCTCCATCAACGCTGCGGGCAAATATCTCTATTATGCCATGACCAGCGGTTCCGGCGGCTCCGGCGGGGACGGTCTGGGATACCTGCGCAAGACTTCCGGTATCTACAGAAGCAACTTGAAAGGCAAGTCCGTTGTCAGTCTGGACCGATGCCATATCGTCAGCATGCAGCTGTGCGGCAACTACCTGTACTATGAAAAATATGATAACGATACCGGCACTTCTTTAGACAAGATACTGATCAATAAGAAAGATAAACAGACCGTGGCAAACGAAATCATCAACCCGAACTGCTACTTAAACGGCAAGATTTATTATCAGGGCACTGCCAAGGATCATTATCTGCATGCCCTGGATATCTCAACCGATACCGACAGTGTGGTATGGAAGGGCAATGTCTGGAACCCCATTGTACAGGACGGCTATGTCTACTATATGGACGTATCGGAGAATTATCGTCTCTGCCGCTACTCTCTGTCCGCAGACACAGTGGAAGTGCTGACCAACGAACGTATTGACATGTTCAACGTCTACGGAACCTACATTTATTATCAGGTCAGTTCCGCAGATGCCCCTGCACTCAAACGGATGATGATCGACGGCAGTGCACAGGAAACTGTGCAGGAAGGCGTGTTCCAGAATATTAACATCACTTCCAGCTATGTATACTTTAACGGCTTTAATCAGGCGGTTCCCGTCTACAAGACCAGTACTTTCGGACCTGTCAATGTGACCACTTTTGATGCTGCCAAACAGGCGGCTGTCGAAAATATAGGCTGACACCAATGGTGTCAGCCCTTTTTATTTTCCGGATATCACATGTTTCTCTCCCTTTTGTCTCACATCCTCATACATCTGTAAAACAGACTTGTCCAGAACCGGATGCCTTTCATAGGGAGCAATCTGTGCAAGAGGTTTCAAAACAAAATCCCGATTGGCCATATCCTTATGGGGAATGGTAAGTTCCTCCGTATCCATCACACAGCCTTCATATAGAAGAATATCCAGATCTAATGTTCTGGGGCCCCAGTGTACCACTCGTTCCCTGCCCTGGCTTTTCTCAATTTCATGAATCCTCTCTAACAGCTCTTCCGGCGTGTAGAGCGTATCCAGTGCTATCACTCCGTTTAGAAAGTCTTCCTGCTCCACGCCTCCGTATGCTGTCGTCTCCATCCACTCTGAAACACGCGCCACATTGCATCTGTGATCCTTTCTAAAACACGCCACCGCATGATTTAAACAGGCCTCCCGATCCCCCATATTGGAGCCGCAGGCTATGTAGGTGCGCCGCCATCCTCTGGTAATCCTCACCGAAACCGACTGAAACGGAAACGGAATCGGTGCCTCCGGTTTCCTGACCTCCAGGGTAACTCTCTTAATATGCGTGAATGTAAGAAGAAGCGCCTCCGCCGCTCTCTCTGCCGCCGTCTCGATCAGTTTATAGGTATGCTCTGTCAGAAAGGAATGTAGGAACCGGCAGACATCCCCGTAGTTGGTGGACAAATTCAGATCATCCATCACCCCTGCTCTCCTGGTATCTGTCTCAAGTTCTGCATTGATATAAAAGTTCTGTCCGATCTCGTTCTCCTTGGGATACACCCCATGATGAGCATATATCTGCAAATCCTCTATAATAATCTTATCCATGATCTCTTTCCTCAATGTCTGTAACCATCCCGGATTGCCTCTGTCATCTTGACAGCACGCACATTTTCCTTTATGTCATGCACACGGATAAACATCACGCCTTTTTTTACTCCATATACCGTAGTCACTAAAGTACCTTCCACCCGCTCTGTCACGGGCAGATCCAACCCCATCCCGATCACAGATTTGCGGCTTGCACCCAAAAGCAGCGGATATCCCAGGGAGTGGAAATTCTGGATTTTATCGATGACTTCCAGATTATTCTCATAGGTCTTGCCAAATCCCACGCCCGGATCAATGATAATACTGTCATCCGCAATGCCCGCCTTATGGGCAATCTCAAGAGAGGCCTCCAGATCCCAGAGTATTTCTTCTATCAGATTGTTATACTCCGGCTTGCTGCGGTTATGCGTCAGGCAGCATGGAATCTGTGCCTTTGCGATAACTCCTGCCAGTTTCTCATCATATTTCAATCCCCAGATATCATTGATCATATCTGCACCTGCAACAATACCTACCCTGGCCACTTCTGCCTTATAAGTGTCCAGGGAAACCGGTATGTTAAATCTCTTTTTAATATTTTCAATTACTGGTGCAACCCTGTCAATTTCCTCCTGCTCCGATATCATCTTATAACCGGGCCTGGTAGACTCTCCCCCCACATCGACAATATCCATTCCCTGGCTAATCATCTCTTCCACATGGAATAATGCCTTATCCAAAGCATTGTATTTTCCACCGTCATAAAAAGAATCAGGTGTTATGTTAAGAATCCCCATCACATAGGTATGTCCTTTTGTCCTAAAGTCCCTCTGTCCAATCCTCATTCCCATTTCCTCCTTCTTGCTGTTGTTGTATTTCAAAGAAGAGTCTCTGCCACTTTGGATCCTCCTGGAAACAGCCTCGTGAAGCCACGGTCACAGTCTTACTGCCCGGTTTCTTCACCCCCCTCATGGTCATACACATATGCTCGGCCTCCAGCATCACCATCGCACCCTGGGGATGCAGATGCTGCATGATGGCATCCACAATCTGTATGGTCATCTGTTCCTGAATCTGCGGCCTTCTGGCAAACACTTCCACCGTTCTTGCCAGTTTGCTGAGTCCCACCACTCTGCCGGCGGGCAGATAGGCAATATGTGCCCTGCCGTAAAAGGGCATCAGATGATGCTCGCAAACAGAATAAAACGTGATATCTTTGACCACCACAATCTCATTACTGTCAACAGGAAATGTCTTGGATAAATGGTCTGCGGCATCTTCCTCCATCCCCGCAAAAATCTCGCCATACATACGGGCGATTCTGTCCGGCGTCTCCCGCAGGCCCTCCCGGCCTGCATCCTCTCCGATTCCTTCCAATAACAATTTCACTGCCTCTTTAATTTTGTTCTGATCTACCATGAGAATCTCTCCTGATCGTATCTCTATGTTCTACTATATTCATCAGTTCTCCCAGGTAAGATAAGGAACCAAAAGCAATGATTACCGTCTCCTTATCCCCGCCCGCAAGAAGATAGGCGATTTCCACCGCCTCCTGTACACTGTCTGCCACCGTCACACTGTCATGATACTCCTTTACTGCCTGCGCCAGCTCATAAGCAGGCAATGCCCTTTCCCTGACAGGCGGCGTCACGGTGATGATATGCTCCGCCAGCTCAAAGGTGTTACGGATTACTTTATCATACTCTTTATCCCGCAGCATCCCCATAATAAAGAGAATCCGCCTGTCGGCATAATAAAAGCGGATGCTCTCCGAAAGCCTCCTGGAGGCATCCTCATTGTGCGCCCCGTCAATAACAAAGAGCGGCTTCTTCCCGATCACCTGGAAACGTCCCGGCCATCTGGTCTGCATGAGCCCTTCCCGCAGCTTCTCCTCCGACACCGGAAAACCGCATCTGCCCAACATCGTAAGCGTCTCCACTGCCACCACCGCATTTTCAATCTGGAACTGTCCCATCATCGTGATTTCCAGATTTTTATATTTCTCATAACTGAAATGCTGTTTCGCGGTACCGCTCTTCACATTCTTTGCCTTACCGACATCCGCCGTAAAGAACTTCGCCTTACGCAAAAGCGCCGCCTGCCGCAGTACTTTCATAACCTCCGGAGGCTGCTTTGCAGATATTACATAACACTTGTTCTTGATGATTCCGGCCTTGGCCAGGGCAATCTGCTCCAGGGAATCTCCCAGGATTTCCATATGATCCATGCTGATGGAAGCAAAAACCGCCGCCACCGTAGTCATGATCACATTGGTAGCATCAAGAGATCCCCCCAGTCCTGTCTCCAGAACCACCAGATCACATTCTTTATCCAGAAAATACAAAAAAGCCACTGCCGTTTCCACTTCAAAAAGTGTAGGATGAGCCATCCCTTCCCCGGCCATGGCTTCTGCCGCTTCTTTTACAGGTTCCAGATACTTACACAGGCCTGACTGGGTAATCATCCTGCCATCTATCTGAAACCGCTCCCGATAGTCTGTCACCGTAGGGGAAATGTAGCGTCCCACCTTATACCCGGCCGTCTGTAACACTGTAGAAATATAGGAGAGTACAGAACCCTTGCCGTTGGTACCGGCAACATGCACGAACTTAAGACGATCCTGCGGATTGCCAAGACGTCCGCATAAAACGCGCATGGTCTCAAGCCCCATGACACTGCCCAGAGGCTTCAGTTCTTCAATATAGTCCATGGCTTCTCTATAGTTCATGTGCTCTCCTTTCCCGTGTACTTCCTATCCATCTGACAGGCAATGTATAATGCTCCCATTTCCGTCCATACTGTAACTATGAAAAAACTAATTCACAACTTCATACACTGTGGACTGCTGGGATGGTTTCTGGAAATCATCTTCACAGCCTTTCACGCTTTCCGCAGAAGGGACATGAAGCTGCCGGGTGCTACCTCCCTGTGGATGTTTCCCATCTACGGGATGGCTTCCTTTCTTGCGCCCGTCTGCCGGATTCTGCGTAACTGCCCCTTAATTATCCGCGGACTTACCTACACCGGACTGATCTTCACCGGTGAATTTCTCACCGGCATATGGCTCAACCGGCGTGAACTGTGCCCCTGGAACTACGAGCGCTCCCGCTGGAACCTGGCCAAGGTTGTCCGTCTGGACTACGCTCCCATCTGGTTTGCCGCCGGTCTTCTGTTTGAGCGGCTCCTGCGGGAAAACGATGAAACCCTGCGCCCGGACTGACCAGGATATTTACATCTCATCAATATCATCCGCATCGATATTCAAAGTATTTAAAGTGCGCCTCTTTCTTCTGGCCTCCTCTGATGTATGCAGGATATAATTCTTGATCTCCTTGGCGTGTTTGATATGTTCCAGGAAAAGCTGTGGATGCGTGTTATCTCCCGTAAAACATGCCACTGTCCCCAGACCGAAAATCCGCTCTCCCAGGCTGGTTCTCAATTCCACATCCTGTATTTTATATAAATAACAGTCGTTCTCTGTCGTGTTGAAAATTCCCGCATTGATCGTAACCACCTGTTCATTTACGGTATATTTGGTAAAGGTAAAAGGCAGACCAAAGAATACCCACCGTTTACGCTCCACATACGTTTCAGGCGCATCCTTTGCACCCTCTTCTTCTCTTACATCTGCTTCCGGGCCTTGCTGTATCCCTCGTTCTTCCGCCCTTTTTTCTTCCATTTACGATTCTCCTTCCCATATCCTGTATCCCGTTTACCGGGCTGTATGTTCCCTGTCTACTATATCATACCCCACCTTATTTCACAAGTTTTGCCAACAAAACAGCACCGGATTCTTCTTGATAAAATATCCGCTCCTCCACTTGAAACGCCCCTGCCTTTGTGATATGATATACAAAATATAGCTGTTATCAGTTTTATCACCACATCATAAGGAGGGAACAGACAATGACCGCAAAAGATTGTATCCTTGGGCGCAGAAGTATCCGCAAATTCAAAGCAGATGCCGTCTCTCATGAGCTGCTTTCGGAAATCGTCGAAACAGCTTCTTACGCTCCCAGTTGGAAACATACACAGATTACCCGTTATATTGCAGTAGAAGGCGCCCTGAAAGACCGGATTGCAAGAGAATGTACTACAATGTATCCCCCCAATGGTGATATCATTGCTGCCGCTCCCGTTCTGATGGCGGTGACCATCATCAAAAACCGCAGCGGTTACGAACGTGACGGCTCTTTCAGCACTCCCCGCGGTGATGGCTGGCAGATGTATGATGCCGGCATTGCATCCCAGTGTCTGTGCCTTGCAGCCTATGAAAAAGGCCTTGGTTCCGTTATTCTTGGACTCTTTGACCAGAGTGCGGCAGAGTCCTTATTAGAGCTTCCCGAAGACAGAGAACTGGTAGCGCTCATTCCTGTGGGTTATCCCGATGAAACACCTGCTGTTCCCAGAAGAAAGCCCGTGGAGGAATTACTCTCCTATCAATCATAAGCAATCCAAATAGAAGAGAATCATTCTCTTCTATTTTTTTAGACATTATAACAAAGGAGATTTGTATGAGACATTTAATGAATCCGCTTGATTTTACCGTGGAGGAACTGGACCAGCTCTTTGACCTGGCAAACGCCATAGAGGCTGATCCTGCTAAGTACGCCCATGCCTGTGAGGGCCGGAAACTGGCCACCTGCTTCTATGAGCCCAGCACACGCACCCGCCTCAGTTTCGAGGCTGCCATGCTCAATCTGGGAGGCCAGGTACTGGGATTTTCAGACGCAGCTTCCTCCTCCGCCACCAAAGGTGAGAGCGTATCGGACACCATCCGCATCGTTTCCTGTTATGCCGATATCTGCGCCATGCGCCATCCCAAAGAAGGAGCGCCGATGGTAGCAGCCAGCCGTTCCGGTATCCCCGTAATCAATGCCGGAGACGGCGGACACCAGCACCCTACCCAGACCCTGACAGATCTGCTCACAATCCGTTCCCTGAAAGGACGGTTAGGCAGCTTTACCATAGGACTCTGCGGCGACCTGAAGTTTGGCCGCACCGTTCATTCCCTGATCAATGCCCTGATCAGATATCCGGATATTCACTTCATCTTCATTTCCCCGCCGGAATTAAAGGTTCCCGACTATATCACGGACATGCTGACAGAACGCAAGATCTCCTACCAGGAGGTAATCCGTTTAGAGGATTGTATGCCCGACCTGGATCTCCTCTACATGACCAGGGTACAGAAAGAACGTTTCTTCAATGAAGAAGACTATGTACGCTTGAAGGACTTCTATATTCTGGACAAAAACAAGCTGTCCGCTGCCAGAGAGGACATGCTGGTACTGCATCCGCTTCCCCGGGTCAACGAAATCTCCGTGGAGGTGGACGATGATCCCCGGGCTGTCTATTTTAAACAGGCACAGTATGGGGTCTATGTACGGATGGCGTTGATTCTCACCCTATTGGGAATCGAAGTATAGAAAGGAGCTATTATGTTAAATGTAGGAAAAATTGAGGAGGGCTTCGTACTCGATCACATAGAGGCCGGCAAGAGTCTGTCCATTTACCACCATCTGAAACTGGATAAACTGGACTGCACGGTGGCCATTATCAAGAACGCAAGAAGCAATAAAATGGGCAAGAAAGATATTTTGAAAGTGGAATGTGACATCAACACCCTGAATCTGGATATCCTGGCTGTAATCGACCACAACATCACTGTCAACGTGATCAAGGACGGGGAAATCGTGGATAAAAAGGTGCTGGTACTCCCCCGGGAGATCCACAACGTCATCAAATGCAGGAATCCCCGCTGTATCACCTCCATCGAACAGGAACTTCCCCATATCTTTGTCCTGGCTGATGAGGAGAAGGAAATCTACCGCTGTAAATACTGTGAAGAAAAGGCCAGCCAGTCCGCCATACAGTGGTAATCGGATTGCCGGTCAGCCTCAACAGATACTAACACAATTATCTATAACACATCACGAAAAAGGAGCCCTTGGCATAGTCATATAACCATGCCAAAGGCTCCTTATTATAATCCTATATTGCGGGCGTCAATTCCCCTTCCGCTTATCCGAGTTTGCGAAGCAAAACTCGCAAAGTTAATTCCGTAGGAATTTACTTTTGTGCCACATCCTTCATGGAGAAACTGATTCTGCCCATCTTATCTTTGCCAAGGCATACCACTGTCACCTTGTCTCCCAGTGTGAGCACATCCTCTACATGGTTGATTCTCTCCCTGGCAATCTTAGAGATATGAACCATCCCCTCTTTGCCCGGTGCAAATTCGATGAAAGCGCCGAACTCCTTAATGCTGACTACCGTACCCTGGAAAATCTGTCCTTCCTCAAAGTCCGTGGTAATCAGTTTGATCATCTCCACTGCTTTATCCATCATCTCGTGATCTGTACCGCATACGGATACATTACCGTCATCTGTGATATCAATCTTCACGCCGGTGCGGGCAATGATCTCATTGATGGTCTTGCCGCGCTGACCTACCACATCACCAATCTTGTCAGGATCAATCTGAATGGAGATAATCTTCGGTGCATACTTGCCCACTTCCTTACGGGGTTCTGCAATCGCAGGTGTCATGCAGTTAGCCATGATAAATTCTCTGGCCTCACGGCATCTTGCAATAGCGCCTTCCACGATAGGCTTGGTCAGACCGTGAATCTTAATATCCATCTGGATTGCTGTAATACCCTCATGAGTACCTGTTACCTTAAAGTCCATATCACCAAAGAAATCCTCAAGTCCCTGGATATCTGTCAGCAATACGAAATCATCATCCGTATCCCCTGTTACCAGACCACAGGAAATACCGGCTACCATCTTCTTGATCGGCACGCCTGCCGCCATCAGAGACATACAGGATGCACAGGTAGATGCCATAGATGTGGATCCGTTGGACTCAAAGGTCTCGGACACAGTTCTGATTGCATACGGGAACTCTTCCTCGGAAGGAAGTACCGGAAGCAGTGCTCTCTCCGCCAGTGCTCCATGACCGATTTCCCTTCTTCCCGGTCCCCTGCTTACCTTGGTCTCACCCACAGAATAAGAAGGGAAATTATAATGATGCATATATCTCTTGCCTGTGATATTCTCATCTAAGCCGTCCACTTTCTGCATCTCAGATAAAGGCGCCAGGGTACACACATTACAGATCTGTGTCTGTCCTCTGGTGAACATCGCGGAACCATGCACTCTGGGAATGATATCCACTTCTGCCGCCAGGGGTCTGATCTGGTCTAACGCACGGCCGTCAGGACGCTTGTGATCCTTTAAGATCATCTTGCGGACAGTCTTTTTCTGATACTGATAGACTGCCTCACCGAGCACTGCCAGATAATCCTCTTTCTCTGCAAATGCCTCTTCCAGTTTCGCCGTCACATTCTTGATATTTTCCTCGCGCACCTGCTTTTCATCCGTGAAGACTGCCGTCTCCATCTCCTCAGGTGTTACAATCTTCTTCATCTCCTCAAACATCTCCTCGGGAACTGCACAGCTCTCGTAGGTATGTTTCGGCTTGCCAACTTCCGCCACAATCTGATTGATAAAGGCAATCAATGTCTGGTTAATCTCATGTGCCTTGTAGATTGCCTCTAACACCTTGGCTTCCGGCACTTCGTTGGCACCTGCCTCAATCATCATGACCTTCTCTGCCGTAGATGCCACCGTCATCTTCAGATCACCCTTGTCCCACTGCTCCTGGGAAGGGTTGACAATCAGCTCGCCATCCACCATACCCATCTGGGTCATTGCACAGGGACCTGCAAAGGGAATATCCGAAATACAGGTTGCAATGGCAGTACCGATCATGGCTACCAGTTCCGGACGACATTCCGGATCCACGCTCATAACCATATTGTTAAGGGTCACATCATTACGGTAGTCCTTCGGGAAAAGAGGTCTCATAGGCCGGTCAATCACGCGGCTTGTCAGAATCGCGTTCTCGGAAGGCTTACCCTCTCTCTTGTTAAATCCGCCGGGAATCTTGCCGACAGAATAAAACTTCTCTTCATACTCCACACTGCAAGGGAAGAAATCAATTCCATCCCTGGGCTTATCGGAAGCCGTTGCCGTGGATAACACGGTGGTCTCCCCATACTGCATAAATGCGCAGCCGTTTGCCTGTTTGCCGACTCTGCCGATATCTACACGCAAGGTGCGCCCGGCAAGTTCCATGGTATAACTCTTGTACATAATCTTCTCTCCTTTTCCTCTCGCTTCCTCCTCCCGGCAGATCCTCCTCCCGCCGAAAGTACGCAGCCGTCCGGCCTGTAGTCAAACCGCTGCAAATATACACAGAAAAGCGGATTTAGGGTCGACCCTGCCAACCCTATCTCCGCTTTATTGTCCATCTTATTTACGAAGTCCAAGCCTCTCAATCAAAGCACGATATCTCTCAATATCCTTCTCTTTCAAATAGCCCAACAGGCCCCTTCTTTGACCAACCATTTTCAGAAGGCCTCTTCTGGAATGATGATCTTTGGGATTCTCCTTCAAGTGCTCTGTAAGCTCCTGGATTCTTGCCGTCAATACTGCTACCTGTACTTCCGGTGAACCGGTGTCACCCTCTGTTCTGGCATACTCTTTGATAATTGCTGTCTTCTTTTCCTTAGAAATCATAATTTCTCCTTTCCTTCAGGGGGCTGCCCTGATAACCGCCTGATACCAAGAAAGGGTCGGAGTGTCCCGCTTCTGCGTATCGGCTAAAATCATACTTATATAGTGTATCACAAACCTGTCTTATTGTAAAGCTCCTTTTTCCAGTATCCAGAGTCTCCTAATCCTGCAAAATCCTTACAGCCTTGAACGGTGTCCTGTAAGAAACATTGGAGATACGGATTCCTGTCTTCGGACTGCTGGCATGAATCACCTGTCCGCCGCCGATATACATGGCCACATGATTGATGGTCTTGCCCTTTCCATAGAAAATCAGATCTCCCGGCTGTGCCTCTGACACCTTGATGGTGGTGCCGCAGTTAGCCTGCGCCCTGGAAGAGTGCGGCAGACTCACGCCGTATTTCTTATATAGACTCATAACATATCCGGAACAATCCGCACCCTTGGTCAGGCTGGTACCGCCCCATACATAAGGATTTCCCAGAAATTCTTTCGCATACTGACAGATATCCACCCGCACATCAGAGATACCCTGTCCATAAAGCAGTTCCGACATGGTGACTGCCGTGCCGAGTTCTGCACTGACTTCCACAAACTCTGCGGAAACATAGACCTCCTCATCATCCAGAAGCACCTTGACCCAGTCACCTTCCACAGCGGCCACTTCCAGTTCCTCTCCCATGGGCACCATGGTGATTACCTCTGAATCAGTGTTAGCCTCCGCCCGGACATTCAGACTGTCTGTGGTAACTCTCGCCACAGTCGAAGCCAGTTCCTCTGCTCTGTGTTTCGCCGGTATTCCTGTCACAAGATACTCCTGGCTCACATACCCCTCCACACTGCCGGACTTGATATGCACCCATGTATCATCCATATCCAGCACTTCACAGGCCGCATCCTTGGGCAGTTTACCCACGAGCTTACCATCCTCCGCCGCTGTCGCCCGGATATTCAGATTATCGCTCACATTGGCTATTCCCAGGTTCGTATAGCCCCAGTTGGCGTTCTTGGCGCGCTCATACGCAAGCTTATAATCCTCCGCCGTCTTGTCCGCAGAAAAAATACTTGCGGAACCAACGGACTCACCCAGAGCATCCTGGATACTGCCTGCAAATTCCTCTTCTGCCGGATCTAAGGCAGCCACACGGGTCTGCGCCATATCCATATCTGTAATATTATGGATATTTCCTGTAATATTTCTGTCAATATTAATCTGACGGGCCGGCAGCAAATCAGGCAATACCGCCGTCGTCTGAATCTGCAACGGAATCAGGAAAAGTAAAAAACCTGCCAGAATAAAAGATATTTCTCGTCTCTTCATGAAAAGATTGTCCTCTCATTATATTTGTAACATTCGTAATACTTTTGTAACAATTGCAGGGTTCATTATAACAACTCTTCCGGCTTTTGTCAATCCCCATACGCTTTTTCAGATAAAAACCCGTAAAATTCTCCCTACAGACAAAAAATGCCGGGCCGCCACAGGCTTCCCGACATCTTTTATTACAATCTTTTATTACAATCTTATATCGTATTACATAACAGACTCATAGGTCTCATAATAGGTATTCGCAAATGCAATATTGGTCGCGTGATCCGCCACCCGCTCAAGGCCGGACACCACCTCTGAAAAGAGTGCTCCCGCCTCGGGGGAACATTCGTTGTTGGAGAGCCTGGTGATATGTTTTTGCTGCAATTCTTTCTCTTTCTCATCAATGGCTTCTTCCAGATGCCGGATATCTTCCACGTGTTCCTCTGTGCTCTTTACAAACATTTCAACAGAGAAATGCAGGATGGTATTTACCATATCTATCATCTCTCCCATCTCTCTTTGTGCCGCCTTGGAGAACTCTACCCCTGTCTCTATCCTGTGCTTTGCCGCATCCGCAATGTTCTCCGCATGATCACCGATCCGTTCGATGTCATTGACTACATGGAAAAGCGCACCGATACCTTTCAAGTCCTCAATGGGCAGTGTGGTCTGGTTGATCTTCACCAGATAATTAGTGATCGCATGGCTCAGGAAGTCGATATTCTTCTCCACCTCATAAACTTCCTCAATCTCCTCCTCATCCAGGGTCATTAAGGTATTCATGGCACGGTTTAAGTTTTCATCCGCCAGGGAAGCCATACGGTCTAACTCCTTGATGACCTCCACCACAGCAGTGGCCGGATTTAAGACCACTTTCTCGCCGATATATTTCAGCTGGTAGCTGTCCCGGTAGCCCACCTTCTTATCATCACCGGGCACAAGCAGATAGGTCAGTTTCACAATTCCTTTGATAAACGGCATCATGATGATAACCTGGAATACTTTAATGGAAATATGTGCATATGCCACCACCCGTCCGGGATCATTTCCTGCCAGCACCGTCAGCCCGGCCACCACCTGGCTGACCACCAGTTTAAAGATAATATACACAATGATGGTGCCGATCACATTGAAAATCAGATGAATCGCCGCCGCCCGCTTCGCATCTTTCTTACCGTTCAAAGATGCCAGCAGTGCCGAAGTACATGCGCCGATATTACAGCCAAGGATAATGAACATACAGATATCCATTCCCATCAGTCCCTGGTTGGCCAACAGCACCATGATACTGACCGTCACCGACGAGCTCTGGATAATAGCCGTCAGCACAGTGCCCAGAAGAACTGCCAGGATTGGTGTCTGCAAGGATGCAAACATATGTAAGACCACCGGGGAATCTTTCATGCCGGACATGGCGCCTGACATGGTACTAAGCCCCATAAAGAGAACACCGAAACCAATGATGACCTCTCCCCAGTGAGTCAGTTTCTGTTTCTTGGAAAACATAATGATCAGCACGCCCACCAGAAGAAATACAGGTGCCGCCTTCTCCAGTTTCAAAGAAACCAGGAGTGCTGTCACCGTAGTACCGATATTGGCACCGAAAATTACGCCTGCCGCCTGCGTCAGATTCATCAGTCCGGAGTTAACAAAACTGACCACCATGACTGTACACGCCGATGAAGATTGAATAACTGCCGTAAAAAATACGCCCACCAGAATTCCCATAAAGCGGTTGGTAGTCAGGCGCTCTAAAACACCTCTCAGTTTCGCGCCGGCAACCTTTTCAATACTGTCGCTCATGATACGCATGCCATACAGGAACAGCCCCAGGCCGCCTGTCATGGAAAGAATAATCGCTGGATTCATCTCAACTTAAATTTCCTTCCTTTGTTCCTTCATTCAATGCCGCCGATTTCATTGTATCGAAAATAAAACACACTTACAACCCCTTACAGCAAAAAACCGACCGCGATTGACACTTATCGTCACACTTCAAACTCCCTGCCCGCAACAATATCGAGGGCAAGCTGCTTCCGCAGCGCTTCCACATTCTCAAATTTCTCTTCCGGTCTGCGAAACGCATGAAGCTGTACCGTGATCTGACTGCCATAAATGGACTCGTCAAAGTCATACAGATAGGTCTCCACCCCCATGATGTTCTCCCGGGAAACCGTAGGTTTACAGCCGATGTTGGAAATCCCCCGGTAGGAGACACCATGAAGAAGTACACTGGAATAATAGACCCCGTTTGGCGGCAGAAGCTTATTGGAGTCCGGAAGAAGATTCGCCGTAGGCATCCCCAGGGTACGCCCAAGGCGTCTTCCATGTTCTACCTGTCCGCTCACGCTGTAAGGTGTTCCCAGCATACGGGCAGCTGCCTCCATCTCTCCCGCCCGGACTGCCTGCCGCACTCTGGTAGAGCTGACCTCCCCGCCGTCCACCTGTACCTTCTCAATCAGTTCCAGACGGTAATCACACGCTTTCTCATAGCGGGCCAGAAGTGTCTTGTCACCCGCCCCTTTCCTGCCAAAAGAGATATCCGGACCAGCACACAGATAAGCCGTCTTCATCTGTTTTGCCAGGTACCTTTGGACAAAAACTTCCGGCTCTGTGGCGGCCGTCTCCTGATTCAGGGGAAACTCAATCAGTACATCAACTCCCATCTGTCCGAAAACCATCCTCTTTTCCTCTTTGGTGGACAGATCCTTTTCCTCTCCGCCAAAAAAGGCAGAAGCCGATGTATCAAAGGTAAACACAACAGCCGTAAGTCCTTTTTCCTTCTGTTCCAGAATCTTATGAAGCAGTTTCCGATGCCCCAGATGAATCCCGTCAAACTTACCCACTGCCACGGCACTTCTTGTCTGCAAGGCAAATTCTGTGGTATTTTCTATGATCAACATTGTGCCATCCTGCCTGTACTCTCCTCACTTATAGAAACATCTTTACGGGTTTAAAATCCCGCGCTTCTGCCTGGTATTGATAAACACCGTAGAACCTGCCTGTCTCATCGTAGATTCTTACCTGTTCCTGATCCCCCGGTAATATGTTATCTGTAATCAGTCCCACTGCCAGCCGATTGCCGTTTTCCGCCATTCTGCGCCCTGTCTGTGTCACCGTGAGCGCCTTACAATAGCCAAATACCGCATCCGGTGCGGTAATGACATCTGACAGTCTCCCTTCATCCCGCAGATTCTCTATCTGTTGCAGGGTCAGAGCCTCTTTTATCCCAAAAACGCCCACCCGGCTTCTGGTAAGTGACCTCATCGCCCCGCCGCAGCCAAGGGTGTTTCCGATATCATGGCACAGCGTCCTGATATAAGTTCCCTTGGAGCACACCACCCGGAATGTCACTTCCGGAAGCGTCATCTGCTGAATTTCTATTTCCTTGATCTGCACAGGCCTCGGCTGCCGTTCCACTTCCTGCCCGGCTCTGGCCAGTTCGTAAAGCTTTTTACCATTGACCTTTAACGCAGAATACATAGGCGGAATCTGTCCATACTCCCCCACAAATCCCATAACCGCTTCCTCCACGGTATCCTCTGTAAGCGCCTCCATCTGCGGCCTGTCCGCCCGGGCAAGCACCTTGCCCGACAAATCCTGCGTATCTGTGGTGATACCCAGCTTAAGAACCGCAATATATTCCTTATCCCAGTCCGTCAGCATGTCACACAGTTTGGTGCCCGAACCGAAACATACAGGAAGCACGCCGACCGCAGCCGGATCGAGTGTCCCTGTATGCCCGATTTTTTTCTGTTTACAGATACCCCGGAGCCTGGCCACTACATCATGGGAGGTAAAGCCAGCTTCTTTATATACATTGATGATTCCGTTATACACAAAAGTCCCTGCCATCTTCTATGCCTGTTCCTTTTGTTTCTTCAGCTGTCCGGCAATCTCCCTGGACAGATTATTGATATTGTCATGATATGTACCGTTCATGGTGCAGCCGGCAGCCCGCACATGACCGCCGCCGCCAAATTTCACGGCCACATCCGCCACATTTACCTTCCCGTTGGAACGCATACTCACCTTATATTCCAGTGTACCGATCTCATACATGAAAATCGCACAGTCCACACCGCTCACCACCTGAAGCTGATTCACAATACCGTCCAGATCCTTGGTACTCACCTGATAAAATTCCATCATACGCCGGGTCACCATGCTGACGATACACCGGTCATTCATAAAGCGGACACTCTCCAATACCGCCCTGCCCATAATCTGCGTCTGCACATAGGTCTTTTCAAAAAAGGTTTTCTCAATCAGCTCCGAAAAGTCAAACCCAAACGCCAGTAATTTTGCCGCCGTCTCCAGGGTATGAGGTGAGGTGTTGGAATAGCGGAACACGCCCGTATCATGGGCAATGCCGATGTAGACAGCCTTTGCAATCTCCTCATCCACTTTCTGCGGATCCATCAGATCATAGAGCAGTTCCGCCGTAGAACTTCTCTGGGGCTCAATGATATTCAGATCCCCGCATCCGGTATTGCTGATATGATGATCTATATTAATCCGCCTGCCTGCCTTTCTGTATATCGGCAGGGCATTTCCCAGACGCTCATCATTGCAGTCCAGGGCAATAAAGACATCGTAGACCTGCTGCGTCTGAAAATCAGAACGAATGTCTTCTATCCCCGGAATACAGGCAAAGACCTCTGCCGGTTTCTCCAGGTAGACATCAATACGAGCCTCCGGCAGTTCCTTTTGCAGATAGCGGTACAGAGCCATGACGGAACACACGCAGTCCCCGTCAGGTCTCACATGACCGCCAATCGCTATTGTCTTTGCATCCTTTACTTCATTGATTATCTTCATTGCCATTTCCCTCATCTGCCTCCGATCCTTTTCTGTCTGTGGCCACCACTTCCTCGATCCGCTTTGACATATTGACACCATAGGCAATGGACTGATCCATGATAAAGGTAATCTGGGGCGTATTGCGCAGATTGATGGTTTTCGCCAGTCTGCCGCGGATAAACCCTTCTGCGCTTCTAAGCCCTGCAAGGGTATCTGCCTGGGCTTTCTCATCTCCCAGAACGCTGATCCAAGCCTTACAGGTCTTTAAATCAGGCGCCACTTCCACAGCCACCACTGAAGTCATCGGCGCGATCCTGGGATCCTTGATGCCTCCCCTGATGATCTGTGCCAGCTCACGCTGCACTTCCCCGTTGATCCGGGTATTTTTCACACTGTTCTTACGCATGATCCCAGCCCTTTCCGTACTTAAATAATATAATGCTACCTCGGCACTTCCACCATAATATAGGCTTCTACCACATCCAGCTCCTGCATCTTGTCAAAGCCGTCAAACACAAGACCACATTCAAATCCGGCCTTGACTTCCTTGACATCATCCTTGAATCTCTTCAGGGATGCAAGGTTACCCTCGTAAATCTGCTCGTCGCCTCTGCGGATACGAATCTTGCAGCCTCTCTGGAATTCACCGTCCAGTACATAGGAGCCGGCGATATTACCGATTGCAGAAGCCTTGAAGATCTGGCGCACCTCAGCATGACCGATTACCTTTTCTTCAAAGATCGGATCCAGCATGCCCTTCATGGCCGCCTCAATATCCTCGATTGCCTGGTAGATGACCTTGTAGAGTCTCACATCCACACCTTCACGCTCCGCCACAGTCTTCGCGGTGGCATCCGGCCTTACATTAAAGCCTATGATAATCGCAGAAGACGCAGAAGCCAAAGATACATCCGACTCGTTGATGGCGCCCACACCGCCGTGGATACACTTCACCACCACTTCCTCGTTGGACAGTTTCATCAGACTCTGTTTTACAGCTTCCACACTGCCCTGTACATCTGCTTTGACAATCAGATTCAGCTCTTTCAGATTGCCTTCCTGAATCTGGTTAAACAGATCGTCGAGAGACATTCTGGTCTTAGTATCTGCAAGCATTTCCTCTTTATGCTGAGCCAGATAGGTTTCCGCATAAGATTTCGCACTCTTGTCATTTTCATGGACAATAAATACCTCGCCGGCACTTGGCACATCCGAGAGACCCAGGATTTCCACCGGCGTAGACGGTTTTGCCTCTTTCACCCGTCTGCCTTTGTCGTCAATCATGGCCCTTACTTTGCCATGGCTTGCCCCTGCGGAGATAAAGTCACCCACATGAAGCGTACCCTTTTGTACCAGCACCGTTGCCACCGGCCCCCGGCCCTTGTCAAGTTCCGCCTCGATAACCAGTCCTCTGGCATTTCTGTCAGGATTCGCCTTCAGTTCCATGATCTCTGCCGTAAGCAGAATCGTCTCCAGCAGATTCTCAATGCCTTCCCCGGATTTCGCGGATACAGGCACAAACTCTGTGGATCCGCCCCAGTCTACCGGGATCAGTTCGTATTCCGTCATTTCCTGCTTCACGCGGTCAATATTGGCATTGGGCTTATCAATCTTATTCACCGCCACGATGATTTCAATTCCTGCTGCCTTGGCGTGGTTGATTGCTTCCACGGTCTGCGGCATAACACCATCGTCCGCCGCCACCACTAAAACTGCGATATCCGTGGAATTGGCTCCGCGCATACGCATCGCGGTAAAGGCTTCATGGCCGGGCGTATCCAGGAAAGTGATACTCTGCCCTTTGGCACTTACTGTATAGGCACCGATGGCCTGTGTGATACCGCCCGCCTCTTTATCCGTCACATTGGTCTTACGGATGGCATCCAGAAGGGAGGTCTTACCATGGTCTACGTGTCCCATGACACAGATAACCGGCGGACGGGCCACCATGGTGGAAGCATCTTCCTCTTCTTCCTTTAAGAGCTCTTCGATCACATCTACCTTCACTTCTTTCTCGCAGATGATCTCGTACTCGATAGCAATATTCTCCGCATCTTCAAAACTGATCTCAGAGTTCAAGGTCACAATCTGTCCCTGAAGGAAAAGCTTCTTGATGATCACAGAAGGCTGAATCTTCATCTTGTCTGCCAGTTCCTTGATCGTCAGGGATTCCGAAATCGTAATAACCTTGATCTGTTCTTCTACTTTCTCCTCTGCTTTCTTTTCCGGCTTAATAAATCTGCCGGCCTTGTTACGGTTCTTGATCGCAGCATCGTCCTCTTCGTAAATCAGATCTTTCTTCGAGCGTTTATCTCTGTCCTGATTTGTTCTGCGCTTTTCTTCATCTCTGTGCTTCTCAATGTCCTTGACAGGTGCCTCGGGCACAAAGTCCTTCGGACCGTTACCTTTCCGAAATCTATTGTCCTGCCCGCCATTTCCTCTCTGAGGGCGTTCACCACCTGCACCGCCGCGGTTAGCACCGACATTGCCGCCATTACGGCCGCGATCGCCCTGATTGTTGTTATAAGCCGGTCTGTTCTGACCTTCAGGTCGGCGATTTTCTCCTGCATTTCCTGTTCTCTCCTGTCCCTGCCCGGGCGCCGGCCTGTTACCCTGCCCCGATATGGGCCTGCCGCCCTGTCCCGGCGCGGGTCTGCTGCCCTGGGCCTGCATCGGTCTTGCACCCTGTCCCGGCGCTGCCGCGTTTTTATTCTGTTCCCGTTTCTCCTGCTGACGCTGTTCCAGCCTGCGCTCCTGCTGCTGACGCTGCCGCACATCATAAGGTTCCGCAGTCACAGGAATCGGTTTCTGTGTCGGTCTGACAATCTTATGCGGGGTATTCTGCACCTGTACCGGCCGGCCGCCATTACCCGGCTGTCTGTTATTACCGGCATTACGATTGCCGCCTCCGCCCGGATTGCCGCCCTGGGCAGGACGCTGTCCCGACATCTTGGAATTATGCGGATTACTTACAAAAATAATCTTTTTCTTCTTGGGCGGCTCATTCTGCTGCTGTTCCTGTTTCGGTTTCTGCTCCTGTCTGGGCCTGCCGGCCGGTTCCTGGGGTTTTTGCTCCGCCGGTTTCGCAGCCGGCTCCGGTACTCTGGGTTCCGCCTTCTGCTCCTTTGCCTCTTCTGCTTTGGCACTCCCAAACTGTCTGCGCACAAGATCAATCGCCTCATCCTCGATAGAGCTTTGCGCCGCTTTCACTTCATATCCTTTAGCCTGCAAAAAATCAATCAGATCTTTACTCTTTTTATCCAGCTCTTTTGCCAGCTCATGTACTTTCATCTTCGCCATACTTACTACCTCCAACTATTCCGAATCTACTAAATGTTTCCGTATTGAATCTGCAAATCCCTCGTCTGTCACAGCAAGAACTGATCTCTCTTCCCTGCCCATAGAATGTCCCAGCACGCCTTTGGTGCCGTGATACGCATAGGGCACCTCATAGAATTTACACATGTTGCTATACTTCTTTCTGGTATTCCCCGAAGCATCCTCCGCTATGACGACCAGACATGCCTTACCGCCTTTCACTGCCTGCTCTGTTGCAAATCCGCCACTGACAACATTTCGGGAGCGGGCGGCAAGCCCAAGCAGGGACAATACTTTATCCTTTCCCGGCACATGATTCATGCTCACCCTCCTCAAACTCCTTTTCCAGATTCTCGTATATTTCATCGGGTATACTCATCTTGAAGGAACGCTCCAGACCTTTTTTCTTCTTTGCCTTCCTAAGACATTCCCTGTCTTTGCACAGATAAGCTCCCCGGCCGTTCTTTCTGCCGCTCATATCCAGGACGATCGGCCCTTCCGCAGTCTTTAAGACCCGCATCATCTCTTTCTTATCCTTCATCTCCCCACAGCCAACACACTGGCGGAGGGTTATCTTCTTTGCCATATCATCGTCCTCTCTGTCCCGGCAGCCGCCGGATCTCTACTCCTGCGCCGGCACCTCTTCTTCTATATACTCCCCGGCGTCCTCATAGCTCTCCTCGGCATCCTCTTCTGCATATTCTCCGGTATACTCCTCCTCATAGGACTCCTCTGTATACTCTTCCTCATCGTCATAGAGGTAATCTTCATAGCGGAAACCAGGCGCATCTTTGGCCTGTGTCTCACTCTTGATATCAATCTTATACCCGGTAAGTCTTGCCGCCAGCCTTGCGTTCTGTCCTTCTTTGCCGATGGCCAGGGAAAGCTGATAGTCCGGCACCACAACCTTGGCCGTCTTCTCATCAGGATCCGCAAACACCGCCACAATCTTAGCCGGGGAAAGCGCGTTCTGAATCAGGTTACCCGGATTTTCATCCCAGTTTACAATATCAATCTTCTCTCCGCACAGTTCATCCACAATGGAGTTGACCCTGGCACCGTTAATACCCACGCAGGCACCCACAGCATCTACATTGGGATTATTGGAACGCACGGCAATCTTGGTCCTGCTTCCTGCCTCTCTGGCAATGCTCATGATCTCCACAGTGCCGTCCTTAATCTCTGTCACCTCGGACTCAAACAGTCTCTTGACCAATTCCGGATGGGTACGGCTTACCAGGATTCTGGGGCCTTTCGGTGTATTCTTCACCTCCAGGATATACACCTTAATTCTCTCGGTGGGTCTGAAATTCTCTCCCTTCACCTGTTCATTTTCATTTAAGATGGCATCCGCCTTACCCAGGTTAATAGAAATATTTCTCCCAACATAGCGCTGCACGATGCCGGTAACCACATCCTTCTCTTTCTCAAAGTACTGGTTATAGATAACACTTCTCTCTTCCTCGCGGATTTTCTGCAAGATCACACTTTTGGCGTTCTGGGTGGCAATACGTCCAAATTCTTTGGACTTGATTTCCACACGGATCAGATCTCCGACTTTGGCGTCCTCTGATATTTCCTGTGCCTCTGTCAGGGAAATCTGCATCACAGAATCCTCCACTTCCTCTACAACTTCCTTCTCCGCATAACAGAAGAAATCGCAGGTATCCCTGTCAATCTCCACTTTCACGTTATCCGCCTTGCCGAAATGATTCTTGCAGGCCGTGATCAGTGAATTTTCGATTGCCTCAAAGAGAGTTTCCTTGCTGATTTCCTTCTCTCTCTCCAGGATATCCAACGCTTCCATCAATTCCTTATTCATTTTCCATTATCCTCCTATGTTCACCAGATTTATAATACGGTTACAGATTCAGTGCCAGTTTTATCAGGGCGATGTCCGCCCTCTCAAATACGCGCAGGCCGTTCTCTTCTTCAATGGTAATCTGCGCATCATCATATGCCTTTAAGATTCCTGCAAATTCTTTCTGCTTATCAATCGGCTTATAAGTCTTGATTTCCACCGCTTCCCCCAGACTCCTCTTAAGATGTCTGTCCTTCTTCAGTGTCCTGCCAAGGCCGGGACTGCTGACTTCCAGAATATACGCATCCGGAATAAAGTCCTCTTCGTCCAGCACATCGGACAATTCACGGCTCACATTCTCACAGTCCAGGATATTGACGCCGTCCGGCTTGTCAATATAAACCCGCAGATAATAGTCTCTCCCCTCCTTCACATACTCTACATCGTAGACTTCCACTGCAAATTTTTCCACAATAGGTTGGAGCAGCTTCTCCGTCCGTTCTTCATATGTCTCTCTTTTCGACATACCCATACTCCTTTACATCCGCCTGGCAGACCCGAAAAGAGTGGACTCGCAAGTCCACTCTTTATCTCAGTAACTATTCTTAATACTTTTGCTATTATAGCACCAATTTTTCCCTATTGCAAGCACTTTTGGGAAGCATAATTGACAGATGCACGGATATCTATTACTCTATAATCATCCGGTCTGTTATCATTCCATACCACAATGCAGGGGGCATTATGCAAAAGAACGCAAAATTTACATTACTATTACAACTGTTCCAGAGTTTTCTGACTACCTGGGCCCTGATGAAAGCGGCCCGTATGGAACCTGGCAATATTCTGACTTTTGTTTTTTTCCTTCTTGTATTTTTCTTTTACCGTCATGTCAGCCGCCGGTTAGACGCCAGACATCCTCTTTTACTACAGGGAGAATTAATCGAAAACAGTGCCATGGACATTTCCATCCTGCACACAGACAAAGTCACTGACCATGCAGCATTGACCATTTCCGTCATTTATACACTATTATATATGCTGGTGGATTATTCTTATTACATAGAACTTCTCACAAGCAGGCTTTACCGGTTTATCATCCTTGCCGTGGTATTTACCGGATTTGTGACGCTGTTTTATTATCTGTTAAAGTTTCTGTTCTCCTATACCTGCAACAAAATGAATCTGTACAAAATCCTGCGGACTGACTGGCAGGATACTCCCTATACATACACCGGCCGCTGCCGCAGGCTCTCTGTCTGCCTGACGGCTCTTGTAAACTTCTACAGGAATCACACCGCCCTGTGTTCGTTTCTCATCTGTCTGTTCTGTTGGCTGCCATACTTTCTCTATCAATATCCGGGCATCATGACGCCGGACAGCATCAACCAGTTTGCCCAGATTCTTGGCGAATCCCCCTACAGCAACCATCATCCCTGGACACACACCATGCTGTTTGGATTCTTTTACCATACAGGCTATGCGCTGACCGGTAATATGGTAGCAGCCGTATCCTGCTATACCTTATTCCAGATGTGCCTGCTTTCCGGAAGTATCGCTTACTTTATAAGCACTCTGCGCATCTACAGGATACGTCCTTTTATCCTGCTTATGATCACGGCCTTCTATGCGCTCATTCCTTACCATGCAGTCTTTTCCGTCACAATCTGGAAAGATATTCCTTTTGCGGCGGCGGTATTGTTCTTTGGCTGCACCATTCTCCGCCTGACCTATATGGATAAGGTACGTTTCCGGGAAATGGCCGCTTTTACCCTGTCCGGCATCATGATCTGTCTGTTCCGCTCAAACGGCTGGTATGCCTTTGTGTTTGCCCTGCCTTTTCTGTTATTTATCTATCATAAACGGGCCAGAGTTTTTTACCCGGCACTTTTTATCATTCTCTGCACTGCCATCATCGTGAAGTATCCGGTGATGAACGCCTTTCATGTGGAACAGCCGGACTTTATCGAATCCGTCTGTATTCCCATGCAGCAGATCACAGCCGTCATCTGCAATGACCGGGCGTTGTCCGAAGAACAGCTTGATCTGGTGGAAAACGTAGTGGATCTTACCTATATCAAAGATCTGTACAATCCCACCTTCGCAGATAATATCAAAGAACTTGTGCGGGCAGGAAATCAGGATTATCTGACTTCCCACAAGAAAGAATTCCTAAAGCTCTGGATAGACCTGGGCCTGCGCTACCCGGGGGACTACCTCACCGCCTATGTAAAACAAACCTACGGCTACTGGTATCCTGACTCCTTCTATCTGGTGGCGGAAGCAGAGGGTGTCAGCGCCACCAGATACGGCGTCTCCCATACGCCGCTGATCGGCGGCCCTCTGGTTATCAAAGGCAAAGAGATTGCCATTAAACTGGGCAGTATGGTACCCATCTATGGCACCCTCTGGAGTATGGGCGTTGCCTGCTGGATTATGATTTTCAGTATCGGCACTGTGATCATCCGCCGGGAATATCATAAACTGACCTGCTATCTGCCCAGTACAGCGCTTCTTCTTACCGTTTTAATTGCAACGCCTGTGGCCACAGAATTCCGCTATGTTTATTTTATGGTGTTCAGCCTGCCCTTTTATCTGATCACAGCCATGCTTCCGGATTCCACCTGTCCGCCTCCGGAAAAAAGACGTCCATGATAAAACCCCGGAAAGACAAATTGTCCTTCCGGGGTTTTCTGATACTATGTTTTCCACACTGGCACAGGCCAGAAATTATACCAGGAACAAAGATAACAGGAATACGATAATCAAGGTTGTCACGCCCATCACGGCTGTCACACCGGTCTGGCACTTATAGGCTGTCTTAGTATCCATATCGGAGAACTGGGATACCACCCAGAAGTATGAATCGTTGGCATGGGATACGGTCATGGAACCCGCACCGATTACCATGATAACCAGGACTTTCGCAATCGGACTCGTAAATCCGAGTGCATCCATCATCGGCGCAATCATCGCTGATGTGGTAATCATTGCCACCGTAGATGCGCCCATGGCTGTCTTTAACAGTGCCGCAATCACGAAAGGAAGTACGATACCGATACCCAGACCCATCATGGATCCGCTGAGGGTATCTGCAATGGGAAGCTTCTGTAAAATAGCGCCGAAGGAACCGCCTGCACCAGTGATTGCCAGAATACCTGCCGAGTTGGTAACACCCTCGGTAATCCATTTTAAGGTATTTCCCTTTTCCTCTTTGGGAATCAGCGTCATGGCTAAGAACACGCCCAGAATCAACGCGATAACCGGATTACCCACGAAGGAAACGATCATCTTAACGACGCCCTCCCCAAAAGGTGCGCTGGGGAAATCACCCACAGACTTCAATGCAATCAGAACGATCGGCAGAAGAATCGGGGAGAAACTGTGTAAAGTGCCCGGAAGTTTACCGTATTTTTCTATCAGTTCTTCCACTGTGTACTCCGGATTTGCCGGGATGTCAATCTTGCTCGCCACTTTCTTGGCATAAATAATCGCCACCAGTGTAACCGGAATGGAAATCAGAAGACCAACCAGAATTGTCAGACCCAGATCTGCCTCCAGCGTACCTGCCATGGCAATCGGCCCGGGTGTGGGCGGCACCAGACAGTGGGTTGCATACAGACCGCCGGAAAGCGCTGTCGCCATCACTGCCAAAGATACGTTACTCTGGCTTGCAAGTGCTCTTGAGATCGGGCTTAAGATAACGAAACCGGAATCACAGAATACCGGGATACCCGTTACATAACCTGTAAGACCCATGGTAAGTACACTGTTCTTCTTACCCACCACTTTGAGAATACTGTTGGCCATTGTAAGCGCCGCACCAGTCTTCTCCAGAATCGTACCGATGATCGTACCCGCCAGGATAACGATACCGATACTGGCCAGAATGTTACCGAAACCACTCTTGACCGTAGCAATCACATCCTCTGTGGGAATACCGCAGACGAGGCCGACCACCACTGCGACTACCACCAGCACAAGGAACGGATGCTGTTTGAACTTTGAGATTGCAATTACCATGGCCACCACCGACAGTACGATAACCGCAAACATGAATAGAGCTGACATACTTTTACCCTCCTTTGATAACTTATGCCCCATAAGACATATAATCTATTAAAGAAAAGGATTTTCTCCTCCTCTTTCCCTCATGTTGGAAGATCCCCTCAGGGAAGGAAAATACAATCTCCCGCTTTCAGATGGGAAAAGACTGTGCCGTCCGCACTCTCCCCCATGCGTTTCTGTGCCGTCTCACCGGTACAGTGGTTAAACCCTGCGATACCAATCCCCATATCCCGCAGGATATCCATGGTTGCCGACAGACGTTCTTCATCCGCCTCCACCAGATGAGACCCGCCGAATACTGCATAGACCGGCCTTGTGAAACGCTCTTTCACCGTCTCCACCATATTTAAAATTCCCGGGTGGCTGCATCCCACAATCACCACCAGACCTTTTTCGCTCTCCACCACCAGACAGACCTCATCCGGAAAATCATCTTCAATCATGCCGGCTGCCGTCTGCCGCACAAATCTTGCGGGCGCTTTCTCAAATGCATATTTTCTCTGAAAACTTCCCACCACATGACATCCCGGGAAAAGTGTGATACTCTCCTCACAGATTCGATGCTCGATTTGCTTTTTCTCCAGGAAATCCCGTCCGAACCCGCAGCCCAGATATACATACTTGCCGCCGTCCCGGGCATACTTCTCTTCAAAAAAGTGCGGCCCTGTAATCAACGGTGCACATATGCCATGGGAAACCATATCCGGGTAGCCTCCTGCGTGATCATAATGACTATGGCTTAATACCACATAATCCACATCTTTCAGGGACACATTCATCCTTTTGGCATTTTGCCGCGCCGCTTTGCCCGCGCTGCAATCAAACAGAATCTTTTTATCCTCTGTCTCCACCAGAAAAGACAGTCCGTGCTCCGCCTGTAACGACCTGTTCTGTGAAAGCTGGTTTTCCAATAAAGTGCGCAGAATCATCTTCATGACCTTCCTTTCTGTCCTGCTGTCGTATTTGCCTCTCCACCGCAGTTATAAAGCCTTGCAGACTCCCTCAGCGTCTGATCAGCAGCACGGCCACATCGTTTACGTTGGTTCCCGTGGCACCTGTGATAATCAATCCGTCTGTCTTAGAGAGTGCATGATAGGCGTCATTATCCTGCAATACATCGTAGATGGAGATCCCCTTGGCAAGGAGCTTATCTCTTGTGGTATCGTCACTGTAACCGCCCGCCGCATCCGTGGGGCCGTCCGTGCCGTCACTTCCCACACTGAATACCGCCATATCCCTAAGGCCTGCAATCCCTTCCGCCGCCGCCAGCGCAAGTTCCTGATTCCGTCCGCCTTTGCCCTTTCCTGTCAGATGCACTACTGTCTCCCCGCCTGCAAGAAAGGCCATGCTTTTATCTGTATTCTGATGCGTCCTGGCAATGGCGGCTAAGAATCTGCCCGCCTCTCTCGCCTCACAGTTCAACTGGTCTGTCAGCACATGCGGCTCGTATCCAAGCGCCTCGCAGGCTGATGCCGCAGCCCGGCACAGATCGGACACACTGCCCGTAATCTGTGTTTCTACATTATATAATTCTTCCGGCGTTTCTTTGCCAAGAAGCCCCCGCGCCTCATCAGAAAGCTTCAGCTTATATTTCTCTGCAATCGCAAGTGCTTCCTCACAGGTAGAGGAATCCGGGTAGGCCGGGCCGGAAGCAATCATATCCAGGGGATCCCCCAGAATATCACTGAGCACAATACTGAATACCCGGGCCGGTTCACAGGCAAGTGCAAATCTGCCGCCTTTTACCGCCGAAAGCCGCTTACGGATGGTATTCATCTCCACAATATCTGCGCCACAGGCCAGAAGCTGTGTGGTAATATCCTGCAATTCTTCCCCGGACACCAGAGGCTTCTCAAACAATGCAGAGCCGCCGCCGGAGAGCAGAAAAACTACCACATCCTCACTGCCTGCCCGTGCCACCAGATCGAGCGCCGCCTGGGTTGCCAGATAAGAATTCTCGTCCGGCACCGGATGACCGGCTTCAAAACATTGTGTTCTGGGTATGTCACCCTTCACATGATCATACTTTGTCACTACCACGCCGGCTTCCAGTCTGTCTGCCAGGATATCTGCCGCCGCTTTCCCCATCTGCCAGCCTGCCTTGCCGACAGCTACCATATAAATCTTCCCCTGCCCGAATTCTTTGCCTTTCAGGGCCTTCGCCACTGCCTCATCCGGCAGTACCGCCTGAATAGACTTCTTGATGATCTGATCTGCTTCTTCCCGTAATCTCATAGCGCCTCGCTTTCATCAGACTAAACCCATTCGACTAATTGTATAATTTCACCAATAAAATTTAAAAAAAGAAGATTTTTTTGTAATCTTCTTTTAAAATACTACATCTTTTTCGGTTTGTATATGTTACAGAACACATATGTTTTTATAAATTTTTGTCTTTTAGAACAATCACCATTTTCCATCATAAATTACGAAACAGAAACTGCATATCATTACCTGCGTTCTGGTAAAACTGCAACGCCATATAATATACGGCCGCTCCGCCCGGTGTCCGGATATCCCGGCCGTTTAATGTCTCCATCTTCTTTAACTTATACTGAATGGTATTCTTGTGCATATAAAGTTTATCTGCCATTCTGGACAGGGAGCCATCCTCTGCAAAGAACACATCAATCAGTTTCATAAAGGCGTCCAGTTCCTCTTCTCCCACGCCGGGAAAGAGCTTGTCAAGATATTCAGCCCTGACCTCATCCGGAATATCTTTCAGGAAAAGTTCCACATACAGATCCTTATAAAAGACAGTCTCCCCAGGTCTTCCAGCCTCCGCCGCGCGTTCCGCTTCCTTGCACAGCTGACTGATATGGATGCTTCCCCCATCCACCGAATCAATCCCGATTATCACCTTCTCCTCATACTTATCCCACAGAAGCTTCCGGATATTCTCCGCCAGTTTCCCAATTCCTGCATCCTCACAGGCAGCTGTCAGACAAATCTGTTTCAAGGGTTCCCGCAGATAGAGAATCCCTTCCCTGTCCACATAATGACGCACTGCGGATTCCATCTCCTCCAGCTTTCTCTGCCCTTCCTGGGTGGCAGAAAGTTTAGAATAACGCTCAAAACGGATAACCATGGCCCTGCGCGGTCTTGTGATATCAATACCAATCCTGACACCCCGCTCCACAAAACTCCTGTCATAACAGGCCCCGGACCTGGCGATCCATTCTTCCATAAAGCGGTATCTGACACGCCTGTCATATTTCCGGTGGTCTTTCAGACGGCTGTCCTCTACCATGATCTCTGTCATCCGGCGCACAATATTCCCATAACCGGCCACACGCTCCTTCTCACCGGTAATTCCCACCACGCCCACAATCTCTCCTCGAATTGTAATCGGAAGGTTAATGCCCATCTTGGTGGTGGGATTCTCCATCTCCTCCGTGATATATAGTTCCGGCAGCTTCTCCTCAATGATACGGCGTGCCCCTGTATGAAGGGTTCCCAGGCGCGCCATGTCAGTGCTGGCCACAATATAGCCTTCCTGATCCATGAAGTTAATGTGCTCGTTGATTTCCCGGCCGATCTCTTCCACGATGGACTGGGCCGCTGTCTGTGATATGTACATATTATCTTTCCTCAATTAACAAAAAATGCCACAAACCTCATCTCTTCAAGGTTTCCAGCATTTCTTCGGGTTGGGCTGTTATTTACTTAACAGTCAACAGCTCGTAGGGGAATCGAACCCCTGTTTCCGCCGTGAGAGGGCGGCGTCTTAACCGCTTGACCAACGAGCCATCTGTTTGACACTTGCTTATTCTATTATATTTTATCCAATAATGCAAGAGGTTTTTTATATTTTCTTAAAAATTTTTACCTCAACTCACAAAGTCAAACAAACTGATCTGATTAGATTCCGGCAGATTACCCAGAAGTCCCAGTTCACTCATCAGATCTATCACGGATTTGGGCGCCTTCGTCCTCTCCCTGAAATCATCCTTACTGAGGAAGGGGCCGTCCTTGACTGCCTCCACGATGGCGTCCGCCACCCGCTCTCCCAGACCGTCAATACTGTTCAAAGAAGGCATCAGTCTGCCGTCCACAATCTGAAACAGCCTGGACTGCGCGCTGAAAATATCTATCGGTACAAAAGTAAATCCGCGCGCATACATCTCCTGCACAATCTTCATATCCTTGTAAGCATCCTGCTCTTTCTTGGAGAGTTCGTCGCTTCTCTTCTTATAATCCGCCATCACCTGCTCTAAATGGGCCTGTCCCTGGCACATCAGTTCATAGGAAAAAGCTGATGCACGGATGCTGAAATACGCTGCATAGTACGCTAACGGATAATTCACTTTACAGTAGGCGATACGCCAGGCCATCATGACATAAGCCGCCGCATGGGCCTTGGGAAACATATATTTAATCTTCTTGCAGGAACCGATATACCAGTCCGGCACTCCCTGATCTGTCATGGCCTTAATCCACTCATCCTTTAATCCTTTTCCTTTACGGACGCTCTCCATGATGGTAAAGGACAGGGAAGGATCTACACCCTGTTGAATCAGATAGATCATGATATCATCACGGCAGCAGATTGCAGTGGAGATGGTGGCCTTTCCTTCCTCAATCAGAGTCTGCGCATTGCCAAGCCACACATCCGTCCCATGGGAAAGTCCCGATATCCGCACCAGATCGGTAAAACACCTGGGTTTGGCATCGATCACCATCTGGATAACAAACTCCGTACCAAACTCCGGGATCCCCAGACATCCCAGCTTACAGCCCCCGATCTGCTCCGGCGTAATCCCAAGCGCCTCTGTATTCTGAAAAAGGCTCATGACCTGCTTGTCATCCAAAGGAATCTTCACCGGGTCAATCCCCGTCATATCCTGAAGCATACGAATCATGGTAGGATCATCATGCCCCAGAATATCCAGCTTAAGCAGGTTATGGTCAATAGAATGATAATCAAAATGGGTGGTCACAATATCCGTGGTCATATCGTTGGCGGGATGCTGCACCGGGGTAAACGAATTGATGTCCTCTCCCACCGGCAGTACCACGATACCGCCGGGATGCTGTCCTGTACTCCTGCGGATGCCGGTACATCCCGAAACAATCCGGTTAATCTCGCAGACCCGCTTATGCCTGCCCCGCTCCTCATAATAATTCTTCACATAGCCATAGGCGGTCTTATCCGCCAGCGTACCGATGGTGCCTGCCCGGAACGTCTGCCCGAAGCCAAAGATAACTTCCGTATACTTATGGGCCTTACTCTGATATTCTCCGGAGAAATTCAGGTCAATATCCGGCTCCTTATCCCCTTTGAATCCCAGAAAGGTCTCAAAGGGAATATCAAATCCCTCTTTCTGCAAAGGCGTCCCACAGACTGGACAGTCTTTATCCGGCATATCGCATCCGGCACCGCCGCCATAGGCCCGGACTTCATCAGAATCAAAATCATAATAGTGACATTTCGGACACAGATAATGCGGACTAAGGGAATTAACCTCTGTGATTCCTGCCATATTGGCTACAAAGGAGCTGCCCACAGATCCCCTGGAGCCCACAAGATAACCGTCCTCCACAGATTTCCACACCAGCTTCTGGGCAATGATATACATCACGGCAAACCCGTTGGAAATAATGGAATTCAGTTCTTTTTGCAGTCTGTCCTCCACAATCTGGGGCAGAGTCTCCCCATAAAGCTCATGCGCCTTGTTATAGCAGATTTCCGTAAGCTGCCTGTCACTGTCCTCAATGACAGGCGGACATTTGTCCGGACGCACCGGGGACATGGTATCTATCATATCCGCAATCAGATTGGTATTGGTAATCACCACTTCCTGCGCCTTGTCACTTCCCAGGTAAGCAAATTCCTCCAGCATTTCCTCCGTGGTCCGAAAATATAAAGGCGCCTGATTGTCCGCATCGGGGAAACCCTGTCCCGCCATGATGATACGGCGGTAAATCTCGTCCTCCGGATTCAGGAAATGTACGTCGCAGGTAGCCGCCACAGGCTTATGGAACTGCTCTCCCAGACGGACAATCTTACGGTTGATCTCCATGATATCCTCCATGGACTGGATCTCCGGTGTCCGCTCGGATTCTATCATAAACTGGTTATTTCCCAACGGCTGAATCTCCAGATAGTCATAGAAATTCACCAGCCTGGCTATCTCCGCATCCGGTTTGTGCTCCAGAAGCGCCCGGTACAGCTCCCCGGCCTCACAGGCACTGCCCAGAATCAATCCCTCCCGGTACCGACTCAATAAACGCTTGGGAATCCGCGGTCTTCTGGCAAAATAAGTCAGATGGGAATCCGACACCAGCCGGTAGAGATTCATACGCCCCACGTTATTCTTAGCCAGAATAATGGCATGATAGGTGGGCAGTTTCCTGATAATATCCGGATTGGCCATTCCCTTCTCGTTGATCTGGGCAAGGGTCGTGATTCCTTCCTTCTCCATCAGCGGAATCAGCTTCACGAAAATCTCCGCCGTGGCTTCCGCGTCATCCACCGCCCTGTGGTGGTTTTCCAGAGACACGTTAAGCGCCTTGGCCACGGAATCCAGGGTATGCTTCTTTAAGCCGGGCAGCATGACTCTGGCAATGCCCACCGTATCTATATAAGTAAAGTCGTGGGCTATCCGCTGTCTGTCACAGTTCTCCATAATAAAACTCATATCAAAGGAGGCATTATGCGCCACCAGCATACAGCCTTCGCAAAAAGCAAGAAACTGCGGCAGTACGGTTTCGATCTTCTCTGCTCCCACCACCATATCATCCGAGATACCCGTAAGTTTCTCAATCTCAAAGGGAATCGGTACCTCCGGATTCACAAAACTGGAAAATCGATCCACAATCTTACCGCCGCTTACTTTCACGGCGCCAATCTCAATAATCCGGTTTTCCACCGGGGAAAAACCTGTGGTCTCAATATCAAACACCACAAAATCTGCCTGGAAATCCTGTCCTTTATCATTCGTGGCTATCTCGTGCAGATCATCCACCAGATAGGCCTCCACCCCATAAATCACCTTAAAGAATTTCTGCTTGTCCGGTTCCGGTTCACCCGCTTCTTTGCAACGGTTCTTCTCCGCCTTCCAGAGATCCTCCCACACATGATTGGCATCCGGAAAAGACTGCACTACCCCATGATCGGTGATGGCAATCGCCGGATGGCCCCACTTATAGGCCCTCTTCACAATATCTTTCGCCTCGGACACACCGTCCATATCACTCATTTTGGTATGACAGTGCAGCTCTACACGCTTTCGCACGCTCCTGTCTACCCTGGAAGTGGTAAAGTCAGGTATTTTCTTGACGCCTGCCAGGGAACCGATGGTCAGTTCATGATCAAACTTGTCAATGGTCGTCATACCCTTCAGTTTAATGAAGGCGCCCGGTTTCATACCACCTGTTATCTCTGCCACCTGGTCATTGTGGACAAAAAGCTTGATCGTCATGGTATCCGTATAGTCTGTCACATCATAGATGAGAATGGTACGCTCATTCTTGATCTCCCGCTTATCCATCTTAAGAATCTGACCACGGATCACCACCTCGCCCATCTCCCCGATAATCTCCTCAATCGGCATAGCCTCTTCCTCGAAGTCCCTGCCATAGAGTACATCGGGATTATCGGAACGCTTCAGGGCCCGTCTTGTATCTGTCCTGTCGGACTTTTTACCCCAATCCCCTTTCCTGCCCGGTGCAGGGGATGAGAACTGCTTCTTATTTCCTGCTTTGCCGGAAGCGCTCTGAGATGCAGGTACCCCTGGCTGTTCCGCTGTGGTCTGTGCGCTTTCTGTCATCTGTCCGGCTGCCATAGCCTGTGCGCCCTCTGCCACCAGGCCTGCTGTCCCAGTCAGCACACCAGCCTCCTCCATCGTCTGTCCGGCCGCCCCTGTCAATACTCCTTCCGCCGATTGCCCGGCCGCCGGAGCGTCATCCCATCCAAACACCCGGGATGCCTTATCACTTACCGCATAACCGGCCCTGGCTGAAATCTCCGCCACCTGCATGGCCAGACGTTTCTCATCTTCTTCCTTGTATTTTCCCGCCGCACATTCCTTATAAGTGATGTGTACCTGCACCGGGATTCCGCAACGCTCGTTATATATTTTCTCCAGAATCCTGGCAAGCTCTTCCGCCTTGCCCTGCCCCAGTACCGTGTCTTCCACAACCATCTGCATCTGTTCGTCCACAAAACTGATATCCGCCCGCTTGAACAGATTATATTCCACCGGAGAATACTCCCGAAGTTCCAGCAGAATACTGTCCCCATAAGCATCCATCAGCTTCTTCGCATCATACTGGGCCGACAGGTGAAAATGTTCATAGAACTTGATCACAATGGGCATATTCGGGAAAAACTGCTTCTTAATCTCTTTCTCTACCCGGAAGATATCCTCTTTCTGGATCAGCCTGTCCGAGGCAATATAAACCCGCAGAAAATCCTTTCGTTTGGTGGACGTCACCTTATCCACCGTAACCTGTGCAAACAGATCCTGTAATCCTGTATCCAGTTTCAATGACGGAAATACGTCAAAAAAAGCCTTACTCATTCTTTTCCTCTCATGCCTGCCAATGCAAAAGTTCTTCCCGCAAAGTATCCAGAAGTCCCGCCTCCGGCACCTTTTTCACGATTTCACCTTTTTTAATGAGGAGCCCCTCGCCAATCCCGCCGGCAATCCCGATATCCGCCTCTTTCGCTTCACCAGGGCCGTTTACCGCACAGCCCATGACAGCCACCTTGATATCCAACGGAATATCCGCCACCATCTCCTCCACCTGGGTAGCCAGACCGATCAGATCTATCTTCGTTCTGCCGCAGGTCGGACAGGACACCACTTCAATCCCACCCTTTCTAAGCCCCAGCGTCCGCAGAATCAATCTGGCCGACTTAATCTCCTCCACGGGGTCGCCTGTCAGGGACACCCGGATGGTATCACCGATTCCCTGATGCAGAATAATGCCCAGCCCTACCGCTGACTTGATATTACCGCTTGCCACCGTTCCCGACTCTGTAATACCCACATGCAGCGGATAGTTCGTCTGCTTCGCCAGCAGTTCATGTGCCTCCACGCACATCATCACATCCGAAGACTTGATGCTGATGACCAGATTGTCATAGCCCAGCTCTTCTATGATACCCACTTTATCCAGGGCACTCTCCACAATCCCCTGTGCCGTTACTCCATGATATTTCTCCACCAGTTCCCGTTCCAGGGAACCGCTGTTGACTCCCACACGTATGGGAATATTTCTCTCCTTGGCCGCAGCCACCACCGCCGCCACATTCTCCCGGCTGCCGATATTGCCCGGATTGATACGAATCTTATCGGCACCGTTTTCTATGGCCGCAATGGCCATTTTATAGTCAAAATGGATATCCGCCACCAGCGGAATATGTATCTGCTCTTTAATCTTTGCCAGCGCCCGGGCCGCTTCCATATTGGGTACCGTACAGCGGATAATCTCACACCCTGCCTGCTCCAATCGCAGTATCTGCGCCACAGTGGCCTCCACATCCTCTGTCGCCGTATTGGTCATGGACTGTATCAATACGGGATTGCCCCCGCCAATCACCCGGTCTCCTATCTGCACTGTTCTGGTCTTATCCCGATACATAACTGCCCTCCATATTCTTCGTCTGCTGCGCTTGTATCATGCCGCAGAAGCTTTTGCCGTTTACCCTCTTCCTATCACATTATACAGGAAAGAACCCAAAAAGTACACCGGCTTACAACCCGACTGTCTTCTTTTCTGTGAGCCATACCCTCTTTTCCATCTGACGCACGAAAGCTCTTCGCTTCCGCCCGCAGTCTTTTTTCCTACTGTTTAAACCGGCCAGATCTTTTCTCACTTCCTCCACCATCTGATAGCGCTGTCCGGGGTCCTCTCTGGTACACTTCTCTATCACGCCCTGGAAATCTTCTCCCAGCAAGGGATCATAGACGCTGACCGGAAAGCTCCCGTAGGGCGGCTGCCCGGGATCCGCCCCTGTCAGGATATAATATAGTACCCGGCCAAATGCGTAAATGTCGCTCCGCTCATCCGCACAGACAGATCCTGTTCCTGCCTGTTGTTCCGGTGCCCCATACCCTGGCGTCACAGCCATTTGCCTGTCTGCACTTTCACCATAGCTTTTCAGGGAAGCGGCTCCCAGATCCACCAGCCGCAGAGTCTTGTCCGGGCACACAATAATATTCTGTGGTTTCAGATCCCTATAAATAACAGGTGGTCTCCTTGTGTGAAAATATTCCAGAATATCCAACAGCGCCTCTGCCCACAATCTTCCTCTCTCTTCTCCCACACTTCCGGACTTTTCTATATAATTATGTAAACTAACACCCTCAATGTATTCCATCACCAGATACCAGCCATCCTCATATAACAAGTCGTATATCACCGGCAGCATCGGATGGTGCAGATCCCGGAGAAAATCTGCTTCCTTAAGATTCACGGCCCATTCTCCTTCCAGCCGCTTTATAGCCGCCAGCCGTGACAACACACTGTCCTTTGCCAGATACACACTCCCCTCCCCGCCCCTTCCAAGAGGTTTTATCATCTCATACTTTCCTGCTGTCTGCCCTGTGTTCATCCTGTTCTGTATCCTCCTGCAACAAACATCTTTACTTTTCCGCCTTAACATAGACCGCCGACAGATTGTCCCTCTCGCCTCTTTTCATACATGCCTCCCCAATCTCCGCAAGTCTTCTCTCTATCTGCGCTTCCTCCCGCAGTTGTCCCGGACACAGCACTTCCCGCAGCTCCTCCCCGGTTATGCAGTGCCTGAATCCGTCGCTGCACAAAAGTATCCCTTCTCCCTGCCGCAGGATCCCCATATGATGATCCGGTATATAATATCCAAAGCTGCCCACACATTTGGTCAGCTGCTGCCGCCGCCTGATATGATCCTTCGTCACCCGCTCCATACGCCTGCCTCGCAGCCTGTAAAGCCTGCTGTCCCCCAGATGCCAGACCAGATAAGTTTTCTCCCATATAACCAGCACCGTCATGGTGGTGCCAAGCTCAATCTCTTCCTGCCTGGCGTATTGTAGCAGCTGTTGCTGCATATGAAAGGCAAGCCGGTCCAGGGATCTTCTGATCATCCAGTAAGGCTTTCTTTTACGCACAGCATACAGAAAACTTTCATAAAACCACTCCTGAAGCCGCTCTGTCACATAACCGCTGGCCGTCTCCCCCTGGGCTAGGCCGCTCATTCCATCACAGACTGCCGCCATAAGCACCCTCCCGCCGGCAGTCAATGCCTGCAGCAGCACAACAGAATCCTGGTTATGCCCTGCCACACGCCCACGGCACCAATATACACCTGTCAAATATCTCATTCTAAGAACTACACCTCCTAAACATCCACATGCCTTCTGCCATACCCTTTTCTGGAATCCTGCGGGAATCCCGCTGAATCTGCTTTAGCTTCCTGAACGGAACCTGATTTGGTTATTATACTACACAACTCTTTATATTACAATATCTTTCCGGCTTAAAAAGGCGGTCTTAAAAAGACGGCCTTAAAAAGGCCAGTGCTCAACGCACCAGCCTCATAATATCATTGTACATGATAAACACCATCAGGATCATCAATACCACCAGTCCCGCAAAGTGTACCATACCTTCTTTCTCCGGCGGCACGGGTTTGCCCCGTACCACTTCCACCAGCATAAAGGCCAATCGACCGCCATCCAGGGCCGGAAGCGGCAGTAAATTCATAATTCCCAGATTGACCGACAATAACACCACAATCTCCAGCATAGTCAAGATCGCATACGGTGTCCCGTAATTCTCCTCCGCCTGACTATAACTCTCCCCTACTATCTGCGCAATTCCCACAGGCCCGGACACATCATCCTTGGTAGCCCGCCCCTGTATCAGCATCTTAAGACTCTTATAGGTAATCTTGACCCAGTATTCCACCTCATAGAATCCATACTGGAATACCTGAAGCGGATTACACTCCAAATACTCCCCGCCATTGACGATTCCCATATAGTAACGCCCATCTTCTTCACTGTATTGAGGTTGCAGCCTGGCCATATGCTTTTCGCCGTTGCGTTCATAATGCACTTCCATCGGTTCGCCCTGATTAAAGGAAGAAATAAATGCAACTTCCCTGTAAAAATGAATCGGCTCCCAGCCAATTTGGGTGATTACATCCCCTTGCTGCAATCCCGCCTCCTGTGCCGCAGAACCTTCGGTAACCGAACCCACCACCGGCAGATCCGCACCGCTGAAAGCGCTTAAGATGACGGCCACAACAAAAGCCAGAATGAAATTAAAGAAAGGGCCTGCAAACACAGTGGCAATACGCGCCCATACACCTGCTTCCGTAAAAGCCATTCCTTCCGGCCCCGGTTCTCCCTCTTTCTGTGCCATGACGCCGTCTTCCCCGTCAAACATACAGGCGCCTCCTATAGGTAATAATTTCAAGGAATATTTCGTGCCCTTTTTTTCAAAGGAAAAAAGTGTAGGCCCCATGCCCACCGCAAACTCTACTACCCGGATGCCGTTTTTCCTGCCAATGATAAAATGTCCAAATTCATGGGAAATTACCACCACGCCCATGACAATCAAAAATAAAATAATCGTTCTGATCAATCCAGTAACCTCCATTGCCGTCTCTGACAGCAATTATGACTCATATTTCTGCTTAATATACTCGTATGTTTCCGCCTCTGCCGCCAGTATCTGTTCCACCGTCGGATTATCCACTATGTCATGCGCCTCCATGGACGCCTCGATCAGCTCCGGTATCTGCAAAAACCGTATCTTCTTCTGTAAAAAGAGTGCCACAGCACGCTCATTGGCCGCATTGAACACCGTGGGCAGCGACCCGCCCCGTCCTGCCGCCTGATAGGCCAGCGCCAGTCCCCGGAAAGTCTCCGTGTCCGGTTCCTCAAAGGTAAGCTGTCCTAGTTTACATAAATCTACTCCACCCGTATCCATGGGCCTTCTGTCCGGATAAAACAGCGCATACTGTATAGGCAGTTTCATATCCGGCACCCCCATCTGTCCCATGATGCCGCCGTCCACATATTCCACCGCAGAGTGCAGGATGCTCTGTGGATGCACCACCACCTGTATCTGCTCTAAATCCACATCAAAGAGCCATTTTGCCTCCATCACCTCAAGCCCCTTATTACACAGAGACGCCGAGTCGATGGTTACTTTTTTCCCCATGGACCAGTTAGGATGCTTTAAAGCATCCTCCACTGTCATGTCCGCCAGTTCCTCTCTTTTCCTGCCCCGGAAAGGACCGCCGGAAGCCGTCAGAAGAATCCGGCTGACACGGGCCCTGTTCTCTCCATGCATGGACTGGAAGATAGCACTGTGTTCACTGTCCACCGGTAAAATATGGACTCCCTTACGGGCCGCCAACGGCATAATAATATGTCCTGCCGTTACCAGTGTCTCTTTATTGGCAAGGGCAATATCCTTGCCGGCCTCTATGGCCGCAATGGTAGGTCTGATACCAATCATACCCACAATCCCTGTGACCAATACCTCCATCTGCTCTACTGTGGCCACATCCAGCAGCCCTTCCATACCGCTTACCACTTTCACCGGCAGATCTCCGACTCTTCTCCGCAGATCCCTGGCCGCCTCCTCGGTCCACATGGCCGCCACCGCAGGCATAAACTCCCGGATCTGCTTCTCCATCAGTTCCACATTACGTCCTGCCGCCAGGCAAACCACTCGTAAATCCTTTTCTTTTCTCACAATCTCCAGCGTCTGTGTTCCAATCGACCCTGTAGATCCTAATATTCCTATGTTTTTCACTTTCGTCTCCATTCCGGGGCGCTTACCTTGTAGTCCCCGATGTTACTCTGTCATTCTTAGAGAAACAATACAATCCCCATAAAAATGATTGGTGCCGTCACAATCACACTGTCAAACCGATCCATGATCCCGCCATGTCCCGGTATCAGCTTACCATAATCTTTAATATCATGATCCCGTTTAATGGCGGAGGCTGCCAGATCTCCCACCATGGATACTATTGCACCCACGGCTCCCAGCAAAGCTGCCTGCACAAGCGAAAACGTCTCATACGTATATACATTGATCACCAGCTGTGTGTAAAGCATACACAAAAGCGCTGCTCCCACGATGCCGCCAATCGCCCCCTCCACAGACTTCTTGGGACTTAACTTCGGTGTCATCTTATGTCTGCCAATCAACACCCCCACGGCATAGGCACAGGTATCACTTCCCCAGGAACACAGGAGCACGAACCACACCAGATATCTGCCCTGTGTCAATCCCTCACGCAGCAGATAGATAAAAGACAACATCAATGGTGCATAGAGAAAGGAAAACACTGCTGTCATCACCTGATTCGCCTGATATTTCGGGAAAGCAAACACATAGACAAACAAAAATACCAGAAAAGTTACCACCACACCGATCATCACAGCCGCATAGACCAACATAAAGTCTTTCTGCAAAGATATCGTTATCATCCCATAATACAGCACTGTCATGATACAGCCTGTGATCTCCAGAGCCCCCGTTTTTCCCGCAGACCGCAGACCGCAGGCTCCCATCAGCTCCCTGTAGGCAATGACTGAAATCAGCATAAGTACAGCCGCCAGGAAATATCCCCCTGTCATAATAACTGCAAGCGCCGCTATCACCAACAAAACACCACTTATCAATCTTGTACGAAACATACCGGCACCTTCCTATTCTTTGACCAGACCATATCGTCTGTCTCTCTTATTATATGCCTCCACGGCTTTTTCTAATTCTTCTTTGGTAAAATCAGGCCAGGCCACCGGCGTGAAATAAAATTCTGTATAAGCTAACTGCCACAGCAGAAAATTAGATATTCTCTGCTCATTACAGGTACGGATCAACAGATCAGGATCCGGGATCCCGCCTGTGTCCAGCATTTCACTGATTGTCTGTTCTGTAATATCTTCCGTCCGCAGACCGTCATTTACAGCCTGCGCAGCTATTCTGCGCACAGCACGGACAATCTCATCCCGCCCCCCATAATTGATACCAATCTGGAAATGCAGTCCCGTATTATTCTTCGTGGCTTCCTCCAGCTGTGCAATACGGTTGCGGATATCTTCATCCAGTCTGGATTTTTCTCCGATAACCTTCACGCACATATTATTCTTGGCCGCCGTTTTCAGACAGGTCTTCATATAGCTGCGCAAAAGTCCCATCAGGGCATCCACCTCGTCTTTGGGTCTGTTCCAGTTCTCCGTGCTGAAAGCATACACGGTCAGATACTGTATTCCCATACGGTAAGCTTCCTCACAGATCACTTCCACTGTTTTGGCTCCCTGCACATGCCCATAATTGCGCGGCATCCCCTTGCTTTTGGCCCATCTGCCGTTCCCATCTAAAATAATTGCCACATGATTGGGTATCCTGATACCTTCTTCCATACTTTCCTCCACATGAAACTTTCAAACAGGAAAGGGGGCAACAGAATCTTTATTCTGTAAGCCCCTCTCTGTTATGTTTCTGAAACTATATACCCCGTGCTAAACTATACGGTAAGTATCTCTTTGGATTTCTCTTCCACAAGCTTATCAATTTCCTTGATAAATTTATCGGTAAGCTTCTGTAGTTGATCTTCCAATTCCTTGATTTCATCCTCAGACACTTCTGTCTTGGCCAGTTTCTTCAAGGCATCATTGCCATCCCTTCTCGTATTGCGGATTGCAACTTTATTTTCCTCGCCTCGTTTCTTGATATCCTTTACCAGTTCCTTACGGCGTTCCTCCGTAAGTTCCGGAAATACCAGACGAATTAAAGAACCGTCATTGGATGGTGTTATTCCCACATCAGACATCATAATTGCCTTCTCAATATCCTTGATCAGGCTCTTTTCCCATGGTGCAATCTGAAGAATACGCGCCTCCGGCACTGTAATATTACCCACCTGCTGAATCGGTGTAGGTGTTCCATAATAATCTACCTTAATCTTGTCAAGGACATGCGGATTCGCACGGCCGGCACGGATCGCTCCCAGATCTGCCACCAGGAAATCATAAGACTTCTGCATCTTCTGCTCATAAGGTTGTAATCTTGCATCCATACTGTTACCCTCCAACTGCTTTTGTTATACGGTCACTTTCGTACCGTTAAATTTCCCCTTGACGGTGTTGACAATGCTGTTTTCCTCATTGAGACCAAACACCCACATCGGCATCTTATTATCCCGTGCCAGAATGGAAGCTGTCATATCCACCACCTGAAGATTCTTCTCGATCACCTCATCAATCGAAACCTCATCATACTTCTTCGCATCAGGATTCCTTTTCGGGTCATCATCATAGACGCCATCGACCGCTTTCGCCAGCAGAATCACATCCGCATCTACCTCAACGGCACGAAGCACAACGCCCGTATCCGTAGAAAAATAAGGATGTCCGGTACCGCCGGCAAAAAAGACTACCATATTCTTGCCAAAATATTTGTTGGCCCTGTCCTTTGAAAAAAGCTTGGTAAAAGATCCGCACTCAAAAGGCGTCAAAACAGATGTCATCATGCCCACCGAACGAAATATCTCGGAGACATAAATACAATTCATGATCGTGGCAAGCATACCAATCTGATCTGCTTTCGTCCTGTCAATATTCTCACTGGAACGCCCGCGCCAGAAATTTCCGCCGCCAATTACAATCCCCACCTGGATACCGTCATCCACAAGCTGTTTCACCTGTACAGCCACATCCCGCACGGTCTCTTCATCAAATCCCGTCTTTTTTTCACCCGCCAGGGCTTCCCCGCTCAGTTTCAAGAGTATCCGCTTCATTCTACAATACCCATACCCTTTCCGGAATCCACAGATTATCTGCCTATCGAAATTTATTTTTTCTTCTTAAATTCCTCGAAGAAGGAAGTCGGATTCACATCAGCATAGCACTGTGAACACATACCTTCGATTACCGCACCGTTGTTGATCTGTACGGATTTGGATTTGATATTACCCATCACAATGGCTGTGGTATCCAGAATAACCGGACCCTGCACATCAATATCACCTTTCACGGCACCTGCAACAACTGCGCTGGTAGCTGTGATATTTCCGATGACAACAGAGCTCTGCCCAATCTTAACGCTGCCCTGGCTGTTAACCTCACCTGTAATCTTAGCGCCTTCTGCATAGATTTCAGCAGCTCTGGAATTACCCTGCACTGTACCTGTGATATTCAATTTGCCTAAAATATCAAGATTACCATTTACTGTACCAATGAGCTCCATGGATCCCTCCGATACAATATCACCCGTTATTGTCATTCCCTCTGTTACAACTGCTGTTTCATCTACCGCTACGCGATTTGTCTGCACTTCCATTTTCTTCTTTTCCCCTCCGCCATTCTGGATTGTTTGTTTATCTTCCTCCGGCTCTGCTGCCGGTTCCGGCATAACCGCCGCTTCCTCTACTGGTTCTTCCACCGTAATCTCTTCCATGACAGCTTCCGGTTCCGATACCGGCTCTGTCTCAGGTACTTCTTCCATAACAGGATCAGGAACTACTTCTGCCAGGGGTGCCTCTTCCACCATGGATTCAGCCTCCGGTTCTGCCAAAGGCAGCTCTTCCAAAACTGCTTCATCCGCCTGTTCTGCCGCCAACTCCGGCATCATCGCTTCTTCTGCCGGCGCCTCCTTCGCCAATTTATCCAACATACTGTCTAAGTCCACCGACTCCAGGGTATCTTCCGCCATAGGCGTCTCTTCCTGTATCACATTTTCAGTGGATGGTATCTCTGTTCCGGCTTGTGCCGCCAGAGCCGCTTCCAGCTCTTCTTCCGGCATCAGTTCATTCACAGCCTGAGATAAATCATCCTTCAAATCTGAGAAAAAACCCATTCTCCAATCCTCCATTCTTTAGTCATTGCTTATATGATGAATCGGCTCCGTATCGTCAGTGATCGGTACAATCTTTGTATCTTCCATCGCCTGAATCTGCTCAATCAATCCAGGTAGTGCCTCCACCGTCGAATCCTTCTCCGCCGCATCATGCATCAGTATAATCGCTTCGTCAAACTCTCCAATCCTGCGCATACAGTTTCTGATAATATCACCTGAGCTGATGTATGTGTTGGTCGCATCTCCCGACACAATATTCCAGTCAAAATACGTCATGTCCTGTTCATCCAGATATGCAATCAGCTCATGCATGTCCACCTTGCTGACCGTATTACTGCTTCCTCCGGGAAATCTGCAATACCGGCACCACACCCCTGTGGTATCATAGAGAAACTCCTGTAGTTTCGTTAAATCCTCCACATAACTTTCTTTGGACTGATATATCTCATAATACTTATGGCTGTAGGAGTGCATCGCAAGTGTATGTCCCTCATCCACAATCCGATTATACAGCGGTTGGTATCTCTCTTCCTCTTTCCCTACCACAAAGAAAGTCGCCTTCACATTGTACTTCGCCAGAATATCCAGAATCCTGCCCGTATTGCTGCTGGGCCCGTCATCAAAAGTAAGATATACCTTCCTCACTCCTTCTTCCGCCCCGGCATCTTCCTCCTGCGTGCTGATCTGCGTGCGCCCGGATTCATCCACCCCGGAGGCCGTATACGCTTCTGTACTTCCTGTTGTCTGTGCTCCCACTGTATCGGCAGACGCACTGACATCCGCCATAGTCTCCACACGGGATTGTAATTCACGCAGCTCTTTCTTCACAAAATGTAATCTGATCCCAAGAAACATACATAGACAAAACAGAATCAGTATCGTGGAAAGCGGAACGATGACGAGCAGCCTTTTCATCAACTGGAAACGTTTCAGCCGCGCTTCCTGTTCAGCATCTATCTCTGCCATCTCCATCGGCTCCTTATCCCATATTCTCTTATACTATATCACATCTGATGAATTACGAAAAGAAATTTTGCAAAAAAAGAAAAAGAAAATTCCACCAGTAAAGACAACGCACCTGCAAATGCCTCATAAAGCAACATTTACAGGTGCACAACTTCCTGTTCATCTATCTGCCTTCTCTCCTCTTATCCCCAATATCCGTCCGACGGTTCGGATAAAGCATGGATAACATGCCGATCAGCACAGAAAGCAGGATTCCCGGCAATAACATAAGATTACACTTAAGATAAGGAATACTCTCCGACACCTTATGTATCATCAGTACACTCACAGACTGTCCGAGCAGATATCCCGGTATCACGGCAAACAGGACCGTATACAGATTCTCCAGCCGCAGTACTTTTAATAAAAGCCGCTTCATCATCCCGATTGCCTGCAAGGTGGAAAACTCCTCTTTTCTCTCGGCAATGCCGCTGACATTGCTGTTGAGGAAATTCACCAGAGCCATCACGCCCACCATCACGGCCAGTCCGTATCCAAGCAGACTCACCAGCATACCCAGCCTGTCAAGACTTTCTCTGTAAGTCCCCTTGGAACGGTAGTCCAGTGCCTCTTCCCCGTTCATCTTCTCCAGACATTTTCCCACATCCGCTTCCACCCGTTTCAAGGTCTCCGCATCCGGTGCATCCATTGTCACCAGAAACAGATCCGGCATCCGCTGTAACTGTTCCATCCTCTGCGCCGGCAGGATATATTCAAATCCGATCGTATGCGCATCTCCCCACGACATCTGGTTGTGGTAGGTGTCGCTTACCACTGCCATAACCGTATACTCCTTCCTGGCCAGAGACTCAAAATAGGGAAATTTCCCGTTCTCATCACGTGCAAAGCTGTAATTTTCTTTCTCCGGAAACTCATCATAAAGCTTCACCACATCGCCCGCATGATACATGCTGCTGCCCTCCCCATCGAGCGCAACAGCGAGTACATACTCACCGGACTCAAATTTGTCTTGGTCAAGGCTGCCCTCAAAAACCTCGAAATCTGCAATCTGATCGTACTCATAGAAACGGTAGCTGTCCTGCATGACGATTGGACTGCCTTTTTCCCGGTACGTCAGGCCGCGCCCCACCATAGCGTCATAAAGCCACTCATCTTCCGCAAGGCCCTCTTTATAACGCTCATTATCCACCACGGACCGACAGTAGTTCTCGGCATCCTCTCCGTCAAGAATCAACGGCACCTGCAATTGATAATGATATACTGTCTCCATATCCTCTGTAATCTTTTCCAATTCCCCGCGTATACTGTGCGGAATTGCCAGGACGTCACCCCCTTGCCCCACTTCCAGACCATAAAGGAAATCCTCTGCGCCAATCTCAATATCCGCAAACAGATTGAGCATTGACAAAAGCGCGTCCAGATTTAAGCTGTGTACAAAATTCATGGTGGTCACAAAAAGCAATATGACAATGCTCATGGAAAAAGCCACCAGTGCCGTATTTTTACTGCGCCTTCTGATATTCCTGCGCGCAAAACGTCCCGGCGTAAACCGCCTGCTCTGCACGTTTCCCATCTTTTCTTTTCTGATACCCGTAAAACCTGCCGCATGGACCGGCGGCGTCTTTGCCAGAATACGCATGGGCTTACGGACGCCGATATACACCACCACATATGACAGAACCGCCGCACACAGAAAATATACCGGTTTCACCACAAATTCACATCTTCCCTGAATCCCCGCATAAAATGACGCAGCCGGCATGAGCACATAACCGAACACCACACCCAGAACACATCCTATGGGAAGTCCTGTCAGATACTGCCGGAAAGCATGCCTGCGGATAATCGCCTTAATCTGTCTGCCCGTCACCCCGATCAGCTTCAACTGCCCGTACTGCACCACATTACGGACCATGGAAATATAATAAATGGTGTAAATCATCAGACCGGCACAGACCACCGACAATACAATCAGGCCGCCGATCAGACCCATGTATCCGGCACGGGGTTTCCCGCCCGCTGCCGGATTGACCATCGCCAAGGTACCGGCGTGCGGATTGACATCCAGCAGGAAATTTTTCAGATCCTCATCCGTATATCTGCCCTTCTCAAAGCGGCAGTAGGCCCACAGTCCATATCCGCTCATATCCTTTCTCTCAAACGCCTCGGACACATAAATCCTCGCCTCATCCAGTTCCTCATTACATGCACAGATGCCGCAGATTACCATATCCTGCCTGTACTCGTTGGCCGCCGTTTTCAACAGGATGGAAACAGGATCTCCCACCTTAAGTTCTCCTCCATAATCCTGTACAAAATGCTCATCCACCGCGATTTCATTTTCCGCCTCAGGCCATCTGCCCTCCAACAGCCCATTGAAATTCCAGGAAGCGGTCTCCTGGTCCGTAAAGAGAATTACATTCCGCTCTCCTGCGGAAGAATCCGTCTCATAATTTCCCATATGGAGCACAATCGAAATCGCGTCAAAATGCCCTCTGTCCCGCAGCGCCTCAAACCAGTTGTAGGAAATATTGATATACATCCCTTCCGCCTGCGTCCCGAATATCATCTGCTGGGAACGCCTCATCGCCGCCTCGATGGACATGATGATAGAAAGAGATAGAATAATCAGCATGGAGGACAGCACGATTGCCGCAATCGCCGTGGTATTTCTTCTTTTGTCTGCATGATACAGCTTGTCGGCAAGCCTTTTTATCATGTTGTCGGATACTTTCTTCTCACTGTTTATCCTGCGCATGTTATCTTCCCTCCACAACGTCTTCTTCCAGCCTGCCATCTCTCATGCGCAGAATACGATCACATTCCTTCGTCAGTGCCTCATTATGAGTAATCATAACGACTGTCTGTCCAAAATCCCTGACCGCGCATCGAAGCAGCTCCATCACATCCTCCGTGGATACGGAATCTAGATTGCCCGTAGGTTCATCCGCCAGAATAATGGCCGGCGCGGAAATCAGCGCACGGGCGATTGCCACTCTCTGCTGCTGTCCCCCGGAAAGTTCCGACGGAAGCCTGTTCTCCAATCCTGTCAGTCCAAGGGAATCCATAATCTTTTCCAAAAGCACCTTATCCTCCATATGCCCTCCAATCTGCACCGGCAGTACAATATTCTCATATACCGACATGACCGGCACCAGATTATAGCTCTGAAAAACAAATCCGATTCTCTTTCTGCGAAACTCTGTCAGTTCATCATCCGACAGCCTGCCAAGATCAACTCCTTCTATATAAACATCCCCGGAAGTCGGTTTGTCCAGTCCGCCGCACACATTTAAGAGCGTACTCTTACCGCTTCCCGAGGCGCCCACCACCGCCACAAACTCGCCTCTGTTAATATGGATGTTGACATGGGAAAGCGCATGTATCGTATTGGCTCCCTCTCCGTACTGCCTGCATACATCCACTAATTCCACGACGTTTTTCCCCCTCTCCTTCTCTCCATAAGCATCCAGATATGACTGCATGACATCCCTGCACTTAAGCAGATCTGCATATTCCATCAGACGATTAAGATTTCTGTCTTTCTTTGCAAGATACCTGACTATGATACTTCGCGTTTCCTCCGTACCGACCTTTTCCCGAAAAGAAACAATATCCACGACCGTCTTTTCCAGATTATAAATCCGAAAAGAATTACTACCCTCATGAATGGTCTCAATTCCCGTGGAATAACGGTTTTCAGCATAATAGGATACAAGTACAGGTGGGAACTGCGGCATCGTGGAAACTCTGGCCTTTCGCTGGATTGCCACATCTATGACATCCGGCCAGTCATCTGTCAGATGGTAATAGGCTGCCGCGCTCCTCAGGCAGACCACACCGCCGGGAATATAGGCATCTATATAATAAAAAGGCCGTTTCTTTCCTTTATAACTCATATTTTCGTAAAACTTTTTATTCAGTTTCCGCAGTATTTTCTCATCCACTAGCTGGTTGATCTTATAATGGGAAAATCCTGCCTCTTTTAATTCCTGTATGGATAGGATCAGTTGATTCTCCGGCACAGTAAAATCCATTATCATTTACATCTCCTTATTTTATGTAAACCACATCAACATATTTTTTTATTGTCCAGTCCTCATGCTGTATTTAAATATAATTCGGTCGTTATTTTTATGCCGATTTTTATTTAAATTATATATCTGTGAATTGGTTGCGTCAAGGTATCTGACATAAAAAGACCCTGAAATCCTTATAATCACTTAAACTGTGTGATTACAAGACTTTCAGGGTCTCATATATTTTATTCTATTTCTCAGATGCAGGCCTTACTTACATCCCCATCTGCTTTGCAACTTCCTCTGCGAAGTTCTCTTCCTTCTTCTCAAGACCCTCACCGGTCTCGAAACGCACGAATCTCTTAACAGAAAGATTTGCACTGTTCTCCTTTGCTACCTGCTCCAGATACTTGGCAACACTCTGCTTGCCGTCTTCTGCCTTCACATATACCTGCTCTAACAGACATACCTCTTTCAGCTCTTTGTTCAGACGGCCATTCACTGCACCCTCGATTACCTTATCCGGCTTGCCTGCCATCTTGGGATCGTTCTTAATCTGCTCCGTGATAATCTCTTTCTCATGTGCCTTGAACTCCTCGGATACCTCATCGGTAGACACATACTTAGGATACAGAGCCGCTACCTGCATAGCGATATTGGTAAGTGCTTCCTTCACCGCATCGTTTACCACATCGGTAACTGCTTCCACGATAACACCGATTCTGCCGCCTCCATGTACATAGGTTACGACGCAGCCATTCTCAGCTACTACTTTCTCAAATCTTCTGATACTTAAATTCTCACCGATCACTGCCACCTTATCTACCAGTGCATCCTTTACAGTCTTGGATGCATCAAGATGCCATTTTTCTCCCAGGAAAGCTTCCAAATCTGCTGTATCAGACTCAACAGCCTGCTTGGCAACAGCTTCCACATACTCCTGGAAATCCGCGTTCTTTGCCACGAAATCTGTCTCGGAGTTTACTTCCACCACTGCCGCGGTCTTCTCATCCTTGACTGCCACACGGCAAAGACCTTCTGCCGCGATTCTGCCGGCCTTTTTCTCTGCCTTGGCCTGTCCGTTCTTTCTCAGATATTCTACGGCTGCATCCATGTTGCCGTCGGTCTCATTAAGAGCCTTCTTGCAATCCATCATGCCTGCACCGGTCATCTCTCTTAACTCTTTTACCATTGCTGCTGTGATAGCCATTTATACTTCCTCCTCTTCGATCTTCTCTGCCTCAGCTTCCTCAACATACTCCTCTGCACCCTGGTTTGCCTCAATAACAGCATCTGCCATCTTGGACACAATCAGTTTCACCGCACGGATCGCATCATCATTACCGGGAATGATATAATCAAGTTCTTCAGGATCACAGTTGGTATCGCCGATACCAATCAATGTAATACCCAGAGTATGCGCTTCCTGTACACAGATTCTTTCCTTCTTGGGATCTACGACAAAGATACAGTCAGGAGTTCTGGTCATATTCTTGATACCGCCCAGATTCTTCTCCAGTTTCTCCCATTCTTTCTTAATCTTGATGACTTCCTTCTTCGGGAGCACTTCAAAAGTGCCGTCCTCAGACATGGTCTCAATCGCCTTTAATCTTTCGATTCTGGACTGAATTGTCTTAAAGTTGGTCAGCATACCGCCCAGCCATCTCTCATTGACATAGTACATACCGCAGCGTTCTGCCTCTGTCTTAACTGCATCCTGCGCCTGTTTCTTCGTACCAACAAAGAGAATCGTACCGCCCTGGGATGCCACATCAAACACTGCCTTATATGCCTCATCTACTTTACCTACAGACTTCTGCAAGTCAATGATATGGATACCATTTCTCTCGGTAAAGATGTAGGGAGCCATCTTAGGGTTCCATCTCCTGGTCTGATGTCCGAAATGAACACCTGCCTCCAACAACTGTTTCATTGAAATAACGCTCATGATTCTACCTCCATTTGGTTGTCTGCCATATACCTTGCGCCTCTCTGCCACCCGAACGTCACGAGCACCGGCAGCGACTGGATATATGTGATTAATAGGATATCCGGCGCATTGCACTGTGTACAACGCACACTTAGATACTATATCATAAAAAGTGCCCCCACGCAAGGGGCACTTCCATTATTTTGCCTCAAATTCCTAATTCTGGAACATATCTACAATCTGCTGTAATTTCACCACATTGTCTGCATTGGTATCCATCAGTTCCACATTGCCTTCTACCAGTCTGGATACATCCTGGGTCTTTTGTGCAATGCTTGTGATATTCTGTGCCGCTTCTCCCACTGTCATGGTAATGCCGCTGACGGAATCTGCAATCTCCACAATGGCTGCAAGGAGCGTATCCACTTCCCGGCCGATTGCTTTCATATTGTCTTCAAATCCGGAAGCATCCTCCGTATATTTCTCTGCCACATCCATAAAACCGCTGTAGTCCTTAAGCACAGTCTCTTCCAAGAAAGAAAGGGTTTCCTGCATACATGATTCCATATTCTTCACTGCCTGGTTGACCTCTGTCGTAATCCCGTTAATATTACCTACGGTAGAAGAAGTCTGGGAAGCAAGGCCGCCGATTTCATCTGCAACCACCGCAAAGCCTTTTCCGGCTTCACCGGCTCTGGCCGCCTCAATGGACGCATTTAAAGCAAGCAGATTGGTCTGACTGGAGATATCCAGAATGGACTGCGTAAGCTGGTTAATCTTCTCCACCGCTTTCGCCTGTTCCATGGCAGCTGCCGTTTTTTCCTGCACTGTCCGATACATCTGTGTTGTCTTATCCTGCGCTACCCCTGTTGTATTCTTCAGATTGTCTGCACGATGTTTACTCTCTATGGATGCCTGCTCTCCTTCCTTGGAATTATCCCGGATGGCCTGAGCCCGCTCTTTTACCTGCGCTACCGTGTTATTGACTGTCTCCATGGCCGCAGCAGTCTCTTCCATAGCCGCTGCAAGTCCCTGTGTGGTCTCTGAATTTTCCCCGCTCATAACCTGTACCTGGTCTGTAATATCTGTCAGTTTATTAAGCGTATCATCCAGATCAGAATGAGCTCTTTGAATATCCACTACCATGGCCCGAAGGCTTGCCCGCATTTCCCGCAGGGAGTTGGCCATGTTGCCGCTTTCATCCTTGCGCTTGCATAGTTTATCACTGTTCTCATTTCTCTTAAAATTAAATTTCGCCGTATTCTCTACAATCTCACTGATCTGCGTGATCGGTTTGGTAATCACGATTCCCATAACCCCGCCTATCACCACAGAGATAATCATCGCTATCAACGCGCCGCCCAGAATCAGCAATACAATATGTAACGCCGCACTTTTTAACTCATCCTCCGGTGCCGTCATCACATACCGCATATTATTCCGGAGTGTCATATAACACATCTCTTTGGCTTCACCCTGGAAACGATAGTTGAGTGCCGTTCTCTCCTTCGCGGGATCAAGCAGCGCATCTTTCAATCCTTCTGCGCCCTGCAAGGTATCAATAGCTGTCCCTGCCTCCAGTTCTTTATGATAGACAATATTTCCGTCACCATTTACCAGGAAAGCATAACCGCTCTCAAACACACTCGCATCGTCCACGGCTTCCGTAAACTTTCCAAAGTCTATATCCATACCGATGATACCAATAGATTCCCCGTTAATCATAATCGGAATAACATAAGATACCATATAAACATTGATATTGGAATTTAAATAAGGATCCATCCAAAGCGGTGCCCCGTGCTGCACCGGTATGTAATACCAGCCCACATGCTCCAGATCACTGGGATCATACATGGAGAAATCCGTAGGCGTCACACTGGTAAATTCTTCCCCATCGTTGTCCCTGGTAAGGAATACACCGCTGTCCGGTTCTGTAAAATCAGGATTATAACGGATATATGCCGTCAGGGCACCCTCGGTATTGCCGCCGATTTCAAACAGCATCTGCTCCATAATGGAAGTAAAGGCATCTACATATGCCCTATCACTCTTAAATGCCTCCACATCATCAAGCTGCTGTAACACAATACTGTATGCCGTGTTAACAGACTGCTCTACTCTTTCGAGCTGTGCCTCCATCTGCGCCCCTTGATTCTCACAGACATACCTCATCTCTTCTTTGGAGTCTTCATATTCACTCTTTCCCGAATTAATAACACTGATTCCGCCGCAGATGCCTGCGGACAGCAGAGAACATATCACTACGGTAAGAATAATTCTGGCTTTGATGGTCTTCATAATGTTACTCCTTTTATCGTATTTTTATTCCTGCCCTGTTATAATCCTGGCAATCTGCTCATCTCCGGCATCCGTTGGTATCTGGAAGGTTCCCGTGTGAAGTTTCTTGTCATACCCCTTCTCACACAGGAAAGTATCAAATGTCTCCGCCGATGTGACCACGCCTGCCTCTTTTAGCTTAAGCGCCACCGTATAAGAGCCATCGCCGCTGACAATGGTGACCCTCTCCATCTTCACCTGGGTAGAGGAACTGTCTTCCTGCCGGGTCATTTCATTCGTATCACGCCCTGATTCCCCCTGGGGTTCTGGTTCTCTCTCCTGGGCTGCCGGTTCTGTTTCTATAGGCTCTACCTCCACCGGCTCCGCCACCTCCACGGGTTCTGCCTCTTCCGGAATGGGATCTTCCGCTGTCAATGGACTTTCGGGCTCCGGTTCCGCCACAGGCAGTTCTTCCTGTTCCTCAGAATCCACATCCTCTATATTCTGTTCTCCTTGTGTCTCTTGTTCCCCGGCATCCGGTTCCGCCAGATAGGTATCTTCCACCATGCCCAGTTCCCTGGCTCTGGCAATAACCTCTTCATCCGTCATTTTATGTCTTCCGGAAAGCGCGATTCCCATAATAATCGCCGTCATCACAATCCCGATGCCAAGTCCCCGCAAATAATATTTCCGCTCCATATCACACCTGCTTATCTAGTATCCCTACATTCCTTCAAACAAATCTATCACCAGCTTTACCTCACCAAGCCCCAGACCCAGCTCCTTGGCAATAGCCATATTTGATTTGCCTGCCTTATGCAGTTCCAGGATTCGTTCATTACTATTACGTCCGTTATCCTTACCCTTGGCAAACTGAATCTCCACCCCCCGGACTTCCTCAGATGCAGGCTCCTTACGGAATCCTCTTCTGGCCTTGGTTTTTCGTTTCGGTTCCTCAAGTTCTTCCCGGGCGCCAAAAATTCCCATACTGGCAAAAGCTTCACTGGTAGAAATATCCTGTTGAGGCGCCACATAATCTCCATCCGGCTCATGAATGATTTCCACCCGTTTGGGCTTAATCGGTGTAAACTCTGTCTCGTCCGCCTGCGGTTCCCCTTTGCCTTCAGACAATGTTTCTGCCTCCGGCATACCGGACTGGCTGTCTGCTGCCTTGTCATTCTCATCATTCCCGGCCAGTGTCTGCACTTCCTGTACCACATCCTGACGATATTCCCGGGCACTGTGAAGAGACCACAGATCTGTCCTGGTATCCTGCACCGCTCCCATCACAGATTCCACAGCCTCCTGTACGGCCTCCTTGGCCTCTCTTGCTGTTGCCTCTGCATCCTGGATTTTGAGAATTGCCGCCTGGGCTGCATCCTCTGCGTCCTTAACCTTCTGTGCCGCTTCCCTGGCTGTAACCTCTGCATCCTTAACCGTCTGTTTAATCTCATCTGCCGCCTGGGATGCCTCATTGATGGTAACCATCAGATTATCGTGTTTATCATTCAACATATCATACAGGAATACTACTTCCTTATGATTCTTATTGATTTCTTCTAACACCGTGTCGGAATACTCATTCACCGCCATAATCTTTTCATTGGCTACCCGTTCCATGGCACGTTCTGTCTTCTCTATAGAATAGTTGACCGTCTCATCGACAATGTCTGATATTTTCTCTCTGACATCCTTTACTTCGGCTTCCACCATTCTCCTGACTTCGGCCTCACTGATCAGCTGTACTCCCTCATTTACGTCTTTCTTTCTGGCCGGCAGAAAATATCCCAACAGGAATACTCCCACACCAATGATGATCATAATGATCTCTGTCGCACTCATGCCTTTTCCATTCCCTTCCGTAATCCGCCCCTCTATCTGGAGACGTCAAAGGTACTCACCCCTTTCAGAAGTACTTTCCCGTCGGATTCCTTCTTCAGGCCCTTTCTGTTCTTTCCACCGTCTCCATGGTATTCATTGCTTCCCTTATCTTTGGCATCAAACTTTCGCTCATGGTACTCAGGCTGTTCCCCCTTATTGACCCGCTTGACCTGTTTTTCAACCTGTTTCGTCATCTGCTGGCCAAAATTAGCCTGTTCCACCATACCTTTCGTGTCGTCATTATGTTTTAACATGGTATAGTCCTGAGCCCTTGTGATCTGCCCCTGCATTTCCACAAACCCTATTGCCATCTTATATACCCCTTCCCTGTCTGATCATACCCCATTGTCACTCTCAAAATGGCACCATCTTCACATCGCCTCTATCTCTGATAAAACGACAATAATGAGAGGTCTTCTGTACCACCATCGACACATCACCGATACAAATTCTGGTTCCTGGATATACCATCCCATGAACCCTGACCACTGTGTCTAATGGGTTACCTACCTGTTTTTGCAATTCCTGAAGTTCCTTATTGGACTCCTCCAGGGATTTGGTTTTCTGCTCATTCGCCAGTACCAGGGTCTGCACATACTTTATCTGCTCATCATTCAGCCTCACGCCCTGGGCAAGCTTCTGCTTTGTAGAGACAAGAATCGGCTGCACCATTTGCAGGGTCTTCATATCCTCTGCTATCTGCTGCTGCAACTGCTTTATCCGTTCCTTGACTGCCGGATCCGCGCCGACTTCAATGACCGTATCGGCTCCCATCTCCGATCCAAGCGTCTTCACATCAATACTTCCGGTCGCACATACTCTGCCGCCAGTGATAAATCCACGTTTACCGTCCACATTGACCTCTCCGCCCGCAGAAATCCTGCTGTGCAGAATGGATTCAGAGACCACATAGCCTTTAGCTTCGGCAGTGACATTCTCCAGAAATTTGGCAACAATATTTCCCTCCGCCCTGAGCACGCCTTTTCCCATACCGTTCATGCCCCTGGTAATGATAATGTTGCCTCCGGCCTCCAGGTGTGCACCTTCCACAACACCTTTTACCATAATATCGCCTTTGGCCTTAACTTTAAAGTTTGTGAACACATTTCCGTTGATCTGCACATTGCCTTCGTAGTCAATATTTCCGGTGGAATTATCCACGTTCTCTACCACCAGTTCATCCGACACAAAGACCGCACCGTCCACCAGTTCCACATGTCCGTCTACCAAGGAAATCAGCTTCCGTCCATCCTCGGACATTTCAATATTATGGCCATAGTCAAAAGATACCTTCTTCACCTCAGCCGGCATAATCTTATCACCCACAATATTGCTTCCGGGTTCTCCCGGCACCTCCGGATGCAGAATTGCCAGCTCATCACCTTTATTACAATGATTTAGTATATTCAGATTAAAAAAATCTACGCTGCCGTCTTCCTTTAAAGTTGGCTTTGCTTTTTTATCCGTATTAAATTTATATTCAATATAGGCATCTTTACCCTGTACAGGAGGCCTGCCCTCCGCCACAAGAATATTTTCGCAGTACTGCCGCTTGCTAAAGAATTTCAAAATCTCATCTTTTTTGATGCCGGTCTTTATCCCCCGCATCAAAAGATCCTGCACCAGTTCCTGCGGTGTCATATTCTCACCGCCCACGGAAGACGCATAGAACTTTGCATGAGCCTGCATCTTGTCAGGCGTAATCGTCAACTTATAACATTCCCTCTCCGGATACCTGGTCACCGTACCGAGAAGGACCTCCGTTTCTTCTTTCTCCGCTGTCTCCACAGCCCGTTTTAAGGCTGGCAGGTCACAGGCATACTCCTTCATCGTCAAATACTCAACCACATCATTGATATCAACAGGCTTACCACCTTCTGTGGGCGGAATCATCCTGATGGCTGACATCTTCTCTCCATTTACCAGTCTGAAATAACCGTTCATACATACCTCTATTTTCTTCCATCAGTATCTGTGAGTATTCCGATATAATTCCCGAGCTTTCCTCTCATCTTCTGCAACGCCCTGGTATGCAGCTGGGATATCCTGGACTCAGACACCTCCAGGATATTACTGATTTCCTTTAAGGTCAGTTCCTCATAATAATATAATACGATAACCTTGCGCTCTTTCTCCGTGAGAAGTTCAAGAGCCTCCGCCAGAATTTTTTTCAGTTCTTCTTTCTCCAGAATTTCCTCCGGAGAGTCAAACTGAGAACTCTTGGAATGACCTGCCTCGTTGGACACCTCGCTTCCCTGTTCCAGAAACTCATTGAGGGACACCACATTGGTAATCTTCATCTGTGACTGCCAGTCCAGATACTCATCATCCGTGATGCCAAGACTTGCCGCAATTTCCTCGTCTGTGGCACTCCTGCCAAATTTGGCCTCAATCTCCTTGATCGCCGCATCTATCTTCTTCTGTTTCTGCCTGATCGTACGCGGAATCCAGTCCATCTTACGAATCTGATCCAGAATGGCACCCCGGATACGCAGACTGGCATAGGTTTCAAACTTTACATCCTTTAGACAGTCAAATTTGTCAATGGCGTCAATCAGTCCAAAGATTCCGTAACTTACCAGATCTTCATACTCCACATTATATCCCAGATACATACTGAGACGCCCGGCAACCACTTTTACGAGCGGGGCATATTCCAATATGATATTTTCACGTACTTCGGGAGACTTAGACTTTGCATAGTCCTCCCAGAGCTTTTTTCTGCCTGCCTCGTCCATCCTGGTCCCTACTCACCCTTTTCATTTATTCTCGCAGCTGCCCTTGGGCTGTCCTGCTCTGACGGTTCCTTTTCTATCACTTCGCCCTCTTCCATATGGGCCTCTTCAATCTGCCTCTCAAACCGATCCAGCATCGTCTTTAACACACATCCTGCAAAATAGAATCCTACCAGCACGCATAACAAAATGATCAGCATGGTTTTCGTCTCATAATGCAGAACACGCATGGTTATACTGGTAACCGCCCCGGCAAGGAGCATGACAAAAGGAGGGATCAGTCTGCGTTTCTTTGCCCTCTCCTGTCTCTCTTCTTCCTCTCGCTTCTCTCTTGCCTCTCTCTGCGCCGCACTCTCCGGTTCCTGTTCCTCTACCGTTTCCTCCGTGCTGTCAGCTTCCTCTCTGGCAGTCTCTTCTCCACTGGTGCTTGTCTCTTCCCAATCCACCCTATCAATCCTTCCACCGTAGTTTCTTGTCCGGTCAGATCTTATACTCCGCCTTCCCTACCGCACGAATCACAAAATCCCCTGTCTCCGGATAAAAAATAACAGTCCTTCCAAAATTCTTTCCGGTATCTTCCGCCAGAATCGGAATCCGAAGCTGCGCCAGTTTTTTCTTGGTCGCCTCCACATTCCGTTCTCCGACACGAACCATTTCACTTTTACTCTGAAATCCGAACATCTGCGCACCGCCCGCAATCTTAGCCACAAGACGGTTCCTGTCGGCACCCCTTCTGACTACCTGCTTTACCAGTTCCTCTATTCCCGTATCAGCGAACTTGGGAATATTAGAATTATTTCGGATTGTTGTGCTGTCCGGAAGCATGATATGTGCCAGGCCACCGATCTTCGTAATCGGATCACGAAGCGCAATTCCAACACAAGATCCCAACCCCAGCGTAGTAATACTGTCAGGGCTGACACATACATTCAAGTCAGCCATTCCGACCTTTATCTCTTTACCCATATTACCGCTTTCTCCTGTTTACACATACTACATAATATCTCTAAATATACATGGAAATCATTGCTGCATCCTAAAAACTGCAATCTTATGAATCAGATACTGATTCCCAGTGCTGACAGTATTCTGCCATAGGATTCCAAATCCGGAATCAGTATAAAATACCCATCCAGAACCATCTCGTCAAAAAACTGGGTCTGAATCAATAATATCCTGTCGCCAAGCGCTCCGAACTCGATTGCCGGAACACTCAAAATCGCACCGGCCATATCCACCGTGAGATCCGGAACTGACGGATAGACCGCAAGATTCGTGATGCTCGACAGGGAATTCAGATAAGCCCCTGTAATGATATTTCCTACCTCTTTCAATGCAGAAAATTCCATCTCGGTAAATTCTTCACCCTCTGACTCAATCCCCATCAGCTTACCCACAAGATGTTTCGCGGCCTGCTTCTCCAAAAGGAACATAATACTGCCGGTAATATCACCCTCAATTCCCAGATAAATACCTGCCATGACCAGTTCTTCACCGCCCATGGTCTCGCCAATCTCCTTGAACTCCAGAAGTCTGACCTGCGGAACAGCCATATCCACTTTACACTGCATCATCTGCGCCAGTGCCGTAGTCGCATTACCAGCACCGATGTTGCCTAATTCTTTCAGAACATCAAAATACTCATTTGACATTTCTTCTAAGGAAATTTCACCCACTCTGGTTCCTCCTATACGCTTTCTAAGACGACCGAGTTCAGATCCAACAGGGAAATCAACCCGCCTTCACATTTTCCGACTCCGAATAAAAAGCTTGCCTTCTCATCCTTGGAGTCGTAAGCCATCTTTTCAATATTCTCGTTTTCTAAAGTCACAACTTCCTTGACCTCATCCACAATCACACCAATCGTACCCTGCTGCTCTAATTTTAAAATAATGATCCGGCTGGACTTGGTTTCCACATCAGGTTCCAGTCCCATCTTGATACGTATGCTCATGACCGGAATCACTTCACCCCGAAGATTGATCACACCCTTGAGGTACGCATCTACCTTGGGTACTCTTGTGATGTGCTGCATCCTCACAATATTATCTATGTATTTGATATCAATCCCATACTGCTCATCACCCAGCTTGATCACGATGAACTGTGTGGATTCTCCAACTACTCTTAATTCTTCCATGGCATGTTCCTCCCTCTTCTTAGATCAGTGTGTTGGCATCCAGAATCAATGCCACTTCACCGTCACCCAGAACCGTAGCACCGCTGATGATCTTGCACTTGCTGATATACTTGCCAAGTGACTTGATAACAATCTCCTGCTGTCCAATCAGCTCATCCACCACAAGACCTGCCTGTTTATCGCCCTTCTTGACGATAACGACTACCAGATTATCCTCCGGATTCTTCTTGCTCGGAATATCCAGAATATCGCTCAAACGCACTAACGGAATCACAAGATCTCTCAGCTGTATTACCTCTTTGGCCTGTACCAGCTTCACATCAGACGGGGAGATATCTTCAATGGTCTGAATGGAGCCCAGGGAAATCGCATATTTCTCATCACCGATATCCACCATAAGGGCCTGTATGATTGCCAGTGTAAGCGGAAGCCTGATCGTCCAGGTACTTCCCTCTCCCAGCTTTGATTTTACTTCTACTTCACCACTCAGGGATTCGATCATGGACTTCACCACATCCAGTCCCACACCACGGCCCGATACATCAGATACTACTTTGGCGGTAGAGAAGCCGGCATTGAAAAGCAGATCTATAATCTCTTTATCACTCATGTTCTCGCCCTGCTCCGGCGTGATCACACCACGCTCGATCGCTTTATTCTTGACAGCCTTCGTGTCGATACCGTTACCGTCATCCCTGACCTCGATCACCACATTGTTACCGTCCTGATAGGCATCCAGGAAAATGGAACCCACTTCCGGCTTGCCTCTCTCTTTACGCACCTCAGCCGACTCTAATCCATGATCCGCCGAATTACGCAGAAGATGCATCAGTGGATCACCAATCTGATCTACCACGGTACGATCCAGTTCCGTCTCTTCACCGCTCATGTACAGTTCCATTTTCTTACCCAGTTTTTTCTGTAAATCACGAACCATACGGGGGAACTTATTGACTGTACTCTCAATAGGTACCATACGGACTTTCATGACGGATTCATGGAGGGATGTAGTAACACTCTCCAGATACTCTATCTGCTCATTGACTGCCGGACTGGAATTACCGGACATGGTGGATGCTGATACCAGAGAATTCTTTGCAATGATCAGCTCACTGACCAGATTCATTAAAGTATCCAGTTTCTCAATATCCACTCTGACCGTTCTGTTCACTACCGGTTTATTTGCCGCAGGCTTCTTTGCTGCCGGTGCCGGAGTCGATACCGGTGCCGGTGCCTGATCCTGTACGGCAGGCTGAACCTGCGGCGCCTCTGCCTGTACCGGTGCCTCATTTGCAGGCTTTTCCTGTCTGACGCTGCTCTGGGCAGCTGCGGTCTGCGGTGCTTCCGCATCATCTTCTTCCTGTTCCTTCGCTGAATTTACATCATTCATATTCAATACGCCGCCAATGACATCCTCAATCTCAGATACACTTTTAGCCGCGTTCACAATCTTGTCAAGTTCCTCCTCGGAAATAATAATCAAGCTGAAATACAGGTCAAACTTCTCATCCTCAATATCCTGTGAGGAAGGATCTGACACAATAATCTCACTGGTTTCCTCAATAGCCTTGAACACCAGAAATGCTCTTGCTGCCTTTAAAATACAGGACTCCTGCACTTTAACCGTAAGACCATAGACCATCTTGCCCTGTCTGTCCGCCTCTTTGAGTACGTTCTGCTGGTTCTCATTAAGCTTGATTTCTCTGAACTTCTGGGAGTCCTGGGAATCCACCTGCACCGGGCTGTCCTTGGGTGCCTCTGATACAGGAGACGCCTTCTCTCCCTCTTCATCCGAACCGCCGCTCATGATGTTATTCAGGCGCTTGATCAATGCCCCATTATCATTGGTGCCTTCATCCGAGCTCTCTCTGATATTGGTATTGTATTCCTCCAATGCATCCAGACACTGGAACAACACATCGATCATATCCGCATTTACTTTGATATTACCGTTTCTCACCTCAGAAAATACGTTCTCCATATCATGGGTCAGAGTCTGCATCCTCTTATACCCCATGGTGCCTGCCATACCCTTAAGGGAATGAGCCGCCCGGAAAATCTCATTAATTGTGTCCATATTCTCCGGATCCTGCTCCAACGACAGAATCTGTGTGTTCAGATTCTGTAGATGTTCATTTGTTTCATCAAGGAAAATCTCGAGATATTGACTTACATCCATACTATTTTACCCCCACGTTCATTATGATTTCCTGCGCAATCTGTTCAAGCGGTACCGTCTGGTCTGCCAGTCCTGCCGCAACAGCACTCTTCGGCATCCCATACACCGCACATGTACTTGCCTCCTGAACAATGACATGCGTTTTCTTCTTTTCCTTCAGATTTCGGATTCCCTGGGTGCCGTCAGCCCCCATACCCGTCATGACCACACACACAATCTGATCATATCTGCTGTCTGACAAAGATTCGTACATATAGTTCGCGCAGGGTTTCACGCCCTCCCTGGCCGGTTCATTGGTATAATGAATCGTATATTTCGTAGCCATTGTCAGGACATTCAGATGCTTGCCGCCCATCGCAATATAGACAGTTCCCGGCTCCAGCACATCACCCTCTGCCGCTTCCTTTACCCTGACCTCACTCAGGGAATCCAGACGCTCTGCTAAAGATGCTGTAAATCCGGCAGGCATATGCTGCACGACCACGACCGGTGCCTTAAGGTTTTTGGGCAGCCTCGGTATAACTGCCTGCAAAGCTTTCGGCCCTCCTGTGGAACTTGCAAGGGCCACAATCTTATTGCCGCTCACAGAAGCTGCGTGTCTGCTCACAAGCGCTACCATCTTTTTGGAACTCTTAAGATCGCCTGCGGTAAACGTTTTACTGGACACTTGCATCCGCGAATCTGCCACCACCGCAAGGATTTTCAGGAGTCTTTCTTTAAACTCACCATTGCGGCAATCCATCGCATTATTCGGCTTATGGATAAAATCAAGAGCACCTAACTCCAGGGCATCCAATGTGGTCTTGGCGCCCTCCCTGGTATCCGTACTCGCCATCAGAATCTTCGCCGAAATCTTACGCTTTTGCAGTTCCTTAAGTAACTCCAGGCCATTCATCTGCGGCATATTGACATCCAGTACTACCGCATCATAGGTCTTTCTGCTGAGCAGATCCAATGCCTCTAAACCATTAACTGCCCGATCCTGTACATGGAATCGTTCATCACTGTTGATTATATCACAGAGTACCCTTCTCATGAGTGCAGAGTCGTCAACTAACAGTATGTTTTTCATTTTATATGCCTCCATCTGTCCCTAACCGATATATCCATAGTCGCCCTTCTGATTCTTGAGGGTCTTTCGCTCTTCATCAAAAATATATTTGATAATCTCTTCTCTTTCTTCCGCATCCACATTCACGTACTGTACACGGTGCTCAAAAACACCTTTTCGATTCTCCAGTTCCCTGACATCCAATACTTTACCTACCAGATTAAACTCTTTGATCCTGCCCTCTACCATCAGATGATATTTACACAGAATCAGACTGTGGATATCATACGCATAATTAGCCACAAACCGAAGACCACCGCCACTGATGTCCACAATCACACTGCTCTTTAAGGGAAGCTCCGGCATCATCTGCTCCTCTTCCCTGTCCACAAGTGATATTTCCTCTTCTTCCAGCTGTCTCGAATTCATCTCCAGGGCACAGCTGAACCTGTAGTACTCCCTTCTCTGATACTTGCGCAGATTGCTCGTCAGATCCATCACAAGTACATACATGCTGTTATTCTTATAACGATCCACCACTCTTGCATAACACTGGTACAGCACATTCTCACCGTAGAAATACAGATCATACTCTCCATCCACAGGCAGCAGAATCAATTTACTCTTCTCCATCGGCATGGCTATTTCAATCCTGTCCTCCGATAAAATATCAAGCACCTGACTCTGATGATTCTTTCTCTGTTCACCGCCGCGAGCCCCGGGAGATCTCTCAATCGCCTGTAAATCCACCCTTCTGCCGGGAACTATATATTTAGACAAAAGATTTGCCATGATAATTTCCTCCTGCTCCTCGTTCAACTCTTTGCTTTTGCCGTTATTTCCGGGATACAATATGAGAAAAGAAAGCTGCCATACCACGTTTGGTCAGATTCTTATTCAATTCCTTATTCATCAGCTTCGCCGCAATCACCTCATATGCCACCGCTGACCTAGCGTGAGGATTCTCCAGGGAAACCGGCGTCTGCTGCATGACTGCCTTGGTAAGCTGAGTATCCTGGGGTATCATACCCAGATAAGAAATGGGCATCTTCAGATAACGTGCCACCACAGCCTCCAGTTTGGCATAGAGGGCTTCTGCCTCCGTTTCGCCGGACACTTTGTTGGCAAGCACCTTGATCTGTGTGGTATCGCGCAGATAACGCGGATGCCTGTTGAGCGCCTTTAAAAGAGAATAGGAATCCGTGATCGAAGTAGGCTCCGGCGTGGTCACAAGCAGAATCTCCCCACTGGCTACCAGAAATTCCAGTACCGCATCTGATATGCCCGCTCCCGTATCCACAATGATTGTATCTGCCATCTCATCCAATTCCGTCAGATTCTGGATAATATAATGCAGATAATCTTTATCCAGATTAGACATCCCTGCAATTCCGGATCCCCCGGAAATAAATCCGACCTCCATCGGCCCCCAGGTAATAATGTCTTTAATATTTTTACCCTGATATATTAAATCACACAAGTTATGTTTTGGTACCGCACCAAACATAATCTCTATATTGGCCAAGCCAAAGTCCGCATCCAGGATAATAACCTTCTGCCCCATCCTGCGAAACTGTATCGCAAGATTGATAGCCGTATTGGACTTGCCCACACCTCCCTTGCCGCTGGTGACGGTAATGACCCGTGCTAAAGGACGATGGGGCTGGACATTTGCCTTGATTATATTCCTTAACTGTTCAGCCTGATCCATTAGGCTTCCTCCTTAGTTCTTCCCTCCAAGCAATCTCTTGACCGTCTTTTGTGGATTGAAATCTTCAATATCATCTGGTACGTTCTGTCCATGCGTCACATAAGAAAGGGCTGCCCCTGTATAAAGACGCAGATTTAACAGATTCCCCAGTGTAGTAGTCTCATCCAATTTCGTAAAGATCAGCTTATAATCGGCCATTTCTTTGTAGGAATCCGCTATACTAATCAAATCGCGGTACTTCGTCGTCGCACTTAAGACCAGATGTACTTCCTTTTCCACCTTGTCATCCACAGAATGAATAAAATTACTCATATTCTCCTTCTGCGTACTGTTCTGATGGGAATGACCCGCCGTATCAATCAGGATATAATCATAATCCTTGAAATCCTCTATTGCTTTCCGTATCTCCTCCACCGTGTAAATCACACGGAAGGGCACCTCCAGTATATTCGCATATGTACGCAGCTGTTCCGCCGCCGCAATACGATAGGTATCCGCTGTAAGTAGTGCTACCTTCTTCTTCTCATCCACCCGGAATTTGGAAGCAATCTTGGCAATTGTGGTAGTCTTTCCCACACCTGTGGGGCCGATAAAGAACACCATCTTAATCCCGTTTTCCGCAGGCTCTATGCCGCTTGGCTTGCCAAACTTTAATATCATTTTCTGATACGTATTGGCCAGCGCATAATCAAAGGGAATGTTAGGCTTATTGATCTGCTCGATCTCATTGATAATTTCCTGTGCGTACTTTTCATCCACTTCATTATCCAGCATGGTATCGTGCAGAAGGCGCATGAATTTATCCGTCTCCGTCTCCTCTTTCTGCTCCTGCGCCTTGTTCTCTTTCTCTTCCTTATCTTCTTCCGGTTTTTGTAGTTGTTGTTCCAGAAGCGACTGTAAACTGTCCAGCTTCTCCTCAATGGCACTGTTCTCTTTTCTGCCTGGAGGCTCTGGTGCCACAACAGAGGCCTGGACAGGTGCCGGAGCAGGCTTTACCGCCTCCGCTTCCTTATTCTGGCTGGAGGCAATCACATTGCTGATGGCAGATACCGCCGCCGTATACTTCTCGCTCTCTTCCTCCAAAGCCACCGTAACTTCCACCATGGCAGGTTTTAAAAATGCCAGAAAGCCTTTGCTCTTTACGGTCTTGACGTTCATGACGACTACGCCTTCCCCCAGCTCCTTCTTCGCATTTTCAATGGCTTCCTTTTCAGTTTTGGCAATAAATTTTTTAATTATCATTATGCTGTCACCATCCCAACAGACTGTAATTCAATGTTGGACTCTACTTCATTATAGGATACAACCACCAGATCCTTGTAATAATCCTCTGTCAGTTTCTTAAAATATACCCTGACAATGGGCGATGTAATTACAATCGGTATCTTACCCAGATCTTCCAGTTTCTTCGTCTCCACACCCACAGCATCCATCACCGCCCTGGTCTTGGCCGGATCCAGTGTCAGGTATGCCCCCTGCTCCGTCTGTTTCACACTGGCCATGATCTCCTGTTCCAGTTTTGGATCCAGCGTCACCACGCTGGTGGTCTCATTGGACGGGAAGAACTTGTTGGAAATCGCACGCTTGAGACTCTGTCTCACATACTCCGTAAGGATATCCGTATCCCTGGTGGTCGCTGCATAATCTGCAAGAGTCTCAAATATTGTAAGAAGATCCCTGATCGAAATGCCCTCTCCCAGAAGATTCTGTAATACCTTCTGTATCTCACCAAGCCCAAGCAGTTTCGGCACCAGTTCCTCCACCAGGGAAGGATTGGTCTCCTTCAGGTTGTTGACCAGATTCTGCACATCCTGCCTTGTTAGAAGCTCCGCAATATACTGTCTGATAATCTCCGTCAGATGAGTCGCAATAATAGACGGCGGATCTACTACCGTATAGCCCATGCTCTCCGCACGCTCTCTCTGGCCCTCTGTAATCCAGATTGCCGGCAGATGGAAGGAAGGCTCGAAAGTCGGAATACCCGTAATCTCCTCCTCCACATAGCCCGGATTCATAGCCATATAGTGATCAAACAGAATCTCTCCTTCGCTGACCTGTACACCCTTTATTTTAATAATATATTGGTTGGGATTCAACTGTATGTTATCCCGCAGACGAATAATCGGCACTACTGTACCAAGCTCCAATGCAATCTGTCTTCTGATCATAACCACACGGTCAAGTAAGTCACCGCCCTGGTTCACATCAGCCAACGGAATGATACCATAACCAAATTCCAGTTCGATAGGATCCACCTGTAACAGGGAAGTAACATTCTCGGGCTGCCTGATCTCCTCTGCCGCTGCTTCCTCTTCATCTGCCTCCTGCTCAATCTCCGCAGTTTCAATCGTGCCGGCCATCACTCTGCCTACCACGATAAAAATAAGTCCCAGACCAACGAACACTACCCTATTCAGAGGCGTGACGATTCCCAGTCCGGCAACGACAATCCCTACCAGATACAGTACCTTGGGTACACCGAAAAGCTGTCTGATCAACACCGTACCAAAATCTGCCTCCTTGGATCCCTTTGTCACCAGAATACCGGTGGCCAATGAAATCAAAAGAGAGGGAATCTGGCTCACCAGACCGTCACCGATGGTCAGGATTACGTACTTGTTGACAGCATCCATCACTTCCAGATTCTCACGCATCACGCCCATGGCAAATCCGCCCACGATATTGACAAAAGTGATAATCAGTCCGGCCGTGGCATCTCCCTTAACATACTTCACGGCACCGTCCATGGAACCGAAGAAATTGGATTCATCCTGAATCTTCTCACGGCGTTTCTTCGCCTCTGCATCTGTGATGGCTCCCGTATTTAAGTCGGCATCAATTGCCATCTGTTTACCGGGCATGGCATCCAGCGTAAATCTGGCAGTAACCTCAGCTACACGCTCAGAACCCTTGTTGATAATCATAAACTGCACAATGATCAGAATAATAAATACAATAACACCTACAATCAGATCGCCGCCGCCCACATACTGACCAAATGTCTGCACTACGTTACCGGCGTCACCTGTCGTCAGGATCAATCTGGTGGATGAAACGTTTAAGGCAATTCTGAAAATAGTCGTAAACAGAAGGATTGTCGGATAGAAAGACATGTTCAATACTTCATTGGCAAACATACAGCCAAACATGATGGTAAACGCAATCGAGATATTACACGCTAAAAGAACATCCAGAAGCCCCGATTTGATTGGTACAATCAGCATAATAAACGCTACAAGCACATATACGGCCACACCCATATCGGCTGTCTTAAGCTTTCCCATTCCGGTTTTCCTCCTTTCCTTGAATATAATATATCATCTTTCTCACACACGCCCCTGTAAATGATATACAAAGGCAAGCACTTCCGCAACTGCCTGATACAGTTCCGGCGGCACCACATTGCCCACATCCACATTGGCATACAGCATACGGGCAAGAGGTTTGTTTTCCACAATCTCAATATGGTGCTCTTTGGCGGTATCCTTGATTTTCTGTGCCAGATAATCTGCCCCTTTAGCGACTACATAAGGCGCATCATAAAGTTCCGGCTCATATTTGATCGCCACCGCATAGTGGGTGGGGTTCGTGATGACCACATCCGCCTCGGGAAGCTTCTGCATCATACGGCGCCTAGAAGCTTCCTGCATCCTCTGACGCTGTTTACCTTTGATCTGCGGATCACCTTCCTGGTTCTTATACTCATCCTTCACTTCCTGCTTGGTCATCTTCATGTCTTTCTTGAATTTGATCTTCTGGTAAGCGAAATCCAACGCCGCAATTATCATATAAAACAGCGAGATACGAATTCCCAGATTGATGACCAGCACTCCGACCTGCACAATTCCCTGGTTTAAAGAAAGAGAATAAAACTCATAAATCGGCGGCATATTTTTCTTTAAAAAAGAATACACTACATAACCGATCAGACTGAGCTTTAAGAGCGATTTCAACAACTCCACCAGTGAATTGGGCGAAAAGATTCTCTTAAATCCACTGACCGGATTAATCTTGCTGAATTTCGGTCGAAGCGGTTTAGTCGTCACCTTCCATTTCACCTGAAGGATATTCGTGACCAGTGCCACAATAAATCCTACAATAAGAAACGGGGCCATAATTCCCAGCACTCTGGTCATAGACTGAACAAAAAGGGAACGAAACGTCTGCTCCTGCACATACCCATCATACATCTTAACATAGATTGGTATCTGAGAATAAATGTCATAAATATTTCCTACAAAGTTGATACCCATATGTTCCACCCAGAAATAGAGCAGAATAAAGGCAAAAAGCATTTCAAATGCACTGGTGACCTCTTTACTCTTTGCAACCTGTCCCTCATTACGGGCATCAGACAGCTTCTTAGAGGTAGGTTCCTCTGTCTTTTCTCCGCCAGGACCATCCTTGGCAAAAAATTGGAGATCATATCGTAAAATCAATTCCAATGCAATCTGTCCTTTCCGTCCTGGAATATACCCTTAAATCATTCCTTCCACAAAAGATACGATCATTCTCTTCATCTGTGTAAATACATGATCCGCTGCCAGAGGCAGGATACGGATTGTCAAAAAGAGAATCCCCAGTCCTACCAGAACCTTTAACTGCATACCCACCGCAAACATGTTCAGCTGCGGAGAAACCTTGGCCAAAATGCCGAGCACACAATTAAGAAGAATCATGGTGCAAAAGATCGGAAGGATGATCCGGAAGCCTATGGTGATGTAATCTCCCAGAAACATGATCACAGACTCTAAGAGTGCTTCCGTCTTAAAAACTGCACCGTTTATCGGTATCAAAGTAAAGGTATCCACCAGCGCCTGCAACAGATACTGGTACATGCCTGTAATAATCAAAAGTAAAGTGAACAGATATTGATAGAAAACACCCGTAAAAGTGGCCTGTTCCCTGGTCGTCGGATCCATCAGGGAAACCATTGACAGACCCACCTCCATATCCGCAATGCTTCCTGCAAAGGAAGTCACCGTCGTACAGATCTGTGCTCCCCAGCCAATCAAAAATCCTGTCAGAACCTCTTTCATAACGATAACGGCATATCCGAGCAATGTGTTATAGACCACCTCATTCCGGTCTACCGCATGAAAAATCAGATACGCCAGAAAAATACTAAACCCAACCTTGACCCGCCTGGGCACATTGGACATGCCAAAAAACGGTGCAATATATACAAAAGCTGTAATCCGCACCAGGATCAACAGGAAATATTCTAAATCTGCATAAGTAAAGGTTAGATTTATCATGTAATCTCACTTCTATCTGATGTAAGCATTAAAATCCGTCCACAGACGGGTCATAAACTCCACCATAGTATTCATAATCCAGTGCCCCATCAGTATAAGCGCCAGAAAGATAGCCAGTATCTTAGGCACAAAAGTAAGTGTCTGTTCCTGAATGGAGGTAACTGTCTGAAAAATACTGATAATAAGACCCACCACCAGAGATACCAGAAGCAGTGGTGCTGCACACTTAATAATCGTAAACAATGCATCCTCTGCAATGGCCGTGACATCATTGATGGTCATGCACTCACATCCTTTCCCCTACCGGCTCGTCAGTAATAAAAACTTTCCACAACACCCTTAATCACCAGATACCATCCGTCAGCCAGTACGAACAAAAGTATCTTAAAGGGCATGGAAATCGTGGTGGGCGGCAGCATCATCATACCCATACTCATCAGGGTAGAGGCCACAACCATGTCAATCACGATAAACGGAATATATATCAGAAAGCCTATGATAAAAGCCGTCCGAAGCTCATTGATGATAAAACTTGGCACCAGCACACTCATAGGAATACTGTCCAGCTCACCATCCCACTCGGTACGATTGATGTCCATAAAGAAATACACATCTTTCTTCAGTGTCTGCCCATACATAAACTGCCTGATTGGCGCCGCTGCCGCAGTAATGGCCTCCTCCGTCTCCAACTCTCCTGCCTCATAAGGCACCACCGCTTCCGTATAAACCTGTGCCAGTGTGGGCTGCATAATGAAAAACGTCAAAAAGAGCGCAATACCAATCAACACCATATTAGGCGGTGCCGTCTGTGTATTGAGCGCCTGTCTCGTAAAATGCAGGACAATGATCACCCTGGTAAACGAGGTTAACATAATAATCAATGACGGTGCAATAGCAATCAGGGTAAGGATCACCAGAATACGCAAAGCGCCATTCACACTGCCATTACCATTGTTGTATGTAACCGTCACCGTATTGGCTATATTTAGTTCTGCAAGATCATCGGCATTATCCGAATCCCCCGGCGGATCAATATTCGTCCGTTCCGTACTGGTACCAGTGAGATTGGAGTCCCGATAGGGAGTGTCATTTACTGCATAGGCCGTAGCCTTCTGACTAAGACACAATATGCCTGCCACCACTAGCAGGCATATTAATTTTGCCAAATGATATCCGGAAAAATATCTCTTCATTCGTCTCGCCCGTCTTCTTTTTCCAGAAATTTTTCTCTTTGTATTTTGGCCAATACGTCCTTAAAACCGGACAGGCCGCCAGAGTTTCCTTCTACAAGGCATAAATCCCCCTTCGGAATCTCTGCTAACATTGTAACACTATCTTTGCAAACTGCAACTGCCAAATATTTCTGACCGATTCTTATAATCTGCACATATTTGTTGTTGGACATACGAAGCGTCTCAACAACCTCCATATTCGTATTAGAAGACGCACTCTTCTGATAGCCGCCAATCCATCTGGTGACAAAATAAGTGATTCCCAATACAAATACGAAAAGAATCAATATCGTCATAAACTGTACATAGGAGTCAGTTCTACCCGATACCGCAAGAATCATATTATCCAACGACCTTCTTCACAGCCTCAAGCACACGGTCAGCCTGGAAAGGTTTTACGATAAAATCCTTTGCACCGGACTGAATAGACTCGATAACCATTGCCTGCTGTCCCATAGCAGAGCACATGATAACCATCGCCCCCGGATCTCCCTCTTTGATCTTCTTAAGTGCCTGAATACCATCCATTTCAGGCATGGTAATATCCATCAATACAAGATCGGGTTTCAGCTCATTGTACTTTTCAACTGCCTTTGCGCCGTTCTCAGCCTCTCCTGCCACGTTGTAACCATTTTTGGTCAGAATGTCCTTAATCATCATTCGCATAAACGCTGCATCGTCACATACTAAAATATTCTTTGCCATCTTTCTTCTCCTATTACATTTTATTTGATAATTTCAGTTACACGAATACCAAAACTTTCTTCAATCACTACTACTTCACCTTTTGCCACAAACTTGCCATTCACTAAGACATCGATTGGCTCTCCGGCAATTTTATCCAGTTCAATGATCGTTCCTGGTGCAAAATCCAGAATATCCGAAATGGATTTGGAAGTTCTTCCCAGCTCTACCGTTACTTCCAGCGGTACATCTTTGATCAATTCGATGTTCTCCTGACTCTGCATCGGATTAAAATCGCTGGAGAAATTCTGGAACTGAACTGGCTGTATATTCATGTTAGGCTGCATCTGCATCTGCGGCATCATCTGCATCTGTGGCATCATTTGCATCTGCGGCATCATCTGCATCTGTGGCATTGCCATTTGCTGCATCCCCATCTGTCCCATATCCATCTGGGGTGCAGCCATCTGCGGCTGCATGGCCGGTGCTGGCTGTGGCGCAGGTGCTGGAGCCGGAGCCGGTTCTGGCGCCGGCGCAGCAGGTGCATCGCCGCCCTGACTGTCAACAAATGTATTGTATATTTCTTTTGCAAAATCTATCGGATACAACTGCATAATAGATGAATCTACCAGATCATCAATCTGCATACGGAAAGCAATCTTGACAAATGTGCCTTCCAGAAAAGGTGCTATATCGCCACCGGACTTGAAAGCAGTCAGATCAACCAGGCTGGCTTCCGGCGGACTGATATCAATCATCTTGCCAAGCATCGTGGAAAGAGATGTGGCCGATGAACCCATCATCTGGTTCATAGCCTCGGAAATCGCGCTCAGATGCAGTTCTCCCAATTCTCCATCCGTATTACTGCCATCACCACCCATCATCAAATCCGTGATGACTTTTACATCGTGTTCCTTTAATACCAGAATATTGGAACCATCAAGACCCTGTGTATACTTAATCTGAATAAATACGCATGGCTTTTCATATTCATCCAGCACATTCTTCCACACTGCCATCTTAACAGTCGGCGTAGTTATATTTACCTTGCGGTTTACAATGGAGAACAATGTAGTGGCTGAAGATCCCATGCTGATATTAGCAACTTCACCAATGGCATCTTTTTCACTCTCTGTAAGAAGAGACTCATCCGGTTCCAAAGTGCCTGACGCCGTCGTCTCATCCACTGCTGCATCTCCATCATCGGCTGGTGCATCCATGCCGGTCAAGAGTGCATTTATTTCATCCTGTGATAACATTCCATCCATGCTTCTATTCCCCCTCTCTGATTACCGATGTGACCCTCACAGCATTTCTGTCTTTGCTGGTACCCGGCAATGCGGTAAACTTCTTAATATTGCCCACATATACCTTGAGATCCTGCTCTACCTCGGTATCTAATCGTATGATATCTCCGACTTGCAGATTGACAAAATCGGTGACCGATATATTTGTCTTGCCAAGTACTGCTTTGACCGGAACATCCACTCTCTTGATCAGAGCTCCGATATACTCCTCGAAGTCCTCTTCGTTCTGTTCCTGCATGTTAGCATACCAGAACTTCGTATTGAGCTTATCCATGACACTCTCCAACGTGAAGAAGGGGAGACATACATTCATGAAGCCTTCAACTTCGCCTATCTTTACATTTAATGTTACAATTGCAATCATATCGTTGGGTGCAATAATCTGTGCGAACTGGGAATTTGTCTCTATCCTCTCCATCATTGGATTGATATCAACCACATTCTTCCATGGTTCCCTCATAAGCTGCATGCACACCACCATCATTTTCTCTATGATCGTCATTTCTATTTCCGTGTAATCCCGGTTCTTCTCCAATGGATCACCGGCGCCGCCCAACATCCTGTCTATCATCGCAAACCCAAGCTGAGCCGCTAATTCTATCAATATCGTACCGCCAAGGGGCTGAAAATTCACGATACCAAGAATAACCGGATTGGAAAGGGCGTTGCTGAACTCCGAGAAAATAACTGTCTCGGAACTGGCCACGGACACCTGTACATTTTTTCTTAAATATACCGGCAGACTCGTGGAAAGCAGCCGTCCATAATGTTCATATATAATTTCCAATGTACGCAGATGCTCTTTGGAGAACTTTGTAGGACGTTTAAAGTCATAGTTCTTCACCTGTTTATCATTGGCATCATTCATATCCTCTGCATCTAATTCACCGCTGCTTAATGCGGCAAGCAGATTATCAATCTCATTTTGAGATAGTACCTCACCCACGAAAAGTTCACCTCCTGTGGTACTTATTTGTTCTAAATACTATCCAAACATGATGTCACCGAATGACACGTTATAGATAAACTGGGAATCGAACATGGTCTGTATTCTTTCAAGTATTTCCTGTTTGATCTGCTCTTGATTGCTTCTGGCCTCTTCCATTGTGTAATTGGCAAAGACACTGTTAATCTCATCCTTGATCAAACCCTCATGCTTACTGAGGTCAGAGCCATAATCCTTATAGCCATCCGCCTTAATATTGATAGCCAACGTAATGGAAACGATACAGTAATGATCTTTATCGTCTCCCTCACCCTTTTTAAGCGGAATCGTCATTGGTTCTGCAAACGAATACGTCTCGGTATCCGCCATGGAAACCATTTCCTCTACTTCTGCCTCCTGATCCGATACCAGTTCCAGATCAAGTGCTGTGGCAATATTATCCACGAGAGCAGCGGTTTTCTTAGAAGCGCCCGTCACACTGAACATCATTATGGCTGTCAATACTATATTTACGATCAACAGCGCCAGAATAATAATGGAAATCAGATTTTTCTTCATAGCCGTACTATTCTCCTTTTACTCACCTTTTACCTCTATCTAAAGTTTACTTGCACAGCAATCTGCTTAAGTAAACCTGAGAACAGATTAATATGAACTCAGCGAGTTGTATATCTTAATCTCAACTCTTCTGTTCTTGGACCGTCCTTCTGCGGTAGAATTATCCGCCACGGGAAGATACTCTCCCCGCCCGGCATGTTTGATTTTCGCCGGATCAAGACTTGTAACATCCAACAGATAATTAAACACCGACAACGCACGCCCGGAACTCAATTCATCATTATTAGAATATTTCGCCCCCGACATTGGCACATTATCTGTATGACCCTCAATCTCGATAGTGCCGTCCGCATATCGTTCCAGAATCAGTCCCACCTGATTCAAGACCGGTAATGCCTCATCCTTAAGCAGCGTACTTCCTGAATCAAAAAGAAGCGCTCCCTTTAATGTAAGCTGTACATACTGGGATGTGAATTCGATGTCAATCATCTCATCCATATCCTTTTCTTCAACAGCTTCCTGAATCATCTCGGCAAGTTCTTCAGATTCCTCCATCTGCGCCTCCTCCATCTGTGCCTGTGCATTAGCCACATCCTCGGAGACAATTTCGCCCTCATCCATCTTACCTGTACTATTAATATATTCATCCAGCTCGTTGAGCTGGCTGACACCGTTACTAATCAAAATACCATCGCCAATTGCCGTAGAACCCGCAGTAAATACGGAAAAGGTCTGGTTAAAAGATGCCACCACTTTCTCCCATTTCTCTGCATCAACGGTAGACATGGAAAAAAGCAACACAAAGAAGCAAAGCAACAGATTCATCAGATCCGCAAACGTGGACTGCCACGCCGGGGCGCCTTTCGGCGGCTCATCCGGTTTTCTGTTAGCCATTCATCTCACCTCCGCCTTCTTCTTCCGTAGAACCTCTATCCGCAGGTGCCAGGAAGGATTTCAGCTTCTCCTCAATCACTCGAGGGTTCTCACCTGCCTGAATGGATAAAAGGCCTTCTATCTCAATCTCCTTGACCATCATCTCATCCGCGTTTTTGGACTTTAACTTACTGGCCACAGGCGCACATATCCAGTTTGCAAGTATTGAACCATATAAGGTGGTGATCAATGCGACTGCCATGGACGGACCGATAGCAGACGGATCATCCATCTTTTTCAACATGTTAATCAGACCGATCAGGGTACCGATCATACCCCAGGCAGGACCCATTGCACCCAGGTTCTCCCAGAATCCAATCTTATCCTTATGTCTGCCCTCCACGCTGACAAGTTCTGTCTCCATGATGGCACGCACCAGTTCCGGATCCGTACCGTCTACAATCAAAAGGATTCCTTTCTTTAAGAACTCATCATCTATATCACTGGCAGCTTCCTCCAAAGAAAGCAGGCCTTCCTTACGGGCCACATTAGACAACTCAATAATTTTCTTAATCACATCGGGAACATTCATTGCCGACATTTTAAAAATCAGCATGATGCTTTTCAGACCGGCAAGATAATTCGGCAGCGTATAGCTGGCAAGAATACAACTGAAAGAACCTCCGAAAGTAATCAGTATAGACGGAACATCGACAAAACTAAACAGATTCGAGACTACAATACCTGCGTCTTTGTCAAATACAATACCGAAAATAACCAATATCATACACAATACTAATCCCAGAATCGAAGCTATATCCATATGTACACACCCACTTTTACACTAGTCTGCAAAAATATCCTTTCTATACGATTTTACTAAATTTTTCACTTCTTGTCTACTTTCTTTTACAATTATTTTCCGGCCGGTTGTAAAAGATAACACCGTGTCGGGCGTTTCTTCCACAAGCTCCAAAAGATCCGGATTTATTAATACTTTCACGCCGTTGATCTTCGTTACTTCTACCATCGCACGCTCCTACATCCGTCATAAAGTTTTTCCATTTTTTCTTTCAGAATATCTGATAACATGGAACTTTATTATTCTATCACACATCTACAAAAACTGCAAAAGAATTTTAAAAGAGGAACTCTCTTTCCAGAAAGTTCCTCTCGACTTATTTCACACTATTATCTCTTCAAGTTCACAAGCTCTTCCAGCAAAGAGTCCGAAGTCGTGATAATACGGCTGTTTGCCTGGAAACCACGCTGTGTGGTGATCATCTCCGTAAACTCTGCGGACAGGTCTACATTACTCATCTCCAATACGCCGGACTCCATGCTACCGCCGTCCGCTGTAATATCGGAACCTGTACCATCGAATTCACCGGAGTTCGAGGTTGCAGAATACAGGTTGTTACCTGCCTTGGCAAGACCGGACGCATTGGCAAAGTTTGCCACCGCAATCTGTCCCAGCAGTTTGGAAATACCATTGTCATAAGAAGCGGTAATCTTACCGTCCTGGCCTACCTCAATCCCAATCAGCTCACCATATTTTCTGCCCGCTCCCGTATTGGCCTCATCACCGGCACCCGGGTCAAGACCAATGGTAGATACTTTACCGTTACCAAGCATTGTGGAAGCAGAAAAATCAATATCAATATTGGAAAAATGTGTCAAACTTATAGTATCGCCTGTGAGGGTCGAAGCCGTCGGGTTGAAAGTCATTGTCGCACTCTTACTGCCCTGGGTCCCAATATAGAGGAATTTACCATTATCTGTATCATACTCTAAGGGGAAGCCGGTCTTAATGGTGGTAGCCGTAATCTGTGCCCGGCCGTCCGGTCCTACATAATCAAGGGTATAGGTAGTGCCGTCTTTATCTTCTACATTATAGACATATTTCAGAATGTCTTTCTCGTCCGTATAGGTACTTTCAAAATTATCTCCCTTACGAGTGGCCACCGTCAATGCCTTACATTCCGCATCAATGTCTAATGTGACACTTCCATCCGCTCCCACATTGATGGTATTCAGTTTCACATTCTCCAGACCTTTCATCGACTTAAGCGCATCACCCCAGGCTGCCACATCTGTCGGATTCAGTTTTTTGGACACCTTCTTATCGGGTGTGGCATCGGCAGGCGCATTGGTGTCCTTGGTCCAATAAGCCCCATCATAATAAATCAGATTATAAGGATCTCCCTCTAGGTCATTCTTGGACAAGGTCAAGGAAGTATTCACCTTATAAGTGGTGGTGCCATCTACTACAGTGGCTGCACCATCCGCCGGTGTCTTTAACTTGATATTCTTATCTCCCGCCGCTTTTAAGAGTGCATTGCTGCCGATATCAAGCACCTCGGAGATAGGGAAAGTAACCGAAAATACATTGTCCGTTGTTCCATTACCATTCTCAACCTTTGCATTATCCGCCGGCGAATACACCATCGTACTGATATCCGTGGAATTACCGCCAAAGCTTGCAATCTGATTGATATTCTCCAGCCCGTACTTCTTCACCAGAGACACTTTATCTTCATCAATGATGTCATCCAGTCTCACACGGTACTTGCCTTCCGCACCGTCGCTGTGGATGCTGAGTTTTGCCGTATAAGTATAGCCCAGATTATCATTGAAAGCAAGCGTTATGGATCTGCCTGCCGGACTGTGTACATTGGTATCATTCTTATCCAGAATACCTGATGCATATGCTCTGGTAGTAGACTCCGCGCCAACTGTCAGATTATCTTTGTTCATCACCTGAAGTGCAGATACCACATCCGGCCTGATGTCGCCGGTAGCAGGATCCACCTGCCAGCCCATTACCTTATAACCGGTACTCGCCATAACCAGATTGCCGGCACCGTCAATGGTGAAGGCACCGTCTCTGGTAAAGAAATTCTGGGTACCATTGTTTACAATAAAGAAAGACTCACCCGTGATCATGATATCAAAAGGATTATTGGTGGACTGTGCGGATCCCTGTCTGGTAATCGCCGTGGAGATTGCCGCTGTCTTGGAACCAAGACCAATCTGTCTGGGGTTCGTACCGCCTCGTCCGGTTGCCGCATTGGCACCGGTTGCCGCTTGTGTCTGCTGATATAATAAGTCGCTGAATACCATGGTCTGTGCTTTGTACGCCGTGGTGTTAACGTTAGCAATATTGTTACCGATAACGTCCATTCTTGTCTGATGTGTCTTAAGACCTGCCACACCAGAGAACAATGATCTCATCATAATGAAATGACCTCCTTATTCTGTTCAAAGAACCGTCCGCCCTATCTGTCAGTCAAGGGCTCTAAGCCTCCGTTAAGGTCCGGCTATATGATTACGGCTCCGTCAATATTTGTAAATACATTTTCATCTGTCTCTGTCTGATTCATCGCGGTGATGACCGTCTGATTAGGCACATTCACGATAAATGCGAGCGAATCTACCAGGACTAATGATTCGTTGATTCCTTTCGCAGAAGCTTTGGCTGCTCCCAGGTTCAGGCGGTTGACCTGTTCCTTCGTCAGTTCAATATTCCTGTCTGCCAGCCGGTTGGCCGCGTGCTTGGAAAATCTGACTTCCCCACTCTCCTGTATGCTGCTCTTCTTACCGGATAAAATATCCTGAAAGCTTAAGCCTTCCTGGGTGAGTGCACTGCCTTTGGGCCTGTTGCCGTTTAAATATTGATCTTGCAGCTGTTCTATGGAAAGGAATGGATTACCTTGAATCTTCATATGCTCTCCTCCTTGAGATAGCTGCCGCTTCCTGCCTGTTACTTATCGTCGTCTGTTCCGCCTTCATCAGGATCTTTATCTGAGTCATTATTCGTCTCATCATCCTTTTCGGCCTCAGCGATTGCCACCAGATCCTTCATCTTCGCTACATACTTAGCCAACGTTCCACCGTGCTCCTCTGTCAGGAAACTCTTCTGGTACTCTGTCATCTCCTGATAAATCTTATCCAGTTTCTCGACTCTCTCTCTGTCATCGAGTGACAGTTTATCAAGTGCCGGAAGTTTATTGTAGTCATTCAGGAACTCTGCCGCCAGCTTGTAAGCTTCCAGATATGCAGGATCTGCAACGGTACTCAGATCATCCATCGAGTATAATTCACCATTGATGGAGAGATAAGCCTTACCCTTCTCATAATGCACATAGTCCACATTGCCCTGCACATCTGTGGTTCTGCCTGAGCTGTCTGTCACCTTTAACAATACGGTCTGCCCTACCAGGGAAGATGCCCTGAACAGATCCATAGAAGCACTCATATTCTGCATCTGCTCCAGTTCTGAGAATGTCGCATACTGAGAAATATACTCGGTATTGGAAGTCGGCTCCAGGGGATCCTGATATTTCATCTGTGCAACCAGAAGCTGCAGGAACGCATCTTTATCAAGACTGTCGTTGCCTGTTCCTTTCACACTTTTGTGTGCAAGAGACGCCGCCGAACTAGACTCTACCAATTTACCGTCCTCGACTTTCTGTACTACTCCCATATGTCTTACTCCTTTCTGTGTTATGTTGTTGTTCAGTCTGAACGATTCTGTCCATACTGCCTATGCCATATAGTCCACTGTATTACCGTTTGCCTGCATCATCTCTACTGCGATTCTCTCGGAATCTTCCATTTCAGCAAGATCATCGTCTTCGTCAATCAGATCCAGATTAATCTTTCTGGTGCCTTTCTTTGCGCCGCCCTTATCCTGGTCCATGTTTTCCTGCCCATCAAAAGACTGGTCGCCATAGGCATGATTGGCTACTGTGACTTCTACGGCATCTACTTTGATACCCTGTTCTTCAAATTGCTGTTTGAGCTGAATCATCTGGGTTTCGAGCACTGCACGCACCGTCTCGTTCTGGGTGGTGAACTGTGCCGTGATAGCCCCGTCCTTGGCTGCAATCTGTACATTGACCGTCCCTAAGCTTGCCGGATGAAGCTGTAACTCCATCTTCTGGGTATCTTCGCTTACGTTAATCTTCATGTACTCCACAATCTGATTCATGATCTGCTCTGTCTGTGCCGACTGATATGCCTGCGGTTCTGCTGTTTCTGCCGGTGCTTCCACCGTCGTCTCCAGCTGATGTATAAGCTGCTGTAAAACAGCATTGCCTGCCGTATGCTGACCTGCACTTTCCTGTCCATGTCCCATATCGGAAGCTGCTTTCTCCTGTTTCACCGGTGCCTGAATCTGTGTCTCGGCTGCATCTGTCACCTGCTCGCTGGTACTCTTCGTACCGCTTGCATCGTCCACCGTTACCTTGATCTGTACGGTCTCACCGTCTCTCTGCACAGAAACCGCGTAATCTTTCATACCCTCCACACTCACCTCGGGTGTTTCCGGCACATCCTGCACTGGCACTTCTTCCTGCACTTTAGAAGCCATCTGCTCCATCAGTGCATCCAGTTCCTCTGCACTCAGTCCAAGTTCTTCCTGTAATGCTCCCAGACTCTCTTCCACTGCTGCAAACAATTCCTGCAAATTGCCATAAAGGCTTTCATTGGTCACAAGAGATACTTCATCCACACTGTCAGTCAGATTCAATAACAGCTGCTTCAAATTACTCGGATCAAATAAGTCTATCGCTGTCAGTCCCAGAATTTCCATGACTTCTTCTACTTTTTCAAGCGGAATCTCCAGCACATCGGCAACTTCCTGCATCAGTTCCCCGGCTTTTTCTTCTACCGTCTCCTGAGCACTCTCCGTGCCGGTCTCCTGTGTCTGCTGCGTCACTTCTTTCTGATCATCCTGCTGTACCTGGGTGTCCGTCTTGTCGGCTTCGGCATCTTTCTGCGTATTCTCAACCTGCGCGGTATCATCCTTGGATGTGGTATCCTTCACCGGTGTACTTTCTGCCGCTTTAGTCTCTACCGTTTCCTTCGGTGCCGGCATCTGGGCTGTGTCCGCTTTGGTCTGTAAATTTCCAAGCTGACCGCTCATCTTGGTCATCAGCTTATCAAACCCTTCTTTTACGACTTCTTCTGTCTTCGCCGTCGTCTGGACCTTCTGGTTCGCAGTGTAAGTAAGCAGAGCATTTACATTGTTTACCGTCATTTCCTTTCTTCCTCCTTTCTTAAGTTTTCAAGGTTCTTATGCCTTACGGCACTCTATATATAACATATGATATTCCATATGGTATATATCCATATCTGATACATGATTCCCCAATATCCGTCTATGCCCTGGACTTTCTAATCATCATCCCGTTTATTATATCGGTATTTCTATAGAGTCTCTAAAGTATTTTAATGTAAAACAATTATCAGAATCTTCTTTTCCTTTGTACATACCGACCAATCACGAATCCTCCTACGAATCCGGATCCATAATCTTCGTCAGTCTCGAAGCAATCTCCGGATCCATGGCTCCCAGAATATTGCCTCGATCCTCCGCACTCATCTGGTCTAAGATCTTCGCTGCCAGATCCAGGTCATCCGTCATGGCCTCAAAAATCGAAGCCGCCTGCTTCGGTTTCATCTCCGCATAGGCCTGGGCATAATCCTGAATCTCCTTATCGGCCTCTACCTGCTCTACTACCTGTTTATACAGATACTCTGCCGTAGTGGGATCCATGGTCTGATAATACTTCTGGTACTCCTCCGGACCAGGCCCGTTCTCGGCATAGATGACTTCCTCATAAAATTCCGTCTTAATTCGTTCAAACTCAATCTGTGCATCTTCAAAAGTCTGTAGTCTTTCAATTTCCGCACGCAGTTCATTCACTTCTTCGGAACTGACATTGGTAGCAGACTGCAATTCCTCAATCTGCAATTCCAGATCCTTGATATAATCCACTGCTTCCCTTAAGCTGGTATAACCGCCATAGGACTCCGCATCATCCGTGGTCACCACTGTATCTGCCGGCAGGATCTTATTGATCACGGGTACATCCTTAAGCACCGGAGCAAGTACGCCGGAACCAAATCCACCCACATCCAGCTTGATCAGAAGACAAAGGATCGCAATCCAGATTATAACAATAACAACCGTTACCAAAAATACGGATACACCGCCCGCCTCCTCATCTTCACTGAGCTTTGCCTCCTGCTCCGAAATTTCCTTGGCACGCTGTTTCGCCTCTTTCTTCTGGGCCTTCCGGTCACTCTTTATCTTATTACGCTCTTCTTTTAATCTCTTCTTTTCTGCTTTTTTGTCTATTGGAGCTTCTGCCTCCATGTTTACAACTTCACTCGCCATTCCCATTCCTCTTTCCACGTTGTCCGTAGGTGTAGCTGGTAAGTTCATCCACGATCTTGCCTTCAGCCGCTTTCTCCTCCTGCAAGAACTGGTCTAACGCTTTTTCTTTCAGTTTCTCATGCATCTTACGTTCCTGCATGATTTCTTTTAATTTCTCTCTGGCCTTTTCCAGTATTTCCTCGGCCTTTCTGACCTGCACCTTCTGCTCCTCTATCCTGTCATCCATGACCCGTACGGCATTTCTGTTATCCCGAAGGTCATTGACATTGAGGGCCTCGCTGCGCATCCGTCTGCCTTCTTCAAGATAGGCTTCTTTACGGTCCTTAAAGTTCTGAAGCCGCTCCTCCTCCTCGTTAAGCTGCATCTGGGCTCTGCCGACTTCCATTTTAGCCTGGGTCTCAAGCTGATATTTGATATTCAGGATACTCTGCATCCTGTATCTGAACTTCGCCATAGCCGGTCACCTCATATCCGCCTTTCCAGTTGTCCGGCCCGGACAAAGGCTGTTTCTAGCTCTCTGCAAATAATTCCCGCAGCATATCCACCGACTCCTCATAACTGTATTTGGAATCCACATCCTGCATCAGGAATTCATTGACTGCCTCGATTTTCTCTATGGCATAATCAATATTGCGGTTGCTGCCGCTCTTATAGGCGCCGATATTGATCAGATCCTCCGCCTCGTTATAGGTAGCCAGCACATTTTTCAATTTACCGGCAAGCATTTTATGTTCTTTGTCCACAATCTGGCTCATACATCTGGAGATACTCTGCAATACATCAATCGCCGGATAATGATTCTGATGGGCCAGTTTCCTGTTTAACATGATATGACCATCCAGAATACTTCTGGCCGTATCCGTAATCGGCTCGTTCATGTCATCGCCATCCACCAGCACCGTGTACAGCCCTGTGATGGTTCCCACACTGGCACACCCTGCGCGCTCTAAAAGTCTCGGCATTTCCGAATAAACACTGGGCGGATATCCTCTGGATACCGGTGGTTCCCCGCTGGCCAGACCGATCTCTCTTTGTGCCATAGAAAAACGTGTCAGAGAGTCCATCATCAGAAGGACATCTTTGCCCTGATCCCGGAAATATTCCGCAATGGCACAGGCTGTCTTGGCCGCTTTATTTCTTTCCAGGGCGGATTTATCGGATGTGGCTACCACTACCACAGACCGACGCATACCCTCTTCGCCCAGGTCTCTCTCCACGAACTCACGTACTTCTCTGCCCCGCTCCCCGATCAGAGCAATCACATTAATATCCGCTTTGGTATTGCGGGCAAACATCCCCATCAAAGTAGACTTTCCTACACCGGATCCGGCGAAAATACCAATACGCTGTCCTTTCCCCACCGTCATCAGGCCGTCAATGGCCTTCACTCCCAGAGGAAGTACATCAGCAATGATCTTTCTGCTCATGGCATCCGGCGGCTGCGCTTCCACGCTGTAAGGAACGCCCGGCATATATTCTCCATTTATCCTGCCAAGACCATCCAGCACCTTCCCCAGAAGATCATCGCCTACCGGCACCGTCAACGGATTGCCCGTGTTCTCCACAATACATCCAAGTCCGATTCCATCGGTGTTATCACAGGGCATCAGAATCGTCCTGCGCTCCTTAAAGCCCACCACTTCCGCCGTAATCGGGGGATAGTCCCCTGCCGGATAAATCAGACACAGATCTCCAAGTTTCGCCTCGGGACCCGCGGACTCAATCGTAAGTCCCACCACGTTCTCCACTTTTCCCATCTTCTTGAAGAACGTATCATCCAATATGCTGCTGTATTTATGAAAGTTGATCGCTGTATTCATTCCTACCGGCTCTCTCTGACATCTCAATCTATCTTCTCAAATGATAACACACGTAATTTCTTAGACAGTTCTTCCAGCTGCGTGCTGATACCACAATCAAAAATGCCGCCGTCCGTCTCAATCAGGCAATCCCCCTTGACAAGGGCAATATCTTCTATAATCTCAATCAACCCACGGCCGGCCACTGCTCCCTCCGTCAAAGTCTGCTTCTGCATATTGACGTAAGGGTAATCCTCCGCAGAAACATGTACAATAAAAGTCCTGCTGCTCTCCACTTTCCGCAAGGTGGAATCTATCAGATGCACCAGGATATCTCTGTTATCCGCCAGGTCTACATGAAAAATATGATTATAGATGGCCGTGATTGTATCAATGAACTCGGGCTCCAGATCTTCCACGAGCTGTTCATATTCTTCTTCCATCTGGCGTTTTTCTTCCGCCAGGGCACGTTTCATATCATCTGCTTCGGCAAGCCCTTGCTGATATCCCTCATTATACCCCTGCTTGCTGGCTTCATCTCTCGCCTGCCTGCGGTCTACTTCTATCTGTGCCTGCGCATTTTGAAGCATCTCATCGGCCTGGGCCTGGGCAGCATCAAGAATCTCCTGTGCCTCAGCCCGGACTGCTTCCAGATCCGGACCGGCTTGCTCTGCCCCTGCCTTAATGACATTACTCCTGTCACCATCATCAAAGAGGGCATCTATCTCCTCGCCGCCTATTCCGCTTACAAACTCGGCTGCTTCTCCCTCTTCCTCCCCATCATACTGGGGTACAGCATTCTCATTCGTCCTGCGCAGGGTCTCCCACTGCGCAATACGTTCTTCCAGACGGACATTGCTGTCCACCACGCACTTGTCTTCGTCGGATACCCTGACCCAACTTGATTTAAATACATTCTTAGACAATGATCTCGTCACCTCCACCTCTGGAGATAACAATCTCTGCGGAGTCTTCCAGTTTTCTGATGATATTGACAATCTTCTGCTGTGCTTCCTCCACATCCTTCATACGCACAGGACCCATGAACTCCATATCTTCCTTGATCATGACAGCCAGACGCTTGGAAAGGTTATTAAAGATAGCGTTCTGTACTTCCTCATTGGAACCCTTAAGGGCAATCGCCAAATCGCTGTTATCCACATCACGCAGCACACGCTGAATCGCACGGTCGTCCAGAAGCAGAATATCCTCGAAGACGAACATCTTCTTTCTGATCTCGTCGGCAAGTTCCGGCTCCTCGATTTCCAAAGTCTCCATGATATGTTTCTCTGTACCACGGTCTACCGTATTCAAAATCTCCACGACAGCATCCACACCGCCGATAATCGTGTAATCCTGGTTTACCAGGGATGACAGTTTCGATTCCAATACCTTTTCCACTTCCTTGATCACATCCGGACTTGTACGGTCCATCACTGCGATACGTTTCGCCACATCGGCCTGTCTGTCCGGCGGAAGTGCCGAGACAATAATTGCCGCCTGCGCTGCTGACAGATACGATAAAATAAGTGCAATGGTCTGCGGATGTTCGTCCTGAATAAAGTTCAGAAGCTGGGCCGCATCCGTCTTCCTTATGAACTCGAACGGCTTCACCTGCAAAGATGCCGTCAGCTTGCCGATAACATCCATTGCCTTATCGGCACCAAAAGATTTCTCCAGAAGTTCCTTGGCATAATTGATACCGCCTTCCGCGATATACTGCTGTGCCAGACACACCTGGTAAAATTCATTGACCACTTCATCCTTCACCTGTGGTGTGATACTCCTGGTATTTGCTATTTCCAATGTTAATTCTTCTATCTCATCTTCCTTCAGATGTTTAAAGATTGAGGCTGACTTCTCCGGCCCCAGAGCGATCATCAAAATAGCCGCTTTCTGTAGTCCGCCTATCTTCTCATCAGATGATTTTGCCGCCATTTATCCTACCCCCAGTCCTCATTTAACCAGTTGCGCAGCAGATTGGCCGCCGCCTCCGGATTTTCTTCCACAAACTTATTGATAAGACGTTTCTCTTCACTCTCATTCTCTGAGGAAATTTCTTCCAGCTGTACCGTAGACTGTAATAACGTCTCCACAGACAGTTCCTCTTCCTCTTCCTCGTGTTTCTCGCTCTTCATGCTCCGGAGAACCACAAAAGCAAGCAATGCCAGAATCACAACGATCAGGACAATCTGTAAGATATCTGTCGCCGTAATACCGGAGCCTTCCGCATCAAAGAAAAGATTCTCGCTGTAAGCTACCAGTGTAATATTATCTGTGGAAATACCTGTGGCATTTGCCACTGCCGCATAGAAAGACTCATCCACCTCCAGCCTGGTACGTTCCGTGTTCGCCAGCTTATATTCCTCCCAGGTAACACCATCCAACAGCCCTTGTGTCTCTGCATCTTCCTCCCGGATAACATTATATTGAATCAAAGATGCTGCCAGGGAAGAAGAACCGTAATTAATCACACCCGCCGGCGTTTCCTTGGTTATAATCTCCTCGTTTGGCAGATAATGTCTGGACTCCTCCGATTGAGTGGATGAAGAATTGGCATTATCTTCCAGCACATAGGTAGTGTCGTCATCATTGGAATCCGTACCCGGTATCCCGCCCACACCGCTGGTATTCTCAGAATTGAATATATCTTCACTGCTGAGTACGCCCTGTGTCTGGCCGTCTGCCGGCGCGTAAGTATGCGTTGTTCTTTTCTCGGTAGCAAAATCCAGCACCAGATTAGGGGAAACTTCCACATTATCATATTCATTCGTGCCCAGAATCACCCGGCGCACGCTATTGATCATATTCTTCTCCGCTTCACTCTTCACGGACAGCTGGGATGTTGCCATGCCGGACGTACTATAATTGTCTTCCCCCGTAAAGAGCATATTGCCTTCCGTATCCATGATCACGATATTATTTGTGGTATCATTGCCCATGGAAGTTGCCACAGCGCGCGCCAAATAGGCCGCGCTCTCCTGAGAGAACTCGTCCTTTAATTCCAGCAGAATCCACGCAGAGGACTCTTCTTCCTTCGCAATCAGCGTACCGGTATCCTCGGGGATATTCAATGTTACATAGGCGCTCTTAATCGCCGTAAACTTGGAGAGTACATCATTCTCCAGCTTTTTTTCAAGATATACTACGTATTTTTTCTGTTTATCCGATTCCGTGGTAGAGAAACTGCCATCCGTCACATTATTGATTCCATAGCTGGCTGCCTGAATATTATTAGCGCCAAGCAACAGATTGGCATCGGACAACTGGGAGGCCAGAATCCTTACCACCAGGCCGTCATCCGAAATCTCATATGTAAGTTCCTCTCCATTTAACAGATCCCTTACCTCTGCCGCTTCCTTGGTAGTCTCACATTCCCGAAGCAGCACATACTGCGGTTTGGTCAGCCTTGAAACGATGATCACGATAGCCAGTATCACAACAGCTACAATTCCCACGATCAGCGTTTTCTGTTTCGCCGTGAACCTGTTCCACCACTCTAATATCTTATTTCCAAATTCTTTTAATTTGTCTACTAATTTATCCACAGCAATTCGTTCTCCTTCAGTATCTCCCTCTTACAAATCAAATACTAAACCTGCATTTGGATAAGCTCCCTGTAAGCCTCCATAAGCTTATCCCTGATAGCCACCGTATACTGAAGTGCCGTAGACGCTTTCTGTAAAGCAATACTGAGATCATGGGTATTCTCCGTCTCTCCCAGTGCCCACTTAATCTTTTCATTCTCCGCATCCGACAGATAATTATTGGTGGTTCTCAGATTGTCAATTGCCGTATGCAGCAGACTGTCAAATCCATTGTCCGTATAAGTCTCTGTCCTAGTAGTAGGCGCCGCTTTGGCCGCCTCCTGAACTGCTCCCGATGACACATTATACAGCGCAGTAATATCTAAAGCCATGTCCCTTCCTCCCATGTCCTTTTCGTTTTCTTATCAGCCATTCAACATGCTAAGACCCATTGTAGCAATCTTCTTACTAGCGTCAAAAGCCGTGGTGTTCGCCTGATAAGCGCGGCTGGCGTCAATCAGGTTTGTCATCTCGGTAATAATATTCACATTCGGATACATAACATAACCGTTCTCATCAGCATCCGGATGAGAGGGGTCGTAAACCATATTTCCTTCCGTCCAGGTATCCTCATAAACCCCCGTTACCTTAACACCGCTTCCCGAATAACGGTCTCTCGCTTTATTTAACACCTGATGAAAGGGTGTCTGAGAGTTCTTCTCCTCAAATACAACCACCTTTCTGCGGTAAGGTGTACCATCCTCCGTCCTGGTAGTATTCGCGTTCGCCACGTTCTGTGAAATGGTATCCATACGGAAACGCTCCGCCGTCATACCAGTAGCATTAATATCAAATGCACTAAACATTGCCATATGTATTTCTCCTTTTCCCCTTATATCTCATTCTTCTTGTATATGTGCCTATTTCATAACTGCCTGAAGGTTTTTAAATTCCTGACTGACACTCTGATAAAGTCCCTGGTATACTACCTGGTTCTTGGCAAGGTATACGCCCTCCGTATCCGGATCCACATTATTGCCATCCAAACGGTAGGAATATCCTGCATAATCCGTGTAAGTAATCGGATTCAGGCGGTTCATCTTCACATCCGCCACCTTGGCATCCACGGTCTTGTATCTGGAAAGTCTGAGAGCTTTGGCAAGCTGCACCTCAAAATTCACATCCTGTCTCTTATAACCGGGTGTATCCGCATTTGCAATATTATTGGAAATCGCCTCATTGCGAAGCCAGGACGCATCCATCGCCTTATCTAACACATTGACATAGTCAAAAACATTGGTGTTGATCAAAGAACTCATAGTCACACTCCTTCCACGTTAATACAATCCATATTCCATTATAATAAAATTATGAAAAATTACAAGGTTTTTCGATTGATTTTCACAATTAAGTACCGTTAAAAAAATAAAAAAGGATCTACAATGCCATATCATGCCACTTTCCGTAAATCCTTTTCCATATGATGGATATTTCCATCCGACATTCCTTTGTCTTTTTGTTTTTATGTAACTATTTCTTTAAAATCTTCCCTGCTCTTTCAGCTTCTCCACTTCGTCGAAAACCACATCATTCAATACCTTAATATAGGTACCTTTCATACCGGAAGAACGGGATTCTATCACACCCGCACTCTCGAATTTACGAAGGGCATTGACAATAACAGATCTGGTGATTCCCACCTTATCCGCAATCTTACTGGCCACCAGGATACCTTCCATACCGCCAAGTTCATCAAAAATATGCGTAATTGCTTCCATTTCCGAAAACGACAAGGTGCCAATCGCCGATTTCACCACCGCTATCTTACGGTTCTCTTCCGCATTCTCCTCGCTGACCGCCCGCAGCATCTCAAGACCCACCACGGTTGTTCCATACTCGCATAATATAATATCATCTATATCATACTGCGCATCGCACTTATAGAGAAACAGCGTGCCAAGACGCTCCCCCGAAATCTCAATGGGCGCTATCACTGCCTGAAAACGCTTGGTATCCACACTTTCAAATCCCAGAGTCTCCAGATTCACATTCTCCTTCGTGGACAATACCCCCAAAAGACGCTCGTTAAGCATGGAATCAATAAATCCGCCCACATGATCCACAATAAGTTCCGTGATGGATTCCACGGTATCGATATCCCCGATGCCCAGCACCTTTCCCTTTCTGCTGATGACTAACACATTAGAAGAAAGAATCTCTTTCAGCACATCACAGATATCATTGAATACTACCTTTCCTGAATTGTTGTTGTGTAAAAGTTTTCCAATCTTTCTGGTCTTATCTAATAATTGAACACTGCTCATGTATCTTGCTCCTCAATTCATGGTGCTATTACCGCACGTTTCTATATAAATTGATTTTATCACACCATTTGAGCGTTTTCAATGTATTTTTGATACAATTCATCACCGTTTAACACCAGTTGTGCACAATTTTCAGACTTTCCAAGCAACTTATCTGGCTTCTGCCTTTGCCGCATCCTTGATAAATCCACAGTTTTCATCAGAACACACAAGTTTATTTCCCTTTTGTAAAAGGATGGATCCACACCGGTCACATTTTTCATTTACAGGTCTTTGCCATACCATAAAATCACAATCCGGATTATCGATACAGCCATAATATTTCCGGCCCTTCTTGGTCTTTTTCAGGACAATGTCTTTGCCACACTTAGGACACTCCACACCAATCTTCTCAAAATACGGTTTGGTGTTCCTGCACTCCGGGAAACCCGGGCAGGCTAAAAATCTTCCGTGCGGGCCATATTTGATAACCATCTGTCTGCCGCAGGCATCGCAAAACTCATCCGAAAGCTCATCGGCAATCTCCACTTCCTCAAGTTCCTTCTCCGCCTTGTCCACAGCTTCCTGCAAATCAGGGTAGAAGTTCTTCACCACAGTCTTCCACTTGACACTGCCTTCCTCTACTCCATCCAAGAGTGCCTCCATGGTAGCGGTAAAATTCACATCCACAATGGAAGGGAAGGCTTCCTTCATCATATTGTTGACTACCTCGCCCAGTTCCGTCACATAAAGATTCTTATTCTCTTTCACAATATAACGCCTTGCCAGAATGGTGGTAATGGTCGGTGCATAGGTACTGGGCCTTCCAATCCCCAGTTCCTCCATGGCCCGTACCAGGGATGCTTCCGTATAATGCGGCGCAGGCTGGGTAAAATGCTGTTTTTCTTCTAAAGAACGTAAAGATAACTTACTGTCCTCGGTAATCCCTCTGGCCAGTGTGTTATTCTCCTCCTTTTCATCATCCTGCGTGTAAACACTCATAAAACCATCAAACTTCACTTTGGACGCCGCCACCACAAATCTTTGTCCTGCGGCATCAATCTTCACGGAAGTAGTCTCATACACTGCCGCCGCCATGCGACTGGCCACAAAACGTTTCCAGATCAGCTGATAAAGTCTGAACTGATCTCTGGAAAGAGATTCTTTGATATCAAGCGGCAGTCTGGTGATATCCGTAGGACGGATTGCTTCATGCGCATCCTGTATCTTCGGCCCGTTCTTTTTCTCCTGTTCCGTGCCGGAAGCATAGGCTTCCCCGTACTTATCCGTGATATATTCCTTAGCCACCGCCTCGGCCTCCTCCGAAACTCTAGTGGAATCGGTACGCAGATAAGAAATAATACCGGTAGTGCCGTTGCCCTTAATCTCCACACCCTCATAGAGCTGCTGTGCCAGACGCATGGTCTTCTGGGTAGAGAAATTTAAAACCTTACTGGCTTCCTGCTGTAACGTAGATGTGGTAAAAGGCAGCGGCGCCTTTCTGATACGCTCCCCCGTTTTGACTGATGAAACCTTATATTCCGCCCCTTCCAGAACTTTCTTAATCTGTTCCAGCTCTTCTCTGGATGAAATCGTCTTCTTCTCATCCACCGTTCCGTAATACTTTGCAATAAGGGGCTTTTTCTCCCCTGCAATATTAAGGGATGCCTCTAATGTCCAATACTCTTCCGGAATAAAATCATTAATCTCCTCTTCCCGGTCGCAGATAATGCGAAGCGCCACCGACTGCACCCGACCGGCACTCAACCCCCTCTTCACCTTCGCCCACAGCACCGGTGAAATCTTATAGCCGACCATACGGTCAAGACAACGGCGCGCCTGCTGTGCATCCACCAGATCCATGTTGATCTCTCTGGCGTTCTTCAAAGACTCCTTCACTGCTGTTTTGGTAATCTCGTTGAAGGTGATACGGTATACCTTTTTATTTTCCAGCTTTAATGCGTATAATAAATGCCACGATATGGCTTCCCCTTCACGGTCCGGGTCAGTTGCGAGATAAATCTTCTCTGCCTTCTTGACTTCCTTTCGCAGGTTCGCCAGAATATCACCCTTTCCACGAATCGTAATGTACTTTGGCTCGAAATCATGCTCCACATCAATACCGAGCACACTGCGCGGCAAATCCCGCACATGTCCGTTACTGGCCGCCACCTCGTAGTTGGCGCCTAAAAATTTCTTGATGGTCTTCACCTTCGCAGGTGACTCCACGATCACTAAATACTTTGCCATAGCAATTTCCCCTATCCTGCACATCAAATGTCCTTGTGCGCTTCTTTCTGATAAATCATATTATGACGCACACCAATACATTTTATTAACGTGCAACACTATACACCATATTTTGAATGATGGCAAGTGGAAAAAAATAAAAATTGTATTTAGAATAGTCGGACACCCCCCCTTGACAGGATATTTGTGACTGCTTATAATAAATCTCAAAGCATAACAATTTCTAGATAAAAATAATGTGTCAAATCAAACATTCTAACCTTTCGGAAAATCTATGCTTTTAAATCAAACCAATTACATTTAAAAGCAGGAGATTGACCGGATTGCGCAACAGGATAGGAGGATGAGAGATGTGGCAGAGGTGGTAAGGCATATGGGACTAATCAGAACGATAAGATGGTTTTACGATGGCTACTGGAGAGCGAAGAGAGACCGCTGGCATCTGTCCGCCGCCAGGGCCGACAGCATCCTGCAATTTCGTGAACAGGAACATCTGTAATAGTTCCTTCCTATTATAAATACTTGCAGAATCATGCGCTAAAACGCCCCATAACCAAAATCGGTTACAGGGCGTTTTCATTTCATACAATATCAATTGTCCCGCTGTCAGATATTCCATAGACCTCATCCGGACACCTTACTCAAGCAGGAACATCTGCGCCCTGGTCAGGACAATGGAATCTGTGCCAATTGCATGCTGCTCCTTACCATCCTTCACATAATGGGTATCCAGCGCAATGAAGATTCTCGATACTTCCTCCTCATTTCCCTTCAGTGCCAGTACCGGTGCCTTGATACGGTATACGACTCCCTGCCGGAATTCACCATCTGTCACTTCCACAAGCCGGTTATTCTCCACCATCCAGACAGGACTTCCAAAGGGTGTGAAATCAGCGGTATTGATGCTGCCATCCGGCAGTACCAGCTCTGCATCCGGATTGGTTCCGTTCTCATAGTAGAAGGCAATCTGCGATACCTTGTCAAAGGCGATATTATTATCCACAAACTTGAAGTACACATCTACTGTCTCATCCAGAATACCGCCGTCCGTATCCGCTTCCATCTTAAACTCCTGGTCGAAAGGAATGGGAATACTCTCCACGGATGTGGCGGAGGCTCCAAAGCCCGCCACGATATCTATCTTCGGATTGTGGATACCCGCATTGTATGCCGCCATCAGGGCATTAACAAAGAGCTTGCACTCATCCACGCCTTCCTTAGGTTCTTCTCCGGCGTCTTTTTCATAGACATACGGATACTCGTTCTGTCCTATATATACTACATTAGCTCTGCTGTAAATATAATAATTATTGCGGGCGTCTCTGGGGGAAACCTGATAGCCGCCTTCCTCCGTTGACCCATTATTATTTAAGGTATACCATCCTGTCACATATAACTCGCTGTCTCCCGTATTGTTATCAAAATCCAACAGATATTCAGGAGCCTTGAGCATTGTGGCTTCGCTGAAAAAGGCTGTTCCTTCCTCACTTCCCACCTCAAAAGGATAACGGCTGATGACGCCTTCATTAATCTTCTGTGCCTGTAATCCCGGCAGCGCATCCGCAAACATATCGCTGCTTAAGTCTTTATAGCGGTAATATCTTCCGCCGTTTTGGCCAAGTTTAGAATATGTCATCTCGTTGGTCTGTCCCAGCAGGGTGTTATTCAGTCCAAGCCGTCCTGTATCTTCCTGCGCTCCCGCGTAGGATATCAGCACACTCCTGCCCTCCTCAATATAAGTCGTCACCGCAGACTGCGCCTCTCCCAAAGAACCACTGCTGCCAAAACCAAGTACCAAAATATCCCACTGATCCAGATATTTCCCATTTTTGGCAAGTCTCTCATTTAACTCTCCTGTGGTAATGGTCTCAATCTCATACTCTACATTGAGTTTATTCTCTGCCATCTCCAGATAACGCCCGAGCGTGGAATTATTAATCTTCTCAAAATTCATCTGTAGGTTGGCAGATTTATTCTCTTTATCATCCAGAATCTGTAAAATGCTGACAGGCAGCTGGCTTTGTCCCTGGATGGTGAAATATCCTGTCATGGCATCCCTGCGATACTCATTGTTGGTATCGGAAACCTCCAGTTTCCATGGGATAATCCCCGACTCTACCCCCTCAAGCTGCACGGTGACCTGTCCGTCCCCACTGATATAACCGCCCACTTCTCCTGTGGGATACATTTCCTCCGAAGGTACAAAGACACCGTCATAGTTCAGATCCAGATAAAAATGCAGTGCGATATCGCCGTGATAACTATTGTCCTCCTCGCTCTCCCGATCACCGGTCACACGATAGAGAATTGTCCCTTCATATTTCCCATCCGGCGTCCGATTCATACTCTGCACAGGCGTTGTCTGCTCCTGGTAGTCAATACGCGGCTTAATCACATTAAGCTGTGCCCGGAATTCCGGATTTCCACGGACATCCCGCACCGTGTACAGATTATCCCCATAATTCTCCAGGGCTTCCTCCAGGAACGCATACATCTGGGTATTGTCCCCGATATATTTCTTATTGACAGACCGGTACTGCTTTCCGTCAGATTTCTTAACATTAATACAGTTGTTCTCTACCACTACAGGATAACCTGCCCGCAGATAATCAAGAAGTGCCTCTTTCTTCTGCTGTGTGATATCATTGGCATCATATTTAGCATCCCCGTCTGATGCCCTGTCTCCAGTGTGATACACCAGGCCGTTTAAGTCACTGTTATTATAGACTGTATGCAGGTCTCTTCCCTCCCGATTCAGTCTCTGACCATCCAGTCCAATAAACACCATATCATATCTGCTGTTGATGTCTTCCCACTCACCGTTAAACTCCACCACAGATTTTACTTCCTGGGTAACATCCACCATCCTGGTAGCGCGGAATATCTGCTGTCCGTTCTCCCCGGAATCCTTCTTCTGCCAATATAAAGTCGTCGTGTTTCTATCCTCATTCTTTTCTACATGCAGATCAGAATCCAGATTGGCACTGGGTTGAAGTTCCAGAATAGATACATCCCGGTAATCCCCGATGATTCCCACGGAGAAATTAATGATATAGGCAACAGCCCTGGCTTTGCTGACTTCTTCTTCCAGCCAGTCATCCTCCTTCAACATCGTATTCTCTGCACGAATGGCAATCAATACTTCCCGGAATCCACGTTTTGCCTCATCGTCATCAAAATAATCCGGAAAATCTTTGCTCACCAGCGGATTGCCATTCACCATATATATATTTCGGTTTACATAATGACAGTCATTATCCTCATTATCTTCATAATCATCGCTGTCAAGACCTCTGAACAAATCGTCTAACAGATCTTCCTTGCCCATATCATAATAGAATCCCGCCAGGTCTTCCTTTAAAAATATCCTGGCCAGTTTATGATAATTACTGTCCTCATACCGCCCTGGATTCTCTATAATATCGTAATCCACGATAACGGGCATCAATTCTGTCACGGCTCTGTCAATTATCGCCAGGACTACAGACTCGGAAATATCACCCATACCGTCCGGATCATTCGTGATGATAGAATCCAGCACGGCACCGCTGTTTAGGAAAATGCCTGCACCATGCTCCAGATAGACCAGGTCTGCTTCCTTTACATCATCCACCTCAACTTCATCCGCCGGGATACTGATTACCTCAATTGCAAACTCGTCATACTCATTGTCCTGGTCTTCCAGCGCATTGAATACATATCTCTCAAGCCAGTTATTCCCCTTACAACACCGGAAATAAACAGGCGCATTATCTACCTCTACCTCCTGAGCCTCATCCTCATAATTTTCATCACTCTCAAAGGCCATCTTAAGCTGATATTTACCGCCATTTCCCAACCCAACATATTCAAATACCGGTAAACCGGTGGAGCCAAGGGCATAACTCATAGCCATATCTCCATCAGCTTCTTCATCCAACATTACACCATTCTCTACGGCAATCCCTTCCATAAGAGAATCATCAATGTCGTACCGGTCATAGGGCAGAACTGCGCCATCCCAGTCAGGTACCTTTTCTTTATCCTTAATCCGGTAAAGCCTGGTTTCCTCAGAAGGATTGGTCTCAAAACGGAATTCCAGAATATAGTACTGGGGTCCGGCATTATGAGACTTGTTCTCTTCCTCGGAATCATCCGAATCGTCGCCGCCATCCGAACTGCCGCCACCCTCTGAATTGTTTCCGGCATCCGAACTGTCATCGTCTCCTGAATCGTTTCCAGCATCCGAACTGTCATCGTCCCCTGCGCCATTTCCGCCATCCGAACCGTTTCCATCATCCGGCTTCGTATCCTCTTCCTTTGGATCATCGCCATCCTGACCCTGCTTATCATCGGCAGGTGCTCCGTCTTCCTCGCCCTGCGCTATGAGAAGCCGCCAGTCGGCATCTGCCGCTGCGGTATCACTGCCAGCGCTTACTGTACTGGATGCATCAGAACTGCTGCCGGCATCACTGTTACTGGAACTGCCATCGGAGCTGCTGTCTCCACTGTTACCGCTATCTCCACCGCCGGTACTGCTGTCTCCACTGTTACCACTATCTCCGTCACCGGTACTGCTGTCTCCGCTTGTACTACCATCTCCATCGCCGGTACTGCCGTCTCCGCTTGTACTACCATCTCCATCGCCGGTACTGCCGTCTCCGCTGTTATCACCATCTCCATCGCCGGTACTGCCGTCTCCACTGTCTCCCTCATCGCCGGTATTATCGCCGTCTTCGCCTTCATCACCGGTGTTATCGCCATCCTCGCCGCCGGTGGTGTCGCCGTCTTCACTCTCCTCTGGCTCTTTTCCTTCTTCTGTCTTCTCGTCTTCCTTATCTTTATCTGTCTTGTCTTCCTCATCCTTAGGCGGTTTCTTATTTTCCTCCGGCAGCCCTAAAATCTGTGACTTGGTACCCACATATTCATAAGTACCGTCCTCATTCAGGTAATACACGCCTGTTGTACTGGAATAAGAACTCAGATCATCACAGGCTAACATCGCCGGCACATATCCTATCACAGCATCCGGATCATACTCAAAAGTCACATGCCATTCTCCACTGTCATTAAATGCATAGAGACTGTCCAGCCCGTCCAGACCAGTAGTCAGGGTTCCTTTTACCAGATTGTATTCTCCGTCCTCGCCTGCATCCGGATCCACTTCCGTCACATAGGCCATCAGCTTACCTGTGGGTCCCTGTCCGCCTGCCGGCCCCACATCGCCTACAGGATCATATAGTTTAATCCAATCCCGCCTCTCATCCAGACGGTCGATTGTTCCGCCGTATGCCTCTTCATAGGCTATCGTCAAAAAATCTTCATCCTCATAACCGGCAGGCAGAAGCGCCTCGGCCAGTTCCTGACGCTCTGTATAATCATAGAAAAGCATATCATTCAGAAAAATCTGCTGAATATCCTTCTCGATCGGCGCCTGGCCTCCCGTCAGATAACCGATGGTTCCCGTGGACAGATGGTAAGTCTTATCGGCACCGCCAGGCGTATAGGTTGCTCTGGTAGGCGTAATATCCAGAATCCTGAAAGGATTCTCACTGTCGTGCTCTTCCACGATCTCTTTCATGCCAGTAAAGGATTCTTTGGCATAGACTTCCATATCCTGTACACGGCTTCCCAGTCTGTATACCCCCGTAACCGCCACTGCGGCAGCCGTTACCGATGCCATAGCCATAACAACCGTTTTCCTATTCAGTTTTGGCTTCCCACTTCTCTGCATTTTCATCATCATATCATCTCACATACAGTTTGCTTCGTTGCCGGTTACTTCTATACCCTTTCGCCACACCTGATTCTAAGGAACCAGACTCCATGATGTACCGCCATCCGGACACTGAAATGTGCCATATGTATTCCATTGATCACCAAACACGATCCGATGGATACCTCCTGAATACTCATATTTGACAGTACATTCCTTATATGTATCCGCATGTTCTCCATAGATATCCGTGGTCTCATAAAGCGTAGGTTTATAGCCTTTTATTTCCTTCACGGAACCGCTAAACGGGAACCCTCCCTCTGACGGCAGCGGGAAATACATCATATAAGTTTTACCGCCCCAATTTAAGCCTGTCAGATTCACTACCCAGTCTGGATCCTTCTCATCCGGAAGCGGCTTGTATCCTTCCTGCTTATGCCATTCTGTCTGTTCCGGACTCCAGGTGTAAACACCATAAGAAGCAACTGTTATTTTATGATTGTTTACATCCCATATATTTGCTTTATTTTTCTTAATAAACTGGATTCTATAACTGTCTCCGTTCTTCTGCGCTTTCACGAGAACGCCCGACAGATTAGCAGCGTTCCACAGACCGTCATTATAAATTCCCAGAACCGTGTACGTCTCCGTAATTGTATCCGTAAACGGGAAGTCACTTTCTGTCGGCAATGGGAAGTAGGTCTGGTACTGTCCGCCATTATAATCGAACTGCTTCACATTAAAGTTCATTGCCTTCTCTGTGGTATACCCTTTACTGTGCAGATCCCACTTTGTCCCATTTTCCTCAAATACATAGACCCCATAGGAATGGGTCACAATCTTTTTCTCCCCAGCCTTGATGTCCACCTTGACAGGTTCCACATAGTATGCCTTATGTTCCTTACTGTATTTGTAGCGCACATAGGAAAATTCTATATTCTCAGAATTCGTCTGACCATCCCGCAGTGCCACACCGGACCATGATCCGGAAGACATCTGCCAGTCTGCACTCTCCATGTTCGGGAAGAGCACATTCCCTGCCATCTGTGCGGGCAGCGGGAACAATACCTGCCCCTTAAACCAGTCATCCTGGATATTCATTGTAAATTCACTGGTGACCTTCACATGAATAATGCTGTCATCGAATTCATAATATCTCTCTTTACGCGGCAGATTCGGGAAATCAAATCCACTCCAGCCAATGATTCTGTAACGATCCGACTGCTTATTCTGATACACCATGCCCGGAACAATATGATAATTTCCACAGGCGCCGAGGATGTCCCCCTGGTGCTCCAGTTTCATGAACATACTGCCTTTAGGATCTATCGTGACCTTGCCCGCAAATTCCTTTTTCCCCTCATAAGACATCGTTCCTTCATCAAAAACATATATCTTTTTCCACTGGCTAATATCCGTTCCTTCCCCTTCATAAAGACTGTTCTTATAATTCGTCCAAACGGAATTATCCTGTACAATATTCTCATAACCGGTAGGTTTAATCTCTCCGACAATACCTGTACCGTTACCCACCGAATAAATATTCACCGGATCATAGGTAATATTCTTCCCTTTATAAGAAACGTTGTTATATGAAAAGGTCAGCTTCGGTTTATCCAGTACACTGTAGTACACCTTTCTGTAGTCATACTTATCTCCCACATATCCATATGGCTTCGTAGGACTTAAATGATTGATATATTCATCCCAGATTTCCTGATTACTGTCCGACTGATGATGATTTCCCAACTTATGATTCTCCTTGGACACCGGATCTAAAGCCTGCATATAGAAGGTATAACTTCCGTTCAAATCCAGATCGAATAAGTCCGGCGCAATACGATAATCGGCACCGTCACCAGTGGTAAAATACAGGAGTATTCTATCCGGTGAAGCTCCGGAATTATCCACAACGCGGACACATGTCACATACTTATGTCCTTCTGTTGACAAATCTTCTACAATCTCTTTGATAAGCGTCTCTTCACCATATTTCAAAGAACCGCCAAGAGGTGCCGCGTTCTCCTTGCCTTTCACCGACTTCAATTCAATGGCTTCTCCCACAAAGTATTCACATCTGCCCTGTTCATTGGGATATGTAGAAAGAAGCGACATTGCCTGAACAACAAACACAAAACTTCCGTCATCCGGCGTATTCTTCTCTAAATAAAAGGTTGCACTGTGCTGATCCTGGTCAATCAGTTTCAGATGGTCTTTCGGTTTCCACCAGGACATAGAAGGATTATACTCCTGTGGATCCACAATACGCCATACATAGATATTCCCGTACGGATTTCCTTCCCATGAAACATAGTGGTCTATCTCCGTGCTTTCGCCACACGCACTGCAAGTTTCACCGAGTCTTGGGCCGACAACATTCGCCGATATGGTAAATGTACAGCCAGGCGATATTTCATTGGGGCCATTCTCCTCGTTCGTGTCCGCTGATTTATACATATTTATCCCTGTGGCACGTTTTATGTAAACCACAATCGTACAAGAGGCATGGTTTCCGTCCGAATCCACCGCATTGGTGGTAATCACCACATCAAAAGATGCCGCCGGTTCGTCCGCCGCTATCTTCAAAATCCCGTTCGCTGTATCCGTAAGGTAAGTTCCGCCTGAGGGACTGCCTGGAGAAACCAGGGACCAGGTCACACTCTTATCCGTCACATTCTGCCCGGTTACTTTGGGCGTGGAAAAATGATAGGTCTCGCCAGGTTCCAGAATCACACTCGTCTCCCTGGCTATAATAGAAAGCGTCTTTTTCCTGTTGAGAGGCCCAATCTCCGCATCATTGACCGCCACCTTATTACGGATGGTCACGTTGTTGGAAGTATTATATTCCCGCTTGCCGTTCACAAAGGTCAGATTCAACTGTACCACACGCTTTTCTTCCACCTGGGTCAAGTCCACCTCGAACTTAGTCACATGCTCCGCCAGAACCACCCAGCCAGGGTCGCCAAAAGCCGGAAATCTCACATTAATGTTATTCTCTGCATCCACATCATCCGGCTGCACGGGCAGTTCAAAATAATAAAGTGTCTCGTCATTCTTATCCCAGTAGAAATGATAATGCTTGTTGCCATTACCTTCCTCTATGGTTGTAGCGGTGGTTGTGGTACCGTCAGGATTCGTTGTAGTCGTCACCACCGGAGCGCCGTTATACATAATGAGACTCTTCGCCACAGGCTCGAAACCAAACTCGGAATCTTTCAAAGCCAGTGTAGCCAAACCTGTAGTGTCATACCCCACATAGTTGACACTCCTGGTAGTATCAATCAGAACGTCCGACATCTGGTTTAACGCAAGCTGCGCTTCCTGCTGTACGCTGATATCACTGTTGGCGGAAGCATAGCTTCTGGAACCCACCAGAATAAAGCTGCACACCGACGCAACCACAATCGCCAGAATCGCAACCGCAATCAAAAGCTCCACTATGGTGAACCCTCTCTGATCCTTTCTCATCGTCCTGCCCTTTTCCCGTAACATCTTTCACACTCCCTGTTCTTTCCACTGCAACTGCACGCCCGCAGCCACTTTCTTAGCTGTCAGTCTGCCGTTTCCCTCTCCTTAACCGTTACACTTTATCTTTCAATGATTAAGGCGTTGGCATCGGTCTTGCTTCCACCTCGGATTTCCCGGTAAGCTCTGTCAGGACAATAGCGTAATTCTTACTGCCGCCCCTGACATAGAGTTCCTCATAAAGGACGCCGCTTGTGCCGGCCTTAAATCCGCCGCTGCTGCGGTCAAACCGTATCTCTATCGAGCTCCCCGGCATAAGTGGTGTCTCCGCACCGCCACTGTCTTTGGCAATGTATCCTACTTCTACTTTATTGGTTCCCACCTTCTGTGGTTCCCCATCTGTCACCGTCCCATCGCTCTCTGTGACATGCATCCGGGTATAGATTCCATCATCATTTCGGTAAAGTTCCATATAAGCATCCGCCTTACCCATGGTGGTCACCTTACAATCCCCGATGGAACGTTGGATATTATTGGCACAGCTTTTGGCATTGGCACTGAATATCAGAATAATGGAATAGAATACCGTACCCATGATGATTGCTATGATAGCGAGTACAATAATCAGTTCAATTATGGAATAACCTCTGTTATCGTTATGAAGTTTGTCTCTATCATATCCTTTACGTTCCAAACCCCGTATCCTTCTTCCTGTTTCCTACTTCTTAATCCAGTTCATATAGCGTACAATCTCGCCATAATCAATAATCAGATTACCGGCATCATCCACCGTCGGAGCTTCCGCACCGTTTTGCATACTGCCGTTTCCATTGACGAACATATCTATGGGCGTGATCGCATCACCCTCAATCTCACTCTTTGCTTCCAGCACTTTGTAAAGATCCATTTTATTCTGCTTAATGGAAACCACCGAGGCCGGATTGACCGTAATCTTGCCCTTGGCGATAATCAGTCCGGTAAAGTTCTTATCTACCAACACATCATCAAAAGAAATAATCAGTCTGGTCTGATCGTCCACCGCCGATACGTTTAGCGGCTCTCTCGTCAGAATAGCCTTCAAACCGGAATCGGTCTCGTATTTTACAGTATTCTTATGATTGTCATCCAGATACTTCTCTACATCTGTCTCTTTAATGACACCGTTAAACACATAATAATTCTTTGCCACCTCGGGATCCGTAGGCACCAGGGAGGCATCCTCTGTCAGATTAAAGGTAAGTGCTTTATATGTATTGGCAATCCCCGCCGAAAGGCCAAGCACCTCCGCCTCATCCTTTTGTTTATCCTTATCCACTTCGTCAGCATTTGTCCCGGTCTCTGTATAAGCATCGGGATCCACCGGCGGATTCTCTGTTTCCTCTCCGCCTTCTTCCGGCGTCCCGCCTTCTCCTCCCTCACTGGGATTTAAGGTGCTCTGATCCACTCTGGTAAGCAGTGTCACACCGCTGTCTGCCAGCACGCTGCTCACAAGGCTGTTGCCCAAAATCGTATACTGATTGTCCGGTGCCTCAAAGTCCCCTAAAAGGATTCCCCCGGAAGCATAGGTATTGATATATCGGTCTATGGATTCTTTGTTCGCATTAAAATTATAATACTGCACGAAATAACGTTCTGCGTTGGTCTCATCCATAACCAGATAATAATAGCGCAGGGTATTGCCCCGGTACTGCACATTCACCTTACGAATATGATCCATACTCGTTACGCCGAACTCGCTTAACGCTCTGTCTCCCAGGCGGTATACCTTTTTATTAAAATCTACCTCATGGAAGGTCTGCTCCCCTTCTCCGGATGCACCTTCGTTCCCCGCACCGCCGGGTGCAAACATCTCCTCGATGTCGTTTACCTGTTCGCTGTTAATAGGATTCTGTCCTATAACCGTCTCGTCACCCCGGGTACCGATACACTCCGCCGGCACCAGATAGGCAATCTGACCGCCTTTAACTGCAATGGATTCCCCCATCATGACCGGATCACCCGTCACACGGGTTCCCGCTTTGATCTCATCCGCCTCTGTCCTTGTGGACGCCTGCCCGATATAAGAACGGCCTGCCAGCAGAAGTCTGTTAACACCTGACATATCCAACGTGGAATTTTTGCCGTTAATGATGATGGCACTGCTGGATGCGGAATCCACTAACGATTTTCCTTCACTTGACAACGGCTCTCCCGGAAGCCCGTTATAGGTTGAAACTCCATACCCATAATATTCCTTGGAAAGTGTGGCTTTACTGCCAGGTCCATTCAAGGACAGATCATTTGCCACATAGGTCTTGCTGCCCAGACTAACCGTGCCGCTATGCAGTGTGATATTCCTGGCATACACACGGTTATCCTCGCCCGGCATATCCCGGACCACCAGGCTGGCCGCAGGCCCTTCCACCACAATATCCCCTTTGGAAATCACTCTTCTGGAACCATCCAGCGCCAGGGTATTGGCCGGATAAATATTCAGTCCGCCCCCGTCCGTGTCATTGGTTCCCGCATAAATACTGCCTTCCGTGGTGGTCGTACCGCCGCCGGTCACATCGATCCCCGCATTGCCAATCAAAGTATATTCATATAATCCGTCAATCGAACCGCCACTCTCAAAGATCAGCTTCGGCACATCCATACAGACATCCGTCTGCACGATGGATACCCGGTTTTCACTGTCCGTGTAGGACACATAGATGTTTTTGAGAATAATGCTGTTGTTGTTCACCATCTCCATCTCAGGCCGCATCTCGCTTTCTCCCGCTGGAGCACCATTCTGCCAGGATGCCACATCCACACCCACATACTCCGGATCACCCGGTCCCCCGTTAAAAACATCCGTATCCACATAGGCTTTCAACTTCTCCCTGTTATAGTAACCGCTGCCCATGGAACTGTCTTTGAGCAGATCAATCAGGGTATCCATATACGTCGTTGCAAAAGCACTGTAGCGTTGATCCTCTGTTGCCAGATCTTCCCAATTCGCCATCACATCCCGGTAAGCCACGCCCACTGCCTCAGCGGAAGTCTGCCGTAATCCCGCCATGATCTGTTCCACCACTTCCTCAGCGGAATAGAAGCTGTTCTTGTTGCGGACATCGGCCACCTTGATCATATAGTTCATATAAGACATCCAGAGCAGGGTGGTAGCCAGAATCCCGATCATCGCCATGGCAATAATCACAATTACAATCGCAGATCCCCTGTCATCGCGCTTCCTCCTGCACGCCCTATGTAATTGTATGATCTTCTTTCGCACCCTGTTCATACCCGTTCCGTTCACCCCATCAATTGTTCTTACTGCCTTCGATCACAATCATCCGCTCTTCTTCCGGAAAATCTTTGTCCGCAGCACCCTCGTGATAAACACTGACTTCCACATTATAGAAAAGCTCCGTCACTTCCCCGTCCTTCGGCGCAGCCCCCATAGGACTGCGAAGGCCGTCCAGGGTATAAATATTCATCTGGCTGGTACCGCTTAAATCCATGTCCTTGCCATTCACCGACAGCTGCCCCGGTGTATCCACGGTCTTGCCTTCCGCCTCCATATAGGCTTTGCCTGCAAGATTCGTCCCCAGGTTGGTCTTTAAGGAAAACTTTTCCTTATCCATATATGGGCCATGCGCATCACCCTCCCGTATTTGAACATCAGCCTCATAACTCATTTCCGCCGTCATCAGCTGAGCGTCCGATAAGACTTCGTCCGCATTGACCTGTGCTGTCGGCACCTGTTTGGCAATCAGCAGATTCAAAGACTCCAGATTTACCACATCCGACTCTTTTACAATCACGATTTCATCTACGATATTCCTGCCATATAAAGGATAGTAAAAGATATTGACATTGGCATCCTTTCCATCTATCACGCCGCAGCCCATATCTTCAATCCAGATCAGGGAACTCATATCTCCTTTGGTCGTAACCACAGTTCCCTGATATGCGAATTCATACTCTTCCGTGACGGACATATCTATCTTGCAATTGCCTTCCTCATCCATCTCACTACTCTTTGCCAAAGTAACCGTAATCGTTCTTCTCACACTGGTAAACAAATCATCCAGATTCTTAAAAGTGATCTGATCAAACCTGTCTTTCGTGATGCCGTTCGCTATCAGCGCGTCCTTTATGGGTGTAGAATCAGGCTCATTCGGCCACACACTTTGAAGCATTGCCTGCCGGTATTTATCCTGCTCCACAAAGGTTCCATTCTCTTTATCAATACTCCTGGCATCCCCGATGCCTTTATTCAACACCAAAGGGTCTCCATCCAGTGCATTGCGATGAGGCCCCGGCTCCATATATTCTCTGGCGTCCACCTTGACCAGGGCGTCAAACTCACTGCCCTGCATGGCCACCTTGCGCAGACTGAAATAATAAATACCCTCGCTGGGATTACCGGTAACCGGATCCACTTCCAGGGCTTCCATGCCATCCTCCTCCGCCACAGCCCCCTTGATCATATTATCATTTATCACATAAAATCCGTCCGTGGGATTATTAAACTGCGCCTGCAATTCCTCAATATCATAGGCTTTCAGCCCCTCCATGATATCCTGCGCCAGGGTGGTGGCCCGCAGGGTCTGCCGGGACTTGACGTTGATTCTGTTAGAAGAAAGGAACATATTTAACAACGGAATCACAATGATCGCCAGAATAATCACCGCAATCAGAAGTTCCAGCAGGGAAAACCCCGCATCTTTATTCAGTTTGCGTCTGTCTGTTCCTGTCATCACACGCTTACTCCCTGTCTCTTTGCACCTTCATGCCGCTTCTTTGTTCCGCCCTGCTCTTCTGCTTCGTCTGCTTTTCGCGCCGCCCTGCTCCCGCCTCGTCTGCTTCTTCGCGCCGCTCCGCACTTCTGCCTCGTCTGCTTTTCACACCGCTCTACTCTTCCGCTTCGTCTGCCTCTGCACCCTCTTCATCGTCCGCGCCGCCTTCCAGATCCGGGAGTCCGCTCTCACTGCGGACCACAATGGTACTGAAAATATTATCCGTACCAAGCAGTACCGAACTAAGATTCGGCTGCACATACTCCTTGCCTTCCTGATTGGGCACACAATACATATTTACAGCTGTGGTTCCCTGTAAAAGACCTGTGGTCTCATCATACACCACCGTCAGTTCGTCAATAACCATACGGTCTGTCTGTAAGCAGATATTCTTCACACTGCGTTTTAATGCCTCGTAGGAAATCTCATAGGTCATGGTGACCTTACGGTTTTTCAGCCCATAAGGATTTAAGCCTCCCGTACCGTCATCCCCGCCCACCGTCAGGGGCGCCTCCGACTGCTGGGTTCCTTCATAATCCTCCAGTTCTTCCACCGCATCGATCTCATAGCTGATCTGCGTTTCTTCCTCTTCTACCCCTTCCAGGAAAGGCACTTCTATCAGCGGATCTATGGTGACTGACTGCACCTTGAGCGGGGCAATCAGCTCCTGGTTAATCGCCAGAAGAATTGCGTTTTCCTCCCGCACATCCACCGGGAACAGTTGATAAATCTCCTTTATCTCCTGCTCCATCCGTGTCATCTCGCTCTCGTAGGTACTCCTGTTAGCATCTTTGATCCTTAAATCCGCAATCCTGCTTTGTAATTGTATATTTTCCTGTTCCAGGGCATCCGCTTTCTCCATCGTGGGCTGGAATATAAACAGGAAAGAACATACACCTGCCAGAATTCCCAGGAAACCGACCAAAAGTAATATATCTCTCTTTGAAACTTTCATCCCGCTCTCCCCCTATTCCGCCGTCACGCTATCGACTGCATCGTCTGTATCCGCCGTATCATCCTGCGCCTCAATACCATACTCATCCGCTATCTCTTCCGGACTGTAGCCCACAGGCCAGTAGGACGCCGTCACTGTAAAGTTGATCGTCACAACACCGGTCTCCTGGTCTTCTTCCTCCCGCAGGGCGGCCACTGTCACCATCTGCGGAATCAGGGAATGGAAAGTACGAAGCTTCTGTACGGTCGCGGCCGCTTCTTCCTTGGTGTCCACATCCATACTGATACTCACCCCATCCGCATTACTGGTCAGGGAGACCACACTCACACTGCTGGGAAGATTCTCTTCCAATTCCTCCAGGAACTCCTCCAGACCTTCATTCCTGTTCTCCGTGGCCTCGTACATGGCGCTTACCTTGGTGTATTCCGCCTTGGTAGCCACATATTCATTGTAGATGGGAATGATGTCCTCCAGATCATCGGCCTGCGCTTTCAGCTCCATATTGATCTTCTGGACTCCCATATAACGAATCAAAGAGACTGCCGCAAAAGCAACGCCCGCTACCAAACCGATCACCAGCAGCGAATAGGCCAGGACGGCACCGTTTGCACTCTTGGAATCCCCCTTGGATTTGTCTTTCCCCTTTTTATCAGTATCCTTCTTAAATCCCAATGGTGCCACTGCGGCACCCACACAGGCTATGTATTCCCCGAAACACTCGTTTTTGAAATTACGGGTCAGATTCCAGCCGGCCGCTTCTTTAAGAACCTCCACCGGCATATTAATCTCGGCGGAAATCAGCTCATCCAGCCCCATAAAATCCGCACCCAGACCTGTAATCATGATTCTGTCAATAGGGGTATTCGTATTGCGGGACATATAATAGTCGATGACTCTGCCGATACCGCCTACCAGCGGCATAAATGCCGCCCGCACCTCATCCATGGCTTTCTCTCTGGCCGATTTCACCGGCACTGCCCCACTGTCAGCGCCTTCACTCCCGTCCTGCACTTCCTGTTCTGCCTGTGACGGGCCGACTTCGGCAATACATTCATTTCGCTGTAACACCCGGATTGCCTGTTCTACAGTAGAAATATCGCCCCAGGTAAGCGTCTCCATCACAGCCTCTATGGCCTCATCCACACCATAAGAAACATTTCTGGTAAAAGTAAGCACAGAATCCTGCACCGCCATCACCAGGGAAGCTCTCTCATCAATCTTAATAATCAGATTGGTCCCCTGCGCACACTCTTCTTTCACCACCTGGAAGATAGAGTTGCCGGCATAGTCGATTGCCACCACCTCAAGCTTCAACGCCTGCGCCAGATCATAATAACCGGACAAAAGCGCCGACGGCACTGCCATGACAAGCAGCTTATACTGCTGAGAACTCTTGTTGTCCCCGATGGTTCCCAAAATACTGTATGCCAACTGATACTGACTTAAATCCACCGGGAAATAATCCGTAGCATTGGCATTAACTACATCTGCAATTCTGTTTTCTTTTACAAAAGGAATCACTACCTCACGGCTGGCAATCCTGGATGATGTGATTGTGAACACCACCTGTTTGGCCTTGATTCGGTTCGCCGAAAGTGCACTTTTTAAATTCTCCACATACTCCGGGGAAATCGTCAGTACACCGTCATTAATCATTCCCTCATTGGTCGGGATTGTAAAACTTTTGTAGATTTTATGAGCCTTTGACTTATAATCTACCTCACAAACCCTGGTCAGCGAATAGCCGATCTCAATACTGATCGCTCTAGCAGCCATGTTTTGTTTCCTCCTTCTACACATTCTCCCTGAATACTCTATGCTGTCGCAGTTTCATATATCATAATAAACCTGCCGGTGATGCCGTGCAGGTATTTTGCTCGAAAGTCGTATGAAATCAGATAAATTGTCCTAAATACCATGTAAGCATCTTCTCTCCCCACAGAGCCGCTATCAGTACACCCATGGAAAGATATGGGCCCATCGCCAATACGTGGCTTTCGCCGCTTACTTTCATGCGGATCATATGAATGACCGCACCGAGGACGCACCCTAATAAAAAAGCCAGTATAATTAATTTCCAGCCGAGCAACAGCCCGCAGGCCGCCATCAGCTTCACATCACCGCCGCCGATAGCCCGGCCGCCGGTGGCATAATATAAAATTGCCAGAAAAGCACTGACAGATAGGAGGCCGATCAGGTAGGTCAGGAAATTCCGATAGTCCGTACCCACCCGGATCAGCCCCAGTGCCAGTATAAACAAATTGATTCCAAAAGGAATCTCATAAGTCCTAAAATCAATCACGCTCAGGACAAGGAGCGCAGAAGCCAGAAGACAATAGAGTAGGGATTCTATGCCCAGGCCGCCTGTCCATACGATCAAAACGTATAAGATTCCGTTCGCCGCCTCAATCAGAGGATACTGGACAGAAAGTTTGGCGCCGCATTTGCGGCACTTGCCCCGCAGTGCAAGGAAACTTATCACCGGTATCATATCGTACCATTTCAGACGATATCCACAGCTCATGCAGTGGGAACCTGTCTTTACGATATCCTCTTTCTCCGGAATACGGAAGATGCAGACATTTAAGAAGCTGCCTATCACGATGCCGAAGAGGAATATGATGATGTATAGTATGATATCTGGTAACATGTATTGTCCTTCTGTAGGGTGTAGATTAACGTATTACCCCCCCCCTGTGCAAAACAGCGTTTGTATGTACATGCTGTTTTGCATAGAGAGCGAGGGGTGTCTTTCATATATTATGACCGACATATACGTCTTGGTTTCTGGTTTTATCAGGTTCCAGGTGTAGGTGTGCTAGGAGCTGTGGTAGCACCTAACATTCTGTTACTAAACGTACCTTCCGTCTCTTCGTTGGCTGCAGAATATGTGAAGTTAAGACTGCCATCATTAACCGTCCATGCAATGGTGTAGTCCTCCCATGCGGTTCTGCTCTGCCTTCTTGTATGTAACACATTACTTGCATCCAATAAACCTGCATCAGCCAGAGCTGCGCCCTCGAAAGTGCTAAGATCCAAAGTCTGATCCGCTGTTCCGATGGTGATGCTTCCATTATCCGGATCTACAGCCGCCTCCGGATCAGCTGCATAAATCTGCAGTGCCGTTACGATTTCCGCTGCGTTCTGTAAATCTGTTGAGTTACGTGATCTCTCCACATATCTTAAGTACTGAGGTGCCAGTACTACGAGCAGGATTGCCATAATGGCAATAACGATAATCAGCTCGACAAGGGAGAAACCTTTGTCATTCATTCTTTCTTTTCTCATTGCTTCTTTCTCCTTTTCCATCATAAAAAATTGGTTTGTGTTGCTCTATCTTAAACGCGGCCGCTCCCTACCTGGCGGCCGGGCTTAATTCAGTTTGTGATATTATTTACAGGTTATCCAACGCCGCGTACATATTCACCATAGGCGCCATCACTGCCGCGATCAGGATGCCAACTATACCCGCCAGCACGATGATAATCATAGGCTCCATAGCCGCCATCAGGGACTGCACCGCCATTTCCACCTCTTCCTCATAATAATCCGCCAGTTTATTGAGCATTTCCTCTGTGGAACCTGCTTCCTCACCGATTCTTATCATATGGAATACCATAGGCGGAAATAAGCCACAGGTCTGCAAAGGCTGGGATAAGGGCACGCCAATCATAATCTGCTCCAAAGCATTTTTGAGCGCCTCTTTAAACCATATATTCGTCATAGTGTCCGCTACAATATCCACCGCCTCAATCAGCGGCACGCCTGCCGTCAACAGCGTACTCAGCGTTCTGGACATCTGGGAGCAGGCCGATTTCACCACCAGATTCTTAATCGCCGGAATCTTTAACTGTATTTTACCAAAGACATGTTTACCGGAATTAGTCTTGGCATAGGTCTTGATTGCAAACACAATAGCAATTACAACCGGAATGATAATGAACCAGTTATTCTTAATAAAATTACTTAATGCAATCACCGCCAGCGTAATCTTAGGAAGCTCTGCATCCAACTGCTCGAACATATCCATGTAACGTGGAATGACGAACACCAGCATAACAATCACCACTGCCACCGCCACACAGGCTACCACAATCGGATAAATCATGGCTTTCTTCACAAGTGCCTGAGTCTTGGCGGATTTCTCAAACTGTATCGCCATACGTTCCATGGCGGTGTCCAGACTACCGGACGCCTCACCGGCTCTGGCCATCTGCACCAAAAGTTCCGGAAATACCGCCGGATGCTGTGCCATGGAATCGGCAAAGCTTTCACCCTTTTCCACATCCGCACGCACCGCATAAATTGCTTTCTGCATCTTTTTGTTTTCTGTGGAATCTGCCAGCATGTTGAGCGTCTCTATAATGGTAACGCCCGCCCTGGTGATACTGGCAAACTGTCTGCAAAACACTGCCATATCACGAGGTGTCGGCTTACTGCCAAAATCAAAGCTGATATCCTTGGTCAGCATGTTTTGTTCTGTTATTTCAAGCACAATAAGACCCTGATTCTTCAGATCTCTGAGTACGAGCTCTTTGTTATCAGCGTCTTTACTGCCTTTGATTTCTTTTCCGCCTTTATCGATTGCAACATAACCCCAAGCCGCCATAGCAATTCCCCCAAATTTATTTCTATATCGGCATAAAGTACGGATTTCATCTCTGAAAGCCATTCTATGATATTGTCTATACCTATATATGATATACCCCGAAACGACCGTGACAATATCTGATAAGATTATCCGGTACTAATTTACTACATAGTCTAACATAATTCTGTAGTTTTTTCAATAGGTATAGAGTTTTTTCCTCACAAAACCAGATCGAAAGTACTACAAAAGCAAGAATCTCTATCCTTTCCCACACAGATCCAGTAGTACTGACCAGATTCTGGTAATCTTACCATATTCACTTTATGGTCGTACCGCCCCTTCCCTATACAAACTGACAGCCTCCTCTTCTTTCAACTGAAAGCAGGTCTGTAACATACTTAAAATATACTCCTGAGACTGTTTCTGCACCATAGCTTCCTGCACAAATGCTTTCGCGCAATGTATCATGCCTTCTTTTTTACCTTCTTTTTTACCTTCTTTTATTCCCTGCTCCCGTCCTTCTCTCTTCATCCTCGTCAACGCATATTCCATGGTAATCTTCTCTCCTTTCTCCTGCTGTTTCTGTAATTCCCCAAGATTATCTATAAAATCCGTCTCACCTGTCAGCGCATATAATATCCGCATGGTTCCTTCCACATCTGTTATTCTCTGTTTTGTGGGGATATATGCTTTCCCTTCCGCCAGATAATCAGCCACCACTCTCATATCACTTTTGAATCTCTGTCTTATCTCTTTAGGCAGGTGTTTCATCGGATATATGTGCAGACTGATATTATCAATATATTCTCTGGCCATGCTGTGAATCTTTTTCCTGCCGAAAAAGCTATGCAGATCCGTTCCGGGCTTCCATCTTCTATCACCCCAATATAGTACGAGTGTAATCGCCGGATAGGTATCCCCGCCATCATACTGCTGTCTGTAAATCGCTCCCTCATAACCTGCCTTACGGAGTAATATTCTATAGTCAGGTCTGGATTGATTCTCCAAAGTGTACTGCACGGCAATCCTGCCTTCCTTTATTTCATATTTGCTCACATCATTATACTGATTACGCAGCACACCGTTTTTTGCAGCATATAATGATTCTGTAGGTGCCGGACGCAGATTCCTGGCATCTGTCACCTGCTCGCCTTCATAGACAAGAGCATTGATAATATCTGCAAACACCTCCGGACTCCTCTCAAACTGTTTCGCTGCCAGGTCTTTCTGTCCCATATGCCCCTCCTGTGTACAGAGCCATATGGACCTATATTGTACGGACTGCCCTCTGCAAACTCTGCCTGTATATGTGAAATCGTGGCAGAATCTGCCAGAATGTCTGATGTAGGTATGCCCCTACCGATAGATACAGCCGGCATCATAAGTCATGACGACCGGCTGCTTAATTATAGAATATATCTTTTACTGGAATTTGTCAATTAAAATTACATATATAAATATACTAAATTTCGTTTATTGTGTTTCCTGCACAACTTTTCCTTTTCAAAAAGCGCTGTCCTAGAGGTCAAAGGAAACTCTCATCATCTCCTGTACAGAAGTAATCCCTTCCATAACGTACTTGGTAGCACTCATGCGCAGCGTGTTCATTCCCTCCTCCAATGCCTTGCTCTTGATATCCTCAGCCGAACCATTCTTGCTGATGATGTTCTTTAAGGGCTGGCTTACTTCCATAATCTCATAGACGCCAATACGGCCTTTGAAACCTGTACCGTCACATTTGGAACAGCCGCAGGGTTCATAGATTGTCACATCCGCATCCGGTGCAAGCAGCAACAGTTCCAGTTCCTCTGCATCTGCCTTTTTCTTTTTTTTACACTCCGGGCAGAGACGGCGTACCAGTCTCTGGGCGATAACGCCTATGGTAGAATCCGCGATCAGATAAGGCTCTATCCCCATATCAGCCAGTCGGGTAATGGTACTGGCCGCGGAGTTGGTATGCAGGGTCGATACCACCAGGTGGCCTGTGATAGATGCCTGTACGGCAATGGATGCCGTTTCCTGGTCTCTGATCTCACCGATCATAATAATATCCGGGTCCTGTCTGAGAATGGAACGCAATGCAGACGCAAAGGTCAGGTTGGCTTTATTGTTGACCTGTACCTGGTTGATACCGTCAATATTCGCCTCCACAGGATCTTCTACCGTAATAATATTCACATCTTCTTTATTGAGTTCGCTAAGTGCCGTATAAAGGGTCGTAGACTTACCGCTTCCGGTAGGCCCCGTCACCAGTAAAATGCCATGGGGATTCTTTAAAATATGATCAAATTTCTTCAGTTCATCCGGGCGAAGTCCCAGCTGGCTTTTCTCTCTGGTCAATGCGTTCTTGGAAGTCAGACGCATAACTATCTTTTCTCCATAGACAGTGGGCAGGATAGACACACGGATATCAAATTCTTTCCTGTCTACCACCTGTGTGATACGGCCGTCCTGGGGTTTTCTTTTCTCGGAGATATCCATACCGCCGATAATCTTGATACGTGCCACAATGGCCGGAAGCAGTCTGATACTGTAAGTAGCCTTTTCATAAAGAGCGCCGTCAATACGATAGCGGATCCGTACCTGGCGTTCCATGGGTTCGATATGGATATCGGAAGCACGCTGTCTGACCGCCTGATCGATCATGCCTTTTACCAGCTGTACAATCGGAGAATTATTGACATCCTCACTGTACATATCCTCCTGTTCCACCATCTGACTTTCTTTTTCCCTGGTGTATTCTTCCAGTGCAGAGTTCACTTCCGCCTGTCCATAGTAACGGTCAAGTGCCAGCATAACGCTGCCAGTGGTGGCTACCACCGGTTCCACCTGTAGGTTGGTGATAATATTAATATCATCCATGGCCGCAATGTCCATAGGATCCGACATGGCTACCCTGAGTACATTCATATTGTCAGGCGAATATTCAAACGGCAGGGCCTTATGTTTCTTCAGGACACTTGCCGGTACAAGGGAAAGAACATCCTGTTCAATCTCCACATTCTGCAAATCCACCATATCATAATGAAACTGGTTGCTCAGCGCCCTGGCTATGTTCTCCTCTGTGGCGAGACCCTCATCCACCAGGGTTTCCCCCAGCTTACGGCCGCTTCCTTTTTGCAGTTCCAGTCCCTTTTGCAACTCTTCTGCCGTTATGACGCCATTGTTGACAAGTACGTCTCCCAAACGCAGTTTTTTCCTGTTATAGTCCATCTTTGCCTCCCCCACTGTACACTCATTTACATTTATTTTACTCTCTATTTATATAAGGTGCAAGGTTTGATTTTCTTTTGCCTCATCCCGGACATCTGGCAAAATAACTGCCGCCCACCTGTTTTACCTGCCCTTCTGCACAAAGCTGCAATAACTGATGCAGCAATTCGGGAAAGGGCAGATGCCTGTGATAGGCTTCCTTGTATCGTTGCTGTAATACCTCTGCCGGCTGCGGATTCATATCCATAAGAGACAATATATCCTGTTGTTCTTTCGGCAAAAAGGACAGTTCCTGCTGATGCAGCTCTTCCCTGTCAGGATAATCGGCAAGCAGTTCCTGCAGCAGTTCTCCGGGGGTGGATACCAACCCTGCCCCCTGTCTAATCAGCCGATTACATCCCCGGCTCAAAGGATCTGTTCCCCGCCCCGGCAGGGCATAGACTTCCCTGCCCTGTTCCAACGCCATATCCACTGTAATCAGTGTACCGCTCTTGTCTTTGGCCTCAATCACCAGCACTGCATCCGCCATGCCACTGATAATCCGGTTTCTGGGCGGAAAGAGGACTGCCCGAGGGCCGACTCCTGGAGGATATTCAGAACAGATTCCGCCCTGCTTCGTCAAGGCATCATACAGCTCCTTATTTTCCCGGGGATAACAGATGTCAACTCCGCAGCCCAATACTCCCATGGAGTACCCGCCGGCCCGCAGAGCCGCCTGCTGGCTGATCCCGTCAATTCCCCTGGCCATACCGCTGATAACCTGGACGCCGGCCCGGGCCAGTTGTGTCCCGAACTGTCCGGCCATGTACCGGCCATATTCCGTGCAGTCCCTGGCCCCTATAACAGCTACCGTTTTCTGCCCTGCCACAGGTAATCCTCCCATATAATATAAGACATAGGGAGAATCGGGGATACTTTTCAGTTTCTCAGGGAAACCTGCTTCCGCAACTGTCACCATGTCAATACCTCTGTCTCTTATACGCTCATATTCTCCCGGCACATCATATCCTGCCACGCTTTCAATTACATATGTTATTTTATTGTGATAACGTCGGGATACCTTTTCTTCCAGTTCTCCGGAGGACGCCATCTGATAAATCTGCCGTGGTGTACCAATTGTTTCAAGCCCTCTAAGCAGGCCTCTGTTCCCCATACCCACTGCCTGGTACAGCCAGTGCATATAAGCTTTATCCTCTTCTGTCATCCATCTATCCCCCTTCACCAATATTTATGATCCATTCCTCTGTAACAGACAGCCTCCGACAAATGGATTTCCCTGATATCCCTGCTGCCTGCAAGATCTGCAATGGTGCGCGCCACTTTTAGAATCCTGTGGTAGGCTCTGGCGGAAAGCTTCATTGTGACAAACATTTTCTCCATATAACGGCTTTCGTCTGGCCCCAGTTTACAATATTTCTCCACCTCTCCCGCACCCATATCCCCATTGAACTGTATCGCAGTACCGGCAAACCGCAGTTTTTGCCGCTCTCTGGCTGCCATCACCCGTTTCCTGATATCTTCACTGCACTCTCCACGCTCATGATCGACAATATCATGAAATTCCATGGGCATGGCCTCCACACAGATATCCATGCGGTCTAAGACAGGCCCCGATATTCGTCCCAGATAGCGCCTGACCTCATACGGTGTGCAGCGGCAGCGTCCCATATCCGGATAGAACCCGCATGGACAGGGATTCATGGCTCCCACCAGCATAAAATCCGCAGGATAGGTATAGTTGCCGCTGCTTCTGGCAATCTGTACCTTTTTATCCTCCAGAGGCTGTCTCAAAATATCCAATGTTTCTCTCTTAAACTCTGCCAGCTCATCCAGAAAGAGAATTCCTCTGTGGGCCAGACTGATCAGTCCCGGCATGGGAATACGGCCGCCGCCTGCCAGTGCCCGGCCCGTAACTGTGTGATGAGGATTCAGGAAGGGTCTTGTCCTCTTAAGAGATGCCGCTGACTGCAACAGTCCCGAAATGCTGTAGATGGCAGATACTTCCAGACTTTCTTCCATAGAAAGAGGCGGCAGAATCGTAGGCATACGCCTGGCCAGCATCGTCTTGCCGGAACCCGGGGGACCTATGATCAGAAGATGATGAAATCCGGCCGCCGCCACTTCCGCCGCCCGTTTCAGACCTTCCTGGCCACTGATATCTGCGAAATCAAGGTTTTCTTCCATATTCTGTTCTCTTATCGCTTCCAGATCCGACAGCCTGTCATGGCGGACAAGTGGACTCTCTGTCTTATGCCCCAGCAGAAATGAGATGGTATCATCAACATTCTCCATTCCAATGCTTTCTATCTCCTGTATCAAAGCCCCTTCCCAGGCGTTCCCGGCCGGCAGGATACATCTTCTGATACCCTGTCTGGCCGCCTCCTGCACAATCGGCAGGACACCTTTCACCGGTTTCAGTTCTCCGGACAGGCCCAATTCGCCAATCAGCAGCGTATCCTCTACGGTTTCCTGGGGAATCCTGGCGAGTGCTATCATAATGCCAACCGCCACAGGCAGATCGAACATGGTTCCGCTCTTCGGCAGATCCGCAGGTGAGAGATTGACATTGATACACACGGGCGGCAGTTTGACGCCCATATTTTTAAGCGCCACCTTCACCCGCTCTCTGGCCTCCCGCACTTCTGAGCCCGGCAGTCCTACCATCTGAAAGCAGGGAAGTCCCTGGGATACGTCCACCTCCACCTGGATCAGATGACTGTGAATACCATAAACTGCCCCTGATGTAATTGTACTGAGCAAATCTTCTTCCTCCTTTGTTCTTTGAATTATCGTCTCTGAAATCTTCCGGCGATATGCCGTTTATGGAATAAAAGAATATAATAGAATTCAGATAATACTATCATGATAGTTGCGGATACATTTGTCAAGCACAAAAGTAAATTTGCAGAGCAAATTAACTTTGCGAGGACTGCTTCGCAGCCTCGGATGTGTTGGCCCAGGGATGTAGATCCGCTTCGCAGCCTCGGATACACAGCCTCAGACACACGGAGAACGCCCCTCTGGGCGTTCTCTGGTGTGAGACGGAGTTACTTCGTAGCTCCTAGAACTTCTTGGTGTCCCATCCAATGGCGGGACGTCTTTAGCAGTTCTTCTCACACATTTACATCACCTTATTCTGCATCCCATCGGGATCCTGTGCGAACTGGATCGCCATCTCTCTGTCAATCTTTCCCTCGTAGAAAAGCTGTATAATGGCATCGTCCATGGTGATCATTCCCATTTTACGATTGGTCTGCATAACGGTTGCCAGCTGGTGCGACTTCCCTTCACGAATCAGGTTCCTGACCGCATGATTGGCATGCATGACCTCAAAAGCCGCCACACGCCCTTCCCCATCTGATGTGGGAATCAGCTGTTGGGATATAACAGCCTCCAGCACGTTGGCAAACTGTACACGGATCTGCTGCTGCTGATGAGGCGGGAATACGTCAATGACACGGTCCACGGTACTGGCCGCTCCGATCGTATGCAGGGTAGACAGTACCAGGTGACCTGTCTCGGCCGCCGTAACCGCTACGCTGATAGTCTCAAAGTCACGCATCTCACCCACCAGAATCACATCAGGGTCCTCACGAAGCGCAGCTCTTAAAGCATTGGCATAACTCTGGGAATCCAGGCCGATCTCTCTTTGATTGACCATAGCCAGCTTGTGCTGATGCAGATACTCTATCGGATCTTCCAGCGTGATAACATGGGCATCCCGCTTATTATTTATCTTGTCAATAATCGCCGCAAGCGTTGTGGATTTACCGCTTCCGGTAGGTCCTGTCACCAGTATCAGACCCCTTTTGCGCTCATATAGATTGATGACGGATTCCGGCACCCCTAATACCTCGGGAGATGGCACCTGCGTACCCACCAGACGCAGCGCCAGTGCGGCAGACCCCCTCTGCTTGTACACATTGACACGATACCGTCCCAGTTCCGGAATGGAGAAGGACATATCATATTCTCCTCTGTCCTCAAACCGCTCTCTTTGTACATCATTCATGATGGAATAAGCAATCGCCAAAGTATCCTGCGGTGACATTTTCGGATAATCCATAGTGATCAGGTTGCCGTTGACACGCATCTTGGGCGGTATTCCCACCGTGATATGTACGTCCGATGCGCCGGCGTCGCATGCAGTATGCATAATTTCAATAATCGTTGGCATTTCCTCTACCCCTTTTGTATATTAATTTATTTCACAAACTCAGATAAGCGAAGAACTTTGCTACAGAATCGCAATCTCTACATATTCCGGTTCTTCCACCTTAACACCAGATTGTTTTAACAGATTAATGTCCATCACATAACGGTTGTCCAGCGTCTTCATAATATCCTTGATCTCCAGATCCTCATACATCTCCGTATCCGCCAGATCAATAACACTGTTATCACGAAACATCAGTATCATGGGCTGTAAGACATTCTGTTCATTGGCGGAAAGCACAAGCGCCTTTTCTCCGGTATTCAGTTCCACGCTGACGCCCGGTGCCAGAATGTTAATGGACTTAATCAAAGCATCCACCACCCTGCTGTCAAAAATCTGGGGATTGTCCAGAAAATACTTTAAAACCGCCACCTCAGATGTAGGTTCCTTCTCGAATTGTACAGCCGTCATCCTGTCATAAGTCTCCGCCAGCACCAATATCCTTGCGCCATTGCCCATTCTGACAGAAGAGATATCCTCTCCTGTGGTAAGACTTGCAAGTCCTTTATGGGCCTGCACGCAGATACGCTTCACATTAGGCGCAGAAGAGAACGCGGTATCAATCAGATCATAGCCGCCTACTTCTGCCACCTCAATCCTCATCTTCTCCTCCAGCGTGGGATCCTCGCTCTCTATTATATCCATCACTGTCAGTTTGCCGATATCATGAACCAGAGCGGCCTGAACAATCTCCATCTGTTCATCCACTCTTATATTCATAACATGCGTAATCATTGCACAGAGAATTGCCACATTCAAGGAGTGCTTATAAATGTAATCCTCTTTGCTGCGCAGGTTCTGTATAAAGTTAATTTTCTTATCCAGATGTCCGTAATCCTTAATGATATTGGCTGCAATCATCTGTATCCTGTAGACCCGCTTATTCTGCAATATCTTTTCAAGTTCCTCCTGGATCGAGAACACACACATCGTCTGAAAACGTTCAAATTCAAGATCTGCCTGTGTCATGGGAGGCACGGGTTCTGCCGGTTCCAGAATAAAGATACCGATCAACCCGAAATTGCGAATACTTTCGATGCCCTGCCTTGTCAGCTTAGAATTCCTTTCATACAACAGGACGCCGTTTTTATTGTAAATGGGGCGTGCCAGTCTCATTCCCGTCTTCAGATTATCCCTCTTTACAAAACGCATACCCTTGCCTCCTCCCCTCTGTCTTATGTGGCTCCCAGTGCTTCGTATCCTTCTTTGAGCTTTTCCAGTGCCTTCTTCTCTATCCTGGACACATAGCTTCTGGATATCCCGAGCCTGCGGCCGATCTCCCGCTGGGTGATCTCCCGCTCACTGAACAGTCCGTAGCGAAGCATGATAATTGCCTTCTCCCGTTCAGAAAGCCGCTCATGAATCAATCCTGATAGTCTGCGAAGTCTGTCTTCCACTTCCATTCTGTCAATCACATCCACCTGCTCCTGTTCTATGATGTCGAGCAGATTAATCTCGTTTCCCTCCCTGTCCGTACCAATAGGATCATACAAGGATACTTCCCTGGATGTCTTCTTCTTGGCACGAAGCAGCATCAAAAGTTCATTGTCTATACAACGAGATGCATAAGTACTCAATTTCCCCTTCCCTGCGTCGAAAGAATCTATCGCCTTGATAAGACCTATGGTTCCAATGGAGATCAGATCCTCCATATCCTCGTCTACATTCTGATATTTCTTGGCAATATGCGCCACCAGACGCAGGTTGTGTTCCACCAGGATCTCCTTGGCTTCCTTTCGCTCTTCTTCGCTGCCTGTTTCAAGCCGCCTTAAATACACGGCTTCTTCCTTCGCAGTTAATGGCTGGCTAAATGTTTTCAAAAGAAGCCCCCAAAGTCCATTTACTCTATTCTATGACCCGGTGGCATCCGAAGTGCCTTTCCATCTTTGGAAAATCAATCCTGTGCTTTATATTATACAAAAACGTAGTGTATAATTCAATATAGCGGCGGTCATTTTTATCGAAAAAAAGTATACCTTCCGCACCGCACATAATCGGGGCGGCACCTAATCCAGAAGGAATCCGGCCATCACATAATTACTTACATCTATCCCCCTATCCGACAGCTTTATATATCCATCTTCCCTTAGCAGCAATCCCTGGGACATCATTTTATCCAGCACTGCCCCATAGACCGCCTCCATATCCTGCCCGAATTTGTCATGAAATCCCCGGCAGTTCACCCCGCACATCATGCGCAGTCCCAGAAACATATATTCTTCCATCTGTTCTTTTGCTCCGAGGACCTGTCTTTCTTTCACTCCCTGCTTCCCGCCGTTTTTCTGCCAGGATGCCAAATCCATACAGTCTCTGCCTGCTTCCGGGCTTTCCTGCATATTCTCTACATACGCCCTGTATTCTTCCATCGTTTCCGGTATGCGCCACCTGACATCACATACCATGGAGGAGGCTCCCAGCCCAAATCCCGCATAATCCCCTCGCTGCCAGTACACCTGATTATGACGGCACGCATACCCTTCCCTGGCATAGTTGGATATCTCATATCGGTGATACCCCTGCTCTTCCAGATATTCTCTGGTCATCTGGTACATTTCCCGGTCTTCTTCCTCTGTAGGGAAACAGTATTGTTCCTTTCTGTCATATAAGGGTGTCCCCTCTTCCAGAATCAGACTGTAAGCGGAGATATGTTCCGGCGAAAGAGCCGTCACCCGTTCCAGGGTTTCCCGGTAAGACGCTATGCTCTGCCCCGGCAACGCCGCCATCAGATCAATATTAATGTTCTGAAACCCAGCAGCTCTGGCCATCCTGTAAGTTTCCAGAAAGGTCTTATAATCATGAATCCTGCCAATCCGTTCCAGTTCCTCATCCTGCGTGGATTGCAGTCCGATGCTGAGACGATTAATACCACATGTTATATAATCTATGAATTTCTCCGCCGTCACCGTACCCGGATTACACTCCACGGTAATCTCCGCCCCCTCTGTCATCCGATAATATTCCCTGACCGTTTCCAGAATACGCCCTACAGCCTCTGCCGGAAGTATAGAAGGCGTACCGCCGCCCAAAAAAACAGAGATCACCCTGTGATCCCTATAAAATACCGACTGTTCTTTTATCTCCCGGAGTAATAGGTTTACATAACTTTTTATTTCTGCCGCAGACGCAGAAAAAGACAGGAAATCACAGTAGAGACATTTCCTGGCACAGAAAGGAATGTGTATATAGATACTTAAGTCTCTCATCCGTAACGCCTGCCTTATCTTAAGTCTAACGCCTATTTATCATCCAGTTTGAGCACGCTCATAAAGGCACTCTGCGGGATTTCCACGTTACCCACCTGGCGCATCCGTTTCTTACCTTCTTTCTGTTTCTCCAGAAGTTTCTTCTTTCTGGTGATATCGCCGCCATAGCACTTGGCCAGGACATCCTTTCTCATGGCCTTAACGGTCTCTCTGGCTATAATCTTGCCGCCCACCGCCGCCTGGATAGGTATCTCGAAAAGGTGTCTGGGTATCTCATCCTTTAACTTCTCACACATCTTCCGGCCCCGCTCATAGGCACTGTCTGCATGGACAATAAAGGACAGGGCGTCCACCTCGTCATGATTGATCAGAATATCCAGCTTGACCAGTTTCGACTGCTCATAACCTTTCAGCTCATAGTCAAAGGATGCATATCCTCTGGAGCGGGATTTCAAGGCATCGAAAAAGTCATATATGATCTCATTCAAGGGCAGCTCGTATTTTAACAGCGCCCTGGTGGATTCAATATACTCCGTACTGATATAACGCCCTCTTCTTTCCTGACAAAGCTGCATAATGGGACCGATAAACTCCGTCGTCACCATGATCTCCGCACTCACCACCGGTTCCTCCATATAGTCGATCTCGGAGGGATCCGGCAGGTTGGAGGGGTTGGTCAGTTCAATCATTTCTCCACTGGTCTTGTACACTCTATAAATAACACCTGGTGCAGTTGTCACCAGATCCAGATTATATTCCCGTTCCAGACGCTCCTGTATAATCTCCAGATGCAAAAGTCCCAGAAAACCGCAGCGGAATCCAAACCCCAGGGCAATGGAGGTCTCCGGCTCGTAATTAAGAGAGGCATCGTTTAGTTTTAACTTTTCCAGGGCATCCCGCAGATCCGGATACTTGGCACCGTCCGCCGGATACATGCCGCAATAAACCATGGAATTAACTTTCTTATAGCCCGGAAGAGGCTCTGCGCAGGGATTGTCCAGATCCGTCACCGTATCTCCCACGGCGGTATCCTTTACATTCTTGATGGAAGCCGTCAGGTATCCCACCATACCGGCGCTTAATTCCTCACAGGGAATAAACTGCCCGGCGCCAAAATATCCCACTTCCACTACTTCAGCCGTAGCTCCTGTCGCCATCATCTTAATGGATGTTCCTTTGCGTACCCTACCCTCCTTGATCCGGCAGAACACAATCACCCCTTTATAGGAATCATACACCGAGTCAAAAATCAATGCCTGCAAAGGCTTGTCCGGACTTCCCTGGGGCGCAGGGACCTTGTGTACCACAGCCTCCAGAACCTCCTCGATACCAATGCCGTTCTTCGCCGAGATCAAAGGGGCATCCTGGGCTTCTATGCCGATCACATCCTCAATCTCGTTCTTCACCCGCTCCGGCTCTGCGCTGGGCAGATCTATCTTATTGATTACCGGAAATACATCCAGGTCATGATCCAGGGCCAGATAAACATTGGCCAGCGTCTGCGCCTCGATTCCCTGGGCAGCATCCACCACCAGGATGGCCCCGTCACAGGCAGCCAGACTGCGGCTCACTTCATAGTTAAAATCCACATGGCCGGGCGTATCAATCAGGTTAAAGATATATTCGTTGCCATCTTTGGCCTGATAGACGATGCGTACCGTCTGGGCTTTAATGGTAATACCCCGTTCCCGTTCCAGATCCATATTATCAAGCACCTGGGCCTGCATCTCCCTGCTGGTCAAAAGTCCTGTCTTCTCTATAATCCTGTCCGCCAAGGTGGACTTGCCATGGTCTATATGGGCAATAATACAAAAATTCCTGATTCTGCTCTGATCTACGGCTTCCATATACTTCCTCCTGCAATTACTCTCATATGGGGAAAGTATATCAAATCCTATAAAAGATGTCCACTCTCATCTCTCCGGTTCTTGCCCGCTCAAAACCAGGTGCAGCACATGAGCCAATGGCTCACAGGCGTTATGTATTTCCTCTTCCGTATTATTCTGGGCTCCCAGCTCAATTAAGAGTGTTTTGGGGCACAGGTGCATATTATACCGGTAGGCTTTCAGATAGATTCTGCGCGCGATCCCCGGATAATACTCATTACAGGCTGTCTGCATCTGAAAGGAAAATGCCAGATTATCCTGTAGATAAGGATTCTCCAGGTATGAGATATCCCCCTTCGTGGTACGGCTTAACCCGTTAAAAAACATGAACTGCGCAGTGGGTCTGCCTTGCAGATCCATAACCAGGCGGCGGCTTGCAGGCATCGCATCCCTGTGCAGATCGATCACCACCTCAATGGACGGATTCTCCGCAAGAAGTTTCTCGATCTCCGGCAGAGAATTGCTGTAGGCATAATCCCTGTCCGCATCATAGCAGACCGTATGGTGTATCACATTATAGCCGTACTGTTCCCGTAAGATCGACGCCAGATACTCGCCCGCACCCAAAATACCACTGTTCTCATCCCCCGGCACGGAATCCGCAAAAGCCTCCTGGGAATGGGTGTGATAAATCAGAATCTGCGGTTTGTCCGCACTTCCCTGTATACGCATGTCCTTAGCCAGCAGTTCCTTCGCCTGCAAGAGCTCATCCCCTGCACGTGTAGTACTGTCCACCGCATAAAAAGCCTTGATGAGTTCGTCATAGTCAGCAAGCCCCTCCCATTGATACCGAAAACTTTTCTCCTCCACCGGTTGGAAGAATATGGGATTGTCTGCTTCCTCCTCTTTCCCAGCCTCCTGGGACTGACCTTCTAAATAACGTTCGTTTTCTTTTAACAATTCCTTCTCCATACTCTGTTCCAGATGCATGGCATCCTCGCCATACTCCAGGCCGCCTTCCTTAATCGCCTTACGGTCCTCATCACTGCCCTCCAGCACAAGCAGTCTGGCATAATCACTTTCCGTCACATTCTCCTGTTCCTCTTCCGCTTCCAGATAAAAGAGAAATACCGGATATTCCAAAAGCACCCCTTTGGTCAGCAGATCTCCCTGGAAGCTGCCGCCACCGTCCTCATTCATCCTGCGGATTGCAGGAAGATACGGCTCCATCACCAAATCCTCTGCCCACTCCAACAGCGGCCCTTGTCCTGTCTTTTGTTTATCTTCCTCCTTAACCCACTCTTTTAATATAAAGAAAAAAGATATAATAACAATCGTGATTAAAATTATTCTGGGAATATTCTTTTTCATGTCCATACTAAGATATATGCAGCAGGAACATGACTTCATGCCACCACGCTAGAAGATCAGCGCCTTGTTGATTCCGTCACAGAGAATGTGGCTGATCTGTTGAATCTGCTGATCCACATCTTTGGTTGTCACATACATATTATTTAACTCTTTCAGGGTTGCCGGCCTCTCACCCATGGCATCTCCCACGATTGTGGCTGCATCCACCACGGTAGGTACTCCCAGTGCCAGCACCGGTACATTGAGGGTTTCCTGGGTAATGGCATTTCTGTGGTTGCCCACACCGGATCCCGGATGAATCCCCGTATTGGTAATCTGTATGGTACGGTTCAACCGCTTCGTGGAACGGGCCGCCAGTGCATCAATCACAATCACTACATCCGGCTTGGTCTCTCCGATTACACCCTTAATAATCTCGGCCGACTCCATGCCTGTCTTGGCCATGACCCCCGGCACCAGACTGCTTACCAGATGCATCTTGGAACGGTTGTACGCCACCTTTCCATACTCTTTGACAATATGTCTGTTGACAAAGAGATTATCTGCCACATTGGGGCCAAGAGAATCCGATGTCACTTCTCTATTTCCGAGTCCCACCACCAGAATAGACTGTTCCCTGTCCGGATCCGGTAAAATATTGCGGATCTGACTGGCCAGAATCTCTGAAATCTCCTGATGATAGTCTTCCTCCGGTTCCGTCATGGCCGGCGCTTCCAGCGTAATATAGGTTCCCATCGGTTTGCCCAGTGCCTTGGCACCGTTCTTGGTCTCGATGAGAACCCTGGTAATATGCACATCCGCTTCCTCGTCATACTCCTCTTCCACTATGACTCCATGTAATTCGGATTCCTTCTCTCCAATCCCTTCTCTGGCTTCCAACGCCAAGTCCGTCCTGACATTTGACCAGCTGTCCATATCCTGCTCCTTCCTTCCCGCGCTTTCCATAAAGTTGCTGTTTGCAGCATCTTATGTTATATTTATATGCGTATTCTTTTTACTTGCCTATTTTCTTTTCTATTTTTTGCAAAAATAAACAAAATATGTATTGACATCACCATTCCCATAAACTAATATAATATACGTGTGTTTCCATTAAAACGTCCGTGTCCGGCTTTAATGAGACACGTGTCAATACATTCAGTCATCCTTGACAGAAGGAGCATAGGAGGTGTAATTATGGCTAATATCAAATCTGCAAAGAAGAGGATTCTGGTAAACAAGACCAAAGCGGACAGAAACAAAGCGATCAAGTCCGGTGTCAAGACAGCGATTAAAAAAGTCAACGCTGCCATTGAGGCAAATGATAAAGAAGCTGCAAAGAGCGCACTGCTTGCTGCTACTTCCGCTATTGACAAGGCTACAAAGAAGGGTGTTTACCACAAAAATACATCCGCAAGGAAGGTATCCCGTCTTGCAATTGCCGTTAATAAAATGGCGTAAAAATTATGTCTTCGAGATCCGCTTTGCGGACTCGGATAAAATCGAAAATGTCAACAAAAAACAACCCATACCGTCATGTGGGTTGTTTTTTAATGTTGTTTCCCGAGGCCGCGGAGCGGATCTCGTAATCGAGCTTGCTCGATTTTATCAGCGGCTGTGTCCGCCGCCGCCATGATGGCCGCCACCACCACCGCCGCCGCTTCCGCCACTGCCGCCGCTGCTCCTCTGAATCTTGCGCTGTGTTACCGTTTTCCGGATGAATCTGTCTTTGCGCACCTGGAAAACAGGCTTGCCACCAGCCACATAGGTAACCGCTGTAGTCGTCTTCTTTCCTCTCTTAGACCGCCAGTTACATGCAGTAAAAATAACAGCCGATACAATTCCCACAAGCCAGGGAATATAACCCGGCACATACAAACTAAATACATTCACGCCCAGCATATCGTGATAAAAATCATTGATATAGGTCTTATATGCACGATATGGATCCTTCTCCACATAACGATACACATTATCAAGAATATGATCTATCTGCGCCGCTGAATAAGCTTCCTTCGCCTTGCCGGTGGTACATAACCAGGTATAGATACTGCCGTCATCTTCCCGGAACCAGTTGTCCACAAGTACCACGCCATCCCCGTCCGGCCTGTCATAACCGAATCCATTCTCTTCCCAGAACTGCTCTGCATAAACTCTCACGAATTCGCTATACCTGACGCCCGGCTCGATTCCTCTGGCATATTCCTTTAATGATTCATTTAAAGTAATCAGTACAATATCACATCCGGTCTGTTTCTCCCTCTTTGCGATCAGCTCCTCAAGCTTCTTCTCCTGTTTCTCCGTCAGCACATCGCCATGATCAAAGACTCTCTGCTCTGTAGTACACTCTTTGTTCGTTCTCTGGTAATTGGCTACCCTGGCAATGCCCCAGTGTCCCACATTTAATAGTGCTACAATAATTCCCAGTACTGCCAGAATGATATAAATCCATTTAAAATAACGAAAATATTCTCTCATAGCTCCCCCTCTATAAAATCTCCAATGCCCACACTAACATATAACAAGCTGCCGTCACTGCTGCAAACACAGAGGCCGCATAAGAGAGCACTTTCGCCTTGGATACCGGTGTGGTGCCAATCACCTTTCCGGTCTGGCCGTTGACATGATATTGATAGGTCTGCCCCTTGTAATGATACAGATACTGCCATACCGGCATCAGCGCATAATTCACGCCATTTCTGGAAAGATGCAGATCATTTCTTAAGGGTCTTATGGTATTATATTCTCCCAGAGAAGTCTGCATCATCTCGTGGGAGGCATTTCGAGCCTTCACCTGGGCTCTGCCTTCCAGCTCCGGCGCACTCTGGTTATAAATCTCACCATAAAATCCTGACATATATTTCGGGTCAAACGCTTCCAATTGCCGATAATCATATGGTTCCATCAGATCCATAATCCCGTCATCCATGGCATAAGAGGCATCTACCGGAATCTTATCAAAATCCACCTCCATTTTACGGATCACTTCATAATAAGAAGTCTCTGTATACTCGGTATTCCCGCTGGTCCAGCTTCTGACCTTGATTCCCTCCCCTACATAATCATAGTCTGCGTTATAATCATAAAGCCAGAAAGGCACATAAATACCTTCCATTTTTTCCAGGCTCTTGGCAGACATAAAATCAGAAGGCGTAAATAATCTGTTGGAAAATTCCCATTCCAGAGAGCCGACGGCCGCCTCTTTACATATGCGGAAAGGAAGTATCATATGCGGTTCATACATCCCTTCTACCCGCTCATTTAACACCAGATAACTGCCGCAATGTTCACACCGGCAGGCTGATGTATAATCTTTGACTGCAATGGGTGCACCGCAATTAATGCACTGCGTCATGGAACTGTTATCAATCCTGTCCTCGCTGTTCTTCCCGTCACAATGGGGACAGTACATAACCCCCTTATTGGGCTCATACACCACATTGCCGCCACAGTTTTTACATTTGTATAACATCTCATTCCCCCTGATCGTCCTTCACGGCATCCATATGCTGCAAAGAATATTTACCTTTTCCTATCTTATCAGATATCCGCCTAAAATAATACCCTTCTTTTGTACCACTTCTACTGCCTGCGTGTTCTTCCCTTTCTATAAATCGTCAGCACACAGATTCCAATAAAAAGAAGTGTCACTGCCACACACAGCAGGCCGGCCAGACTGCTGTCTGCCCCGAATATCAGCCCAAAAGCCTCCCGCATACTGGCCACGCCAAAGAAGGCAAAAATGACGAAGGAAAGGTTATTTAATATTCCCGCCGGCATCTTGCTCTTTAGCACCACTCCCACTATCAGACCGATCAGATCAGCCAGAATCAGACCAAGCGTACATCCCAGGAATACATAACATGCATTATTAAAACTGTGATTTGTGTAGGCTGCCGCCAGCGTAATCGCTGACAACTGGGTTTTATCTCCCAATTCCCCGATAAAAAAGGATATGAAAATGCCAATCACGGGCCCGAAACGATGTTTTACCTCTTTCTCATCCTCTGTTTCCGCCTCTCCTTTGACGGTGCTGTAGGCAAACCAGAAGAAAGCAAGAGCTGCCGCCATCTTGATCACGCGCATATCCAGATAACTGCCAAGCGCTGCGCCCACCCCCACAGCCAGAAGATTCAGAACAGCCGTAGCAAGCCAGGTACCTGTCAGAATATGGGGAATCTTATATTTCCCCGCCATCGCCACCAAAAGCAACTGGGTTTTATCCCCCATTTCCGCTATAAATATCGTTGCAAGCACTGTCAGAAAAATAATCATGTTACCTCTCTCCTATCTTTTGTCTTTGGTCATGTTCCTGCGTGTTTTACACGCAAACTGAAAAGGGACAGATACTATACGGTATCTATCCCCTGTAATTCCATCCAAGACACACGTACAGCACTTTGCCACACATGAGTCTCATCAATTAAGATATACCAGATATCAGCCGGATTGCGGCCTTCATCAGTATGTTGGCATATCGCGCCCGTATTTCCGGCGCCGACTACTCCCTCATATATTATACTATTCTATTATATTGAGTTGGGAATCCAACGTCAACACATAAAGTAAAGTTCTTCTATTCCCGTCCGTCCCAGCAATACGTACACAGCTTACACCGGTCAATGCCCACAGATGAAATCATGTCATCCAGACGGTGATAGCGCAGCGATGTAAAGTTCAGTTTCTCTCCGATCTTCTTAAGCATTTCCCTGTATTCGGAACTCTCCGGATCCGCATAGACAGAAAGATTCGGATATTTGTTATCTCCCTCCAGTTCCTTGATCACCCGGCGGGCAATCAGCTCCATCTCCGAGGTGGAACGGGAGAAGTTCAAATATTTGCACCCAAAAAGAAGCGGCGGACACGCGGGCCGGATATGTACCTCCTTTGCTCCGCTCTGATACAGAAACTCTGTTGTCTCCCGAAGCTGTGTTCCCCGCACAATGGAATCATCAATCAGAAGCAGAGAACGGTTTTTGATCAGATCATGTACCGGAATCAGCTTCATTTTGGCAATCAGATCACGCTTACTCTGGATTGTAGGCATAAAAGATCTGGGCCAGGTAGGTGTATATTTGATAAAAGGTCTGGAAAAGGGAATCCCCGATTCATTGGCATACCCAATCGCATGAGCCGTTCCGGAGTCCGGTACTCCCGCCACGATATCCGGCTTCACATCATCCCGTTTGGCCAGCATGGCTCCACAGCGATAACGCATCTCCTCCACACTGACTCCCTCATAGGAAGAGGTGGGATAGCCATAGTAAATCCAGAGGAAGGTACAGATTTTCATATCCTTCCCCGGTGCCACCAGGGTTTTCACCCCTTCCGGTGTCACCACAACGATTTCTCCCGGGCCCAATTCCCGCTCCGGTGTATAACCCAGATTCAGATATGCGAAGCTTTCAAAAGAAATACAACAGGCATTATCTTTCTTGCCAATGGTCACCGGTGTACGACCATACCGGTCTCTCGCCGCATAGATTCCTTTTGCCGTCATAATCAGCAGGGTCATGGAACCGTCAATCAATTCCTGGGCATACTGTATGCCTTCGATCAGATTGTCTTTTTGATTAATAACAGCTGCTACCAATTCTGTGGCATTGATATCCCCGCCGCTCATCTCCAGGAAATGTCCTCTGCCGTTCTTAAAAATCTCCGCCACAATCTCATCTTTATTATTGATTTTGCCCACCGTAGTAATGGCATAGGTTCCATGATGAGAACGGATAATCAACGGCTGGGGCTCGTAATCGGAGATACACCCTATCCCCAGCGTACCATGCATTTTGTTGACATCTTTATCAAATTTGGTACGAAAAGGCGTATTCTCAATATTGTGAATCGCCCGGTCAAATCCCTCTTCTTTGCTGTAAAGCGCCATGCCTGCCCGTCTGGTCCCCAGATGGGAATGATAATCCGTCCCAAAAAACAGATCAAATATACAATTCTCCTTTGATGCCACTCCAAAAAAACCGCCCATGATGTCCTCCTGTTTCTTATGATTGTCTGCCTGTCATCGATGCTTTATATAAATCTCACAGCCGCACCGGCCGCGCTCCTTGACCCTGCGGAGTACTTCCTCCGCACGCCGGTACAGACACTTAAAATCTTCGCCTGCCTCACCGACTGCTGCCCCGGCGCTCAGCGTAACAGCTGGTATTTCCTCCTCCATATGCATCAGAAGGTCATTCAGATGTGCAATCCTTCTGCGGATACCTCCCACATTCTCCGCCGAAAGTCCTCCGATCCAGAGCGCAAATTCATCTTCCTCCACCCTGCCGATGCCGTCACAGCTTCTGAAGTTCTCCTGTAGCATAACGGCTACACTTTTTAAAACCCGGTCTCCTGTATCATGGCCAAATCGTTCATTGATTTCCTGCATCCGATCCACATCCAGAATCAGAAGACACCCCTGGGCACCCTCTTTTTCAAGCGCCTTATCTACCATCTTCTTAAAATATTTCCCTGCCGCCACTCCGGTAAGGCTGTCACACTCTTTGCCACTGTATACCTGGTCTGAGCGACTTTCTTTTCCATCATACTGCGTATCCTGTGACCTCCCATGGCGCCACAGTATATTTCTCATTGCATGTCCTCCTCCCAAACCGGATTATATCCTTTTTCATTATTTATCATACCAGACTCCCTTATTGAAAGCAATAACTCTCCTCTTTTGACAGGATGTCCCTTGTATTTCCCTTTTCCATACGATATCATATACCTTACAGTATCAGTACGGTTTATTGATTAAAAGGACAAGGAGGGCATACATGAAAGACAAACTTCTCACCATCGGCCAGTTTGCCGCCATGCACGGCATCAACAAAAAAACACTGATGTGGTACGATGAAATCGGTCTCTTCAAACCGGCTGTCATCAATCCGGAAAACGGATATCGCTGTTATAACTATTACCAAAGCCCCATTCTGGAGACAATCCTTTTGCTGCGCGAATTAGATGTCTCTATCAGCGAAATCCAGAATTTCATGCAAAACCGTTCCGCCGCCAGCCTGAAAGACCTTTTAGCTGTCAAGATTGCCGATCTGGACCGCAATATTACCCATTTGCAGGCAGTGCGGGAAACCTTGTGCACCCATCATCAGAATATGGTCACTCTGCTGACTATGGATTTATCAAAGATTGATATTATCGAGAAGAAAGAACGCTGTCTGGTCACCGTAGATATAGACAAGGATACCTCCTTTGAACAGGAAGTGGAAATGATCACCGCCGAAACCATAAAATATCAGCTTGGCCGGCTCCATCAGGCATCCTACGGCTCCATGATTTCGGTTGCCAGTCTGCAAAGTGGTAATTATGACGATTATTCCAGACTTTTTATCGAAATTCCCTTCCTGCCATCCAAAGAAGGGCTTCATATCCAGCCCGGCGGGAAATACCTCAGGGCTTTTCACAAGGGAGACTGGGACAGGATGCCCCTGCGTTACCAGGCAATCCTTGATTACGCGGCAAGACAGGGGCTGGTATTATCCGGTTATGCTTATGAAATGGGCATTAATGAAAATGTCATCGACCAGATTAATGACTATATCGTGCAGATAGAAATACCAATACTTGCATACTAACTGCTATTGTGCTAAACTGATGACAAGAGTAATTATCTGTTTTATAAAAGGAGGGAGATTCCCATGTCATTCAGAAAACTGTTCCGCACCACCGCGGCAGTCATGCTGATATCCGTCCTCTTTGTTACCCCGGTCTCTGCTCACGGACATCATCACAGGCAGACAGTACCGGCAACCGATACCAGCTGCCCGGTCTGCACCGTGGAAGGCTGCACTGAGGAAGGGCGTCATACCCATGACGGTTGCGATTACTGCGGTTATGACCATGCAGACGGTTACTGCGATGGTACCTGCGCGGCTGTCGATACGACGACTACCCGAAGCAGGCGGGGCGGACATCATGGATGTCACCGCTAATAACAGAAAATCAAAGACAAAATAGGCAGTGCATGATATTTGTCCATGCACTGCCTATTTTTTATTGATTTGTTATGCACACCGTGCTATACTACTTCTCTTGAGTATGACAAATCTTATAACTTCCTATAAAATATTATGAATTTGTATTATTTTGGAGGACATCCCATATGAAACTTCTGGTAAATCAAAAACTTGCAACACGCATCAGCATTATTACCACAGTAATCACATTAACAGGTATGTTATTATTATGGGGCATTGTATCCAATAACGTTGCTTCCATCGTTAAAAACGATATTACCAATCAGATGACGGATGCTGTGGAGTCCAGAGCCTCTATCATTAACGACTATGTTACTTCGGCGGAGGAATATATGACCGCTTTTGCTCTGGGAAGCGAAGTCCGCGATCTTCTTTTGAAGGATTGTATGTGGCTACGCCAGTTGATGGATGTCCTGCTGGGATTGGAAATGAAGGGTCTTCCCAACAGCGAATATGTATTTTTGAACGTAGATACGGGTGTCTATCTTTATCATCAGGATGAATCCCTGTTAAATACACAGACCACCCACGACCTCTGTGACTGTCTGCGCAAGACCTTTGAGGATATTGGCCGCATCCTGGGAGAAATGGCTGATGGCAATATGGCGGTAGATGTCACCAAAAACGAAGCCTATTATATCGGTGACTTTAAGATCCTGTCTGAAAGTCTGATTACAATCCGCACCAAACTCATGAATCTGATGCGTGATATTTCCCGTGTGGCAAGCCAGGTAGACGCCAGCGCATACCAGGTATCCGCCGGCGTACAGACACTTTCCCAGGGAACCATGGAACAGTCGGCCTCCGTCGCCGGACTCGTATCCCATGTAACGGAACTCTCCTCACAGATCAGCGACAGTGCAGTCCGCTGCGGCAACGCCAGCGAACTGGTAGATAAAGCCAACGGTTATGCCGATGAGGTTCGCGGTCTTGCCTCCAAATCCAGCCAGGCAAATATCTTAAAGAACCTGATCGGACAGTTCCGGATTGAATAAAGCAGCGATATGGCTGACGTTTTCCGTATGGACAAATTTGTTTCTTATATGGAAATCTACTGATTCATCGAAAAGCAGAACTTTTGTTCTGCTTTTCTTGCCTTGTCTCTCCTGACATTTGCTGATACTCCCTTGGGCTGATACCAACATATTTTTTAAATACTTTACAAAAATACTTTACATCTTCATATCCATGTTCATGTGCCACTTCATAAACCTTACAATTACCGGATTTTAACATGTTTTTTGCCGATTCAATCCTCTTTTGTGTATAATATGTGGTAAACTTCACTCCAAGCTCTTTGACAAACAATGAGCTTAGATACTCCGGCGTTACATTGACTCTCCTTGCCAGCTCCTCTAAATTGAGTTCTGTTTTATATTCCTGATCTACAATTTTGATTACCTTACGAATCAGCGGATGTGCATTTTGACTCGTATGATCAATGTATATTTTATACTGAAAAATAATATTATTCATAATCGCTATATAATGCTGTGCAAAGAGCAGTTCATTTATCCATTCCAGAACTTTAAGGTTGCTTACATTCTCATATAAACCGTAGCTGGTCTTACGAATCACGTACAAGACAGAAATCGTCAAACTAATCATCGCTTCTCTGATATCGATATAGGCATACTCTTTGGCATACAGATATTCAACAAACTCTTCCAGTTCCGTCAGATTTTCAAACTGTCTGAATTCTATTTTGTAAAGCAGTCTTTGTTCTATCTCATTTGGATAAACCAAGGTATGGCAATGTAGATTACGAATCTTCTCTGCATCAATCAAAGCAGGGGCTTTCATAGACAGATTCCAATTAGAATAGTCTATCTATCTGCATAGAAAGCTCCATTTCCCTTTTTAATTTCTAATATTCCAATATTATTAGTTTGGTTTGAAGAGTTATAAGGGATTTCTGTCTTTGAAGCATTAGATAATTTCACAACAGCATAGGAACCTATATGACTACACGAAGAACCATATATTTGAAATTTTATAATGCTGCCTTTAGGTAGATAAGCATTCATAAATAATGGTACTTGTTCCTCATTAATAGAACCCCAATTTTTATAATCATCAATTGTAATAATTGGCTTATATTTTTCAGGATTGGCATATGCATCTTTTAAAATGTTGGAAATAATATTTTCATATCCATAATTCTGACTCCAGTAATGGTTATTTTCATCCTTTTTTGTTAAAGAAGTATAGGAATTTCCAACAATTGTTTTTACATATTCCAAAGTTCCTTCTTCTATATTTATTGCCTTAGGAAAGTTATATAGCAAAAATTTTGTTTCAGTGATTTCTTCTTTTGAGAATTCAATATCTTCAGATAAAATGTTAGAATCCACCTCAAAATTTAAAGAATCTGTTTCAGCAATTTCCTCAAATTCAATGGAAACAGCATTTGTAAAAACAGTTCCAACTAATAAAGAACATCCAAGTAAAACAGATAAAATTCTTTTTTTCATTTCGCCATCTTTCTAAAAATACCACAAGAAAATTATGAGTAATAATTTCTGCGATATAAGTTTGCCATAATCAAATTAGTGGTACCCCCCCCCCCCCGAAAAATTTGCACTTTTTTGTGTTTAATCGAAATAAGTCATCTATTATCTGCAAAAAGGAAAAATTTTCAAGAAGTGACAAATTTCGCTTTCCATGCTATAATATGTAAAAACGGAGAGGTGTAATTTGACAAACGAAGAAAGACAACTATTAGGAAAAGCACAACGAATCAATGCATGGGATTCAAAAAAGCTGTATTATTGTGTTGGGAAAAGGCATCAGCGAAGCTGGACTGTCAAAAGAGGCGAAGTATTTTTTGTTGATTTGGGAGAGAATGTCGGAAGTGAAGAGAACAAAATACGTCCTGTTGTCATCATACAGTCCAATTCTTATAATATTTCCTCTCCAGTATTTACCTGCGCCATTATATCAACAAGCCCTGCAACAATACCAGATATCCAGATTCCTATTACTGGTACTTATACCTACACTGATCCAAACGGAAAATCTGCAACCCTTTCAGGGACAATAGACTTGGGGCAAATTAAAACAATCGGCAAAGAGCGAATTATCTCTGCCAAAATATGTAAACTCTCTGCCGAAATGTCAGAATTGGATACAAAATTGCTGAATATTTTAGGTTTATCTTACATTGTAAAGAAAAAAGATAATGTCATCAGTTCTTTAAGCGGAAAAATTGATTACCTGAAAAAACAACTGAAAGACAAGGCATAAAACAGTTGACATTGCATATAGTATAGTGGTACACTTGATTTAGTTAAAGGTACAGTTATGAATGGCTTGGCGGTCATTCGGATTTTTTTATCAGTTATAATGGGCTTGGCGGCTCATTGGAAACTCCCATCTTAATGATGGGAGTATTTTTTATGCACTGACATAGCTTACGGGCACATTCATAATTTCTGAACAGAGTTCCTTCCCTGCTATATCACTATCTGAATAACTGTTTGTTGTAACTTCGATTCCAGATTCAACGCCTTGCATATTTATATATGTAAAATCTATTGCCGATAACTGCTGTTCCCTTAACATCTCCATATATTCATCATATCTCTCTAACTCCCCTTGATCTCGGAGGTGTTCAATTGCTTCTTTCATTTGGTCTCTTATTTCCCACTCTGGTTTGATTGTATCAATTTCCCTCTCTTGCAGAGAACAAATTGTTTCAGCCACCTTGCAGTTATGCTTGATTGCTGCTGGCGATTGCGTTCTGTTTATTCCATACTTTTTGTTTATAAACTGCTTTCCCTTGTTGGTAAAACAGTAGCTTTTACAGCTTTCCACTTCTCTATGTTTTGGATTCACATAGCTTATTTCTTTTATCAGATGGTCTTTGACCATATTTTTAAGCCTTGTATCCGAAATATTAATCTTGTTTGCATCTATACCCCTGATATTTCCAGCGGTAGCAAGTACCTTGAAGAATCTCTCATCCTTCGGATAAAATTTCTTAATGTGCATAAAATCATCCCTTTCGTTTCTGCCATTTTAGATAAAAATATTCTCTTCTAATCGTTGTTGGTATTCAGTAAGAAAATATTTTTAATGTCATTCTTACGGACTTGTGCTATATTATTACTATCATTTCCTTCTTGCTTTCAGGATTGAAAAGATAATCAATAGGGAAGCTCCCTCACAATTAAGAGGTATTTATGACAAAACAGAAAATCTTACAAGAACTTCATGGTATCAATACAGATGCTGCAAATTACATATACACCGAAAATTATGCTGACCTAAATTCACTCGTTAATACAATATATAAGATAGGTCTTAATAAGGAAGAGTGCTTTTATGATGTCTTGAGAGCCTTTAGGTTGGCAAATATGCCGTTTTCTATTGCAGGCTACAATTATCTATGTGAAGACCTGAGAGACGAAATTTGGGGCAAATATGAGCCTCTTATCCATGACCTTGTTATCCACAATATGAGCCTTGATGAATTTCTTTCTGTTTATGGTTACGACAATGAATATGATGCCTTGAATGCTTCCGACAATAAAAGAAAAATATATATCAACACCATTAAAAAGAGAATTGAACTTATTGAGGATTATACAAAGAAATACAATAATCTCGTTAAACTGTATGATACTGCCAATGTAACACAGATTCACAGTTCTACTTCTAACACAGATGCCTTACAGAACAGTTTTACAAATGCAGTAGTAGAACTTGTTAAAGCAAGAGAGAAATTCTATTACTATATCAATTATGATCTTGTAGGATATGATACAGAAGATTTGAATAAAACCTTAAAACAACAAAAAACAAATAAAGAACGTTTCTGCATATTAAAGGATATCACTGACAATATATTTACTACTCTGCAAAAGGATAGCACTCTGAATTTTAGGGATTTCTTCATTATTAAGGATAACAGGCGAGTTACATTTACATCTTATTTGACAGCAAAAGGACTAACAGGTAGTTCTTGGTTTGACTACAAGAAAACAACCAAGAAGAAATTTGTAAAGGAACGACACTTTTATTTGCAAATGGCTTTCTTCTTAGGATTGCCAACATCCAATGAAATAGAGAAATTCCTGAATTTCAATGGATATACCATAAAAAGCCCATTTAAACTGTTTCCAAATTCAGCTATTTATGATTATGATGTGTGCCGATACATAGATGCAGGTATTGATTACAACTTAATCAATGTGATGCTTGGCTATGAATTTATATAAAGGGGAGATTTATTGTGTTTGATTGGATGAAAAAACATAAAAAGCTGATTGCATTTATTATTTTTATGATTATCTTTGGAGTACCCTTAATCATACATATCCTGTTTAAACTTCATCCTAATATTGATTTCTTTGTTGCTGAATGGACTGCGGGGGAATTATTGAGTTACTATGGTTCAATCCTTGCATTTTTAGGAACTGTTATTTTGGGTGCATTATCCTTATACCAAAATCAAATCATCAAGCAGGAATCAGACAAAAGAGCTGAACTATTGGAGCAAAGAGAACATGAAAGCAATATGCCAAGATTTAGATTAAGACATGTTGGAAGTCAGGGAAATATATTAAAAATGCAATTAGATATAGAAAATATTTCTGAAAATATTGCTAACGATATTGTATTATTTGATGTAAAAATCCTCTCAAACAGTAAAGAGGTTTTGTGGGACAAAAAATCAGCCATTCATCTTGATACAATTCAGGCAAATGATAAGGCTACTATCTATTTGGGCAATCCTGCTCTTACAGAAGATAATTGCTGTTTTAAAATGAAGATGAACTGCAACGATAAATATGGTGATATTCATTCATATAAAATATGGGCTTTTTGCAAAACAATTTCATCCATACCTCATTTCCAAATAGAAGAAATCAAAAATACTGAAACTCCCTGAACCTTGCCATTCAGGGAGTTTATGCTTTACTCTTTATTTATCATACCAAAATATTCCAGTGCTTCTATAATCATCCTCTCTTTCTCTATTGGGCAGTTTGGAACCCTGTTTCCCTCTGTTTTAGGTTTATTGAAATTTTCCCCTACATCTAATCCACATTTCTTCTTAATTTGTGATATATACAAGTGAGAAACTTTCGTCTGGTAATGCTCCCACACATAATCTTTAATTTCCTGATATGTTGCTGTGCCAATACATTCTCGCATATCTGCTTCACTTAAATCAATTTCTATCTCAATCTTAGTGGATTTGCCACTTGATTTTTTACGCGACAAGAGGACGCATGTTTCCACATGTGAACCATTGTCCAAACAAATTTCCATATCATGTGGAATGATAGGAAGCTTAAAAGTAATGGACTTAAGCCACTGGCCGTTAGGCTGCTCTTCTTCGTATATTTCCACCATCTCTATAAGATGCGTAAGAAACTCTCGTCGGTCCGCTTCTTCCATGACTGCATTCATCTTGTGAAAATAAATAAGCGTGTCATATATATTATCGCCACATACCTTGTCTGCCATAATAGAACGCTTCTTAGCTTTTGCTTCTACCAAGACATTTTCTGCCTCTTCGATTTTATCATAAACCCTGCTAAGCCTATTTTCTAGGTCTGTTTTTCTTCGCCCATAATGTTTATCTTCATAATCCAAATTATCAAGGTCAGCAAGAATAGCATCTTTGTTAAGATAACACTGGCGTAGGTCTTTTTCTAAAGCAGCTATTTCCTGATCAAGTGCTGTCGTGTCCACTTCCATATCTATCTTGGAACGTATAAGCCCTGCGAACTTTTTGTTACTTACAAGTTTACTAAGAACCTCTATAACCGCTTTATCAAGCTTATCCTCTGAGATCTGCTTCTTATAATCACATTTATGTCCTCTGGTCATATTGCGGTGTTTACAGCCATAATAGAAATAACCATTATAGCGGGTTCCATCTTTTCTGCTTTTAATGGATTTATTACCATACATGCTGGCACCGCACACAGGACATTTCAACAATCCGGAAAGTAAATGAATCTTCTGACCATTTGGCAAATTCACTTTCTCATATTTCTTTGCCTGCGCAGCCACTTTTATTTGTGCCTGTTCCCAAATATCTTCAGGAATCAGAGCCTCATGAATGCCATCCACAAGCAGATAATCATCCTTATACACCTGTCGATAATCATTTCTGCTTCCATGAACTTTTTCTGTTCTTCTGCGGCCGTAGGCAATCTTACCGCAATATACCGGATTCTGAATAATTTTTCGTATTAAAGAAGCATCAAATAGAGGATTCTTGCCGTTCTGTCTGGCAATTTTATGTATTCCATGATTTTCTAAATATTTAGCTATACCATTAGCACCTAAGTCTGTATTGATATACTGCTCATATATCATTCTGATTGCAACAGCTTCTTCCTCATTTATGACAAGCTTACCATCCTCCAGCGAATAGCCATATGGCGCAAATCCACCATTCCATCTTCCCTCTCTAGCCTTCTGCATACGGCCTTCCATTGTTTGCACACGGATATTTTCACGCTCAATTTCAGCCACAGCGGATAATACAGAAATCATAAGTCTTCCGGCTTCCTTTGATGAATCAATACCATCCTCAACACAGATAAGATTCACTCCATAATCCTGCATTGTCTGCAGTGAATTTAATACATCCGCAGCATTACGACCAAATCTCGAAAGCTTAAAAACGAGAACAAAAGACACATCATCCTTACCGGTCTTGATATCTTCCATCATACTCTTGAAAGCCACACGACCCTCTACAGACTTTCCGGACTTACCGGCATCCTCATATTCACCTACAATCTCATAATCATTAAACTCACAAAATGCTTTCATTCGTGATTTCTGTGCATCCAGGGAATATCCATCTATCTGCATAGATGTGGATACACGGGTATATAAATAAACTTTTGTTTTTTCTTTACTCAACTATCTCAATCCTTTCAATTATGTACCTGTCTGCTGTGCTTTCTTCATAATATCCTTAACAACATTAGTACCCTCTATCTTATTCATGCCAAAACACTTCTTTCCTGCGTCCTTCAAAGAAGCCCCGATATGATAGCCTTCCACACCATCAATAATCAAAAAACGGTCATGAAAGGCTATAGTCTTCTTAACCGTTAACATAGGATACTGGGCATTGAAATTATTTATATCTTGTGCAGTAATCCTTGTACTTGGAAGTGTATATGCAAAAACATTAACACCTGCATTTTTCTTGGCAAGGATATTTAATGTAATCACATCAATATATCCATCAATTAGAATAATTTCCTTCTTTGCATGTCCGATAATATCTGCAAGAAAACTGAAGGCATCAAAAATCTGTCCATCATAAAAAATCTTCTGATTATCTTCCTCATGATTTGCCATATACTCAAAGATTCTACCAAACTTCTCATCTGCATCCTTTTGGTATTCCAATTGCTTCAGCTCTATAGAATTAATCTTTTCAAACATAAGCGCGTTATTAGCAATAAAATGACGCATCTCCTTAAAAGCACGCATAATAAAAATGCTTTGCTTGGTAGCTAATTCCCCTTTTAAAACCGTAGCCAACATATATATGCCCTGCTCTGTAAATGCATATGGTAATTTTCTACGGCCTCCTCCTTGCCCAGAAAAAAATGTATTTTCTCGTGAAGTCACAAATTGTGACTTCACCAAATCAACTTCATCCCTTGTCATTTGAAACATAAAATCTTCTGGAAATCTATCAATGTTTCTTCTTACCTGCTGATTCATAGCCTTTAGCTCATAACCATAAATATCTGCTAAGTCACTATCATCACCTGCTCTCCTCGAAGCATATACACATGGTCTCTAATAGATTCTACAATTTTTAATTCTGTGGTATCTTCCATAAATCCTCTTTTCATACTATAAGTAATTTCCGTTTGAAGTCACAATTTGTGACCTCAAAAATAAAGTATTTAAAACTTTTACATTATTTATGTTCGCAATATTCTTTCGCAAATTTACTCTGCATCCGTGAAGTTGCAAATTGCGACTTCACGTTTACATCTCCTCAAGACTCTCAATCTTCTTTAGAGCTTCCATATAAGCTAAAAGTCGCTTCTGCTGTTCTTCCTTAAGTCCATGATAATCTTCAACTATGCGAATATCCTGAGGTGTAAATCTACTCTCTGGCATTGCAGTAGCAATCTCATCCTCATCTTCTATTCCCTTACCAGTAAGAAGCTGCTCCGGAGTAATCTGCAAAACATTGCAGATATCCATAATCTTTTCTACCGTTGGATTAGTCTTTTTCTTCTTCCACTCACTAATCGTACTGGTAGCAATACCGACCTGCTTTGCAAATTCTGCCTGTGTCATATTTCTTTCTTTTAATACTTTTATAATTCTTTCACTTATAGTCATACTCATTTTCTCACATTGTGCATTCATTTATATGATATTCATTTATATGAATATAGATTATCATGCATGCTTAACATATTCAACATCAAAATATACTTTTTTCTGTCGCGCCCTATTATATGCTTTATACCAATCCAGCATATCTCTTTTTAACAAATACAAATCCGGATCCGGCAATGATTCAAAATCCATTTTATCCGCATACTTTGCCACCATAGCACCTACAAACTCTGCAAAATTGCTCCATTCATCTCTTTCTTTTACTACAAATACTCTACTTCCTACCATAAAATCCTCCATTCTTTGCATACAAAAAGACCTAGTAATATCTGCATCCACGCAGGTACCAACCAGGTCTCTTATACATTTACTATATTCATTTTTATAAAACTCACTATTCTCATTAAGTCTAAAACAAAAGATTGCAAGCAATGATATTCGCTAGCGAATATCAAAAACGCTTGTCGGGGAGAAGTCTCCCCAAACCCCTGAAACCTCGCCACAGGCTCGGAGCAGTTATAATATTTTTCATAAACTACATATTTATAAACTTGGATTATTCTTCTTTTTCTGATAATCCTGCTCCTGCATTTCCTGTAGATTTAAAAATCTTTCCACATTCTGTTTTGCCATTAACAGTTCCTGCATCCTTTCCTTCGCTGGCTTATATTCTACATAAAGTTCCTTCTTCTCCTGAAGTAATTTCTGAAATTCTTCATCCAGAGCCTTTACGGTCGGAAGCTTTCCGTCCATTTTTTTGAATGCTTCTTTAGCTGCACTCCTTAGCAATAACACATCCCTATGCGCTTCAAAAAATTCCTTACTGTAACCGCTGGCCTTATACTGAATAAAAACATCTTGTGACTTCGAATAATTAAAAATATGCTGGCGTAACGACTTTATCTCAGCCATTCTCGTTTCAATTTCCTTCTGCCTAGATGAGATATAGGAAAACCTGTCCCTTGCTTCAGTAGCCTTAGCTGACAGGTCATCAAAATTTTTTAAGCCATGCTCGCAAAGATACAATAATGTTTTTGATATAGCTTTCACATTATGAACCTTGGCCCATCTTTCATAACCAGGACCCTTTTGCTTTGCAATAATATTCTGAATATCCAAAACCAAATCCAGTTTCTTTTCTGAATCACTTAATGCAACACTGTCTGATACATCATCAGAAACCTTACTAGCTCCAGTATCTACAACAAGCTCTCCTGCAATTCGTTTTACTATATCATCGTCCGCATATCCATTTCCAAGTGAACGAAGTCTAAGGTAATTTTTCTGACCTTCCGCCTTTACTGAAATATATTTTCCTCTTTTTATTTCAAATCCATGTTCTACCATGAACCTCAAAAATTCATCCATATCCTTTGGTTTTTTATTTTCAAAAATCCAATCTATCACCCCACGGATATCATCACGCCTACTAGACTTCCGAGAATATGTTGTTCTCTTCTGCCACTGCCCCGGTTTCTTTTCCGGTATCACAGACATCCCATGTTCCAAACAGATCAAATCACTCAATCTTCGTAATGCCAAGGATGACAAAAAGAAATTTTGATACTTATGTGTTGCATCCATATTGGTGGAATTATATACAATATGATTATGTATATGAGCTTTATCCACATGCGTAGCTACGATAAAAGCATGCTTCCCCTTAGTCCATCGCATAGCAGTTTCATATCCTATTCTATTTGCCTCTTCAGGTGTAATCTCCCCAGGCTTAAAGGACTGACGAATCTGATAAGCTATCACATCTTTTTCCTTCTTTAATCCTCTTCCGGTATTTATTTCATATTGATTTTTTGTAAGTTCAAATTCCAGATCCACAGTATCTGGATTGCACTCATAGGAAGATACAAACTCCCCGTTTTCTGTTTTCAAATCATTTTTTGCATAATCTGTTCTGTCCTTTAGACACTGACCTACAGACCTACCCTTCTGTAGATGCATTGGTATCAATCTTGTTGCGGCCATATTTTATCTCCTTCCTATCGATTCATTTTTGTCAATTCATCAAGAATTCCACGAAGCAGTTCCTTAATCTCTAACTGTTCTTCCTGAAGCTCCTTGATATCTGTTTCATAAATATTACCTGTTTCATTGGCCCTCTTAGCTACCTGATTTAGATTATTGGAATTGATTCTTGCAAGTCTCAATATTTCTGTAAGTTCTGATAAATCCAGTCGTATAACATAACCATCCATTGCCATCTTCCTAAGGTACGCTGTTGGTTTCTTGATTCCGGAAAGCTTCATTTTCTTCTGAATAATCTCGTATTCACTATCTGTTACTCTAAAATTTAATTGCTTATATCTGTATTCCATAATGGTGTTCTCCTTCTTATCCACATCCCATCCGGATAGGATAGGATTGATATTATTCTATTAAGTTTATTTATATTATTTTTATTACCGGATGAATTTCATACTTCCGTACTGATGAAAATCAGCGGTTTGTAAATCTGTTTTTCATACTCCTTGGCTGTCAAAATGACAGTTCTAGACTTGTACTTATGACAGTAGTTCCACATCAGGCGGATAATGCTGAAATATCTGCTACATATATTTTCGCAGGCCTTCCCAGTCCCTGCTTCTTTCTCCTTATTAGACCTACCTTTTCCAGTTCCATAAGTAGCTTCGTTGCTTTTTGATGTGCACACCTAAGTGTCATCTGAATCGTTTCCAAAGTACAATAAACAAAAACATCCCCTTTCTTATCTCTCCAATCATTTCTTTCGGATAATGACCTGCGATCCAAAAGAATTCCATATAAAAGCATTGCATCCTCAGAAAGGCCCACATATTTTTCATCTGTTAAAATCACCTTCGGAATCCTAAAAAATGGCATTCTCTCTTCCCGATTCATTTCGTTTGTTGTCATTACATTTTCCTCGTTCATTTCTTCCTCCTTCTAAAAATAAGCATAAGAAAAGCACTTCAGATTTCTCTAAAGTGCCTGTAAACAATGTTTCTCTTCCTTCAATTACCTACGCAGTGCCCCTATTTGCCCACAAATGCCCCTCCTTTCCTCCGTCTTATGATTTAACATATCATAATAAAATCTGTAATAATTGAAAAAGGCCGAAACCACAAGGGTTTCAGCCTCTCTTATCACTTTAATAATAATATGCTTTTCCGATTTTTTGGTATAGCAAACACACCATTATTATACGAATGTATGTTAGGTATGTCAATATTTAAATTTTTAAGTTTTCAAAGTGATCAATCATCCATTCTGTCATACTTACATTTACTTCATAGATATCTTTATACTTGTCTTTATCAGCAAACCACGATGTTGCTATGAACTGATTTGCAAGTAAAACATATGGAATTGCTTCTTTCTCAGATTCAGTAAGTTTTGCAACCGCATCGTACCCATACATGATTTCTCTGAAAATCTCAATCCATTTTTTTAACTTGTCTGGATTATCTAATTCAAAGCTTTCTGATAAAATAGCGGAAGCTGCATAGCATGGATCATAAATTCTCACACTGCACTCACTCAAATCAAAATCAATAAATCCCCACTTATCATCGTTCGTAATAATATTGCTTGGATTAGGATCTCTATGAATAATCTGTTTTGGTAGTTCATCATATAATTCTCTAAAACGACGCTGGTAAGACTCTAAAAAACTCTTATCAATAACCACCTTTTCATTAAGTGCAGGAATTGCCCATTCACAAACATTTTTAAGAATATTCATATCATCCACTACAACATCTATCTTTGCTAATGCAAGACTCAGCTGACCGACTATCTCTCCAATAAATCTGGCCTTTTCTAAATATTCATCTAAATACACCGAGCCAACTTTTATATTTTCGCCTTGTATTCTTTTGCTTAGAACATAATATAAACCTGCATCTTCTACGTAATATTTACCGTCCTTTGTAGGAATAGTCTGTGCCGCTAACAGACCGATTGATTCTAAAGCATGTGAAATATCAATAGTTTTCTTAATACTTCCAAGGTTTGCAGAGAATTTAATCACATAATCCTCTCCAACATATTTCGCACTATCACTTATTTCCCCAGTTTCTCCGTAAACAACATCTGCAATTTTTTCATTTTCCAATTCCCAATTTATTAAAATATCTCTAATTTTCTTCTGACTCATTATGATATGTTCCTCCTGTAAAATATTAATTCGATAAGGCTTCTTTGCCTTATACATTTTAAGGTAGACCTTCGGTGTATATCCGATTTCACGAACAAATGATTTATAGAATCCAGCGTAAGTTTCATACCCATAAGATAATGCCACATCTATTTTTTTATGCCCCAAGCTAATCTCATGAATTCCATGTAATAGCCTTCTTCTAGTAATGTACTGCATGACCGGCATACCGACAGCACTTTGAAACAAACGATAAAAGTGAAATAGCGAAAAACCTGCAAGGTCACTTAATTCTTCCACTGATATTTCAGCTTTTAAATTGTCTTCTATATAATCCAAAATTCTTTGTATCGCTTTTCTATCCACCGCCATCCCTCCTTTCTAATTTGTCGTAGCTACATACATATCATAAAATATTGGTCATAGAAAATATTTCCTACATTGCTGATTTAAATTCTTTTTAGTTTCAGATATAACTCTACCATCTGCATAGTTTCATCAATACTTCTGCTTTCATCTTTCAATAATATCTGAAAACTAGAGTGTAGGAACTTATCATAATTTTCCTGAGAATTCACTTTCTCTAAGCACGCTCGAAAATTAGCAATTGCTGCATCCGGATTCTTTTCTTTTAACAATAACTGATAAAGAAACTGCTTTTCACTATCAGGTCTGTCAAAAAATCTTGATACTGAAATGGATGGATCCGCTAACATAATCAGCACATGGTCCTTATCAGTAATTTTTCCAAGAGTCTCTAAAGAGATATTCGTATCTACAAATATCTTTTTATCCGTCGTCTTTACAAGATCCTCCAATATTCGCAGTTCCAATATTTCACACTCTTTAGCTACATCTTCAATCCATTTTGCATATTCATCCGGGGTTCTTCTGATAAAGTCCGCCCAATCCTTTAGATTAGCTGTATATCCAAGATTCGGAAACTCATTCCAATCAAGACCACCCATTAAAGATTCGTGATAATTTTCCTCACAAGCAATGCCGTCATATTTTTCTGCCAGTCTTTTTACCATCGTGGATTTGCCCGCATATGCACTACCGTTAAAAAAATATACATTCTCTAAATCCATACCTATATTCCTTTCCATTTTATAATCCAAAATGTTTCTCTATAATTTTTAAAGTACCCTCTACAGTATCGTGATCCGTTCTTTCTAAAAACTTAAAACCACTTTCCAACATATTGCGTCTTTCCTGTTCATTATCCAAATTAAGTGCCTCAATAACATTATCTAACAATTCTTTTCCATCCGGAAAGGACAATATAAATTGATACACTTCATCCTTATCAGCGCGGTCAAAATAATGCTGTAGCTTCATTTCATCTGGTGCAAATAAAAGAAATACATGCTCATAATCACTAATTTCCTTTAAAATATCTAAAGGAATGATTCCGTCAACAATAATTTTCTGGTCTTTTGGAAAGCTTAGTAAATCGGCAATTGTAAACTCTGCTTCTTCTCTAAGTTCTGCCTGCATCCAATCTGCATACTGTCTTGGTGGTTGCGCAAAATATCCATGCCAGTCAGCACTTCTGTCAAGACTAATCGCAGGTTGTTCCTTCTCGCTAGCAACCGAAACATATTCATCATAATGATCCCCTTGACGATATCTTATAAATCCATGCTTTTCTTCTAATAATCTTGCCATTGTAGTTTTTCCGCCATAAGCTCCACCACATAAAAAATAAACATTCTTCAAATGTTCTTTGATAATATTATTTGCTATCTTCATCTATATTTCCTCCTGCTTCGCATAAAAAAAATCACTTATTGCTAAGTGATCTCAAAAAATACATATGAAAATATATCTGCATCAGAAATGCAGATTACTCACATGCGCAGTAAGACCAATTGAGATACACTAGCAACAAAAATAAAACAAAGCACAACTTTGCCGTTCATTCAAACATTGCTACAAAAACTATCTCAATCTAATTACTAACACACGTAAGCCTCCTTCCGTTACCAACTATCTATACTATATACTATGCTTTACATGATTGCAAGTTATTCCCATTTATCTGTGAATGTACATTCTTGTCATTTCTGGTTCTTCATCACCCTGAACCATACATAAGAATTCCCATCCATAATGTTCATAAAAGCCAATATGGTCCGTCACCAAATATAAAGGCATTACTCCTTTATTTCTCATATCATCAACAACTTTATTTAGCAAATTCCCAGCCAGTCCATTTTTTCGATGTTCTTCTTCTGTATATACAGCACATACATTTGGAGTCAAATCTTTTCTATCATGAAAGTCATTTTCTATTACCCCAAGCCCTGCGACAATGGATTCATCATATAAGCATAGATACCAACCATACTCGGTTTTTCCCGATAAATACGCTTCCATACACTCAAGGTATGCCTCTTCCGGCACGCCCCACTTACTATGAAACCACTCAGCCGCAATAGCTACTAATTCCGGCCGTTCTCTTAATGTTATAATTTTATATTCATTCATATTGCTAATATGCTCCAATAAGATGAAAGGCAGGCTAAAATAGCCCACCTTATCTCTAATTCTTAATTAAATTCTGCATTATTATGTTTCAAAAAATCCGCTTGCTCTTCTCTTCACGACTTGCCAGACACTCTCTTTCCTTCGCGAACGATTCTTTGAATACTTTTCTCCGAAAGTGAAAACTGCTTGGCAAGACTGGCAATAGAGCTGCCACCCTGATATTTCTGGCTAATCTCGTGATTTCGCTGTATTAGGTATTGTCTTGTATCAGTATGACTCCCCCACTCCTTTTTAGATGTGCTGGGAATATATATTGCTTTTCCATTTACATATTGCTGAATAGTTTCTATTAATTCTTTTGGCAGAACCTCTTCTGCTCTAATATAGCTCATAGTATCCTCCTAAATATAATTTCTTAGAATTCATCTGAGCTTAACTATTCTTTTTATTTTAAGCTCAGACTACTGAGCCAAAACATATCTTTTTTTCATAAATAAAATGCCCCTTTCCTTTATTAAAAAGACTTCCCTAGGCAATTAACATCACCATTATTGAGTCCGCATTTTTTATAAAACTCTAGATTATCATTTATAGAAATAAGTTCTATTGTGTGAATATCTTTTACTTTAAGTTGCTCTTCTAAGGCGCTAAGCAACTTACGCCCTACTCCTTTTCTTTTCCATTTTGAAGCAACAAAAATTTCTGAAACAAAGAACATATCATAGTCTGCATAAGGATCCACAAATCCCAAAAGACCACCTATAATTTCACCGTCTTCTACTGCCACTAAACCCAAGGCTTCAAATCCGCACAAAATGGACTGTACTCTTCTTACTGCCTTTTCCTGAACCCAAGCCTCATTCCAAGGCTCCTCTGAATATGCCTGCCCCATTACTCCGGCAATTTCCTCGATATCATTTTGATTAACTACTCTTATCTCCATTTATTTACCCTCATGGCCTCGTATTACATAAAAGCGATACAATTCTTCTTTTTCATCATCAATGTCTTTGTACATTTTCTTTTCTATTAATTTGAAACCAGATTTCTCTGCTACTTTCCATGATGGTGTATTCGCATCGAGAATAGTTGCTATTATTTCAGACTCACTATATTGTTTAAAGAAAAACTGAACATATGCATTTATCGCCTCTGTCATATATCCTTTTTTCCTAAAAGGTGTTCCTATAAAATAACAAATACCAACCTTATCCACATCTTCATAATATGTAGAACCAACAGAGCCTATGACCTCTTCTGTTTCTTTTAGTATAACAGTGCAAGGTATATAATTTTCTCTTGGATTATCATTATTTGTTAATTTTAGAGCCTCTTCAATCCAATCATTGATCCACTCTGAACAATTAGCATCAAACCCAACTTGACTAAGACTCCCATCTTGAGACATACCAGAAAAGATAATCTCGTCTCCGCGCTGTATGGATCGAATAATCAATCTATTAGTTTCTAGCCACATTTAAATCACCTCTTCTGATTAAGTATAAGTTCCATCCTAATATATGAAAACCTCAATTTTAATTATAAATAAACTTGCTCCAGTATGTTTATATCATCTGAAACGCCTTCAGTGCCTCCACAATTGCCTCTTCCTTCTCCTTCGGGCACCGTGGCTGTCTAGCATCCTCCGACTTTGGCAAATTGAAATTCTCAGCCAATTCAATACCACATTTCCGTTTTACCTGAGCAATATAGAGATTCGAAACCTTCATCCCGTCATTATGCTCCGCCACATACTTCTTTATCTCCTCATATGTGGCCTTGCTCTCAGCAGAAGTGATATCCATCTCATCCATATCCAGTTTCACTTTCACATGATGTTTTGCCTCATGAAGTTTGGACAATAAACATACCGTCTCCACATGCCCGGTCCACGAAAACTGATCCACTGCCACGCACCTTTTCACCACATACCCATGCTCCAGAAACACCTCCAGATCCCTGGCCAGGCTGGTGGGCTTACAGGAAATATACAGAATATTCTCCACCCTATACCCAATAATCTTTAAAAGCGCCTTCGGGTGCACCCCGTCCCTTGGCGGATCCAGGACGATCATATCCGGCTTCTCCGTGATCGTATCCAGTACTTTCAATACATCTCCGGCAATAAATTCACAGTTATGTAAACCATTTAGGGCTGCATTTTCCCTGGCTGCCACAACGGCCTCCTCCACAATCTCCACGCCGATCACTTTCTTCACTACAGGCGAAAGCATCTGCGCTATGGTGCCTGTACCGCTATAGAGATCATACACAATCTGCATCTCTTTGTCTCTCATGGCATCCAAAATATATTCTCTGGCCGTACGATACAACAGTTCTGCGCTCAGGCTGTTGGTCTGAAAAAAAGAAAACAAGGAAATCTTGAATTGCAATCCCAGCAGTTCCTCATAAAAGTAATCCCTGCCATACAGGATATCCGTCTCATCACTTTGCACCACATCCGCCTGAGAATCGTTTTTCACATGCATGATCCCCACAATTGTTCCTTGCAAAGGAAGCTGTTGTAACTTCTCCTGCCATGCCACAAGCATCTGCGTTTCCGTCAAATCCGCAGTCTGGGTGGTGGTCACCAGTGCCAAGAGTATCTCTCCTGTCCGTACGGCTTTGCGAACCAGAAGATGCCGCAGATAACCCTCATGACGCAATCTATGGTAGAAGCTGACAGATAAGCCCTCCTCTTTTCTCTCCTGGAAAAAATCCAGTGTACAGGCAAGAATCTGACGATAATCCTGATCCACAATCTGACAGTCTTTTACTGATACAATATCATAAAAGCTCCCTCTCTTATGCATACCAAGCGCCAGAGGGCCGTCCTTGACCTCGTCCCCAAAGGTAAACTCCATCTTATTGCGATAGGCAAAAATCGCCGGATTTGCCTTGGCACTTTCAAAGCTAAAATCTTCCTCCTGTCTGGAAAGTGCAGGTTCCAAAAGGCGTTTTACCTGTTGTTCCTTAATTTTCAATGTCTCCTCATAGGGCAAAGACAAGTAAATACAACTGCCACACAGGCCAAAATGAGGACAGGGACTTTTCTGCTCCAATGCAGAAGGTTCCACTACCTCCAGAAGGCGTCCTTCCGCCTTTCCCTTTCTGGCCTTATTAATCACAGCGCGCACTTTCTGTCCCGGCAGGGCATTTTTCACCACGCACACGCCCTCGTCACAGGTCACAATGCCTTTATTCGGGAAATCGATTCTTGTCACGATTCCTTCAATCTGTTGTCCTTTTTTCATCTTTATAAGCATATTCCTTTCACAACATACAAATTTGTGCCATTTTGATACAACCTAAAAAGGCGGGAGATGCAACACATCCCCCGCCCGCTAACGCCAGGATTTATTCTCCCGATTCTTCTTCCTCATCCTCGAAGAAATCATCGTCAAAATCATCGTCGAAATCATCCTCAAAATCTTCCAGATAATCAGGTGTCAGATAACGGTAAACAGCATATGCAATGGCAGCAACCGCAGCGATCGCACCGATTACGGCAAATACCCACAGAAGTTTATTGCACTTCTTCTCCTCTTCTTTTTTCCTGCCCAGAAGCTCATTCACATGCGCATTATCCAGAATCTCATCCAATTTATTCAAAACCTCTGCTTTTCTCATGATATACCCTCTCTTTCCTGTCATTTCGTTATCACATTCATAAACCTACATGAATTTAATATACCACTTCTTCTTGTTTTTTACTATATGTTCCCAATAAATTTTTTATGAAAAATATAAAAAATCACACTTTTTGCAGCTTCGCAAATCCAGCATACATGATTTTCTGTCCCATTTCATCAAAAACCACTGTCACCTGGCTGTCCCTCGGCCCGGGCTCAATGCGCATGACCGTCCCTTCTCCGTAGCGCATATGGCGTACTCTGTCGCCCACTTCATAGCCCAGTCTGGTGTTTGCTACGTGTTCTATGTCCACGCTGCCCACACCCTGATTCATTTTGGTGATATAGGGCTGGTTCTCGAGTGCCGTCCGTTTGGGACGCACCACAGCCTTAGGTTTTGCCGCTGCCCTCGGTTTGTCCGCTGACACAGCTGACCCTGCCTCTGCTGCCTCCGGTATCGGGCGCCAGGCAGGTTTCTCCGATTCTACCCTCTGGAAACGGTTTGCCCCACTCTCAAAAGGCTTCGCCCGGAATCTGTTTCTCTCCCCGGAGTCCTCGTCGTAGGAAGTGTATTCCGTCCTTCTTGGGGCCGGCAGGGTGTTGTCCATCAAAAGAGGCGGTATCTCCTTCACAAAACGGCTGACCGGATTATACTGGGTCTCCCCCCGAATCATCCGCTGTCTGGCACAGGTCAGGGTCAGATCGTCCTTGGCTCTGGTAATACCCACATAGGCAAGCCGTCTTTCTTCCTCAATCTCCAATGGATCGTCGGAAGTGATGGTCATATAACTGGGGAAAATACCGTCCTCCATCCCGGCCAGATAAATATGGGGAAATTCCAGTCCCTTGGCACTGTGAAGGGTCATCAGAAGGACTCTGTCACTATCCTCCTCCACCCTGTCCACATCCGCCACCAGTGCCACCTCCTCCAAAAACTCACTAAGAAGCGGTTCGTCATGGGTTTCCTCGTAGGACACCACTTTAGTAATCAATTCCTCAATATTTTCAATGCGGTCTGGGGCATCTTCTTCATCGGACTGTTCCAATTCTTTCATGTAACCCGTGGTTTCCAGAATATCCTTGACCAGTTCTTCCAGGCCGTAAAACTCCATCTTGCTCCGAAAACTCTGTATCATGGTCACAAAGGGCTTCAGTTTCACGGCGCTCCTGCCAATGGTCATAATCTGATCCGCTTCCCGCAAGGCATCGTAAAAGCTGATATTCCGCTCATCCGCATACTCCTGTACCCGCAGAATGGTGGCAGCCCCGATACCTCTTCTTGGCACATTGATAATCCTTTTGACCGCCACATCATCCCGGCCGTTGTCAATGGTCTTTAAATAGGCCAGGATATCTTTGATTTCCCGTCTTGCATAGAAATTCGTTCCCCCAATCACATCATAGGGGATTCCCTCCATAATAAAGCGTTCCTCCAAAAGACGGGCCTGGGCATTTGTCCGGTAAAGAACCGCACAGCTGCCATAAGACGCCTCCCCTTTCCGGGCTTTCTTCGCCACATCCCCGGCAATATATTCGGCTTCTTCATAGGCCGTATCAAACTGCCTGAAATGAATCCGGTTTCCTTCGGTCTTATCTGTCCACAGGGCTTTCTCTTTACGTCCGGTATTATTGCTGATGACAGCGTTGGCCGCATCCAGGACAATCTGGGTGGAACGATAATTCTGTTCCAGTTTAATGACACATGCCTCCGGATATATTTCCTCAAAATCCAGAATATTGCGGATATTGGCGCCTCTGAACTTATAGATGGACTGATCGTCATCACCCACCACACACAAATTCCTGTATTTATCCGCCAGGAGTCTGATCAGTTCAAACTGGGCGGTGTTGGTATCCTGATACTCATCCACCATGATATAGCGGAATCGCTGCTGGTAATTTTCAAGCACCTGAGCATCCGTCTTAAAAAGTTCCACGGTCTTCATGATCAGATCGTCAAAGTCAAGGGCGTTATTCTTTTTCAAAGTCTCCTGGTAAGCCCGGTATGCCTTGGCAATCTTACCGCCGTTGTAATCATAGCCATTCTGCATTTCATACTGTACCGGATCGATCAGTTCATCTTTGGCAGAAGAAATGGCACTTAAAATAGTACGCTCTTTCAATGTCTTGGTGTCAATCTGCAATTTTTTGCAGACTTCTTTCATGATACCTTTCTGATCGTCCGTATCGTAGATTGTGAAATTATTATCATATCCAAGTCTGTCAATGTATCTGCGCAGGATTCTCACACAGGTGGAGTGAAAGGTGGACACCCAGATCTGCTCCGCTCCGAATCCCACAATCTTATCGACTCTCTCCCGCATCTCCCCGGCCGCCTTATTGGTAAAGGTGATGGCCAGAATATGATAGGGCGCCACGCCCTCTCTGTCGATCAGGTATGCCACCCTGTGTGTCAGCACTCTTGTCTTGCCGGAGCCGGCTCCCGCTAAAATAAGAACTGGCCCCTGTGTCTGCATGACAGCCTGCTTCTGTCTTTCATTCAGTGTATCATATATACTCATTATTTATTAATCCTCAATACAGTTGGTTACCGCAGTTGCCACAGAACTTGGAACCCGTAGTCGGTGTGCCGCAGTTGGGGCAGAACTTAGGGCCTGCTCCTGTCCCTGTTCCCGCCTGCTGAGGCTGCCCCGCATTGCTATTGCCATTAAGGTTCATCTGGTTGACCATCTGCTGTCCCATAGCCATCCCCATCTGTAATCCTACCATATCAGCCGCCATATGACTGCCACCGCCGCCTTTACCCATGGAGTCGGCTGCTGCCATCTGCGTATACTTACCTACATCGCCCACCATGGACTGCGCTGCCGCCTTCTCCTGCATTTTCTTGATCTCTTCCGGATAGGAGAAGCTCTCAATCGCAAAGCCGGTGATACCAATACCGATCTTACGCATATCCATATCCAGATCGCTCTCAATCCCTTTGGCAATGTTTCTGGCATCTGCCTGCAAATTAAACATATCCCGGCCTTCTCTGCTGATCCATTGCATGAGCAGCTGATCCAGGCTCGCAATGATACGTTCCTTTACATCTTCCACCGTATAGGTCTGGCGGATACCCGCCAGCTTTTCAATCAGCACATCGTGTTCCACAATCTTACAGTTAAAAGTACCGAAAGCACGGATGGGCATCCCTCCCGGAAGTCCCGGTGCCGGCAGATTGATGGCGTTCTTGGTGCCCCATTTCATCAGCATTTCCTTCGTATTAATAAAGAGTACTTCCGCCCGGAGAGGTGTGCTGAAACCGAATTTAAAACTCTTCAGTGTGGTCAGAAAAGGAATGATGTCAGACTCGATATCATAATCGCCGTCTTCCTCAAAGATACCTTCCACCCGTCCATTATACAGAAAGATTGCATCCTGTCCCGGACGAATGATCAGCCGGGAACCCTTCTTAATCTCCTGATTCTGAAACTTATAGAATATGATACCTTCTCTGGTCTCATTCCACTCTATCACACTGGAAAACTGATTCTTTAAAAATCCCATTTTTGCCTCCACTTTGAAGTATTATTCTCATGTTATCGTTGTTATCGTCTGCCTGTGCCTACATCCCCATTTCTGCCTTCAGCGCTGCCAGCTCATCATCCACTGCCGAAACGGTCTCCGTGCTGTCATATTTGGATGCCAGATCATCCAGATCTTCCTCAGCGCTGGAACTGTTCAGCTCTCCTATTGCATCCGCCTCATCCAACATTCTGTCGACCTTTTCTTCCATTCTGTCAAAGGCTGCCGCATTGTTTCCGGCGCTCTCGATACCGGATCCCATCTCGTTAATCTTTTTCTGGGTCTGGGCCACTTTTACTTTGGCCTTCAACATGTCACGCTTACTCTTCATGGCCTGGATATCTTCTTCCAGTTTGTCGTGCATCTGTCTCATCTTCTCAGAATTGGACTGTGCCAGTTCGTAATTCCTGGCGAGTACTTCCTTCTTCTGGGTAAGTTCGCTCTTCTTCTCCAGGAACCGGCGCGCATCATTGTCATTCCCTGCCGCCACTGCCTTCTTGGCATACTCGGTCATCTTATCAATCTCTTCATTACACTCGTCAAGCTTTCTTCTGGCCGACTTCTCCTCCGCCATAATAGAAGCTGTCTCTGCTTTCACTTTCGCAAAATCAGATTCCAGATTCCGCAGATACTGATCTATCATCTTTTCCGGATCTTCCGCCTTGTCTAACAGCGCATTTACATTCGCTGCCATAATGTCCTTAAACCTTGTCATGATTCCCATACCTGACCCTCCATTAACCTTTTATTTTATACTCCAGGACACCCCTTAAAGGCGCCATACTACCACAAGTTACCTATCCTGACTCTGGTTAAGCTGCTTTGCCTGACTGCTCAAGTCCTCCACCAGCCGTTCCACTTCTGCCACAATCTTCGTATTTCTCTCACTCACCGAATAAGTCTCCTGGGAGTGCGCAGAGACTTCCTCCATAATCGCGGAAATGGTCTGGATACTCTCCACAATGACACTGTTGGCCGCCGTCAACTGTTCCATCGCCTGATCCAGCCGTCTGTTCTGCTCATCTACCTGGTTGGTACTGTCTGCAATCTTCTCAAAGCTGCCGGCTGCTGCCGCAGCGGACTCACTCTGTTTCTCATTGCTCTTCATCAACTGATCCACCGCATCCATGGCGATGCCCAGTTTTTCCGAAACACTCTGAATCACATCTGTAATATTCACTGTCGCGCTCTGGGTCTGATTGGCCAGACTGGATATCTCCGATGCCACCACGGCAAAACCTCTGCCCGCTTCCCCTGCACGTGCTGCCTCAATACTTGCATTTAAAGCAAGCAGACTGGTCTGACTGGCCACATTGGTAATCAGGTCGATGATGGACTGCATATTGGATGTATACTCTTCCAATGCTTTCATGTCTTCCACCACTTCTCTGCCGGCTCCCTCTGAGACTGTCATCTGTCTCATCAGCGAATCTATATTTCCCTGTCCAATGCTTACATTCCCTTTGGCCTCTTCCATACTGTGGGAAATGGAATCCATCACATCACTCATCTGTTCAATATGATTCTGAATCTCTTCTGTCTTGCCCAGCTGATTCTGTACGGATTCCGCCGTCTCATTGGTTCCTGCGGAGACCTCCTGCATGGCGTTTCTGGTCTCAGACACCGCTGCACCCAGTTCTTTCATCTGTTCTGCCACATCCACAATACCATCGGACATCTGTCCGGATATATGCATCACTCTGTCAAGCAGTCCCGACACATTATCCTTTTCCCTGTTTAATTCCGCAAGCTTCACCTGATTGATCTGTCCCAGCGTCCTGGTGGACAGGCAGATAAAGATGCCGATGAGCAGGAGCAGAAACAGACGTATCTCATAAGTTGCCGCATCAGCTGCCACAATATTTCCCTGGATACCCTGCCAGATTAAGAAAATCACATTCACCAGAAAACCGACTCCCGATACACTCACACACAGTTTAAAATCGGAATACAGAATCAAAACCAGATAAATCGGTATGATAAAGGTAAAGGCAATCATATTGACCGTCGTAAATACCACAAACACATAAAATATCGTATATGTAATCCCAATGGCGTATTTAAGCCGTATATCCTCCGGACTCTTCTTATACATTATAAACTCAAAAATGACAGGCCCTGCTGCCAGAAGTAAAAAGACCAGATAATATCCTATCGTCCTGGCTCCTTTGACCACTTCCATAAGATAAGATAATGCAAGAACTGCCGCCAGCACCGTATGACAGGCCAAAGCCACCCTGTTCATCGCCTTTCCTTCACTAAACACGTTTTCTTTGTCCATTCTGCCTTCCTCCTGCTTCTATACTTTTAGTATATGCCCTCAAAACGACAATCCTTACACAAGATTTCACCTATCAAATGACCCTTGTATAGTATACCATACCCCTTTATCATAGGACAAGAGATTTATGATGCCATATATCATCCAGTACCCGCTCACATTACGGCCGCCACAATACCCGCAATGATAACGGCCGCACACACAAGCTTATGGGTGGTATTTTTTTCATGAAAAAGAAATCGTCCTGCCAGGATCGTCACCACGCAGCCCGCCTGTTTTAACAGGGTCATCACGGTGATCCGGCTCCCTTCCATGCCGTTGGCCACAAAGAGTGCCCGGTCTGCAATGACAATAAGCAGGCTCAAAAGCCACACCCACTGGTTGCGCACGGCACTGCCCCAGTTCACAGATACTCTGCCAAACAGGATAAACAGCAGATAAAACACGGTCAGAAAGAGCAGATACCAGAATTGTAACTGGGAACTGCTGATATCCCGCATCAGAATCTTATCTAACAGTCCTGAGACTGCATTTAAGAGACAGGAGGCAAAAGCCATCACCACATATCTGGCTGAGACTGCATCTTTGGTCTTTGCCTCTCCGGTTTTTCCGCTTCCCGGACGATATTTTAAAAGCAGCAGTCCGGCCGACACCAGAAAAAGGCCCAGAAACTGAAACGGGCCAAGAATTTCCTGCATCACAATCACTCCCAGAAGCGTGGCAAAGAGCACCCGGGAAAGATCCAATACCCCATAAAGGCTGATGGGCATCTTCTTAATAGCCCGGAAACTAAACATCCAGGCCAGAAAAATCACGAAAGATTTCAGGGATATGTAGAAATAGAAACGGGGTTCAAGCCCCATTGCGTTCTTTGCATCCGGCAAAACTATCAGAAAAGACAGCAAAGTATACATAAACAGTACCTCTATGGTAGAGTTTTTCTCCAATGCTTTCTTTTTTACGATCTCACGAACACCTTTCAGGATGCCGTACAATAAGACCAATGCCATCCACATCATTTTTCTTTCCGCCACCTCTCAAAAAAAATAGCTGTAAAGCATTTCCACACTTTACAACTATGATCTGAAGAGCAGGCGAGGGGAATCGAACCCCCCTCCCAAGCTTGGGAAGCTTGTATTCTACCGATGAACTACGCCTGCATACTTTGTACCTTCATTAGTATACCATCATCTTTCCAAAAAGAAAAGCAAAATTTTTAAATGGGCCGGTACTTCACTTTTTGCACCCACCTGCATAGGCTATACTAAATATGTTTTCAGGGATTGACAGATTTCTTTCTGGCAATTCGAGGAGGATCATGAAAAAAATATGCAGTTTGCTTCTTGTGTCGGTTCTGGTCATCGTATCACTCTGTGGCTGTGGAACGCAGGCAGGAGGCAGCAAGGATACATCTTCCACCGCAGATAAAACACCCGTAGTACTCAATGAGGTTGCACATTCCATCTTCTATGCACCTATGTACGTAGCGATCGAGGAAGGATACTTTGCAGAAGAAGGAATCGACCTGACACTGGTGACCGGTTTCGGTGCCGACAAAACCATGACCGCACTTCTTACCGGCGAAGCCGATATCGGTTTCATGGGCAGTGAGAGTACCATCTACACCTACAAGGAAGGGGCCTCTGACTATGCGGTAAACTTTGCGCAGCTCACACAGAGAGCCGGCAACTTCCTGGTATCCAGGGAACCCATTGATGATTTCACGTGGGATATGCTCGTTGGCAAGGATGTTCTTGGCGGCCGTGCAGGCGGTATGCCCGAGATGGTGTTTGAATATATCCTGAAAAAGAACGGCATAGATCCGGCCGCAGACCTTGCCATAGACCAGAGCATTGACTTTGGCGCCACTGCGGCTGCCTTTTCCGGCGGACAGGGGGATTTCTCGGTGGAATTCGAGCCCCATGCCACCTCACTGGAAGAAAAGGGTGACGGCTATGTGGTAGCCTCTCTCGGTGAAGATTCCGGTTATGTACCCTACACCGCCTTCTGTGCCAAGAAAAGCTATTTGGAAGCAAATCCTGCCGTGATCGAAGCCTTTACCAGAGCGCTGCAAAAAGGCATGGACTATGTGCAGACCCACACCCCCGCTGAAATTGCCAAAGTTATCTCACCACAGTTTGCGGAGACGGATCTTGCCACCATCGAGACCATTGTAGCCCGTTATGCCGCTCAGGATACCTGGAAATCCGATCTGATATTTGAGGAAGACAGCTTTACGCTCTTACAGAATATCCTGGAAGAATCCGGTGAACTGGACGAACGGGTTCCCTATGCAGACCTGGTGGATACCTCCTTTGCCAAAAAGGCGGCAGAATAAAGATTTCCCCAGAAACAGCTAACGCCTGGCACATGTTTGCGCCAGGCGTCTTTTATGATCGGAACAATTCTTTTAATGTATCCACCACATCCTGATATTCCAGAAGCAATGCCTCCACATTCTCATCTATCTTCTCATATGTCTGTTCTTTGACCGCAAACTCCTGTATCTTAGCCGCCTCAGACAAATGATTCGCTCCAATGGAACGCATGGCATTTTTCAGTCCATGTACCTCCACCAGATAGCCCTCATAATCCTTCTGCTCATAAAGCCTTCTGAGCAGGGGGATTTTCTCCTCTCCTTCCGCCAGTGCTTCCTCAAGCACTTCCAGATAAAGTTCTTCATCCCCGGCACACATCTCTAGCCCATCTTCCACAACAAAGCCCCTGTCTGCCAGATCATCAATTGTCCATATCTGTCCCATCTAATCCTCCAGTCTAGTCCTCCCTGCCGGAGCGAACTGCTGTATCTTTGTCCTCCTGGCCCTTTGATTTCCTGTATTCCCCTTCATTTTTCTTTTTGACAAATCCGTCTATCATCTTCTCCACCAGAAGCGTTTTCACATAAACGTCAAAACTAAGCATACAGATAAAGGAAAAGAGCCTGAGAAACTCCTGGGAATCCTCCGGCGCATCCGCAAAAGTCTTTTGGGCAATCCGGAATTTTTCCTCCAGATCGGCCTTCATCACTATTGTCTGTTCCTGTTCCAAACCGAATACTTCCTCGTAAACAGATGACAGATTAAACTCTGATCCCTTCGCAAAAAACCGTTCCTTGATCGGCTTCAAAAGTTCCTGTATATCACTGATCGACAAGATTCCCTTATAGTAATAAATAAAAATAAGAAGTAGTACATGATCTTTAGAATATTTCTTCCTGACCGGAGGCGGAAGCAGATCATTCTTGGCATAATTATTGATCATTGTCTTTGTCAGAATCTTATCATTCTGTGGATTTCTGGTGGATGTTCTCAGATGTGACTCCATAAAAGTGGTCACCTGATCCATATAAAGATCGATGTCCGGAATATCTTCTGCCCTGATATATTCAATCCTGTCCAAACTGCCCAGTATGCTGCTTAGCAGATCTTCAATGTTGATTGTCATTTTTACCCCTTCTGTACATGTGTAATATTTACACTCTATTATATAGTTTTTATTACTACATGACAAGTATTTTATTTCTTTTCGTGACTGTCTTTTCTTCTTTATCTTATGACCCCGTTTTATTATTTACAAAACAGCCTGTCCGTGTTATATTAATACATAATGGCTGTAAAGTTTTAACGTATGAAAGTATTGTAAGAGGTGTTTCCCATGAATAAAAAAATCAAAAATGATGCTGTGGATCATCTGTTTCAGGCGATTTTGTGTCTGGAATCCGTGGAAGAATGTTATGATTTCTTTGAAGACCTGTGTACAGTCAATGAACTTCTGTCCCTGTCACAGCGTTTTGAAGTGGCTTCCATGTTACAGTCTCATAATACATATCTTGAAATTGCTGAAAAGACCGGAGCATCCACTGCCACAATCAGTCGTGTCAACCGCTCTCTCAATTATGGAAATGACGGATATGAATTAGTATTTGAACGCCTCGAGAAGTAATTTCCAAAAGGAATTACTTCCCGAAATTTACTTACCCATCTATATTGATTAGTTCCATGGGTTCCATATATTTTTCGTTATACATTATCTGATAACCCAGCTCTGCATTTTCCTCACCGATTACATAGAGAATAGATCCTCTGACCAACTCGTCGCCTTCCTTAACCATAACCTCACCATCATTGCGATAGATACTGACATAACCGTTTCCGTGATCTATTTTGACGCAATGCAGATAAGAACTTCCTGTGGTGATGGAAAGAACGGTGCCGGCTCCCGAGGCAACAATACTGTTCCCTTCCAAACCGGTCAGTTTAACCATGGGTTCCTCTGTATCCGCCTGCTGCATGGATGCAGAAGAAGTCATAGGAAAGCTTACTGGCATATGGGCCTGGGCCTCTGCCTCCTCTTTCGCCTCCTCTTCCTCCACTTTCTGATTAATAGTGTCACTGAGGATGGTGACCTTCTGTGTCAATTCGTCATGGAGCAGAGAAAGATTCTCATTCTCCTGCTCAAGAGCGCCTATCTCTTCAACATACTTTGCATTTTCTGATTCCAGAGAAAGGATTGTATCCTTCCTGCGGCTGCCTATAATTCCCAGAATGATAATGATGGCAAGCAGAATGATAAACAAAGATTCTATCACCCCGGGATCAATACGAAGCTGCCTGATCCTGCCTTCCCTGGAATCCGCGAAGACCATTACCGTGTAATTAAATCTTCTCCTCCTCTTCCTGTTTTCTGTTCCACTCACAAAAAGATTACCTCCGATATCTCGAGAATCCCGTTCGTATTATACCACAGATGACATATAGATAGCAATGCTTGTTTACATAAAATATTATATCTAAAAAAAACGTTAAATAAGCGGAAAAGAAAGCTTTACATTTATATAGATATATGCTATTCTATGGGTGTTGTCAATCAACGTACTTTTTAATATTTTTGGAGGTATCTATAATGAACAAAGGTACAGTAAAATGGTTTAACAACCAAAAGGGCTACGGCTTTATCTCCGATGAGCAGGGTAACGATGTATTCGTTCACTATTCAGGACTCAACATGGAAGGCTTCAAGTCTCTCGAAGAGGGCGCTGAGGTTGAGTATGAAGTGGTAAACGGCGAAAAAGGACCCCAGGCCGTAAATGTAACAAAGTTATAAGATCCATCGGACTTATAACATCGATAATCAGTATCACGATGTGCCTGTTCTTAAATATAAATGATGAATTTTATTTAGAATCAGCAATATTGTTGTAACGGATTAGAGAAGAAAAGAACCTGTCATATTGACAGGTTCTTTTTTGGTATCTGTCTTTCCCCATTTTCCCGGACAAACCGAAGTACTTCCTCAAACCGCATATTCCCGCCGAAAAGATCGAGCGCACTGCCAATGGTCACATGAACCCTGTTCTTTCCCAGCATCTTTAACCGCTCCAGATCGTGAAAATTATGGACGCCGCCCGCATAAGTGACCGGGATCCTGCCCCAGTCTCCCAAAAGCTGCGCCACCGGTTCCTCAATACCGGAAGCCTTGCCCTCCACATCCACCGCATGTATGAGAAATTCATCACAATAAGAGGACAGCTCATCCATCGTCTGTTCCGTCAGCTCCACTGTCGTATAATTCTGCCATCTGTCGGTCACAATATAATAGTGTCCTTCTTTTTCCCGCACGCTTAAATCCAACACCAGCCTGTCGGCACCAACCGTACGTATCAGATACCGCAGTCTGTCATACTGTATCCGGCCTTCCTGAAACACATAGGATGTGACGATCACATGGCTTGCCCCGGCATCAAGAAATTCACCCGCATTTTCCGGTGTGATACCGCCGCCCACCTGAAGCCCGCCCGGATAAGCACGTAAAGCTGCAAGCGCCTGCTCTTTCGTTTGTTTATAATAAACAGAAGAAATTGGATTCAGTAATATAATGTGTCCGTTCTTTACCTGGTATTCCTGATAAAGTCTGGCAAAAAAAGCCGCATCCTGAAGAGCCACAAAGTTTTCCCGGGCCTGATCACCCTGATCCTTTAAACTGCCTCCCACGATCTGCTTGACACTGCCGTTATGAATATCAATACAAGGGCGAAATTCCATATTTTCTCCATTTCTGCATAATATCTTTCTATGATTCTACTAAATATATGGCGAATATTTTATCATCTAACAGACATAATAACATAAGAACAGGAAGTTTACCAAACATTCTGTTTCAATATCAGCAATTCATGTAAAGGAGTGAAACCATGAAAAAGATAAGAGCATTACTATTTGTTTCTCTGATGGTACTGACCATGTCCATGATCACTGCCTGTGGTAACAGAAACACAAATGCCGATGACGGAAATAACACAAACGGCACACAGACAGGTATCGGAACCACTTCCGACACCACAACAGGCACAGATAACGGCACCGGTACAAACGGTACAGATACAACTGGCACCGGTACTACCAACAACGATATGACCGGAACCACCGATAATGGTACCGGCCTCACAGACGATAACACCACCGGAACCGGCAATAACGACAATGTAAATGATGTCACAGCCGGAGACAACGACAATACTACCAACAACGGCGGTGTAGGAAACGCTGTCGGCAATGCCATTGATGACGCCGGCAACGCTGCTTCCGATATCATTGACGATGCCGCTACAGGCGTTGAAAACATGGTGGATGATGTGACAGGCACAGACAACAATAACAACACAAATTCCAAAGTTCGATAAGAACGCAAAATTTCCCAGACGCTGTGATAACGTCTGGGAATTTTTTAAACACCTTTTTCAATCAGAATACCATCCCTGTATGCCTGTAAAAGTTCCTCCAGCTGATGGATGCTCTCCCGCAGTTCCATACCGATTTCCGTATCCGCTATCTTCTGCCGAAGCGATGTGGTCTCTAAGATAATCGAATCAGAGAAGATATCCGACTCATGCAGGATTGCCGATTCCGTGGACTCGAAGGGTTCATGAGCCACCAGGCGCATCCCATAGGAATTGACCACCAGGGTATAGCCCGCTATACCGGTCTTATCCTGATACGCCTTGGAAAATCCGCCGTCAATGATCAACAGTTTACCGCCGCACTTTATGGGCGATTCTCCCTTCTTAAGTTCCACTGGCACATGTCCGTTCACAATATGGGAATGAGACTCATCCAGCCCGAACTCCCGCAGGATCTTATTGATGACCTCCTCATTGTCAAGCAGCCTGTAATAACTGTTCTTGGTCTCCTTATGCATCTCCTTATCCAACAGGAAATACCTCTCAAAGGTAGCCATCTTATCCTTGCCAAAAACAGGGGAATTAGGCCCCGCCCAGATATACCAGATAATATCCTGCCCCTTTAGCTTCTCCTGTAGATTATTATGGGCGTAATACCCTTTCCGTGCATAATGTTCCAGAACGTCATACAGTTCCTTGCCGCTGTATTCCTCTCCATAAACATTCACTTTATTAAAGCAGCCCGATTCATCCATCGGCACACAGCCGTGGTAAAGCAGGTTGGAATTATAAATCTTATACAGTCCTCCCTTGGAAAAGAGAAACCGTACATGTTTCTGCAATTTCTCACATTTCACAAATCCCTGACGCAGACGTTCCATCACCTGCTCTTCTTCTGCCGTCAGCTCGTAAGGCCGGTTTCTGTTAATGGTAGGAAAATCCACATCTTTCATGGGGTAGGACACTCCGTCAACGACCAATGCCTTATTTTCATAATCAATATGCTCTAAGAGCAGTCTGTCCTGCATGGCAAATTCGGGACGCCGCATGATCAGCTGGCCTTCCAGTTTGAACTGTAAGATGGCAATGGCCTTATGCATCTTCATATCAAGGCTTAAATCCTTGGTATCATAGTCTGTATTGTATTTGATGGCAAATGCCTCACAGTCCGTATCCTTATAAGTATCCAGCGCAAAGGTGGCCAGCGGAATCAGATTGATGCCGTAACCTTCCTCTAAGGTGTCCAGATTACCATATCTGGCTGCCATACGTATCACATTGGCAATACAGGCCAGATGACCGCTGGCCGCTCCCATCCAGACGATATCATGATTGCCCCACTGCACATCCACCGAATGATACTGGCAGAGCGTGTCAAGGATAATATGCGGTCCGGGCCCTCTGTCAAAAATATCCCCCACAATATGCAGATGGTCAATGACCAGGCGCTGAATCAGATTGCTTAAGGCAACGATAAACTCCGGCGCCCTGCCAATCCTGATGATGGTGTGGATAATCTCATTATAGTAAGCTTCCTTATCCTGAATCTCCGCCTTCTCCGTAATCAGTTCTTCTATAATATAAGAGAAATCTCTGGGAAGTGCCTTTCGCACCTTAGATCTGGTATACTTGGAAGAAACCCGCTTGGTAATCTGCACCAGCCTGTGCAGGGTAATCTTATACCAGTCCTCAATGGAACTCTCGTCTTCCTCCTGCATCACAATATCCAGCTTTTCTTCGGGATAATAAACCAAGGTTGCCAGACTCTTCTTATCCTTGATGCTTAAGGTGTTGCCAAACTCCTCGTCAATCTTGCGCCTCACGGAACCGGAACCGTTCTTGAGGACATGCTTAAACTGTTCATATTCTCCGTGGATATCCGTCATAAAGTGTTCTGTCCCTTTGGGCAGGTTCAGTATTGCCTGTAGGTTAATGATCTCTGTGGATGCTGCTGCGATCGTCGGATATTGTTTGGATAAACTTTTCAGGTATTTTAATTCTAACTCGTCCATCTTCTCCCCCGTATTATTTCTGTTATATGATTGCAAAACTCTTACATTATGTCAGAGTTTATCCGATTACATCCGCCATATCGTACATTCCTGCCGAACGACCCTTTAAGAATTTTGCCGCCTGAATGGCTCCTTTTCCAAAGACAGCTTTGGAATATGCCCTGTGGGAGAAAGTCACCACCTCATCAGCCCCGGCAAAAATCACATCATGATCGCCCACGATGGTGCCGCCTCTGACCGCACTGATACCAATCTCCTTAACGTCTCTCTTTTCCCTGACCTGACTTCTGTCGTAAACATATTTATAAGCATGGTCCATCTGCTCGTTGATGGCATCCGCCAGTGCCAGCGCCGTACCGCTGGGCGCATCTACTTTCTGATTATGGTGCTTTTCCACAATCTCCATATCAAATCCTGCCGGTGCCAGAATTTCCGCCGCCTCTTTCAGCAGTTTCAGAAGCATATTGATACCAAGAGACATGTTGGCAGACTTAAGAACAGCCACCTTCCCGGAGGCTTCTTTCGCCTTCACAAGCTGTTCCTGGGAAAGTCCCGTAGTACACAAAACGCAGGGAATCATCTTCTCCACACAGTAGTCAAGCAGTCCGTCCACTGCTGCCGCCACAGAGAAGTCAATCACGGCATCTGCCTCCACCGTACACTCCGCAATGTCCGCAAACACCGGGTAAGGATTCTTTCCTTCGTCTCTCGCATCCACCCCTGCCACAATCTCTATCTCTTCATCCGCCGCAATCAGACCGGAGATTGTCTGTCCCATCTTGCCGTTACAGCCATGCATAATCACTCTTACCATATTCTACCTCTTTCCCGCGCCGCCGGCGCTTTTCTGTTTTCATAAAAACGCCTGCTAAATATTCCATTAACAGACGTTTTGTGGTTATTATATTCTCTGATGCTGTAATTCCATAAACTCGCACCAAAAACAAATGTCTGCTTCGCAGCCGCTTGTTTTTTCTCTGCGTCTATAGAATCCCATACTCCTGCATGGCCTTCTTAAGCCGCTCTACATTCTGAGGCTCCATCTCGGACAACGGCATACGCGCCGGGCCCACTTCCTTGCCCATCAGATTCAAAGCAGCCCTCACCGGAATCGGATTTACCTCGCAAAACAGTGCATCGCACAGATCAATCGCGCGAAGCTGCTCTTTCATACTGCCCTCCACATCGCCGTCAAAGAACTTCTGACAGATATCATGGGTCTGTCTGGGCGCCACATTGGATAATACGGAGATAACGCCCTTGCCGCCGAGGGAAAGGATCGGTACGATCTGATCATCATTGCCGGAATATACATCCACTTTGCCGTCCGCCAGAGACTGTAGCTTCGCAACATGGGAGATATTGCCGCTGGCTTCCTTGACACCTACGATATTCTCCACTTCCTTACACAGCCGCACCGCCGTCTGCGGCATAATATTGCATCCTGTCCTGCTGGGCACATTGTACAGGATAATCGGCAGTTTCACCGAATCTGCCACTTTCTTATAATGAGCAAACAATCCGTTCTGGGTGGCCTTGTTGTAATATGGCGTCACCAGAAGCAGTGCATCCGCACCGTATTTCTCCGCTTCTTTCGACAGATAAACCGCTGTTTCCGTACAGTTCGATCCCGTTCCGGCCACCACGGGTACTCTGCCTTTTACTGTCTCCACACAAAACCGGATCAGATCCAGATGTTCCTCATGGGTCAATGTAGAAGACTCACCTGTGGTGCCGCAGACAATGATCGCGTCTGTACCGCCCGCAATCTGATCCTCTACCAGCTGCGCAAATTTCTCATAATGAATACTGCCGTCCTCATGAAAGGGTGTGACGATAGCGACACCCGCCCCTTTAAAAATTGCCATATACTTTCCTCCCGCTATGATGTGGTTTTCCGGAACGCCCCTGTCTTAAAAAAAGACTGACCACACAGGGCCAGTCTTCATAATCTGCCATTTCTGGTCTGGATAGCGCCCCATCAAAAGATGACAGTCATACAGCTCTTAACTGTATGCCCAAGGCAGAGACGAACAGGTGCCTCCCCTTTCGGCGTCTTTTCCTTTCCTGATACTTCTTTTGCGCCTGCCGCATCCGCATCTCTACTGATAAAAAACGCAACCTCTATCAAACTCTATAATATTGAAATTATAATAGCACTCAGGCTTCTTTCTGTCAATCAAAAGATGCCCCAACAGGTGTATGTGCCCATGCCTATTCCCAGATCTTAAAATACATGGTCTCCACTTTCGTCACATTATCCGCCAGTGCACACACCTCGTCATTCAGGGCAATCCCTGTCATGATAATCTCCATCTCCTCGGGTTTACCGGCAAGAAGTGTCTTAAGTTCCTCCACCGTAGTAATCTCGTTATCAATCAGTCCCAGCACCTCATCCAGAATTAACAGGGAGCACTCTCCAGTATTCAATATCTTTCTGGCAAAATTAAGGCCGTTACGGATATTCTGCTTTTCCTCCGCCTTATGTTCTTCTGATAACAGTGAAAAATCTTCCACCGATTTCTCAAAGCGGAATATCTTAATCTCCGGTTCCAGGCGCTTCACAAATTCCGATTCTGCCAATCCTCTTCCCTTCAGGAACTGAATAATCACCACATATTCTCCCCTGCAAGCCGCCTGAACCGCTCTGCCCAGCGCCGCCGGGGATTTCCCATGACCTTCACCGCTATAGATCTGAATCATGCCTTTTCCCATATAGATACCTCATGTCCGTTTCCTTATAAAACCTACGTTTGCATATCATAGCACAACTGGTCGCTTTGTGCAACTTTTTATTTCAGGTCAGACACTACACCAGGAATACCTCGAGGGATTGAGGCATCCTTCAGGTTCATCACTCATCTTCCACCATCTCCAGCTTGCTGACGGAGACTTCGTAGGCGATGCGCCTCTCCAACTGCTCTTCCGATAACTTCTTCATATATTCACGGCTCTGGATCCTGCCCCAGATGGCACAACGGCTGCCCACCTCAAAGTTACTGGCAAATCTGGCATTTCTGCCCCAGCAGATACAGGGTATGTAATCGGATTTGCCATAGGGCCTGTTGACCGCAAGAAGCAGGTCGGCAATCTCTCTGCCAAGTGGTGTCTTGCGATAGATTGGCTCCTTACAGATATAACCGTCCAGAAAGATCTGATTCGTCTTCGCGCCCTCACCGATATCCTCTACAAATTCAATCTCTCTTGCAAAAACAGACAGCACCAGCCTGTTTTTCCTCTCCTCATGTCTATTGTAGGATCTAAACTGCCCTGTGATACAGATTTTCATGCCTTTGTAGTCCTCATTCACATCAATGAGACGCTCAGACACCATCACCGGAATGATATCAGTTGACTCACTGAGCCGGTCTACGCTGATATCTACCATATAGAATCCCTCTCCAAAAATCTCGTGGCTGAAGGTAAAATCACTTACAATTTCCCCCATAATCGCCACCTGGTTGTTTTCAATTACCTTATCTGTCATGTTTTTTCTCCCTTCTACACTGCATGATCGCAGGAATCCCTTTTAGTATTGTATTATCAATATATAGGATTAAGAGAGAAAATAGAACTGTTAATGGTCGCGCCGGATGCCATGGATTTGTTTTATTCTATCACATTTTCCCAGACTCTTGCAAGAAAAAGGAACTAGTGATATAATGTCCAAGTTTAAGGATGGAAAAACAGTTACACAAGTTCGAGAAAGGCACGGTAGAACATGAAACAGACAAGAGAAGATGTCAGAAATATAGCGATTATCGCCCACGTGGATCACGGAAAGACTACCCTAGTGGACGAGTTATTGAAACAAAGTGGCGTATTTCGGGAGAATCAGGAAGTGGCAGAGCGGGTCATGGACTCTAACGATATCGAAAAAGAGCGCGGTATCACGATTCTCTCCAAGAATACCGCCGTCACTTATAAAGGAATCAAAATCAATATCATTGACACTCCCGGCCACGCTGATTTCGGCGGTGAAGTGGAACGTGTCCTAAAGATGGTCAACGGCGTTATTCTTGTCGTGGATGCTTTTGAGGGTCCCATGCCCCAGACCAAATTCGTATTAAAAAAAGCACTGGAACTGAATTTATCAGTCATCGTGTGCATCAACAAATGTGACCGGCCGGAGGCCAGACCCATTCAGGTGGTAGATGAAGTTCTGGAACTGTTCATGGATCTGGATGCCAACGACGAACAGTTAGACTGTCCTTTTGTATACGCCTCAGCCAAAACCGGTACAGCCACCACACAGCTTACCGTAAAAGGTGGCGATATGACGCCTCTCTTTGACACCATCATCGAGCATATCCCGGCACCCCAGGGTGACCCCGATGCAGGCACCCAGGTGCTGATCAGCACCATCGACTACAACGAGTATGTGGGCCGTATCGGTGTGGGTAAGGTAGACAACGGTTCCGTCAAAGTCAATCAGGAAGTGGTCATTGTCAACCATCACGAACCGGACAAACAAAAGAAAGTCAAGATCAGCAAACTCTACGAGTATGACGGTCTGAATAAAATAGAAGTCAAGGAAGCCGGCATCGGCGCCATCGTGGCAATCTCCGGTATCACCGACATTCACATCGGCGATACCCTCTGCTCCCCCGATGAACCGAAGCCCATTCCTTTCCAGAAGATTTCGGAACCCACCATCGCCATGCACTTTATCGTCAATGATTCTCCCCTGGCGGGAAAGGAAGGCAAATATGTCACCAGCCGTCACCTGCGCGACAGGCTGTTCCGGGAACTCAATACGGACGTATCCCTGCGGGTGGAGGAAACGGAGACTACCGAGGCTTTCAAGGTCTCCGGCCGCGGCGAACTGCATCTGTCCGTGCTGATTGAAAATATGAGGCGGGAAGGCTACGAGTTTGCGGTCAGCAAGGCGGAAGTATTATATAAGACAGATGAAAACGGCAAAAAACTGGAACCCATGGAGTTATGCTATGTGGATGTGCCGGAAGAATTCTCCGGCACCGTCATCGAAAAACTGAGCCAGCGCAAAGGCGAACTGAAAAACATGGGGTTAGCCTCCGGCGGCTACACCCGCCTGGAATTCTCCATCCCCTCCCGCGGCCTCATCGGCTACCGCGGCGAGTTTATGACAGATACCAAAGGCAACGGCATCATGAATACCATCTTTGACGGTTACGGCCCCTACAAGGGCGACATCCAGTACCGCAAACAGGGTTCCCTGATTGCCTTCGAGGCAGGCGAGGCCATCACCTACGGCCTCTTTAACGCCCAGGAACGCGGCACCCTCTTCATCGGTCCCGGCACCAGAGTCTACTCCGGTATGATCGTCGGGCAGAATGGCCGCGGTGAGGATATCGAGTTAAATGTCTGCAAGAAAAAGCAGCTCACCAATACCCGTTCCTCCAGTGCGGATGAAGCGCTGCGCCTCACCCCGCCGAAGGTTTTAAGCCTGGAACAGGCTCTTGAATTTATTGACACGGACGAGCTGCTGGAGGTGACCCCGGAAAGCCTGCGGATCCGCAAGAAGATTCTGGATCCTACCTTAAGAAAGCGGGCCGCAATCTCGGCCGCCGCGAAAAAATAAAAAACAACCAGGGCTGATATTCCTCTCCGGATTATCAGCCCTGGTTATTATATAATCAATAATGCTCTTTGACCTCTACAAGTACACCCATATCTTTGGCTGCATCAAAGTATTCATAGGCCTCATATCCCTTTTCCTGTTTGAAAACCGATTCATAGCCGGCATTTTTCATAACTTCTTCATCATTCTCCAAAGGCCCGTCTGTCAGAAGGCAGATAGAACAAATGGATGTGCCATGCTCTTTGAGCCACTGCGCCCAGGGATCATTGTCGCCAAGGGGCTGAATGATTTCAAACCAGAAGTTGTCACTGAAAACGCTCTCCACTTTCATGGGCGTATCTGTGATGGGTTCTCCTTTATATACCGTAAAAGGTGTGCGAACCTGCATGTGCTCCGCCTCCTCTGCCGGTGCAGCGCCTGTCCCAAGAAGATTCTTATAGGCGCTTACTGTTTTCTCAAGGTCATCCGTTACTACGATTACTTTAACGATATTTGTACTGGATAATGCCATGTCTTTGTCCTCTTTCATTCCTATATGTTTTTCATTCCCATATATCTTTTATCACTTCTGTGTTACCTGTTGGTAAATCCGCCGTCCGCAATTACTTCTGCTCCTGTCACATAGGACGCCTCATCGGAAGCCAGGAACAGGGCAATGGCCGCAATCTCTTTGGGCTGGCCGATATGACCCAGCGGTATATTGGCGATAATGCCGTTTCTGGCCTCATCATTCTCATTGATAAATTCCGTAAATCCTTTGGTTTCCGTAGGGCCCGGGCTGATCGCATTGGCACGGATGCCCCTGCATGCCAGCTCTCCGGCAAAGGAGCGCGCCATGGAACGAACAGCCGCCTTCGCCGCATTATAAACAATATTGTTGGAACCGCCCTGAAAGCCTGCAATAGAAGAAAGCAACACAATTGCTGACTTCTCGGACATATAAGGGAGTACCTTCTGTACTGTAAAAAAAGCAGAAAACACATTCAGATCCATGGTGAGATGAAACTCTTTTGGAGTAACATCGGGAATCATATTGGTGGGACCGTTGCCCACAATGGGAAGAACTGCCTTCACCCTGCGTCCGGTCTTTTTTACCGCTTCTGCGATTTTCTCCAGGTCTTCCACCTTGGTGGCATCCACTTTCAGTATATCGACAACCTGCGGATTCTCTCCATAAATCTTCTGCGCTGTCTCCACATCATAGTCAGCAACAATAAGGTCTGCACCCTCTTCCAGAAAACGTTCCGCAATCCCTCTTGCGATACCGTTTGATGCGCCTGTGATCACACACAGCTCATGTTCCATTAATTTTTTATTCATATGATTATATTTCCTTTCTGTGAGCCGTAAAAATCTTCTCACGCTATACCCGGTATTCAAAGAAACCAAATTCCGCCTCTGACTCGTAACCGGAATAATCCACTGCGGCAAGTCCTACAAATGCGCCGGTAAAAAATCCACCGTAATGGGACATCACATAGTCATCCGACAGCACCATGGCATCCAGTTTAACAGGAATCCTATGCCAGACTTCTCCGTCAAAGGAATATTCATACCAGTAATCCAAATGATCTACAACGGTCTTAAACCAAACCCATTCCGTTCCCTCCGGAATGACCACTGCATCCTCCTTCAGAACAGATGTATACTTCCCGTTGTCACACTCGGCCACCTCGATAACCCGGTTCCGATTGTCATCCCTGGTAATGAAAATCCACGACCAATGCTCATTATTATAGTAATTGGCAAGCCCCGCCATGGACTGATAGCTGTAGGGATCGAACTGCACTTTCGTGACCGCCGTGAAGGCAAAGTCCCGCCACCTTCTGGCTACCAGAGAAAGGTCAAACCGATTTGACAAAGAGCCTCGCCCTATTAACTTAAGGCTTCCTTCACCAACACTGCCCATACGTCCGGAGAAGGGTACCCGCAGGGTATTCCACTCCCCGTCCAGTTTCTCTGCCATAAAGTCATCATAGGCTGCATGGGTCTCAGGCGCTTCAGTCAGAATGGCATCCTTTGGCGCATCCACTTCCACAAGTCCGCCATGGCCGCCCTCTATTCTGGGCCATCCCTCCTCATCCCAGTATACTTTCTGAATACTGGTTTCACGCCCCAGGGTACACCACCCTCTGGGATCATAGAAATTTTCAATGGCATGATGCAGGGGACGTCCGCACAAGGATGCGTAATACCACTCTCCGGAAGGCGTCTCCACCAGTGCGCCGTGACCCTGTTTTTGCAGGTAATGATCCGGCGTGTCAAAGTTAGTAATAAAAGGATCTCCGGGCTCCGTCTCATAAGGGCCATACAATTCTTTTGCTCTGGCTACAACTTCCTGGTGGGTCCATGTAGTCCCGCCCTGTGCCGCAAAGATATAATAATAACCGTTCATCTGATACAGATGCGGCCCTTCCACCGTCTTGATCTCTGTTCCGTCATAGACGGTTCTCGCTGTCTCCGGTTTCAGCCGTTTGGCCTCCGGATCATATTCCGTCAGCGTCAGTCCGCAGAATGAATTATGATATTCCCGATGATCCCAGGTCTGCTGGATCAGATACTTCCGTCCATCCTCATCATGGAACAAAGAAGCGTCAAATCCTACGCCATTCAGATAAATGGGTGCGCTCCATGGTCCGTGGATATCTTCCGCCACCGTCAGATAGTTATACATATCCTTAAAAGCCCCGTCAACAATCTTCACATCTGTATAAACCAGCCAGAACTTACCGTCTGCATAGGACAGATCAGGCGCCCAGATACCGCCGGAACAGGGATCTCCTTTCATATCCACCAGTTCAACACGGTCAAGGACCGATGTGGTAAGATTCCAGTGCACAAGATCTTTGGATTCATGAATCCTTATTCCCGGAAACCATTCAAAAGTCGAATTGGCAATGTAATAGGTATCTCCCACCCGGATGATGGAAGGATCCGCGTGGAAGCCGGACAGAACCGGATTTATAATTTTCATGGTCAAACCTCCGTCTACTTTTTGGTCACTTCATATGTCTGTTTTCTAGTCGTCCTGTCTCTCTCTTCTTTATTTCAGGGCGCCTGCACTCATACCTCTCTCAAAGTTCTTCTGCATACACAGATAGGCAATAATTTCAGGCAGGGCCGTCATCACAGCTGCCGCCAGGATTTTAGTCTGGTCATTGGTAAACTCGCCCTGGAAATACTGTGGCAGTAATGTGACCGTCTGCATGGACGGACTCTGCAAAAACAACAGCGGCAGAAGATAAGAGTTCCAGGAATTAATCAGTGTCAGCATGATCACGGCCGAACCGATAGGCTTCGTCAAAGGCAGGATAACATGCCAGAATGTCTCAACTGTGGTCGCCCCGTCAATCTTAGCCGCTTCCATCAGTTCACTTGGAATCCCTTCATCAAAATTCCTTGTCAGCAGAATCGTAAAGGGAAGCTGTAATGCCGCCAACGGAAAGATCACCGCCAAAAAGGTATTGAACAGATGCATCCTCTGGAAGGTAACAAACAACGGTGTTAACAGGATAACCTCTGGCAGTGTCAGGGCAATTAAAATCAGCCAGAAAAATGTTTCTTTGCCAAGAATATTCAGTTTTGCAAATCCAAATCCGGCAGTCATACTGAAAATATAGACCAGAAGAATGACACTCGCCGAAATAATGATGGAGTTTCTAAAATAATACGGCACAACGCCGGTCTCCCAGACTGCCACATAGTTATAGAACCCTCTCCCGCCCAAAGAGCCCAGAAACATCTGTACCAGCGGGAGTGCATAGGGAACCACCATAATAAGCAGCAGGATCTGTAACAGGATTCTTTTCTTTTTACTTTGCAATTTAATCATACTCAAGAATCTCCTTTGTTTGCTCTGTTTGTGAGGAACGCGCCGACAACTGCCATCACCAGAAGCATAACTGACAGCGCAGCCGCATATCCCAAATGGGATTGCCGTATACCCTGACGATATATATATGTTCCCAAAAATTCGGTTGCATGGTTCGGACCGCCGGTAGTAATCAGATATGGAATATCAAAGGTCTTAAGCGCACCGATCACCCCGAGCATGGCAAGGGATACCGTTGTTCCTTTACAGAATGGGAATACCATCGTCCACAGAATACGAAGTTCCCCGGCGCCGTCTATCTGTGCCGCCTCCAGAACCTCTCTGTCAATCTGGCTCATTGCCGCATAGTAAAGAATAAAACTCATACCGGTAAATTCCCAGATAACCACTGCCATCAGCACAAACAGGGCCGTATTTGGTTTTGAAAGCCAATCTACCGTAATCGGAATACCTGCTTTTGTAAAAAACGACTGCAACATTCCCTGCGGTGAAAACATCAGACGGAATACAGGAGCCATCGTAGAAGGCGCCAGAATCGTTGGAATAAAGATCAGGCATTTATGCACTGTAGGCAATTTCACATCGGAATGTAGGATTGCCGCAAATATAAATCCCAGAAAATTCTGGATTACAAAGGTAATGGCAAAGTAAATAATTGTATTCTGAATACACTTCCAAAACACCTTGTCCTTGAACATTTTAGCAAAATTATCAAATCCCACTCTCTCCATAACAGGGCTCAAGCCATCCCATTCTATGGTCGAGAGATTAAACGTATAAAAGATTGAATAATAGATGATGATAACAAGGAATAAAAAGGCCGGAAGGATCCAGAAAAACCCGTTCATCCTCGTCTTTTTGGATAATTTATCATTTTTCAACATAATATCTCCTTGTCTGATTTCCTCTACCACCAAACAGGGGCTTCCCATAAGAAGCCCCTGTTACTTATAAACAGTAGTGATACAATTACTGCTCAGCCTGAACTTCCGCCAAATGTGCCACGCCTTCTTCAGCTGTCATGGTGCCGGATGCCACGCCTGCAAGCACATCCATCATAGCCTGGTTCAGATCAGCGCCGATGCCGCCAAAACGCGGGTTATCAGGATTGTTTACCGCATTGGTCAGGTATGCCTGGACAGCGTCATTTTGTTTTTCTCCGTTTACCAATGTTACATTATCCCAGTTCGGAGATACCGATTTCAGTACCGGAACAAGGTTCAGGGAGTCAGCGATCATCTGCTGGCCTTCTTCGGATGCGCCGAGCCACAGAGCGAAATCCGTAGCAGCCTTCTGATCCTTTGCGGATGTGGAAACTGCTGTCGCATAGTCAATATCGCAGAATACATAACCAACATTGCCGGTTCCTGCGATGTCAGGGAAATTGATCGGAACCATTGCAAACGGTTCATCCGTAGAGGATGCTGCCTCCATATTCGCCCGCATGGTATCCGGCAGACAGTTCATGGTATACCAGGAACCCATCATGATCATAGCTGCCTGTCCGGACAGGAACAGATTGTTAGCCTCCGGATACTGCTGGATACCCAGCGCGCCATCCTGCATGATCCCCTCATCAAACAGACTCTTCCAGAGATTTAAAGCAGTTACAAATGTCTCATCTGTCCACTCTGCCTCTCCCCTGGTTGCCTTCGTGAACTCGCCCGGCTTTACATTGTCACAGATTGCATGCCAGGTATCCATATTAAAGGCACCCTGTCCTGCGCCCTGCACGAATCCGATAATACCGTTGGCTTCAAAAGTTGCACAGGCTTCTTTCCACTCAGCCATATTGGTAGGAACCTTAACATTGTACTGATCAAACAGATCCTGGTTGATCCAAAGGTTTCCTGCATAACAGGTGCCAACTCCCAATGCCTTGATCTGACCGTCTACTGTCATACTGGCAAGAGAAGCCTCATTCAGCTTGTCTGCATAATCATCGCCCAGATATCCTTTGAGTGCATCTGTCAGATCAATCGCCTTACTGCCAAAAATCTGGACGCCGCCGTTTGCGGAACCCGCAGATACTTCAAAGATATCTACGCCTTCACCATTTGCCAGCGCCGGTTTGATGGCTGCATCATAATCATCAACCGTTGTCTGTTTCCATGTAATCCTGACATCCGGATAGGTTTCATTAAATTTTGCGATATACTGCTCATTAAGCGGTGAACCGGGCGTCCATCCCCACCATACCAGATCGGCTGCACCTGATGCAGTACCTGCTGTGTCCCCGGCAGCCGGCGCCGTCTGTCCGGATGCCGCATCATTTCCATTTCCGCTTCCTGTTCCTGCGTCCCCACATGCTGCCAAAACAACTGATGTGGTAAGTAAAAGTGCCATAAGTTTTGTTTTACGTGCCTTCATTTTCAATCCTGCCTCCCTTTCTTAAAATAAATTTGATTAATTAGCTCCTTCACATAACGGATACTGTCCAGATATTCCTCATCCGTATTCAAATGTTCAATGATAAACGGCATGTCCTTGTCATAGGACGTTGCAGTCTCAATCAAGTGACGGATGTTGACAGCCCCGTTTCCCATATAAGTCTCACGGAAAAACAGTGTATAATCTTCTTCCATCCGGACATCCTTCAGATGACAGCTTTTAACCAGTTTTCCCAGTTTCTCAAAACATTCCTCAATGAAATCTTCATTGTAAAAATATCTCTTCGGTGTTGTCATCCAGTTAAATACATCCATATGGACTGCAAACCTGTCGCGGTCAACTGCTTCCAGAAGATGAAGATATTCGTCCGGCCCCATGGGGACCATCCAGGGCATGGATTCAATCGTAAAATAAGTATTGCGGGGCTGTACTGCATCTATGATTTCACGGATTGTTTTCACACCCAGATCCCAGGTCTCCCTGGAATAGTTGTCCTTATATGCACCATCCCATCTGCGACCTCTGGCACCGATGATATTCACACAGCACCTGGCGCCGATCCTGTCAGCCAGTTCCAGCTGCCCAACAGCAAAGCGAACGGCCTTTCTTCTGGCATCCTCATCCGGATCCAGGGTATTGCGCCATATTCCCACTTCCGCAATCGTAAGCTGCTGTGCTCTTGCTGCTCTCACATATTCTTCCACCAAAGCCGGATCATCTTCACAATTCGGTGAAAAATTAATCGCTTCCAGTCCCAGTTCTTTATGCCTCCTGGCCCACTGTGCCGGACTTTCATGCTGAAGCGGTGATGATACCCCTAATTTCATAATTACTTTTCCACCCCCTTATCCGATTGTTTCTGTTCAGTCTTTATTCCTTAGAATAACTTTCCAGAAGCTCCACGATACACTTAAGCTCTGGCGCCTCAAGATAGTTGTACTCTCCGCTGCCGTCACCATATACGCCACGCTGAACCAGTTTCAGTCCTGCTGCCTCAGCGCTGGCAACTTTTGCCTTGGAATCCTTAATCTGAAATGCTATATGATGGATGCCCTCACCATGTTCGTTCAGATAATCCCTCCATGTAGACGGCTCCTCATTGGGTTGAATCAGTTCCAGCTGTAATCCGGGCCCAACATCAAAAAATGCCATCCAGCAATATGCATTTGGCGCCGGTTCCCCCTTGTACGTGGTTCCTGTGACAGCATAGTCACCAATCGGCTGCGTTTCCGGTACTTCAAGTCCTAAAAATTCTGCCCATTTTTTCTTTGTTTCTTCCACATCCTTTACAATAAACCCTACCTGGGCTACCAGATGTGTTCCTACTACTCCTGCCATATTTTCATTCTCCTCGTATTATATAGTAGTAGTGTTTATAGTCCCTCTCCAAGGACTCTTTATTTTAAATCCTGTCAATAAAACTCCCAGGATTTAAAGCGCTTGGTCTTTCACAGGCCGTCTTCATCTGATAGAAGATCCCTGTCTCTGCCGCCTCCCGGATTCCCTGCAAAATTTCCGTTACATGAAGAATCAGTTCCCCATTGGCACGATTCTTTTCTCCAGTCTCAATGGCATTTGCAAGGTCCAAAACGCCGATTCCCCGGGAATAGTCCTTCACTCTGGGGAACAGTTCGGGAAGTTCATAAAACTTCTCTTTTCTTGCCATTGCCTCCTCCGACTTCTGGAATACCGTATCGGTATACTGTTCTTTGCGATACACCCTTGGCGTCCCGCCGCCGAAATTGGGATCCGGATAACTTAAGGTTCCGCCATCACCATAGATTTCAAACATCGGGAGATTTGATTTATAAATATCAAAACTGATATTCAGGTTCACCACCACGCCGCTTCGCAAACGAAGAATCGCTGTATAGTGGGTTGGATATTCTGCCGGAATATCTTTACCGGCATCCTTTCCCGTATAGATATGTCTGGTCTCATTCGCCTTTGCACTGAAGGCTGCAATGCTTCCCACCGGCCCAAGCAGTGATACAATGGCCGATGCATAATAGGGACCCATATCAAACAGCGGTCCGCTGTCCTCCCTGTAAAAGGGTGCCGGATTCGGATGCCATGTCTCCACTCCAAAGGTCGTCATATTCGCTGTCACAAAGAACGGCGTTCCGATCAGGCCACTGTCCAGATAATAACGGACACTCTGTAATCCCGATGAAAGAAAGGTATCCGGTGCGCATCCCACCAGAATCTTCTTCTCCTTGGCAAGTTCCAGCACCTCTGTTGCCGCATCCACATTCGGAGCAAAGGGCTTCTCACTGAATAAATGTTTCCCGGCACGGATAATCTGTTTATTTAACGCTACATGAAACTGCGGCGGCGTCAGATTGATGATGATATCAACCTCTGTATCCTGTAGTAATTCTTCTGTGGTATACGCCTTTTCAATATGAAATTCTTCTGCCAGCTTCCGGGCCAATGTACAATCCACATCTGCACATGCCACAATATGAAGTTCTTTAAAAAATGACTGGATATCTGCAAGATAAGTCCTGCTGATTACACCGCATCCCAGTATACCGATTTGATAAGTACGCATTTGTCACCCTTCCATTATCTGTCAAAAGCAATTCAGTTTTTCTTCAATTCTTATCATTAATTATAATAAATATGCACAGTCAATGTTTTGCATATTCTCTGTTTTATATGTGAATATTTTGCTTTTTTTATTAAAAAAAACAAAATGTTTTATGCATTTTTTCTCAAATTATATTTTTAAAGGATAAATATGTTGCCTTTTTTATTTATAAATGATAATCTTTATAAAAACTTATGTGAATATTTCACATGTTCAGATACTGTTATTAATTTTGTATATGTAGTTCAAATATTGCAGTTTACATAAAATATTGGAGGTTTGCCTGTTATGCGATTAGACAGTTACTATGAAGACCTTTCCTTTGAAGAAGGCAGAAAAATCATTGTTTCCAAAAAAATCGATGCAGACTATGCGAACAGCATCCACTGGCATCCCTATGCGGAAATCCTCTTAAGTCTTCAGGAAGGGAATACTGTTACCGTCAATTTTAATAAATATGTCCTGAAACCCAACGATCTCATCATTGTTTATCCGGGAGATCTACATTCCGTTGAAAACGTATCTAAAGATTCTTTCCTGATCATCCAGTTTCCCATCAACCTGATCACTGTCATGAATGATATAAACCGTATTCTGCCCATTTTGTACAAAACACTCTATTGTGCCTATGATCCCTGTAATGTGGAAAACGACAGGATGATTCTGACATTAAAAAAAATAGATGTTCTTCATCAATCAGAACATCCATTTACTGAAGTCGATATTTATTCCCTGCTGCTTACTTTCTTTTCCCTGTTCGGACAGTATTGTGTAAATACAAACAATGCCCACACCACCGGATATCCGGTGACACAGTACAAGTCTTCCAAACTGATGGCGGAGGCTTGCCTGTATATTTCCCAGAACTGTGCGGAACCCCTGACACTGGATTCCGTTGCCCACCAGCTCGGCATCAGCAAATCCTATTTCTCGCATTTATTTAAGGACTATACACAGATGACCTTTATTGATTATCTCATCAGAGAACGGATCAACCGGGCGGAAACCCTGTTTTTGGGACCCAAAAAGAAAATCCTTGATATTGCCATCGAATGTGGATTTTCCAGCATTTCTTCCTTTAACCGAACCTTCAAAAAGGTCAAGGGAATTTCTCCTACGGAATTCCGGGAGGCCATGATTCAGCCTATTTCCAAGGAGAACATGTCACCGTAATACCTTCTCTTTCCCGGCCGAGATGAAAGGTTCCACATGTTTTCTCGCCTGTCAGGGTATAAGTACCCCGGAAACCGTTAAGAAGCGCCAGGCCGTTTTCATCCGTCCGAACCCTTTTTGATGTATGCCACTCTCTATGAATCAAATCCCGCAGCATACGGTAGGACGGCTTCTCACTGTTATCTGTTCGCAGCACACCGCTTGGCGCTCCAAGCCAGGCGCCGTCTGTAAAGTCCCACCCGGTAATCGCTTCTACCAGAGGATGGGCAAAGAGAAAACGGTACATCTCCTCCATTTCTTCTGCCTGACGCTTTTCTCCTTCTTCCGTAGTCGGCCATTCAGGAATCTGATAATCGTTCAGATCCACAATATGAGCAGGCATAATATGACCGGATACCAATGTATTCTCTGTAAAATGCAAGGGCAGGCCAAAACCTGCAAACCGTTTAATGATTTCTTCCAGTTTCTCTATTCCCATGTACCCCTGATGCTGGTGAGTCTGTAGTCCAATCGCATCAATCGATACTCCGGCATCGAGACAATCGGCAATCAGTCCGGCATACCTGTCACTTAAATTAAAGTCATTGATCAACAGAGTTGCCTTTGGATTAGCAGCTCTGGCCGCCGCAAAAACCTCTTTGACCAGATTGATGCGCCCGTACTCTTTGCAGATCCTTGTAATCGCATTGTCATATTTGTCAAACTCCGGCATAATGACCACTTCATTGATCACATCCCACATATCAATCACGCCGGCAAAAGCCGTGACATCTCTGTGGATTCTTTCCAGCTGCCTGTCCAGAATCGTCTCATTGTCATATTTCATGAGCCAGTCCGCACACAAGGTATGCCAGCATAAGGGATGGCCCTTTACCGTTTTCCCATGCTCTTTCAGGTATCTGGACGCGTTCATACGGCTTTCAAATGCCGGAGCATTTTCCTTTTCCTCATAAGCGCCCCAGTAAAAGGACATGGTCCCGTAATTATAAAGTTCCAGCCATTTACGCATACGGTCTTCATAGAACGCATCACCCTTATTTTCGTTCGTAAGCGGAAGTGCGTCAAAAGCCCCGCAACCAAACAGAAAATCATGATTCACCAACTCAGCCTGAAATTCCGCGTCTTTTACCGCATTTCCTTTTGCATCCACCACACGAATCTGTGCAGTCGCTTTTCTGTTTTCATACTGTTCCATTTTACCTGATCTCCATACTTTCCTCATACTTCTTTCGTAACAATTTTATAAAATAACACAGGAGCCTGTCACCAGGGATACACTTCCCCCGCATAAGTCAGGAAAAGATTCCCGTCTTTTACATTTCTTCTTGTTTCAAATAACAACCGCAAAGTTTCCGCCTGTTCATAAGAATCAAAAGGCGCCAGTGCATTTCCCTCATTGGTTCTGACCCAGCCCGGATGAACACAAAGGATATTCATGTCCTCATCATCTTTCCAAACATTCCATAAGGTTTTGGTAATCATATTCACCGCAGCCTTCGTAATCGCATAGTCCGTCATGCCGGTGCGATAGCAGGTCCCGATACTGCCGGCTTCAGAAGAAATACTAACCACCAGTGCCGTCCCACTGCTCTTTTTCAAAAGCGGATAAAATGCCTGAATCACACGAAGCGCTCCTGCTGCCCCCACATAAGCCATCGTCTCTGCGATCTCCATCTCACTGCGAAGAATCGCAAGCAATTCTTCCTTGTCATACCCCTCTACAATCTGTCCGTACTCCCGAAAGGACGGATCTGTCACCGCATTAATTTTCATACTCTGCCTCCTCTACATATCACAGACTTCAAAAAACTCCGGGGCAGGCAAATTCTGATTTACCATGTAATTACAGCACCACTCATGATGCCCATAGGATTCACAGCGTCTGCTCTCCCCTTCCACCGTCCGAAAACAATTCCCTTTGCAGCGAATCCAGTTTTCGCCCGGCATTGATTGTGTATTTTTCCTATGCTCTGAAGACATAGCCATTATCCTCCTGTCAGTCTGTTTTATGCTTTCATTTTATACAGGTACGGCTAAATATGGCTACCATTTTTCTGCTTTAAAAGTATGCAGATTGTGTTATTTGCAAAAGGAAAACTTATGCTGCCCCCAACACCAGTTTTCTGTTCATCGTTTTATTGACTAAAGCAACATATCATGTTGCATAAATACCGATAAAAGCATACAACAGGTGATGGATTCCTATGCCCGGTTATGACATAATAGTAAATAAGCAATGGCCATCAGATAACAACCAGAACGGAGAAAACAATAAAATGAGTCTTGGAAATAATATCAGTTTTTTACGGAAACAGAAAAAATTTACACAGGAACAACTTGCCGACAGGCTGCATGTGACCAGACAGACCGTGTCAAGATGGGAATCTGACGAAGTCGTTCCAGAGTTGGACAGACTTGTGGAGATGTGCGGGATTTTTGCCTGTAAACTTGATGCTCTTGTAAGAGAAGACTTATCCGCCCCGGGTGAAATTTATTCAGAAATAAAACTCAAAAGAATAGCGCCTTTCAGGATGGCTTCCTATGTGATCATTTCCCCGGATCCTGAAAGCGATTCCCTTGGCTATATAGGCAGATGGGCCAAAAACAGCGGACTGACCAGAATATGTCCTGATGTGAAACTGATTGGATGGGATTTCCCTTTTGTATCGCAGGAACAGCAGAACAGATTTGGTCTTCACGGCTATGTTGCAGCCTGCGTGATCCCGGATGACTTCGAGACAGACTGTCCCGGCGTAACATTTTTACAAAATAAAGAAGCCGATTATGCTGTAATAACAATTAAAGAGCCATTCATTCAGCCGTTTGAAAGGATTCCCAACGCTTATAAGCTGATTATGGAATACCTTCAGGCTAACAATTTCAAAGAAAAGAGCCAGGAGAATATCATCAGCTGCTTTGAATATGAATATGTAAAAAATGATATCACCTATATGGATGTGTTCATTCATGTAGATGGTGTGACAAAAGCGGATGCTTTTTCGATGTTTCACTAAAACTTTATTTACGCGAGGATGATGATACCATGCAAAAAATCAATTATATCAAACAGCCTACAGATTATTTATGCGGGCAGGCTTGTGTCGCCATGCTTGCAGGCGTAACGGTAGAAGAAGTCGTTTCCGTAATGAATAACGATAAGGGCACAGGGAAAAAGGATATCGAGAGGGCTCTGAATCATTATGGCATAAGGCAGGCAAAGACAATGACAAAGGCAGATAACTCTTCTGTTTTACCAAAAGTATGTATTCTTAAGGTTCTGCTGCCCAAATATGGCCATTGGATTTTATACTATGACGGGAAATATTATGACCCGGAATTTGGATTGATGGATGAATTATATCACAAAGCAAGGATTCAATCCTATTTGGAGATTTTTGTTGATGAAGAAAAAATCTAAACTCCCATGTATCTCCCTATAACCGAAAATGCTTCTAACGCATAAAAGCATTTTGTGTTCCTAAATTATATGGACAAATGTCTCTGCACTTATGACATGTGATTCTCCATGTTCGTTTTTCTTCATCATCTCCAAACGCATATTCCCAACAGGTTTGTTGTTTCAATTCCGGATTTTCCAAGGCATTTACAGGACAAACATCCACGCATAAATTACAATGATCGCAAACCGGTTCTTTTATTTCATCAGGCTCAAGTTCCTGTTCGCACAAAACCATACCCAGCCAGACCATACTGCCAAATTCCGGTGTTATCAACAAAGAGTGCCTTCCTATTGTCCCCAGCCCTGCTGCCTGCGCCGCATGTTTTTGGGAAACAATGGAGCGCCACCTGCCTGTATTGTTATCCCATTGGTTTTCATTCGTCGGTATGGGAACGCATATTACCTGATATTTTTCCATTTCAATACAAAAATCAAGCGCTATTGCATCCATTTTAGGTGTTATCGAATTTCTTGCCCTCGTGTAGGGAATATCAGATTTACAAAGCAATGTGCCCACAGGAAATCTGCTGCCAAAAGAAATTACAGATTTGCAGGTCGGTAAAATATCTAAAGGATGATACACTGACGGCGCATCCGCGAATCTGTCTATACTTGCTATGCCGCACAAATCTGCTCCTAAAGAGAGCATGACTGCAAAGGCTCTCGCAATATACCGTTTTAACCCCATCCAGGCGACACCCCTCACAATTGATATGTTCAGGCAGAATGGGAGCATTATTCAGCCCGGCCCATAATTTTGCAGTCTTTTCACGCAGTGCCTGATCATCATTGATTGTCGCAAGGTATGACAAACCGAAATTTGCTAAATCAATCCAAAATGTCTTGCAATTACATCACACACCTCTTCTCTGGTATCTTTTCCATTATCTTGTCTGACAACAATAAAAAAACCGCTGTTTGCATATTCATCATAGTGCTTCTGACCATTAATAAGCGCAAGACCACGCTTGTAATTATCCATAACGGCTTCGGAGTTATCACAGCTTTCGATAACATTAAGGATAAACTGTTTATCGGGGTCACTTCGGTCAAAGAAACGCTCAACACTCATGGATTGCGGCGAAAGCATAACAGCAACACGATTATAATCCGAAATTTCTTTCAGTATGTCAATGGGGATATTGGTATCTGCTATCACCTTTCTATCTCTTGCTATTGATATAAGTTCAGCTATCTCAAACTCCGCCGCTTCCCTTCCTGTGCTATATACCCATCGTTCATATTCCTCCGGAGAACGAAGAACAAAATCTTTCCAGTCAGTAAGGTTTTTGGTAAAACAAATATCAGGCTGCATATCGGGTGCGGCCACAATATCAGATATTGTACTATGATAGTTTTCTCCGCAGAAAATCATATCATATCGATCCGCAAGCATTTTTACTGTTGTTGACTTTCCGGCATAAGCTGTACCCGTAATAAAATATACATTTTTAAGATAGTATCTTAGAATATTGTTCTCAATTTTCAATACAGATCCCTCCACGAAATCCCGCTTCATTTGTTCCGCTTAGCTTCCAGACAAATGGGAAGAAAGCTCATGAACAAATTTCAAAAAATATGAGTTCTTTGCATTATTTCCGAAATCGCTGTCAAGCCACCACAAGATATTAAAAAGAATATTCTCAATTTGTGCTATGCACCTGTCAATAATGTGAGATTTATCGCCAATGGCCGCAAAGTAATTCATAAAGTAATAATAATCATGACTATCAAAAATACATGCAATCTGATTACACATCTCACAATAAACTTTCAATTGGGGGTATGGCCTTTCAGCAGACATTTCCTAATGCTTCTTCACATACTCAAATCCATTTTTTAATTCGGAAAAAGGGATTAAACTCTCAAAATTTAATATTTCAGAAATAAACGGTTCCATCCGTGATTGCGTAAAAAACAATAGATTTTCCAACTGTTCAAATGTATTTTTTCACTGTTCAAAATACTTTGGAGCGCTAAACTGAGTTGATTTTGCATCTGGTTATACGTTTCTTCATTTGAAAAATCAATCTCATCTGGTATAAAGTGAAACATTTAAAATCTCCTCCCAAATCAAACCTGGAGTTACCTTTAATAAATACTTACAATAACTCCTTTACGCTCAATACACATATTACGGAAGAACTCTTTCAAACCATTAAACGCCTCTGTCAATTCACCTTTTAACTCGTCTTTTTCGGATTCTACCCAGATGGTCGGATAAATTCCGTTTTGAGCTAATTTTCTTGGTGAAAAGTCATTAAGAGCTTTATTGATATCAAATTCATTGAGTGCAGATAATATCTCACTGACCCTTTCAGGATAAATATATGCAATAAAATCTGCCTCTTCATCATCTGAAAACATCGCTGTCCCCACAATGGCTTCACTCAGCAAATTATTCTCAACAGGCATAGTCGCCGAGACACCAGTTAAAATAAAATGGAGTCCATCCCACAGCTTGTCCATATCATACATCTTCATATTTTCTTCTGCAAGCGCCTCAATTTCATCGAATAAATCTTCGTCCGATTTGTTCCTCAAATTTTCTATTAAGTCACGCTCCGCTTCCATGTAACATGCAATCATTCCCATTTTAACAACCATGCTCCTTTCTCAACCTGCGAATTTACAGTACTGTTATTTTTTCAGAAAATCGCTAAATTCTTTCAATTCCTTTTTGGTATCTTCCGAAAGTCTGTTATATTCTGTATCATGAATTGCTCCCTCTAAGGTATATAAATGCACCAGACACACATTGGGATATTTCTGCTTTAGCTTAAGAAATGCATCTTTTGCACCAAACTCAATTAGTTTCTCAGAGGATTCAATGCCAACCGATATTAATTTTCTTTCCATTTCTTTACCAATATTCATCATGGATGTTAATTCTGACATATTTTCCCTCATTTCTGCGCTGCTTTCTGCGCATAAATCAGTTTGTGCTTTCAAATTCCACTTTATCTGATCAGCGCCTCCGCTTTTCCATAGTCATTTTTACGAACAAATATTTTATATTCACACGAATAGTCCTGATTAATCCCAACGCTGCCCATATAGCTTCTTCCGCTTCCAACGCCCGATGCTCTTTGAAGGTTGGTTGTTTTCACAACATAGTCAATATGATTATCCGCCAGAATATTCCGGATATCTGACTGGCGCTTCATATCCATTGTCACGATAAGTTCTCTTCGATTAAAAATAGTAATCATAAGTTTCCCTTCTCTTTAATAAAATCCAAAATGTGCTGCTACCCTATTAACTAATTCGTCAACTCCTACGCCTCCATCGTTTATAATGGAAAGATACTTGTTCTCTTCACATTGTCTTTGCACTTCTTTCGCAAACAAGACATCTCTATCCATCCAATTACAAAAAGCTTTTTCTTTATCCCTGCATCCTTCTAATATATATGGCACAAATTCCCGCTTTCTGAAATGAGAAATCTGAAATTCTTTTGCAGGCGTAATGGAAAGATATCTGCTGCGCGGTACACCTGATTGTTTCATTAAATCCGGTACATACGCCACACCTTCTGTAATAATTCCATTTTCACAATGAAGCTTTTTATATCCGCCAATATATATTCAAAAACTTCTTTATAGAACTCAAATTCCTCCATACATTGAAGTGCAGGCTCTCTCATCCAAATCTGTTCCGGGGTCAGTGTAACAGTCTTTTTACATATAGGATATCCTTTTAGCGCACCCAATTTCGTATACTCATCAAGGAAATCATCTACTTTGAAATAATATAAATTATATTTCCGCGAGAGAATTTCCGCTACTGTGCTTTTTCCTGCACAGGGTGAACCGCCAATGTAATATGTATTCATCATTTATCCCTCACGATTCGGATTTCAAATTGCCTTTTTGTATATGATCCTGAATGATCTGCTCTGTCACTTCATATATCTTTTCCGAACCCAGTTTTGTTTTACCCTGTCTTGTATATACCTGCTTTGCCGTAACATCATGTTCCCGCCAGTCGCCGCCATCATTACTGTTATTCAAAATAAGGGGTTGGAAGTTATCCATCGCATGGGCGAATCTGGATTCCGCCGTCTCATATGCTTCAAACTCATCAAACAAGGCAATAAACTCCTGTCTCTGGTCTTCCGGAAGAATCGAAAATATACGTTCTTTTGCGGCATCCTCCCTGGCTTTTTGTGTGAGCAGACTTTCTGCATCATAAGCATATGTATCTCCTGCATCAATTTCCACGATATCATGAAGCAGACACATAAGCATTACCTTTGCAATATCTACTTTTTCGTTTGCATATTCCCTGAATAGATATGCCATTACCGCCATATGCCAGGAATGTTCGGCGTCATTTTCGTTCCTGCCGTTACCCGACAGATGCGTTTGTCTGAAGATATTTTTGGCCTTGTCTATTTCCAAGGCAAATGCCAATTGCCTTTCTATCCGTGAATTCATTGCAATACCTCCACAAATCAGGACTTTTCAGATTGCTTGTATTTTCGATAGACAGAATGGGAGATTAATGCAAAAACCATAGGTATACAGGCGTACCCGGCATTAACCTTTCCGTCATTACAAAGAACATATAAAGCCCCGGCTAATGTTAAAATGATGAATATTACACTTAGTGTCAAAGCTGCCCCTTTTATCATAATGTCCTCCTGCAATGCAATTTTCATTAAACTTCCCAGACCTTTTCATCAAGCGGCACACTGCATCCCCACGATGCTGCCGCCTTCTGAAACATCTTTTTCCCAAGGGTTTTGAATATCAATCCCACAATCAGGCGCACAGGAAGCGGAAAATATTCCGGGCCGGTAAATTTTTTTGCTTCCTCACGAAAGAAACCGTCTCCCTCCGCAAACAGTTCACCCATTGCCTGATATGGTTTTGTGACCTGAGCCTGTTTTTCTTCCCCTAAAATCCGGATTCCGAAATTATCTCCTTTCACCAGACAGCCGCCATACCGAACGCCCAAATATCCTGGTAATTTTGCCAGAAATTCCTCGCCGCAGCGAAGCTGGCACCCTTCCGCAAAACCGCTTTGCAAAAGAAATGAAAGTCTTGTATACTCATCCTTCCTGGGAAGCGTTTCCAGAAATTCCAAAAGAAGTCCAGGCACACACTCTACATATAATGGCAGCGCAATGAGGATTTCATCGTTTTTGATATAAGCATCCCGAATGATGTCCCATGTATTTCGATCGGAGATTGTATATGTTTCAAAGGTGCCTCCTTTTTCTGACAGTCCTTTTGCAAAGGCAGCTATGATTTTCTCCGTGTTGCTGTATTTACGTACCCGCGGGCTTCCATTGATGATTACAACATGCATGAAACCGCCTCCTTCCTTTGGCTATCACAAAAGACTCCCAGGGAACGGCTCCCTATATTCAGCGCAGTACGCTGACACCACCGTTCAAGGTAAGCCTGGTCGCCGTCTCCGGTATAGATAATCCCAATATCCGGCTGGTGATCATAACGCATTACATGACGCATCTGCCCATCTTTAAATTTCAGATACATGGTGACAAGCGGCATAATTCTGTCTACAATGTTTTTGGTCTGCCAGGAAACAAATCCAAAGCGCGTATCCGAAATCAACCAAACCTGATCAGCTTTGCTCATTTTTCTCAAGATCGGCTCATAATCGTCCTGAATGGCACATACTCCCGGCGTTTTCAGCCAGCAGTAATTACATCCAACGCAGTGCGAAATGTGCATCCCCGTGGTGTCGATCAACTCAAACCCATCTGCATTTTCACCACTGCGAAGCAGTTCCTCTGCTATTGCTTTTCCGATATGTACTTTTGTTGTATCAAGCATTAGAAGCATTTATATTTCCCCCTTGTCCTCTGCCAATTTTATTACAATTTCTTTACAATTTCAATTGCATAGATTAGTAAATCATATCGTACATTCTTTTGCATATTCCAGTTTCGAGAATCCCACTCCGCACCGCTTACATCATCACCCGCATATAATAACTGGGCAAGCGGAATATGATAATACTGAGACACCGCAAAGAAAGCTGCCGCTTCCATTTCCACGGTTATACATCCCTCATTCCGCCTTAATGCAATCATATCAGGCGTTTCCCTGTATATGGCATCGCTCGTCCATGTCTTTCCTGTTGTAAATGGAATCCCCATTTGTTTCAGACACGAGACAACCATTTCAACCGTCTCTTTATGACATTCAACTTCGCGGGATGTTTCTAAATAATGATAGGATGTCCCCTCATCCCTGATCGCAGAAACAGGGATGATAATCTCTCCAACTTTGCTGTCTTTTGTCAATGCCCCTGCTCCCCCGCAGATTATGAATTTTTCACATCCCATCGCATGTAGTTCTTCAAGCGTTACAGCTGCACCCGGCGCACCGCAAAATGCCATCGTAATACAAAGTCTGTCTTCTCCATATACATACTCATAAATGGGTATATCCAGCACTTCTGAGTTAAGATAACCAATGACAGGAAGATTGTTTTGCGCAACAAACTGTTCCAATTCTTTTCTAAAAAAGGTAATAACACATTTTTCAGGAAGACTCTTCGCCAAAAAATTTGCAGGATGAATAATTGGATTTTTACTGGTATCAAATTCACATATGGGATACTGATTCTGCAATATCATATCTTTTGCCTCCACTAATTTCATTTCTTTTCCTTATGTATCGCAATACAAGCCGGAATTTATCTAAATAATACTCAATTACTTCTTCTCAGCACTGTAACTCCTGCATCCTGAGCAAACACAAAATATTTCCCATCACTGCTAAAACCACAAGTATAAAATCCATAATTACGAAAAATCATACTTTCGTTACCTTGAGCAGAAGAAAACAACACCGTAGTTATTAAATTTTCTTTAGTTACACTAATGCTATCTCCTTGTACGGAACTGTCAGGTAATTTTCCACCATAGTATCCTGCTATGCTAATTTCTTCATCGGGCAATTCATCGCAGTATGCAATCGTGGCTTCTTCATCGTATTCGCAGCTACACGCAAGGATTTCGCCTGAAAAGCAGTCAATAATAGTAGTTTTTTGAGATGATATACAGAGTAATTTTCTTGTATTTACTTTTGAAAACCCAACCCATTCCAGTCCACCAACAACGACTTCCTTGACCAGTTCCCAATCAGCCAGTTTATAATAATCAATCCACATATAAATTTTCACCTCTTAACAAACTCCCGATTTATGCATCTTCAATTATAACATTTCAGTTGTCCGGGGTATCCATATATTTTTGCTATCTACAGTTGGTCCTGTACGAAAATTTTCTACGTGAATATATTCTGGAATTTTTCCACCAGGCTGAATAATAACCGCAGTTTCTCCTTCATCAGGATAAATTATAATTTCATTTGTTTGCCTTATGTGCCGTAATAATCGTATAGCTATACGCATTTACCGTTAAAATATCATCGTCTACATGAACATACCAGTTCTTTCCATTACGCGTAATCACGGCATTGGCAGAGTTGATTTTCATTTTACACCAGTCAACCACATCTTCTGTCTCCAAAGACAGATTTCTTTTAATGCG